>CAWGDE010000022.1:0-252824 GCA_963821195.1 uncultured delta proteobacterium
GTCCGGCGCGCGCGAAGGGCGGTCCGCCGATCCCGCCGGCAGGCTCGAGCGCCGGCGCGGCGCCGCTCCGGGGTGGCGGCACCGCGAGCTCCACCTGGGCGGCCCACCGGCGGCAGCTCGAACGCGCGGGACACCCGGAGCCCCTCGAGGGCGACCGCGTGTCCGCCGTAGGCGGAGCGATGGGAGAGGACGACGCGCGCCGGCACCTCGAGCAGGTGGAACCTCCCGGAGCCGTCCGCGAGCGCGACCTCGCCGTCCTCTCCGAGGATCCGCGCGCCCGCGACGCCCGGGTCGCCCTCGCCGGCGGCCGTCGCCGTCGAGGTCCACGCACACGCGCCCGACCACGGTCGCGCCCGGGCCGCTCGCCGCGCCGATTTCGACGGACTGGGGCGACTGCGCGCGCGCCCAGGCGGCAAGGAGCGCGAGGGCGACGGCCGCCGCGGACCGGAGGGCGATCAGGGGACCTCCACGATCGCCGCGACGCCGGACGCCTCGTCGACCACCGCCACCGGGCCGCGGCCGCCCTGCAGCACGGCGCGGCCGCCGTCCCCGTCGCGCTCCGGCGGGCCGAGCCGGACGTCCGCCGACCGGAGCCGGACGGCCGCCCGGGCAGCGCGCGCCCCGCCCCGTCGGCGACGCGCCAGCGGAGCACCCCCGCGTCGACGCGCGCGACGACGTCCACCGGCGCGCGCGGCTGGAGCGCGACCGCGATCGTGCGCGAGATCCCGAACGGCGGCGCGGCGGCGTCGATCCCCGCCCAGCCCGCCGCGCGCGCGCCGTTTCCCGCGACGACGCTCTCGCGCTCCCCCTGCGCGCGGACCCGCGCCTCGCCCCGCGCGTCGGTCGTCGCATGGCCTCCGGACCCGAAGCGGAGCGCGACCCCGGCGGCGGGGCGGCCGTCCACGGTGCGAGCCTGGGCGATCCAGTCGTTCCCTTCCCGGCGGAGGGCGAGCCTCGCGACGTCGTCGCCCGGCGCGAGCGCGAAGGCGAGCGGCGCCTGCTGCACGAGATCGCCGGCGGTGGCGCGCGCGACGAACCGGTCCGGCGCGACGAAGCCCTCCGTCGCGCCCGGCGGCCCGGAGGGCCGGCCGAGGAGGTCGCCCTGCGCGTCGCGGACCTCCGTCTCGGCCGCGACGGTCTCGCCGGCGGGGACCGGCTCGCGCGCGAGTCGCGTTCGGAGCTCGGCCGGGGCGCCCTTCGCGAGCGCGACGCGGAGCGCGTCGACGGGGGCCGGCCCTCCGTCGGGATAGCTCGCCGCCAGGACGACCTCCCGGCCGCCGCCGCCCGCGGGCGCGCGCCAGCGCGCGCGCTGGAGCGCCCCCCGGAACGGCGCGAGGCGACCCACCTCGCCGGCCGAGGCGGAGAGCGCGACCGCGGCGCCGGGCGCGGCCTCGCCGACGGCGGACGACGCGACGCACCAGACCGACGCCTCGCTCCGGCCGTCCGCGGGCACCGCGCGCGGCCACGCCGCGCAGGCGAGCCGGTCGACGTCCGGGAGCTTCAGGTCAATCCGCGTCTGGCGGCGGTTGCCCGCTGCGTCCACCGACGTCGCGTCGCCGAGCCGCGCGCCCGGCGAGACGACGATCGGGATCGAGAAGCGCCCGGCGGAGTCGGCGACCGCCGGCCCGAAGACACGCCCGCCGACGCGCAGCGTGGTGCGGGCGCCCCGCTCGGAGCGGCCCGGGAGGTCGATCGCCGCGGCGAGCGGCACGATCGCGTAGCCAATCGCGCGCGGCGTCGCGCAGAGCGGACACCGCGCCGCGAACGCGACGAGGACGGCGACCTCGGGGTGGCGCGTCGGCGCGGGCTCGAACACCGCGGTGAAGCGGCCCGGCCCGGCCGCCGCGAGGTCGCGCACGCGCCCCGACGACGCGACGATCTCCGGAGGCGCCGCTGCCCCGGGGCCGTCCGCCGGCAGCGCGAGCTCGATCCGGATCCCGGCGTCCTGCCCCTTCACCGGCGCGGCCGGCGCGGAGGAGATCGCGATCTCGCCGGGCGGCGGGTCGACCTCGGCGTCCCGCGCGGCGCCCCCGGCGGAGAGCCGCACCCGCGACACGCCCGGCTCGGGCGAGACGCGGAACAGCCCCGGCGCCACCCGCTCGACCGCCGCGCCCGTGGCGGCGAGCGACGCGCCCCCGCGCACGGCGACGAGCTCCCCGTCCGCGGAGAGCGGCCACGGGGGCAGCAGGATCTCCGGCGCGGCGGCGAGGGCGAGCGCGAGGAGGGAGGCGGTCATCGCCTCCGCATGCTACCCGCCTCGGGGCCTCCGGCGCGCAAGAAGGAGCGCGAGCCCGACGAGCGCCACGGCGGCGTCGCCCGGGGCGCTCGCGCACCCGCCGCTGGCGCCCGTCGCGCCGACGGCGGACACGACCTTGTCGCCGTGGCCGCCGCGGGTGCCGCGGTTACCGTCACCGCCTTCGTCGCCGCCGCGGCCGCCGTCGTCGCCGTGATCCCCGTCGCGGCCGTGGTCCCCGTCGCGCCCGTGGTCCCCGTCGCGGCCGTGATCCCCGTCGCCGCCGGCGTCCCCGTCGCCGTCGTGGTCCCCGTCGTGGTCGCAGCCGCCGTGGTCGTCGTCGCCGCTCCCGTGCCAGGCCGGATCCGCGAAGACGCGCACGTCGAGCGCGGCCCCAGGCTTGCCGGCGATCACGGCCGCGAGCCGCCCGACGCCTTTCTCGACCTCGCCGTGGACCTCGAGGTGCACGACCGACGGCCTGAAATCCGACGGCCGCGCGATCGCCTCGTGGTCCAGGGTCACCCACGCCGCCGAGACGTGGTCGGCGTCGATGCAGACGAGGACCGGCAGCTCCTTCGCGCCCGCGGGCGGAGGGGCCGGGAACACGACCTGGCCGGCGAGCGGCGCCCCCTTCTTGCGGGCGAGGTGGAGCGTCGCGAGCGGCACGGCGGAGGCGTCGTCGCAGCGGGCGGGCTCGACGGGCGGCGGCGGTGGCTGGAAGGGATAGCCGTTCGGGGACCCGTCGTCGACGAGCGGCGACACGTCGAGCACGTAGAGCGCGATGTCTCGGCCGGTCTCGGGCGAGAAGCTGTCCTCGAACACGACGCGGACCTCCTGCGCGTCGAGCAGCGAGATGTCGTTCAGCACCTGCTCGGTCGTGCTCGGGTGCGGGACGAACACGAGCCCGGTCCGCCAGTTCCACACGACGACCTGCGAGTTCTGTGTCGAGACGTCCTCGAACCCGACCCAGGGGCCGGAGATGTGCGGGTTCCGCTGCACGCCCGGGACGCGCAGCGCGGCGACCGGAGCCGATCCGCCGGGACTCCACACCTCGACGTCCTCGTCGTGCTCCGGCGTGGCGCGCGCGACCGCCACGAACGGCTCCGCGGCGTCCCTGCCGATCGTGACGCTCGTCGCGACACCGTCGCAGACGCGCTGGAAGGTCTCCGCCACGGAGTCGTAGAGCCACACCGCGCCCCCGTCCGCCCCGTCCACGTAGCCGACGAGGTCGTCGAACGCCGCCGGCGCGTACTGATCACCGACCGCGGCGCCGCCGCCCGGCGCGCCGAGCGTCCACTCGCGCCCCTCGGCCCAGCGGCTCACCCGGATGTCGCGCGCGCCGCTCGTGCCCGTCTCCCAGGCCGCGACCCCGTTGCCGATCGCGGGCGCGGACACCGGCCCGTCGCCGCCCGGCGGCGGGTCGCGCAGGCGCTGATCGGTCTGCCAGAACTCGATCGAGATGCCCGAGGGGCCGCGGTAGATCGCGGTGTTGAGCGACACGTCCGGCTCCGGCCCCAGGCCGTCGCCCGCGCCGCTCGCGATCACCTGGTTCGTCCGTTGGAGGCCGTTGTAGAGCCAGACGTCCAGCCCGCCCGTCGGACCCGGACCGGAGTAGACGACGAACTGGCCGTCGATGGACGGGCGCGTCTGGTCGCCCGGGTCCGCCACGAGGAAGCCGAAGGTCCCGACCGGCTTCGCGATGGCCGCGCCCGGGACGCACACGGCGAGCGCCGCGACCCACGCGATCTCACGCAACCAGGCCAGGTGATCCCCCCCCCGCTATCGGAGTTCGCGGGATATTGGGTGCTCGCACCCCGCCCGGTCAAGCGGCCTCTGGTACGGCTTTTCGGGGCACCCGGACGCGGCGTACGAGGCCTGCGCCATGCGGCCGCAAGACACGGCGCACGGGCGCGAACCGAACGCGCCGTCCGTGAATCCGACCCGGGCCCGCGCGAGGTGGGTCCGCACGCGCAGCGCCGCCGCGACCCGCGCCGCCCGGCGCCTAGCGCTTCGGCTTCGCCCAGAGGCCGGACGTGTCGAACCGGGGATCCGGCGCGCGCGTGTCGAGCACGACCACCGGGCCGTCCGCCGTGGCGGCGCCGCCGACCGCGCGTGCCCGCGCCGAGAGCCGCTGCCGTCCTTCGCGCAGCGAGATGACGTGCGTGAACCGCCCGTCGGGCTGCACGTCGACCCGCTCGTCGCCGAGGACGACGATCGCGCCCGGCTGCGTCCGGCCGGTGACGACGATGCGCCGCCGGTTCGTCGTCCGCTCGACGGGCCAGGTCACCTTGAGGAGGAGCGACTCGGGGATGCGCGTCGGCCTGGACGGCCGCGCCCCGGGCGCCGCGACCGACTGCTGCCCCGTGGCGAGCACGACGGTCCCGCCGCCGGCGGCGAACTCGGCGGAGCCGCGCTCGACGCCGACCGCGACGGTGTCGCCCGAGCGCGCCACCGCGACGTCGCCGCCGCGCGTGCGGACCGTCGAGCCCGGGGCGGCCTCGATCTCGACCGCGCGGCCGGGGTCGTCCTTCACGCGCGCCGACACGAGGCCCGCCCCGAGGTGGAACCGGGAGAGCTCGGCCGTGATCTCCCGCACGTCGAAGGTGCCGCCCTCCTCGAGCGCGACCTCGTAGCCCTCCCCCGCGAGGGCGACGCGCGCGCCCGGCGCGGTCTCGATCGCGTCGTCGGCCCGCAGCGCGTCGCCGGGCGCGGCGCGGGAGCGGGCGCCGCCGCGGACGATCGTCACCTCGCCCGAGACCTTCGAGACGGTGAGACCGAGGGGCGCCTGTGCGGCCTCGGCCACCTCCGGCGCGCGCGGCGCCGGCGTCGGGCCGAGCAGGAGCCGGTACGCGAGGGCGGTGCCGGCCACGAGCAGCGCGGCGACGGCCCAGAAGATCGCCTGCTCGCGCCGCGCCCCCATGGACGCGCACTATACCGTCGCGGACGGGACGGCGGGGAGGCGCACCGTGAACGCCGCGCCCTCGCCGGGGCGGCTCTCCACCTCGATGCGCCCGCCGTGCTCCGACACGATCCGGTACGAGACGGACAGCCCGAGGCCGACGCTCGCCCAGCGGTCCTTCGTCGTGAAGAACGGCTCGAACAGGTGCGGGAGGTGCTCCGGCGCGATCCCCTTCCCGCCGTCGCGAACGCGCAGCACGGCGTCGCCGCCCTCGCGCCCGGTCGAGATCGCGATCCCGGCGCCCGGCCGCCCCTCGCACGCGGTCCGCGCGTTCGAGAGGAGGTTCAGGAGCACCTGCGCGAGGTGCCCGGCGTCGCCCCGGACGCGCGGCGGCGGCGACGCGAGGTCCGCCGCGACGGGGATCCCGTCGGCGTGCGCGGCCCCCGCGAACAGGGCGAGCGCGTCGTCGACGACGCGGTTCAGGTCGACGTCGTCGCGGGCGGCTGCGGCGCCCCGCTGCGAGAACCGGAGCAGGCTCTGGGTCACGTCGCGGCAGCGGCGCGCGAGCGCCTCGATCCGCTCGAGCGGCTCGCGATCCGCCCCGCGCTCCGCCTGCTCGAGCAGGAGCTGCGCGTGACCGAGGATCCCGGTGAGCGGGTTGTTGATCTCGTGCGCGACGCCGGCCCCGAGCCGGCCGATGGCCGCGAGCTTCTGCTCCTCGGCGAGCCGCGCCTGCGCGAGCGCCAGCTCCCGGGTCCGCGCCTCGACCTCGCGCCGCAGCTCCTCGTTCCACCGCTCGAGCCGGCCGCGGGCCTCCTGCAGCTCGCCCGCCATGGCGTTGAACGTCCGCGCCACCGCGCCGACCTCGTCGTTGCCGCCCTCCGGGAGCCGGACGGCGAGGTCGCCCGCGCCGAGGGCGCGCGCCGCGGTGTCGATGCGCGCGAGCCCGCGGATGGTCCCGCGCGCGACGAGGCCGGAGACGAGGAGCACGGCCGCGAGCACCGCGAGCGACGCGCCGAGGACGCCGCGCCGCATCGACGCGACCGCGGCGTACGCGCGCTCCGCCGGGACGAGGACGAGGACCGCCCAGCCGGTCCCGTCGCCGAGCGGCGCCCACGCGGCGAGCACCCGCTCCCCCTGGACGGCGCCGGCCCGCTCGAGGTCGAGGCGGCCCGCGAGCTCCTCCCGCTGCTCGGGGGAGATCGCCCCGGCGCCCGCGGACGCGAGGAGCACGCGCGCGCCGTCCACGAGGTACGCCGCGCCGCCCTCCGGGACCGCCGCGTCGAGCGGGCGCCGGACGACGTCCGTGGAGAGGCGGACGCCGACGAGCCAGTCGCGCCCGTCCACGACGGTGACCGCCCGCGCGGCCGCGAGCTGCCACCCGCGTTCCGGGTCGTCGTAGGCGCGCAGCACGAGCCGCCGGAGGGGAGCCCCCTTCGCCCCGCGGACGGCGTCCACGAACGCCCGGGTGGACGGCCCCAATCCCTCGCCGAGGACGGCGCGGGCGGAGCCGTCCGCGTCGACGACGACGCCGGCGTCGGAGGCGGGGACCTGCCGCGAGAGCACGAGGAGCATCCCGCGCAGCTCCCGGTAGCTCAGCCGGTCCGGCCGCCAGGTCTCGGCGAGCGCCCCGAGCGACGCGTCCACGTCGGCGAGCGCCGCCGCGACGCTGGCCGCGCCGGAGCGCGCCCGCGCCTCGTGCTCGGCCGCGGCGCGCCGGGCGAGCTCCTTCTGCGATCGGGTGAGCACCGCGAACCCGACGCCGACGAGCGGCGCGAGCGCCGCGACGAGCAGGAACAGCGCGATGCGGCGCTGCAGGTTCATGGCGACACCCGCCCGCACGCCGCGGCCCCGCCGGCACCGCCGGCCCCGCCTGCGCCGTCGTCCACGAGGTGCACGCTCCCGACGACGCGCTTGGCTCGCCCCTTCAGGTCGGCCGCGACGCGCGCGAGCTCGGCGTGCTGCGCGAACCGTCCCGGCGCCGCGATCACCGTCGCGATGGAGAGGGACAGGATCGGGAACCGGCGGCGCGTCCCGTAGCGGTCGTTCGCCTCGATGTAGCCGCGCTCGCGGTCCTCGCGATCGTAGTAGAGGGGGATCACGCGATCGAACGCGGCGATGATCTCGCGGCAGACCTCCTCGGCGCGCTCCGCCGCGGTGAGCAGCACGAAGTCGTCGCCGCCCACGTGCCCGAGGAAGGCCTGCTCCCCGCCCCGGTTCGCCATGACGTCGCGCAGGATCCCGGCGGTCTGGAGGACGACCCCGTCCGCCTTCGCGTAGCCGTACGTGTCGTTGTAGGCCTTGAGGTTGTCGAGGTCGAGGTACGACAGCGCGAACGGGACCCTCGCCTGGAGCCGGCGCTCCACCTCGCGGTCGATCGCGCGCCCGCCGGGGAGGCGGGTCATCGGCGACGCGGCGAGCGCCGCCTCGCGGCGCCGGAGCACCGCGTCCACCCGGGCGACGAGCTCCTCGGCGGCGAACGGCTTCGTGAGGTAGTCGTCGGCGCCGAGCTTGAGGCCGCGCACCTTGTCCGCGACCTCCCCTCGCGCCGTGACGAACACCGCGGCGAACGGCTCGGCGGCGCGCGCGTCGGCGAGCCCCTCGAGCAGCGCGAACCCGTCGCCGTCCGGGAGCGCCACGTCCACGAGCACGACCTGCGGGCGCCGCTCGAGGACGAGCTGCCGCGCGCGCGCGCAGCTCTCCGCCTCGTCCACCTCGTAGCCGTGACCCCGCAGCACCGCGCCGCAGATCGCGCGGATGTCGGGGTCGTCGTCGACGACGAGCACGCGCGCGCCGGCGGGCCGCCCCTGGCGGACGAGGGCCGCCGCCGTCTCGGCCAGGGCCGCGGGCGCCACGGGCTTCTCGAGGAACGCGTCGGCGCCGCCCCGGAACGCCGGCTCGCGCCCGAGCGGCGGGGCGAGGGCGAGGAGCGCCGCCCGCTGCGTCTCCGCGTCGTGGCGGATGATCTCGGAGAGCGGCACGCCCGCGAGCTTCGGGAACAGCGGGTCCCAGACGACGAGCCGCGGGCGCCGGCGGCGCGCGAGCGCGACCGCGTCCTCCGCGTTCTGCGCGTCCCGGGACGGGATCCCCGCGGTGCGCAGCACGCCGCGGACGAGGAGCGCGGCGTCCGTGTCGTCCACGACGAGCGCCTCGGGCGCGTCGGGCGCGAGCGGGGGGCGCTCGGGCGCCTCCGCGACCGGCTCGAGCGGGAGCACGACCGAGAACCGGACGCCCTCCCCCGGCCGGCTGTCGGCCCAGATGCTCCCGCCGTGCGCCTCGACGAGGCCGCGCGAGATGGAGAGCCCGAGGCCGGTGCCCGGCGCCTGTCGCGTCTCCTCGGTGCGCGCCTGCTCGAACCGCTCGAAGATGCGCTCGAGGTCCTCCTCCGGGATTCCCTCCCCGGAGTTCCAGACCGAGATCCCCGCGACGCCCACGAGCGCGGAGGAGCGGACCACGCGGACGCGGATGACGCCGTTCGGCGCGGTGAACTTGATCGCGTTGCCGAGCAGGTTGGCGAGCACCTGCCCGATGCGGGCGGCGTCCGCCACGATGCGCACCGGCTCGCCGGGCGTCTCGACGACGAGCTCGTGGCCGCGCTCCGCGGCGGCAGGCTGCCAGCGCTCGACCGCGGACCGGACGAGCTCGTCGAGGAAGACGACGTCCGGCTGGATCTGCAGCTTGCCCTTCCCGAGCCGCGCCAGGTCGAGGAGGTCGTCCACGATGGCGTTCAGCTTGTGGGCCGAGTCCCGCGCCATCCGGAGGTAGCGCGCCTGCCTCGCGTCGAGCGTGCCGACGAGCCCGCCGAGCACGAGGTCGAGCGCGCCGGTGATCGAGGTGAGCGGCGTCCGCAGCTCGTGGCTCACGACCTGCACGAACTCGTCCTTGCGCTCCTGCGCCCGCTTCTGCTCGGTGACGTCGCGGAGCACGATCGCGACCCCGGCCGCGCGGCCGCCTCGCTCGGCGACCGCGGACGCGACGCACGCGAGCGTGCGGTCGCCGGCGCGGATCTCCGTCGCGCCCGCCGCACCGGCGCCGGGCTCGGCGCGGAGCGGGTCGAGCGGGTGGAAGCCGAGGACGCCCGCGAGCCAGTCCGTCCGGATCGGCCCCTCGCGCGCCGCGCCGAGCAGCCGCCGCGCGGCGGGATTCGCGACCGCCTCGCCGCTGCCGCGCGCCGCGTAGACGAGGCCGTCCGCCATGCTCTCCACGACGCGCTCGAGCCGCTCGCGCTCGCCGGCGGTCCGGCTCGCGACCGCGCGGAGCGACTCGGCGAGCTCGTTCACGAGCAGGTCGAGGACCCGCGCGTCCCCGTCGCTGAACGCCTCCGGCGCGGCGCTCTCGACGAGCACGACCCCCGCGATCGCGCCCCCGATCTCGACGGGGAGCGTGAGCCGCGAGGCGAACTTCTCCGGCCGCGCGCCGCGGCCGCGCCCCGCCACGCGCACGCTCACGGCCCCCTCGGCGAGCTCCGCGTGCGCGTGCTCCCGGTACGCGGCGAGCGCGTCCTCCTTGACCGAGAGGAGCGCGCTCTCCGGGAGGTCTGCGACGGGCCGGATGATGAGCGTCGGGGCGTCGTCCGCCGCGAGCAGCGCCGCGACCACGTCGCACGGCACGAGCGACGGGAGGTGCTCCACGACGCGCTCGAGGAGGCGCGCGTTCCCCTCCGCCGCGCCGGCCTCCCGCGCGATCTTCGACGCGGCCTCGAGCGCCGCGAGCCGGCGCTCCGCCTCGTCCTGGAGGCGCGCCCGCTCGCGCCGGAGCGCCACCTGCTCGAGCGCGCCCTTCACCGTCTGGCGGAGGTCCGCCCGCTCCCAGGGCTTCACGAGGTAGCGGTAGACCTGGCCGCGGTTGATGGCCGCGACGATGTCCTTCGGGTCGGTGTACGCGGTGAGGAGGATCGCGCAGAGGTCCGGGCGGATCGCGCGGGCGCGCTCGACGAGCTCGACGCCGGTCATCCGCGGCATGCGCTGGTCCGTGACGAGCAGGTCGACGTCGCGCTCCGCGAGGATCGCGAGCGCCTCGTCCGCGTCGCGCGCGGTCAGCGCCTCGTAGCCGTCCGCCGCCGGGAACGTGCGGCGGAGCAGCTCGAGCACGTCGGGCTCGTCGTCGACGAACAGGATGACCTGCGGCATCGCGGAGCGGAGAGCGTATCACGCACGCCCCGTGCGCCCGATTCCGAGGATCCCCCTCTCCCCGGGCGGACGGCCGGGGGGCGAGGGCCGGGGCGAGGGGGGGCCGCGGGACCGCACGGGGACTGCGCTTCTGCTTGCGGCGGAGGCCCTGAAAGGACTATAAGTCTCGGCCTTTTACGTCCGTCCGAAGGGTCCCATGATCCCCCGCGAGCAGATCCGCAACGTCGCCATCGTCGCGCACGTCGACCACGGCAAGACCACCCTCGTCGACTACATGCTGCGCCAGGCCGGCGTGTTCCGCGCGAACGAGCAGCTCGTCGAGCGCGTCATGGACTCGAACGACCTCGAGCGCGAGAAGGGGATCACGATCCTCGCGAAGAACACCGCGGTCACCTACCGGCGGCGTGAAGATCAACATCGTCGACACCCCCGGCCACGCCGACTTCGGCGGCGAGGTCGAGCGGGCGCTCCGGCTCGTGGACGGCGTGCTCCTGCTCGTGGACGCCGCGGAGGGGCCGCTGCCGCAGACGCGGTTCGTGCTCTCGAAGGCGCTCGCGCTCGGGCTCCCGTCGGTGCTCGTCATCAACAAGGTGGACCGGCAGGACGCGCGCGCGAAGGAGGTGCTGGACCTCGTCTACTCGCTCTACATCGACCTCGGCGCGAACGAGCACCAGATCGACTTCCCGGTGATCTACGCCATCGCGCGCGAGGGCCGGGCCGCCCACACGCTGAAGGGCGCCTTCGAGGCGGACTCGCTCCAGCCGCTCTTCGACGCGATCCTCTCGCACGTGCCGCCGCCTCCCGCGGGCGACGCGACCCACGTGCAGATGCTCGTCGACAACCTCGACTACGACGACTACGTCGGCCGCCTCGCCATCGGCCGCCTCATGTCCGGCGTCCTGCACGAGGGCGACACCATCGCCGTCATCCGGGAGGAGAACAAGATCGTCCCGGCGAAGGTCGTGCGGCTCTACGTCTACGACGGCCTGAAGCGCGTCGAGGTGAAGGACGCCGGCCCCGGCGAGATCATCTGCATCGCCGGCGTCGAGGAGATCGGCATCGGCGACACCATCGCCGACCCGGCGAACCCGGTCGCCCTCCCGCGCATCAGCGTGGACGAGCCGACCATGTCGATGGTCTTCAAGGTGAACGACGGGCCCTTCGCCGGGAAGGAGGGCAAGTACGTCACGAGCCGGAACCTGCGCGAGCGGCTCTTCCGCGAGGCGTACAAGAACGTCTCGATCCGCGTCGAGGACACCGACACGCCCGACGCGTTCAAGGTGGTCGGGCGCGGCGAGCTGCAGCTCGCGGTGATCGTCGAGACCATGCGCCGCGAGGGGTACGAGCTCACCGTCTCGAACCCCGAGCCGATCCTCAAGACCCACGACGGCGAGGTCCACGAGCCGATGGAGCTGCTCGTGTGCGATCTCCCCGAGGACGGGGTGGGCGGCGTCACGCAGAGCATGGGGACGCGCAAGGGCCGGATGGTGGACATGCAGCCGATGGGCTCGCAGCGCACGCGCCTCACAGTTCCGGGTCCCCGCCCGCGGCCTCATCGGCTTCCGCACCGAGTTCCTGACGCTCACCCGCGGCGAGGGGATCATGTCCTCGCAGTTCGACGGGTACGAGCCGTGGCAGGGGCGGATCGAGAAGCGGACAGAGCGGCGCGATCGTCTCGGACCGCGAGGGCGACGTCGTCGCCTACGCCTGCTTCTACTGCCAGGAGCGCGGCTACCTCTTCGTGAAGCCGGGCGATCACGTCTACTCGGGGATGATCGTGGGCGAGCACAGCCACGAGAACGACCTCGAGTTCAACATCTGCAAGGAGAAGAAGCTCACCAACATCCGCGCCGCCGGCCGCGACGAGAACATCATCCTCACGCCGCCGCGGGACATGTCGCTCGAGAAGGCGCTCGAGTGGATCGCGGAGGACGAGCTCGTCGAGGTGACGCCGAAGTCGGTCCGGCTACGGAAGAAGTCGCTCGACCCGCACGCCCGGTACAAGGCGGAGCGGGACAAGAAGAAGGGCGAGGCGGGCGCGCCGGCGTAGCGCGCGGCCGCGGAGCGGCGGCGAAGCCGAGGCGGGCGCTCAGGCCGGGCTGCCGGGCTTCTTGTACCCAGCCCCGAACGCCAGCACGACCAGCTCGAGCCGGCTCGAGACGCCGGCCTTGTCGAACACCGCCGTGAGGTGGTTGCGCACGGTCTTCTCGGTGATCCCGATCCGGCGCGCCACCTCCTCGTTCCGCAGCCCTTGAACGATGAGCGCGACGATCTCGCGCTCACGGGCGGTGAGCCCCGCGAGCCGGTCGGCCGGCGCGGGCGCCGCCGGCTTCTTGGGCGCGGCGAGCACGCGCGGGTCGAACCAGAGACCCCCGGCCGCGACGGCGCGCACCGCGGCGACGAGCACGTCGGGCGGCGCGTCCTTGAGCACGAGCCCGCGCGCGCCCCGCTGCAGCGCCTCCTCGTCGCGCGCGCGGTCGCGGAGCGCCGTCAGGATGAGGACCTTCGAGACGGGCGCCGCCTCCACGATCCGCGGGAGCCACTCGAGGCCGTCCTCCGTCCCGAGATCGAGGTCGAGGAGCACGACGTCGGGCGGGCGCTCCCGCAGCGCCGGGATCGCGGCGCTCGCCGTCGCCGAGCTCCCGGCCACCTTCACGTCGCCGCCCGCCTCGAGGAGCATCTTGATGCCCTCCCGGAGCACGGGGTGGTCGTCGATCACGAAGAGCGTCGTCATCGTCGCCTCGCCTAAGCTACAACGGGATCTCCACGTGGACCGCCGTGCTGCCTCGCCCGGGCTCCACCCGCGCGCTCCCGCCGAGCGCCGCGGCGCGCTCGCCGATCGAGCGCGGGAAGAACTCGGCGACCGGATCCCCGGCGCGCTCGTTCGCGATCGTGAGGTGCAGGCGCCCCGACGCCGCGCTGATCCGGATCTCGGCCCTGCCCGCGTCGGTGTGCCGGCGCACGTTCGAGAGCGCCTCCGCGATCATCTGGAACACCTCGCCGGCCACGCGATCGTCGCGCACCGGATCGCCCTCGGTCGAGACCTCGACGCGGATCCCCGTCGCCTCGGAGAAGCGGCTGCAGAACCGCTCGAGCCCGGGCCCCAGGAGGCCGGCTGCGGACGCCGCGCCTCCCTCCCGCAGCGACCGGACGTATCCGCGGAGCGTCTCGATCTCGCCGTCCGCGAGGGTCGCGAGGCGGGCCACCTGCGCCGCCCCCTCCACCGAGCGCCCGGCGGCGAGCGCCCGCTCCGCGGCGCCGAGCCCGAGCCGGAGCCCGAGGTACGGCTGGATCACCGAGTCGTGCAGGTCGCGCGCGATGCGGCGGCGCTGCTCCTCGGCCGCGTCCTCGGCGAGCCGGTCCACGAGCCGGACGTTCTCGAGCACCGGCGCGACCTGGGCGGCCGCCTGCAGCAGCAAGGCGGCGTCGTGCCCGTCGAGCGCGCGGCCCTTGCTCCGGACGACGTAGAGCCGGGCGTCGGAGTTCGCGCGGAAGCGCACCGGGACCGAGGCGAGCGATGCGCCGTCGAGCGCGTCGAGCAGCTCGTCCGCGCGGACCGCGGTCACGAACTCCGGACCGAGCGTCTCGACGCGTGAGCCGCGCCAGCGCCGGCGCCGCGCCGCTAAGGCGGCGCCGGCGGGCGAGAGCAGGAGCGCCGCGAGCTCGTCGGGCAGGGCGACCTCGGGGGCGGCGGCGGGCCGGCCCTTCGTCGCCGAGCGTATCCAGCGCCGGTCCTCCGAGACGACGAGGACGCAGGCATCCGCCGCATAGAAGGCGCGGAGCGTCGTGAGCAGGCGCGTCAGGGTCCCGTCGAGCCCCAGGCGCGAGCCAGAGAGCGCCGTCACCTCCCGGAGCAGCGCGACGTGGGCGCGCTGGCGGACCTCGTGGCCGCCCCAGACCACGATGAGGTAGCCGAGGGCGAGGAGGGTCAGCGGGCCGCTCACGTACCGCGGGATGTCGTCCGGGAATCCCGCGATCGGGGGATGGTGAGGACGCCGTCCACGAGGAGCGCGGCGGTGCTCGCGAGCAGGACCGCGAGGCCGTCGCGGAACCCCGTCCCGAACGCCGCCGTGAGGATCGGGAAGAGGTAGAGCGGATAGAAGACGTCGCTCGTTCCGGCGCTCACCACGACGAGGAGCGTCACCCAGGCGACGTCGATCCACGGCGCGACGCGCGCCGGGACGCTCCGGCCCGAGCGCGCCGACACCGCCCAGAGCACGATCGCGTACGAGAGGAACGACACGAGCACCGCGATCCCGAAGAGCCGCCGCTGCGGCGGCACGGCCGGATCGCCGGCGAACAGGAGGAGGCTCCCGCCGGCGAGGACGACCCGAAGCACCACCGCGAGTCGCGCGTTGCCCTGGACCGCAGCATTCATCCGGCACACCGTACCACGGTCCGCCGGGCCGCCCTTTGGCCCCGAGACGGCGACGCGCCGTCCGGAACCCCGGACGGCGCGCGTGCCGCGGCGATCGCCGCGAGGCCGGTTACACCTTCGGCTTCGCGCGCGCCCGCTCTTCCTGCTTCTGCTTCGGCTTCGGCTGGCCCTTCACGGCCGTGTTCACGAAGAGGAGCCCGTCCGCGTGGCCGGGGACGGCGCCCGTGACGAGGAGGATGTTCTTGTCCGCCTCGATGCCCGCCACCGTGAGGTTCTGGATCGTGACGTTGTCCGTGCCGTAGTGGCCGGGGAGGTGCTTGCCCTTCCACACCTTGCCGGGCGTCTTGCGCTGCCCGATCGCGCCGACGTGCCGGTGGTGCTCGTGCGAGGTCGAGGCGTCGCGGGCCGCGCCCTTCATCTTCCACTTCTTCACGACGCCGGTGAACCCGCGGCCCTTCGTGACGCCGGAGACGTCGATGCGCTGGTTCAGCGTGAAGACCTTGTCCACCGTGAGGACGTCGCCGGGCTTGAGCTCGCCGAGCACCTTCGCGTCCTTCACGCGGATCTCGCGGAGGTGGCGGAAGACCGGCGTGCCGGCCTTCTTGAAGACGCCCAGCTCGGGCTTCGAGAGCCGGTACGCGTGCTTCTCGTCCAGCGGCTCGAAGCCGAGGACGATCCCGTGATAGCCGTCCTTCTCGGCGGTCTTCCGGCGCACCACCGTGCACGGGCCCGCCTCCAGCACCGTCACGGGGATGCAGTCGCCCTCGGGGGTGAAGATCTGCGTCATCCCCACCTTCTTCGCCAGCAGTCCTGTCGCCATGATTCACCTCGCATTGGTCCGCCGCGCGTCGAACGGGCCGCGGAGGACGTGCCTTGGAAGGGTGGGCTTTCTACCCGGCGCCGCCGTGGGTGTCAAGCGAAGCCCGCGTCCCGCGTCGGGATTTCGCCCGTCAGACGCCCGCACGCGGCTCCCCGCCCCGCGTGATCGCCGCGACGTGCGCGAGGAGGGCGTCGATGTCGAAGGGCTTCGCGAGGTACCCGCGGGCGTTCACGGATGCCGCGCGCTGCAGGTTCCCGTCCGCGGAGATGATGAGGATGGGGACGTCCGAGGCGGCGGGCCGCTGCCGCAGGGCCTGTGCGAAGGTGACGCCGTCCATCACCGGCATCATGAGATCCAGCAGGATCACGTCCGGGCGCTCCGCGTCGACGCGCTCGAGCGCCTCGAGGCCGTTCCGCGCCCGCGCGACGCGGTACGACTCCGTCCCCAGGATGTCGCAGATCGCCTCGAGGATGTCGGGGTCGTCGTCGACGACCAGCACCAGGGGAGCGTTCATGGATGCGCGGCGGGATCCCGCCGGGCCTCGTCGTGGTCCGGCCGGGGAAGAGTGAGAACGTAGCGGTCTCCCGACAAGGAGAACGCGCCCCCGAGCGCCGAAGCGATCCGCCGCACGAGCGGCAGCGCGAGCGCCCTCCCCCTCGGCTCGCTGGGCGAGCCCTTCGCCGGGTCGTCGACCGTCGGCGACTCGGGCGGCTTCCCCGACACGACGACCGCGAGGTCGTCCCCCGAAGGCTCGACGGTGATCCGGACCGCGGCCCCATCCCGCCCCGCGGTCGCGACCAGCGCCTCGAGCGCCCGCTCGAGGAGGTTGCGGTCGCCGCGGAGGCGCACCGCAGCCTCGACGTCGAGGGCGACGTCGCCGACGTCGGCCGGCCGGCGCTCCAGGGCGGCCTCGGCGGCCTCGCGCACGGACACGGCGTCGGCGCGCACCGCGATTCCGCCCGCGTCGAGCCGCTCGCACAGGAAGTGGTCCTCGACGAGCAGCCGCACGCGCGAGATGGACCGCAGGCACATCGCCGAGAGCTTCTCGCCGCGTGCGCCGCCGCGCTCCTCCGCGCTGATCCGCCCGAGCAGCTCGGCGCTCCAGAGCGCGGTCGAAAGGGGGTTCCTCACCTCGTGCGCGACGAAGCCGA
Source organism: uncultured delta proteobacterium (assembly GCA_963821195.1). GTDB lineage: Bacteria > Myxococcota > Myxococcia > Myxococcales > Anaeromyxobacteraceae > Anaeromyxobacter. Next base: position 16,611 of record CAWGDE010000022.1, read on the forward strand.
GGAACGCGCGGCGGCGTTCCGCCCCGTCGGTCGCGCGCTCCTCTGTCCGCTCCGCCTCGTCCGCCACGCGTCGCTCCGTCCGCTTTCCATACCGCTTCCGAGGTGTTCCTGCTCAGATCGGATCGGATGCGAGGCCCCGAAGGGGGTTTTGCCCCATGCGTGCCTCGGGACCGGAAGAATTTACAGCCAAAAACCCCAGCCAGGTGGGGGCTTCCCCGATCGCACGGTAATGCTTACAGTCCAAAGGTCCCGGTCGCCCTGCTGCCGGACAGCCAACCCATCGATATCACGTGCGTCATTCTGCCGACCCTGGCGGCACATGGGTTGCTATGTAGGTGCCCAAGCGGTACAGCAGTAGGTACCGGAGGGCTCCGATGAAGCGCGCGACCGTCTCGACCAGCCCGAACTCCCTGGAACGGTACCTCTCCGAGATCAACCGCTTCCCCCTGCTCACGCCCGAGGAGGAACAGCGGCTCGCGCGCGGAGTTCGCAGCCCAGGGCGACACCCGCGCCGCGCACCGGCTCGTCACCGCGAACCTCCGGTTCGTCGTGAAGGTCGCGTACGAGTACCGCTCGTACGGCTTCCGCATGGCCGACCTCGTCCAGGAGGGGAACATCGGCCTCATGAAGGCCGTGCAGAAGTTCGACGCGGACAAGGGCATCCGGCTCATCTCGTACGCGGTCTGGTGGATCCGCGCGTACATCCAGAACTACATCCTCCGCTCCTGGTCGCTCGTGAAGCTCGGCACGACGCAGGCGCAGCGGAAGCTGTTCTTCTCGCTCGCGCGGACGCGGCGCGAGCTCGACCGCACCTCAACGGAGCACGGCTCCGACTCCGACGGCCGCGACGCGAACAAGGTCGCGAAGAGGCTGCGCGTGAAGCCGGGCGAGGTCCGCGAGATGGAGCTGCGGATGGAGGGGCGCGACCTCTCCCTCGACGCGCCGATGGGCGAGGACGGCGGCAGCTCGCACGTGGACTTCGTCGCGTCCGAGGATCCGGGGCAGGACGACGAGCTCTCGACGGCGCAGGAGCGGACGGTGGTGTCCGGGAAGATCGGCGCCGCGCTCGCCCACCTCGACCGCCGCGAGCGGTTCATCGTCGAGCAGCGCGTGATGGCGGAGCGCCCGATGACGCTGAAGGAGCTCGGCGACCACTTCGGCTTCTCGCGCGAGCGCGCGCGGCAGCTCGAGATCCGGGCGAAGGACAAGCTCCGCGAGGAGCTCCGCGCGCTCGCCATCGAGATCGACTGGCCGACGGACGGCGCGCCGATCGAGCTCGACGACGCGGCGTAGCCGCCCCGCCTTCCCGGCCCGCCCTCTCCCCGTCGAGGAGAGCGGAGATCACGCCATGCCGTGCTTCTTCAGGCGGTAGCGGAGCGTGTCGCGCGACACCCCGAGGAGCCGCGCCGCCTTCGACTGGTTCCCGCTCGCCCGCTCCATCGCCTCGGCGATGAGCTTCCGCTCCACGTCGTCGAGCACGAGGCCGTCCTCGCTGACGGGCGGCACGAGCTTCTCCGGCCGCTTCGGCGCCGGCCCCACCCTGCGCAGCTCGGCGGTCAGGTGCTCGGGGCGGAGGTCCTCCGCGCCGGCGTGGAGGATGAAGGCCCGCTCGATCACGTTCCGGAGCTCGCGGACGTTCCCGGGCCAGTGGTAGCCCTTCAGGATCTCCATCGCCGCCGAGGACACGCCGCGGACCTGCCGCTTCATCTCCTGGTTGTACCGGGCGATGAAGTGGGCGGCGAGGATCGGCACGTCGTCGACGTGATCGCGCAGCGGCGGGACGGCGATCCGGATCACGTTGAGGCGGAAGAACAGGTCCGCCCGGAACCGCCCCTCGGCGACGCGCTCCTCGAGGTTCACGTTCGTCGCCGCGATGACGCGCACGTCCGCGCGGAGCTCCTGGACGCCGCCGACGCGGCGGAAGGTCTTGTTCTCGAGGAGGCGCAGGAGCTTCGCCTGGCCGCCCGCCGGCAGGTCGCCGATCTCGTCGAGCATCACGGAGCCGCCGTCCGCGCTCTCGAAGAGCCCCCGCTTCTGGGCGTGGGCGTCCGTGAACGCGCCGCGCTCGTGCCCGAACAGCTCCGACTCGAGGAGGTGCTCGGGGAGCGCCGCGCAGTTCACCTGAAGGAACGGCCGCTCGGCCCGCGCGCTCTGGAAGTGGATGGCGCGCGCGACCACCTCCTTGCCCGACCCGCTCTCCCCCTCGATGAGGACCGTGGTCGTGTCGCTCGCGGCGAGCCGGCCGACCATGGTCCGCACCTGGTCCATGACCGCCGAGGCGCCGACGAGCGCCTCGAGCGCGCCCGGGCCCCGCCGCTCGGCGCTGAGCGTCGCGACGTCGCGCCGCGTGCGCGCGGCGGCGATCGCCCGCTCGACCGCGGCGTCGAGCGCCTGGAACGGGAACGGCTTCACGAGGAAGTCGATCGCGCCGCGCTTCATCGCGTCGACCGCGATGTCCACGGTCGAGTGCGCCGACATCATCAGCACCGCGAGCTCGGGCTTCAGCGCCAGCGCCCGCTGCAGCGTCTCGACCCCGTCGATCCCGGGCAGCCGGACGTCGAGCAGCATCAGCTCGGGCGGGGTCGCGGCGATGACCTCGAGCGCCTGCTCGCCGGACTCCGCGGACACGACCTCGTACCCGCTCCGCTGGAGCCGCTCGGCGACCGACCAGCGGATCAGCTTCTCGTCGTCCACCACGAGGACGCGGGCGGGGCGGCTCGTCATGCAGCGTGCTCCGCGGCGCGCCCGGAGCGCGCCTGATGCAGCGTCACGGTGAAGATCTGTCCCGCCGTCGGGCGGGCAGCGGTACCCGATGTGCCCGCCGTGCTCGGCGACGATGCGGGCCGAGATGGCGAGGCCGAGGCCGTTCCCCTCGCGCTTCGTCGTGAAGAACGGCTTGAAGACCTGGGCGCGGAGGTCGGGCGGGATGCCGGGGCCGGTGTCCGCGATCTCGACGACGACGTTCCCGTCGCCGCCACGGGACGTGACGGTCAGGCGACCGCTCTCCCGCATCGCCTGGCACGCGTTCAGGCAGATGTTCAGGAACACCTGCTCGAGCTGGAACGGATCCGCGAGCACGGCCGGGAGCTCCTCGCCGAGCTCCGACCGGACCTCGACCCCCCCGCGCGACTGCTGGCCGATGAGGAACAGCACCTTCTCGAGCGTGCCGTTCACGTCGGTCGAGCGCAACCTCGCCTTCGTCGGGCGCGCGAAGCTGAGCAGGCTCTCCATCGTGTGCGTGAGCCGCATCACCTGGTGCCGCATCTCTCCGATGATCTCGGCCTGCCGCGGATCGCGCTGGAGGTCCTCCGCGAGCAGCTCGAGCGCGCCGGAGAGTCCGGCGAGCGGGTTCTTGATCTCGTGGGCGAGCCCCGTCGCGATCTCGCCGACGGCCGCGAAACGGTCCGCGCGCACCATCCGCTCCCGGTAGAACGCCTCGAGCTCGTTCTGGCTCCGCCGGAGCGCCGCGAGCGTGGCGTCGAAGCCGCGCGCGGCGACCCCGAGCTCGTCCGGGCGCCCCTCGTCGGCGCGGACGCTGAGGTCGCCCGCCTCGGCGCGCTTCATCGCGTCGACGAGCCGCTGGAGCGGGGTCACCGCCTCGCGCCCGAGCAGCCACAGCGCGATCCCCATGAGGACCACGAACGCGGCCGCCGCGGAGAGGGCGAGCGTGCGCCCGAGCTGCGCCTGCGCGGCGAGCACCGGCGCCCGCGTGAAGCGCAGGTCGAGCCAGCCGTTCACGCGCGAGCTCGTCCCGTGGCAGCGCGCGCACGCCTCGCCGTTCAGGACCGGCTGGATCACGGCGTACTCGGCCTCCCGCCCGGCGGGCGCGGTGACGACCGTCGAGCGGCTGAACCGCTCGAGGTCGCGCCACGGCATGGTGCCGAGCAGCGCCGGCGAGGACGACGCCGCGACGTGCCCGGACGGCGAGATCAGGCTCGCGCTCACGAGGTCCGCGCCGTGGGCGAGCGCGGTGTCGAAGAGCGCCGGGACGGCCTGCGGCTGTCCCGAGAGCATGACGTTCGACACGCCGCTCGCGACCATCCCGGTGAACAGCTCGGCCCGGTCCCGGCGGCCGCGCTCCATGTCGGCGCCGTAGAAGTGCACGGCGGAGGCGACCATCGCGTAGAGCGTGACCGCGAACAGGAACGCGGTGGGCAGGAGGATGCGCGCCCGCAAGCTCGAGTCCAGCGGTCGGTAGGCGCGCTCGAAGAAGTTCATCGAATCCGGGATCTCTGCTTCGGGTCGGGGCGCATCATTGCAGGCGGGCGCCGCGCGGGGAAGCCCCCGGGCGCCGGGCGGTTACGCGGCACCCGTGGGCGTCGGCCGGCCGTCCGCCTGCACGCCGAAGATCTGCGCCGCGGCCTCGACGAGCGCGTCGCCCGGGCCCCCGTCGCAGACCGCGCGCTTGAGCCGGGTGCTCGGCTCGTGGAGGAGCTTCGACACGATCGACCCCGCCATCGCGTCGAGCCGCCGCGCGAGCTCGGGATCCTCGCCGACGCGGCGGAGCGTCCGCTCCACCTCCTCGCGGGCGATCGCGGTCGCGCGGCTGCGGATCTCCTGGATGAGCGGCGCGGCCCGCCGCTCGGCCTCGCTCCGGGCCCACCGGGCCAGCTCCTCGGCGACGATCTCGCCGGCGCGGGCGGCCGCCTGCGCGCGGTCGTCCAGGGCGGCGCGCATGCACCGGTCGAGGTCGTCCACGTCGCACAGGTACACGTCCTCGACGCGCCCCGTGTCCGCCGGGATCGCGCGGGGCACGGCGAGGTCCACGAGGACGATCCGGCGCCGCCGCGCCCGCATCGCCGCGGCCATCGGCCCGGGCCGGAGCGCGTCGGGCGCCGCCGGCGCGGCGGACACCACCACGTCGGCGCGGCGCAGCTCGTCCTCGAGCGCCTCGAGCGGCCGGGCGGTCCCGCCGACCTCGCCCGCGAGCGCCTCGGCGTTGGCGAGGGTACGGTTCAGCACGACGATTGAGGCGCCCTGCGCGGCGAGGTGCTGCGCGGAGAGCCGCGCCATCTCCCCCGCCCCGATGACGGCGACCGCGTGCCCGCGCAGCGGGCCCAGGACCTTCTCCGCGAGCGTCGCCGCGGCGTGCCCCCACGAGACGCCGGCGCGGCCGAGGGCGGTCTCCGTCCGGACGCGCTTCGCGATCTGGAGCGCCCGGCCCAGGAGCGCGGTGAGCTCGCGGCCGGCCGCGCCGACGTCCACGGCCCGCTGGAACGCGTCCTTCACCTGCCCGAGGATCTGCGGCTCGCCGAGGATCGCCGACTCGAGGCTCGAGGCGACGCGGACGAGGTGCTCGAACGCGGCCTCCCCGCGCAGCTCGAACAGGGGCAGCTCGCGCCCGGCCCGCGCCTCGAGCGCGCGCCGGAGCGCGAGCGTGGCGGCGGCCGGGCAGCGGGTGGTCGCGAAGATCTCGACCCGGTAGCAGGTGGAGAGCATCGCCACCTCGTCGATACCGTCGAGCCCGGCGTACTCGGCCAGCGCGGCATCGAGCACGCCTCCGGCGGCGGCCAGCGGCTCGCGATCCGACACGTTCGCGATCTTCTGGCTGAGACCGACGGCTACGAGCACCTGAGCGCCCCTTTCGCCAATCGTTCCGCAGCCTGAGCAAGGGTCGTGCCTTCTCAGGGGTCCCACATTCCGGCGGAGTGCAGCGCCGGGTCACGCAAGCCTTGCGTGATATGACCCACCCGGGTTCCGCGCGCGAAAGGGCTGCGGGCTCCGCGTCCGGGCGACCTCGACGCATCCGGCGGGCGAGGCCGCCCTGCCGCGCGGCCATCGTCCGGAAAGGAGGAGGTCGCCAAAATCTCCCGGACCCTCGGGCGGTTGGCGGCACCCCGCTTGCAGTTCCGCGCGGGGGCGTGAAGAGGAACACCGAGCGTGAGATCAGGGGACCCGGGGGCGTCCTCCCGATCCGTCCGCAGGACGCCGCCGCCGTGGACCTCGCCATGCTCGTGGAGGGCGAGACGAGCGGGCGCGCCCTCGACGACGTGCTCGCGCAGTACGGGCGGTCCAGGAGCACGTACTACGACAAGCTGCGGCGGTTCAAGGAGAGCGGGCTCGAGGGGCTGCTCTCGCGCCCGCCGGGGCCTCGGAGCGCCTGGAGGCGCCCGCTCGAGGTGGTGCGGTACATCGTGACCTCCCGCCTACGGCACCCGGACCGCAGCGCCCTCGCCATCGCCGAGAGCCTGGCGAGGGAGGGGCACCCCGTGAGCGTCCGCAGCGTCGAGCGGACGCTCGCGCAGTTCGGCCTCACTCGCCGCACCCGCCGCGTCGCCGCCGAGCCCGGCGGCGAGGACGGCCCGCGATGACGGCCACCGCGGCGCGGATCGCCGCTGCGATCGCCCTGCTGCTCGCCGCGGGCGCCGAGCCCCGGGCCGCCGTCCCCGGCGCGCCGGGGGCCGCGGGGCCGGGGGAGGACCTCGCCGAGATCCAGGTCCGCGCGCAGGAGACGCTCGCCGACGCGCGCGAGCAGCGCGTGCGCGGCGCCGCCCGGCAGCTCGACGCCCGCGAGCAGGCCGCGCTCGACGGCCGGAACAGGCTCGCGGACCGGGAGCGGGAGCTGACCGTGCGCGAGCAGCAGCTCGACGCCCGCGAGCGGCTCGTCTCGGTCCGCGGCCCTCAGGCCCCGCAGCAGCGCCAGCTCGAGTCGCGCGAGGCGCAGCTCGCGGCGCGGGAGCGGACCCTCGCGGCCCAGGAGCGGAGCGATCTCGCGGCGCTCGACGCCGCGCGGGGCCGCGACCGCGACGCGATGGGGCGCGAGGACGCGGAGCGGCTGGAGGCGAGCCGGCTCGGGGAGGCCGCGAGCGGCGCCGGGTCGGGCGCGGCGCAGCTCGAGCTCCGGAGGCAGGCGACCGCCGCGAGGAACCGGCAGCTCGCCGCGTCGGAGGCGCGCCTCGTCGCGCGGGGCCAGATCGTCGACGTCCTCGAGCGGCAGCTCCGCGCGAGGACCGAGCGGCTCGACGTCACGTCGCGCCGGCTCGACGCGCGCGCCGAGCGGGTCGAGGCCCTCGAGAAACGGGCGCCCTCCGCGGAGAAGCAGCCGGCGGCCGCGCGGGCGAAGGAGAAGACCGGCTTCGTGCTGGTGGTGAAGTCGCCGACCGCGATCTCCACGGAGGCCGCCGTCCCCGCGGCGTCCGCCGCCCCTGCCCTCCACCCGGTCTCCGCCGCCGAGAAGACGGTCGCCGCGGCGACCGTGGTGATGTTCGCGACGCCGGCCGCCCGGCTCTCCGAGCTGGACGTCGAGGCGCTCTCCAACGTCGCGAAGGTGGCGGCGCGAGAGCGGTGCGAGCTGCTCGTGTGGGCGCGCGCCGAGGACCCGAGCCAGATGGCGGAGGCGCAGCGGCGCGCCGCGGAGATCCAGGCGCGCGTCGGCGCCGCGGCCGCGCTCGCGCCCGGCCAGGTCGTCGTTCGAATCACCACCCGCCCCGGCGCGAAGGGCGTGGACGTGGTGGTGTCGGCGCTCCGCGACGCGTCGGCCGCCGCGGCCGCGCCGGAGGCGCACGAGGCGCCGAAGCTCCTCGCGGGCGAGAGCGGCAATCGTCAGATCCGCGAGGCGTTGAGGGTCGCGCAGCCGTCGATCGAGGCCTGCGTGGGCGAGCTCGACGAGGCGAAGCGGCTCGCGCGCGCCGACAGCGTGCTGAGGCTGACGGTCTCGGCGCCGGGACGGGTGACGCGGGTCGCGAGCGCGGGCGATCTCTCGGGGACGCAGCTCGAGGACTGCCTCGCGGCGGCCGCGAGGGACTGGACCTTCCCGTCGGCCGACCGGGAGTACGTGGTGGACGTGCCGATCACGCTCTTGCGTGCAGCGCCGCGGTGACGGACGGCGGGGCTGACGCCCCGCCGCCTTGCCGAGCTCCCACCGCTTCTCCCCACTTCGGGTCATCGATCGCCCGGATCCGCTCGCCGAGGTGCGGCCAGGCCGCACATCGGGAATCCACCCGAGGCGGCCTCGGGAGTCCTCCCGGTCCGGATCCGGACTCATTCCCGCGAGATTGGGTACTCGTCCCAATTTCGATTGGATGCGCGTTGAGAGATATTGCTCAGCGAAAGGAGCAACACACCATGACGACCTACCAGAGCGGCAGCGCGGTCCAGAGCGGGTACTACTTCAACGCGGCGCGGTGGCACGTGGAGCCGATCGCCGACGACGGCGGCAAGCTCCCCGAGACCGCGGGCAGCTGGATCAAGGTCCCGACGATCGCGGCCCTCCTCCTGGTCCCGATCCTCGGCGCCACCTTCCTCATGTTCCTCCCCCTCATCGGCTTCATCATGCTGTTCCGCGCCCTCGGCGCCTCGGTGCTGCGCGTGTTCCGCGCCTCGGCGACCGACCTCGCGGCCACGATGAGCCCCGGCTGGCAGCCCGGTGAGGCGCACTTCACCGGCAAGCGCCCGGAGAGCGCCGACGTCGAGGAGAAGGGGCCGACGGCCCGCGGCGACGCGCTCGACGCGCTCGCCGAGGAGATCGAGCGGAAGCGCAAGTAGCGAGCGGTCGAGCGAGCGTCGAACGTTTACGCAGGGCGAGAAGGAGAAGGCCATGGCCAAGCACACGGGCGGGATGCAGGTCGCGGGCGGCTACTACTGGAATCCGAGGAAGTGGGAGGTCGAGGTCGTCGCGTCGGAGGGTGGCCGGCTGAAGGGCGCCGCGGACGCGAGGTACGTGAAGCTCCCGTTCCCGGTCCTGTTCGTGGTGATCCCGCTGCTCGGCGCGCTCTTCCTCATGTTCCTCCCCCTCGTCGGCTTCGCGCTCTTCGGCTACGCGATCGTGAAGAAGGTGACGGGCGGCGTGAAGGCGGGCGCGACGGAGCTCGCGTCGACCATGGCCCCGGGCGGCTTCGCGACCGGTGAGGCGCACTTCACCGGCAAGCCCGGCGAGGAGAAGAAGGGCGAGGCGCCGAAGAGCGCCGAGATCGCCGAGCTCGAGAAGGAGATCGAGGCGCGCAAGGGCGAGAAGAAGTAGCCCGCGAGCCCGGATCTCGAAGCGACGGGGCCGGTGGCGAGAGCCGCCGGCCCCGGTGCTTTCCGGCCGCGGAAGCGGCGACGGCGCGCATTGCGGCGGTATCATCGGGGGCCGGGATCCAGCAGCCCGGCCCTGCTCGGCGGCAGCGGCGTCTGACCCGCGGTCCCTACGGCGACGAGAACGTGGCCCGGGCGGAGCGGGCCGAGGTCATGGTGACCACGCACTGGCCGATGCCGGTGCAGTTCCCCGACCACCCGGTGAAGGACGACCCCGCGGCGGGCGTGGCGACGAGCGTCACGGTGGCGCCGTACGCCTCGTCGAGCGTGCAGGTCCCGCCCGCCGACGCGCAGCTCGCGGTCGCGATGCCACCCACCACCGCGGCGACGTCGCCCGCGCCCGTCCCGACGAAGCTCAGGGTGAGCACGTGGGTCGCGGGCTGGAACGTGGCCACGACGCTGTGCGCCGCGCTCATGTCGACGGTGCAGACGTTCCCGTCGACCTGGGTGCACCCGGTCCACGCCGCGAGCACGGACTTCGCGCCGGGGGCCGCGGTGAGGGTCACGAGCGTGCCGGCGGTGACGGTGCCGCTGCAGGTGCCGGTCGCGCCGGTGCCGCAGGCGATGGGGCCGCCGCTGACCGTCCCGGTCCCCGCGCCGATCACGGACACGGCGAGCGTGGCGGCCTGGAACGTGGCGGTGACGGTCTTCGCGGCCGTCATGGTGACGGTGCACGAGGTCCCGGAGATCTGGCTGCAGCCGGACCAGGACTTGAGGTACGAGGTCGCGTCCGGCGCCGCGACCAGCGTGACCGTGTCGCCGTTGGCCTGCGTCGCGGTGCACCCCGAGGTCGCACCGGTGGCGCATGCGAGGCCAGCGCCGCTCACGGTCCCGCTGCCGTTGCCCGTCACGACCGCGGAGAGCGCGTAGGTGGCCGGCTCGAACCGGGCCGTCACGGTCCGCGCGCTGCTCACGGTGACGGTGCACGCGGCCGGGTTGTCGGCGAGCGGAATGCACCCGCTCCAGGACTTGAACACCGACCCGCTGGACGCGGTCGCCGTCAGCGTCACCGTCGTGTACGACGAAGAGCCGTCCGGGTTCGGGACGCCCGCGGTGCAGCCCGCGGTCGACCCGGTGGCGCAGGAGAGGCCGGCGCCGCTCACCGTGCCCGCCCCGGTGCCCGAGGTGGCGCCGGTGAGCCGGATCGCGTTCGGCTCGAACTTCGCCGTCACGGTCCGCGCGCTCGACACGATGACGGTGCACGAGAAGGGATTGTCGGCCACCGCCGTGCAGCCGCTCCAGGACTTGAACGCCGAGCCCGCCGATGGAGACGCTCTCAGCGTCACGGTGGTGTAGGTGCTCGTGTTGTTCGGGTTCGCGACCGACGCGGTGCAGCCGGCGGCGGAGCCGGTCGTGCAGGAGAGGCCCGCGCCGCTCACCGTGCCCGCGCCGGTGCCGGAGGTGGCGCCGGTGAGCGGGATCGCGTCCCGCTCGAACTTCGCCGTCGCCGTCCGCGCGCTCGAGACCGCGACCGTGCAGGCGCCCGGGTTGCCGTCGACCGCGGTGCAGCCGCTCCACGACTTGAACACCGAGCCCGCCGACGGCGTGGCGAGCAGCGTCACCGTGGTGTACGCGCTCGAGTTGTTCGGATTCGGGACGGGCGCGGTGCAGCCCGCCGCCAATCCGGTGGTGCAGGAGAGCGGGAGGTCCCGTGCCGTGACGGTGCCCGCGCCGGTGCCTGAGGTCGCGGCGGTGAGCGGGATGGTCGAGGGCTCGAACTTGGCGGAGACGGTGCGCGCGCTGCTCACGGTGACGGTGCAGCCGTCGGGGCGGTCGGGCAGCGCGGTGCACCCGCTCCAGGACTTGAAGACCGAGCCGCTCGCCGGCGCGGCGAAGAGCGTCACCGTGCTGTAGGTCGAGGTGCCGTTCGGGTTCGGGACGCCGGCGCTGCAGCCCCCCGCGACGCCGGTCGAGCAGGCGAGGCCGGCGCCGGTGATGGTGCCCGCGCCGGCCCCGGAGAACACGGCGGAGAGCGCGATGGTGCCGGGCTCGAACTTCGCCGTAACGGTGCGCGCGCTGCTCACGGTGACCGTGCAGGTGAAGGGATCGGCGGCGGAGGGGGTGCAGCCGCTCCAGGACTTGAAGACCGAGCCCGCCGACGGGCTCGCCGTCAGGGTGACGGTCGTGTACGCCGTGGTGAGGTTCGGGTTCGGGACCTGCGCGGTGCAGGTGCCGCCGGCGCCCGTCGTGCAGTTCAGGCCGGCGCCGCGGATGGTGCCGACGCCCGTGCCCGAGAGCGCGGCGGTGAGCAGGAGATTGGCGGGCTCGAAGCGGGCCGACACCCTCTTCGCGGTGTTGACGATCACGCTGCAGGCGGCCGGGGCGGCCGCGTCCTGCGTGCAGCCCGACCAGCTCTTGAACACCGAGCCGGAGGAAGGAGCGGCCGCCAGCGTGACGGTCGTGTACGTCGTGGTGTGGGGCGGGTTCGGGACCGCCGCGGTGCAGCCCGCGATGGACCCGCTGGTGCAGGAGAGGCCCGCGCCGGAGATCGTGCCCGCGCCGGTGCCGATGAACCCCGCCGTGAGGGCGAGGCTCGCCGGCTCGAACTTGGCGGTGACCGAGCGCGACATCGTCATCGCGACCGAGCAGTGCGCGTCGGCGAAGCTCCCGCACCCCGTCCAGCTCTTCAGCACCGATGCGGGGTCGGGCGTCGCGGCCACGTCCACCGTGCTCCCGGTGGCGATGTCGACCTTGCAGCTCGGGCGGACGCTGCAGGTCGCGCCGGCGGCGGCCAGGCTGCCCATGCCCGTGCCCGAGGGGGAGAGCGTCAGGGTGGACGCCGGGAGGAAGGAGGCCACCACTCCCTGCGGCCCGTACATGGTGACGGCGCAGGGACCGGTCCCGGAGCACGCGCCCGCCCAGGAGCCGAAGACCGACTTCCCGGCCTCGCCCAAGGGCGAGAGCTGCACGTGCGTCCCCTCGACGTAGTGCGCGGAGCAGGTGGCCCCGCAGTCGATGCCGGAAGGAGCCGAGGTGACGGTGCCGTGGACCTTGCTCCCGAGCGACACCGAGAGCCAGTGGAGCGGGCGGAAGGTCGCGGTGACCGAGGCCGCCGCGTTCATGGTGACGGTGCACGCGCCGGTCCCGCTGCACGCACCCGACCAGCCGCCGAAGACGGAGTCGCCGTCCGGAGTCGCCGTGAGGGTCACCGCCGTCCCGGCGTCGAACGGCGCGGAGCAGGCCGCCCCGCAGTCGATGCCGGCGGGCGTGGACGTCATCGTCCCGGCGCCCTTGCCCGCTCCCGCCGCAGTCAGGGTGGCCCAGTCGGTCATGATGCGGCCGACCACGTGCGCGGTCCCTTCCTCCGCGTCCGGCACGTCGTAGAGCGCGAGGGCGCGCCCGGCGCCGTCCGACGCGACCGACGCCACGCGGCCGCCGGTGGGCTGGGCGAGCAACACCGGCGCGGCGTCGAGGACGGTCCCGGTCGCGTCCATGCGGGCCGCGTACGCCGCCATGGGCGCGGTGGTACCGACGTCCTTCCAGACGATGGCGACGTAGCGTCCGTCGAACGCGAGCTGGGGTGGGCCCTGGTTGCCCGCGCCCTTCGCGACCACGATGCCGGATGGATCCCGGACCACGCCGTCGCGGGTCACGCGCGCCGCGTAGACGTCCCTGTCCACGCCGCTGCGGCCGTCCTGCCACGCGACCACCACGCCGGTCCCGTCGAAGGCCGCGGCGGGCGCGGTCTGCGCGCCGGAGGCCTTCCCGATCGCGATGCCGTTCGCGTCGAGCACCGCGCCCGCCGGGGAGACCCGCGCGCCGTAGATGTCGGAGCCGCCCGAGCGCCGGTCCTTCCAGGCCGCCAGGTAGTTCTGGCCGTCGAAGGCGACCGCCGGAGCCATCTGCTGGGCCGGCGCGGTGCAGATGGCGATCCCGTTCGGATCGAGGACCGAGCCCGCCGGCGAGACCCGCGCGCCGTACACGTTCCAGCTCGACCCGCTCCGGTGGTCGGCCCAGGCCACGAGGTAGTTCGCGCCGTCGAAGGCGATCGCGGGTCCGGTCTGGTGATCCGGGGCCGTGCTCACCGGGAACCCGCTCGCGTCCAGGACCGCGCCGGAGGCATCGACCCGCGCGCCGTAGATGTTGGTGTTGTGCGGGACCCGGTGGTCCTGCCACACCACCATCCAGCCCGAGCCGTCGGACGCGACCGCAGGGATGGGCCCCTCGTCCACGGTCGTGGTGGCGATGGCGATGGGCGCGGCGTCGAGGACCGCCCCGTCCGCGGAGATGCGCAGCCCTCGCAGGCCGCCGGCCTCCGTGGTCCAGACCATGAGGTAGGCAGTCCCGTTGAACGCCACGCTCACCCGCCCGCCATCGTCGTCGAGCGTCGCGCCGGCGGCGACGTCCGGGCCCAGCACCGTCTTGAGATCGATGGGGTCGGAGACGGCCGGCGGATGCGACGGAGCTCCCCCGCCGCAGGAGGTGACGGCGAACACCGAGGCGACTGCGTAGGCGACGGCAACGGAACGGCGCATGAACGTCCCCGCGTCAAGAAGAGCGGCGGCGCGATCCGTCGAGAGACGGCCGCGTCGCGTCCTCCGGGAGCTCCGGAACGCGTCTCGCTGTGCACGGGCGATGCCCGGGGCGACGCGTTACAAGTGCAGCGATATCAGTGGGTTCCGCCGCAGAGCGGGGCGCGCCGACTGGGGGAATACACGCTGCCAGAGCCGGTGTGGGCGATAAGCCCCACCCTGCCACATCCGTTCTCAGCTCAGATCAGGGCGGGACGTCCGCGTTCGTGAACGGCAGGTCGAGCGGCGCGAGGGCGTCGTAGAGCGGGTCCGCGCTCGTGGTGGCCCCGAGCCTGATCGCGAACGGCTGGGGCCCGTCCACGACGGCGTCCGGGACGCCGGTGACCGTGACCGTCTGCGGAAGGTTCCAGTCGAGGACCGTGAACACCAGCACGGCCGGCGAGACTGCGCCCTCCGCCGGGTTCGTCGAGGTCACCGGGACCGTCACGTCCGCGGCCGGCGCCAAGTTCAGGACGACCGTGAACGTGAGCGACGTCCCCGACTCCGACGTGGATCTCGCGGAAGGCGTCCCGATCGTGAGCCCCGGGGCGTCGATGTCCGTGTTCGTGAACGCGAGGTCCGTGGGGGGGATCGCCCGGTAAGTCGCGTCGCCGCCCGCGGCGGGCCCGATCGAGACCGTGTAGGGCTGGGTCCCGTCGACGACGAAGTCGGCCACGCCGGTCACCGTGACCGTCTGCGGGACGTTCCAGTCGACGTCGGTGAAGATCAGGGACGCCGGTGACACGGTGCCCTCCGCCACGTTGAGCGACACGGCCGGAACCGTCACGTCCGCGGTCGGCTTCGACGTCAGCACGACCGTGAACGTGACCGACGCTGCCCGACTCCGAGGTGGAGTCCCAGGTCGGCGTTCCGACGGTGATCGCCGCCGTGTCGTCGTCGGTGTTCGTGAACGTGAGGTCGGCGGGATTGATGAGGTCGTACTTCACGTCCGCGCTCGTGGCCGGCCCGATCGAGACCGTGAAAGGCTGGGGCCCGTCGGCGACGAGGTCGTCCACGCCGGTCACGGTCACCGTCTGCGGAGCGTTCCAGTCCGCGGCCGTGAAGGTCAGACTCGCGGGAGAGACCACGCCCTCGGCGGTGTTGCTCGACGCGAGCGGGATCGTGACGTCGGCCGTCGGCTGCGACCCGAGTACGACGGTGAACGTGACCGACGTGCCCGCCTCGGACGTGGAGGTGCCGCTCGGGGTCCCGACGGTGATCCCAGCGACGTCGTTGTCCGTGTTCGTGAACGGGAGGTCCGTGAGGGGGAGCGCCCGGTAGCTCGCGTCGGCGCTCGTCGCGGGCCCGACCTCGACCACGTAGAGCTGGGTCCCGTCCGCGATGAGGTCGTCCACACCGGTCACGGTCACCGTCTGCGGCGTCATCCAGTCCGCGGCCGTGAACGTCAGGCTCGCGGGCGACACGGCGCCCTCCGCCGGGTTGCTCGACACGAGCGGGACCGTCACGTCGCCGGTCGGCTGCGAGTTCAGGACCACGGTGAACGTGACCGACGTGCCCGTCTCGGACGTCGAGGTGCCGGTCGGCGTCCCGATGACGATCGCCGCGGTGTCGTCGTCCGCGTTCGTGAACGGCAGGTCGGGGAGACCGCTCCCCGCGTAGCTCGCGTCCAGGCTCGCGGCGGGCCCGATCGACACCACGTAGCTCTGGGTGCCGTCCATCACGAGGTCGTCGACGCCCGTCACGGTCACCGTCTGCGGCGTGCTCCAGTTCGCGGCCGTGAACGTCAGGCTCGCGGGCGAGACCACGCCCTCGGCCGCGTTGCTGGACGCGATGGAACCGTCACGTCGGCGGTCGGTTGCGATCTCAGGACGACCGTGAACTCGACGAATGCGCCCGCCTCGGTCGTGGCGGTCCCGGTCGGCGTGCCGAGGCTGATCCCCGCGACGTCGTTGTCCAGGTTCGTGAACGTGACGTCCGCGGGGTGGATGCCCTGGTAGCTCGCGTCCGCGCTCGTCGCCGGCCCGATCGCGATGGCGTAGGTCTGCGGACCGTCCATCACGAAGTCGTCGACGCCGGTCACGGTGACCGTCTGCGGCGTGTTCCAGCTCGTGGCCGTGAACGTCAGGCTCGCGGGCGACACCACGCCCTCGGCGGTCTTGCTCGAGGCGATCGGGACCGTCACGTCCGCGGTCGGCTTCGACGTCAGCACGATCGTGAACGTGACCCAGGTGCCGGCCTCCGACGTGGTGGCCCCGGTCGGCGTCCCGACCGTGATCCCCGCGCTGTCGTCGTCCGTGTTCGTGAACGTGAGATCCGCGGGGCGGATCCCGCCGTACTTCGCGTCCGCGCTCGTCGCCGGCCCGATCGACACCGCGTAAGGCTGGGGCCCGTCCGCGACGAAGTCGTCGACGCCGGTCACCGTCACCGTCTGCGGCGTGCTCCAGCTCGCCGCCGTGAACGTCAGCGTGGCCGGCGAGACGGTGCCCTCCGCGGTGTCGCTCGAGCTCAGCGGGATCGTCACGTCCGCCGTCGGCTGCGACTGCAGCACGACCGTGAACGTGACCGAGGTCCCAGCCTCCGACGTCGACGTGCCGCTCGGCGTCCCGACGGTGATCCCCGCGACGTCGTTGTCGGTGTTCGTGAACGGCAGGCCCGAGGCGGAAAGGCCGCTGTAGCCCGTGTCCGTGCTCGTCGCCGGTCCGACTGCGACCGTGTACGGCTGGGTCCCGTCCGCGACGAAGTCGTCCACGCCGGTGACCGTCACCGTCTGCGGCGTCATCCAGTCCGCGGCCGTGAAGGTCAGGCTCGCCGGCGATGCCGCGGCCTCGGCCGGGTTGCTGGACGCGATCGGGACCGTGACATCCGCCGTCGGCTGCGACGCCAGAGCGACCGTGAACGTGACCGACGTGCCCAGCTCCGAGGTGGACGTTCCGCTCGGCGTCCCCACGGAGATCCCCGCGACGTCGTTGTCCGTGTTCGTGAACGGGAGGCCCGCGGCGGAGAGGCCGCCGTAGCCCGTGTCCGTGCTCGTCGCCGGCCCGATCGCGACCGTGTACGGCTGGGTCCCGTCCGCCACGAAGTCGTCCACGCCGGTCACCGTCACCGTCTGCGGCGTGTTCCAGCTCGCGGCCGTGAAGGTCAGGCTCGCGGGCGACACGGCGCCCTCGGCCGGGTTGCTGGACGCGAGCGAAATCGTCACGTCACCCGTCGGCTGAGACGTGAGCACGACGGTGAACGTCAGCGACGTGCCCGTCTCGGACGTGGAGGCTCCGGTCGGCGTCCCGACGCTGATGCCGGCAAGGTCGTTGTCCGAGTTCGTGAACGGCAGACCCGGGAGCCCTGCCCCCGCATAGCCGGCGTCCGCGCTCACGGCAGGCCCGATGGAGACGACATAGGGCTGCGGCCCGTCGGCGACGAGGTCGTCCACGCCGGTCACGGTGACCGTCTGCGGCGTGTTCCAGCTCGCCGTCGTGAACGTCAGGCTCGCGGGAGAGACCGCGCCCTCTGCCGTGTTGCTCGACGCGAGCGGAACCGTCACGTCCGCCGTCGGCTGCGACCTCAGGGCGACGGTGAAGGTGGCCGACGTGCCCGACTCCGCCGTCGTCGTCCCGGTCGGCGTCCCGACCGTCAGCCCCGCGACGTCGTTGTCCAGGTTCGTGAACGTGAGATCAGCGGGGTGGACACCCTGGTAGCCCGCGTCCGCGCTCGTCGCCGGCCCGATCGCGACCGCGTAGGTCTTCGAGCCGTCCATCACGAAGTCGTCGACGCCGGTCACCGTCACCGTCTGCGGCACGTTCCAGGTCGCCGCCGTGAAGAGCAGGCTGTCCGGCGAGACCACGCCCTCCGATGGGTTGCCCGACGCGATCGGGACCGTCACGTTCGCGATCGGCTTCGACGTCAGCACCACCGTGAACGTCACCCAGGTCCCCGCCTCCGACGTGGTGGTCCCGCTCGGCGTCCCGACGGTGATCCCCGCGACGTCGTTGTCCGTGTTCGTGAACTGGGAGGTCCGACGGGGTAAACGCCGCTGTAGCCCGCGTCCGCGCTCGTCGCCGGTCCGATCCCGACGGTGTACGGCTGCGTCCCGTCCGCCACGAAGTCGTCCACGCCGGTCACGGTCACCGTCTGCGGCGTGCTCCAGCTCGCCGCCGTGAACGTCAGGCTCGCCGGCGAAACCGTGCCCTCCGCCGTGTTGAGCGACGCGAGCGGGACCGTGACGTCCGCCGTCGGCTGCGACCTCAGCACGACGGTGAACGTGACCGACGTGCCCGCCTCCGACGTGGAGGTCCCGCTCGGCGTCCCCACGGTGATCCCCGCGACGTCGTTGTCCGCGTTCGCGAGCGGGACGCTCGACGGCGGAGGTGCCGCTGTAGCCCGCGTCGCCGTGCTCGTCGCCGGTCCGATCCCGACCGTGTACGGCTGCGTCCCGTCCGCCACGAAGTCGTCCACGCCGGTCACGGTGACCGTCTGCGGCGTGCATCCAGTCCGCGGCCGTGAAGGTCAGGCTCGCGGGCGACACGGCGCCCTCGGCCGGGTTGGTGGACGCGAGCGGGACCGTCACATCCGCCGTCGGCTGCGACGTGAGCACGACCGTGAACGTGACCGACGTCCCCGCCTCCGACGTCGAGGCCCCGCTCGGCGTCCCGATGGTGATGCCCGCGACGTCGTCGTCCGTGTTCGTGAACGCGAGGCTCGCGGCGGAGATGCCGCCGTAGCTCGAATCCGTGCTCGTCGCCGGTCCGATCGCGACCATGTACGGCTGGGTCCCGTCCGCCACGAAGTCGTCGACGCCGGTCACCGTCACGGTCTGCGGCGTCGCCCAGTTCGCGCTGGTGAAGGTCAGCGCGGCCGGCGACACCGAGCCCTCCGCCGGGTTGCTCGAGCCCAGCGGGATCGTCACGTCCGCGGTGGGCTGCGTGTTCAGGGCCACGGTGAACGTGACCGACGTCCCCGCCTCGGACGTGGAGGTCCCGCTCGGCGTCCCGATGTTGATTCCCGCGACATCGTTGTCCGTGTTCGTGAACGGCAGGCCGGGGAGCTGGGCACCCGCGTAGCCCGCGTCCGCGCTCACCGCGGGGCCGATGGAGACGACGTACGGCTGCGGCCCGTCCGCGACCTGGTCGTCCACACCGGTCACGGTGACCGTCTGCGGCGTGCTCCAGGTTGCGGCCGTGAAGGTCAGCGCGGCCGGAGCGACCACGCCCTCCGCCGTGTTGCCCGACGCGATGGGGACCGTCACGTCGGCGGTCGGCTGCGATCTCAGAACGACCGTGAACGTTGCGGACGTGCCCGACTCGGACGTCGTCGTCCCGGACGGCGTGCCTACGCTGAGGCCCGCGACGTCGTTGTCGAGGTTCGTGAAGGTGAGGTCAGCGGGGTGGACGCCCTGGTAGCCCGCGTCCGCGCTCGCCGCCGGCCCGATCGCGACCGCGTACGTCTTGGGGCCGTCCATCACGAAGTCGTCGACGCCGGTCACCGTCACCGTCTGCGGCACGTTCCAGGTCGCCGCCGTGAAGAGCAGGCTGTCCGGCGAGACCACGCCCTCCGATGGGTTGCCCGACGCGATCGGCACGGTCACGTTTGCGATCGGCTTCGACGTCAGCACCACCGTGAACGTCAGCCAGGTGCCGGCCTCCGACGTGGTGGGCCCGCTCGGCGTCCCCACCGTGATCCCCGCGACGTCGTTGTCCGTGTTCGTGAACGTGAGGTCCGCGGGGTGAAGCCCGCCGTAGTTTGCGTCCACGCTCGTGGCCGGCCCGATCGCGACGGCGTAGCTCTGCGGCCCATCCGCGACGAAGTCGTCCACGCCGGTGACGGTCACGGTCTGCGGCGCGTTCCAGCTCGCGGCCGTGAACGTCAGCGAGGCCGGCGAGACCGTCCCCTCCGCCGGGTTGCTCGAGCCCAGCGGGATCGTCACGTCCGCCGTCGGCTGCGACTTCAGCACGACCGTGAACGTCACGAAGGTGCCCGACTCCGACGTGGAGGTCCCGCTCGGCGTCCCCACCGTGATCCCGGCGACGTCGTTGTCCTCGTTCGTGAACGGGACGCTCGACGCTGGGAGCGCGGCGTAGAGCGCGTCGGTGCTCGTGGCGGGGCCGATCGTGACCGTGTACGGCTGCGCCCCGTCCGCGACGAAGTCGTCCACGCCGGTGACGGTCACCGTCTGCGGCGTGCTCCAGTTCGCCGCCGTGAACGTCAGCGCAGCCGGCCCGACGGTGCCCTCCGCCGTGTTGCTCGACGCGATCGGCATCGTGACGTCGGCGGTCGGCTGCGACCTCAGCACCACCGTGAACGTGACCGACGTGCCCGCCTCGGACGTGGAGAGCCCCGTCGGAGTCCCCACGGTGATCCCGGCGACGTCGTTGTCCGTGTTGGTGAACGGGAGGTCGACGCGGGGAGCGCGGTGTAGATCGTGTCCGCGCTCGCTGCGGGGCCGACCGTGACGGTGTAAGGCTGCGTGCCGTCGACCACGAGGTCGTCGACGCCGGTCACCGTCACCGTCTGCGGCGTGCTCCAGGTCGCGGCCGTGAACGTCAGGCTCGCTGGCGAGACCGCGCCCTCGGTCGTGTCGCTCGAGGTCAGCGGGATCGTGACGTCGGCGAGCGGCTGCGAGGTCAGGACGACCGTGAACGTCGCCGACGTACCCGTCTCGGAAGTGGAGACGCCGGTCGGCGGCCCGACCGTGATCCCCGCGACGTCGTCGTCGGTGTTCGTGAAGGGGAGGCTCGACGCGGGGAGCGCGGCGTAGAGCGCGTCCGTGCTCGCGGCCGGGCCGATCGTGACCGTGTACGGCTGGGGGCCGTCGACGACGAAGTCGTTCACGCCGGTCACCGTGACCGTCTGCGGGACGTTCCAGCTCGAGGTCGTGAACGTAAGGCTGGCGGGCGAGACCACGCCCTCGGCCGTCCTGCTCGACGCGATCGGGAGCGTGACGGTGCCGGTCGGCTGCGTTCTCAGCACGACCGTGAAGGTGACCGACGTGCCCGCCTCGGACGTGGAGGTCCCGGTCGGCGTCCCCACCGTGAGCCCCGCGACGTCGTCGTCCTCGTTCGTGAACGGGAGGCTCGACGCAGGGAGCGCGGCGTAGAGCGCGTCCGTGCTCGTGGGCGGTCCGACCGCGACCGTGTACGGCTGCGGCCCGTCTGCGACGAGGTCGTTCACGCCGGTCACTCTCACCGTCTGCGGAACGTTCCAGCTCGCGGCCGTGAAGGTCAGGCTCGCCGGCGAGACCACGCCCTCGGCGGTGTTGCTCGAGGCGATCGGGACCGTCACGTCCGCGGTCGGCTGCGACGTCAGCACGACCGTGAAGGTGACCCACGTGCCCGACTCCGACGTGGTCGTCCCGGTCGGCGTCCCGACCGTGATCCCCGCCACGTCGTCGTCCGTGTTCGAGAAGGGGAGGCTCTGAGCGAGGAGCGCAGCGTAGAGCGCGTCCGTGCTCGTGGCCGTGCCGATCGTGACGTTGTACGGCTGTGGCCCGTCCACGACGAAGTCGTCGACGCCCGTCACCCTCACGAGCTGGGGCGTGTTCCAGCTCGCGGCCGTGAAGGTCAGGCTCGCCGGCGAGACCGCGCCCTCCGCCGTGTCGAGCGACGCGATCGGCACCGTGACGTCCGCGGTCGGCTGCGACTTCAGCACGACCGTGAACGTCACGAAGGTGCCCGACTCCGACGTCGAGGTCCCGCTCGGCGTCCCGACTGTGATTCCCTCGACGTCGTCGTCCTCGTTCGTGAACGGGAGGCTCGACGCGGGGAGCGCGGCGTAGAGCGCGTCGGCGCTCGCGGCGGGGCCGACCGTGACGGCGTAAGGCTGCGTTCCGTCGGCGACGAAGTCGTCCGCTCCGGTCACCGTCACCGTCTGCGGCGTGCTCCAGCTCGCCGCCGTGAACGTCAGGCTCGCCGGCGAGACGGTCCCCTCCGCCGTGTTGGTGGACGCGATCGGGATCGCGACGTCCGCCGTCGGCTGCGACCTCAACACCACCGTGAACGTGACCGAGGTTCCCGCCTCGGACGTGGAGATCCCCGTCGGAGTCCCCACGGTGATCTCCGCGACGTCATCGTCCGCGTTGGTGAACGGGAGGCTCGACGCGGGGAGCGCGGCGTAGAGCCCGTCCGCGCTCGAGGCCGGGCCGATCGTGACCGTGTACGGCTGCGTCCCGTCCATCACGAAGTCGTCGACGCCGGTCACGGTGACCGTCTGCGGGAGGTTCCAGTCCGCCGCCGTGAACGTCAGCGAGGCGGGGGAGACGGTGCCCTCGGTCGTGTCGCTCGAGGCCATCGGAACCGTGACGTCCGCGAGCGGCTTCGAGGTCAAGACGACCGTGAAGGTCACGGAGGTTCCCGTCTCGGACGTGGAGACGCCGGTCGGCGTGCCGACCGTGATCCCCGCGACGTCGTCGTCCGCGTTCGTGAACGGGACGTCGAGGCGGGCAGCGCGGCGTAGACCCCGTCCGCGCTCGCGGCGGGCCGATGGTGACCGTGTACGGCTGCGGCCCGTCCACCACGACGTCGTCGACGCCGGTCACCGTCACCGTCTGCGGCGTGCTCCAGTTCGCCGTCGTGAACGTCAGGCTCGCGGGCGAGACCGTGCCTTCGGCCGCGTTGCCCGACGCGACCGGGACCGTCACGTCGGCGGTCGGCTGCGCTCTCAGCGCGATCGTGAAGGTGACCGAGGTTCCCGGCTCGGACGTGGAGGTCCCGGTCGGCGTCCCAACCGTGATCCCCGCGACGTCGTCGTCCTCGTTCGTGAAGGGGAGGCTCGACGCAGGGAGCCCGGCGTAGAGCGCGTCCGTGCTCGTGGCCGGGCCGATCGTGACCGTGTACGGCTGCGGCCCGTCGGCGACGACGTCGTTCACGCCGGTGACCGTCACCGTCTGCGGCGCGTTCCAGTTCGCGGCCGTGAACGTCAGCGCTCGCGGGCGAGACCGTGCCCTCGGCGCGTGTTGCTCGAGGCGATCGGGATCGTCACGTCCGCGGTCGGCTGCGACGTCAGCACGACCGTGAACGTGACGCCAGGTCGCCCGCCTCGGAGGTGGAGGGCCCGGTCGGCGTCCCGACCGTGATGCCCGACGCGTCGTCGTCCGCGTTCGTGAACGCGAGGCTCTGCGCGGTCGAGCCCGTTGTAGTTCGCGTCGCCGCTCGTGGCGGGCCCGACGGCGATCGTGTAGGCTGCGTCCCGTCCACCGTTGAAGTCGTCGGCGCCGGTCACCGTCACCGTCTGCGGCGTGTTCCAGTTCGCCGCGGTGAACGTCAGCGAGGCCGGCGAGACCGTGCCCTCCGTCGTGTTGCTCGACGCGATGGCGACGTCACGTCCGCGGTCGGCTGCGACCGTCAGCACGACCGTGAACGTCACGGACGTACCCGCCTCGGACGTGGTGGTCCCGCTCGGCGCCCCCAGGGTGATCCCGGCGACGTCGTCGTCCGTGTTCGTGAACGAGAGGCTCGGCGCGAGGAGCGCGGCGTAGAGCGGGTCGCCGCTCGTCGCGGGCCCGATCACGACGGTGTAGGGCCGGGTCCCGTCCGCGACCGAGTCGTCGACGCCGGTCACCGTCACCGTCTGCGGCGTGCTCCAGGCCGCGGCCGTGAACGTCAGGCTCGCCGGCGAGACGGTGCCCTCGGTCGGGCTGCTCGAGGCGATCGGCACGGTCACGTCGGCGGTCGGCTGCGACGTCAGCACGACGGTGAAGGTGACCGACGTGCCCGCCTCGGTCGTCGCGAGGTCCCGTCGGACGGCGCCGACGGTGATCCCGGCGGCGTCGTTGTCGTCGTTGGTGAACGCGACGTCGGCGGGGTCGACGCCGCTGTAGTTCGGGTCCGCGCTCGTGGCGGGCGCCGATCTCCACGACGTAAGGCTGGGGTCCCGTCCTCGACGGCGTCGTCGACGCCCGTGACGGTGACGGTCTGCGGAGTGTCCCAGTTCGCGGCCGTGAAGGTCACGCTCGCGGGCGAGACCACGCCCTCGGTCGTGTCGCTCGACGCCAGCGGGATCGTCACGTCCGCGGTGGGCTGCGACGTCAGGACGATCGTGAACGCGACCGACAGCCCGGACTCGGACGTGAAGACACCGGTCGGCGTCCGACCGTGATCCCCGCGACGTCGTTGTCGGTGTTGGTGAACGCGAGGTCGTCGCGGGGAGCGCGGCGTACACCGCGTCGCCGCTCGTGGCGGGCCCGATCGAGACCACGTAGGGCTCGGAGTCCGTCGTCGACGAGGTCGTCCACGCCCGTCACGGTGACCGTCTGCGGCGTGCTCCAGTTCGCGGCCGTGAAGGTCAGGCTCGCGGGAGAGACCACGCCCTCCGTCGTGTTGCTCGACCCGACCGGCATCGTGACGTCCGCCGTCGGCTGCGACTTCAGCACCACCGTGAACGTGACCGACGTGCCCGGCTCCGCGTCGTGTCCCCGGTCGGGGTCCCGACGGTGATCCCCGCGACGTCGTTGTCCGTGTTGGTGAACGGGAGGCTCGCGGCGGGGAGCGCGCGCGTAGCTCGCATCGCGCGCTCGTCGCGCGGTCCGATCGAGACCACGTAACCCTGGGGCCATCCATCACGAAGTCGTCGACGCCGGTCACCGTGACCGTCTGCGGCGTGCTCCAGTTCGCGGCCGTGAAGGTCAGCGCACGCGGGCGAGACGGCGCCCTCGGCGACGTCCTGCTCGACGCGATCGGGATCGTCACGTCCGCGGTCGGCTGCGACCTCAGCACGACCGTGAACGTGACCGTCCCGCCCGCCTCGGTCGTGGCGGGCCCGCTCGGCGTCCGACGGTGATCCCCGCGACGTCGTCGTCGGTGTTCGTGAACGCGAGGCTCTGCGCCAGGAGCGCCGTGTAGACCGCGTCGCCGCCCGTGGCGGGCCCGACCTGGACCGTGTAGGGCTGCGTCCCGTCCTCCACGGCGTCGTCGACGCCGGTCACGGTGACCGTCTGCGGCGTGCTCCAGTTCGCCGCCGTGAACGTCAGCGAGGCCGGCGAGACCGTGCCCTCCGTCGTGTCGCTGGAGATCACCGGGATCGTCACGTCCGCGGTCGGCTGCGACGTCAGCACGACCGTGAACGTCGCCGACGTGCCCGACTCGGCCGTGGAGGTCCCGGTCGGCGCACCGTGATGCCCGGCGTCGTCGTCGTCCGTGTTGGTGAACGTGACGTCGGCCGGGTCGATGCCGTCGTAGTTCGGGTCCGCGCTGGCGGCGGGCCCGATCGCGACCACGTAGGCTGCGTCCCGTCGTCGACGAGGTCGTTGACGCCGGTCACGGTGACGGTCTGCGGATCGTTCCAGTTCGCCGCCGTGAACGTCAGGCTCGCGGGCGAGACGGTGCCCTCCGCCGTGTTGCTCGACGCGACCGCGATCGTGACGTCCGCGGTGGGCTGCGACGTCAGCACGACCGTGAACGTCGCCGTCGTGCCCGCCTCCGTCGTGGAGATCCCGCTCGGCGCCCCGACCGTGATCCCCGCGACGTCGTCGTCCCTGTTCGTGAGCTCGACGCTCGTCCCCAGGATCGCGGCGTAGACCGGGTCGGCGCTCGCAGGCGGACCACCGCCACGACGTAGGGGACGTGGCCGTCCTCGACGAAGTCGTCCACGCCGTGGACGGTGACCGTCTGCGGCACGTTCCAGTTCGCCGTCGTGAACAGGAGCTCGGGGACCTCGAGCACGCCCTCGGCCGTGTTGCTCGACGCGATCGGGATCGTGACGTCGGCGAGCGGCTCCGACTGGAGCACGACGGTGAACGTCGCGGTCCCGCCGGCCTCGGTCGTCACGAGCCCCGCCGTCGGCACCACCGTCAGCCCCGCGACGTCGTTGTCGTCGTTCGTGACCGAGACGCCGGCGGTGCGGGCGTCGTACTTCGGATCGGAGCTCACCCCGGTCAGCGCGATCGAGTACGGGACCGGGCCGTCCGCGACGAAGTCGTCGACGCCGGTCACGGTCACGGTCTGGGGCTGGTTCCAGTTCGCGGCGTTGAACGTCAGGATGGCGGGAGCGGCGGTGCCCTCCGCCGGATCGCTGCTCGAGACGGCGATGGTGACGTCGGCGACGGGCTGCGACGTGAGCGCGAACTCGAAGCTCGCGGTTCCCCCGGCCTCCGTCGTCACGAGCCCCGAGGCCGGCGCGACGGCGAACCCGGCGACGTCGTTGTTGACGTTGGTCACGGAGACGTCGGCGGGATCCTTCCCGGAGTAGCGCGGGTCCACGCTCACCGCCGGCGCCGTCACGACGTGGTACGCGACGTCGTCGTCCGCGACGAAGTCGTCGACGCCCGTGACGGTCACCGTCTGCGGCACGTCCCAGTCCGCCGGCGTGAACGTCACGCTCGCCGGGCTGACGGTCCCCTCCGCCGTGTCGTCGCTCGAGAGCCCGACCGTCACGGCGATCGTCGGCACCTTGTTGAGCACGATCGTGAACGTGGCGGTCCCGCCGGACTCGGTCGTCGTGAGGCCCGCGACCGGCGTGACGGTGAACCCGATCTGCTGGTCGTCGAGGTCCACGCACTGCGCCTCGGAGCAGACGAGCCGGTCCGTCGCGCCGCAGACCGTGCCGTTCGGCGCCGGCCCGGCGTCCACGCAGGAGCCGATCCCGTTCGTGCAGACGGTCGTGCCCGCCCGGCAGACACCGCCGGGATCGCACGGCAGGCCCTCCACGCAGGCGCGCAGGTCCCACGTCCCGCTCACGTACCCCTCGAACCCGCAGTTCTTGGTGTACGTGCCCTGCATGTGCTCGGGCGTCGCGATCTGGCCCACCTCGTAGTAGCCGCCGCAGCGGGTCAGGTTGATGTACATCGTGTCGAACAGCGCGGGCATGAGCCGCGTCGTGACGGCCCCGCTCGGCGCGGTGCAGCTCAGGCTCCAGTACGTGCCGATGCCCCAGCGAAGCACCGACGGGCTCCCCTTCGTGAGCTCGGCGGTGTTGAGCGACATCGTCTTCGTCTTCTGGTCGGGGACGCAGACCTCGCCGCCGATGGTGATGCTGTCGGGGACCGTGAGCGTCCCGGTGAGGAGGTAGCTCGACTCCGTGGCCGAGTCGCCCTGGAAGTAGACCGTCGCGCGCCCGTAGGCGTCGAAGGGGATGTCCACGGTCTGCACGAGCCGGATCGGACCCTCGGCGGCCGCGACGCCGGTCTGCCACGTGAGCGCCCAGTCGCTGAAGTGGTCCGTCGTGACGCTGACCGTCTGGGCCGCGGCGTCGCGCGTGACCGGCTCCACCCGGTGCCAGAAGCCGCGGCGATCCTGGTACTCGACGCCGACCCCGGCGATGCTCGCGCCGACGGGATACGTGTCCGGCGCCTTGAACGTCAGCGTGACGGGCGCGGCGAACGTCCGCCCCTCGGGACCGAGGCGGAACGCGCCGCCGACCGCGCCGCGCGCGGTGTTCGCGATCGGGGTGATGGTGAGCGCGGCCGGCGCGGCGAGGGCGCCCGGCGGGACCGTGACCCTCAGGCCGCGATCGGCGCTCGCGAGCGTGCCTCCCGAGACCGGGATGGTGACCGACACGGGCGGCGCGAGCGGGGTACCGGGCGCGGTCGAGGTGGGGATGAGCCCGGTCCCGGGATCGACGGGCGCGGGAACCGGCTGCGACGTGCGGCCGCAGGCGGCCGCGACCGCCAGCGCGAGCGCGGCGGCGGTCGCGCGTGCGCGACGCAGGTGACGCGGGCGCAACCTCAACGCTCCTCGCCTTCGCGCGCGGGGCGGCTCATCCGATCCTCCCCGGCCCGGGCTGCTGCGAGCCCCTGCCCCGGGACGCGTCGCGGCGGCTCGCGCCTGGGCGGGGTGGGCTCCGGGGTCGCGGCCGGCTGCGGCTCGACGAACTTGACCCGGAAGACCTTCACGCCCCGGTTCTTCGCCTGCGAGACGAACACCTTCCCGTTCCCCGCGACGACGTCGAACGGGGAGAGGAGGTTCGACGGGCCGTCGCCCCGGTACCCGAACTCTCCGAGGTTGTGGAGCTGCGGGTCCCACACCGTGACGACGCTGCGGAGGCGGTCGGTGACGTACAGGAACCCGTTCTCGTCGGCGTCGATCCCGCCGATGATGTTGAACCGGCCCGGCCGACTCCCGCGCCCGCCGAAGATCCGCACCTCGCCGGTCGGGGAGACGACGCCGCCCGCGAACATCGTGGAGGACGTGAAGAGCAGGTTCCCCGAAGGGTCCACGCCGAACCCGTCCATGAACGCGGGTGGCTTCGGGTCGCTGTCCTCCGGCAGGAACGCGGCGACCGTCCTGGCGAGGTCGAACGCCTTCTCGAACGCGCCCTCCGTGTCGGTCACGACCACGCGCATGTGGCCGCGCTCGGCGAAGTAGAGCCGGCCGTTCCGGTACACCATGAGGTCCGGCTCGAAGCCGGCGAGGTTCTCGGGGAGGCCCTTGAGCGGCATGCGCGCCAGCAGCTCGCCCCGGAAGTCGCAGCGCAGCACCACGCGCTTCCCGTCGAGCGTCGAGAGCACGACGATCTCGCCGTCCTCGAGCGCAGCCGCGCGCATGACGTCGCCGAGCGAGCCGTCGTCCCCGAAGCGGTGGACCTCCATCCCGCTCGCGTCGAAGACGCGGACGAACCCCTCGCCGACGACGAACATCTCCGACCGCTCGCGATCGATCGAGAGGTTCGCCCAGGTCAGGGCCGGGGGGCCGGTCGGCGTCGTGAGGTCGTGGTGGAACGTCGCCACCATCGTCGGGAGCGCCGGCTCCCGGGCGCTCGTCCCCCCTGGCGCCGCCGCGGGCGTCGCAGCGAGGGCGAGGGCGACGGCCAGGGCGAGCATCGCGGCGGCGTCACCTCGGCAACGAGAAGATCTGCACCCGGTTGTTCTCCCGGTCCGCGAGGAAGAGGTTGTCCGACGCGTCGAGGCAGAGCTGCGCGGGGTAGTGCAGCGCCCCGTCGGCCCACCCGCCGGTGAGCTCCCGTCCCTGGAACGACCCGTCGACGCCGAGCCTCACCACGGCGTGCCCGTTCTGGTCCACGACGTACAGCTTCCCACGATTGTCGGGCGCGATGTAGGTCGGGAAGCTGATCGAGTCCTTGAGGCCGCTCGAGATGGGCTTGAACGCCTTCGCGTCCTTGTCCGCGGAGAACACCGTCGCCGTCACCGCGTCCACGAGGTAGATGCGCCCGGCCGAGTCCACCGCGACGTCGGTGACGCCGGGCGCCCCGGCCGGCAGGGGAAGCTCCCGCTTGAAGGTCCCGTCCGCGCCGAGCACGTCGACCTTCCCCGCCACGATGTCGAGGATGTACACGTCGTCGCCCGGGCCGACCCGGAACGCGAGCGGCGTCACCGGCGCGGGCGCGCCCTTCGCCTCCACGAACCCGGCGAACCCGCCCTTCTCGTCCACCCGGACGATCTTCTTCGTGCGGCGGTCGAGCGCGAGGACGAACCCCTTGCTGTCGATCTGGACGCGGAACGGATACGTCAGCTGCGCGAGCTTCACCTGCGCGCCGCCCGTGAGCGCGCCGTCCTTCCAGCGGTACGTGAGGAGCCGCCCGTTCCCGGTGTCCGCGATGACCAGGGCGCCGCGATCGTCGCAGGCGACGCCCTCGGGCTCCCGCAGCGGCTTGTCGGCGATGTCCACGTGGATCGTCTTCTCGTGCTTCGCCCCCACCGGCGCCGCGGCGAGCGCCGCCCCGGGGAGGCTCGCCGCGAGGGCGAGGAGGACCGCCTTCGTCGTGAGGGTGCGCACGCCGTCTACCTCCGGAACTTCTCGTGGCAGTTCGTGCAGAGATCGCTCGTCTTGCCGAACTGGATGAGGTGCTTGCTCGTCGTGCCGTGCGCGCGGTGGCAGCTCGCGCACTCCAGCCGGAGGTTCTTGTTCCGCGGGTCCCTCACCTGGTCGCCGATCGGGTGCGTGGAGTGCTTCTGCCAGTTGTGGCACGTCGCGCAGAGCTCGATCCCGTCCGCGTTCTTGAAGTTGAGCGGCCGGTCCGACGAGTGCGGCTCGTGGCACTTCGCGCACTCGCCCTGGGCGATCGGCGGGTGCTTCGTGGGCGAGAGGGCCTGCCGCCGGATGGTGTCGGCGTGGCACGCGCCGCACGCGACCACGAGGTTCGCCTTGAGGAGCCCCTTGTCCTTCGAGGCGTGCGGACCGTGGCAGGCGAGGCAGTTGCCCTGCGCGACCGGCTCGTGCACGCGGTTCTTCTCGAGCATGGCGGCGATCTTCGGCGCGTGGCACCCGCGGCAGAGCTGGACGCCCTCCTGCCGCGTCTTGAGCGGGGTCTTCGAGGTGGCCGGCTCGTGGCACATCGAGCACTGCCGTTTCGCCACCGGCTCGTGCACGGTCGCGTAGAGCAGCCCCGGGGAGTTCGACCCGTGCGCGTCGTGGCAGGTCGTGCAGCGCGCCTGCTTCACCGGATAGTTCATGTGCTTCGCCGCGATGGCCGGCGCCTCGACGTTGTGACACCCGAGGCACAGGCCGGGGACGTCGTTCGCGAGCAGCTTCGCCCCCTTCGCCGAGCCGTGCGGCTGATGGCAGGTGACGCAGCCCTGCTCGACGGGCTTGTGCTTGAACTTCGCCCGGGAGGCGGGGTCGGTGATCGCGGCGTGGCACTCGGCGCAGAGCTGGGGCGGCGGGCGCACGAGGTTCGACTTGTACGGGGACGAGTGCGGGTCGTGGCAGTCCTTGCAGCGCCCCTTCGCCACGGGCTCGTGGGAGCTCTTCGCCTCCTTCGGCACGATGCCGGCGTGACAGTTCAGGCAGACCTCGCCTCCCTCGCCGGCGAGCATCTTCCCGTGCGCGGAGGCGTGCGGGTTGTGGCACTTCGAGCACTCGAGCGCCTTGACGGGCGTGTGCACCGACGCCTTCTGCAGGCGGGGGGCGAAGTCGGCGTGGCAGTCGAGGCACATGGCCCCGCCCGCGCCGGGCCGCAGCTTGAACGCGGACGCCTGGGCCGCCGCCGGCACCTGACTGCCCGGCACCGCCGTCGGCGCCGCGCCCGGCTTCGCGCCGGACTTGCCGCCCGGCTTCGCGGCGGGCTTCGAGGCCGGCTTCGCGCCCGGCTTCGCGGCCGGCTTCGCGGCCGGCTTCGCGGCCGGCTTGGGGGGCGGGCTCGCGTCGGGGTCCGCCGCGCGCGCGCCGGCGGGCGCCGCGAGGGTGAGGACGGCCAGGAGGAGGGCGGCTCTGGTGCTCATCGCTTCTCCTCACCCTTCCCGGACGCGAAGTGGCAGGCATCGCAACGGCGCGCCACGAACGGCGGGTGACCCACCTTCTTGAACAGCTTCGGGTCCTTCGACGCGTGGGGATCGTGGCAGCTCGCGCACGCCATGATCCGGGCGTCGATCCCGATGTGCGCCTTCTTGAACGCGTCGTCCGGCGAGTGGCACTGCCCGCACGTGTCGGCGACGCTCTGCGAGAGGAGCCTCGGCTGGCTCGCGGCGTGCGGCTGGTGGCACGAGAGGCAGTCGTCCACCACGGCGTGCTTCGTCTCCGTCGCGAGGCGCTGCTGGAGCGTGGTGTGGCAGGACACGCACAGGTCCTCGGACTTCGCGACGAGCAGCTTCTTCAGCCCGGACTTGTGCGGATCGTGGCACTTCGAGCACTCGCCCGCGGAGAACGCGGCGTGGACGCTCGGCGACTCGAGCTCCTTCTGCTGCTTCGGGTGGCACTTGAGGCAGAGCGACTTCTGGTCGGTGACGAGCAGCCCGCGCGCGTTCGAGCCGTGGGGGTCGTGGCAGCGGAGGCACTGGCCGTCGCTGTAGGGCTTGTGGTTCGACGCGCCGGGCTCGCCGAAGATCTTCTCGTGGCAGCCCTTGCAGAGCTTCCACCCCTCCTCCTTGAGGAGCTTCGGCGCGTCGCCACCGTGCGGCGCGTGGCAGGCGCTGCACATGCCGTCCAGCACCGGCTTGTGGACGTACGCCTGGAAGAACTTCGCCTCCGAGCTGGCGTGGCAGCCGAAGCAGATCTTGTCCTGCCGGGCGCTCAGCATGCCCTTCTGGTCCGAGCCGTGCGGGTCGTGGCACGACGAGCAGTCCTGCTCGGCGAACGGCACGTGCGTGTACTTCCGCGTGCCGGCCTGGATCGCCTTCGCGTGGCAGGCCCCGCACGTCGCGGAGGGCTTCTTCGCGAGGAGGTTCTTCTCCTTCGCGCCGTGCGCGGCGTGGCACGCGCGGCAGCCCTGCGGGCTCGCGAGCGGCTTGTGCGGCACCCGGAACGTGCGGGCCTGCTTCTCGTGACACTTCGCGCAGAGCGCGTTCCCGGCCGCCCTCGCGAGCTTCGGCGCGTCCGCGGCGTGGGGGTCGTGGCAGGCGAGGCACTCGCCCCGCCGCACCGGCGTGTGCTGCTGCGGGGCGCCGCCGTCGAGCTTCTTGGCGTCGTGGCAGTTCGCGCACAGCGCGCCGCCCGGCTCCGACACGGCGAACGGCTTCGCCGACTTCGCGTCCGCGTGGCACGAGTCGCACTCGGCGCTCGCGACGGGCGGGTGGACCGAGGCCTTCATCAGCTTCTTCGCGTCCGACGAGTGTGGGTCGTGGCACCCGGTGCAGGTCGCGACGGGGTACTTCTCGTGCGCCTTCTGGAACTTGGCGTCGCTCGACGAGTGGCAGGCGCCGCACAGCTTCCCCTCGGGCGCGGAGAGGAGCTGCTTCTCGGCGGAGGCGTGGGCGACGTGGCAGGCGCGGCAGCCGTCCTTCGCGAGCACGGCGTGCACGTTCTTCCTCTCGAACGGCTCCTTCTTGTGGCACGTGAAGCAGGCGTTCTTCTGATCGCCCTTCAGCATGTACTGCTGGTTCGACCCGTGCGCGTCGTGGCAGGAGAGGCAGGAGCCCTTGCGGAGGACGGTGTGGACGTTCGCCTTGTCCATCCCGATCGACTTCTTGTCGTGGCAGCCGTAGCAGGACCGATTGCCCGACTCCTTCAGGAGCAGCTTCGGCACGAGGCCGTGCCGCAGGTGGCAGTCCTCGCACTTCCCCTTGCGGACGGCCGGGTGCGCGTACTTGTAGCCGGCGTACTTGCTCGCCTCCTTCGTGTGGCAGTCGACGCAGTCCTTCTGCTTGAACTTCGTCGCCGCCGCGGCCACGGAGGGCAGCGCGAGCGCGACGGTGACGGCGGCCGCGAGCGCGGCGCCGCGCGACAGGAACGTCCTCACGGCTCTCATTCCCACGGCTCGGCTCTCCTCACATGGAAATGCGGGTGATGAGCACGTCCACCGGCTGCGCCTTGCGGAGCCGGTCGGAGTACTCCTGCAGCGCGCTCGCGAGCTTCTCGGCGAAGAGCTTCTTCGCGATGGACTCCCGCGCCTCCGGGTACGGCTGCGGGCGCGACGGGATCCGCTCCGCCACGCGGACGACGTACACCTCGGCGCTCCCCCTGGCGTACATGCGGTACTCGCCGGAGCGGGCGCCGGAGAGCGCCTTCAGGAGGTCCGGCGGGACCGTGTTCGCGCTCACGACGCCGCCCTCGAGCTGCAGCGTGCGCTTCTCCGGCGGGACCTGCCCGGGCGCGTTCTGGCGCAGCCAGGCGTAGTCGGTCCCCGTCCTGAGCTTCTCGATGGCGGCCTGCGCCTCCTTCGCGGTCGGGAAGGCGAAGCCGTCGAGCCGGAGCATCTCGGGCGAGCTGTACTCGCCGAGGTGCTGCTCGTAGTGGCCCATGGCGTCGGCCTCGGTCACCTTGACGCCCGGGACGAGCACCTTCTCGATGAAGGTGTTGAACGCGAGCGTGCGCTCGTACCCGTCGACGGCGCGCCGGTACTCCGGCTTCGACGGGAGCTTCCGGACCGCGGCCTCCTTCGCGAAGAGCCGGGCGCCGAGCAGCTTCTCGAACGCCTCCGCCTTCTGCGGGTTCACGCGGTGCTCCTCGATGGGGCTCTTCAGGCCGTGGAAGAACTTCATCGAGACCTCGCGGGTGAGGTCGCCGACCGTGATCGGCTTCTCGCCGCGGATCGTCGCGAGCGGCCGCTGGTCCTGCAGGAGCGCCTCGAACCCCTTCTCTCCGCCGGCCTCGAGGTCGAGCTGCTTCAGCAGCGCCTCGTCCACCTTCGCGTACTTCTCGACGAGCGACTCGTAGAACTTGCGCACCGCCTCGTGCTGCTTGCGGGCGAGGGACTTCGCCTCCGCCTCCGCCCGCGCCAGCTTGTCGCTCGGCGGAACGCGCGTCGCCTCGACGCGCAGCATCACCCAGCCACCCTGGACCTTCAGCGGGCCGGCGGGGACCTTCAGCTTCGCGGTGCTCGCGGCGGCGCGGATCTCCGGGAGCGCGTGCTTGGGCGAGATCCACTCGGCCTTCTCGCCGCCCTTCGCCTTCTTCTCCGCGACGAGCTTCTTCGCGAGCGCGTCGAAGCTCCCGCCGGCCTTCAGCGCGGCCTCGAGCGCCTTCGCGTCCTCCTCCTTCTCGACGAGGATCGACGTGATCTTCCACTCGCGGACCGACTCGCGGTAGAGCCGCTCCACCTCGGCGGGATCGGGCTTCACGCCGCGGGTGGCGTCCTCCTGCAGCATCGTCCGCAGGCGCGAGGCGCGGTAGTCCTCGACGGCCGACTTGAAGCTCGGATCCTCGTCGAGGTTCATCTCGCGCGCCTCGAGGACGACGAGCCGGGTGGTGACGAGCCGGTCGAGCGCGGGAGTGAAGTCCATGTTCGCGCGCTTCGTGGCGCCCGCCGCGGGCGGCGTGTGGGCCATGTGCCCCTGCGCGAGCGCCGCCGCCAGCTCCTCGAGCGCGATCGTCTCGTCCGCGACCTTCGCGATCGGGCACAGCGCCGACTCGGACGCGAACAGCTTCGCCTGGACGAGGTGGTCGCCCGCGGGCGTCGTGCGGCAGGCCGGGGCGGTCGCGGCGGCCGCCTTCAGGAGGACGCGCGGCTGCGGCGGGGCGGGGGTCGCGGCGGCAACGATCGCGATGAGCGTCGCGGTGATCATGGATGGATGTCCTCGGGTGGCGGCAGATATCGGCGGAAGGGGGCAGGTTCACGCGGCGTGCCCACCGGCGTTTCGGTCGAATTCATTCGGAAGTACGATGGGTTCCGCCTTGCCGCGGAACGCGGGAACTGCGTCCTGCACGGGCCTCGCGCATCGTTTGCGGGTTCGCCAGCTGCTCCGGATCGATCGGCCGGCGCCGTCCGACGATCCCGTCCACGACGCCTCGAACCATCCGGCAGGAGAGCGTGCTCGCGCTCCGGACTCGCCCCGCGCCGAAGAAGAACACCCCCGCGTCCCCGTCGCCGTTCGAGGTGGACGACCAGACCAGCTCGGCCGTGTGCCCGTCGATGACGTAGGCCGAGAACTCGATCCTGGGCGGGCCCGCCCGGCCTGCCGTCGCCTCGTAGACCTGGACGTACCCCGAGACCACGAGGTCCGCGTCCAGCTCGTCCACGAGCGCGATCGCCTGGTCGAGCGAGACGCCTTCCTCGAGCACCATGCGGTGCGCGAGCAGCTCCTCGCGCACGATCCCGGGATCGAGGACGGCGAACGTCCCGGAGCGCGCGAGCTGCGCGACGAACTGCCCGCGGACCACGTCGCCCGCGCCGCGGCGGGTCGTCTCGTTGGTGAAGGGCAGCACCGCCACGGTGGTCCGGCCGAGGTCGTCGAGCTCCGGGGCCCGGAACGAGCGCCGCGGGACGAACCTGCCGGCCTTCCCGCACGGCTCGGCCACGTCGCGCTTCGCGACGTGGCGCTCGATCGCCCTCGCCACCACGGCGACGACCCGCTTCTCGAGCTCCTCGGGCTTCGTCACGAGCCCGAGGCCGAACAGCCCCGGCGAGTCGTCGCCCGACCGCGACTCCTCGCCGGCCCAGAGCACGACGGGGCGCTCCCCGGTCGTCACGAGCCGCACCGCGAGCGAGACCCTCGGCGGCGCCTCCGCCGAGTACACCTCGAGCGTCGGGACCAGCACCGCCTCCACGCCGAGCTCGTCCCGGAGCAGCTTCGCCGATTTCCGATCCACGCCGCCCGTGAACCGCAGCCGCTCCCGCGCCAGCGCGGCGTCGAGCTCGCCGCGCGGCACGAGCTCGTACCCGACGCCCGGCAGCCTCTGGTCCAGGACCGCCTCGAGCGCGTCGCTCACCCGCCGGATCGGGGCGGTGCCCCCGGTGGCGTTCTGCACGGGGAAGATCGCGAGCCTCGGCCGCTGCGTCTCGGCCCGCCGCGCGCCGTGGCCGCAGGCGGCGAGCGTGGCGGCGAGCAGCGCCGCGGCCCACGCCGGCCGCCTATTTGAAGAGCTGGTCGAGGAGGTCATCTACGGCCTGCTCCGTCACGTCGTTCACCGGCTGTCCCCCGGCCGAACCGAGCAAGCGGGCCCCCCAACCGACGCCGCCCTTCGACGACGAGCCCGACCAGATGGTCTTCCCGGTCGAGGCCTCCTGCATCTGCAAGCTGAGCGCGACCACGTTCGCGGCCGCCGAGGAGGTGCGGATCTCGCCGTACTCCTTGAGCACCCCCGTGATCACCGCGTCCGCCTTGAGCATCTGGCAGAGCTTCACGACCTCCTCGGGCGACGGCGTGACCGGCACCGCGATGCCGAGCCGCGAGACCGCGCGCGAGACCTCTCCGGTCGGGATCACGTACACCGCGTTCGTGGCGAGGAGCGCGTTCGTCAGGACGTCGCGGACGCGATCGGCCGCCTGCTGCTCCTTGCTGAGGTTCCAGAACGGCATGACCGCCACCGTGCGGACCGACGCGAAGTCCATGTTCGCGTTGTGGTACGTGCGCTGCCTCGCGCAGCTCGAGAGGAGCAGGGCGGCGAGGACGGTCGCGACGGTCTTGAGGCAAGGTCTCATGTCTGTTCTCGGCTCCGCCAGTTTCCGTTTTCAGAGGCTGACGAGCAAGGTGATCTCGAACGCGCGGGAGACGAGGAGCAGGGCCGGGGCGTCGTTCCGGAGGTAGGTATACGACGAACGCAGCGACACCTCGCGGGTCAGATTCCAGCGCAGGGCCGGGACGAAGCTCTCGGTCGTGAGCTGGGCGGTCGTGTCGAGCGTCCTCGAGTACGCGAAGGTGAGCTGCAGGTCTCCTCGCAGCGGGAAGTAGTTGACCTGCAGCGTCCCGAGCGTCGTGGGCCGCTGCGCGATGAGCACGCGGGCGATGGTCCCGGTCCCCGACAGCGCTGGCGCGGGCGAGAGCGAGAGGCTCGCGTCCACCCGCGCGTACTGCGAGAAGACGTCGCCGTTCCGGAGCGAGGAGGTGAACGAGCGCTGGTACAGCCCGCCCCCGGTGACGGTCAGCCACGGGTTGGGCGTCAGCGAGGCGCGGCCGCTCGCCTGGAAGGCTTGCGTCGACCGGTCCTGGTCCCTCGACGTCGGAGACGGTGGCGTTCGCCTGCGTGCTGATCCCCTCGTACCAGTCCGCACGCCCGAGCGCGGAGAGCGCGTTCTGGACCTCCCCGTCGTCCTTCGCGTAGCCGGAGTAGGTCACGGTGCCGTAGGCGGTCGGCACCGGCCTCCAGACGAGCCCGGCGCTCCACTGCCAGATCCCCTCGTGCTCGAGCCCGAGGTTCTCGTCCACCCGCGCGCCGCGCGCGTTCGCGACGAGGGCGCGGCGTCACCTTGTGCGACAGCGTCAGGCCGTTCACGAGCGCGTACGTCGTCGGCCTTTCGTACTCCCGCGCGACCGAGCCCGTCAGGTCCCAGGTCAGGTCCGGGTTCCGCAGGAGCATGGCGCGCGACGTGCCCGTCGCGGCTTGCGCCGCGGAGCATCTGACGGCTCGGCACCTGCGAGGCCGGGAGCACGAGGAGGAGCTGGATCTCGGTGACGAACAGCTCGCGGTAGGCCGCGTCGGTGGTCACGCCGACGGCGAGCGGGAGCAGGGTCACCTTGAGGTAGCTCGCCTGCGTCTGGGCGATGGTGACCTCGATCCGGTTCGCGAACTGCGACATCACGGGCGGCGAGACGACCGCGACCGGGGTCCAGTTCCGGTTGTCGTCGCTCCGGTACACCGCCATCGAGCCGACGAGGGCGCTCCCCACCGCGGGCGGGAGGCTGCGGTCGAGCCAGACGTAGATCGTGTTCACCGGGGTCACCGCGTCGGCGAACCCCGCGCCCACGTGGCGCGCGTCCCGGTCGCCGGACTCGGTGGGCCCGAACCCGACGTTGATCCCCGCGGTGGCGGTGGTGTTCCCGTCGATGAGCAGCGGGTTCGGCGCGAGCTGGATGTCCACCGCGGTGGCCGGGAACGTCTCGACCGCCGAGAGGCCCGAGAACGGGAGCTGCTGGCGCGTGACGTAGCCGCCCTCCCCTCGCTGCTCGGTCGAGGAGGTCCCGGTGTGGCCCGTCGCGCTCACGTACGTGGACCATCCTCCCGCCGAAGAAGCGATCCGTTCGCGACCCGAGCACCGTCTGCTGGATGCCGGTCGTCTGCGTGAGCGCGAGGTGGTCCTGGTTGCGGTTCCAGTCGAGGACGTACCGGAGGTCGTACTCCGGCGTGTAGTAGCGCGCGCGGAACGAGGCGCTGTCGGTGGTCCCGTCCCGCACCCTCCGCGAGTCGTCGAACTCGTTCACGCGAGCCATCCGGAGGTCCAGCTCGGGCAGGTCTCGCGGCCGCCACGTCACGTCGGCCGCGTAGGCCTCCGTGACGAACGCCGGGGCCGCGCCTCGCGCGATGCCGCTCGTGAGGTAGGCCTCCCGCTCGCGGCGGTCCGCCGAGACGCTCGCGTTCAGGACCGGCGTGCCGAGGGTGAGCCGGCCGGAGTACGACGTCGCGCGGCCGCTCGCCTCCGTGTAGACGTGGTCCGTGCCGGTCCAGCCCCGCTGGTCGAGCCAGTTCGCACCGAGGTTCAGCGACAGGTAATCCGTCAGCGTCCGGTCGAAGTTGAGCCGGTACCGCTGCGTCACGCGATCCTCCACCGTCTCCGTCGTCCTGCCCGTCGCGTCCGTCGCCTCCGTCTCGAAGTGGCCGTAGCTCGGCTCGAGCCAGACGTTCAGCCCTTCGGCACGCGCGTTCCCGCAGAGCACGGCGAGGATCCAGACCGCCGCCGGGCGGAGCGCCGTCCGGCTCTCGATCATCAGCGGCGCTCCCGCGCGAACGCGAGCTCCCACGGCTCCGCGCCCACCGGGACCTCGGCGAGCAGCTTGCGGCTGGTGAGATCGATCACGGCGAAGGAGCGCCGTTCCGGCATGAGCGCCAGCAGCGTGTCCTCCGTGTCGTCGATCGCCATGTACGAAACCGCCCCCGGCACGTCGAACCGATCCACCTCCTGCAGCGCGAGCGGATCGTACACCGCGATCCGCCGATCGTCGCCGCGCGACAGGTAGACGAGGTCCGTCCGCGGGTCAACCTTGACGGCGATCACGCCGAGCTCCACGTACGCGCGCGGCGACGGCGCGAGCGACGGGATGGCGTAGACGGAGAGGTGGGCCGAGCCCCGGTTCAGCACGTACAGCCGGCTTCCGTCGCGGCTCAGCGCCAGGCGGATGGGCTCGGCGGCCGTCGCGAGCGTTCCGACCACCGCGCGGTTCCCGACGTCGATCACCGTCACGCTCGCCGACCCGCGGTTGGCCACGTAGGCGCGCCGGCCCGACCGATCCACGAGGAGCGCCGCCGGGGCGTCCCCGACGTCCACCCGGCCCACCTCCGTCATGGCCCTGGGATCGACGAAGCTCACGGTCCGGGAGCGCTCGTTCACGACGACGAGGGTCCCGTCCGCCGCGAGCGCGATCTCCTGCGGGCCGTCGCCGGGCCGGAGGCGGATGCGCCCCGCGGTCGCGTTCGCGGCGACGTCCAGGATCTCGATCTGGTCCTCCCGCGCGAGCGTCACGTAGGCCTGGGTCGTGAGCGGATCGAGCGCGATCCCCCACGGCGTCTCGCCGACCGGGATGACGCCGGTCACGGCCCGCGACTGGCGGTCCACCGTGGTGACGCTCGCAGCGGCGGTGTTGGTGCAGTAGATCGCGACCTGCGGCGGCGTCTGCGGCGCGATCGTCGCCAGGAAGGCGGGCGAGAAGCCGTAGTCGCCGCGCATCGACTCCGCGGGCTTGAGCGCGAGCCAGGCCACCACCGCGCGCCCGGCCTCGACGTGCATCCCGAGGTCGAGGAAGGCCGGTTCCGGCGGGACCAGCAGCCGGGTGCGCTCTCCGTCCCGGGCGAGGGACGCCGACGAGACCTTCACCACGATGCCCGTGTACTCGCCGGGTGGCACTCGCCCCCATGCGAGCGGACGCTGGTTCCGCAGCTCGGCGCCCACGACCTCCGGCAGCGTCACCTGGAGCGGGACGTCTCCGCCGTCCCGTCTGCGGACGGCGACCTCCTGGACCGCGAAGGAGAGGCGGTCGGCCTCGCGCGGGAACGGGAGCGCGAAGACGTGCACCTCCCCCTCGCCGGCGAGCGGCTGGAGCGCGGGCGCGGCGCGCCTGCCGGTGGCACAGGCCGCCAGGACGCCGAGAAGGACGGCCGCACCGGATCGCATGGACCCTCCGCGCAGAAAAGAACGAAAGGGGAGGCGCGAGCGCGCCTCCCCTTCCCTATCACATCAACAGACGAGGACTACGTGCTAGTCCTTGCCGTGGCACTTGTTGCACAGCGAGCGCTGGTAGAGGCCGAGGTCCGCCGCCGTGCGGCCGTAGTAGCCGGCCGACGTCTGGGCCGCCGTGCGGTTCGTCAGGCCGGGCGTGAAGGCCGCGCCGTCCGTGAGGAACGTGTCGTTCTGGTCCCAGCGGACCATGCTGTCGAACGCCGACGCGTGCGCGCGGTGGCAGGAGAGGCACATCACGTTCGACGTCGGGCCGGCCGTGATCGTCCGACGCGGCGGTTCGCGACTGCCAGGAGGTCGGTGTACGTCTTGCCGGCGCCCTGCTCGAACGGAACGAGCGACGTGTACATGTCCGTCCCGGTCATGTTGCCGCTCGAGACGTACGAGTTGTACACGTCGTACTGGCCGGCGTGGAGGAACGCCGTGCTGCCCGCCGGGTGACGGAGGCCAGCGACGCCCGTGGTGTAGCCGTCGAGGTGGATGTTGGTGTGGCAGTTCTGGCACCACTCCGACATGCCCGTGCCGTACGCGACGCGGACCTCGTTGCCGGGGCCGCCGGCCTCGGACTTGTTGTAGGTCTGGGGGGCAACCGCGCGCGGCGGGTTATTCGGGAACGGGGACGACGGGTTCGACGCCGGCGCATAGCCGTGGCCGCGAGGAGGCGGTACGTGCCGACAGCCTCGTTCAGTCGTCGGCTCCATGCCGTACGAGCCGGAGGCGACGATCGGGGCGTTGTTCGAGCCGGGCACCGTCGCGTCCTGGGTGACGTAGACGCCGGGGGCGGTCGCTGATCACGCGGGTCCGGCCGTGCGGGTCGTGGCAGTTCGCGCAGCCGAACGCCTTGATGCCGGTGGCCGTCGGCCACGAAGGAGCCGCCCGGGGCGTTCAGGAGCGTGTCCGCCGCGAACTCGGGGAAGTCGGCCGCGACGATGTTGTGGCCGTGGCGGTTCGACGGGCTCGCCGTGAAGTCGATGTTCGTCCAGCCGAAGTCGCCGCCGGGCGTGTAGTTCGTCGGGGTGACGAGGGTGGCGCTCGTGTCGGCGATCGTGAACTGCACGCCGGACGCGCCGCTGAACCCGTGGCAGATGAGGCAGGTGGAGCTCTGATCGCTACCCTGGAGCAGGTAGGCGTTCGTGACGTTCGTCCACGGCTGGACGCTGTTGCCCTGACCCGTGGTCGACTTCGCGACGCCGTACTGCGCGTTGTGCATCACGTGGCAGCCGTCGCACGCGGCGACGCCGCCGGCGTGGAACACCACGGGGGCGCCGCCAGCCGTGATGACCTGGCCGGTTGCGAACGGCTGGTAGGTACCGGTCGGCGGGCTTCCCATGCCAACCACGGGCGCCGCATTCGCGTTGAACGCGAACGCCGCGACTGCGGCCAAGGCAAGCTTCAACGTTCTCATGTGTGGTTCCCCAGTTCCGCCATGCGCGCCGCAGCGAGCGTGGCGATTCGTTTGTGCTGCAAGACCGACTTCGAACCTGGCTTCACTACTGCTGCGGCACATCGGGCAAGGTACGGCTGGGCGACCGTCCATTGAGCAAGGGTCGTGCCGGGCTCGCGCCGCGTGATTTCCAGGGATTTCAGCGACTTCACCCCTCTCGCCCCCTCGCCCGGGTGGGCGCTTTCACCCACCCCTGGCTGACCACACGCACCTGCAACGGCCTTGAGGAGAGGCCGTAGAGGATTCGAGCACGGCTTCCGCGGCCGTTCCGGGCTCCTGTGCTGAGTTGGCAGCCGGACCGGCGAAGGAGCGCTGGAGCCGCGCTGGGGGTTTTCACCCACGCCGCCCTCGAGCCAGGACCGTCGCGACAAACGCGCACAGCCGGTCGCCACGGCCCGCCACCGTCGCCGAGCTCACGCGCGGACAACCCGGCCAATTGCCCGGGTTATTTGTCCCAGCACCCCCCGTCCCGGCGCACCTCAGGACATACGACATCCCGCCACCCCGGCACTGCCTTCCGTTGCCGCCGCGGCTCGACGGGTCTTTAGTCCTGCGGCTTTTCGCGCAACGCACCCCGCCGAACGCACGCAGGATGCCCTGAGAATTCAAAGGAGTGACGATTGTCCCGCGGCGGCATGCCTCATGCTAACCGGGACTGACGGCTCATCGGTACGGGCACGGAGTGCAGGCAGACGCAGGACTGGGCATCCGGCGTCTGGACGTGAACGAAGGGGACGAGTTCCCCTGGTCGCGCGGCGCGCGGCCATCCGGAGGCAAAAGACATGCGTCGTATCTCCTTGGCACTCGCGCTCATTGGCGCGGTGGCAGCAACGGGATGTGGACAGACGTCCACGTCCAATACCGGCGGCAACAGAGGTGTCGCCGAGAACACGTTCCACGTGACCGTCCAGAACGGGCAGAACGGCAATACCTCGCTCGCGATCACGAACGGCTACGTCACCTCGACGCCCGCGGGCATCGACTGCGGCGTCGCTCCGCACAACACGTGCGAGTTCGACTTCGTCGCGACGACGACGACGGCCGGTCCGCCGCCCGTCACCACGCCGAACACCGTCACGCTGACGGCGACGGCGACCGGCGCGGTCCCGTTCTTCGGGTTCGCGGGCGACTGCACCGGGCCGACCTGCACGCTCTCGGGCGCGACCAACGCCGACCGGTACATTCTCGCCCAGTTCGGTAACATTGGCGGCGGCCACCCGAACTGGTCCAACCCGTACGTGCACGTCGGGAACTACCTCACGGACACCTTCAATTGCCAGAATTGCCACGGCCCGACGCTCGCCGGCGCGGGCATCGCGCCGTCGTGCTCCAAGTGCCACGCCTGGCCGTTCGGGAACGGGAACATCGTCGACACGTTCGCCGGGTACACGAGCCCGTTCACGAACACGACCGCCGATCCGCAGGCCTGGGATGACGTCGTCGGTGGGCACTTCGCTGCGGCGAACACCGGCCACAACTCGGGCGAGTGCGCGCGCTGCCACACCGGAGCGGGCTTCAAGGATTACATCGGCGCCGACGGCTCGGCGGACAACCACCTCGCCGGCTACACGGGCGCGGCGCCCGTGACGGCCGCGGGGGTGCTCGACGTCACCACCACCGTCGCCAATGGCTTCAACTGCACGCAGTGCCACAACGGCGCCACCGTCCTCGGCGGCGGCACGCTCGCCACGGTCCAGCTCCCGCAGGTGTCCGGCAACGGCATCACCGTGACGGTCGACAAGGTCGCCGCGATCTGCGGCCAGTGCCACACGGGCGCGCGTAACGGCCGCAACATCGCCCAGCTTGGGTTCCAGCTCGGCGCACCGACCGATTGGGACGCTCAGCTCGCCGTCGCCAACAACAAGGTCGTCCGTCCGCACTACCTCTCGGCGCTGTCCACGTTCCTCGGCGAGGACGCGGGCGTGTACGCGCAGATCGCGGGGAATAACTACACCGCCCGGAACCAGCACGGTGGCCTCACCGCCTGCACGGCCTGCCACGATCCGCACACCGGCCGGCTCCCCGAGGACAAGGACATCCTCGCGAAGTGCGGCGGCTGCCACAACGACGAGCTGACCGGCCTCCCGGTCACGACCTTCGCGCAGCTCGAGGACTCCCGTCAGTTCGGCTTCGAGGGCGACATCGACGGCGACGGCACCGCTGAGCCTCTCAACGTCGAGATCGCCGGCCTCAAGGCGAAGCTCAACACCGCGCTCCAGAACTACGCCCTGAACGTCGGTGGCAAGGCGATCTGCGTCGCCGCCGGCAGCAGCGGCCTCGCCGACAGCGCGTACATCCTGGTGGACTCGGGTGTCGCCTGCGGCACGGCCCCGAACAACGGCGCTTACGTCAACTTCACGGGCCGTTCGCTCCGCGCTGCGTTCAACATCATGGCGATCACGAACGACCCCGGCGCCTGGGCGCACAACCCGCGCTACGCCATCGAGATCCTCTACGACACCATCGCGGACCTGAACACGGGCCTGATTGCCAAGACCCAGCCGACTTCTCCGAACGGCCTCCGCTCGTTCGAGACCCACTTCGGCGCCGGCGAGGCCGAGGACCCGTCGAAGTACGCCGCGTTCGTCTACCACGGGACGAAGCAGGCGAGCGGCGACTACATCGCGCTCACGGGGTTCACCTCGGACGCGTGCTACCAGTGCCACGGCGGCCAGGGTGGCCTCGAGGCCTACTACAGCGCGATGCCGGCCGCGGAGCCCGCGGGAACCATGAACATCGCGTTCAACAAGGTCACCGGGATGCAGTGCTCGACCTGCCACGCCCTCAACGGCACGGACATGAAGAGCCTGCGCACCGTCGCCACGGTCTACTTCCCGCCGCAGAAGGGGAATCCGCCGGTGGCGGCGCAGAACGTGAAGTCGTTCGCCGGCACGGACCTCCCGGACAGCTTCGCCGTCTGCGGGAGCTGCCACTCCGGCCGTGAGAACGGGTCGAGCATCGACATCAAGATCGGCTCCGTTCTCCCCGGCACCTTCTCGCTCTCGTTCACCAACCCGCACTACCTCGGGGCGGCCGGCATGATCCTCGGCGGCGACGCGGGCGTGCTGTACCAGTACTCGGGCCAGACCTACGCCGGGAAGCCCGT
Source organism: uncultured delta proteobacterium (assembly GCA_963821195.1). Lineage (GTDB taxonomy): Bacteria > Myxococcota > Myxococcia > Myxococcales > Anaeromyxobacteraceae > Anaeromyxobacter. The sequence continues at coordinate 61,003 of CAWGDE010000022.1, forward strand.
CTTCTGGAAGACCGGGACGAACGGCAACGCGCCCGGCCCGTACGGCTCTGCGCACGGCGCCGAGTGCCAGGGCTGCCACCAGCCCAAGAAGTCGAACCTCGTTGCGGGGCACACCTTCGAGGTTGACTTCACGTACTGCGCGACGTGCCACGAGGCTCCGCACGAGCTCGCGCCGATCGAGGAGGAGTTCCTCGTGCGCCAGGCCGACCTGCTCACCGCGATCCGCGCGTACGTGACGGCCAACTTGGCGGCCGTCCAGACTGCGGTTGCCAACCCGCTCCTGACGAACGTCTGCTACTACGGTCCGGGCGCCAGCGGGCAGTACTGGTTCCAGGAGATCAGCGGCGTCTGCCAGAACGGCGTGGCCAATGCGCCGGCTGCCGCAGTCACCTTCGGGAAGTTCGACCCGAAGATGCTGAAGGCTGCGTACAACTACCAGTGGTCGGTGAAGGAGCCGGGCGCGTGGGCGCACAACGAGGTCTACATCACCGAGGCGATGTACGACTCGATCGTGGACCTCTCCGGCGTGGCGCCGACCTGGGCGCGTCCGTAAGCCTCGCCTGAAACAGGAAGGCTGCTGTCCGGCCCCCGCGGTCCGCCGCGGGGGCCTTTTCTTGTTCCTCGTCCGGGCATTTGGTCCGTTTGTCCCAGGCGATTCCACCCAGTTCCTGTTGAACCCGGCGGAATTCGCGGATGTGACGAAACGACGCCTACTTGCGCCGCGGCGTGCGGAACGTTGGCCCGTTTGCGGGGCGTGTATGCGACTCCCCCCAATGCGCGATTTCCCCCAGTCACTGCCGGTGCGGGTCACTGGAACCGTCCGTCTATCCTGAAGAACGCAGCCCCCCCGGAAGGCACGGATGCTGCACAAGGCCCCCCCGGCTCATCGGTACGGGCACGGAGTGTAGGCAGACGCAGGACTGGGCATCCGGCGTCTGGACGTGAACGAAGGGGACGAGTTCCCCCTGGTCGCGCGGCGCGCGGCCATCCGGAGGCTAAAGACATGCGTCGTATTTCCTTGGCACTCGCGCTCGCGGGCGCGGTGGCTGCAACGGGATGTGGACAGACGTCCACGTCCAATACCGGCGGCAACAGAGGTGTCGCCGAGAACACGTTCCACGTGTTCGTCCAGAACGGCCAGGGCGGCAACACCTCGCTCGCGATCACGGCCGGCTACGTCACCTCGACTCCCCCCGGCATCGACTGCGGCGTCGCTCCGCACAACGTCTGCGAGTTCGACTTCGACGGCGACGACGACGGCGGGTACCCCCCCGGTCACCACTCCGAACACTGTCACGCTGACGGCGACCGCGACCGGCGCGATCCCGTTCTTCGGCTTCGCGGGCGACTGCAGCGGCGCGACCTGCACGCTCTCCGGCGCACCAACGCGGACCGGTACATCCTCGCCCAGTTCGGCAGCCATCGGCGGCGGCCACCCGAACTGGACGAACCCGTACGTCACGTCGCGAACTACCTGTCGGACGCGTTCAACTGCCAGAGCTGCCACGGCGCGACGCTCGACCGGCGCGGGTATTGCGCCCTCGTGCGCCACGTGCCACGCGTGGCCGTTACGCGAACGGCGCATAGTTGATTCCGTTCGCCGGGTACACGAGCCCGTTCACCGAGCCCGATCCGGCCGTCGGTCCCGCCGCGTGGGACAACGTCATCGGCAAGCACTTCCAGGCGACCGGCCACACCGGCGCGGCCTGCGCGCGCTGCCACCAGGGCGCGGGCTTCAAGGACTACATCGGCGCGGACGGCTACGGCGGACAACCACCTCGCCGGCTACGTCAGCCACGCCCGCGAACGCCGCTGCCCTCGACGCGACGACGGCGCGTGAAACGGCATGACGTGCACGATGTGCCACAACGCCGGTGACCGTATCTCGGCGGCGGCACGCTCGACAGCATCCTGTTCGCGCAGGCGAGCGGCGCGGGCAAGGTCGTCGACCGTCGGCAACAACGCGGTGCGCCTCTGTGGCCAGTGCCACACCGGCCAGCGCGACGGGTACAACCTCGCGACGCTCGGCGTTCAGATCAAGGCTGTGACCGACGACACGCAGCTCCCGACGGCCGACAACAAGGTCGTCCGCGCGCACTTCCTCCCGGCGGCCTCCACGCTGCTCGGTGGCGACGCGGGCGCCTGGTACCAGTACCCGTTTGCCGCTGGCGTCACGGGCGGCGTCTACACGGCCCGCAACGAGCACGGCGGGCGCGCGACCTGCACCTCCTGCCACGACCCGCACACCGGCAAGCTCCCTGCCGACGCGGACATCGCCGCGAAGTGCGGCATCTGCCACTTCAACGAGGCCGGCGCCTCGGTTTCCAGCTTCCTCGAGCTCGAGGAGGCCCGCCAGTTCGGCTTCGAGGGCGACATCGACCGTGACGGCAACGCTACGCGAGAGCCTGAAGGCCGAGATCGACGGCCTCGCGGCGAAGACCTACGCGGCCATCCAGGCGTACGCGAAGAACGTCGGCGGCGCCGAGCATCTGCGCCTTCGACAACCGGTACTACGTCTGGACGAACTCGCGGCACCTGCGGCACCGCCCCGAACAACGTCGGCGTACGTCAAGTTCACGCCGCGCCTGCTCCGCGCTGCGTTCAACTACCTCATGTACCAGAACGACGCCGGCGTCTGGGCGCACAACCCGCGCTACGTCATCGAGATCCTCTACGACACGATCGCGGACCTGAACGCGGGTCTCGTCGCGAAGTTCGTTCGCGGCGGTCCCGAACGGCAAGCGCACCTTCGAGGGTCACTTCGGCGCGGCCGAGGCCGAGGACATCGCCGCCGGCGGCGGCAGCGGGCCTTCCACGACTGGGATCCGGGTCCCGTGCCGAACAACTGCTCGCAGTGCCACGCGGGCAAGACCGGCATCGAGCAGTACCTCGCCGACCAGAACACGCCGCTGACGACGCCGGCCGGTGACGGGGATGCAGTGCCTCACCTGCCACGCCGACGCCGCGACCGCCCCGGACTTCAAGGCTCAGCGCGACGTGACGACCCTCTACTTCCCGCCGCAGAAGGCCGCCGCCAAGCAGGTTGTCCTTCGCCGCGACGATCTTCCCGAGCGCTGGCGACCGCGTCTGCGCGACCTGCCACTCGGGCCGTGAGAACGGCATCTCCGTCGACGACAAGATCGCCGGCTCAGTCGCCCGGCGACTCCGACCGGCCTGGACCATCTCGTTCACGAACCCGCACTACCTCGGCGCCGCCGGCATGATGCTCGGCAACGACGCGAAGATGATGTACCAGTACGCGGGCAAGACCTACGCCGGCGAAGCCGGTCTTCTGGGGCGCGCCGTACGGCTCGCCGCACGGCCAGAGCTGCACCGCCTGCCACAACCCGCAGGGCTCGAAGCACTCCTTCGAGATCGACATCACGACGACCGTCGTGAACGGGCTCTACCACGGCGCGCAGAACACGCAGACCTGCAAGGCCTGCCACGACGCGCACATCCCGAACGGCCTCGAGACCGTGAAGGCCGAGTACGAGGAGCGCGCTGCCGAGCTCCTCGCGGCGATCCAGGCGTACTCCGCGAATCCGGCGAACTTCACCGGCGGCGTCGCGGTGCCGGTCTGCTACAACGGCCTCGCCTACCCGTACTGGTTCAAGGACACCAACGCGGACGGCACCTGCGACGCGGCGGAGTCGGTGAGCGCGAACGGCGCGAAGTTCAACCCCAAGGGCTCGATCGCCGCGTTCAACTACAAGTGGACGCAGGCCGAGCCGGGCGCCTGGGCGCACAACGAGGTGTACGTGTTCCAGGTCGTCTACGACACGATGCGTCGACCTGGGCGTCACCCCGACGTGGACGCGTCCGTAAGCGCCGTAGCCTCGATCAGGTAACACAGCCGTAAGCCTGGCCCCCGCGGTCCGCCGCGGGGGCCTTTCTATTTCCCGCAGTCGCGACATTGCGCCGCAGCGAGCGCGCGCTCGGCTGTGTCTTTCCACCCAGAACGCGTCGGACCGTGCGTTCGCTCGCTGATGTGGCGAAATGACGGCGAGTTACGGCGGGGTGCGCTGACCGCCGTTCTTTCCCAGCCGAGATTGCCGACGGCGGCCGATGCGCGATTTCCCCCAAGCCCTGGCCGGAGCGGGTCCCTAGAACCGTACGTCATTCCTGAAGAACGCCGCTCCTCCGGAAGGCACGGACGGTGCACATGGCCCGCACGGCTCATCGGTACGGGCACGTGAGCAGGCGGACGCAGGACTGGGCATCCGGCGTCTGGACGTGAACGAAGGGGACGACAATCCCCTGGTCGCGCGGCGCGCGGCCATCCGGAGGCAATGACATGCGTCGTATTTCCTTGGCACTCGCGCTCTTCGGCGCGGTGGCAGCAACGGGATGTGGGCAGACGTCCACGTCCAATACCGGCGGCAACAGAGGTGTCGCGGAGAACACGTTCCACGTGACCATCCAGAACGGGCAGAACGGCAACACCGTTCTCGCGATCACCGGCGGCTACGTCACCTCGACGCCCGCCGGCATCGACTGCGGCGTCGCGCCGCACAACGTGTGCGAGTTCGACTTCGTCGCGACGACGACGGCCGGTACGCCGCCCGTCACCACGGCGAACACCGTCACGCTGACGGCGACGGCGACCGGCTCGGTCCCGTTCTTCGGGTTCGCGGGCGACTGCGCTGGGCCGACCTGCACGATGTCGGGTGCAACCAATGCCGACCGGTACATCCTCGCCCAGTTCGGTAACACTGGCGGCGGCCACCCGAACTGGTCGAACCCGTACTTCCACGTCGCGAACTACCTCTCGGACGCGTTCGACTGCCAGGGCTGCCACGGCCCGACGCTGGCCGGCGCGGGCATCGCGCCCTCGTGCTCCAAGTGCCACGCATGGCCGTACGGGAACGGCAACATCGTCGATACGTTCCCGCCCCCGGCCGTGAATCCGTTCACCCCCGCGAACGCGTGGGATAACGCCATCGGCGGGCACTTCACGGCGGCCGGCCACGCCTCCACCACGTGCGGCCGTTGCCACGCGGGCGCCGGCTTCAAGGACTACATCGGCGCGGATGGCAGCGCGGACAACCACCTGAACGGCTACGTTGCGGCGACCACCGGGACCGACACGGCCCAGGCGCTCGACGCCACGCCCGCCGAGGGCTTCAACTGCACGATGTGCCACAACCCCGTCACGTTCCTCGGCGGCGGATCGCTCAACACGATCAAGTTCCCGCAGGCGGCCGGCGACGGCATCACGGTGACGGTCGACACGACGCAGGCGATCTGCGGCCAGTGCCACACCGGCGTGCGCGACACGCGCAACATCGCCACGGTCGGCAAGCAGCTCGTCGGTGTCGTCGACGTGGACGCTCAGCTCATCACGGCCAACAACAAGTCCGTTCGTCCGCACTATCTCTCCGCCGCCGCGACGTTCCTCGGCGGTGACGCGGCCCTGGCCGCGCAGTACGCGGGCAAGGTCTACACGGCCCGGAACGAGCACGGTGGCCTCGTGGCCTGCACGACGTGCCACGATGCGCACACCGGCCAGATCGTTCCCGACAAGGACATCGCCGCGAAGTGCGGCGTCTGCCACTTCAACGAGGCCGGCGCTGCGGTCTCGAGCTTCCTCGACCTCGAGGAGACCCGTCAGTTCGGCTTCGAGAACGACATCGACGGCGACGGCGTCCAGGAGAGCTTGAAGGCCGAGATCGTCGGCCTCCAGGAGAAGCTCCTCGCCGCGCTCCAGATGTACGGCACGAACGTGGGCGGCGCCAACATGTGCATGCGGCTCGACACCAGCGGCCTCGCCAATCAGCCGTACGTGCTCGTCGACGCGCTCGTCGCCTGTGGCACGACTCCGAACAACGTCGCGTACAACAAGTTCACGGCGCGTTCGCTTCGCGCTTCGTTCAACTACATGTGGGTCAACAATGATCCCGGCCAGTGGGCGCACAACCCGCGGTACGCCATCGAGATCCTGTTCGACTCGATCGCGGACCTGAACGCCGGCATCGCGGCCGACGTCACCGCGCCGATCGGCACGCCCGTCGCGTTCGACGGCGTCCGCTCGTTCGCCGGTCACTTCGGCGGCGTCGAGGCCGAGGACCCCGGCTCGGCCGCCGGCGGCGCGGCCTTCGGCGACTGGGACCCGGGTCCCGTGCCGAACAACTGCTCGCAGTGCCACGCTGGCAAGACGGGCATGGAGCACTACCTCGTGGACCAGGCCACGCTCCTCACGACGCCGTCGGTGACCGGTATGCAGTGCACGACCTGCCACCAGCCTGCGCCCAGCGACACGCGGTTCACGACCATGCGTGCGGTCACGACGCTCAACTACCCGCCGCGGAAGGCGGCCGGGAAGCAGGTGAACCTGGACGCGACGATCTTCCCCAGGGCGGGCGATCGTCTCTGCGCGACCTGCCACTCGGGCCGTGAGAACAAGACCTCGATCGACGACAAGATCGCGGCTCAGGCGGCCCCGACGGGCGAGGCCTCGTGGAACATCTCGTTCACCAACCCGCACTACCTCGGCGCGGGCGGCGTGATGATGGGCGACAGCGCGAGGATGATGTACCAGTACTCGGGCAAGGCCTACACGACGACGCCCATCTTCTGGGGCGCGCCGTACGGCTCGCCGCACGGCCAGAGCTGCACCGCTTGCCACAACCCGCAGTTCTCGAGGCACTCCTTCGAGGTCGACATCACGAAGACCGTCGTGAACGGGCTGTACCACGGCGCTCAGAACACGCAGACCTGCAAGCAGTGCCATGACGCGCACATCCTGAACGGCCTCGAGACCGTGAGGACGGAGTACGAGGAGCGCTGCGCGGAGCTCCTCACCGCGCTCGTGGCGTACTCGCAGGCTTCCGCAAACCCCGTCTGCTACAGCACCGGCTACCCGTACTGGTTCGTCGACACGAACGCCAACGGGACCTGCGACGCCGGCGAGACGACCACGGCGAAGTTCAGCCCGAAGGCGTCGAAGGCTGCGTTCAACTACAAGTGGACGCAGGCCGAGCCGGGCGCCTGGGCGCACAACGAGGCGTACGTGTTCCAGGTCGTCTTCGACACGATCCAGGACCTGGGCGGCACCCCCAGCTTCGCGCGTCCGGCGGTGACGCCCGCCAGCAATCCCCCGACGCCGTAGCGCCTGAAGCACAGCCGTCGTAGTCCGGCCCCCGCGGTCCGCCGCGGGGGCCTTTTTCTTGTCCTCGAGGCCGCGATTGCGACATTCCACCGCGGTGGCGCCGCATGAGCCGTGTGTGTTTCCACCCATAGGGTGGGCCGATCACGCCGCGGGGCGCATGTCCCTGGGACAACGGCGCTTTCGGGCCGCAGGACAGTTGGCCCCGAGCCCGTTTGCCGTACCAGGCCGAACGTCCCTTGCGTGAATTCCCCCACCGCGGCTTCGCAGGCTGACTCGTTCGAGTCCCAATTATCGGGCGTTTGCGGCTCGTAACCTACGGTACGCGCGGTGCAAAGGCGGCGCGCACCGGTTCATCGGAAACGGGCACGGCAACATCGCAGGCGGACGCAGGACTGGGCATCCGGCGTCTGGACGTGAACGAAGCGGGGACAGACGTCCCCTAGGCCACGCATTGCGCGGCCGACCGGAGGCTCAGACATGCGTCGTATCTCTTTGGCACTCGCGCTCATCGGCGCGGTGGCGGCAACCGGATGTGGCAAGAGCGCCACGTCCAATAATGGCGGCAACAGAGGTGTCGCCGAAGGCACCTTCACGGTGCTGGTCCAGAACGGCCAGAACGGGAACACCTCGCTCGCGATCACGGGTGGCTACGTCACGTCGGTGCCTGCCGGCATCGACTGCGGCGTCGCGCCGCACGGCACGTGCTCGTTCGAATTCCCGGAGAACACGACGGTCACGATCACGGCGACCGCGACCTCGGGCAACAGCTTCTGGGGCTATGCGGGCGACTGCTACACCGCTGGGAACGTCTGCACGATCTCCGGCAAGAACACGGAAAAGTACGTCCTCGCCCGGTTCGGCGTGGGCGTGCCGCCGAACGGTCACCCGAACTGGGAGCCGGGCGCTGACGCCGGCGCCGCGCACTCGGCGCAGGCGCTGACCCTGCTGTCCACGATCCCGGAATCGGCCACGTTCCCGTGGCAGTGCGCCGGCTGCCATGGCTCGGCCCTCACGGGCTCGGGCATGGCCCCCTCCTGCGCGAACTGCCACGCGCCTGCGGCTCCGGTCTCGCCCCAGGTCTATGCGACCGGCGAGAATTGCCGTCAGTGCCACGCTGGCCAGGGCGCAGTCCACCAGGCCACCTACAACAAGTACGCGGACGCCTCTCTGCTCGTCTCGACGATCGACGCCGTCGTGACCACCCCGAACACGGGGGCCGACGCCGGAACGTTCAAGACGGACGTGACGTTCACGGTCAAGCTGAACGGCGCCGCGTTCGACATCAACACGGCGAACCAGAAGCGGTACTCCGGGACGAAGTACGACCCGGCGACCAAGACGTTCGACACCGCGACGTCGATGTCCTTCGGCACCGCGGCGGCGACCGGGACGGCCGGCCAGTACAAGGTCACGGCTGCCAAGGCGAAGTTCGACATCCTCGCCGCGGGCACGAACGCGTTCCTCTACTTCTACTTCGGCGACAAGCTGCTCATGCCGAAGAACGGGAACTACAACCTGATGGACAACGTCGCCAGCGTGGCGAAGGTCTACGGGACGATCGACTACGTCTCGGCGGCCAACGTCTCGGCTTGCGAGAACTGCCACGGGGCGCCGTACATGAAGCACGGCTACCGCGCGGCCAAGGTTGCCGGGCTCCCGGACATGGTGGCCTGCAAGGCGTGCCACCACGACGCGCGCGTCGGCACGGACTTCGACTGGCAGGTGCTGAGGAACGAGCCGGCCACGCTCGCGGCGCTCTCCAACAACGGGACGACGTCGGTCGACTGGACGAAGCAGCCGGCTCTCGCGACCGCGCAGAAGTATCCGTACGTCGCGAACACCATGAACGACACGCACATGTCGCACTCGATGGAGTTCGCCTATCCGCAGTCGATGGCGAGCTGCGTGACGTGCCACGCGGGCAAGTTCGGCCAGATCTTCGCGGACACGAAGTTCACGGGCATCGTCTGCAAGAGCTGCCACGCCACGACGGCCGGCGCTCCTGACCAGGAGAAGCGCGCGCCGTTGCTCGCCCCCGCCTACCACAACATCAACTGGATCACGGGGAAGCTGATCGAGGCCGGCCCGCCGGTTACCGAGGTCGACTGCTTCACGTGCCACAGCGACAACGCTGTCGTCACTGCTCCGGACACGAACACGAACGACGACGGCCAGGGCCCGATCATGTTCGGCCAGCAGGTCCCGCTCTTCAAGGACCTCCACAACGGCGGCCTCAACCCGCAGATCTACGCCGCCGGCGGGGCGAGGTACAACACGACCATCACGACGACCATTGGCACGGTGACGAAGTCCGGCAACACGCTCACCGTCCCCTTCAGCGTGGCCGGCGCGAACGCCTCGGCCCTCATCAAGCCGACCGTGGTGGTCAGCCTGTACGGCTTCGATACCAAGGACTTCCTCGTCAGCGGCCATGGCAGCCAGCCGGCTCCTGACGGCAAGCGGAACCTCGAGTACGCGGAAGGCTCCACGTCGAACAGCCCGCGCCTCGCGGTCGTCCCCGCGACGACCCCGGCCGGCACCACCACGTGGACCGCGACGGTGGACCTGACGCTCTGGGCCGCCAAGATCGGCGTCTCGGTCAAGCAGGCCCAGATCAGCGTCATTCCCACGTTGGGCGTCGATCAGACCCTGCCTACGGGGACGACCAACCTGCCCATCGCGATGGCCGGCGCCACGAAGACGTTCGACCTCGTCGGCGGCACCGAGGTGACCGGCTACTACGGCTCGGCCATCGTCGACCCGGCGAAGTGCAACAAGTGCCACGACGCGCTCGGGACGACGTTCCACAACCCGAACTATGGCTCGGCTGGTGTCATCACCTGCCGCCTGTGCCACGTGCCTGCCAACGGTGGGTCGCACCTCGAGCAGCAGTCGCGCTCGATCGACTCGTACGTCCACGCGATCCACTCGATGCAGGAGTTCGACCCGGCGACCATCAACTGGTCCGACCCGGTGCAGGTGATGGAGTACAACCACCACGTCGAGTCGACGTACCCGAACTTCACGACCCTCAGCTGCGAGTCGTGCCACAACCCGGGCACGTACGAGGCGTCGCCCAACGACAAGGCGCTGCCGGCCGTCCTCTCCGCCTCTGCTTCGATCGGCGACCGGACGATCTCCGGCCTCCCGGCCACTGTGGTCGGTCCTGCCGCGAAGGCCTGCGGCGGCTGCCACCGTGCCGAGCTGATCAACGAGGACGAGGCCGCCGAGATCAACGCGTTCGAGGACCACACCAAGGCCTTCGGCTACGGCGTGGTGCCCGTCGCGCCCGAGACCACGACGACCGTCTGGAACCAGCTCGTGAAGGACATCTTCGGCAGCAACTAGCTCGACGGTGACATGAGCGCGGTGGGGTGCGCCCCACTGCGCTCACCGATGCAGCCGAGAGCCCCGCGAGCCTCCGAGCTCGCGGGGTTCTCGTCGTTCGGGGCTTTAGTCCCTGGGGCCTTTCGTCCTTCAGGAACGGTTCGCGAGCCGGGACATCTGCCTCACTTTTCCCGAGGGCGTTCGCGGCGTTGCGTCGTCCTCGGCGCGCCTGCCCTGGGAGTTTCCACCCACCCTGACCGGAGTCCATCGCCGCCGCGGATTTCCGCGGTGCGCGGGCCATTTCGACGCGCCTGAGCAGCTGGACAGCGCCGCCCTCGCCGGAACGGCCGTGGGTCACCGTGCGTGATATCCCCCATCTCCCGACCTGCGACAGAATGATCAATGCCTCGTCATCTTCGTCACGTGAAGTGCACCCTCCTGTGGGCACGCGCGCTGCAGACGGCCCGTCGCACCGGTTCATCGGAACGGGCACGGCAACATCGCAGGCGGACGCAGGACTGGGCATCCGGCGTCTGGACGTGAACGAAATGGGGACGGACGTCCCCGGGTCGCGCTTTGCGCGGCCGACCGGAGGCCAACACATGCGTCGTATCACTTTGGCACTCGCGCTCATCGGCGCGGTGGCAGCAACGGGCTGTGGCCAGAGCGCCAAGTCCACGGACGGCGGCAACAGAGGTGTCGCCGAGAACACGTTCAAGGTCACCGTCCAGAACGGTCAGGACGGCAACACCTCTCTCGCGATCACCGGCGGCTACGTCGTCTCGACGCCGGCTGGCATCGACTGCGGCGTCGCGCCGCACGGCGCGTGCGAGTTCAGCTTCCCGGCGGGCACGGCGGTCACCCTGACCGCGACGGCGAGCTCGGGCAAGGTCTTCCTGGGCTACGCGGGCGACTGCCACACGTCGGGTGCCTGCACGTTCACCGGCAACCACACGGACATGTACATCGTCGCGCTGTTCGGCAACCCGGGCGACCAGCCTCACCCGGTCTGGAACCCCTCCGCGGATCCGACCCTCCACTCCGCTCAGGCGACGAGCTTCCTGTCGACGGTTCCGCTGTCGACCGCGTTCGCGTTCCCCTGCGCGGCGTGCCACGGCCAGTCCCTCACGGGCGCGGGCCTCGCGCCGTCCTGCGCGCAGTGCCACGGCGGCTCGGCGACGCCTCCGACTCCGGTGGATCCTCTCGCGCCGGACGCGGTCGCGAAGGGTGAGACGTGCACGGAGTGCCACGCGGGCCAGGGCGCGATCCACCAGGCCACCTACACGAAGTACACGAACACCAACGCTCGTCGCGACCATCGAGTCGGTGGTGAGCACGCCGAACGCGCCGCCAGCCACCACGTTCAAGACGGTGGTGACGTTCAACCTCAAGAAGGGCGGCGTGGCCTACGGCGACGCGACCCTCTCCGGCCTCGGCCAGAAGCGCTACATGGGCCTGCGGTACGACAGCGCCAACAACGAGTTCGACACCGCCGACGCGCTCTCGTTCGGGACGCTCAAGTCCCTCGGCAGCGGCCGCTACACGGTCGAGATCGCCGCCGCGGCGTACGACGTCACCGCGGTGAACGGGTTCGTGTACTTCTACTTCGGCGAGAACCCGACGCTCATCCCGCAGAAGGGGAACTACCGGATCTACGACAACGTCGCCAGCGTGGCCCAGAAGTTCGGCACCTGGACCTTCACCTCGGCGGCGAACTCCGCCGACTGCTCGCGGTGCCACGGCACGCCCTACCTGAAGCACGGCTACCGCGCGGCCGTCGTGGCGGGGCTCGACGACCTGGTTCCCTGCAAGGCCTGCCACACCGATCAGCGCGTCGGCAGCGACCAGGCCTGGCAGCTCCTCGCGGAGGATCCCGCTGCCTACGCCGCGCAGGGCGGCGAGCCGACGGCCGAGCAGGACGCGAAGTACGCCTACACGGCGAGCACGATGAACGACACGCACATGTCTCACGCGATGGAGTTCGCCTTCCCGCAGACGATGGCGAACTGCGTGACGTGCCACTCGGGCAAGCTCAATGCGATCCTCACGGACGCCAAGTTCACGGCGACGACGTGCAAGAGCTGCCACCCGGTGGAGACCGCTGGGGACGCGAACCGCGCGCCGGCGCTCCGGAGCGTGATGCCGGCCGATCACACGTGGGATCTGTACTCGAACGCGGCGACCGCCGCGCCGGCCTGCAACGGCTGCCACTCCGCGAGCGGCTCGGCCCCGGTGTTCAGCGCGATCCACACCGGCTACAACAGCGTCATCTACGCCAACACGAGCGGGCTCAAGTACTCGGACGCGTACACGGCTGCGATCACGGCCGCGTCCTACGACTCCGCCACGAACGTCATCTCCGCCACCTTGACGGTGACCGAGAACACGGCCGTCGCCGGCTACACGGTGGATAGCGTCAAGCCTGTCGTCTACTTCGCGCCGTATGGCTACGACACGAAGGACTTCATCCTCGGTGCCCAGAACCAGGACACCGCTGTCGCGGCGAAGACGGGGTTCACGGTTAGCTGCAGCGTGGCCTCCGTGAAGACCTGCACGGTCACCATGGATCTGGATCTGATCGGCACGGCCGGCACGACCTGGAAGGGCCGGATCGCCGATGGCTCGGTGAAGCGGATCGAGATCGCCGTCCTGCCGACGCTGAAGGACGCCGGCGGCGTGACGCTGGCCCAGAACGCGGTGACGAGGACCTTCTCTCTCACCGGTAACGCGTTCGCCGACGGGACCTTCCCGGCCATCGTCGACCCGGCGAAGTGCAACAAGTGCCACGAGGCGCTCGCCACCACGTTCCACTCCGGGAACCGCGGCGGGAGCGTCGTCGCCTGCCGCGTCTGCCACCAGGTCACCAGCGGTGGCTCGCACCTGCCCGAGCAGTCGCGCTCGATCGACTCGTACGTCCACGCGATCCACTCGTTCCAGCCGTTCGACCCCGCCGACATCAACTTCGCTGACCCGGTGGCGGCGCTCCGGTACGAGCACCACATCAATTCGACGTACCCGTACTTCACGACCCTCGCCTGCGAGTCGTGCCACAACCCGGGCATGTACAACCCGCCGACCGAGGCCAAGTCGCTGCCGGGCATCCTCTCGGCGAGCGAGGCGGGAATCCCGAACACCGCGCTGTCCGTCGTGACCGGCCCTGCCGCGCGCGCCTGCGGCGGCTGCCACCGCGCCGAGCTGATCGTCAACAACGACGGCCCGGGCCTCGATGCGTTCATCGGGCACACCAAGGCGTTCGGCTACCGCGAGGGCGTCTCGGCAGCGCTCCCGACCACCACCGACGTCCTGAACAGCATCATCGACCGGCTGTACTGCGACGGCACCGAGGACTGCACTCCGTAGCAGGTTGACGCACTCGAGCGCATTGGGCTCCGTCCCATCGCGCTCACCGATGTAGCCGAGAGCCCCGCGAGCCTTCCGCTCGCGGGGCTTTCGCTTTCGGCCGCCCGGCGCACCGGACCCCGGACAATCGTCCCGATCCCGTGCACGAGCGCCTCCCCGCGGCCGGCCTGGAAGCGGTGCGCCGGTGAATGATTGTGTGCGTGTTACCACCCACCCGGAAATATCGGTATTTGACTCCGCTATCACCCTGGGAGAACTGCGCTTCCGCGCGCAGGGCAGGCTGCCGCAGCCATGTTCTCGCACCGCTTCGGGCGGATCGGGATGCGCGTTTTGGCGCATCACCCCGCGCTGACGCCTCGTAGAACACTCTACACTCCCAGATACTTACAGCCCACCACCCCGGGTACGGTCGGTGCAGTAGACCCGGCCACCGGTTCATCGGAACGGGCACGGCAAGTAGGCGGACGCAGGACTGGGCATCCGGCGTCTGGAAGTGAACGAACGGGGACGAATGTCCCTGGGCCGCGCATTGCGCGGCCGACCGGAGGCCAGGACAATGCGTCGTATCTCTTTGGCAATCGCGCTCATCGGCGCGGTGGCGGCAACGGGATGTGGCAAGACCGCCACGTCCAATGACGGCGGCAACAGAGGTGTCGCCGAGAACACGTTCAACGTGACCGTCCAGAACGGTCAGAACGGCAACTTCTCGCTCGCGATCAACGGCGGCTACGTACAGTCGACGCCCGCGGGCATCGACTGCGGCGTCGCCCCCCACAGCGTCTGCTCGTTCGACTTCCCGGCCGCGTCGTCCGTCACCCTGACGGCGACCGTGACCGGCGCGGGCGTGGACTTCTTCGGCTGGGCGGGCGACTGCTCCGGGAGCACCTGCGTCCTCTCCGGCGCGGCGGACAAGTACGTCCTCGCGCAGTTCGGGCTCGCGGCGAACCAGGCCGGCCACCCGAACTGGTCGCAGCCGGCCGCGCACGGCACCGAGTTCTGGGACTGGCAGAATGGCCGCACCAACATCGCGTGCACCCAGTGCCACGGCTTCAACCTGCAGGGCCTCGGCATGGCCCCGTCGTGCCAGGCCTGCCACGGCTCGAACACCAAGACCGTGAAGCTCGAGGGCTGCAACAACTGCCACAGCCCGGGCACCTACGGGAGCCCGCCTGCGGTCCACGCGCAGAAGGGCGTCGTGACCGCGTCCGCGTCCGCGACGACGGTGGCCGCGAACACGACCGACCTCGAGTTCACGCTCAACGTGAAGGTGGACGGCGTCGGCAACGCCAACATGCTGGTCAACACCCCGACCGTCTACCGATTCAGGCAGATCGCCGGGACCGCGCCCGCGACGGTCATCGCGAACTTCGAGCGCCTCACCGTCGCGGCCACGACGGGCTACACCATCGCCTCCCTCGGGAGCGGCGACTACAAGGTCACGATCGTCGGTGGCGTCGCGCTCGTCGGCGCCGAGAAGACGACCTTCCTCGTCCGGCTCGGTGACACGGCTGCCGTGGGTGGCGTCTACCCCGACTCGACCAGCTGGGCGACGGTCGTCACGAACTACAACGGCCTCGCGCGCGACCTCGTCGGCAACCAGGCCTGCGTGAACTGCCACGCCGAGCAGGTGTTCCGCGAGCGCGAGGCGAACGGCGAGTGGCACCACGGCGCCAACCCGTACGGTGCCCAGGCCTGTGTGGTCTGCCACACCCGCTCCACCTCGGTCTCGCGCGGCATGGGCGGCGACCGCTTCACCGCCTACGTCCACGGCATCCACAACTCGCACGAGATGCCGGCCCGCAACATCACCGCGACCGTCGGCGGCGTCTCGTACACCGCCACGAAGCCCGACGCCGTCTACGCGCGCAACGACTCGCTGCGGGTGGTCACGGTCTCGCCGCCCGTCGCCGAGATCTCCTCGCCGTGGTCGATCGGCTTCCCCGGCTACATGGTGAACTGCTTCAACTGCCACGACACGCAGGCGCGGCTCGACGCGATCATGGCCAGGCCGGTCAGCCACTCGACCTGCTTCTCCTGCCACGACAACTGGAACGGGTTCCCGACGTTCGACACCGCCAACGCCAAGTACACCGCCAAGCTCGCCGCGAACCCGAACTGGGCGGCGATCACCAGCGAGCACAAGGCCATCGCCCAGCCGGTGGCCGGCACGGCGGCCGCCAACGCCTGCGCGGGCTGCCACAACGGCGTCTTCACCGACGCCCGCACCCTCACCCCCACGGTCCCGATCTTCGATACCGTCGGCGAGGTCCACCTGACCCGCATCACCGAGCGCGCCGGCCTCGTCTACCTCGGCCGCGATCAGTCGATCGCGCAGGGCCAGCGGATCACGATGTCGATCGACTCCGTCAGCACGGCGACCGCGGGCAAGCTCGTCGTCACGTGGAGCGCGAAGCTCGACGGCGCTGCCGTGAACCCGTGCAACGCCACGGTGTCCCCGACCGCCCCCGTCTTCGTGGGCGCCGTCGCGGACGCCGCGACCGGCCAGGTGGCGAGCAACATGAGCCTCCTGCAGGCCTACGCGAAGGGCAACGACTGGGTGAACCCAGGCGCGGGCACGAGCCCGGGCCAGCCGCCGAGCGCGCCGACGCTCACGTTCACGGGTACGACCGCCACCAACGGCTACACGACCTGCGCGAGCAACGTCGCCACGTCGTACATCAACGTCGCCCCCGCGACGACACCGAAGGGCGTCGTCGCCCTCCAGGGCAAGCCGCAGCTCACGTTCCAGGACAACACCGCCACGCCGGTCTTCAGCCGCGTGATCGCGGTTCGCTCCGAGTCGCCGGTCCGCGAGTTCGTCGTGGCCGACGGCACCCTGCCCGCTGCCGCCTCGCAGCGCCGCCCGGTCGTGAGCAACGCGAAGTGCCTCGCGTGCCATGCCGGTAGCCTCTACCAGCACGGCGGGAACCGGATCGACAACGTCTTCCTCTGCATCATGTGCCACAACCCGGCGGCGAACGAGAAGAACAACCGGGTCGGCATGGGCGTCGATGCGTCGGAGGCGTACGACGGCAAGCCCGGGCAGACGTACGACCTGCGCTACATGATCCACGCCATCCACTCGGCGGGTGAGACGAACGCTCCGCTCGTCTACTACCGGACGAACGGCATCTACGCGTTCGGCAGCCAGGCGGCGATCGACGCGCTCCCGAACTGGCCGGGCGCCGGGAGCTTCAAGCCCTACGGCTCCGGTGCGAACGAGCCCGCTCGTACGCACAACGAGATCGTCGTCCACTACCCGCGTCACCTGAACGCGTGCGACGCCTGCCACGTCAACGACAGCGAGAAGAACTTCGCGATCCAGGACAAGCAGGTGGCCGTCACGGTCTACGACTCGGGCGCCACGCAGGCGTTCAACGAGGCGGTCCCGGTCTACAACGGCGCGGTGAACAGCGACCTCACGGACGACGTCCTCATGGGCGCCGGCGCCGCGAGCTGCTTCAGCTGCCACCAGTCGACGGGCGCGCAGCAGCAGATGCTCCGCGATCACGGGAGCGGGTTCGGCTGGACGCCCCAGGCGTTCCCGGCCGGCCGTGACACGCTCATCAACTTCGCGGTTTGCGGGGCGGCGACCTGCCCGTAAGACGCTGAAGAGTCAGCTCGTGAAGTGAGGCGGGGGCGCGCGAGCGCCCCCGCCTTTCTTCTTTGCCCGAGGTCCTCACGCCCGCGCTGCGCCTTTTCGCCCAGCCTGGTGGAAACCACGCACACGCGCGCGGCCGCGAGAGACGCGCGTGCGCGCGAGCGCGCACGCCTCGGGGTGCTCCATGAACACCCGTGGTTAACACTCGGGGTTAACGGTCCGTCGAGCGCCGGGCGTGCGGCCCTTTCGACGACGCGTTCGGCCTCGGCCCGTTAACACCGCGGCTCGCGCCTTAACACCCGCAACCTCAAGGGATTTTTGTCCCGAGGGCACGATCGTTGCTCCTGCTCGCCCCGGCTCATCGGCAAGGCCACGGGCAGCAGGCGGACGCAGGACTGGGCATCCGGCGTCTGGCAGCTCACGAGGAAGCACCGGCTCGCGCGATGCGCGGCCTCTTGGAGGAAGTACATGCGTCGTTTCACGTTGGCACTCGCGCTCTCGGGCGCGGTGGCGGCCTCGGGCTGCGGTGGGAGCGCGAGCTCCAACACCGGCGGCGCCCGGGGCGTCGCCGAGGGCACGTTCAAGATCACCGTCCAGAACGGCCAGGACGGGAACACCTCGCTCGCGATCACGAGCGGCTACGTCCAGTCGACGCCTGCGGGCCTCGACTGCGGCGTCGCCCCGCACGGCGCGTGCTCGTTCGACTTCGCCGCGAAGAACCCCGACGGAACCCCGGCGACCGTCGTCCTGACGGCGACCGCGGTCACCGGCAAGCTCTTCCTCGGGTGGGCGGGCGACTGCTCGGCCCTCGGGAACGTCTGCAACGTCTCCGGCGCCGCCGACCACTACGTGGTGGCGCTGTTCGGGACGCAGGCGGACCGGACCGGCCATCCGAACTGGTCCGACCCGGCCGTTCACGCGTCCTCGATGCGGCAGATCCTGACGACGGCGACGCTGGCGGGCACCTACCAGTGCGGCAACTGCCACGGCGCGAAGCTGACGGGCGCGGGCCTCGCGCCTTCCTGCTTCACCGCGGGCTGCCACACCGCCGGGACGCTGCACGGCATCGTGGCCAACACCTCCCTCGCCTACGACGCCATCCCCACGGACGCGACGGGCGGCCCCAGGGTCACGGCGGTGTGCATCACCTGCCACGGCCCGGAGGTCGCGGGCCTCATGAAGACGCAGCACTGGACGTGGAGGGGCCCGACGCCGCAGCTCTACGCGCTCGACGCGACGTTCCAGCCCACGTCGACCCTCCTGAACCCGGGGACGATCGGCAAGGCCAACTACGTCAACAACTACTGCGTCTCGGTGGCGGCGAACGAGAAGCGCTGCGACCAGTGCCACGCGGGCTACGGCAACCCGGGGACCAACGTCTCGGCGCACAGCGCGACCTACCTGAACGACCCGACGCGCGTGGACTGCCTCATCTGCCACGCGGCGAGCGTGACCGGCAACATGGCCGGCGGCGGCTACAACAAGATCGCGGGCGCCTTCGGCGCGGCCGGCAGCGCCGTCGGCCCGGGCACCCCCTGGGCCACCGCCGCCCAGCTCAAGGCGTGGGCGACCGCCCCGCAGCTCCCGACGCGTGAGAACTGCGGCTGGTGCCACTTCAACGGCGGCGGTGCGGACAGCGTCAAGATCATGTCGACCGCGCTCCGGACCCCGCCCGTCTCCGTCGACGTCCACATGTCGACCGACACCGCGAACGGCGGCCAGAACCTGGTGTGCGCCGACTGCCACGCCGCTCCCGGCCACCAGATCAAGGGCGCGGGTATCCACGTCCCGACGAACTTCGCGCGGCTCGCCTGCTCCGACTGCCACGGCGCGGCGCCGCACCCGTCCGCCACGCTGAACGGGCACCTCGACGCCATCGGCTGCGAGACCTGCCACATCCCGGCGTACAGCCGCGGGATGCCCGGCAAGATGGACTGGGACTGGTCCACGGCGGGCTGGAAGACGGCGGCGTTCCCGCACCCGGCCACCGTCTACGCCTGCACGATCGGCCTCATCGAGGTCCCGTACGACAACAACAACTGCGCGACCGCCGGCGGCGTGAAGACGAAGAAGTACGACTACATGAAGGGGAACTTCTCCTGGGCCCAGAACGTGCCGCCCACGTATGCCTGGTACAACGGCACGATGAGCCACGTCACGACCGACGACAAGGGCGCCTTCACGATCGAGACGGGGCTCACCACGGCCTTCGGCGATCGCATCACGCTCGCCGCCCCGCTCGGCGCCCGCGGCAACGGGAAGATCTTCCCGTTCAAGGTGATGAAGGGCCGCCAGGCGGTCTACGTCGACGACGCCGGCGGGAGCTCGTTCGTCATCACGCCGAACCTGTTCGCCGAGACCGCGGCGGACGGCGGGTTCTGGGGCGTCATCGCCGCCCAGCCGCCCGGCACCGTTCACACGTACACGTACCTCGGCACGGTGAGCACCGACGCGTTCGGCGCGCCGACCGCCCCGCTCGCCGGCGACTTCGTCCTCGGCCAGGGCACCTTCGTCGGGACGTCGTACGGCGGCTACACGATCGGCACCAACTACTCGATCGAGACCCTGCTCTCGGCCGTCTTCACGAAGGGCTCGATCGCCGCAGGTCAGGTGCCGGCCGGTACGCCGAGCTTCGCGAAGTTCGCGGGCCCCGGCACCACCGGCTGGGACTGGCGCTACACCAAGATGTACCTGGACCTCGAGCACGAGGTCGCGCCGGCGAGCCAGGCCATCGGCGCCGGGGGCAACTGCACCGCGTGCCACAGCGCGACGCCGGTCATCCCGATCTGCCAGCTCTACGCGGGCGTCCCGGCCGCGGAGCTGCCGTGGGGCGTGACCTGCCCGTAGTCCCGGGCTGACGAGGCAAGCAGCAGCAGCTCCAAGGCCGCGGCTCCTCTCGAGGGGCCGCGGCCGTCCTAGGAGGCCCGGTCGCTGGTGCTCCGCACCTCGCGAAGCATCTCCCTCACCGACTCGGGCATCGCCGCGTGGCCGGCCATCTTGCGCATCTCCTCGCCGAGGTAGCTGTTCTCGATGAGCAGCTTCAGCACCTTGACCATGAAGCGGCGCTTCTCGGGCGTGAGCTTCCCGAGGTTCTTGAACTTGTCCTGGAAGAAGTGGCCGGTCGCGCGGTGGAGCTCCGCGCGGAGCTCCTCCACCGTCATCCGGTCCGGCTTCATGACGGGCTCCACGAGGTTGTAGCGCCGGTAGTCGCGCGTCACGATCCGATCCTCGAGGCCCGGCGAGATGTCCGCGTACGGCCACGGGGTGAGCGCCAGGAAGAACGCCATGTCCGGCGCGTACCACTTCGCGAGCTCGAGGGTCTCGCGGATCGAGGCCGTCGTCTCCTCCGGCGTCCCCAGCACGAACGACGTCTCGGAGATGATCCCGTGGGCGTTGATGAGGTCGATCGCCTTCTTGCGACTCGGCGACCTTGATGTCCTTCTGGTACAGGTCGAGCGTGCTCTGCGACGTCGACTCGACGCCGACGTAGACGTGCGAGATCCCCGCCGCGGCGTACTTCGGCAGGATGTCCTCGTCGCGCAGGATGTCGTCGACGCGGGTCTCCATCAGCAGCTCGACGCCGCTGCGGCGCTGGACGAGGAGGTCGAGGATCGCCTCCCATCGCTGCCGGTCCGTCGTCGGCGTCTCGTCGGAGAGCATCGCCACCCGGACGCCGTGGCGGTCGCGCAGGTGCTCCACCTCCTCGACGAACGCGAGCGCGTTGCGCCCGCGCCAGGAGCGCGCCCAGAACTTCTGCTGCGAGCAGAACGAGCAGCGCTGCGCGCAGCCCCGCGCGGACGAGACGATGGCGAGGTGGCCGGCCGGGCTGGGCCGGTACCAGTAGGGCGACCAGTCGAGCAGGTCCCAGGCGCGCTCCAGGCCGTCGAGGTCGCGCACGAGGGCGCGCGGGGCGGTGCTCACCGGCACGCCGTCTCGCCGGAACGCCAGGCCGGCGATCCGGTCGTAGCCCTCCCCGGCCGCGGCGGCCCGCACGAGCTCGGCGAAGGTGAGCTCGCCCTCGCCGCGCACCACGAAGTCCACCGCCGGATCGTCGCGGAGGATCTGCTCCCAGCAGAAGGTGGCGTGCACGTTTCCGACGACCGTCTTCACGTGCGGGTTCCACTCCTTCGCGGTCTGGCAGACGACGCGCGCGTCCGGCTCGGTGGCGGTGATCGCGGTCGTGCCGACGATGTCCGGGCGGAACGACTCGATGTGCTTCCGGATGTCCTCGTGCGTCAGGAACTTGGACATCGCGTCGAGGATCTCGACGTCGGCACCGGCGGCCCGGGCGGCGCCCGCGAGGTAGACGAGGTTGAGCGGAAGCCACGTGCCGGCCGCCTCGACGACCCCGGAGTGGTACGGCGGCGTGATCAGCAGGACGCGTGGGTGGCGGGCCATCTCGTCTTTCCCGGCAGTAAAGTGACGCGTTCAGCTACCTAGCACGGATGGGGCGGACGCCCTAGCCCCCTCCCCCCGTCGTGCCGTCGCGGAGCCCGCCCTTCGCCGCCGGTGGACCTGCGCACCGGCCCAGTTTCACGGCTGAAAGTAGACGATGACGACCTGCCAGGCCGTCCCGGCGGCGAAGACGACGCCGAGGACCGCGTGCTTCACCTTGAGGAGCCGGATCCGATCGCGCGCGACGTCGCCGGTCCAGCCGAACACCTTGAAGGTGATCATGCGGACGACGCCGGTGAGCAGGATCACGCCGAGGCTCACCCAGGTGACCCACATGAACCGGGCGGCGAGCGGACGCACGAGCGCCGACGCGCCGGCCCACTCGGGCCGAGCCGTCTGCTGGTGCAGGATCGTGAGCAGGACGAGCGACCCGATCCACGTCCCGGTCGCGACGTCGTGGACGAAGGCGTTCAGGATCGTGAGCTTCTCGTTCACGGCGGGCCGCCCTGTCCAGTTGCTCGGGGGACGAGCTACCAGGACTGCGTGTTCCCCACGCCCGAGGTGGTGTGGCACGACGCGGTGCACGTCCTCGTGCTCGGGTCCCAGGTGGCGTCGAACGCCTTGTAGCCCGCGGTGCCCGACGGCGTATAGACGATGTCCGCCTTCCCGTTCACGTGCAGACCGTCGTAGCTCGTGCCCTGCATCGATCCGAAGTGGCAATTCGCGCACGAGTCGTACAGGTACGGCGACCGGTTCATGATCCGGCTGTGATAGACGTGGTTGGCGCAGCCGTTCGGGAACGTGGTGGTCGGGCACGCGGTCGTCAGCGTCGTCTGCACCAGCCGACCCGTCGGCGGCGGCTGCCCGTGGCAGTCGTTACAGCCCTGGATCGGCGTCGAGAAGTCGTCCGCCCAGATCATCACCGTGTTGTTGCCGCCCCACGCGGCGGAGCCGTGACAGTAGCCGGTGCAGGTGCCCGCCGAACGTTCGTAGGTGACGAGGGGCGACGGCAGCTTCGCCTGATCTCCGGCCGACAGGTCCGGGAACGCGCCCGCGGCGGTGATGGCGACGGCCGCGACGCGATCGGCCGTGATGTGGTTGGCTGCCGCGACGGCCGACGGGACGGTGTGACACGAGGAGCACGGCAGGGCTCCAGTCCCGATCGGAACGATCCCGCCGCCGAGCGCGTGAACCGAGTGCTGGCCGGTCCGGCTCGGCACCTCGTTCGCGAAGCCTCCGCCCGCCAGGCGCTGCGCGATGTCGTCGGGCGGTGCCGACAGGGCGAGGCTCGCGCCCGTGTACACTGCCGTCTTCGTGCCATGGCAGAACGTGCAGTTCGACTGCCAGTCCACCCACTGCGTCGTGTACGGCGCGGGAGGGTTCGCGTGGCACGAGTCGCAGTTCGCGTAGCCGGCGTGACAGGCCGAGCAGTTCACCGCCCCCTGCGCGCCGGCGAGCGTGTTCAGGAACTGGGAACCATGATTGGCGGGGAACCAGAAGTCCGCCGGGTGCCCGGCCGGGCTCTCCACCGTCCCGTTGACGTGACCGCCCGCGGCGAGGTCAATCGTGCCGGCCGTGGTGACGGTGTTCGGATGGCACCCCGAGCACTCGCCCAGGTTCGCCCCCGTGAGCCCGCGGTGGGCCTCGGTCGCAGGGGGGACGTCGTGGCAGCCGTTGCACGCCAGGCTCGCGACCGTCCACGCCGGCGACGCCGCCGGGGTGCCGGCCGCGTAGCCAATCGGATCGTGGCAGTAGGTCGCGCAAGTCTGGCTGGTCTGCTCGTAGGCGTTCGGGTTCGGCGGCTTCGCGGGCGCGGTCACGACCACCGTCGCGCGGACGTCGGACCCGCTGATGTGCGAGGTCGTCGTCGGAACCGTGTGGCATGCGGCGCACGCGACCTTCGCCCAGGCCGAGGTGAGGTGCGCGCCGTGCGCGCCCGTCCGGTCGGGGGCCGGCGTGCCGCCGAGGCGCTGCGAGATCGCGTCCGGAGGCGCCGCCCAGGTCGGGTTCGCGGCGGCGTCGTATGGGCCCGCCTGCGTCTGCGCGCTCTTCACGCCGTGGCAGAAGGAGCAGTTCGCCTGCCAGCCTCCGTTCCAGCCCGCGGCCGCGTGGCAGCTGTTGCAGCTCCGGTTCGGATCGCCCGGCACCACCGGCTCGACGATGGCGTTCCCGTAGTCGGCGCCGTGGCACTGCTGGCAGCTGTTCGGGCTGGGATCCTTCGCGACCGCGAAGAACTCGCGTCCGTGCACCGCCGGCTGCTCGAACCCGGGCTCGTGGCCGCCACCGTCGAGCCTGCCGTTCACGTGCGTTCCGCCGGGGATGATGCTCCCGTTCGCATCCACGGTGGTCGGGTGGCAGGAGCTGCAGATCGGCGGCGGGGGCGTACCGCTGACCTGGGCCGCGAGGTGCGGCGGCGGAGGCGGCGACGCGTGACAGCTCGAGCACCCGGACAGCGAGCCGGTCCACACCGGCTCGGGCTGCGTGCCGCCGGCGAGCTTGGCCCCGTGGCAGTAGACGCCGGAGCAGGTCTGGCTCTGCGCCGCGTAGGACGGCGTCGCGCCGTTCGCGACCGCGAGCCCCGTGAACTGGATGATCGGCTGGCCGCTGCCGAAGTGCCCCGGCCCGCCGGCGTTCGGGCCGTGGCAGGTGGTGCACGCCACCCCGAGGCTCACGTGGATCGCGTGCGCCCCGGATGACGGCGGGTATCCGTGGCACCTCGCGCAATCGTTGATCTCGGCGCCTCCGGCGATCTTCCGGGCGTCGCCGCAGCCGGCGAGGGCGGCGAGGCCCGCGAGCACGGAAAGCGCGCGGGCACGGCGGGCGAGCACCGACGGCACGGGCATCCGTTTATCACGTCGCGCGGCCGTCGCGCAGCAGGACATGGAGCGCGGCACGCGACGAGGGACGCAGCGAAACGGAGACGGCCAGCCCGGTCGGGCTGGCCGTCCTGTCCAGTCAGCTGGGACGAGCTACCAGGGCCGCGTGGTCGTCGTGCCGGAGGTGCTGTGGCAATCCGCGGTGCACGTCCTCGCGACCGGGTCCCAGGTGGCGGTGAACGCCTTGTAGCCCGGGGTGCCCGACGGCGTGTACACGATGTCCGCCTTCCCGTTCACGTGCAGACCGTTGTAGGTCGCGCCGTTCGCGGAGCCGAAGTGGCAGTTCGCGCACGAGTCGTACAGGTACGGGGACCGGTTCATGATCCGGCTGTGATAGGTGTGGTTGGCGCAGCCGTTCGGGAACGTGGTGATCGGGCACGCGTTCGTCAGCACCGTCTGAACGAGCCCACCCGTCGGCGGCGGCTGCCCGTGGCAGTCGTTGCAGCCCTGGATCGGCGTCGAGAAGTCGTCCGCCCAGATCATCAAGGTGTTGTTGCCGCCCCACGCGGCGGACCCGTGACAGTAGCCGGTGCAGGTGCCGGCCGAATGATCGTAGGTCACGAGGGGCGACGGCAGCTTCGCCTGATCTCCGGCCGACAGGTTCGGGAACGCGCCCGCGGCGGTGATGGCGACGGGCGCGACGCGATCGGCCGTGATGTGGTTGGCGGCCTCGATGGCCGGTGGGACGGTGTGGCACGAGGAGCACGGCAGGGCTCCCGTCCCGATCGGAATGAGCCCGCCGTCGAGCACGTGAATCGAGTGCTGGCCGGTCCGGCTCGGGACCTCGTTCCCGGGGCCTCCGCCCGCCAGGCGCTGCGCGATGTCGTCGGGCGGTGCCGACAGGGGGAGGCTCGTGCTCGCATACACCGCGGTCTTCGCGCCGTGGCAGAACGTGCAGTTCGACTGCCAGGCCACCCACTGCGTCGTGTACCCCGCGAGCTCCGGCTTTGCCGCGGCAGGGTTCGCGTGACACGCGTTGCAGTTGGCGTAGGCCGTGTGGCAGCTCGAGCAGTTGAGCGATCCGGACACGCCGGCGACCGTGTTCAGGAACATCGAGCCGTGGTTGGCGGGGAGGAAGAAGTCCGCGGCGTGGCCGGCCGGGCTGTCCACCGTGCCGTTGATGTGCCCGGCCGCGACGGTGTTGAACGTGCCGTCGGGGTTGATGGTGTTCGGATGGCAGCCCGCGCACACGGTGAGATCCGCCCCCGTGACGCCGAAGTGAGCGTCCGTCGCCGGAGGAACGGGGTGGCAGCCGTTGCACGCCAGGCCCGTTGCCGTCCACGCCGGCGAGGGCGTCGCGCCGTTGCCGATCGGATCGTGGCAGTAGGTCGCGCAGGTCTGGGTGATCTGGTCGTAGGCGTTCGGATTCGGCGGCTTGGTGGGCGCGGTCACGATCACCGTCGCGCGGACGTCCCTGCCGCTGATGTGCGTGACCGTCGTCGGCACGGAGTGGCAGGCGCCGCACTGGACCTTCGCCCAGGTCGCGGTGAGGTGCGCCGCGTGCGCGCCCACGCGCTCCGGAGGCTCGCTCGCCGTCCCGAGGCGCTGCACGATCGAGTCCGGCGGCGCCGACCAGGTCGGGTTGGTGTTGACGTCGTACGGGCCCGCCTGCGTCTGCGCGCTCTTCAGGCCGTGGCAGAAGGAGCAGTTCGTCTGCCAGGTGCCGTTCCACCCGGCCGTCGCGTGGCAGGTGTTGCAGCTCCGGTTCGGATCGCCCGGCACCACCGGGCTCACGATCAGGTTGCCGTAGTTCACGCCGTGGCACTGCTGGCAGTAGTTCGGGCTGGCCTGCGCCGCGTAGACGAAGAACTCGCGCCCGTGCACGACCGGGTTGTCGAAGCCGGCCTCGTGGCCGCCGCCGTCGAGTTGCCCGTTCAGGTGCGTTCCGCCCTGGTCCTTGGGAACGATGACGCCGTTCGCGTCCACCGTGGTCGGGTGGCAGGCGGAGCAGAGCGGCGGCGCGACCGCCGGATCGCCCGTGACCTTCGCCGGAGGGTGCGTGGTCATCGTCATGCCCGGAGGCGGAGGCGGAGGCGGCGCCCCGTGGCAGAAGGTGCACTCGTTCAGCCAGAGGCCGGGGTTCCCGGTGTTCGGCACGCCCAGGGCGCGCGCGTGGCAGGCGTTGCACGACGGGGCGATGCCCATGCCGTTGTACGTCGCACCGTGACAGGACGGGCACGAGTACGTGTTCGGCTTCCCCGTCGCCCAGTCGATGTACGCGGGGCCGTGGATGTCGTTGTCGGAGAAGTTCGGGTGCTGCGTCAGCCCCGCGGGACCGAACACCGCGACCACGTACTTGTCCGCGCCGTACGGCGTCGTGCTGAGGATGCACGGGCCGGTGCCGCTGCAGTCGCCGGCCCAGGTGCCCAGCATGTTCCCGACGTCGGGCGTCGCCGTGAGGGTCACCGTCGTGGCCCAGGGGAAGCTCATGGGGCCGCACGCGGTCCCCGCGGTTCCGCAGTTGATGCCGGAGGGCGAGGAGGTGATCGTGCCGCCCGTCGGGCGGAGGACCGTCACCACGTAGCTCGTCCCGACCGTGCCCGCCCGGCCGCCGGTCGAGGACGGCTTCGACTCGCCGCAGCCGGTCGCCAGGACCACCAGCCCCGCGACGACGACAGCCCCGATGCGGCCGTATCCCCTTGTAATCACGCTACCCCCCGGTGCCGGCTGGGCCGATGGCCCTGTGGTCAGAAGAGTCCCCGCAGGGCGTTTGCACCGTGTGTGCCGCGCTCCTCCCGCCCGAGTCTTCCGAAATGACGGCGGTTTTTCGCTCAACGCGCCGCGGCACGCGGGCGAAGGTGGGGGAATTCACGCACCCTCGTCCACCCAGAGGCGACCCACGCGCCGGCAGGGGCAGGGCTGCGGAAATCCGGAAATGTTCCAGCGGGATCCGCTTCGGCCGACGACCGGCGAGTGGGGTAATTGACCCACCCGCCTACGGGATCAGGGTGGGAACGACCTTCCACCAGTCCCCGAGCCCGAGCTGACCGTCCGAGTTGCTCCCCCACGCCCAGAGCGTCTGGTCCGACCTGAGCGCGAGCGAGTGCGATTGTCCGGCCGCGACCGACGTCCAGGTCGTCGCCGTGCCGATCTGGATCGGCGCGGTCCGCTGGTTCGTGGTCCCGTCCCCGAGCTGCCCGGAGCCGTTGTCGCCCCACGCCCAGAGCGTCCCGTCGGCCTTCCTCGCCACGGTGTGGAGCGCGCCGCCCTCGGCGACCGCGTACCCGGTCCCGACCTGCAGCGGTGTCGTTTGCTGGGTCGTGCTCCCGTTCCCGATCTGACCGTACTCGTTGCTGCCCCACGCGAAGAGCGTGTTGGTCTGGAGAGCGAGCGAGTGGGAGCTCCCGGCCGCTACGGACGTCCAGCTGCTCGAGTTCCCGATCCGCACGGGCGCGTTCCCCTGCGTCGTGGTCCCGTCCCCGAGCTGAGCGCTCGAGTTGCTGCCCCAGGCATAGAGCTGGCCGTTTGACCGGACCCCCAGCGAGTGGTACGCGCCCGCCGCGATCGAGGAGTAGACGAGGTTCCCGACGCGCTGCGGAGCGGTCTGCTGGGTCGTGTTCCCGAGCCCGAGCTGCCCGTTCGCGTTGGCGCCCCAGGCGAAGACCTGGCTGTTCGTCCTCCGCGCGAGCGTGTGCGCAGCGCCGGCCGCGACCGTCGCCCAGGTCGTCAAGGCCCCGATCTGCCTCGGCGAGAGCTGCTGGGTCGTGTTCCCGAGCCCGAGCTGCCCGTTCGCGTTGTTGCCCCACGCCCAGATCGTACCGTTGGTCAGCACCGCGACCGTGTGCGTGTCGCCCGCTGCGACCGCCGCGACGCCGGTCAGGATCGGCGTCGTCCCCGGCGCGGTCCGGCGGGTCGTGGTCCCGTCCCCGAGCTGGCCGGAGCCGTTCCTGCCCCAGGCGTAGAGGTTGCCCCCCGCCATGATCGCGAGCGTGTGGTAGGCGCCCGCCGCGACCGCCGTGTACGCGCCCGTGATCTGCACCGGCGACGTGCACTGGGCCATCACGGCCTGGCCGATCTGCCCGGAGTCGTTGCTTCCCCACCCCCACAGCGTGCCGTCCGTCATCACCGCGACCGTGTGCGCGTCGCCGGCGGCGACGAACACGAATCCGGTGCCGATCTGCGCCGGCGCGGCGTGAGGGGCCGTGGTCCCGTCCCCGAGCTGGCCCCAGGCGTTGTCCCCCCACGTCCAGAGCGATCCGTCGGTCTTAACGGCGACCGTGTGCGCCGCGCCCGCCGCGGCCGTGGCCCAGGTCGTGTCGATCCCGATCTGCACCGGCGAGCCGACCGCCCACCCTGCCCCCGACTGTCCGTCCCCGAGCTGGCCGGAGCTGCCGTCGCCCCATGTCCAGAGCGTCCCGTCGAGCTTGACCCCGACCGAATGCCGGGCGCCGGCTGCGACCGACGCGAACCCGGCACCGATCGCGCCCGGCTCCGCGGAGAACGAGGACCTGAACGGATCGCCCAGCTGACCGTACGCGTCGTCGCCCCACGACCACAGCGTCCCGTCGAGCCTCACCGCGAGCGTATGGAGCGCGCCGGCGGAGACGGACGCCCAGTCCGTCGCGGTCCCTATCTGCACCGGCGCGTGGCGCTCCGTCGTCGAGCCGTCCCCGAGCTGCCCCGAGCCGTTCGCGCCCCAGGCCCAGAGGGTCCCGTTTCTCTTCACCGCGACCGTGTGCGCGCCGCCCGCCGCGACCGACGCCCAGCTCGTCTCGCTCCCGATCTGCGCCGGCGACGGGCGCTGTGTCGTGGTGCCGTCGCCGAGCTGCCCGCTCGCGTTGCCGCCCCACGCCCAGAGCGTCCCGTCGCTCCTCACCGCCACGGTGTGGGAGGCGCTGGCCGACACCGACGCCCAGCTCGTGGCGGTCCCGACCTGCACCGGCGACGAGCGCTGGGTGGTGGTCCCGTCGCCGAGCTGCCCGGACGCGTTTGCGCCGTTGGCCCACAGCGTCCCGTTGGGACGGATACGCAGGGTGAACTTGCCGCCAGCGGCGAGGACCTTACCCGCCGCGCGGCAGCTCACCGCCACGCTCGTCACGTCCGCGGACACCATCGTGCCCGTCCCGCCCGTCACCTCGCAGAACTGGGCCGGGCTCGTCGGCTGCTGGACCACCGTGATGTCGTACGTCGTCCCGCTGGGGATCGAATCCGCGAACGCGAAGCTCGTCGAGCCCGCAGTGACCGTGAGGCTCGGCTCGCCGTTCGTGAAGAGGACGAGCCCGCTCCCGGCGAGGCCGGTGATCGCGCCCCCGAGCGCGTAGCTGCTCGTG
The DNA here is from genome assembly GCA_963821195.1 of uncultured delta proteobacterium. Taxonomy (GTDB): domain Bacteria; phylum Myxococcota; class Myxococcia; order Myxococcales; family Anaeromyxobacteraceae; genus Anaeromyxobacter. The sequence goes on from CAWGDE010000022.1 coordinate 90,943, forward strand.
GTGCACATCACGGCGACGCTCGTCACGTCCGCCGCGCCGATCGTGCCCGTGCCGTTCGTGACGGCGCACGTCTGCGTCGGGTTCGCCGGCTGCTGCACGATCGTCACGGCGTAGGCCGTCCCGCTCGGCAGCGGGGTCGCGAACGTGAAGCTCGTCGCGTCCGCGGGCACCGCGAGGTCCGGCTCGCTCGCCGTCGCGAGCACGAGGCCGGTCCCGGTGAGCCCGGCCACCGTTCCGCCCACCGCGTGGACGTCCGTCGCGCAGGTCACTGCGACGCTCGTCACGTCGCCGGCTCCGATCGCCCCCGAGCCGTTCGTGACGGCGCACGTCTGCGATGGGCTCGTCGGCTGCTGCACGATCGTCACCGCGTACGCCGTCCCGCTCGGGAGCGCGTTCGCGAACGCGAAGCTCGTCGCCCCCGGCGCCACGGCCAGGTCCGGCTCGCCCGCCGTCGCGAGCACCAGCCCGCTCCCTGCGAGACCCGTGATCGTCCCGCCGACCCGGTACGTGCTCGTCGTGCAGGTCACGGCCACGCTCGTCACGTCCGACGCGACCACCGTGCCCGAGCCGTTCGTCACGACGCACGTCTGCGACGGGCTCGTCGGCTGCTGCGCCACGGTGACGGCGTAGGGCGTCCCGCTCGCCAGCGCGTTCGCGAACGCGAAGCTCGTCGCGCCCGTCGCCACGGTCAGGTCCGGCTCTCCCGCCGTCGCGAGGACGAGCCCACCCCCGGCGAGCCCGGCGATCGCCCCGCCGACGCGGTACGTGTTCGTCGTGCAGGTCACCGCGACGTTCGTCGCCGGCCCGAGGAGCCCCGTTCCGCCGCTCACCGTGCACGTCTGCGCCGGCCCGGTGGGCTGCGTCCGCACCGAGGCGGAATAGACCGAGCCGGAGAGGCCGAGCGTCGGGAACGCGAACGAGCCGTTGCTCGAGACCGCCAGGTCCTCACCCGCCCCGCCGTCGAACGCGTTCGTCAGGACGAGCCCGTTCCCGGCGAGCCCGCTCACCGTCACGGCGAGCGGGTACGTCACCGTCGTGCACGCCACGGCGACGCTCGTCACGCTGCCCGCGCCGACCGTGCCCGTGCCGTTCGTCACGACGCACGTCTGCGCCGGACCCGTCGGCTGCTGCGCGACGGTGACCGCGTATGAGCTCCCGCTCGGCAGCGGCGTCGAGAAGGTGAAGCTCCCCGACGCGAGCACCGGCAGGTCGTCGCCGCCGTCGTTCCGGAGGACGAGCCCGGTCCCGGTGAGCCCCGTCACCGTTCCGCCCACCGTGTGGACGTCCGTCGCGCAGGTCACGACCACGCTCGTCACGTCCGCCCCGCCGACCGTACCCGCGCCGCTCGAGACGGCGCAGGTCTGCGACGGGCTCGTGGGCTGCTGCAGGACGGTCACGCCGTAGGCCGTCTCGCTCGGCAGGGTGTTCGCGAACGCGAAGCTCGTCGCCCCCTGCGCGACCGTGAGGTTCGGCTCGCCCGCGGTCGCGAGCACGAGCCCGCTCCCTGCGAGCCCCGAGATCGTCCCGCCGACCCGGTACGCCTTCGTCGTGCAGGTGACGAAGACGCTCGTCACGTCGGCCCCGCCGACATTGCCCGAGCCGTTCGCGACGGCGCACGTCTGCCACGGATTCGTGGGCTGCTGCGCGACGGTGACCCCGTACGCGGTCCCGCTCGTGAGCGCGTTCGGGAACGCGAAGCTCGTCGCCCCGGACGCGACCGTGAGGTTCGGCTCTCCCGCCGTCGCGAGCACGAGGCCGCCCCCGTCGAGGCCCGCGATCGCCCCGCCGACGCGGTACGCGTTCGTCGTGCACGTCACCGCGACGCTCGTCCCCGCGCCGAGGATCCCCGTCGCCCCCGTCACCGTGCACGTCTGCGACGGCCCGGTGGGCTGCGTCCGCACCGAGACGGAATAGACCGAGCCGGAGAGCCCGAGCGTCGGGAACGCGAGCGACCCGTTGGTCGCGATGGCGAGGTCCTCGCCCGCCCCGCCGTCGAACGCGTTCGTGAGGACGAGCCCGCCCCCGGCGAGCCCGTTCACCGTCACGCCCACGGGGTACGCGTTCGTGGCGCAGCTGACGGAGACGCTCGTCACGTTGCCCGCGCCGACCGTGCCCGTGCCGCTCGTGACGACGCACGTCTGCGCCGGACTCGTCGGCTGCCGGGCCACCGTCACTGCGTACCCGCTGCCGCTCGGCACCGGGGTCGTGAAGGTGAAGCTCCCGGAGGCGACCACCGGCAGGTCGTCGCCGCCGTTGTCCCGGAGCACGAGACCGGTCCCGGTGAGGCCCGTGACGGACCCGCCCACCCGGTACGCGTTCGTCGTGCAGAGGACCGAAACGCTCGTCACGTTGGCCGTGCCGACGGTCCCCGAGCCGTTCGTGACGACGCACGTCTGGGACGGGCTCGTCGGCTGCTGCACGACCGCGACGTCGTACGCCGTCCCGCTCGGAACCGCGTCCGCGAACGTGAAGCTCGTCGCGCCGGACGCGACCGCGACGCTCGGCTGGCCCGCCGTCGCGACCACGAGCCCGCTCCCCGCGAGGCCCGAGGCCGCTCCGCCGACGGTGAAGGTGTGGATCGGCCAGGAGTGGCAGCCATTGCAGCCGACCGCGATGCCCCGGCCCTGGAGCTGCGCACCGTGGCAGCTCCTGCAGTCGAGCGCTCCCGGAGCGCCCGACTCGTACGCCGCCCAGGCCGGACCGTGCACCGAGACGTCGGAGTAGTTCGGGTGGCTCGTCCGCTCGGCCGCGAACACCGCGACGACGTACCGGTCGCTCGGGCCCGTCACCGCGCAGCCGCCCTCGCCCGCGCAGTCGCCGGCCCAGCCGAGGAACAGGTACGGCTTCGGCGGGTCGAACGACGGGTCCGTGCCGACCGCCGTCGCCGTCAGGACGACCTGAGTGCCCACCGCGAACTCGACCGAGCACACCTGGCTCGTCCCGACACCGCAGTCGATGCCGGCCGGCGTGCTCACGACCCTCCCGCCCTTGATGGCGAGCGCGGCGCTGCCGTCCTGTCCGTCCTGGACGGTGACCCGGAACGTCCCCTGCGCGACGCCGGGCGATCCGGCGTCCGAGCTCCTCGCTCCCGATCCGCAGCCCGTGGCGGCGAGCGCGCTCGAGACGGCGAGAGCCAAAGCAGCGTGCTTGCGACGGGCGCCCGACGCCCTCACCGCCGCGCGCACGCGCGGCTCCCCGTGACACACGAGTGCCGAATCCGCCAAGGCTTCCCCCCGCATCCATGGAACGAGACGGTGTGTCGTCCCGTCCTGAGTGCGATGCCGCTACGACGGCGGCGACTGGTGCAGTCGGCGTGCCTGCGTCAAACGTCCCGTGCGCGGGAAATTCCGAGAGATGTCAGGGGTTCTTTCATTCGCTGTGAGTGAATCAACGCACCGATCGGGTATAGGGCCCCATGACGTGGGGGCTCGCACGCACAGGTCGCGAACTTCGCCCACATCCCCCGAGTGATCGCGCAAGGATGCGCCCTGCGCACCAGAGGCGCGCGACTGGGTGATGTCACCCACCCACTGGGGAAGGATTTGCGGACCTTCAGCGACGCCGGCGGCGCTCGCGCCACACGGCGAACGCCGCCGCGACGAGGAGCTCCGCGAGCCCGCTGCCACCCGCGTTCGAGCAGCCGCAGCCGCCGCCCGACGGCTCGTCGGGGACCGTGCCGCCGTTGACGCACGTGAGCGTCCCGCCGCCCTTGGGGTAGATCGTGCAGATGCCCGTCACGTCGTCGGGCGCGAGCGCCCGGTCGAGGACGTTGCCGACCGACGGCGCCATCACCGGCCGGGGCGATGGGCACGCGTCGTACGGCGGCGGGAACGCGCTGCTGCACACGTGGTCGAGCCCGACCATGTGGCCGGCCTCGTGCGCGACCACCGCCGTGACGTCCACCTCGTTGCACCCGGTCTCGCCGAGCGTGCTGCACTGCGGCGCCGACGGATCCTCGCAGGTGAAGTAGTGGCCGAGCGGCGGCGAGGTCCCGTCCCACCCGAACAGCTCCATGTCCGCGTCCTTGAGCTCGCCGGTGCTCAGGTCGAAGGAGGTCGTGGTGAGGCCGATGGTGCCGACCTCGTACTCCCAGCAGTTGTACTTCGCGGCGCAGGCGCCGGGTGTCGCCGTGCACGGGTCCGTCCCCACGACCTCGCTGCACCGCCGCGTCCGGAAGACCACGAGGTTCACCCCGTCGTTCCCGGTGGCGGTCTGCGTCGTGGAGGCGCCCCGCACGAACCCGAAGTCGGTGCACGCGGACGGGTCGCCCGTCTTCGTCGCCCCGCCCCACTCCGCGAGCCCCGCCGCCGCCGCGTCCTCGGCCGCGGTCACGCTGCCGCACGGCGTGTAGTTCGCGCTCCCCGCGTTGATCCGGTAGGTCACCGAGCGGCCGCGCCACCACAGGCAGACCCCGCTCTGAGGGTGAGCCGGAACCGTCGTCTCGCGGACGTACGCGGCCCCGGGCTGCGCGGCGGCCACGAGGACGAGCGCGGCGATCGAACGGACGAGACGGCTCATCGGGTGCTCCTCACGCGCCGCTCGAGCTCGGCGAGCGGCATCTCTTCTGATCGGCGCTCGCCGGCGGGGGCGGACGTCGTCACGAAGGTCAGGCGTGACAGATCCGGCCTCGCGACCGGTCCCTCCACCGAGAACTTCCCCTGCGCCAGGCCGGTGACGCCGAACGCGTCGGGGCCGGCGCGCCGCAGGAAGACGACCACCTCCTCGCCCGGGGCGAGGATCGGGGCCGCGTCCGTCACCTGCGCGATCCGGCCGACGACGCCTCCGGGAACGACGACGCGGACCACCCCCGGCACCCGACCCCGCAGCACCGCCTGCGGCTGGACGTCGTAGGTCGTGAAGATCCGGAGCCCGTCCTCGCTCCGCTGGGCGCGGGCCGCGGTGACGCGCCCCCGGACGACCGCGTCCGACGAGCGCGCGAGCTCCTCGACGCTCACCGAGACGGCGGTTGCGGAGCGCGCCGGCCCTGCCGCGAGGAGCGCGGCCAGCACGAGAAGGGGACGCATCGGGGCGACGATATACCCCACCTCCAGCGGCCCTGGCCACCCCGCCCACGGAGGCCGCTGGAAGATGCTATCTTCTGCGACATGCACCCGTCGCTCGCCGCGATCCTCGGCGCGGCGCTCTTCGCGGCCACCGCTCCGGCCGCGGGCGAGCCCGTCGGCGCCGTCGCCCAGGACGACGGCGTCGCGCTCGGCCGGATCCCGGCGGACGACCTCGAGGGCCTGCTCCTCGAGGCGCTTCCCACGCCCCCGACGACGGTGGTGCGCAACACGAACTACTTCGGGACCGTCACGCTCGACCACGCGGCGCACCTCCGCCGCAAGGCGTCGTGCAAGAAGTGCCACGACCCCGGCCCCGTCGGGAAGATCGCCTTCACCGCCAAGGTCGCGCACACGCGCTGCATCGGCTGCCACGAGGAGGTCGCGAAGGGCCCGACGAAGTGCCAGGGCTGCCACGTGAAGCCGGAGCCGCCGCCGGTGGTGGCGGTCGTGGAGAAGCCCGCGCCCCCGGCCCCGAACCCGGCCAACGTCTCGGCCGCAATCGCCGCCTTCGACGCTCCGCGGCTCGACGCGGGCGGGGTCCCGCTCCGGCAGCCCTTCCACCGCTCGCTCGACCTCGGCCTCTCCGCGGGGTCCGGCCAGGGGTTCTCGGTCCGGCTCGCGTCGTACCAGGACTGGAAGGCGTTCACGGTGAGCGTCGATCGGCTGTCGTCCGAGTCGGACGCGCGGACGACCGGGTTCCTGGGCGCCGGGATCACGCGCCAGGTGCTGGACCGGGTGTCGCTCGAGGCCGTCGGCCTCGTGGGGTTCGACGTGATCGAGCGTCCTCTCGTCGCGCTCCTGCCGGCGGTCGGGCTCCGCGCGGGCGCGGTCTGGTATCCGCGGATGCCGGTGGTGTCGAGCCTCTCCCTGTCGCTGACCACGCTCCTCGACCTCGGGTCCCACGAGGCCGGCGGGACGACGGTCGGCGGTGGCGCCGTGTACGCCACGATCTCGACCGGGTTCTCGCTCTCCCGCAACTGAGGCGGACCGGCGCGGCGGCTCGTCGATGCCGGGAGGACGGCTCGCCGCCAGGGCCGAGCCGCTACGGCGCGCCCGAGCCGGCGTTCGGCGCAGCGGCGCGCTCCGGCGCCTCGCCCACCGTCTTGACCGACGCGCAGAGGGGCAGGGTCTTCGGCGACGCGCGCCGCTCGGGGTCCACCGCGGCCACGCGGTAGCAGCGGCGCTCGGCCGCCGCGGTCCCGACCACGCGCCACGTCCGCGAGGAGGTGATGCCGATCGCGACGTCCGCGCTCTGCCCGCCGCGGAAGACCGTGTAGACGACGTTCGGATCCGGCGACGGTTCCCAGGACAGCTCGAGCCCCTTCACGACCGCGCGCGCGCTGACGTTCCAGGGCGCCGCCGGCGCCGCGGCGGCGGCGGTGCGCACGCAGATCGGCTCGGCCGGGGCGGACCGGTTGCCGGCCGCGTCGACGGCGCGGACGGAGTGGCAGTACTCCTGCTCGGGCGCGAGATCGTCGATCCAGGCGGAGAGCTGGGCCGTCCGGGCCACGACGACGCCGCCCTGCAGCACCTCGTAACCGGCCACCCCGACGTCGTCGGTGGAGCGGTGCCAGGAGACGAACACCTGGCGGCTGGAGCGCGGAGCCGAGACGAGGTCCGAGGGGACCGTCGGCGGCGTGAGGTCCGGCGTCGTCGCGCAGGCGGGCGCCGACCGCCGCGACGTGTTCCGGGCCGCGTCGCGCGCGACGACCGTGTAGCAGTGGCGCGTCCCGGGGCGGAGGCCGGAGTCCGCCAGGCTGGTCTCCCCGCCGGCGACCGTCATCGCGCGATCGCCGTCGCGGATCTCGTATTCGTCCACCCCGACGTCGTCGGCCGCCGAGGTCCAGTGGAGCGTGAGGCGCGTGTCCGACTCGGGCGTCACCGTCACGAGCGCGACCTGGGCCGGGGGCTCCACGTCGGGCAGGGTGGCGCAGGCGGGCGTCGAGGGCGCGGAGCAGTTGCCGGCGGCGTCGCAGGCTCGAACGCGGAGGCAGTGCTCGACCGCGGCGCGGAAGGGCCAGACGGTCGCCTCGAGCCGGTTCGTCCGGACGGCGATCTCGTCGGCGCGCAGCACGTCGTACCGCGCCACGCCGACGTCGTCGGCCGAGGCCGTCCAGCGGAGCGCGAGGCCGTTCGTCCCCTGCGGCCGGATCGCGACGCCGGACGGCACGGTGGGCGGCGTCACGTCGGGCGGCGTCGCGCAGACGGGGCCCGCGGGCGGCGAGGCGTTGCTCGCCGCGTCGAAGCCACGCACCGTGTAGCAGTACTTCCGGGCCGCGCGCACCGTGGCGTCCACGGCGGACGTGGCCGTCGCGGCGGCGAGCGGCGCGCCGTCTCGGAGGATCTCGTAGCGGACGGCGCCCACGTCGTCCTTCGACGCGGTCCACCTCAGCTCGACCCGCGTCCCTCGCGCCGTGGCGGAGAGGGCGCCCGGCGCGGCGGGCGGCGTCACGTCGGCGCCGGCGACGCACGCCGCGGGCGAGCGCTCCGACGTGTTCCCCGCCGCGTCCACGGCGCGCACCTCGAAGCAGGCGCGCCGGCCGGGAGCGAGGCCCGAGGTGCGCGCGGAGGTGCCCGTCGCCGTCGCGACGACCTTCTCGCCCCGCAGGAGCTCGTAGCGCTCGATGCCCACGTCGTCGGTCGCCGCCGTCCAGCGGAGCTCGGCTTCCCGCGGCGAGACGAGCCTCGCCGTGAGCCCGGCGGGCGCCGCGGGCGCGGTCACGTCGGGCGCGACCGCGCAGGCGGGTTCCGACGGCGCGGAGCGGTTGCCCGCGGCGTCGAAGGCGACGACGGTGTAGCAGGAGCGCTCGCCGGCACGGATCCCGAGGTCCTGCGCCTGGGGCCGGGGCACGCGGGCGACGCGCTCGTCGCCGCGGAGCACGTCGTAGCCCTCGACGCCGTCGTCGTCACCGGAGCCCGTCCACGAGAGGTCCGCTCGGCCGGGCGACGCCCGGACGACGAGGTCGGTCGGCGGCGTCGGAGGCGACACGTCCGGCGGTGCCGGGGCGGGCGCGGCCGCGGCAGGCGGGGACACGACGGCGGCGCTCGCGTCGGGCGAGGCGTCGCGCTGGCACGAGAGCAGGGCCGACGGCGACGCGATCCCGACGGCGATCACGAGCGCGATCCTCGCGCGGCTGTACACGCTCGGGCGCATCCCAACCCCCTGCGACCTCGAACGATTGCCCCGCGCCACCGTTCGATTCGCGCCCACATGTAGCATGAATCGTGCGCCGTGGGGGCGGTGTGAGCGAACCTGCTTCCGGGAAGGAAGGAAGCTCCAACGATCCCGGGCCGGATCCCGCGCGGATCAGGCCGGCGGCTCGTCGCGGCGCGCGGGCGACTGCGCCACGCCCTGCGCCGGAGCGCCCGCCGGATCGGCGCGCGGCCCGAGCGCCGTCAGCTCGACCGGCATCGGCGTGGGCTCGAGCCGCGCGGCGCCCAGCAGCCGCCGGCAGACCTGCGGGGAACGCGACGACGCAGCCGCCGGCCGTCTCGCGGTAGTAGAACGGGATCGCGGGGAACCGGGCCGCGATCGCGCCGGCGAGGAGCACGACGGCGAGCGGCTGGACCGTCGCGACGCCGCGGTCCGGGAGGAGCAGCATCACCGCCTGCACGGCGGCTGCCGCCCAGGCCACGGCGGAGATCGCGAGCCGCCGCGGGTACAGGTGGCCGGCGCCGCCCATGGTCCCGCGGAGCTGGGCCGCGGCGCGGATCGCGGCGGACTCCCGGGCGTCGCAGAGCACGCCGTCGCCGCGGCGAAAGGACACGATCACGGGCCCGCGCCAGACGAACGCGACGCGCCGGACCGCGACGGTGGCGGCGAGCACCGCCGTGACCGAGCCCAGGGCGAGCAGACCGGCGCGCGGCACCGGAAGCCCGAGCGCCTTCGCCGCCTCCACGGCGGCTAGCGCGCCGCACGCGGCGGAGGCCCCGACCGTGAACCTCGTCACTCCGCTCGGCAACCCTCCACCCTTCCCCCGGGTCAGCGGACGTTTCGGGCCTTCACCGAATGCAAACCTCCGGCCCGGCGCCGCGCGATAGCGGCGCGCCCGACGCACGCGAAATCATTGAGAGCTCCTCGCGATCGCCGCGGCGCCGCGAGCGGCGGGAGCAGCGCGCAGCGTGAAATCACCCACGACGTGGGTGCGTGTACGCAGCCGGGCGGCGGGTGGCCACCCAGTCCGGGGGGGGGGACGGTCCGCGCCTGCGATCCGGCGCGCGCGCCCTCTCACTCAGGGTGCGCCGCGCTCGCGGCCGACGATCGCGCGGGCGGGCGACGAGCGGAGCAGCTCCTCCCGGGCGGAGGCGGGGTGCAGGACGACGCTCCCGCCGGTGGCCTCGCGGTAGAAGAACGCCTTGGCGGGGAGGGCGAACGCCGCGGAGGCGGACGCGCCGAGCAGCGCCATCCACGGCACGGCGTCGGCCACCTCCGGGCCCGCGAGCGCGGCGACGGCGGCGAACGCCCACGCGACGGCCGGCAGCGCGAGGCGGCCGCGGTGCACGTGGCCGGCGCCGCCAAGCGTTCCGCGGAGCTGCGAAGCGGACCGGACGGCGTCCGCCTCGCGCGGGCCGCACACGACGACGTCGTCCCTCGGGAAGGAGACGAGGGGCGGCCCTCGCCACGCAAGGGACGCCGTCCGGGCCCCCGCGGCGAGCGCGATCCCCGCCGCGACGATCGCGGCCGCCGTGAGGCTCGCCGGCGGGATCCCGGCCACGTCCCGCGCCGCCGCGAACGCCTGCAGCGCGAGCCACGCGCCGGCCGCCAGAGCGCTCATCCCCGAGATCCTCCGCACCGCCTCGTCCTCCGCGGAGAAGACCTCTGCAACCTCCAGTCCCGCGCCTCGGCGCGCCCGCGCCGGCGCCTCCGGGGGCCTCCACCGTCGCGCAACCGCCCGGATTCGCACCGGATCCCTCGTGACGCGCGCAGGCGCCCGCCGGGCGGGGTGCGGGAAATCACTCACACGATGGGTGATGGGACGCAGCGCGACGGGACGCGTGCCCGCGATCGAGGCGGGCGGCCGTACTCGCCGTCCGTGCACTCGGCGGGCGCCCTACTCGTCCACCCGGATGACGCCCTTCTTGATGGCGAACCGCACGAGCTCCGTCCGGTTGTGGACGCCGAGCTTCTCCATGACGTGCTCGCGGTGGCTCATCGCGGTCTTCACGCTGATGCCGAGGACCTCGGCGACCTCCTTGTTGCTCTTCCCCTCCGCGACGAGCTTCAGCACCTGCTTCTCGCGGTCGGTGAGGGCGTCGTAGGGGTCGGCGGCGCCCGGCGTGGCCGGGTTCGCCTCCTCCATCGCGGTGCGCGCCACCTCGGGGTCGAGGACGAGCCCGCCGCGGTGGACGGCGCGGATGGCGTTCGCGAGCTCGGCGCCGGCGGACTTCTTGAGGACGTACCCGGAGACACCCGCCTTGAGCAGCCGCCGCACGTACTCGCGATCCTCGTACTGGGAGAGGATGAGGATCTTCGCGCGCCGCCCCTGCTTGCGCAGCTCGAGCGTGGCCTCGATCCCGCCGAGCCCGGGCATCGCGATGTCCATCAGCACGACGTCGGGGTCGAGCCGGCCGACCGCCTCGATCGCCTCGGTGCCGTTCGAGGCCTCCCCGACGACCTCGAGGTCCGGCTGGAGCTGGAGCAGCGCACGCACGCCCTCACGGAGGATCGCGTGGTCGTCCACGATGAGGACGCGGATCTTGTCGGTCATGCGGGATCCTTCCCGGGAGCGGCGCCCGCCGCGGCGAGCGGGGAGGCCGCGGATGGCAGCGGGATCCGCACCTCGACGCGCGTGCCCTGCCCCGGCGCGGAGTCGATCGTCGCGGTGCCGCCGAGGATCTCGGCCCGTTCGCGGATGCCCATGAGCCCCCATGAGCGGCGCCCCTCGCGCCGCGCCACCGCGTCCGGGTCGAAGCCCTTGCCGTCGTCCTCGACCTCGATCACGACCTCGCTGCCGTCCACGCCCACCTGCACGAGCACGGCGGTCGCCTGCGCGTGGCGGGCGACGTTGCTCATCGCCTCCTGGCAGATGCGGAAGAGCGCGGTCTCCATCTCGGGCGGGAGCCGCCGCAGCTCGCCGAACTCGCAGCGGGCGGCGATGCCGCGCGTCGCGAGCGCCCGGTCCGCGTACCACTGGATCGCGGAGAGGAGGCCGAGGTCGTCGAGCACGGACGGGCGGAGGTCGAGGATGATCCGGTGCACGTCCTCGAGCGTGCGCACCGCGATCGCCTTCACCTCGTCGAGACGCGGCGTCTTCCCGGAGTGGATCGCGTCCTGCGCGGCGTCGAGCCCCATGACGAGCACGGCGAGCGCCTGCGTCGTCTCGTCGTGCAGCTCGCGGGCGATGCGCTTCCGCTCGTCCTCCTGCGCGGTGATCAGCTTGCGCAGGAGCTCTCCGCGCGCCTCCTCGCGCGCCTTCAGCTCCGCGTTCGCCTCGTTGAGCTCCCGCGTGCGCTCGGCGACCCGCTCCTCGAGCCGCGCGTTCGCCTCCTCGACGCGCTCGATGTTCACCTTGAGGTTGAGGCGCATCCGCTCGAGCGACTTCCCGAGCCGGCCGACCTCGTCCTCGCCGAGGCTCGGGATCGGCGAGGCGAGCTGGCCGCCCGCGATCCGCGCCGCGTGGTCGGTGAGCACGGCGACGGGCTGGGTGACGCTCCGCGACGCGCCCCACGCGAACGCGCTGGCGACCGCGACCTGCAGGAGCAGCATGGCCGCGATCGCCCACCACGGCTGACCCTCGGTCGGCAGGGTCTCGGCCGACTCCTGCCGCATCGCGACGGCCCACGGGGCGCCGCCGACCGCCGCGAAGGTGAGGTGCTCGGTCGGGCGCATCTCGACGCCCTCCTCCGCGTGGCAGTCGGCGCAGAGCTGGGCGAAGGAGCGCTTCTCGCTGGCGAGGCGGCCGAAGCGCTTCGAGCACTCGCTCATGCGCCCGGCGCGCTCCGGCCGCGTGCTCGCCACCACGCGCCCGCTCCCGTCCACGAGGTCGGCGAACCCGGTCGCCCCGCGCCGCAGGAACCGGAGCATCTTCTCCAGGTCGCGCTTCTCGGGGTGGAAGGTCCCGCCGGCGACCCCGACCACGTCGCCCTTCCAGTCGCGGACGGGGACGAGCTCGTGGACCGCGCCGCGCGCGCCCGGCACCAGGCCGGAGAGCCGCGGGCGCCCGGACCGGATCACCTCCCGGACGAGCGGGTCGTCCCCGGGGGCGCGGCGGAGGCGGACCCCTGGGGCTCCTCGGCGACGACGCGGCCGCTCGCGTCGAGCAGGTACACCGACTCGCGGTGGCGCAACTGGTTGTGGGACTCGCGGAGCATCCGCTGCTCCGCGTCCGTGCCGCCCTGCGTGAGCGCCGGCGCGACCGCCGCAGCGAGGCGCTGGAGCACCTCGAGGTCGTCCGTCAGCTCGGCGTCGAAGTGCGCCGCGACGGCGCTCGCCGAGGCGAGGCGCGCCGCGACGAGCCGCTCGTCGAGGCGCGCCATCCAGTAGCGGCTCGCCGCGTACCAGAGGAGGAGCGGGAAGAAGATCCCGATCGCCATGAGCAGGTAGACGCGCCTGCGCAGCGAGCTCCCGCCGCCGCCCTCGCTCGCCCTCGGCGGCTCGGGCGCGGGGACGCGCGCGGGCGGCGGCGCCGAGACCGGCGCCGGGACCGGCGTTGGGGCGGACGGGAAGGAGGCCGCGCTCACCGGCCGCCTTCCCGGTGCGAGCTGCGCGCCATCCGGAACAGCTCCTCGAGGTCCCCCGCCGACCGGAGGATCATCGCGCGGCCGTGGAGCGTCCAGGCGACCTCCCGGGTCGGCCGCCCGTCCACGAGCACGTCCGAGATCGTGGCGGGGGCCGAGCCGACGGCGGTGCGGGTCGTGCGCAGCACGGTCCGGTCGCGCAGGAGGTCCGGCGCGATGGGGTCGTCGTCCCGCGTCGCCTGGAGCATCTCGACTCCCGGCCTGCCGTCGCGCGCGGCGAACGCGAGCCGGACGGAGCCGCGCCGCCCGCCGGCGACGTGGATCTCCGCCGGCGGCCAGTCGAGGTGATCGGGGAAGTAGCCCGGGACGAGCACGCGCGCGCCGAGCCGTCGCTCCGCGTCCTGGATCGTCGCGACGCGGCGCACGGCCGAGGACTCGCCGGAGACCCAGCGCGGCAGCGCGCCCAGGATCGCGACGGTGGTGACGGTCGCGGCGAGGACCCACACGAACGACGCGAGCATCCGGGTGAGCTCGAGCCCGGCTCCCCCCGCGCGCTCCGCGCCTGCCGTCACGCCGCCGGTCATACCACGAAGAAAAGCAGCGCAGCGAGGGACGCGGCGGCGAGCGCGACGCGAACGCCGCCCCACGGGACCACCGCGGGCGGGCCGTCGAGCAGGCGCCGGCACCGCACCTCGACGTCGAGCGAGCGGGCCCGCTCGAGCGGCCCCGCGAGCGCCGCGGCGAGCGGGAGCGTGCGGCGGACCGCCGGGCCGCGCGCGGTCGCCCGGTGGAGCTTGATGAGGCCGCTCGCGAGCGCGAGCCGGTCGCCGCTGACCTCCGAGGCGCGCTCGTCCGCGAGCCACTCCACGTCGCGCGCGATCGCGCGCGAGAGCACCTGGAACGCCGGGTTGAAGAACATCGCGGCGCGGGCGGCCATCACGCCCCAGCTCGCCGCCGGGTCGCGGCGGGCGAGGTGCGCGAGCTCGTGCGCGAGCGCGGCGCGCAGCTCCTCGGTGTCGAGGAGCCGCACCGCGCCGCGCGAGATCACGATCGCGGGGCGGCGCACCCCGGTGCAGAAGAGCACCGGGTGATCGCGGTCGAGGAACACGACCGGCGGCGGCCGGACGCCCAGCGCCGCCGCGAGCTCCGGCAGCGTGGACCCGATCGCGGCCGCGCTCGCCGCGTCCGGCGCGGCCGGCACGGGGCGGGGCCGGCGGAGCGCCCGGACGAGCGGGACGAGGTCGAGCAGGAACAGCGCGGCGCCCGCCGAGACGAGCGCGGCGAGCCACCAGCGGAAGAGCCCGACGCCGAGGAGCCGGACGTCGTCCCACCGCGCGGCGTCGAGGATCGCCCAGGCGTCGCGGAAGCCCTCGTCCGAGCGGACGGGGAACAGCAGGACGAGCGCCGGAAACAGCACCAGCGGATAGCCCACGGCGACGAGCCGCAGGGCGATCCGCTGGCGGGGCTCCCGGACGCGCCAGCTCCGCACCAGCGCCTCCACGAACAGCGAGGCGACGATGGTGTGGAAGATGGCCTGGGCCGCGATCTCAGCCCACTTCGTGCCGTCGCTGGGTCCCATGCCCCGGAGGCCCGTGTCCGTGCACGTCCGGGGGCATGCCGCCCTCGAGGCGGGCGAGCTCGAGCGGATGCTCGTGCAGGTAGCGCTCGCGGCTCACCTTGCCCGTGAAGATGGACGCGTCGAAGGGGAAGACGTCCGGGTTCAGGTGGGCGTTGAAGATGTGCCAGATGGTGATGACGAAGAAGGCCATCAGGCCCTCGTTCGAGTGAGCCACCTTCGCCGCCGGGATGAACTGTCCGGGGATGATGGACGCCGCCTGGACCGGGAAGAAGAGGATGAACCCGGTCATCACCATGATGACGTTGCCGACGACGAGCCCCCAGTACTCGAACTTCTCCTTGTACGTGTACCGGTCGTACATCGGGTGCTGCTCGGTCATCCCGAGGTAGTACTTGAGCTGGAGGATCGCGTCCTCGAAGTCCTTCTTCGTCGGGACCATGCTGAAGTACTGCTTCTTGCTCAGCATGACGAGGATGCCGTTCGTGAAGTGCACGACGGTCGACACGGCGAGGACGAGCCCCGTGATCCGGTGGATCCAGCGCGTCGCGTCGACGCCGCCGAAGAGGTCCACCAGCACGTGCGCCCAGCCCGTCGTGTAGAACTTCTGCGGCAGGCCCGTCAGGCACAGCAGCGCGAACGTCGTCATCGTGACGAAGTGCTCGACGCGCTGCTGCAGGTTGAAGCGGACGATGTAGTTGCTCATCGATTCACCACGACGCGCCACAGGTGCAGCGCGATCTGCAGGACGAGCCCGCCCACCATGAACGGGATCATCAGCTTGTAGAAGAGCATCACGCCCCAGACGATCGGCGCCTTCTGCGGGGTGGGCTCGTAGTGCGAGAGCCACGCCTTCGGGAAGGACTCGTTCGCGCCCTCGTGGCACTTGCCGCAGGTCTTCTGGAGGTTCGCCGACATCACGGTGGAGTTCGGGTCGGTCGACTTCTGGATGTCGTGGACGCCGTGGCAGTCGGTGCACACCGCCGCGAGCCGCGTGCCCGGGCCCTTCTTCTTCCCGTGCTGCAGCGTCGCCGCCATGCCGTGGAAGTCGGCGAGGTACGTCTCGACCACCTTCGTCGAGAGGCCGTAGCGGGACATGAGCTTCTCGTCGGTGTGGCAGCGGCCGCAGATCTCCGGCGTCCGCGCGGCGAGCGCGCCGTCGCGCGGGTCGGTCGTGTCGTGCGCCCGGTGGCAGTCGGTGCAGACCGGCACGTCGCCGCTCGACTCCGCCGCCCGGCCGTGGACGCTCTTCGCGTAGATCTCGGCCTCCTTCGCGTGGCAGCCCGAGCACATCTTCGAGATCCGCGTGCGCGGCTGGCCGGGGCGCGAGATGTCGTGCGCGCCGTGGCAGTCCACGCAGAGGGCGGCCTTGTCGTTGCCCTTCGCCATCACCGCGAAGTGCACGCCGTCGAGCGTCTTCGTGTAGTTCGCGAAGTGGCAGCCCTTGCACTGCTCGTAGTAGGCGCGCGTCACCTCGCGGCGGTTCTTGAACTTCACCTCGCCCGTGGCGTGGTCGCTCGTCTTGTCGGTGTGACACTCCGTGCAGCGGAGCGCCTCGCCGTGCACCGACTTCGCGAAGACCGCCTGGTCGATTCCGAGCGGTAGCTTCTCGCCGCTCTGGAGCGTGAAGGTCTCTTTCGGGTCCGAGTGACAGCCGAGGCAGTCCTCCTGCTCCGCGGGGATCCCGGCCATCGCCGGGCCGGCCGCGATCGCGAGCACGAGCGCCGTGAGGATTCTCACCATTTGTGTCGCACCCCTGGAGGTAAGGCGGGCAATGCCTTGTGCCAAAACGTCGCGCGAAGTCCTACCAAGGCGCGGGGGATTTGTCCAACGGCGGGGCCTTCATAACCGCCCAAGAAAGCGACGGAATTGATCACGAAACGCCCCGTCTCGGGGCACGCAAAGATCGCGGAAGTCGCAATCCTCCCCCGAGGTCCGCGCAAGATTCAGCATCGCACGGACCGGGCCGGTGGAGGATTGCGCTCGATCAAATCCGGCGCGCCGGAGGATGCGGCACGTGGTCGAACGCCTCGCGGACGAAGCGCCACGAGGTCCTCACGATCCCCTCGCAGATCGTCGCGATCCCGCAGATCGGCAGCAGCACCACGAACACGATCCCGGCGATCGCGGCCGCGACGGCGGCGAACGGCGCGGCGATCAGCCGCAGGACCCAGGGAGCCCCGCGTGCGGCGGATCGCCGCACGGGACCGTGGTGCGAGGCGTCAGGGGTTCCGCCGCCAGCGAAGCTCGTGCGGCCGTGGTCGTCGTCTCGCAGCATACCGCCCCCCTTCGAGCACGCGCTGCGCCGCTCAGGCGCGCAGGAACTCGGCCACGAGCGCCTGCCACCCCTCCTCGCCGACGACCCACGGCGCGGGCGCGATGAGCTCGCCGCCGTCCGCCGCCGCGAACCCGAGCCGATCCTCGAGGAACCGGCTCCAGCGCGCCGACTCCTTGCGGAGGAACGACTCGGCCTCCTCCTCGCGCGGCAGCGCCTCCCACGCCGCGTCCGCAGGGGCGATGGCGACGAGCCAGCCCTTCCCGTAGCCGTCGCGCTTCACGAGCGACGGATCCCGCACGACGGCGGCGTTCACGCCGGCGACCGTCCCGGAGATCGGCGCGGGGATCGAGATCGCGCGGCCGCCCCCCTGGACCATGGCGATCGGCTGCCCGCGCTCGAACGTCGTTCCCGGCCGCGGCAGCTCCACGGCCGTCACCGACGGGAGGAGCCGCTGGGCGAGGTCGTCGAGCCCGAGCTCGAGCGCGCCGGTGCGGCGCCGGTGGAGCCAGGTGTGGCCCGGCGCGTAGGCGAGGTCGGGCCGGAAGAGCACGCCCGCGACCCGCCGGATCCGGAGCGCGCGCTCGCGGCGCGTCTGCACGGCCCGGATGGCGAGGGCGATCGCGACCGCCGGGAGGGCCACGATCGCGATCATGAGGAGGAAGACGCCGAACCGCGCGAGGACGCCGCCGAGGAAGACGCCGATGGACTGGAGGATCTCGATCACCGCCTGCATGGCTTCCTCCCGCTCCGTTGCGCCCGGTCGCCCGGGCGGTGCTGCCGTACGTCCCCCCCTCCCCCGCGCCCCCGCCCCTCCTTGGCGAGACGGGGGCGCGGAGAGGGTTCACATCGCGTGACACATGGTGCAGTCGTCGAAGTTGAAGGCCTGCTTGCCGTGGCAGGCGCCGCACGAGTCGCCGCCCTTCATCGCGTCGTGCGTGACGACCTTCACCCGCTTCGTCGCCGACCGGCCGAGGATGCTGAAGAGCGCCGGGTGGCAGGCGACGCAGCTCGCGGCCGGCTTCGCGGTGTCGACGTGCATGTCGTGGTTGAAGGTGACGACGCCCGGGCTCTCCCCGCTCTGCGGGAGCTTGAGCGCGCCGGGGAGCCTCGGCAGGTCAGCGGCCAGCGCGGCGCCGCCGACGAGGAGCGCGGCGAGGGTCGTGATGAGCTTTCTCGAGATCATGGTCGACTCCGTCTCAGGTCAGGAAGAACTGCCGGGCCAGGCCGTCCCACTCGTCGCCGGCGAGGGCCCGCGCGATGCCGTGCACCGGGGTCCCGCCGTCCTGCAGCACGCGGCCGAGCTCCGGCGCGAGCGCCAGGGAGATGCGGGACTCCGCCTCCTCCATGAAGCGGCGAGCGGCGCCGTCGGTGAGGAGCTGCCGCAGGTTGGCGGCGAGGCGAGGCGCCTTCACCTTGAAGAGCCAGGCGCGTCCGTACGGGTCGTCGAGGCCGTCGGTGCGGTCCTTGACGCCCTGGTTCACCGCGACGACGGTGCCGTCGATGGGCGACAGCATCGGGACGTCCTTCTCGCCGTCGCCGATCTCGAAGGCCGGCTCGCCCTGGGCGAGGTGTGCGCCGAGGGCGGGCAGACCGACCTTGGCCGCGCCCACGAGCTTGTGGGCGAAGTCGTCGGCGCCGACCGCCACGAGGCCGTCCGGCTCGAGCCGGGCCCAGCTGTGGCCCGGGTGCAGGTGGACGCCGGCCGGGACCTGGAACCAGGAGGTCGCCCCCGCGCCGCGGGCCGCGGGGCGCGCGGCCTTCTCCGCGTGCATCGCCGCCGCCTGCCCCGCCTTCTTCCCGCCCTGCACGTACTTCCAGAACGGGATGAAGAGGAGCAGGTAGCCGATCGCGAGCCCGTACTCGAGGAGCTTCGCCGAGTAGATGGACAGGAAGTCGTGTTCCATGACGTCCTCCTCAGTGCTCCTGCGGGAACCGCGGGTCCTCGCGCAGGATCGGCATCCGGTTCGCGATCCACCGGAACAGCAGCACGCCGATCGTGCACGAGCGTGACGGAGACCCAGACCTCCATCCAGCTCGGCACGTACCGGGTCGGCAGGTTCCAGTTGTAGGCGATGACGGAGACGTTGAGCCGGTTCAGGACGATCCCGAGCACGCCGATGACGGCCGCGATCTGGACGAGCTTCACCTTCCCGTTCCGCGAGCCGTACGCGAACATCATCGCGGGCAAGAGCACGAAGCCGAGGATCTCGACGAGGAACCAGGCGCCCCAGCCGGTGAGCAGGTAGCCCCAGGCGTGCCCGTCGATGACGCCCTGCAGCTTGAGGAAGAAGTAGGCGAACATCACGAGCGCGGCGGCCTTGCCGAGCCCGAGCTGCAGCTTGTCCGCGTCGAAGTGCGCGCCTTCGAGCTGCTTGTGGAAGACCTTGTGCGAGATCGTCCCCTCGACGATCACCATGCACAGGCCGGCGATGATCGCGGAGATGAAGAAGAAGATGAAGATGAAGCCCGAGTACCAGAGCGGGTGGAGCTTCGTCGGCGCGAGGAGGAACAGCGAGCCGAGCGCGCTCTGGTGCATCGTCGAGAACATCACCGACAGGACGGTGAGCGCGATGAGCGCCTTCTTCATCGTCGCCTGGAGCTTCCTCCAGCCGAGCCACTCGAACAGCGGGACGGTGAACTCGAGGAAGAGCACCGAGGAGTAGAGGGTCACGCACCAGGCGACCTCGAACAGCGCCGACTGCGTGCCGACCGTCGAGTTGAACGGGAAGATGGCGATGTTCCACGGGCGGCCGAGGTCGGCGAGGAGGCCGACGATGGCCATGACGTAGCCGAGGAACGCGGTCAGGATCGCGGGCCGCTCGATCGGGTGATACTCCTTCAGCCCGAAGATCTGGACGGTCGCGCCGATGGTGAAGCCGCCGGCGGCGAGGACGATGCCCGTCATCATGTCGAACCCGATCCAGAGGCCCCAGGGGGCGGTCTGGGACAGGTTCGTCGTGGCGCCGAGGCCGACCGCGAACCGCAGGACGAGCAGCGGGATCCCGACCCCCAGGATGATCGTGGCGATCGCGTTGACCGGCGTGACGCACGAGCGGACGTACTCGCGCGGGGTCATGCCGAGCAGGATCTTCTCCTTCACGAAGCCCGCGAACCCGCCGTTCGCGGGCTCCGCGGCGACGGCGTGCCCGTTAGCCATGGCTGTCCTCCTTCTTCTGCGCGCCGTGCGCGTCGCCGTCGTGGTTCTCGTTCTCGCGCCGCTTCGAGAAGGCGTAGATGCCCATCAGGAGCGGCGGCCAGAGGGTCATCACGAAGGGCGGGGCGCCGAGCGCGCCGGCCACGAGCTCCGGGACCTCCTTGTTCGGGACGCCCGCGCGGAGCGCGAGCTTCTCGAGGTCGAAGTCGCCGATGTAGAGCCAGCTCGTGCCGCCCGCCTCGTGCTCGCCGAACACGTGGTGCACGTAGCGGTCCGGCTTCGTGTAGATGCGGGTCTTCGCGAGCTCGAGCATGTCGCCGCGGTGGCCGAACGTGAGCGCGCCGGACGGG
Organism: uncultured delta proteobacterium; assembly: GCA_963821195.1. Classification (GTDB taxonomy): domain Bacteria; phylum Myxococcota; class Myxococcia; order Myxococcales; family Anaeromyxobacteraceae; genus Anaeromyxobacter. The sequence goes on from CAWGDE010000022.1 coordinate 111,041, forward strand.
CAGACCTCGGCGCAGGCCGGCTTGAGCCCCGCGGCCTGGCGCGGCGCACAGAAGGTGCACTTGCGGACGCGCGGGTTGTTCGAGCCGTACTCGTACTTCGGGATGTCGAACGGGCACGCGATCATGCAGTAGCGGCAGCCCAGGCAGGCCGAGCCGTCGTAGGTGACCGGCCCCTCCGGCTTCTTGTCCATCGCGCGGACCGGGCAGGCCGACGCGCACGCCGGCGCGATGCAGTGCATGCACTGCTTCTTCGCGTAGCGGTTCGCCACGTCCGCGGATCTTGTTCACCACGGTGAACTGGTCCGGCGCCGTGTCGCGCTTCTTCGCGAACACGTCGTCGCCCTGCACCGGCGCGGGGTTCTGGTTCGCCTCGGCGCACGCCGCCTCGCAGGCGCGGCAGCCGACGCAGAGGGTCGTGTCGACGAGCACGCTCGGCGACTCCTCCGAATCCCTCCGGCGCCATCGTCGCCGCGCGCGCCTGGCTCGCCACCCCGGCGGCCCCGGCGCCGATCGCGGCGACCTTGAAGAAGCCTCTACGTCCGATGTTCATGGCTTGACTCCCCTCCGGTGGGTCCTGGCCTGATTCCGGCTAACTCGCGGGCCGCGACGAGGTTGAGGGTCCCGAGAACGGCGACTCCGGCCAGCGCCAGCGCGAACGCGAACATCATGACGTCGCTCCTTTCGGCCCTTCGTGGTGGTCGTCCCCGGTCGCCGAGCGGCCTGCGCGCGCGAGCGCTTCCTTGAAGAGCGGGCACTCGCAGTACTCGCCTTCGCACGTGCTCGCGGTGGTGACCTGGTCGATCGGGACCGGCTTCTTCACGGCGTAGGCGCGGCAGAAGACCATCGAGACTTCCTTCAGGTACGGGCAGGTCATTCGCCGTCCTCCTTGCCCTCCCCTCATCGCAAGCCGAAGGCCAACGCATCGTCTGGCTCCTTTCGTTTGAGTTCACACGTCTTCACGAACGGTTACGTCGGGCCGCGCGCCGGCGCGCACCCCGCGCGCCTGCCCCGGGTCCCCCCTCCCGTGGAGAAGCTCGACGGTCCGCGGGAGGGCGGGGCGTCGATCCGCCGCGATTGCGCGGGGTTGCGGCGGCGCGGGCGGGGGTGGAGAGGTCTTCCACGGGCGTCGAGGAACTCAACGGTTGGTGGTCCCCGCCGGCGCGTGCCCGGCCTCGTCGGCCTCGCCGTCTCGGCGGATCCCGTACTTCCTCATCTTGTTGTAGAGGGTGACGCGGTCGATCCCGAGGATCCGCGCCGACTGCGACACGTTGCCGCCGGTGTGGGAGAGGACCGCGGCGACGTGGCGCTTCTCGACCTCCTCGAGCGACGCCATCGTGCCCGCCTTGGGCGGCGCGTCGCCCTGCGCCGGCATCCCGAGGTCGACGAGCTGGATCACCGGCCCGGTCGCGACGACCGCGCCGCGCTCGAGCACGTTCCGCAGCTCGCGGACGTTCCCCGGCCAGTCGTGCGACATGAGCGCGCCCATCGCGTCGGGCGAGACCCCGTCGACCCGCTTCTTCATCTCGACGGCGAGCCGCTCGACGAAGTTCTCGACGAGGAGCGGGATGTCCTCGCGGCGCTGGCGGAGCGGCGGGATCACGATGGGGATGACGTTCAGCCGGTAGAAGAGGTCCTCGCGGAACTTCCCCTCCTGCGCGGCCTTGCGCAGATCGCGGTTCGTCGCCGCGACGATCCGGACGTCCACGTCGATCTCCTCGTTGCCGCCCACCCGGTGGAGCTTCCGCTCCTCGAGCACGCGGAGCAGGTCGAGCTGGAGCTTCGGGCCGATGTCGCCGACCTCGTCGAGGAAGAGCGTGCCGCCGTCGGCCTGCTCGAACTTCCCCTTGCGGCGCGCGACGGCGCCGGTGAACGAGCCCTTCTCGTGGCCGAAGAGCTCGGACTCGAGGAGCGTCTCGGTGAGCGCCGCGCAGGAGACGCCGATGAACGGCCTTGTCCGCGCGGGTGCTCTCCGCGTGGATCGCCCGCGCGAGCACCTCCTTGCCGGTGCCGCTCTCGCCGAGGATCAGGATGGTGGAGTTCGAGCGCGCCGCGGTGCGGGCGAGCTCGAACAGCGCCTGCATGGCCGGGCTCTTGGAGAGGAGGTCCCGGAACCGGTACTCCTGCTTGAGCGCCTGGCGCAGGACGATGTTCTCCCGCACGAGCGTCTGCTGCGCTGACGATCTTCTGCATCATGATCGACAGCTCCTCGGGATCGAACGGCTTCACGAGGTAGTCGTAGGCGCCGGCCTTCATGGCGGCGACGGCGGTGTCCACCGTCGCGTAGGCGGTCATGATGACGACCGCGAGCTCGGGCTGGAGCCGCTTCGCCTCCTCGAGCACCTGCAGCCCGTCCATGCCGGGCATCTTCAGGTCCACGATCATGATCGACCAGCGCTCGGCCTTGATCCGCTCGAGCGCGGAGGGCCCGTCGGGCGCGACGGCGATGGTGTAGCCGTCCTTCTCGAGCCACCCCCCGAGCGACTCGCGGACGATCTCCTCGTCGTCCACCACCAGGATGCGCGTCCTGTCGTTCGACATTCCTAGGTCCCTCCGTTCAGCTCGCGGAGCCGGGCGCGGCACTCGCCGCACAGCTCCGACGACTTCTCGTCCACCTCGAGCACCGCGGGCGAGCGCGACATGACGCAGGCGGGCGTCCCGCAGTGCACGAGGCCGAAGGCGTGCCCCACCTCGTGCACGGCCTCCTTCGCGAGCCGCTCGACGAGCAGCCGCCGCCCGAACAGCGCCACGTCCTCGGCGAGCCGGGCCGTCGACACGACCGCGGCGGTCCCCCCGAGCTGCGCCTCGCCGAAGACGTAGGTGAGGATCGGGATGAAGAGGTCGCGGTCGGTGACGCCGAGGACCTTGCCCTCGCGCGGCCCGGCCTCGCCGAGCCAGCGCAGGATCGTGCCGGAGGAGTGCTGCCGGCGGCGCGGGTCGAACGCGTGGCGGGGCCGCTCCGGCCGGTCCCACGCGAGGACGGGCCGCTCGAACGCGAGGCCGAGGTGGCGGCGCACGTGCTCCACGAGGTCGCGCTCCTCTTCCGCCTCACCGATCCACCAGACGAAGATCGGGACCATTCATCGCGTTCCCTTCGGCGGCAGTCGGATCGCGATCCGGGTCCCCTTCCCCACCTCGGTCTTCAGCTCGATCTTCCCCCCGTGGCGCTCGACGATCCCGTAGACGACCGAGAGGCCGAGTCCCGTCCCCTTCTCCTTCGTCGTGAAGAACGGGTCGAAGATCTTGGACAGGTGGTCCGGCGGGATGCCCGGGCCGGTGTCCTGGAACGACACCTCGACCCACTTTCCGTCCTCGACGACGCCGCTCTCGATGGCGAGCCGCCCGCCGCGCGACATCGCCTCGCAGGCGTTCATGATCACGTTCACGCACGCCTGCCGGAGCTGGCCGAAGTCGGCGGCGACGAGCGGGACGTGGCTGAGCCGCTTCTCGAGCGTGATCCCCTGGATCTGGATCTGGTTCCCGAGGAGCTGGACCGCCTCCTCCACGACGAGGTTCACGTTCACCTCCTTGACCGCGAGCGGCCGCTCCCGCGCGAAGTCGAGGAGGTTGCGCACGATGGCGGAGCAGCGCTCCGTCTCGCGCTGCACGAGGAGGAGGTGTTTCACGAGCACCTTGCGCGTCGCCTCGTCGGGCGCGCCCTGCTCGAGCGTGCGCACGATGAGCTTCGCGAAGGTGAGGATCCCGGCGAGCGGGTTGTTGATCTCGTGGGCGATCGAGGCGGAGAGCTTCCCGAGCGAGGAGAGCTTCTCGCTGCGCACGAGCTGGTCCTGGGCGGCCTGGAGGGCCGCGGTCCGCTCCTCGACCTGCCGCTCGAGGTCGTGCATGAGCGTGTCGAGCTGCCGCTTCGTCGTGCGGAGCGAGCGCGTCATGTCGTTGAAGGAGGTGGCGAGCAGCCCGAGCTCGCCGCGCCACGTCACCGGGACCTCGAGCTCGAGCTGGTCGCGGGCGATGCGCCGCGTCGCCTGCACGAGGGCCGCGACCGGCGAGATGACGTGCTGCCGCGTGAAGAGCCACACCGCGAACCCGAGCGTCACCGCGGCGAGGGCGGCCGCGAGGAGCGTGCGGATCCGGAACCCGGCGGTCTCGGCGTCGAGGCGCTCGAGCGAGACGCCCACGTCGATGACGCCGAGCACCTTGCGCTCGGGCGGGTGGGCGTGGCACGCGGCCGTCGAGCAGGCCCCCTCGTTGTACATCGGCGTGACGATGCCCAGGATGCGCCGGCCGTCCGCCTCGGAAGACGCGGCTCCGGTCGGCGAGCTCGAGCCGGTGGATCGGCTCGCCCTCCGCGTGGCAGGCGGAGCACGCCTCGGCGCGGCGGTCCACGAGCTTCCCGACCTCGTCCCCCTCGGTCGAGAAGGTGATCCGGCCGTCCTTGTCCATCATGCGGACCATGGCGATGCCGGGCTGGCGCCCGACGTCCTGCATGATGAGGTAGGCGTCGCCGCGCCGGTCCTGGAGCATCGCGCGGTAGAGGGCGTTCCGGATGGTGTGGCTGAGGAGGTCGGACTCGGTGACCACCTGCGAGAGCAGGTGCCGCTGCACGGACAGCTCGGCGAAGAAGAACGCGCCCACCATGCCGAGCGCGACGATGCCGACCGTCACGAAGAGCTTCGTCGAGAGCCGCTCGATCCACGGGATCTCGAAGCCGACCGCGCCGAGCGAGGCGGGCGCGATGTCGCGGGCGAGGCGCGCAAGTGCGCGCTCGTCGCCCTCCGGCGGCTCGCCGGCCGGGGTCCCCGGCGGGACCTCCTCCGGGCCCGGTTCGCCGGGGCTCCTCGCGACCTCGCCCATCTCGCACCCTTTCCCGGGAAGTGCCGGTTCACGCGGGGCGAATCAGGGACACCATGCTCCTGCGAGGCGAAGCCGGCCTTGTCGCGCATCAACGATTGTTCAATTTCTCTCCGGGGGTATTGCACCCGTCAGGGCCAGATTGGCGCGACAATTTGCCCGCGGCAGCCGGTCGCAGGACCGCGGCGGCCCGCCACAGCCGGCCCTCCCCCGCGTTGATCGCGGCCAAGATCGCGGCTAACCTGCGCGGTCCCGTGACAGAACCGCGCGCCATCCTCCTCGTCCAGTGTCCCGACCGGCCCGGGATCGTCGCCGCGATCTCGAGCTTCCTGTTCCGCCACGGCGCGAACATCACCGACTTCGACCAGCACACGTCGCACGACGAGCCGGCGGTCTACTTCACGCGCCTCGAGTTCCAGACCGACCGCATCGACCTGCCCCTCGACGATCTGAAGGCCGCCTTCGCGCTCGACGTGGCGCGCCCGTTCGCGATGGACTGGCGGCTCACGCTCTCGACGCAGCGCAAGCGCGTCGCCGTGCTCGTCTCGAAGCACGACCACGCGCTCCTGGAGCTCCTCTGGACGTGGAAGCGCGGCGACCTGCGCGCCGACGTGACGACGGTGATCTCGAACCACCCCGACCTCGAGCCGGCCGTCACGCCGTTCGGCGTGCCGTTCGTGCACGTGCCGAACACGCCCGGCACGCGGGCGGAGGCGGAGCGCCGGATGTCGGAGCTCCTCGAGCCCAAGGCCGATCTCGTCGTGCTCGCGCGCTACATGCAGATCGTCTCGTCCGCGCTCGCCGCGCGGTGGTCGAACCGGATGATCAACATCCACCACTCGTTCCTCCCCGCGTTCGCCGGGGCCGATCCGTACCGGCAGGCGTACGAGCGGGGGGTGAAGATCGTCGGCGCGACCGCACACTACGTCACCGCGGATCTCGACGGCGGGCCCATCATCGAGCAGGACGTCGGCCGGGTGTCGCACCGCGACGCGGTCGAGGACCTGAAGCACCTCGGCCGCGACCTCGAGCGGCGGGTCCTCGTGCGGGCGGTGCGCTGGCACTGCGAGGACCGGCTCCTCGTGCACGGGAACAAGACGGTCGTCTTCTCGTAGCTTCGAGCGTCCCGGCAAGATCGGCTTGCCGGCGAGCGCGAGATCTCCCGCGCGAACGCCCCGAATGATTCGTTGACGCGTGTTCACCGTGAGATGATTCGCGCGCGGCGCATCGCTCGCGAACGCGTCTCCTGGAGCACGGGATCGCCGCTCCCGCGCGTCCGGATGCCCCGTGAGGAGTCGCGGCACCCCCTCGCGCAGATCGCGACAGGACGCGAATGCGTGCGTTTCAGAGGGCTCCGGAAACGCGTGCGATGCTCCGTCCATGGAAAACGCACGCACGTTCACCCTCCGTCTCGCCAGCCTCCTCTCGCGCGAGCGCGCCGCGCTCGGCGAGTTCCTCGTAGCCCTCGCCAGCTTCGACGAGCACCGGCTCTGGGTCGACCTCGGCTACCGGTCGCTCTTCGATTTCCTCCACCGCGAGCTGCGCCTCTCCAAGGGCGCCGCCTTCTACCGCAACACCGCCGCCGCCCTCGTCCAGCGCTTCCCCGAGATCATCGACCCGCTCCGGGACGGCAGGCTCTGCCTCATGACCGTCGCCGAGGTCGCGCGGGTGCTGGACCCCGGGAACGTGGCCGACGTGCTGCCGCGATTCTTCGGCCTCTCCAAGAGAGAGGCCCAGGCGCTCGTGGCGACGCTCCTGCCGCAGCAAGCTCCCGCGCTGCGGGACCTCGTGACGTCGGTCCGCGCCGCCCCCGTCGCGCCTGCCCTCGCCCTATCGGCCCCTGCCGCGCCGCCGACCCCGCGGGTGGACGTCGCAGTTCTACCGGTTGAACCAGCGGCGCCGGGCTCCGGCGCTTGCGCCTTGCAGCCGATCCCGCCCGTGCCGGCAGTCCTGCCGTGCCCGCCTTCCATCACCGTGGAGCCGCTCACCGCCGAGCTGCGCCGCATCCACTTCACCGCCCCGGAGCGCTTCCTCGAGAAGTACGAGGCCGCGAAGGCCGCCCTTTCGCACTCCCGCCCGGGTGCGGGGGCAGCCGAGCTCCTCGAACTGGGCCTCGACCTCCTCCTCGCGAAGGCCGCGAAGCAGAAGGGCCTCGTGAAGAAGCCCCGGCGCGAGCCGCGGCCCTCGGCGGACCCCGGTCACGTCCCGGCGCACGTGAAGCGGGCGGTCTGGGAGCGGGACGAGGGCAAGTGCCAGTGGAAGCTCGCCTCCGGCGGGATTTGCGGGTCCACGAGGCGCCTCCAGCTCGACCACGTCATCCCGCGCGCCCGCGGCGGCCCCTCTACGGTCGAGAACTGCCGGATCCTCTGCGACGTTCACAACGACCTCGCCGCGCGCGAGGTCTTCGGGAACGCCTGGATGGACAGGTTCACCGACAACCCGCGCCGCAGGCCACGCGGGCGGCGGCGCGGTCCGACGACCACCGCCGTCCCGGCCGCAGCCCCAGCGTGAGCTACTTCGCGCCGCGGCCAGCGCTCCGCAGAGCAGCTCGCGGCCCCACGCCCACGCCACGTGATCCGGCGACGACCCGACCGGCCGCCCGTCCGTCTGCGCGCCGCGTTCGCGCCGCCGCGGCGATGTGGCCAATCATGAGGGCAGCGCCGGGGGGAGAGGCCGGGGAAAGGGGGCAACCGGAGTCGCCCCGCAGAGGACGTGGCGCGCGGCGCCGCCCCCGAGCACGTTCTCGCGGTGCCGACCCCCGCCGCACCGGACGTGCTCGACCGGCTCCGCGCCGAGCTCGCCCGTCGGGCGGCCGCGGCGCAGAGCGAGATCTGCGAGGCGCTCGAGATCCTCGACGGGCGCGCCCGCTTCTCGTCGGATGCGTGGGAGCGCGCGGGCGGAGGCGGCGGCGTCGCACGGGTGCTGCAGGACGGCGCGCTGATCGAGAAGGCGGGGGTGAACGTCTCGGACGTGCACGGCGCCCTCTCGGCGCCGCTCGGGGGACGCCTGCCCGGGGAGGGCGGCGGGTTCGCGGCGGCGGGGCTCTCGGTCGTCATCCACCCCCTCTCGCCGATGGTCCCGACCGCGCACATGAACGTCCGGTTCCTCGCCCGCGGCGGCGCGGGCTGGTTCGGCGGCGGCGCGGACCTCACGCCCTACTACCTGTTCGACGAGGACTGCGCCCACTTCCACCGCGCCCTGCGCGAGCTGTGCAACGGGCACGTGCCGGGCCGCCACGCGGAGCTGAAGCGCGGCGCGGACGACTACTTCTTCCTGCGCCACCGCGGCGAGCACCGCGGCGTGGGCGGCATCTTCTTCGACGACCTCGGCGGCGACCTCGACCGGGCGCTCGCCTTCGTCTCCGAGCTCCCGCGGGCGTTCCTCGCGGCGTGGCTGCCGATCGCGGAGCGCCGGAGACACCTGCCCTGGGGCGAGCCCGAGCGGCGCTGGCAGGAGATCCGGCGGGGGCGCTACGTCGAGTTCAACCTCGTCCTCGATCGCGGGACCGTGTTCGGCCTCGAGACGGGCGGGCGCACGGAGTCCGTCCTCATGTCGCTGCCGCCGCGCGTGCGCTGGCCGTACGACCACCGGGCGGAGCCGGGGAGCCGCGAGGCGGCGCTCCTCGAGGTGCTGCGGCGCCCGCGGGACTGGGCGTAGCGCCCCGGCGTCACCCGCGCCGCGCGGCGTCCGGCCGCTCCGGCGCGCCCCCGGCGTCCGCGACCTCGTCGGCGAGCCGCCGCGTCTTGAGCAGGGAGAAGCCGATCGAGCCGCCGAGCAGGGCGACGACGACGCCGAGCGAGACCGCGGCGTTCACGTGCACCCATCGCGCGGCGAGCATCTTCGCGCCGATGAAGACGAGCACCATCGCGAGCCCCGCCTTGAGGTACTCGAACCGGCCGATGAGGCTCGCGATCGCGAAGTAGAGCGACCGCAGGCCGAGGATCGCGAACACGTTCGACGTGAAGACGATGAACGGGTCGAGCGTCACGCCGAAGATCGCGGGGACCGAGTCGAGCGCGAACACCACGTCCGAGATCTCGATGAGCGCGAGGCAGAGGAGGAGCGGCGTCGCGACCCAGCGGCCGCCGTGGCGCACGAAGAAGTGGTGCCCCTCGAGGACGGGCGTCGCGGGGATGACGCGCCGGAGCGCGCGGAAGGCGAGGCTGTGCTGGGGCTCGTGCTCCTCCTCCTCGTGGAAGAAGAGCTTCACGCCGGTCACGAGCAGGAAGGCTCCGAAGGCGTAGAGCAGCCAGTGGAACCGCTGCAGGAGCGCCGTGCCGCCGAGGATCATCCCGCCGCGCAGGACGAGGGCGGTGAGGATCCCCCAGAAGAGCACCCGGTGCTGCAGGTGCGGCGGGATCCGGAACGTCCCGAAGACGATCACGAAGACGAAGAGGTTGTCGACGGAGAGCGACTGCTCGATGAGGTAGCCGGTGAGGAACTCCGTCGCGCGGGTCGGGCCGAAGCGCCACCAGACGAAGCCGTTGAAGGCGAGCGCGAGGATCGCCCAGACGACCACCCACGAGAGCGCTTCGCGCGCCGGGACGATCCGGTCGGCGCGGTGGAAGATCCCGAGGTCGAGCGCGAGCAGCACGAGCACGACCGCGAGGAAGCCGGCCCAGAGCCACGGGTTTGCGACGGTCTCCATGCGGGACTCCGCCGGGGCGGGTGGGCCCTTCTAGCCCGTGGGCCGCGCTTCCGAGGTGAGAATGTTACTCGGTCTGGGTTAGATTTTCCGAAAGCGATGGAGTGGCTCAACTACCACCACCTCTTCTACTTCTGGACCGTGGCGCGCGCAGGGAGCATCGCGCGCGCGAGCGAGGAGCTCCGGCTCGCGCAGCCGACCATCTCGAACCAGCTGAAGACGCTCGAGGCGAGCCTCGGCGTGAAGCTCCTCGAGCGCCAGGGGCGGCGGCTCGTCCTCACCGACGCCGGCCGGACGGTGCTCCGCTTCGCGGACGACATCTTCCGGACCGGGCGCGAGCTGCAGCGCGCGGTGAAGGGGCTGCCGACGGGGCAGGGGCTGCGGCTCGTCGCCGGCGTGCTCGACGTGATCCCCAAGCGGATGGCCGCGCTGCTCTTGCAGCCCGCGGTCGACGCGCACCCCGACATCGTCCTCGTCTGCCGGGAGGGGCCGCTCCCGCAGCTCCTCGGCGCGCTCGCCCTGCACGACCTCGACGTCGTGATCGCGGACGTGCCGGCGTCGGAGGAGGTGAAGGTGAAGGCCTTCAACCACCGGCTCGGCGACTGCGGGACCTCGTTCCTCGCCGCGCCCCGGCTCGCCCACCTCAAGAAGGGCTTCCCGCGCTCGCTCGACGGAGCGCCGCTGCTCGTGCCGGCGCCGGGCACCGCGCTCCGCCGGGCGCTCGACGCCTGGCTCTCCGCGGCCGGCCTGCACCCGCGGATCGCCGGCGAGTTCGACGACAGCGCGCTCATGAAGGCGTTCGGCGCCCGCGGCTTCGGCGTGTTCGCGGTCCCGTCGGTGCTCGAGGACGACATCCGGACGCAGTACGGCGTGCAGCTCGTCGGCCGGGCCGAGGACGTCCGCGAGGCGTTCTACGCGATCACGGTCGAGCGCCGCCTGCGCCACCCGGCGGTGGTCGCCGTCGCCGAGACCGCCCGCGACGCCATCTTCGGCGCACGCGCCGCGGGCTAGCCTCTTCCCGCTCGAGCCGGCCGGGCTCGGGACGCGCTCGCGCCTCGTGCGCTGGTGAACGCGCCGCGTTAAATTTCTCAGGACATGAGCGCGAAGGTCATCGTCTACACGAAGCAGAACTGCCCGTTCTGCGTCCGCGCGAAGCGGCTCCTCGACAAGAAGGGCGTGGCCTACGAGGAGGTCGACGTCGAGGGAAATGACGACCTCCGGGTCTGGCTCGCCGAGAGCACCGGTCAGATGACGCTGCCGCAGATCTTCGCGGGCGAGCGATCCCTCGGCGGGTTCTCGGACGTCGACGCCCTCGAGCGTGAGGGGAAGCTCGACCCGATCCTGCGGGGCGAGGCGTGACGATCGCGCGCGACGAGACGTAACCCCCCGCTATCGGAGCCCGCGCGCTCGGTTCGTTGACGCGCACCCGCGAGTGGGCCAAATAGGGGGGCGCAATGCCCGCTTACCGCTCGACGCGCCCGGGAGAGCGCGCGGTCGCACTCGCGATCGCCGTCGCGGTCCTGGGCTCCGCCTGTCTGCCGTCCACCTGGGTGGCGCAGCGCGCGCCGCCGCCTGCGCAGGTCGCGCGGGAGGAGGCGGCGAGATCCATCCCGACCTCGACCCCGACCCCGACCTCGACCCCGACCCCGACCTCGACCCCGACCCCGACCTCGACCCCGACCCCGACCCCGACCCCGACCTCGACCCCGACCTCGACCTCGACCTCGACCCCCTCGACCTCGACCTCGAACACGACCTCGGCCGCGCCCCGCTCCCTCGCCGACATCCTGGACCTCGCGCTCGCGCACGACCCGACGACGCGCGCTGCATGGTACGACGCGCGCGCCGCCGCGGCGCAGGCCGGCTCGGAGCGCGCGGCGTGGCTCCCGAGCCTGGACCTGAGCCTCTTGCTCTCCCGCCAGCGGACGGGCGCGACCATCAACGGCCGGCCCGACTCGAAGCAGACCACCCTCACCCCGGCCGCCACCCTGAGCTGGCTCCTCGTCGACCTGGGCGCCCGCGGCGCGCTCATCGACGCGGCCGACTTCACGCTCGCAGCGGCGCGGCTCGCCGAGGTCTCCGCGGTCGCGAACCTCGTGCTCTCCGTCCAGCAGAGCTACCTCGGGTATCTGGGCGCGCGGGCGCTCGTGGAGGCCGAGACGGCGACGGTGAAGCAGGCCGAGACGAGCCTCGCGTCGGCACAGGCGCGCCAGCGCGCGGGCCTCGCGACCGTCGCGGACGTCCTCCAGGCGCGCACCGCGCTCTCGCAGGCGCGCCTCACGCTCCAGCAGTACCAGGGGCAGGCGCTCGCGGTGCGCGGCGCGCTCGCGACGCTCGCGGGGCTGCCGCCGACGGCCGAGCTGGACGTGGGGACGCTCCCCGCCGACGTGAACCTGGACGCGGCGCAGCCGGCCATCGACGCCCTCCTCGCCGCGGCGCAGGCCCGCAACCCGGACGTCGGGAGCGCGCAGGCGGCCGCCGAGGCCGCCGGGGCGCGCGCGCGCGCGGCCGGCCGGGCGCCGTGGCCCACGCTCTCGTTCCAGGGGACCGTCTTCTACCCGTACTACTACTCGCCCGACGGCGTCTCCGAGAGCCCGGGCTGGATTGTCGGCCTCGCGCTGCGGCTCCCGCTCCTCGACGGCCTCGGCGTGAAGCCCGCGTACGACGTGCTCGCGGCGCGCGCTGCGGCGGACGCCGCGCGCGCGCGCGCGGACGCGACCTCGCAGCGGGTCGCGCTCGACATCTGGACCGGTTACCAGGGGGTGCGCACCGCCGCGGATCGCATCGCCACGTCGCGCGACCTCGTGCAGGCGGCGGGCGCGAACGTCGACGTCGCGCAGGGGCGGTACAAGGAAGGCGTCGGCTCGATCATCGACCTCCTGAATGCGCAGGCGGCCCTCGAGCTCGCGCAGGCCGAGAGCATCCGCGCGCGGGCCGACTACCTCGTGTCCCTCGCGCTGCTCGCCCGCGCGTCCGGCCGGCTCGACGCGGCCGCCCCGAAGGGCGCAAGCTTGCAGATCCCCGCCCCCGCTCCCGGAGGAGCCCCCGCCCCATGAGCGTCCCACGCCGCGCCCTCCTGCTCCTCGCCGCCGCCGTCGCCTGCTCCCGGACCGAGGGGAAGGCGGCCGCGCGCGCCGTGCCGGTTCGGGCCGCCGCGGCGATCGAGAAGGACGTGCCGGTCGAGCTGCGCGCGGTGGGCAAGATCGTCTCGTCGCAGTCGGTCGCGATCCGGCCGCAGGTCTCCGGGGCCCTCGTCGCCGTCCACTTCACGGAGGGCCAGACCGTGAGGAAGGGCGACCTCCTCCTCGAGATCGACCGGCGGCCGTTCGAGGCCGAGCTCCTCGAGGCCAGGGCCCGGCTCGCGCAGGACGAGGTCCGCGCCGAGAACGCGCGCGCCGACGCGACCCGGTACGACGGGCTCGTCGAGAAGGAGTTCGTGACGCGCCAGCAGTTCGACGCCGCGAAGGCGACCGCTGCGGCGCTCGAGGCGCAGGTCGCGGCCGACCGGGCCGCCGTCGAGCGGGCGCAGCTCAACCTCGCTTACGCCACGATCCGCGCGCCGACGTCGGGGCGCACCGGGCGGATCCTCGTCCACCCGGGAAACCTCGTGTCGGCGGGCGCGCCCGAGCCGCTCGTGACGATCGAGCAGGTGAAGCCCGTGTTCGCGGAGTTCTCGGTGCCGGAGCGGAACCTCGCCGTGCTGCGCGCGCGCAGGGACGTGCCGCCCCGGGTCCGGATCCGGACCTCGGGCGCGGCGGACGAGGTGGAGGGCGCCCTCGCGTTCGTGAACAACGCGGTGGATCCCACCACCGGGACCATCCTCCTCAAGGCGCGGTTCGACAACGAAGACGAGATCCTCTGGCCGGGCCAGATCGTGGACGTGCGCATCCGCGTCTCCGAGCGCGCGAAGGCGGTCGTCGTGCCGTCCGGCGCGGTCTCGTCGGGGCAGCAGGGCGAGTACGCGTACGTGGTCGGCCCGGACCACAAGGCGCAGCTCCGGCTGGTCGAGGTCGCGCAGGCGGGGGATGCGGAGACGGTGATCGCGAAGGGGATCTCGGCGGGCGAGCTCGTCGTCACCGAGGGCGCGCTGAAGCTCCGCCCGGACGCGACGGTCGAGGTCCTCCAGGACCGGGCGGCCGCGAGATGAACCTCTCGGCGCCCTTCATCCGCAGGCCCGTCATGACGACGCTCGTCATGGCGAGCTTCACCGTCTTCGGCCTCATGGCCTACCGTTCGCTGCCCGTGTCGGACCTGCCGGTGGTGGACTTCCCGACCATCTCGGTGCGGGCGAGCCTCCCGGGCGCGAGCCCCGAGACGATGGCGTCGTCCATCGCGACGCCGCTCGAGCGGCAGTTCTCGAACATCGCGGGGATCAAGTCGATGAACTCGTCGTCGAGCCAGGGCTCGACGGAGATCGTGATCGAGTTCGACCTGTCGCGCGACATCGACGGCGCCGCGCTCGACGTGCAGTCGGCCATCGCGGCGACGCTCGGCCAGCTGCCACCGAACATGCCGTCGCCGCCCACCTTCCGGAAGGTGAACCCGGCGGACCAGCCCATCCTGTACTTCTCCTTCACGTCCCCCACGCTCCAGCTCTCGCAGCTGAACCGATACGCGCAGGACCTCGTCGCGCAGCGCATCGCGACGATCCCGGGCGTCGCCGAGGTGGCGATCTACGGGTCGCAGAAGTACGCGGTCCGCATCCAGGTGGACCCGCGCGCGCTCGCGGGGCGCGGGATCGGGCTCGACGAGGTGGCGAGCGCGGTCCGCGACGCGAACTCGAACCTCCCCACCGGCGTCGTGATGGGGCGCGACCGCGCCTACACGGTCGAGGCGACGGGCGGGCTCATGAACGCCGCGGGGTTCCGCGAGGTCGCGGTCGCCTTCCGCGACGGCGCCCGGGTGAAGGTCGGCGACGTCGCGACCGTGCTCGACGGCGTCGCGGAGGATCGCGAGGCCGCCTGGTTCGTGCAGGACGGCAAGGACCAGCGGAGCGTCATGGTGGCGGTCCGCCGCCAGCCCGGCACGAACACGGTCGAGATCGCCCGGGCGGTCCGCGCGCTCATCCCGGTCGTGGAGCGCCAGCTCCCCGCGGCCGCGAGCCTGATGCTCGTCTACGACCGCTCCGTCTCCATCCAGCGGTCCGTGGACGACGTCCAGTTCACGCTGCTCCTCACGCTCGCCCTCGTCATCCTCGTCATCTTCCTCTTCCTGCGGAACGTGCCCGCGACGGTGATCCCGAGCCTCGCGCTCCCGATCTCCCTCGTCGGCACCTTCGCGATCATGAGCGTGTTCGGGTACTCCCTCGACAACCTCTCGCTCATGGCCCTCACGCTCGCCGTCGGCTTCGTCGTGGACGACGCGATCGTGATGCTCGAGAACATCGTCCGCCACATCGAGCGCGGCGAGCCGGTCCTGGAGGCGGCCTTCCGGGGCTCGAAGGAGATCGCGTTCACCATCGTGTCGATGACGATCTCGCTGACGGCGGTGTTCCTGCCGGTGCTCTTCATGCGGGGGCTCGTGGGGCGGCTGCTCCACGAGTTCGCGGTGACGATCGGCGCCGCGATCCTCGTCTCCGGCGTCGTCTCGCTCACGCTGACGCCGCTCCTGTGCGCGCGCTTCCTGAAGGCGCACGAGGGGGAGCCGCGCCACGGCCGGCTCTACCGCTGGAGCGAGCGCGGGTTCGACGCGGCGCTGCGGCTCTATGGCCGCGGGCTCGCGTGGTCGCTCGCGCACCCGTGGACGGTGCTCGTTTTCTCGTTCGCCGTCTTCGTCTCGATGGTGCCGCTCTTCGCGATCATCCCGAAGGGCTTCCTCCCCAGCGAGGACACCGGGCGCGCGCTCGTCTACACCGAGTCGTCGGAGAGCGCGAGCTGGGACGCCACGGTCCGGGGCCAGCGCGCGGTCGCGACGATCGCGACCTCCCACCCCGGGGTCGAGTTCGCCAACTCGCGCGCCTCGAGCCGCGGCACGTCGGGCAACGGCTTCGTCTTCATGAAGCTCCGCGACGGCAAGCGCGCGCACGTCGATCAGATCGTCGCAGACCTGCGCCGGCAGATCCAGGCGGTCCCCGGGATCCGCTCGTCGGTCGTGAACCCGCCGCCGATCTCCTTCGCGGCGGGCGGCGGCAACCGCGCCCAGTACGTGTTCACGCTGCAGGACGCGGATCCCGCGGTCCTGTACAAGGCGGCGCCCGCGCTCGAGGCGCGGATGCGCGACATCCCCGGCCTCGTGGACGTCACCTCCGACCTGCGCCTCTCTTCGCCGCGCATCCTCGTCAACATCGATCGCGACCGCGCCGCGGCGCTCCGGGTCTCGCCGGCTTCGATCGAGGACGCGCTCTACAGCGCGTTCGGCTCGCGCCGCGTGTCGGTGATCAGCGCCCCCGAGGATCAGTACGACGTCCTGCTCGAGCTCGACCCGGCGTCGCGCGAGGACCCGTCCTCGCTGTCGCTCGTCTACGTCCGCTCCGGGACCGGCAAGCTCGTCCCGCTCGACGCCCTCGCGCGCCTCGACCGGAACGTCGGCCCCCTGTCCGTGAACCACGCCGGCCAGCTCGCCGCGGTGAACATCATCTTCAACCTGCGCGAGGGCGCGTCGCTCGGCCCCGCGGTCGCGGCCGTCGGGCGCGCCGCCGAGGATCTCCTCCCCGACACCGTCTCGACCCGGTTCCAGGGGACCGCCCAGGCGTTCCAGGAGTCGACGAAGGGGCTGTGGGGGCTGCTGCTCGTCGCGGTGCTCGTCATCTACATCGTGCTCGGGATCCTGTACGAGAGCTTCGTCCACCCGCTCACGATCCTCACCGCCCTCCCCCTCGCCATGTTCGGCGCGCTCCTCACGCTCCTCGTGTTCCGCGTGGACCTCTCGCTCTACGCGTTCGTCGGGATCGTGATGCTCGTCGGGATCGTGAAGAAGAACGGCATCATGATGGTGGACTTCGCGATCGAGGCGCAGCGCGCCGGGAAGTCGCCGCGCGACGCCATCGAGGAGGCCTGCCTCGTCCGGTTCCGGCCGATCATGATGACGACGATGGCCGCGCTCATGGGCACGCTGCCCATCGCATTCGGCTGGGGCGCGGGCGCGGAGTCGCGCCGGCCGCTCGGCCTCGCCGTCGTCGGCGGCCTCCTGTTCTCGCAGTTCCTGACGCTCTACGTGACGCCGGTGTTCTACGTCTCGTTCGAGCGGCTCCGCGGCGCCCGCCGCGGGCGCCGGTCCTCCGGCGGCGGGATCTCGGAGCCCGATCGCTCGGCCGCCGCGCCGGCGAAGTAGCGGGCGCGCACCGCGCGCGGCGCCCGGGGCCCCCGGTCTCGTCGGTTCAGGCGCGGCCCGTCACCAGCCGCACTGCTTGCCCGCGTTCTGCTTCTTCAGCCAGGCGCGGAGCGGCGCGTAGTACGCGAGGAGCGGCCCCGCGTCCGCCTTCCGCTGGCCGGTGAGCGCCTCCATCGCGTCCGGCCAGGGCCGCGACGCGCCCATGGCCATCATCGCGGCGAGCCGCTTCCCGGCCTCCCTCGAGCCGTAGATCGAGCACTCGTGCAGCGGGCCCTTCCACCCGGCCGCGCGGCAGAGCGCCTCGTGGAACTGGTACTGGTAGACGCGCGCGAGGAAGTAGCGGAGGTACGGCACGTTCCCCGGCACGTGGTACTTCGCGCCCGGATCGAAGTCGCGCTGCTCGTCGCGCGGGGCCGGCGCGGAGACGCCCTGGTACTCGCGGCGGAGCTCCCACCACCGCGCGTTGTAGCGGTCGGGCTTCACCTTCCCGGAGAAGACCTCCCACCGCCACTGGTCGACGAGCCGCCCGAACGGCAGGAACGCGACGCCCTCTAGCGCGTTCCGCATCTGGTGGTTCAGGACGGCGCGCTCGTCGTTCGGGACCTTGGAGACGAGCCCGACCTTCTGGAGATAGGTCGGCGTCATCGACAGCGGCGAGATGGTGTCGCCGAGCGCCTCGTGGAAGCCGTCGTTCGCGCTCCCCTGGTACAGGAACGGCTGGTGGACGTACGCGCGCTGGTAGTAGTTGTGGCCGAGCTCGTGGTGGATCGTGATGAAGTCCTCCTCGATCGGCCGGATGCACATCTTGATGCGCAGGTCGCCCGAGGACGTCACGTCCCACGCGCTCGCGTGGCAGACCACCTCGCGGTCGCGCGGCTTCGTGAGCATGGAGCGCTCCCAGAAGGTCTTCGGGAGCGGGTCGAGCCCGAGCGACGAGAAGAAGCCCTCGGCGAGCTTCGCCATCTTCTCGGGACCGTACTTCTGCTTCCGGAGCGCCGCCGTGAGGTCGATGGAGCCGACGCCCGGGTACGGCTCCATCTCCTTGTAGAGGTACCCCCACTCCTGGGCCCAGATGTTGCCGAGCAGGTGCGCCGGGATGGGCTTCCCGTCGGGGACGACCTCCTTCCCGTAGATCTTCTGGAGGCGGCCGCGGACGTAGCAGTGCAGGTCCTCGTAGAGCGGCTTCACCTCGCCCCAGAGCCGGTCCACGTCGGCCTCGAGCTCGGCGGGCGTCATGTCGTAGCCCGACCGCCAGAGCGCGCCGAGGTCGTCGAACCCGATCTCTCGCGCGCCCTCGTTCCCGAGCGTGACGAGCGTCTCGAAGAGCGGCTTCATGTCGCGCGAGGTCGACTGCCAGCCCAGCCACGCGGCGCGCAGCTCGGCCTCGTTCCGGCTCTTCTGGAAGATCTCCTCGGTCGAGAGGATGTCGTGGCACCTCTCCTTGTTCCGCGGCTCGGCGGCGCCGCACCAGGTCGCCTTGCCGTACATGCCGTCGAGCTTCGCCGCGACCTCGGCGAGCTCGCGCCGCTTCCCGGGGTCGCGCGGCGCCGGGAGCGAGGAGCTCACCTCGAGGAGGTGCAGCATCCGCTTCGTGTCCGCGTCGGCGGAGGCGCCGTCGAAGCGCGCCGCCTCCGGGACGATCCGGGACATGTACGCCATGAGGTCCTCGCTCATGGCGGCGGAGTTCCGCTCGGTGTCGTCCGTGATGTAGGTCTGCTTGATCCAGTCCGCGGTCGAGGACCGGACGACGAGCCGTTTCAGGTCGTCGTTCACCTGGGCGACGAACGCCTTCGCGTCGGCCGGGGTCGGCTGGGGCGGCGGCGTCTGGGCGGAGCCGGAGAAGGCGAGAAGCGCGGTGATCGCGGCGAGCGCGCCGCGGGCGATCGGGGTCGTCATGGCGGCGAATCCTAGCCGCCCGCGCCCCCCGCGCACCGCCCTTTTCGTGCCGCCGTCACCCGCAGTGGACGGCGGCTCCCCCCGCTCGCGCCCACCGTGCCGCTACGGCTGCGGCATGCCGTGCCGCTCGTTCGCGTAAGGCCCCGCGAAGTCGCGCGGAGCCGCGTGCCGGGCGAAGAGCGGGCACTTCTCGCAGGACCAGCTGTCCCAGTCGAGCTTCACCGCGACGTCGAGGCACGCGTCGTAGTGGAGACAGTAGAGGTTCCGGTGCCCGGAGACCGTGGTCTCCGACCGGATGAGCTGGGCGAGGGGCGAGGGATTGGGCTGCGCGAACACGTCCGACCTCCCGGGTACCCGGACACGAACAGCCGACCGAGCGGACCATTCCCCGCTCGTGACGGCACCCGGGACGGGACGAAGGTGTATCGAAGCGGATGTGGGGCAAAGCCCCAGGTGGGTACAGGGCGAGCGATCATCCGCCACGGCGCGCGCGTCCCCTGGGTTGACGCGGGGTTGCAGGTGCGTCAACGTGCCCCGGCTCCCTCTGGGACGATTCACGGTACGTCATCGAGGGGCGCTCGCGGCGGCGGGATCGCCGCTGTGATGAAAGAAACGTTGATTCACTCCAAGTCGTGCATCGCGTGCGAGATCGCGGTGGGCTCGCGCCGGACGCCGGGTGGCATCCTGCTCCGGGAGGGCGGCTTCGTCCTGCACGCGCTCGCCGATCCGTCCCCGCTTCGCGGCTGGGTCGTGCTCACGAGCGAGCGGCACGCGCGCGCGTGGCCGGACCTCGACGCGAGCGCGCTCGCCGCGCTCGGCCCGCTCGCCGCGCGCGTGATGGCGGCGCAGCGGTCGGCGCTCGGGGCGGCTCACGTGTACGCGTTCTCGATCGGGGACGCGGTCCGGCACTTCCACCTGCACCTCGTGCCCTGGTACGCGGGCACGCCCGAGCGGCTCCGCGGGCGGCGGTGCTTCGAGGGGGCGTCGGAGGACATGCTCGCGGAGGAGGAGATCGAGCGGGCGGCGGCGGTGCTTCGCGACGCGGTGAGGCGCGGCTGAACCGCGAGCGGGACCGCGACCCCGACCGCAACCCTGACCGCGATCGCGACCGCGACCGCCTACTTCTTCTCCGCCTCGGGCACGAGCGGCGCCAGCCCCTCCTTTAACGACGGGAACGCCAGGGTGACGCCCAGCTCCTCGCGCGTCCGCTCCGACAGGATCCGCCGGCTCGGCCCGCCCGCGGGCGCGTCGCTCCGCCGCGGCGCGACCCCGATCCGCGCCGCGATCCACTCGACCACCTCGCGCCGCCGCGCCGGCCGGGCGTCGCTCCCGTGGTGGATCGCCCCCGGCCGGGCGCGATCGAGCGCCGCCACCACGAACGCGACCGCGTCCTCGAGGTGGCAGAAGTTCATCCACGCGTCGTCTCCCGGCCCGAGCGCGAGCGCGCCCGTACGGACGCGCTCGACGATCCCGGCCCTGCCCGGGCCGTAGAGCCCCGACAGCCGCACGACCGACGCGCGCAGCGCCGGGCCCGCCGCGCGCGTGACGAGCCGCTCCGCCTCGACGAGCACCTCCGCGCCCGCGCTCGACGGCGCGGGCGGCGTCGCCTCGTCCACGTCCGAGCCGTCCCGCTGGCCGAACACGCCCGTCGAGCCGGTGTAGACGAACGCGCGCGCCCCGCACCGCGCGCCGGCCGCGAGGAGCGTCCGGTTCGCGTCCACGTAGGCGGCGCGGTACGCGGCCGCGCCGTCCGCCGACGCGGACTGGCAGGCGACGATCGCGTCGGCCGCCGGGAGCCGCGCCTGCGCCCCCGGCGCGGTGAGGTCCAGCGCCAGCGGCTCGATCCCGAGCGGCGCGAGCGCGGCCGCCCGCGGCGGGTCGCGCCGGATGCCGGTCACCCGCTCTCCGCGGGCGACGAGCGCCCGCGCGATCGCCGTCCCGAGCCAGCCGCATCCCGCCACGAGCACGTGCATGGTGCCGGCATTATGTCCCGCCGGGCGGGCCGCCGCCGCGCGGCCGGAGGGAAGGTTCCATGGCGGGAGACGGCCTCACGCTGCGCTCGACGGTGACGCTCCGCGGGGGCGTCGAGATGCCTCGCCTCGGCCTCGGGGTCTGGCAGTCCGCGCCCGGCGAGGAGACGCGCCGCGCGGTGTCCGAGGCGCTCGCCTGCGGCTACCGCCACGTCGACACCGCCCGCGCCTACCGGAACGAGGCCGACGTCGGCGCCGCGATCCGGGACAGCGGCGTCGCGAGGCGCGAGGTCTTCGTCACGACGAAGCTCTGGAACGCGGACCACGGCCACGACAAGGCGCTCCACGCGATCGACAAGAGCCTCGAGAGCCTCGGGATGGAGCAGGTGGATCTGTACCTCGTCCACTGGCCGGTCGAGGGGCTCCGGAACGACACCTGGCAGGCGATGGAGAAGATCCTCGCCGACGGGAAGGCCCGCGCGATCGGCGTCTCGAACTACACGGTGCGTCACCTCGACGAGCTGCTCGCCCGGGCGAAGGTCCCGCCCGCGGTGAACCAGGTCGAGTTCAGCCCGTTCCTGCACCAGAAGGCGCTCCTCGCCCACTGCCGCAAGCACGGGATCCAGCTCGAGGCGTACGGGCCGCTCGTCCGCGGGCACCGCATGGACCACCCCGCGCTCGCCGCGGTGGCGCGGAAGCACGGGCGGACGCCGGCGCAGGTCCTCCTCCGCTGGGGGCTGCAGCACGACCTCGTCGTCATCCCGAAGTCCGTGCGGCCCGAGCGGATCCGCGAGAACGCGGACGTCTACGGCTTCTCGCTCGACGCGCAGGACCTGAAGACGCTGGACGGGCTCGACGAGGGGTACCGGACGAGCTGGGATCCGACGGACGCGCCGTAGGGAGCGCCTCCCCTACCCGTGCACCGCTCTCCCGAACTCGCGCATCCACGCCAGTTCCGGCTCCGAGGGCGGCCCGCGGTCCGCGGCGGCGAGGTTCTCGCGGAGCTCCGCGACGTTCCGCGGCCCGGTGAGCACGACGTCCACGTGCGGGCTCGCGAGCACCCAGCGGTAGCAGTCGCCCGCCGTCATCACGTTGCCCGTCCAGCCGCGCGGCCGCCTCATGAGCTTCCGCCAGGAGGTCGCGGTGTACGCGACGAGCGCCGGGCGCCGCCGCGCGAGGTGCGGGAAGACGTCCCGCTCCGCGCCGGGGTGCGCGGCGTTGTAGCGGATCTGGAGGAGGTCGAGGATCGAGTCCTCGGCGAGCCGCCCGGCGCGCGGCCGGTCGTGCGTCGTCGCGCCGAGGGCGCGGACCTTGCCCTCCTTCTTCAGCCGGACCATCTCGTCCTGCACGGCGCCCGTGAACGCCGACATCTTCGAGAGCCACGAGAGCTGAAGCACGTCGAGGTAGTCCGTCCCGAGCGCCCGGAGCCGGCTCTCGACCGCCCGGCGCACCAGGCCCGGGAAGTGGCCCAGGATGGGGCCGGTCGCGACGACGTAGCGCGCGCGATCCCGCCGGATCGCGTCCTTGAGCGCCGCGGTGAGCCCCTTCATCTGGGGAAACCAGAAGACGTACTGGATCCGCTCGAGCGCCTCGCGGCAGCCGGCCTCGTCGAGGCCGAAGGAGCCGGAGAGGCCGAGCCGGAACACGTACTTCTTCAAGACGGGGACGTCGTGGGTCAGGAAGTCGGCGGGCATGGTGGGATGATCCCGCGAGCCGGGGTCGAGGTCGAGGTCGGGGGTCGGGGGTCGGGGTCGGGGTCGAGGTCGAGGTCGAGGTCGGGGTCGGGGTCGAGGTCGAGGTCGGGGTCGGGGTCGAGGTCGGGGTCGGGGTCGAGGTCGAGGTCGGGGTCGGGGTCGAGGTCGGGGTCGAGGTCGGGGTCGGGGTCGGGGTCGGGGTCGAGGTCGTCGTCGGCGTCGTCGCCCCCCCTCCTGCGCCGTTGCGCCCCTCCCCTCCCGGTGCTTTGAGTCCGGGACATGCCCGCCTTCACCCGCTTCGCCTGGACGGTGCTCGGCTACAACCTCCTCGTCGTCGCCTGGGGAGCGTTCGTCCGGGCGACCGGCTCCGGCGCCGGCTGCGGGAAGCACTGGCCCACCTGCAACGGCGAGGTGGTCCCGCGCTCGCCGCGCCTCGAGACCGTCGTCGAGTTCACGCACCGCGCGACGAGCGGGATCGCCCTGCTCGCGGTCGTCGTGCTCGTCGTCTGGGCGTTCCGGGCGTTCCCGCGCGGCCACGCCGCTCGGCGCGCCTCCGCCGCCGCGATCGCCCTCATGTGCCTCGAGGCGGCGGTCGGGGCGGGGCTCGTCCTGTTCGGCTGGGTGGCGCGCGATCCGTCGGCGGCGCGCGGCTACGTGATGGCCGTCCACCTCGTGAACACGTTCCTCCTCCTCGGCGCGATCGCGCTCGCCGCCGACTGGAGCGCGCACCCCGGTGGCGTCGCCGTCGAGGGGCGGAGCCGGGCCGCCGCCGCGCTCGCGGCCGCCGCGCTCGGCGTCCTGCTCGCGGGGGTCACCGGCGCGATCGCCGCGCTCGGCGACACGCTCTTCCCGAGCCAGAGCCTCGCGGAGGGGATCCGGCAAGAGCTCTCGGGCGAGGGGCACGCCCTCCTCCGCCTGCGGGTCCTCCACCCGTTCGCCGCGATCCTCGCGGGCGCGCTCCTCCTCGCCGCCGCGCGCGCCGGGCTCGCCGCCCGGCCCGAGGCCAGGGTTCGGCGCGCGGCCGTCGCGATCGCCGGGCTCGTCTCCGTCGAGATCGTCGCGGGCGTCGCGAACGTGCTCCTCCTCGCGCCCGTCTGGCTCCAGCTCGTGCACCTCCTCCTCGCGGACCTGACCTGGCTCGCGCTCGTCCTCCTCGCGTCCGCGACGCTCGCGCCGGGCGGCGAGCGAGCCCGCGCGGCGGTGCCCGTTCCGGCCCGCGCGACGTAGCTCCGTCGCCCCGCGGCCGCATCTCGCGGCAGCCCCCATCCGCCCGCTGGATGACCCGGCCGGGCCTCTGCCACCATGACGGGGTTCCGGCTCCAGGAGACCCGCCCATGCGCCACGCCCTCCGCTCCCTCCCCTTCCTCGCCCTCGTCGCCCTCGGGTGCGCGGGGACGAAGGCCGCGGCCCCGGCCGCCGCTCCCGCCGCCGCGGGCGCTCCCGCCGCGGCCTCGGCGGCCGGAGCGACGGCGAAGGTCACGATCCCGGTGGAAGGGATGAGCTGCGGCTGCTGCGTCCGCCGGGTCACGGAGGCGCTCGAGGCCGTGAGCGGCGTCACCGGCGCCGAGGTGCTGCTCGCGGAGAAGCGCGCCGTCGTCGATTACGAGCCGGCGCGGGTCCAGCCGGCCGCGCTCGTCGCCGCGATCCGCGACGCGGGCTACGAGCCGGGCCTCCCCTCCGTCGCGTCCGCTCCGGAGGCGAAGCCGGCGGCCGTCAAGAACTGAGCGCCGCGGAGACGATCGCCCGCGCCTCGTCGAGGATCCGGGCGAGGTGCGCCTCGTCGCGGAAGCTCTCGGCGTAGATCTTGTAGACGTCCTCGGTCCCGGAGGGGCGCGCGGCGAACCAGCCGTTCGCCGCGACCACCTTGAGGCCGCCGATGTCGGCGCCGTTCCCGGGTGCCTTCGTCATCTTCGCGACGATGGGCTCGCCCGCGAGCTGCGTCGCGGCGACCGACGACGGCGAGAGCTTCTTGAGAATGGCCTTCTCCTTGGGCGTCGCCGGCGCGTCCACGCGCGCGTACACCGGTGCGCCGAGGTCGGCCGCGAGCTCGCGGTAGAGGACGCCGGGGTCCTTCCCCGAGCGCGCCCGAATCTCGAGCGCGAGCAGGTCCATCAAGATCCCGTCCTTGTCCGTCGTCCAGACGGTCCCGTCCCGGCGGAGGAACGACGCGCCCGCGCTCTCCTCGCCGCCGAAGCCGAACGAGCCGTCGAGCAGGCCCGGGACGAACCACTTGAACCCCACCGGCACCTCCACGAGCTTCCGCCCGAGCCGGGCCGCGACGCGGTCGATGAGCGCCGAGGAGACGAGGGTCTTGCCGATCGCGGTCGACGCCGGCCAGCCGGGGCGGTGCGCGAAGAGCCAGTCGATCGCGACGGCGAGGTAGTGGTTCGGGTTCATGAGGCCGGACGAGGGCGTCACGATCCCGTGCCGGTCCGAGTCCGCGTCGTTCCCGAACGCGAGGTCGAACCGGTCCTTCATCGCGACGAGGTTCGCCATCGCGTACGGGGACGAGCAGTCCATCCGGATCTTCCCGTCGTGATCGAGCGGCATGAAGCCGAACGTCGGGTCGATGACCGGGTTCACGACGGTGAGGTCGAGGCCGTAGCGCTCAGCGATGGGCGCCCAGTAGTGCGCGTTCGAGCCTCCGAGGGGATCGACGCCGACGTGGATCCTCGCGCCGCGCGCGGCGTCGAGCTCCACCGCGGCGCCGAGGTCGTTCACGTAGGGGTGGACGAGGTCGCGCGCGCTCACGTTCGGCGCCCGCCGGGCGACGTCGAGCGCGATGCGCCGGACGCCGCGGTTCCCGCCCTCGAGGAGCGCGTTCGCGCGCGCCTCGACGACCGCGGTGATCGCCGTGTCGGCGGGGCCGCCGTCGGGCGGGTTGTACTTGATGCCGCCGTCCTCCGGCGGGTTGTGCGAGGGCGTCACGACGATCCCGTCGGCGAGCCGCTCCGTCCGCCCGCGGTTGTGCGCGAGGATCGCGTGCGAGATCACCGGCGTCGGGACCGGCGCGTCGCCCGCCGAGACCACGACCTCCACGCCGTTCGCGGCGAGCACCTCGAGCGCGCTCTCCTCCGCCGGCGTCGAGAGCGCGTGCGTGTCCCGGCCGATGAACAGCGGGCCGGTGACGCCGGCCTTCGCCCGGTGCTCGGCGACCGCCTGCGCGACCGCGAGGACGTGCGCCTCGTTGAAGCTGCGCCGCAGGGACGACCCGCGGTGCCCCGAGGTCCCGAACGAGACGCGTTCGGCGGGGTTCCTGGGGTCGGGGACCTCGCTCGCGAAGCGGCGGAGGAGGTCGGCGACGTCCACGAGCACGTCCTTCGGAGCGGGCTTGCCGGCGAGGGGATGGGCCATGCCCGGGATCCTGTCATGGCCCTGCCTCTTGTCACCGTCACGGACGGGCCCGACAATGCCGCGATGCTCGCCCCGGCGCTCGCGGCCGTGCTCCTGTGCGCGCAGGCGCCCGCCGCGCCGGCGTGGCAGGCCCTCGAGCCGGGGCTCGAGTACGTCCTGCTCGACGGGCCACCCTCGGACGGCGTCGGGGACGGGAAGATCGCGGCGGTCCGGATCGACCCCGCCCGGTTCGAGCTCCGGCTCGCGAGCGCCTCCGCGGGCGAGGGCGGGCTCCTCACCGCGCGCGAGTGGGCCTACCGCACCGGCGCGTCGGCCGCGATCAACGCGAGCATGTACCAGGAGGACTACCGGACGAGCGTGTCTCTCATGAGGAGCCGCGACCACGTGAACCAGCGCCGGCTGTCGAAGGACAAGGCGGTGCTCGCCTTCGACCCGCTCGTCTCGGGCGTCCCCCCGGTGCGCATCGTCGATCGCGACTGCGAGAACCTCTCCGACGCGGAGAGCCGCTACGGCACGCTCGTGCAGTCGATCCGGATGGTGTCCTGCCAGCGGCACAACGTGTGGGCGCCGTCGGACCGGCGGTTCTCGACGGCCGCGATCGGCGTGGACGCGAAGGGCCGCGTGCTCTTCTTCCACGCGCGGACGCCGTGGCCCGTGCACGACCTCGTGAAGGCGCTCCTGGAGCTACCCATCGATCTCGCGCAGGCGATGTACGTCGAGGGCGGGCCGGAGGCCCAGCTCTTCGCTCGGGGCGGGAAGCTCGAGATCGAGCGCGTCGGGACGTTCGAGCGCGCACCGCCGCGCGCGGCCGACGCGGGGCGGGCGTGGCCGGTGCCGAACGTGATCGTGGCGATCCGGAAGAAGTAGGGTCGGGGTCGGGGGCGGGGGCGGGGTCGGCGTCGAGGTCGGGGTCGAGGTCGGGGTCGGGGTCGGCGTCGAGGTCGGCGTCGAGGTCGGCGTCGGGGTCGGCGTCGAGGTCGGCGTCGAGGTCGGGGGCGAGGTCGGGGTCGGGGTCGGGGTCGGGGTCGGGGTCGCGGTCGGGGTCGCGGTCGGGGTCGCGGTCGGGGTCGCGGTCGGGGTCGGGGTGTCCCTCCCCGCGTCCTCGGCGAGCTCCTCACGCCCCCGGCGCTTCCGCCAGGGGCACGGGCTGCGCCGGATACCACCAGCGGGGATCCGCGAGCGCGCGGTCGAGCAGCGCTCGCACGGCGGCCGTGTCTCGGGGATCGTCCTTGCTCTCGACGGCCTTCACCCAGAGCGGCCGCATGGTGGCGCGGTCCACGAGCGTCAGCTCGAGCCGCGTCGAGTCACCCGCGAAGAACCCGCGCCGCTCCACGTCGAGCGGGGGCGGCGGCGGGAGCACGATCTCGTCGGGCCCGGGCTCCGGAGGCGGGGGCGGCGGCGTGGGTGGAGGCGGGCCGGTGACGATGGACTCGCTCCAGACGGCGGCCGGCGGGCCGTCCGGCGCCGGCGGAGCCTCGACCTGGATGTTCGCGCCGAACGCGAACCCAATCTCCCCGTGGCCCGGCCCGCCCGACGGCCGCGGCGGCGCCCGGACCGCGACGGGAGCGGGCGGGGTGGGAGTGGGCAGCGCGGGGCGAGGGAACGCGGCGGGAGCCGGCGCGGGAGCGGGGTGCGTCGCGACGGCTCCGGGGACGGGCGCGGGACGAGCGCCGGGAGCGGGCGCGGGGTGCGCCGAAGGCGCCTTGCCGCTCTTCCCGGCCGCGGCGAGCGCCACGACCGCGACCGCGACGATCACGACCGCGGCGACGACGAGGCCGGCGGCCGCCGCCGTCTGGTCGGTGCGGCGCGAGACCGTCCGGCTCACGCCCTGCGCGCGGACGACGAGCAGCTGCCCTCCGTCGCCGAGCCGCCGGCCGGCGAGCGCCTGCTCGAGCGCGGCGCGCGCGTCGGCGGCCGCCTTCGCCGCCTCCGCCGGGCTCACGTCGTTCCCGCTCTCGACCCAGAGCTCCACCTGCGGCTCGGCCGTCTCGCCGCGGATCTGCACGGACGCGGGGATGCCGCTCGCCGGGACCCGCACCGTCGTGCACGAGAGCGAGAGCAGCGCGACGAGGGCGACCGCCCGGAAGCCCCTCGGCCTCGAAGGCCGGTCGTGCGCGGTGGACGACATGGCAGACCCTCCCGGGCGCATGGGGTGCATCGCGCGGGCCGATCGCAACCCCGCGATTCGACGTTCGTCCGGGGCGCGGGCCGGCGGGCCGTGCGTGAAGAGAGCGCCCGGGGCGTTGCGGGCCGGCCACGCCCGGCACCTCCCCGGCGCGCTCGCTCGGCACGGCGGCCGGCGCGCGCGTCACCCTCCGGCGAGCGCCGGGCACTGCTTCCCGTGCAGCTCGCACGCGACGCCCGGGCCCGCCGCGTGGCGGGGCAGCTCGAAGCCGACGTTCGAGAGCAGCTCCCGGATCGCGGCGCGGAGGTCGGCGACGGCGGCGGGCCGGTCGAAGTCGACGCCGGCCCGCGCGAGCGCCTCGAGCCGCGCGAGCGCGGGCTCCACCTCCCGCGCGCCCTTGACGACCTTCCGCATCGCGCGGAACGCCGGCGCGTACGTCTGGAGCCCTTCCGCGAGGAGCGCGTTCACCTCGGCGGCGCTCCCCTGGGCGCGCAGGGACGCGATCGTGCCCGCGCAGAGGAATGCGCCGAGGAGGTTCCCGCCCTCCGTCACGGACTGCGCGAGCGCCGCCGCCTTCATTCCCCTCCACCTATCAGGTTCCGGTCCGCCGCGGGACCGGCGGTGGAGCAGGCGGTCCCGCAGCGCCGTGGCGCGCCGGCGGCGGGGCCCACTGTCGAGAAGATCGTGATGCGTCCGGCGCCGGGGTGGGTGTGGGGACGCCGGAGTGGGACGACGGCGCTGAACGGGCCAATACGCCGCACCCGGACGGAGCGTATTTTTCTCGAGACCGAGGGAGGCCGCATGATCCCCATCCGCGCCGTTCCGCCCGTCGCCGTGGTCGTCGCCGTCCTGTCCGCCTGCGACCCCGCAGTGGTGGATCCGCCGCCGGAGGTGAGCCCCTATCCGGGCGTCACGGTCTCCGGCACTGTCGTCGACGTTCGAGGCGCGGCGGTCATGGGCGCGCACGTCGTCGTCTGGAACTCCTTCGACACGGGCTCCACGAACACGGCGGCGGACGGGACGTTCTCGCTCACGATGGACGGCTCCGCGTCGGCGTCCTACTTCGAGGTGACCCACGCCGGCTTCCGGACGCGCGACGGGGGCGTGTCGGTGGGCGCGACCGGCGCCGCGATGGGGAACGTGGGGGTCGTCTCGAAGCAGGAGATCCTGGTCGCGTCGCTCGGCGGGGACGTCTGGCTCGTCCGCGCGGACGGCGCCCACCCGAACCTGCAGCTCACGAGCACCCCGACCGAATCCGAGTGGACCCCCTGCTTCTCGCCGGACGGCCTCACGGTCCGCTGGGCCAACGTCACGACGGACGAGATCGAGGAGGCCGCGTGGAACGGCAGCGGTGTCCACGTGGTGCGCAGCGCGGAGACAGGCTGGGCGCTCCAGGGTATCGAGTGGTCGGAGCGCGGCACCGTCGCGTGGCGATCGCGCGACTCGGACGGCGCGAACGGGGCCGTCATCGTCGAGAGCCTGCCGGGCGCGCCGGGCGGCTTCTCGTACACGTGGCCCGGCTTCGACGCGGCCGCCTCCCCGCCGGCCTTCGGCTGGTTCGGCCCGACCGCGATCGACGGCAACATGATCTCGTTCGCCGGGGGCGACGGCATCTACACCGCGTTCCCGTACTTCACCGACACGTTCTTCGTCCCGGAGAAGGTCGCCGGGACCCTCGCGAACGACGTCCGACCGGCCTGGTCGCCGTTCCGGGCCGACGGTACGCTCCACCTCGGGCTGTTGCGCGACTATCGCGTCTTCTGGTCGGAGGTGACGGCCGGGAGCCACACGAACGTCTACTCCACGCCGGCGGCGCTCTACGGCAACGTCACGACCGCGGGCAGCGAGCAGCCCCGCGTCGCCGACTTCGATTGGGCCCCCGAGACCGCGGGCCAGGCCGACCGGATCGCGCTCGTGGTCCACCCGTTCGGCGCGGGCGCCGCGGGGCCGTGGGGCGCGGGCGACGTGATCGTCATCGACGTCGATCCCGCGACGGGCGACATCACCAGCGGGCCCACGATCGTCTACGATGCGAGCGCGGCCGGCGGCTTCGGGTCGGCCATGCACGTGTCGTGGCGGTAGACGGGGCGAGCCCGCCTCCGCGAGAGCACGGAGCCAATCCCTCCGCGATGCGCGGCAAGTTGCCGCATCGCGCACGCTCGTCTTCCCGTGCAGATGCCGGAACAATCGCGGGCAATGATCGGGAGCGCCGTCCTGCGGGTCCGGGAGCGGGTCGCCGCGCTCGCGTCGAGCGCGCTCGCGAATGCCCGCGACGAGGCCGATCTCGCCGCGCTCGTCGAGGCGGTCTGGGCGGCGATCGAGGACGAGCGGGCGCGCGCCTCCGCCCGGGACGTACCCGGGCCGGCGTGCCGGGCGGGGTGCGCGTGCTGCTGCCGCGTGAACGTCGGGACGCTCGCCGTCGAGGGCGCCGCCGTCGCGGCCCGCCTGCGCGCGCTCGGGGCGTCCGCGGGCGCGGAGAGGACGGCCGCCGCGCTCCTCGCCTTCCACGACCGCGTGCGCTGGCTCGAGGACCGGGAGCGCGCGGCTGAGCGGCTCGCCTGCCCGTTCCTGGACGACGACGCGCGCTGCGCGATCCACCCGGTGCGCCCGCTCGCCTGCCGCGGGCTCTCCTCGCTCGACGCGGCGGACTGCCGGCGCGCGCTCTCGGGACAGGAGCCGGACGACGACGAGCAGCCCGGCCTCGTCCGGATGGACCTCCTCCAGAAGGCGCTCCACGACGAGGCGTTCGCCGCGCTCGCCGAGACGCTCTCCGCCCGCGGCCTCGACGCCCGCTGCCGGGACGTCTCCGGCATGGCGGCCGCGTTCCTCGCCGACCCGGGGCTCGCCGCGGCATTCCTGTCCGGCGGTCGCGTGCCGCTCGCCTGAGGCGAGCGAGGACGGACCGGATCCGCCGCCTGGGTCGGCGCCTCCGGACCGTGCGGGGTGGACGGCGGACCGGACAGACCGGGGGGAACTCCCCTCAGGCGCTCGCGGGCGCGGGGTGGAGCCGCGCGATGAGCGGGCGCAGCGCGTACCGGAGCGCGAGCGCGACGAGCGGCGCGCCGATCGCCCACACCACGACCGCGCGAAGGTTCGCGCCGGCGTAGGTCGCGATCGTCCCGGATGCGTCGCGGGCGAGCGCAGCCCTCGCGTCGGCGACCGTGAACGTGAGCGGCGGCGCGCCGAACAGCCACGCGCCGGCCCGGAAGAGCGGGACGAAGAGCGCGAGCTGGAGCGGGTACGCGGCGTAGTTCGCGACCTGGATTGCCGGCTGGTTGAGCCGGAGTGCCACCCCCGCGACGGCGCAGAGCACGGTCGTCGCGCCGAGGACCGGAAACGTGCCGAGGACGAGCCCCAGGGCGAGCGCGAGCGCGAGCCGCGCCGGCGACACGCCCTGCCTCAGCTGCCGGGCGAGCGGATCGACGAGCTTCCGGCGGAGGAACGCGCGCATGCGTCGCCTCTCCTACCGCATCGAGCCCGGATCCGCAGGCCCTCGACGGGGCTTGGGCCATGGCGCGCGACGGGAGCGGGCCTAGGCCGTCGCGCCCACGGGGACGCGCCCCTTCCAGTCGAGCGTCGCGGGGCCCGCGAGCGCGAAGGGCATCAGGATCGCGCCGAAGCGTTCCCCCTCCGCCCACGCGAGCAGCACGCGCGCGTGGAAGACCAGGCCGCGCCGCTCGAGCAGCTCCACCTCGAGAAGCGCGCCCTCGCCGAGCGGCGCCGGGCCCGAGACGACGAGCTGGTGGGGCCCGACGCCGACGGCGACGTACTCGCGGCCGGCGACCCGGAGCCGGACCCCCTCGCCCTTCGACTCGTGGAGCGCGGGACCGTCCTCTCCCGAGGCGGAGCGCCTCGGCGCGCCCGCCCCGGAGCCCTGCTCCAGGGCCGACACCGCCGACGGCAGCGCGACCACCATCGGCGCGAGGTGCTCGGCCTCGCGCTCGTCGAGGTCGTCGAGCGCCGCCGCGTCCTCCGCGGCCGGCGGGTCCTCCCAGAGCGCGCGAACGACCGCGCCCGCCGTCCGGACGATCCGGACGAGCTCGGGGGAGCGGGCCGGGTCGACCCCGTCCGCATGGTGGAGCGCGATGACGTCCAGCACCTCGCTCGGGAGCCGCAGCCGCACCGCGAGCGAGACGCCGACGGAGACGTGCCAGCGCTCGACGAGCGCGTCCCAGCGCGCCCCGGGCCCGCCGACGCGCGCGCCGGCCGCGAGCCGCTCGATGGCGGCGAGGGCGGCGGCGCGACCCACGTCGTGGAGGAGGCCGCACAGCCACGCCGCGTGGGGATCGACGCCGCGCACGCGCGCGAGCTCGCGCGAGACGAGCGCGCACGCCGCCGCGCTCCGCCACGCGGAGCGGCGCAGCGCGGCGAGCGGGCCGCGCGCTGCAGGGACGGCGCGGGCCGCGTCGC
This sequence comes from uncultured delta proteobacterium, assembly GCA_963821195.1. Classification (GTDB taxonomy): domain Bacteria; phylum Myxococcota; class Myxococcia; order Myxococcales; family Anaeromyxobacteraceae; genus Anaeromyxobacter. Next base: position 143,210 of record CAWGDE010000022.1, read on the forward strand.
GCGCGAGCTCGAGGAGCGCGACGTCGCCGATCCGCTCGATCGCGAGCGGGAGGGACGCGGGCGCCTCGCCGCCGTCGAGCACGCCTGCGGCCTCGAGCACCGCGCACGCGAGGCCGGGGTCCGCCGCGACGAGCCTCGCGACCGCGTCCACGGGCACGTCGCGGCCGTCGAGGAGGGCCGCGATCCCGAGCGCCACGCCGCGCTCGGGTGGGACAACCACCTCGTCCCGCTCGACGACGTCGGCGATAGCGCGCTCCACGTCGACCATGCATGGAATCCGAAGCAAGTCCGGTTCCATACGCCGTGCGGGGGAGATTGGCGCGCCCCGTGTCCCACGTCACAGGGGCAATTTACTCCCGGTGTACCCGGTCAGCTCGACATAGCCGTCCCCTTTTTCGCTACCCGTGAGTCCCACGGGCCCCTCCCAGTAGGAGAGACCCGGCACGAGCACGGAGACGTTCTCGGCGCCCTTGACCATAGGTGTCGCCGTCACGCGCACACCCTCGCCCGGCACCGCGATATCCCAGCCCGACGGGTAGACGGCGCGCGTCGCCGGGCTCGTCCACGTTCCGGTCGCCCGCACCGACCACTCGCCGGGCGCGAGCAGGCGCACGCCACCGCCGCGGCCGACGAGCGTGGCGCTGCGCCAGGACGGCTCGCCGTCCGCGCGCCGCAGGAGGTACATCATGAGGTCGCGCCCGTCGGCGAGGCGCAGGCTCCACCAGTCCCACCCGACCTGGTCGGGCGCGAGCTGCGACGATCCCATCTCCTGGTCCATCCAGCTCTCGCCGCGGACGCGGTACGTCCGGCCGCCGATCGCGACCGTGCCCTCGGTCGCGAGCCGCGTGATGGAGGCGTAGAGGCTCGCTGGTCGCCGTCGGCGGACTTGCGCGAGAGACCGTTCGGGCCCTGGAGCGCGACCGGCTTCGCGGGGCGCGCGGCGAGGTCGACGGCGACGCCGCGAGCGTCGTCGCGCGCCGCGAGCCGGAACGCGCCGCCGTCGAGCGCGAGCGTCCAGCGGCCGTCCGTGCCCGCGGGGGCACGCGCCCACGCGAGCAGCGGCTCGCCGGGGGGCGGGAAGCCGCCGAGGAGCGGCACCGCGCGCCAGACGACCTCGGAGAACGCGTGCGCCCCGGCCGCCTCGTCCGTCACGGCGAGGTGGGCCATGACCACGTCGGCCGCGGCCCACGCCGAGTCGAGGGCCGGGGCCACCGGAGCGAGGCCGAGCCGGAAGAAGGTGAGCTGGAACCCGAACCGGCGCACCGGATCGACCGCGTCCTCGAGCGTCCCCGTGAAGTACCACCACTCGTTCCGGTACCCCGGGTGCGCGTGGTGGTCCCGGGGAAACTCCCAGCGGTGCGCGGGGTCGGCCGGGCGAAAGACGGGAGCCGGCGCGGGCCCGCGCGGAGCAGCGCCGGCGGACCCGGCGAGCGCGAGGGCGACGGCGAGCACGCTAGAGCGCATCGCGCGAGAGCTCCGCCGCCGGCGTCCGGCTCGCCGCCAGCGCCGGGTAGAGGCTCGCGACCGCCGCGGCCGCGAGGATCGCGAGGGCCTGCCCGCCGAGCGTGCCCACGGGACAGTGACGCCGAGGCTCCAGCCGAAGAAGGCGGGGTTCACGACGAGCACGAGCACCGCCGCCAGCGCGAACCCGCCGGCGGCCCCGAGCGCGAGCCCGGCGAGCCCGATGCCGAGGCCGCGGCCGAGGAAGACCGCCGCGAGCGCCGCCCGCGTCGCCCCCAGGGCGCGGTAGAGGGCGAGCTCCGCCCGCCGCTCGCGCGCGAGCACGAGCAGCGACAGCGTCACCCCCGCCGCCGCGATGAGGAGCCCCATCACCTGGAGGAGCCGCGTGATCGCGAACGTCTGCTCGAAGATGGCGAGCACCTCGCCCCGCAGCGCCCGGTTCGAGCGGATCTGGAGGGCATGGCCCGCGAGCTCGGCCTTGAGCCGCGCCACCGCCTGCTCCGCGTCGAGGCCGGGCGCGAGGTACAGCGCCGCGTTCGACGGCGGCCCCTCACCGAAGATCCGCGCGAACGTCCCGAGGTCGACGAGCGCGGCGCCCGCCTCCGTGCCGTAGTCGCGGTAGATCCCGGCCATCGGCAGCGTCACCTCGCCCGCGGGGCCGCGCACCGCGAGCCGGCCGCCCGCGGCGAGCCCCTCCTTCCGCGCCAGCGGCTCGGAGACGAGCGCCGCCCCCTCGCGCAGCGCGCGCATCGCGTCGCGCGCGTCGCCGGCGACCAGCTCGACCCGGCGCTCGCCGCCCGGGAGCGCCGCGTCGATGCCGCACACGGAGGCCCGGCGCCCGCCGGCGAAGGCCTGCACCTGCCGCAGGACGTCCACGGCGGCCGCACCCGGATAGGCGCGGAGGCGCGCGACCACGTCGGCCGTCAGCGTCGCGTCGCTCCGCGCCCGGCGCCAGGACGGCGTCGTCACGTAGACGTCGGCGCGGAGCGTCGCGCCGAGCCACCGCTCGACCGAGGCGCGGAAGCTGCCGACCATGACGGTGACCCCGGCCAGCATCGCGACCGCGACGGCCAGCGCGCCCGCGGCCACCGACGCGCCGGAGGGGCGCGACGCGAGCGTCCGGATGCCGAAGCGGACGCCGAGCCGATGCGGCCGCGGCACCCGCCCGAGCGCGGCGAGCCCGGCCGGCGCGGCGAGCGGGACGGCGGCGAGGACGCCGAGCGCCAGCACGAACCCGGACGGCGCCCACCGCGCGCCCGCCGCCGCCTGGAACGCGAGCCCGGCGAGGACGGCCGCCGCGCCGATCGCGAGGCCGCGGCCCGCGCCGGCGCGCACGGCTCCTCGAGCGTGATCGACGCGAGCAGCGCGCGCGGATCGCGCCGGCTCGCGTCGAGCGGCGGGGACGAGCGCGCCGGCGAGCGCGCCGCCGACGCCGATCGCGACACCGAGGAGCACGAGGCCGGGCCCGAGCGCGACCCGCTCGATCCCCTCGAGCAGGTAGAGCGTTCGCACCGTCCCGCTCACCGCCGCGAGGTTCGCGCGCGCGGCGAGCCAGCCGAGCGGGATCCCGAGCGCCGTCCCGACCGCGCCGAGGAGCGCGCGTCTCCGCGAGCACCAGCCCGAGCACCTGCCCGCGCGTCGCGCCCACGACGCGCAGGACGCCCAGCTCCTCGCGCCGCCGCGCCAGCGACGCGCGCACCGAGGCGTGGACCAGGAAGCCGCCGACGAGGAGCGAAACGAGCGAGAGCGCGGTGAGGTTGAGGCGGAACGCCGCGAGGAGCCCCGCCGCCTCGACGGTGCGCTGCTCGGGGGTCGTCACGCGCGCGCGGTCGCCGAGCCGTGCCGCGACGCGCGCGGAGAGGTCCGCCGCCAGGACGCCGGGCGCGGCGACCACGTCGATCTGCGTGGATCTTCCCGCGCGTCCCGAGGAGCCCCTGCGCCTGCGCGAGGTCCATCACCGCCAGGCGGCGGCTCGCGAGCGGCGCGAGCTTCTGGAAGTCGACGAGCGCACCGACGACGAGGGTCGCCCGCCGCGAGCCGAGCGACACCTCGATGCGCGACCCCTCGCGCCAGCCCTTCTCCGCCGCGAGCGCGGGCGTGACCGCCACCCAGCCCGCGGCTCGCCAGCGCGTCGCCGGAGCGCGCCCCTCGGGAGCGGCCACGGCGACGCGGAGCGCCGCGAGGAGGTCGGCGCCCACGACCTCGAGCCCCTCCCCCGGCGCTCCGTCCAGCGCGACCTCGGCCCGCCAGAGCGGGATCGCCGCGCGCACGCCGCGGACGGCGAGCACGTCGTCGAGCAGGCCCTCGTCGAGGGCGCCCGCCCAGCCGAGCACCGTGAGGTCGGCCTCGCCGGAGACGGCCCGCACCGTGCCCTCGAACGCGCCGAGCGCGCCCTGGTTGAGGAGCTGGATCGACAGGACCGATCCGACGCCGAGCGCGACCCCGGCGACCGCGAGCAGGAACAGCGCCTTGCCCGGCGCGCAGCTCCTTCGCGACGGCGACGGCGAGGTAGCCCCTCACCTCGGCGCTCCGGTCTCGAGCACGCCGGAGTGCATCGTCCAGACCTCGTCCGCGGCGTCCGCGAGCTCGCGGCTGTGCGTGACGTAAAGCACCGCGCTCCCCTCCTCGCGCGCGAGCGCGACGATGAGGTCCATCACGGCGCGCCCCGTGTCCTCGTCGAGGTTCCCGGTCGGCTCGTCCGCGAGGAGGAGGGACGGGCGGCGCAGGAGCGCCCGGCAGAGCGCGACGCGCTGCATCTCGCCGCCGGACAGCTTCTGGGCGGGCTCCGCCGCCCGGTCCTGGAGCCCGACCTTCGCGAGGAGGGAGCGCGCGCGGTCCTCGGCGGCGCGCGCGGGGTCGCCCGCGACGAGCGCCGGGACGAGCACGTTCTCGAGCACGGAGAGGTGGGGGACGAGGTGGAAGAACTGGAACACGAGCCCCACGTGGTCGCGGCGCAGCCGCGTCCGCTCGCCGTCGCCGAGCGCGCGCAGCGAGCGGCCGAGGAGGAGCACGTCGCCGGAGGTGGGCTCGTCGATGCCGGCGGCGAGGTGGAGGAGCGTGGACTTGCCGGACCCGCTCCGCCCGGTGATGGCGACGACCCTGCCCGCCCGGACCTCGCCGGTCGCCTCGCGCACCGCGCGCAGCACGACGCCGCCCGCAGCGCGGTACTCGCGGGAGACCGCGCGGAGCTCGAGGACGGGGGACACCCGGGATGTTCTGTCGCGGCGGGGCCGCGCCTTCAACCCCGACCGCCTGGCGGGAGCCGCGGTGGCGCGCCCTGCCGCGTGCCGCGTCCGGGGGACACTTCGTCCCGGGCAGGCAGCGTAGGATATGACGGTGCGTGCACTCGTCGTCGGCGGAGCCGAGGCCGCGGCAGCGGCCGAGCTGCTGGCGCGCCGCGGCCACGCCGTCGTCACGGCGGAGGGGCCCGACGCGGCGACCGGGGCGCTCGCGCGCGGGCCGACGCCCGATCTCGTCTTCGTCGCGGCGACCGACGGGGCGGCGGCGGTCCGGGCGATCCGCGCGGTACGTGCGCACGTGCGTGGCGAGGCCGCCGCGCTCGTCGCGCTCGTGCCGGAGGGCTCGGTCGGGGAGGCCCTCGACGCGGGAGCGAACCACGCCCTGCCCTCGCCCGTGCCGCGCGCGCACCTCGTAGCGACCGTCGCCGCGGCGGAGCGCGCCGCCCCGCACATCCGCGCCGCGGCCGCGCCCTCGGACCCGGGACACGACCTCTACTTCACGAGGAACCCGAGCCCGATGTGGTTCTACGACCTGGACACGCTCGCGTTCGTCGCCGTCAACGAGGCGGCGGTCCGGAAGTCATCGTGTTCGTGACCGGCGGCGCGTTCTCGGCGCGCGAGCAGGAGTTCCTCGCGCGGATCCCGAACGTCTGCCTGGAGAAGCCGCTCGACCTCGCGCGGCTGCGCGCGCTCCTGCGCGCCGCGGGCTGACGCCCTTCGACGCGGCCGCCAGGACCGCCGCCCGGCTCGCCGGATCGAGGTGCTTCGTCGCCTCGCGGAGCGTGAGGCCGGAGGCGCGCGCGGCGCGCGGGAGGAGCCAGCGCGCGACGCGCTCCGGAGCCCGCCTCGAGGCGTCGCGGAGGACCCAGCCGATCGCCTTGCGGACGAAGAACTCCTGCTCCTCCAGCATCGCGTCGGCGTGCCGGCCGAACCGGGCGAAGTCGCCCCGCCCCTCGCGCAGCGGGATCAGCTCGGCGAGCAGCGCCGAGCGGCGGATCCAGAAGTCCTCGTCGGCGGCCCAGCGGTCCAGCGTCCGGCCGAGCGCGGGGAAGCGCTCCACGAGCGGGCCGGCGACGCTCGCGGCGAGCCCGTCCACGAGCGCCCAGGTGCGCGACTCGCGCAGGAAGGGCTCGAGGACGCCGGAGAGGTCCCGCGCCTCGAGCCGGTCCGCGTACACGTCGAGCAGCTCCACGACGACGGCGCGGCACTCGTGGATCCCGCGCGACCAGAGCGCCCGGGCGAGCGCGAGGAGCGCCGTGCGGTCGAGGTCCGGGTGCGCGCGGCGCGTCGCGACGGCGATCCTGCGGATCGCCGGCATGCTCGACCCGAGGTGGACGAGCGACGACTTGAGGTAGCGCTTCTCCTGCTCGGCGCGCCCGGGCACGGCCGCGGCGCGGAGCGCCCCCTCGATCTCGCCGGCGAGGGCGGATGCGTTCACGGGCATGGCGGCGAGACTAGAATGCGGCCCCGGAGGAGACCATGATCTTCGCGCTCGCCCTCGCCGCCGCGCTCGCCGCGCCCGCCGCCGCTCCGAGCTCCGCCCCCACCTCGAGGCCGGCCGCCCCGCCGGCTGCGGGCGCACGGCCCGCGGCGCCCGCCGAGGACGAGGGGCTGTTCCCGGCCACCGAGCCGTCCCGCGAGGGAATGCTGAAGGTGTCGGACCTGCACACGATCCGGTGGGAGACCTCGGGGAACCCGAAGGGCCAGCCGGTGATGGTGCTCCACGGCGGCCCCGGCGCGGGGGCGTCGCCGAAGATGCGCCGCCTGTTCGACCCGGCGCGGTGGCTCGTCGTCCAGCACGACCAGCGCGGCTCGGGGAAGAGCACGCCCCACGCCGAGCTGCGCGAGAACACGACCGCCGCGCTCGTCGAGGACGTCGAGAAGGTCCGCGAGCACCTCGGGATCGAGCGGATGGTGGTGGTCGGCGGATCGTGGGGCGCGACGCTCGCGCTCGCCTACGCCGAGCGGCACCCGGACCGCGTCACCGCGCTCGTGCTGCGCGGCGTGTTCACCTGCACGAGGCCGGAGATCGACCACTTCTACCACGGCGGCACGGAGCCCTTCTTCCCGGACGCCTACGCGGACCTCCGCGCGGCGATCCCTCACCCCGAGTCGAAGGACTGGCCGAGGCAGCTCCTCGACCTGACGACGTCCGACGACGCCGCGGTCCGCGACCGCGCGGTCCGCGCGTGGGCGCTCTACGAGACGCGGCTGTCGGCGGTCGGGATGACGCGCGAGAGGGCCGAGCGGGAGCTCGACGAGTGGGGCCTCGAGAAGGCCCTGCCGTTCTCGCGGATCGAGAGCCACTACATGGCGAACCGCTGCTTCGTGGAGGAAGGTCAGCTCCTCCGCGACCTCCCCAGGCTCGCGGGGATCCCCGCGGTCATCGTGCAGGGGCGGTACGACGTCATCTGCCCGCCCATCTCGGCGTCGCGGGTTCACGAGGGGATGCCCCGATCGCGGCTCGTGCTCGTCGAGGACGCGGGCCACTCCGGGTGGGCGCCGCCCGTCCGGAGGGCGCTCCAGGAGGCGATCCGGTCGTTCGAGCGGTGATCCCGACCTTCCGCCCTACCCGGTGGCGACCCTCGCTCGTGCAGGCTGGGCCCGGGGCGCTCGGTCCGCTCGCTCGTGCACGCTGGGCCCGGGGAACGCCCTCCGGCGCACTGCTCGGCGGCACGTCACCCGTGGCGCGCGCGCGTTCCCGGTCGAGCAGGTCGTCGCGCCGCCGCAGGCTAGCCTCGGCAGCTGCGCTCGCTTCGCTCGCTTGTGCCGAGGCTTCGGGCAGGCGGCGGCGCGACGCGGGTTGTTCAGCGCCGCGCGCGCGAACGGGTCTTCACGCCGGCGCCTGCGCGACGCGCCTTCGGGCGTCCCCCGGGCCTGGCGCTTACGCGGCGGGGAGCGCGGGACGCTCTCGATGCACGGACGCGCGATATGCCCGATTCGTGAGGCGCTCCCCGGAGGGAAGAAGAAGGGATCACCCAAACTGACCCGTGAGCGCCAGGCAAGCGCCAGGCCCCGGGGGGCGCCCGAAGGCGCGTCGCGCAGGCGGCGAGAAGAGCACGCGGTTCGCGCGCGCGGATTTCAACTGCCGGTTGGCGCGCCGCCGCCTGCCCGACGCCTCGGCACAAGCGAGCGCAGCGAGCGCTGCTGCCGAGGCTAGCCTGCGGCGGCGCGCCGATGGGATCGCCGGTTCCGCGCGCGCGCCACGGGTGACGTGCCGCCGAGCAGTGCGCCGGAGGGCGTCCCCCGGGGCCCAGCGTGCACGAGCGAGCGGACGGAGGGCCCCCGCCCCGGGGCCCAGCGTGCACGAGCGAACGGACGCGGGGCTGCCGGGGCAGAAAGGAGCCGGGTCAGTCCGCCATCGTCGACACGTCGCCCGGATCCTGCCCGAGCTCCACGGCCTTCAGGTAGCGGCGCATGATCTTGCCGGAGCGGGTCTTCGGCAGCGTGGCGCGGATCTCGATGTCGGACGGCGTCGCGATGGGGCCGAGGTCCTGGCGGACGTGGTCCTTGAGCGACCCGATGAGGCCCGGGCTCTGCTTGACGCCGCCCCTCACCACGACGAACGCCTTGATGCGCTCGCCCTTGATCGGATCCGGGAGGCCCACGACGGCGCTCTCGGCGACGGCCGGGTGACGGAGCAGCGAGCCCTCGACGTCCGCCGTGCCGATGCGGTGGCCGGCCACGTTCATCACGTCGTCCGCGCGGCCGAGCACGGCGAAGTAGCCGTCCCGGTCCTTGAACGCGATGTCACCCGCGGTGTAGACGCTCGGGATCTCGGTCCAGTACTTCTCGTACCGCGCGTGGTCGTTCCAGACGGTGCGGAGCATGTACGGGAGCGGCTTGCGGATGACGAGGAGGCCGCCCTGGCCGTCGGGCACCGGCTTCCCGTCCTGATCGACGATCGCCGCGTCGACTCCGGGGATCGACTTGCCGACCTTGCCGGGCCGAGCGTCGAAGGTCGGCAGGGTGCCGAGCACGGGGGCGGCGATCTCGGTCTGCCAGAAGTTGTCCACCACCATGCCGCCCGACTGGCCGACGAGGTGCTTCTGGGCCCAGTGGTGCGCCTCGGGGTTGAGCGGCTCGCCGGCGCAGGCGACGAGCCGGAGCTTCTGCAGGTCGTACCGGGCCGGCGCGTCGCCGCCATGGCTCATCCACATGCGGACGGCCGTCGGCGCCGTGAACATGACGTTGACGCCGTAGCGCTCGACGAGCTCCCAGGTGACGTCCGGCGACGGGTAGTCCGGCACGCCCTCGCGGCAGAGCACCGTGGCCCCGATCGAGAGCGGCCCGTACACGATGAACGAGTGCCCCACGATCCAGCCGATGTCCGAGGTGGACCAGTAGATGTCGCGATCGCGGATCTGGTAGAAGGCGCGCGCCAGGTAGGTCGTCCCGACCAGGTAGCCGCCGGTCGTGTGGACGACGCCCTTCGGCTTCCCGGTGGTGCCCGACGTGTAGAGGATGAAGAGCGGGTGCTCCGCATCCATCGGCTCGGGCGGGCAGTGGATCGCGTGCCCGTCCTGCACGTCGTAGAAGTCGTGCTCGCGCTCGGAGTCGAACGTGAACGGCGCGTCGCCGGGGCGCGACCCGCGGCGGTGCACGATGACGTGCTCGACCGAGTAGAGATCGCGCACCGCCTCGTCGACCGTCGGCTTCAGCGCGAGCTTCTTGCCGCGGCGGTAGGTGAAGTCCGAGCAGACGATCACCTTGGCGCCGGAGTCCTCGATGCGGCTGCGGAGGGCCTGCGTGCCCATGCCGGCGAACACCACCGAGTGGATGGCGCCGATGCGCGCGCAGGCCAGCATCGTGATGATGCCCTCCGGCGTGAGCGGCATGTAGATGATGACGCGGTCGCCCTTCTTCACGCCGAGCTTCTTGAGCGCGTTCGCGAAGCGGTTCACCTCGCGGTAGAGCCGGTTGTACGTGTACGTGTGCTCCTCGCCGTCCTCGCCGACCCAGATGAGCGCGGCCTTGAGGCGCTTGTCGCCGAGCACGTGGCGGTCGATGCAGCTGACGGTGGCGTTGAGCTTGCCGCCCAGGAACCACTCGTGCTTCGGCAGGTCGAACCGGTAGACCTGCTCGAACGGCCTCATCCACTCGACCAGCTTCGCCTTCTCGCGCCAGAAGCCCTCGGGATCCTGCTCCGCGTGGGCCCGCTCGATGTCGTCGTTCGGGATGTGCGCCTGCTGCGCGAGCCAGACCGGCGCCTGGATCATCCGCTCGTCCTTCGAGAGCGCGCTGATCGCCGCGCGCTGGGCTTCGGTGAGATTGGGGAGCTTCTCGTGAGCCATGCGTTCACCTTCGTGAGCACGACCCGGAGGTCGTCTCGAAGCGGGGGTTTGGGTCGCCCCCGCCACGGGTGGGCGCCGGCCAGCGAGAGGAAAGGCGCGCATGGTACCCGAAGCGGGGGGCGGGTAGGCAAGGGGCCGCGCGCGACGAGCGTGCCGCAGGGCGTCAACGCTCGAGCGCGTAGCCGGCGCGCTCGAGCACCGCGCGCTCGTCGAACCAGAGGCGGCGCGCCAGCTCCGCCGCGACGTCGCGCTCGAGCGTCGCCCGCCCCGAGCCCGCCCACGCCCAGAGCCGGTTCTGCGCCTGCCAGAGATCGACGCGCAGCCCGAGCCGCTCCGCGAGGCCGAGGATCCCCGCGGCCTCCGCCGCACGTGCCGCCGGCGCGTGCCCCGCGGCGATCGCGGCGAGCCGCTCGAGGACGAGCGCCTCGACGTCCTGGCGAACCGTCTCGAGCCAGGGGCGCGCGCCGAGGCGCCGCGACAGCTCGACGATCTCCCGGAGCTGCCCCTCCGCGTCGGCGAGGACGAGCTCTCCCGCCCGGGCCCGGCGCATCAGCTCGAGGAGGCGCTCGGTGAGCGTCACGTCGGCGGCCACCCGAAGCGGCGTCGGCACGGGTGAGTCGATCTCCCGGAGGAACTCCATCAGGCGGCGATTGCCCTCGAAGATCTCGCGGTAGCGCTCCTCGTAGCGCCGGATGCGCTCCTGGACGATGACGCGGGCGACGTGGCGCCGCTCGTCGAGGAACAGGTCGCGGAGCCCGTAGTCGCGCCCCGGGAAGAAGCGGTCCACCTGGCGGAGCACGCGGTGCAGGGAGACCGCCTCGAGCTTCGCGAACAGGTCCGCCTCCACCTCCGCGTGGGCGCCCGGGCCGCGGTACGGCGCGATCCCGCACCGGAAGTCGGCCGCGCCGAGGTAGAGGACGCAGTACAGGACGTCGAGCGCGTCGCCGGTCGTGACACTCTCGAGCGACATGCGCCCGAGCGTCAGCGTCGCGGGCCCGGACTGCGCCGCGCGCCGCCCCTCGAGCCGGTACGCGTAGCGGAACACCCGCCCCTCGGCCGGCGTGTCGCGCACCGCGCTCGCGATGGCGAGGTGCGCCGCGACGCCCTCGAGCGTCACGACGCTCGGCTTCACGAGCGCCTCCCACACGCGGCGACCGTCGCCCAGCTCGGGCACGTTCGAGGGCGCCCGGGCGAGGGCGTTCTCGAACGCCACCTCGAGGTCCACCCCGGCCGCGTCACGCGCGAGCTGGATCGCCCGCGCCGCGTACTTCAAGACCTGCACCGTCTCGAGCCCGGAGAGCTCCGCGAAGAACCAGCCGCAGCTCGTGAACATCAGGAGCGCGGCGCGCTCCATCTCGAGGAGCCGGATCGCCTTCAGCTCCTCCTCGGGCGTGAGCGCGCGGCGCGCCTCGCGGCCCAGGAACCCGCGCGCGTCGCGCCGCTCCGGGTCGAGCACCACCTCGACGTAGGCGTCGCGCGCGCGCCACGGGTCCGGGAGGATCGGCGCGAGCTCCCGCTCGTACAGCTCGCCGAGCCGGTCGCGGAGCCCCTCGAGCGCGGCGAGGAGCGGCGCGCGCCACGCCTGCGTCCACCCGGGCGCGGCGCCCACCTGGCACCCGCAGTCGCTGCGCCAGCGCTCGATCCCGTGGGCGCAGGACCAGGAGGAGCCCTCCGCGATCTCCGCCTCCCACTCCGGCGGGGCGAGCGCGAGCGCCTGGCCCAGGTTCACGAGCCTCGGCTCGCCCCGCCGCGCGAGCCGCCGCAGCACCGCGGCGAGCACCTCGTCCGCGCCCTTCTTGTGGTGGCCGAGCGTCTCGCCGTCGAAGGCGATCGAGAGCACCTCGTCGTGCCCGCGCGCGGGGTCGAAGCCGCCCTCGAGGCGGGCGAGGAGCGCGTCGGGCGAGGAGAGCGCGTCGCCGAAGGCGAGGTCGCGGGCGATGTGGCCGTCGTAGAAGAACACGACCATCTCGCGGTCGCCGGCGCGGACGCGGTAGGGCCGCGTCGGGTCGAAGCGCCCGCCGTTCGCGTCCCGCCACTCGCCGCCGGGAGGGCGCACGCGCCGGGCCTGGTAGGGCGAGAGCACCGTGAACCGGATCCCCTCGGCGGCGAGGGCGGCGAGGGTCGGCGTGTCGGCCGCGGTCTCCGGGAGCCAGAACCCCTCCGGCTCCCGCTGGAACCGCCCGCGGAAGTCGGCGAGGCCCCAGCGGATCTGGGTGAGCCGGTCGCGCGGCGAGGCGAGCGGGAGGATCGCGTGACCGTACCCCTGGGCGAGCGCGTTCCCGTGGCCGTCGCGCTCCTCGACGCTCTGCGCGTCCGCCTCCAGCACGCGCGCGTAGACGTCGGGCCGGGCGCGCTCGAGCCAGGCGAGCAGCGTCGGGCCGAAGTTGAACGAGAGGTGCCGGTAGTTGTTGACGATGTCGACGATCCGGTCGGCCTCGCCCTTGAATCGCGCGGCGCCGTTCGGGCCATAGCACTCGACGGCGATCCGCTCGTTCCAGTCGTGGAACGGCTCCGCCGAGTCCTGCACCTCGATCTCCTCGATCCAGGGGTTCTCGCGGGGCGGCTGGTAGAAGTGGCCGTGCAGGCAGAGGAGGCGCGCCATCGGCCTGGATTCTCGGTCCGGGTGGGGCCCGCGCCCCCGGCCCGGGTGGGCACCCCCCCGGAAGTCACGCTATGTTCCGCCGGCATGAAGGTGGCCCTCACGGTGGCGGGGTCGGACTCCGGCGGCGGCGCCGGGATCCAGGCGGACCTCCGGACGTTCGCCGCGCACGGGGTCCACGGCACGAGCGCGCTCACGGCCGTGACCGCCCAGAACTCGGTGGGCGTGTCGGCGTGGGTGGCGCTCGAGCCGGCGATGGTGGTCGCGCAGATGGAGGCGGTCGCGACCGACATGCCGGTCGCGGCGGCGAAGACCGGGATGCTCGCGAACGCGGCCATCATCGGCGCGGTCGCGGACGCGGCCCGGCGGCTCCGGCTCGCGCCGCTCGTCGTCGATCCGGTGATGGTCGCGAAGAGCGGCGACCGGCTCCTCGACGCCGCCGCGGAGCGCGCCTACGTGGAGAAGCTGTTCCCGCTCGCCACGGTCGTGACGCCGAACCTCCACGAGGCCTCGGCGCTCCTCGGGCGCGAGGTGCGCGACGTGGCGGCGATGCGCGCCGCCGCGCGGGACCTCGCCGCGCTCGGCGCGCGCGCCGTGCTCGTGAAGGGCGGCGGGCTCGCCGGCGACGCGGTGGACGTGCTGTTCCACGGAGACCAGGTGATCGAGCTCCCGGCGCCCCGGGTGGACACGGCGAACACGCACGGCACCGGCTGCACGCTCTCCGCCGCGATCTGCGCGCGGCTCGCGCTCGGCGACGGCCTCGTGCACGCCGTCCGGGCGGCGAAGGCGTACCTGACCGAGGGACTGCGGCGCTCCTACGCGGTCGGCAAGGGGCGCGGCGTCGTCCACCACCTCCACCCGCTGGATCCGCGATGACCCGAGCCCCCTTCCCGACCCCGACCCCGACCCCGACCTCGACCCCGACCCCGACCCCGACCCCGACCCCGACCTCGACCTCGACCCCGACCCCGACCTCGACCTCGACCCCGACCCCGACCCCGACCCCGACCTCGACCCCGACCCCGACCTCGACCTCGACCCCGACCCCGACGCCGGCGAGCCAACCCAGCTCGCGCGGCTGCTTCGTGTGTGGCCGCGAGAACCCGATGGGCCTCGCCGCGCGCTGGACGAGCCACCCGGACGCGGGCGAGGTCCGCGCGACGGTCGAGATCCCGGAGCACTTCAACGGCTACCCGGGCACGGTGCACGGCGGGATCCTGTCGGCGCTGCTCGACGAGGCGGCCGTGCGGACCGCACTCCTCGACGGCGGCTTCGACGACCTCATGGTCACCGCGAAGCTCGAGGTCGCCTTCCGCCGGCCGACGCCCACGCGCACGCCCGTCACGGTCGTCGCCCGCGTCACGAAGCGGAGCGGGACGCGGGCGCTGGCGACGGCGGAGATCCGCCTACCCGACGGGACGGTGACCGCGCACGCCGAGGCGCTCCTCACCCGCCCGCCCCCGGAGGTCGCGTCCGGCTGGGAGCAGGAACGCCCGTGGTGGCGCGTGGATCCGTGAGCGGCCGCGCCTGGTGCGAAGGGCGCGCGCGGGCGCGCAGAGCTCGGCTCGTCACGAAGCCGGCCGGGCGTGCCTCCCTCGTGCACGGGACGCGGCCCGTTCGCACGTCCCGCGACAGATGCACCGGTGGTGCAGTAGGATTGCCTCCTTCAGGGAGGGACACCCCATGAGAACCGTTGTCGCCGCTTTCGCAGCGCTCGCACTCGCCGTCCCAGCGGGTGCCCTCGCGCAGCCGGTCTCGACGATGGGCGGCGCCGGCCCCGACACCTACCTCGAGTTCCACCTCGGCGCGTTCCTGCCGCAGTCGAAGGACACGAAGATGCTCGACCCGAACGTCGCGTTCGGCGGCACGTTCGGCGCGCGCTTCAACCCGAACGTCTCGGCCGAGATCGAGGTCGCGTACTACCGCGCCTCGGCGTCGTCCGGCGGCGTCAAGGACGTGCTCGACGCCATCCCGATCACCGCGAGCCTTCGCCTGCGCTACCCGATGAAGGTGGCGGAGATCTCGGCATTCGCGGGAGGCGGGGTCCACTTCGCCCACGCGTCCTCGGAGCTCGACGCCGGCGGCACCCTGGGGTCGTCCCGCGACACCGCGTTCGGCTACCACGTCGGCGCCGAGGTGGCCTTCAACCTGTCGCCGACGATGCGCGTCGGCTTCGAGCTCCGCGAGACCTTCGTGACCGCGAACTTCGACGGCACCGACGTCGACATCGGCGGGCTCCGGCTCGCCGCGACGCTCGGCTACCACTTCTGATCGCATCCGCCGCGGCGCGGCGGGGGAGGATGGCATGAGGAGAGAGGTCCTCGCGGGAGGGGCGGCGCTCGTCCTGGCGGCGTGCGCGACGCCCTCGCAGCGGCCCGTGGTGGCGGAATCGCCCGTCCCGGCCGCGACGCAGGTCGCGGCGCAGCAGGCCGCGCAGGCGCCGGCGGCGCCCCGCTACAAGCGCAAGGTCGCGATCGGCCGGTTCACGAACGAGACGAACTACGGGCGGTCGCTCCTCAACGACGACCAGCTCGACCGGATCGGGAAGCAGGCCTCCGACATGCTCGGGTCGCGCCTCGTCATGTCCGGCCAGTTCCTCGTCCTCGAGCGGCCGGACCTGAACAAGCTCGAGAAGGAGCAGAGCCTCATCGGCGTGGGCGGGCTCGTCGGCGCCGACACGCTGATCATGGGCTCGGTCACCGAGTTCGGCCGCTCCGTCGGCGGCAAGGTCGGGTTCCTCTCCTCCACGAAGGTCCAGCTCGCGAAGGCGAAGGTGGACGTCCGGCTCGTGGACGTGCAGACCGGTCACGCGTACTTCTCGGCGACCGGCGCGGGCGAGGCGAGCACCGAGGTCGGCGAGGTGGCCGGCTTCGGCGGCCGCTCCGACTACGACGCCACCCTGAACGACCGCGCCATCGCCGCGGCGATCTCCGACGTCATCGACCGGCTCGTGTCGAAGCTCGGCGACCGGCCGTGGCGGACGGACATCCTCGAGGTGCAGGGGGCGCAGGTCTTCGTCTCCGGCGGGAAGAGCCAGGGGCTCAAGCCCGGCGACGTGCTCGTCGTCATGCGGGCGGGCCAGAAGGTGAGGAGCGCGCAGTCCGGGTTCGAGGTCTCGCTCCCGCCGACCGTCGTCGCGTACCTCCGCGTCCTGTCCACCTTCGGGGACTCCGAGACGAGCGAGGGCTCGGTGTGCGAGGTCGCCTCGGGGACCGTCGACCGCGCGGAGATCGCGAAGCTGTTCGTCGCGGAGCCGCCGAAGGGAGGTCAGCCATGAGGAAGCTCGCGCTCGCCCTCGCCCTCGCGGCCGCGGGGTGCGTCGGCCCCACGACCACGGTGCGCACCGTCGACACGCGCCCCGCGCTCGCGATCGCCGGCGCGCCGTCCGGCACCGTCCTCTACGTCGACGGCGTCGCCGTCGGCGACCCGGCGAGCTACGACGGGCAGCCGAACGTGCTCCGCGTCGAGCCGGGCACGCACGAGATCGACATCCGGGACCGCTCCGGACGGTCGCTCTTCAAGCAGCGCGTGTTCGTCGAGAGCGAGCTCAAGACGGTGCAGGTGCACTGATGCGCGGCCGCCTGCTGCTCGGCGCCGCCGCCGCGGCGGTGGTCTCGGCCTGCGTCCCCCAGACCCGCTACCACTGGGGGCAGTACGACGCCGCGCTTTACAGGCACTACAGCAGCCCGGCGGACCGCGAGCAGTGGGTCGAGGCGCTCCGGACGACCATCCTCGAGGCCGAGCAGCTCGGCGAGAAGGTCCCGCCCGGCGTGTGCGCGGAGTACGGCTACGCGCTCTTCGAGGAGGGGCAGGCGGCGGCCTCGCTGCCCTGGTTCCAGCGGGAGAAGGACACCTGGCCGGAGTCCACGGTCCTCATGGACAAGATGATCCGCAACGCGAAGCGGCGCGCGTCGGAGCCGGCCCCGCCGTCCCAGGGCCCGGCCGGAGCGGTGGAGAAGAGGTCATGAGCGCCCGCCGGATCGTCCTCGCGCTCGCCGCCGCCCTGCTCGCCACGGCCTGCGCCACCGCCCCGCACAAGGACTACACGAAGTTCGTCGCCGCCCAGCCTCGCTCGATCCTGGTCGTCCCGGCGATGAACCGGGCGATCAGCGTCAACGCCGGCGACTTCTTCCTCTCCACGATCCCGATCCCGCTCGCGGAGCGCGGCTACTACGTGTTCCCGGTGAACCTCGTGAAGCGGCTCCTCGAGGACGAGGGGCTCGCCGACCCGGGCCTCGTGCACGGGGCGGACCCGACGCGCCTCGCGAGCCTGTTCGGCGCGGACTCGATCCTCTACATCACGATCGAGCGCTGGGAAGCGAAGTACGTCCTCCTCGCGACCACCGTGACGGTCGAGTTCTCCTACGTCCTCAAGGACGGGAAGACCGGCACGACGCTGTGGGAGCACCACCAGTCGATGGTGTACCAGTCGGACAGCGGCGGAGGAGGCCTCCTCGGCGCGATGATCAACGCGGCGATCACGAAGGCCTCCCCGAACTACATGCCGCTCGCGCGCCAGGCGAACGCGACGTCGATGGCCTACCCCGGCCCCGGCTTCCCGGCCGGCCCGTACCGGCCCGCCGAGTACAAGAAGGACGTGACTCTGCCGGCCGCCGGGACGCCGCCGGCGGGGCCGGAGAAGGACACGGCCGCGAAGTGATCCCCGCCGCGTCCGCGCGCACGGGCAGAGGCGCGCCGCAAGCGGCGCGCAGCAGTCAGCGGGTGTAGCCGGCGGCGCGGTACGCGATCCGGCCCGCGAGCTCGTGGAGCGCCTCGGTGCTCTTCGCGAGCGCGTCGGCCCGCGGGAGCCAGCCGCGTCCCTGCCCGTCGCCCGCCCGGCGATCGACCGGGAGCACGTCGGGCTCGAGGCCGACCGCGCGGAAGCAGCCGAGCGCGCGCGGCGCGTGCACCGCGCTCGTGACGAGGAGGAGCGTCCGCCAGCCCCGCGCCGACGCCAGCTTCGCCGACTCGATGGCGTTCTCGCGCGTGTTCCGGCTCGAGCGCTCGACCGCGATCCGGTCCGAAGGCACGCCCCACTGCGCGAGCTTTCCCGCGAGCCGGTCCGCCTCCGAGACGTCGCCCGGCTGCGGGAACGCGAGCCCGCCGGACAGGAGCACGTTTCGCGCGCGGCCCGCGCGGAAGAGCTCGAACCCGCGCAGGATGCGCTCGGCCCCCTCGTTCAGCTCCGCCTCACCCGTCGCGCGCGACGCGGCGGGGTCGACGAGCCCGCCGAGCACGACCACCGCGTCGTACACCACGTCGGGCCGGTAGGTGCTGCGGGCGCTCGCCTCGACGGACGCCATCAGGCGATCCGCGACGGCGTCGCTCGAGAACGCGACCAGGACGGCCGCGGAGAGCGCGAGGAGGACCGTCCCCGCCCGCCGGCGGCGGAGCAGCGCGCCCGAAGCGGCGAGGAGGAGCGCCCACGCGACGGGCGTGAGGAACCAGTCGAGCGCCTTCGACAGCCAGAAGAACACGGGCGCATCATAGCCCGCGCCGGCCCGTGCGCCGGGCTCTGCGGCGGCCCACGGCAGCGTCCGCGCGGCCACGCGGCCCGTGTCCGCGCGGCCACGCAGGCGCGGATCGCCCGCCGGCGCGGGGTTCCGGCGCGGGCACGCGCGGTGCAACCGGGAGCCTCGAACCCGCAGCACCAGAGGAACCGATGCCCCGCGTCTACCTGCCCCTGCTCCCGCTCCCCGCCCTCGCCCTCCTCGTCGCCATCTCGGCCTGCCAGAAGCCGCGCTCGGAGGAGGTGAGCCACGTCATCCCGCCCGCCACGCTCGCGGCCCTCGCCCCGGAGCCGAAGCCTGCCGCCCCGGCCGCGGCCCCCGCGCCGGCCGAGGCGCCGAAGGACGAGGCGCCGTCCGCCGAGGAGGTGAAGGCCTTCGAGAAGCCGGTCCGGAAGTAGGCCGCTCCGATCTCCGGGCCAGGCACCTTTCGCGCAGCGAAACGTGCCGGCCCGCTCCTTGCGGCCTACCGCCTGGGCCTTCCTACGCCCATCGCATCTCCGCCGTGAAGTGCCGGAGGGTTCGCGACTGCCGCTCGATGCGGACGCCGCGCACCTCCGGCGCTCGCGCCCTCACCTCCGCGATCACCTCCGCCGCGTAGTCGAAGTGGCTCTGCGTGTACACGCGGCGCGGGAACGCGAGCCGCACGAGCTCCATCGGCGCGTGCGTCTCCGTCCCGTCGTCGAGCCGCTTCCCGAACATCACCGACCCGATCTCGACGCCCCGGATGCCGCCCTCGAGGTACAGCGCGAGCGAGAGCGCCCACGCCGGGTAGTCGTCCGCAGACAGGTGTGGGAGGAACGCCCGCGCGTCGAGGTAGACGGCGTGGCCGCCCGTCGGCTCCACGATCGGGACGCCGGCCGCTAGGAGCCGCTCCCCCATGTACTCGGCGGTCCGGAGCCGGTAGGCGAGGTAGTCCTCGTGCAGGACCTCCTCGAGCCCGACCGCGATGGCCTCGAGGTCGCGCCCGGCGAGCCCGCCGTACGTCGGGAAGCCCTCGGTGAGGATGAGGAGGTTCCGGGCCGCCTCGACCCAGCGCGCGTCCCGCAGCGCGATGAAGCCGCCGATGTTCGCGAGCCCGTCCTTCTTCGCCGAGACGAGGCAGCCGTCGGCGAGGTCGAACATGGCGCGGGCGATCTCCCGCGGCGAGCGGCTCCCCTGCCCCGGCTCGCGCAGCTTCACGAACATGGAGTTCTCGGCGAACCGGCAGGCGTCGACGACGAGCGGCTTGCCGTGCCGGTGGAGGAGCTCCGAGTACGACCCCAGATTTGCGAGGGAGACCGGCTGCCCGCCCCCCGAGTTGTTGGTGACCGTGATCATGCCGAACGGCACCCGGTCGCCGCGCTCGCGGAGGAGCGCCTCGACGCGGGCGAGGTCGATGTTCCCCTTGAACGGGTGGCGCGTGCGCGGCTCGAGGCCCTCCCGGATCACGAGGTCGAGCGGCTCCACCTCGTCGTGCTCGAGGTTGGCGCGGGTCGTGTCGAAGTGCGTGTTCGACGGCACGACGTCGCCGGGCCTCGTCGCGACGGAGAAGAGGATCCGCTCGGCGGCGCGGCCCTGGTGCGTCGGGATGACGAACGGATAGCCGGTGAGGTCCTTCACCGCGGCCTCGAAGCGGAAGAAGCTCCGGGCGCCCGCGTAGCTCTCGTCGGCGTCCATCATCGCCGCCCACTGGTGGGCGGACATCGCGCCGGTGCCGGAGTCGGTGAGGAAGTCGAGGAGGACGTCCTCGGCCCGGAGACGGAACGGGTTGAGCCGGGCCTCGTCGAGGAGGCGCACCCGCTCCTCGCGCGTCGTCATTCGGATGGGCTCGACGCACTTGATCCGGAAGGGCTCGATGATGGTGCGGGGCATGGCGGCGATCTTCGCCCTGCGGGCGGACCTGGCACGGGCCGCGCGTGGTGGGGCCCCACGAGGGCCCGCTCGACCCCGACCCCGACCCCGACCCCGACCCCAACCCCGACCCCGACCTCGACCCCGACCCCGACCTCGACCCCGACCTCGACCTCGACCTCGACCCCGACCCCCACCTCGACCCCGACCTCGACCTCGACCTCGACCCCGACCCCGACCTCGACCCCGACCCCGACCTCGACCCCGACCCCGACCCCGACCCCGACCTCGACCTCGACCCCGACCTCGACCCCGACCTCGACCCCGACCTCGACCCCGTCCCCGACCTCGACCCCATCCCACCGGTCGTGAGAAGCTTCGCCGTTCCCCATGGAGTCGCTGAGCCGCCTCAACGCCTCGATCTTCGTCTACGTCCTCGAGCGGGTGCCCGCCGCGTCGGACGGGTGCACCTGGCGCTTCGACGATCCCGCGGGTGAGCACCCGCAGCTGGTCGGGGCGGCGCGGCTCCAGATCGACCCGACCGCCTCCGTGGTCTTCACCCTCGGCGGCCTCGGGCGCCGGGTGGTCGTCACGCTGACCGACGCCGAGGCGGCACGGATCGCGCCGATCGTCGCCCGCATCGAGCGCGAGGCGCCGGCGGAGCCCCCGAGCGTCGCGTTCCCGCTCGACGACCCCTGGGTGAAGGAGCACGGCCGCGCCGGAGTCGCCCTCCTCCCGCCGTCGGCGACGCGCTACTTCCCGAAGCTCCCCGACGCGATCCTCTTCGGTGACGGCGCGCTCCACGTGTCGGCGGCCGTGTTCCTCGCGCCGGAGGAGCTCGCCCTGGCGCGGGAGCGCGGCGTCGAGGCGCTCGCCGAACGCTTCCGCGTGGCGGGCCGCAACATCGTCCGCTTCGCCCACCGCGCCCGTCCCTGAGCCGGAGCCCCGCCCCGGTTCCCACCCGGCGAGGCGGGAGTAGACTCTCCGCATGTCCTCCCCCGAGCTCGCGATCGTCACCGGCGGGAACCGCGGCCTCGGCCTGGAGACCGCCCGCTCGCTCGCCCGCCGCGGCATGCGGATCGTCCTCACGTCGCGGCGCGAGGAGGCGGGGCGAGCCGCGGCCTCGGCACTCACGTCGGAGGGCCTCTCGGCGGCGTCGTGGCCGCTCGACCTCGCGGACGCCGCGAGCGTCGCCGCCTTCGCGGAGCGTGCGCGCGCGGAGCGGCTCGCCATCGACGTGCTCGTCCACAACGCCGGCGTGTACCTCGAGCGGTTCGGCCCGTCCGCCGAGCGCGAGAGCATGGAGGTGAACGCGCTCGCCCCGGTGCGGCTCACCGACGCGCTCGCGCCGCTCCTGGCGCGCGGCGCGCGCGTCGTGATGGTCTCGTCCGGGATGGGCGAGCTCGCGGGCCTCCCGCCCGACCTCCGGCGCCTCGCGGAGGAGGCGACGGACCGCGCCGGGCTCGCCCGGCTCGCGGATGCGCTCGACGCGGCCGCGCGGCGCGGCGAGCACGCCGGATCCCACACGCTCGCGTACCGCGTCTCGAAGGCGGCGCTCAACGCGGCGACGCGGTTCCTCGCGAAGGAGCTCGCGCCGCGCGGCGTGCGCGTGAACGCCGTGTGCCCGGGCTGGGCCCGCACCGGCATGGGCGGGGCGGACGCGCCGCGATCGATCGAGGAAGGCACGTCGGGGATCGTCTGGGCGGCGACGCTGCCGCCGGATGGGCCGACCGGCGGGTTCTTCCGCGACGGCCGGCCGATCCCCTGGTGACGAAGGACCCGGGAGACGCGCGAGGCCCCGGCGTCGCCGCCGGGGCCCCGCGGAGCCGCTCCGGGCACGACCTCTAGATCTGGAACATCGCGCCGGCCATGACCGTGAACGTCGTGTCGTTGTAGTCGCCCAGCATCGGATCCAGGTAGATCGACGCGCCGAGCTGAGTCTTCGGGTTCAGCTTGTAGAAGCCGCCGACGCCGAAGCGGAACATGAAGCCCACGGACGAGTCGCTCGCGGACGTCGAGCCGAGCGGGGGGAGGTCCACCTTCGTCGAGACCCCCGCCCAGTACAGGCCGAGGCCGGCGTCGCCGAAGAAGCTGAGCTGCGGGTTCACGGGCAACGTGAGCCGCGCCGCCGGCACGAACTTGAGGATGTTCGCGGTGACGTCCGTGCTGGCGCCGAACGCGGACTCGGAGTGCGTGAGATAGCTGTAGCCGATCGAGCCGACGAACGAGAGCTCGAGCTGCGGCGACAGCTTCCGGAACGGCAGGACGCCGTCCACGCGGAGCTGCAGGCCGTCGAGGTCGCCCATCTCGTAGCCGATCCAGCCGCCGATCGAGAGCTGGTTCGAGGACGGCGCCGAGGAGGCCGCCGGGGCGGGCTTCGCGGGCGCCGCCTGCTTGCTCTGGGAGGACTTCTTCGCCTGCGCGTGGACCGTCGCCGGCCCGGCGAGGAGCGCCGCGAGCGCGACGGCGAGCAGCGAACGAACGTACATGTGTCTTCCTCCAGGAGTGAGCGCGGGGCCGGTGCTCGACGCCCGCTCCGCTCGTTTCTCCTCACGGCGCGTGAGGAGGGTCCACTATACCGGCGTGGACGGCGGGCCGGAAACTTGGTTTCCTGCGCACACGGGACGACGTGACGATGAGCGAAACCGACAGGAAGGAGCCCGTCGACAAGCGCCGGATCCGCGCGATCCGGAACCTCGGCATCATGGCCCACATCGACGCCGGCAAGACCACGTTGACCGAGCGCCTGCTCTTCGCTGCGGGGCGCACCCACAAGATGGGCGAGGTCCACGAAGGCCAGGCGGTGATGGACTGGATGGACCTCGAGCGCGAGCGCGGCATCACCATCACCTCCGCGGTGACGAGCTTCGACTGGCGCGGGCACGAGCTGCACCTCATCGACACCCCCGGCCACGTCGACTTCACGATCGAGGTCGAGCGCAGCCTGCGCGTCCTCGACGGGGCCGTCGCCGTGTTCGACGCCGTGAACGGCGTCGAGCCGCAGAGCGAGACCGTGTGGCGGCAGGCCGACCGCTGGCGGGTCCCGCGGATCGCCTTCGCGAACAAGATGGACCGCGTCGGCGCGGACTTCGCCGCGACGCTCGAGTCCATGCGGCGGCACTTCCCGGACCACAGGATCGCGGCGGTCCAGCGCCCCATCGGCGCGGAGGCGGCGTTCGCGGGCGTCGAGGACCTCGTCGCGCGGCGCCGGCTGCGCTTCGTCGACCCGGAGGACCCGCGCGCCGTCGAGACCGAGGACGGGCTCTCCCCGGAGGGCGAGGCCGATCGGCAGGCGCTCGTCGCGGTCGTCGCGGACCTCGACGACACGGTCGCCGACGCGGTGCTCTCGGACCGCGAGGTGGACGCCGCCGCGCTCTCCGCCGCGATCCGGCGGGCGACCCTCTCCGGCCAGCTCGTCCCGCTCCTCTGCGGAGCCGCGCTCCGGAACAAGGGCATCCCCCAGGTGCTCGACGCCGTCTGCGACTGGCTCCCCTCCCCGCTCGACGTGCCCCCCGTGACCGGCCGGAACGTCAAGACCGGCGTCGCCGAGGAGTACCCGCCCGACGAGCACGCGCCGCTCCTCGCCCTCGCCTTCAAGGTCTCGCTGCTCGACGAGAAGCGCCGGCACGTCTTCCTCCGGGTGTACTCGGGCCGCGTCGCCGAGGGCGACGAGGTCTGGAACGCGAACCTCGGAAAGAAGGAGAAGGTCGCGCGCGTGCTGCTCATGCACGCGATCCAGAAGAAGCGGGTCCCGGCGCTCGGCGCCGGGCAGATCTTCGCGGTCGTCGGGCTCAAGGAGACGCGGACGGGCGACACCATCTCGCACCCCGATCACCCGATGCTGCTCGACCGGATCTCGAGCTACGAGCCGGTGATCTCGCAGGCCATCGAGACGACCTCGCTCCGCGACCGCGACCTCCTCCTCGAGGCGCTCGCGCGGATCGCGGACGAGGACCCGAGCTTCCGCTTCGGCGAGGACCCCGAGACCGGGCAGCTCCTCGTGTCCGGGATGGGCGAGCTCCACCTCGAGATCATCGCGGAGCGCGTCCGGCGCGAGTTCGGCCTCCAGGTCCGCACCGGCCAGCCGCAGGTGCTCATGCGCGAGACGCTCACCGCCGAGGCCGCCGGCGAGGGCACCTTCGAGCGCGAGATCGACGAGGAGGCCGTCTTCGGCCACGTCGAGGTCCGCGTCGGGCCGCTCCCGCGCGGCGGGGGCTTCCGCTTCCGCGCGACGCCCGAGGCCGACGCGCTCCCGTTCCTGCGCGAGGAGACGCGCCGGATGATCGAGGAGGGGGCGCGCGAGGCGGCCGAGGGCGGCGTGCTCGAGGGCTACACGCTCCAGGACGTCGAGGTGGTCCTGACCGGCGCGACGTGGCGCGAGGGCGAGTCGAAGCCGTTCGCCTACAAGGTGGCCGCGGCCGACGCGGTGCGCTCGGCGGCGAAGAACGCCCGCCCCGTCCTGCTGGAGCCGATCGTGCGCGTCGAGATCGTGGTCCCCGGCGAGCACCTCGGCGACGTCATCTCCGGCATCGACCAGCGCAAGGGCATGGTCCTCGACGTCGCCGACCGTGGCCAGGCGGTGAAGGTGGTCCAGAGCGAGGCGCCGCTGCGGCGGATGTTCGGCTACGCGACGGAGCTCCGCAGCGCGACCCAGGGCCGCGCGGTGTTCACGATGAAGTTCGATCGCTTCGACGTGGTGCCGTGACGCCCGAAACGGTACCGGCCCCGGCCACCACCATGGCGGCCGGGGCCAGCGAACATCGCGTACGCTTCGAGGCTCGGTCCTCGGCCGGACCTCAAGTCGCCAGGACGCGCACTCGCGCCGCGCGCCGGCTCCGGAAGATCACGTACGCGACGACCGCGGCGATGACCGGCGCCCCCACGACGCCGACCACGAGCGCCACGGTTACGAGCGCTGCCCCGAGCACGGTCACGACGGCCGTGAACAGGAAGCCGGTGAAGAAGCTGCGGGCGTCGTCCAGCCAGCCCGTGGAGAGTTGTTCGGGAAGGGTCTCTGCCTCGAGAGAAACCGCGGTAAGGTCGTCCATCCGTCTCGCCCTCCTCCACGCAGCCGACGAGAGTGCCTGCCGGTGGGGTCTTGGCTCTCTTGATACGCATTCGCGATCGGGCTGTGCATGCGACAAATTGTCGCCAGCGTTAGTGATTTCAATGGCTTAGCGACACATGCGATTGCGCTAGATCAAGCTGACCGAAATCAACCGATCGATAAAACGGCCGTTTCCCCGCATCATGGACCTATGCGGTCAATATGGACCAATGCACCCTGTGGAGCCCGCGAACACACCCGAAGGGCGCACGGCAGGACCCTAGAGGCTGGATTTCACGGGAGAGAAGCCCGACTGGGATCCCGAGCCGGGGCGTGCGCGCGAGCGTTCTCAGCTCGGGCGACGGCGGGCGCCCGGCGTGCGCCGCTTCTTCGCCGGCTTGGCGCGCGCCTTCAGCTTCTGCTTCGGCTTCGGCTTCGCGGCCTTGCGGGCCGCCGGCCGCGCGCGGAGCGGGCGCGACCTGCCGTCGAGCCGGAGCACGATCGCGTCGGCCATCTCGCGCGTCGAGAGCGTGCCGCCGAGATCGCGCGTGCGGCAGCCGTCCCGGATCGCGAGGTCCACCGCCGCCTCGACGCGCTTCGCCTCCGCCGGGAGCTCGAGCGAGTGACGGAGCAGCATCGCCGCCGAGAGGATCGTGCCGACGGGGTTCGCGATGCCCTTCCCGGCGATGTCCGGCGCCGATCCGTGGATCGGCTCGTAGAGCCCGGGGCCGCCCGCGCCGATCGAGGCGGAGGGGAGCATGCCCATCGACCCGGCGAGCACCGACGCCTCGTCGGTCAGGATGTCGCCGAACATGTTCTCGGTGACGACGACGTCCAGCGTCGCGGGGCTCGTGACGAGTCGCATCGCGGCGGTGTCGACGAGCATGTGGTCGAGCGCGACGTCCGGGTTCGCCCTCCCGATCTCGGTCGCGATCTGCCGCCACAGCCGCGACGACTCGAGCACGTTCGCCTTGTCGACCGACGTCACCTTGGCGCGGCGCACCTTCGCGAGCCGGAACGCGAGCTCGACGACGCGCCGGACCTCGAAGTCCTGGTACTCGAGCGTGTCCACCGCCCGCTCGTGCCCGTCCCTGCGGTCGCGCCCCTTCGGCTGCCCGAAGTAGAGGCCACCCGTCAGCTCGCGGATCACGAGGATGTCCACGCCGCGGAGCCGGTCGGGCTTGAGCGGCGAGGCGTCGATCAGCTCCTCCAGGACCCGGACCGGCCGCAGGTTCGCGAACACGCCGAGCCCCTTGCGCAGCCCGAGGAGCCCCTGCTCCGGGCGCACCTTCGCCGTCGGGTCGTCCCACTTCGGCCCGCCGACCGCACCGAGGAGGACCGCGCTCGACGCCTTGCACGCGGCGAGGACCTCGTCCGTGAGCGCGACGCCGTGCGCGTCGATCGAGCAGCCTCCCATGAGGTGCTCGGTGAACGCGAAGGCGTGGCCCGCCTCGCGGGCGACGAGGTCGAGGACGCGGACGGCCTCGGCGGTCACCTCGGGCCCGATGCCGTCGCCCGGCAGGACGACGATGTTCGCGTTCAAGGCTGCCTCCCCTGCAGCGGAGCCTCCGGCTCCTTGCCGATGGTCAGGCCGTACTCGATGGCGTCGGCGAGGGCGCGCCAGCTCGCGTCGATGATGTTCGTGCTCGCGCCGACCGTGCTCCAGCGGCGCGTGCCGTGTTGCGTGTCGACGAGGACGCGCGTCGTCGCGGCGGTGCCCGCGGTGCCGTCGAGGATGCGGACCTTGTAGTCGACGAGGTGCATCTCCTTCACCTCGGGGAAGCGCGACACGAGCGCCTTCCGGAGCGCGGCGTCGAGCGCGTCGACCGGCCCGTCCCCCTCGGCGGCGGTGTGGAGCGTCTCGCCGGCGACCTTCACCTTCACCATCGCCTCGGAGAAGATGCCGCGCCCGGTCCGGTGCTCGACGTTCACGAGGAAGTCGAGGAGCTCGAACGGCGCGCGGTATCCCGGCTCCGCCCGCTTCATCATGAGGGCGACGGACGCCTCGGCGGCCTCGAAGGAGAACCCCTTCGCCTCGAGCGCCTTGATCTCGTTCAGCACGTTGCCGACGTCGCCCCCGGCGAGCCCGAACTCCTCCGCCTTGGAGAGCAGGTTGCCGCGGCCGGACAGCTCGGAGACGACGACCCGCTGCTGGTTCCCGACGAGCTCGGGGACGACGTGCTGGTACGAGAAGGCGTTCCGCCGCATCGCCGCGACGTGGATCCCGCCCTTGTGGGCGAAGGCGGACTTGCCGACGTAGGGCAGGTGCTCGTCCGGCGAGAGGTTCGCGACCTCCGCGACGAAGTGGGCGACCTCGTACAGCGTGTGGAGGTGGCCCTCGGGCAGGCAGGGCTTCCCGAGCTTCAGCTCGAGGGCCGGGATGATCGAGCACAGGTTCGCGTTGCCGCAGCGCTCCCCGTAGCCGTTGATCGTCCCCTGGATCTGGATCGCCCCCTCCTGCACCGCGGCGAGCGCGTTCGCGACGGCCGTCTCGCTGTCGTTGTGCGTGTGCACGCCGAGCGGCGCCTGCACCTGCGCGCGCACCGCGCGGACGACCTCGGCCACGTGCCACGGCATGGAGCCGCCGTTCGTGTCGCAGAGCACGAGCGTCTCCGCGCCGCCGCGCGCGGCCGCCTTCAGGGTCTCGATCGCGTAGCCCGGGTCGGCGCGGTAGCCGTCGAAGAAGTGCTCGGCGTCGTAGATGACGCGCCGGTCCTTCGACTTCAGATAGGCGAGGCTCTTCTCGATGATGCGGAGGTTGTCCTCGAGCGTCGTGCGCAGGACGTCGGTGACGTGGAGGGTCCAGGTCTTGCCGACGACGGTGCACACGGGCGCGCCCGAGTCGAGGAGCGCCTTGATGTTCGCGTCGTCCTCCGGGCCGCCGCCCACCCGGCAGGTCGACCCGAAGGCGCACACGAGCGCGCGCCGCCAGGTCGTCTCCCGGGCACGCTGGAAGAACTCGGCGTCCTTGGGGTTCGAGCCCGGCCAGCCACCCTCGATGAACGTGACCCCCAGCTCGTCGAGGCGCCGCGCGATCCGGAGCTTGTCGTCGCAGGAGAGCGAGATCCCCTCGCGCTGCGTGCCGTCGCGCAGCGTGGTGTCGTAGATCTGGATCATCGAAGCACTCTGGGTCTGGTGAATGGGGGTGCGAGTATACACGACACGCACCCAGCGGCGAGCGAGCGGGCTTTCGGAGCGCGGGCCGCCGAAACTCCTATTTCTTCTTCTTCTTCGCGGGCTCGGGCGGCGCAGCGGGCGCCGGCGTGGCGGCCGGCTGGAGCGCGGCCGCTCCCTCGGGGGCGGCGTCCGCCGACTTCGGCGCGGCGCGCGCGAGGCGATCCCCGACCTCCTTCACGAACGCGTCGTTCGGCGCCAGCGCGACCGCCTTCTCGTACGCCGCGGTCGCCCCGGTGAGGTCCTTGAGCGCGATGCGCGCCTGGGCGAGCGACGCCCACGCGCGCGCGTTCATCGGATCGAGCTCCACGGCCCGGGCGAGGTCCTTCTCCGCCTCGGGCCAGCGCGCGAGCTGCATCTGGATCGAACCGCTGAGGAGCAGCGCCGCCGGATCCTCCTGGATCGCGTTGAGCTTGTGGAGGTCGTCGAGCGCGCCCTCCTTGTTCCCGAGCGCCATGCGCGCGACGCCGCGCTCGAAGTAGAGCTTCGCGCTCGCGAGGCCGGAGTCGATCCCGGCCGTCGCGATCGCCTCCGCCTTCGCGAAGTCGTTCGCCTTCCGCGCGGCGTACGCCTCGGCGGCGAAGTCGCGGGGCGGCGCGACCTGCGCGGCGGGCGGCGGTGCGGCGGTGCGGCCTGCGCACCCCAGCGCGAGCGCGACGGCGACGGCGACGGCGTGACGGAAGTTCATGGACTCTCCTCGGTGGTGGCGGAGGATACCAAGGGTCGGCCCGGAGCACACCGACTGTCGGATCGGCGATCTGCCTGCGTCAGGGGCGCGGGCCGGCGTCGAGGGCCGATGCGGGCGGCACCCTCCAGCGACGAACCCGGAGCACGTCGAGCTCCGGGACTACGGACGCTCCTCACGGTGACGCTCGGCGTCGAGTTCGCGAGCCGGTCGCACGGGGCGCACCCGCAGGCGCGCGCCGACTGAACGCGACACGGCCCCGGCCGCCGCGACGGGGCGGACCGGGGCCGGGAGGTTCCGGCGCCGGGCTAGACGCCGAGCTTCTTGAAGAAGTCGTTCCCCTTGTCGTCGACGAGGATGAACGCGGGGAAGTCGACGACCTCGATCTTCCAGACCGCCTCCATGCCGAGCTCGGGGAAGTCGATGCACTCCACCTTCTTGATGTTCTCCTCCGCGAGGACCGCGGCCGGGCCGCCGATCGAGCCGAGGTAGAAGCCGCCGTACTTCTTGCAGGCGTCGGTCACCTGCTGCGAGCGGTTCCCCTTCGCGATCATCACCATCGACGCGCCCTTCGACTGGAGCAGGTCGACGTACGAGTCCATGCGCCCGGCGGTCGTGGGGCCGAACGAGCCCGAGGCCTTGCCGGCCGGCGTCTTCGCCGGGCCCGCGTAGTAGATGGGGTGCTTGAGGAGGTACTCGGGCACCGGCTTCCCGGCGTCGATGATCTCCTTGAACTTCGCGTGGGCGATGTCGCGCCCGACGACGATGGTGCCGGTGAGGAGGAGCGGCGTCGAGACCGGGTGCTTCGAGAGCTCGGCCAGGATCTCCTTCATCGGCTTGTTCAGGTCGACCCGGACGCCGTGCGCGTGCTTGCCCTTCTTGAACTCGAGCGGGATGAGGCGCGCCGGCTCGTGGTCGAGCTCCTCGATCCAGAGCCCCTCCTTGTTGATCTTCGCTTTCACGTTCCGGTCGGCGGAGCAGGAGACGCCCATCGCCACCGGGCAGGAGGCGCCGTGGCGCGGCAGCCGGACGACGCGGATGTCGTGCGCGAAGTACTTGCCGCCGAACTGCGCGCCGATGCCGAGCTTGTTCGCCGCCTCGAGGAGCTTCGCCTCGAGCTCGAGGTCGCGGAACGCGACGCCGTGCTCGTTCCCCTTGGTCGGGAGCCCGTCGTAGTACTTCGTCGAGGCGAGCTTCACGGTCTTGAGGCAGGTCTCGGCCGAGGTGCCGCCGACCACGGCTGCGATGTGGTACGGCGGGCACGCGGCGGTGCCGAGGTACTTCATCTTGTCGACGAGGAACTTCTCGAGCGTCGCCGGGTTGAGGAGCGCCTTCGTCTCCTGCCACAGCATCGTCTTGTTGGCGGAGCCGCCGCCCTTCGCGACGAAGAGGAACTTGTACTCGGAGCCCTCGGTCGCGTAGAGGTCGATCTGCGCCGGCAGGTTCGTGCCGGTGTTGACCTCCTTGTACATGTCCAGCGCGGCCGTCTGCGAGTAGCGGAGGTTCTCCTTCGTGTACGTGACGTGGACGCCCTCGGACAGGTACTGCTCGTCCTTCACGCCGGTCCAGACCTGCTGGCCCTTCTTGCCGACGATGGTCGCCGTGCCGGTGTCCTGGCAGATGGGCAGCTCGCCCCGCGCCGCGATCTCGGCGTTCTTGAGGAACGCGAGCGCGACGCCCTTGTCGTTCTGCGAGGCCTCGGGGTCGGCGAGGATCTTCGCGACCTGCTCGTTGTGCGACGGCCGCAGGAAGAAGTTCACCTCGCGCATCGCCTCGCGCGCCAGGCGCACGAGCGCCGACGGCTCGACCTTCAGGATCTCCTTGCCGTCGAACTTCGCGACCGATACGCCCTCCTTCGTGAGGAGGCGGTAGCGGGTGTCGTCCTTCGAGAGCGGGAAGGGGTCCTGGTACTGGAACGCGGGCGTCGCCATGGCTCTTGAGTCTCCTCGTCCGATGGAGGGGTAATTCGGGGCGGCCAAGCAAACCACACCCGCTACCCCCGGTCGAGGCGCGGACAGGTCCAGAATCCCCGGTTACAGAAGGGGCTGGCCCGTCCACCACCCCGGAGAACGCCGATGCCCTCGATCGACTTCCGCTCGCTCACCCTGCAGGACGCGCTGGATCTCGCCCTCTCGATCGAGGAGGAGGCGAAGGAGCGGTACGAGCAGTTCGCGAAGATCACCGGCGGGCGGTACGCCGGCGACGCGGCCGACATGTTCCGGCAGATGGCGGGGTACGAGGCGAAGCACTGGGGCGATCTCGACAAGAAGCGCCGCGAGCTGTTCGGGAGCGCGCCGCGCCGGATCACGGCCGACATGCTCGACGACGTCGAGGCGCCCGACCGCGGCGCGCCGCGGACGTTCATGTCGGCCCGCCAGGCGGTCGAGGTGGCGCTCGCCGCGGAGCTGAAGGCACACGACTTCTTCGACGAGGCGCTGAAGGACGTGAAGGACCCCTCCGTCCGGTTGCTCTTCGAGGAGCTCCGGGAGGAGGAGAAGCACCACGTGAAGCTCGTCGGCGCGTGGCTCGCGAAGCTGCCGCCCGGCCCGGACGTCGAGGAGGGCGAGGCGGACGAGCCGGGATCCGACGCAGGGTAGCCCCGTCGCTCGCCGGAGAGCGGCGCGTCACGCGATCCGGGCGAGCCCGCGCTCGAGATCCGCGATCAGGTCCTCGGGGTCCTCGAGCCCGACCGAGAGGCGCAGGAGCGTGGGCGGCGCCTCCGGGTCTTGCCTGCGGCGCCACTCGACGAGCGACTCGACGCCGCCGAGCGAGGTGGCGTCGCGGAAGAGGATCAGGTGGCGAGGGAGCGCGCGGGCGGCGTCCTCGCTCGCGAGCTCGATCGAGAGGATCGGCCCCGGCCCGCGCATCTGCAGGGCGGCGAGCGCGTGGCCGGGATGCGAGCGCAGCGAGGGGTGCCACACGCGCGCGACGCGCGGCTCGAGCCATGCGGCGAGCGCGCTCGCCGTCTCGGTCTGCCGCCGGACGCGGAGCCCGAGCGTGCGCAGGCCGCGCAGCGCGAGCCAGGTCTCGAGCGCGCCGGGGACGGCGCCGGTGACCGTGCGCTCCTCGCGCAGGCGCGCGGCGACCGCAGCATCGCGCGACACGAGCACGCCCGCGAGCGCGTCGGAGTGGCCGGCGAGGAACTTCGTCACGGAGTGGTAGACGAGGTCGGCACCGAGGGCGAGTGGCTGCTGGAGCACCGGCGTCGCGAAGGTGCCGTCGACGAGGACCGTCGCGCCCGCGGCGCGCGCGCGCGCGGCGTGGGCGGCGATGTCCTGGAGCTCGCAGGTGGGGTTCTTCGGGGTCTCGAGCCAGACCAGGTCGCCCTTCGCGAGCGGCGCGTCGAGCGGGACCTGCGCCACGCCGAACGGCGCGAGCGCCTCGAGGGCGAGGTGCGTCCCGTGGTATCCGCCGCGCGCGATCGCGACCCGGCGCGGCCGGAGGTGGAGGAGCGCGCCGGTCGCCGCGGCCTGGCCCGACGCGTAGACGACCGCGTGCCCGCCCTCGAGCGCGCCGAGCACCGCCTCGAGGCGCCGCCGCGTCGGGTGATCCATCCGCGAGTAGACGAGCCCCTGCGCGTTGTCGGCGGCGAACGTCGTCGACACGTGGATCGGCGGCGCGACGTCGGGGTCCTGCTCGAGCCCCTCGTCGGCGTGGAGCGCGAGCGTGTCGGGGCGAAGCTTCTCGTCGGCCATGCGGCGCATCCTCGGCCCTGCGCGCTCCGGCGGCAAGGCGGTACGCGGGAGGCGGCGCGCGGGGCGCTACGTCGGGTACCGGTCGCCCTCGTGGATGACCTCGAGGAAGGTCACCGAGCGGCGCGTCAGCATCGCGTAGAGGCAGCGGCAGTAGGTCGCCGGGCCCCACAGCCTGAGGATCGTGAAGGAGTGCCGAAGCACGTCGCGTCCGGTGATGATGCCCTTCATCGTCGCTCGAGCCGCCCGGGGGGGTTTGGCGGGCGGCATCCTAGCGGGTCGCGCTGCACGAAGGAAGCCCGGGTGCGGTACGCTTCGGCAGTGCCCCGCCCGCGCGACCCGTCCGAGCGCGTGTTCGAGCTGACCGGCTGCTTCGGCGTGCGGCTCGACGAGGCGCGCCGCCCCGAGCTGCAGGCGTTCTACGAGGGCTGCGCCGACTACTTCGAGCTCATCACCGGGCAGCCGCCGGGGCCGGACGAGGCGCAGGACCTCCTCACGAGCCTCCCGCGTGGGAAGACCCTCGAGGACAAGTTCGTGATCGGCCTGTTCGACGCGCCGGGCCACATCATCGGCGTGCTCGACGTCATCCGGGACTACCCGAAGCCGCGAGAGTGGTACCTCGGCCTCCTCATGTTCGCGCCGGACTGGCGGAGCCGGCGCCTCGGCGACCGCGTCTACCACCGGCTCGAGGACTGGGTCCGCGAGCTCGGCGGGAAGGCCATCCACCTCATCGTGCAGGAGCAGAACCCGAAGGCGCTGCGCTTCTGGGATCGCATGGGGTTCGAGGTGAAGGGGATGGGGAAGCAGCAGCTCAAGGGGCGCGAGAACGTCTTCCTCCGGATGACCCGGAAGCTCGGCAAGACGCCCGAGCCGACCGGCACGTTCATCCAGAGCTGGCTCGCAGCGTTCCGGAGCGGACGGGGCCGCGACGCGGAGCGGCCGGGCTGATCGGGGGTCGGGGTCGCGGTCGGGGTCGGGGTCGAGGTCGCGGTCGGGGTCGCGGTCGAGGTCGAGGTCGGGGTCGGGGGCGCGGTCGAGGTCGAGGTCGAGGTCGGGGTCGAGGTCGGGGTCGGGGTCGCGGTCGACGTCGGGGTCGCGGTCGGGTTGGCGTCGACTCTCGCCAGACCCGCTACCGGAGCGCCCGAGCAGGTCGTTCGAGGTCCGCACCTGGCCGGGGATGTGCTAGAGCGATCCGCATGCCGGAACGCCGCAGGCTGGCCCGCTTCGCCGCGCTCTCCATCCTCGCGGCGATCGTCACGATCGCCCTCAAGATGGCGGCGTGGCGGCTCACGGGATCGGTGGGGCTCCTGTCCGACGCGCTCGAGTCGGTCGTGAACCTCGCGGCGGCCGTGATGACGCTCATCATGGTCTCGATCGCCGCGCGTCCGCCCGACGAGGAGCACGCGTTCGGGTACGGGAAGGCGGAATACGTCTCGGGCGGGGCTGAGGGCGCATTCATCGTCGTCGCCGCGGGCGGGATCGCGTGGGCCGCGGCGGGGCGCCTCCTGCACCCCGAGCCGGTCGAGCGGATCGGGCTCGGGCTCGGGCTCTCGCTCGCGGCGTCGCTCGTGAACCTCGGGGTCGGGCGCGTGCTCATCGCGGCGGGCCGGCGCCACGACTCCATCGCGCTCGAGGCCGACGGGCGCCACCTCATGACCGACGTGTGGACCTCCGCGGGCGTGATCGCCGGGATCGGGGCGGTCGCGGCCACCGGCTGGACCCGCCTCGACCCGATCATCGCCATCGCGGTCGCGGTCCAGATCGTCTGGTCGGGCCTCACGCTCGTCCGCCGCGCGTGGCTCGGGCTGCTCGACCGTGCACTCCCGGCCCCCGAGCTCGCCGCGCTCCGGGGCGTCCTCGACCGGCACGCCTCTCCCGAGATCCGCTTCCACGCGGTCCGGACCCGGCAGGCGGGCGCGCGCCGCTTCGTCTCGATGCACGTGCTCGTGCCGGGCGCGTGGACGGTCGCCCGGGGACACGCCCTCCTGGAGCGGATCGAGCAGGACGTGTCCGCCGCGGTGCCGAGCGCGCACGTGTTCACGCACCTCGAGGCGATCGAGGACCCGGCGTCCTTTGCGGATCAGCACCTCGACCGGGTGCTCCCCGGGACGGCGCCCCGTCCGTAATCTCGACGGTCGATGCGACCGGCCGCCTCGCTGCGCGCCGGGCTGCGCCGTGGCGCGGCCCCCGCGGTCGTCCTCTTCACGGGCCTCGCCGCGGCGGCAGGGACGGCGCTGTACGTCTCGCGCGTCGTCGACGCGCAGCAGGGCGCGCGCTTCGCCGAGGTCGTCGCGGCGAGCACCGAGGCGCTGCAGCACCGGATCGACGCGTACGTCGCGAAGCTCCGCTCGACCCGCGGCCTGTTCGAGCTCCGGCCCCGGGATCCGGGCCCGGAGGAGTTCCGCCGCTTCGTCGCGAGCCTCGAGCTGGCGCGCCATGACCCCGGCGCCCAGGGGGTCGGGTGGGCGAAGGCGCTCCGGCCCGAGGACCTCCGCGCGCACGTGGCCGCCATTCGGGCCGCAGGGACGCCCGACTACCGGGTCTGGCCGGAGGGCGACCGGCCCTTCTACTCGACCATCGTGATGCTCGAGCCGCTCGACTGGCGGAACCGGCGCGCCATCGGCTACGACATGTTCTCGGAGCCGATCCGCCGCGCCGCGATGGAGCGGGCACGCGACACGGGCGAGGTGGCCGCGTCGGGGAAGGTCGAGCTCGTCCAGGAGGCCGGCGCGCAGCGACAGGCCGGCTTCCTCCTGTACCTCGCGGTGTACGAGCGGCCACCCCGCTCCGAGGCGGAGCGGCGGGACCTCCTGCGCGGGTGGGTGTACGCGCCGTTCCGCGCCACGGACCTGCTCCACGGGACGCTCGGCCCCGAGCGGGCGCGGGAGATCGGCCTGTCCGTCCACGACGGCGACGGAATCCGATCCGGGCGACCTCCTGTACGGGGAGGCCGCCACGGGGGAGCCGTTCCTGTCCGCGGCGCGCCACATGTCCGTCGGTGGCCGCACCTGGACGCTCCGCTACGCGGCGACGGGCGCCTTCGCGTCCCGCACCGAGCGCGCGCTTCCGGGCGCGGTGTTCGTCGCAGGGCTGGCCGTGGCGCTCCTGCTCTTCGCGATCGTGCGGCAGGACGCGAAGGCGCGCGCGCGGGCGGAGCAATCGGCCTTCCAGGCGTCCTTCCTCGCGGAGGCCGGCAAGCTGCTCTCGTCGTCCGTGGAGTACGGTCGGACGCTGCCCGACGTCGCGGCGCTCGCGTCGGAGCGGATCGCCGACGGCTGCCTCGTGTACCTCGTCGAGCGGGGTGCGCCGGAGTGGATCGTCGGCCACCCGGATCCGGAGGTGGCGGGCCGCGTCTCGGCGACGCTCGGCGGCGCGGAGCTCGACCCGGACGACGCGCTCGGCGCCGCGGCGGCGCTCCGCACGGGCAGCCCGCAGCTGCGCGAGGGGATCCCCGGCGGCGGCGCTGCCGTGCCGCGTGCGGCGAGCGCGATGGGCGCCGCGGCTTCGCTCGCGGTGCCGCTCCTCGCGCGCCGGCAGGCGCTCGGGGCGGTCGTGCTGCTCGCCCGCCGCGGCCGCTTCGGCCCCGAGGACGTGAGCCTCGGCGAGGACCTCGGCCGGCTCGTGTCCGCGGCGGTGGACACCTCGCGGCTGTACCTGCGCGCGCAGGAGGCGGTCGCCGCGCGCGACGAGTTCCTGTCGATCGCCTCGCACGAGCTCAAGACCCCGCTCACGTCGCTCGTCCTCAACTCGGACAGCCTGCGCGCCGCCGCCCGCCGCGGGGACCTCGAGGGCGTCGCGAAGAGGGCCGAGGGGATGCGCCGCAACATCGATCGCCTCTCGCGCCTCGTCGCGAGCCTCCTCGACATCTCGCGGATCAGCGCCGGCCGGCTCGACCTCGAGCTCGAGCTCGAGGAGACGGACCTGTCGGAGGTGGTCCGCGAGGTCGTCGGCCGGTTCGAGGACGAGGCCCGGCGGGCGGGCTGCGCGGTGCGCGTCGCGGCGGGCGTCCCGGCGGTCGGCCGGTGGGACCGGCTCCGGCTCGACCAGGTCGCGACGAACCTGCTCTCGAACGCGATCAAGTACGGTCGCGGGAAGCCGGTGGACGTCTCGGTGGTGGCGGAGGGCGATCGCGCGACGCTCACCGTCCGCGACCGCGGCATCGGCATCTCCCCGGCGGACCAGCGGCGCATCTTCCAGCGCTTCGAGCGGGCCGTGTCGAGGCGGAACTACGGCGGGTTCGGTCTCGGCCTCTGGATCGTGCGGCAGGTCGTGGAGGCGCTCGGGGGGACGGTGCGCGTCGAGAGCGTGCCGGGCGAGGGCTCGACCTTCGAGGTGGAGCTGGCGCGCGAGCCCCCGGCGGACGCCCGGAGCCGCGCCGGGCCCGCCGCGGCGCCCCCCCCGTGAGGGATCGCCTCCGCGCTCGATCCCGGCCGCGATCTTGGGCATCCTCGGGCTCGCTCTCCATGCGGGTCGCCCTGTTCGTCCCCTGCTACGTCGATCAGCTCCGCCCGGCGGTGGGGCTCGCGACGGTGTCGATCCTCGAGCGGCTCGGCGTCGAGGTCGTGTTCCCGGAGGAGCAGACCTGCTGCGGCCAGCCGATGGCGAACGCCGGCGTCGCCGACGCGACGGCGCCGCTCGCGCGCCGCTTCCTCGAGGTGTTCCGCGGGTTCGACGCCGTCGTCTGCCCGTCCGGCAGCTGCACGTCGATGGTGCGAAACCACTACGACCCGTTCCTCGCCGGGCAGCCCGGGTTCGACGCGCTGAAGCGCGGGACGTACGAGCTGTGCGAGTTCCTCGTGGACGTGCTCGGCGTGAAGGGCCTCGACGGCGCCTTCGCGCACCGCGTCGCGCTCCACCAGAGCTGCCACGGGCTGCGCGAGCTCGGGCTCGGCA
Source organism: uncultured delta proteobacterium (assembly GCA_963821195.1). Taxonomy (GTDB): domain Bacteria; phylum Myxococcota; class Myxococcia; order Myxococcales; family Anaeromyxobacteraceae; genus Anaeromyxobacter. The sequence goes on from CAWGDE010000022.1 coordinate 180,634, forward strand.
CGCCGAGCGAGCGGCTCCTGCCGCGGTCCTCGAAGGTCGCGGGGCTGCTCGGGTCGCTCCGCGGGATCGAGCTCGTGCCGCTCGCGCGCGCCGACGAGTGCTGCGGGTTCGGCGGGACGTTCGCGATCGCGGAGGAGGCGGTCTCCTGCCTCATGGGGCGGGACCGGATCGCCGACCACGCGAAGGCGGGCGCCGAGATCGTCACGGGCACGGACGTGTCCTGCCTCATGCACCTCGACGGGCTCGCCCGGCGCGAGAAGGTGCCGCTCCGGTTCATGCACGTCGCAGAGGTCCTCGCGGAGGCGGTCGGGTGAGCGGCGTTCCGGGCCAAGGTCGCGTGAGCGGCGAGCCGCCCCACGGCCCGACGGGCGGGCACGCCGGCCTCGGCCCGGGCGGCCATCCCGCGGCGGCGGCGGCGTTCATCAAGGACGAGGCCCGCGCCCACTGGCACGACCAGGCGCTCTGGTTCGTCCGCGAGAAGCGCGACAAGGCCGCCTCGCTCGTCCCGGACTGGGAGCCGCTCCGCGACGCGGCCGCCGCGATCCGCGCCCACACGCGCGGCCGGCTCGCCGACTACCTCGAGGAGTTCGAGCGAAACGCGACCGCGCGCGGCGCGGTCGTCCACTGGGCGCGCGACGCGGCGGAGCACAACGCCATCGTCCACCGGATCCTGCTCCGAGCGCGGCGTGAAGCGGGTCGTGAAGTAGCAAGTCGATGCTCACCGAGGAGTGCGGCCTCAACCCGTACCTCGAGGCGCGCGGGATCGAGGTCGTCGACACCGACCTCGGCGAGCGGATCGTCCAGCTCGCGGGAGAGCCGCCCTCGCACATCGTGTTCCCGGCGATCCACCGCAAGCGCGAGGAGATCGGGACCCTCTTCCACGCGAAGCTCGGGACGCCGGAGGGGCTCTCGGACCCGACGAAGCTCACCGAGGCCGCGCGCCGCCACCTGCGCGAGCGGTTCATGACCGCCGACGCGGGGATGACCGGCGTGAACTTCGCCGTCGCGGAGACGGGGGGCATCGTCGTCTGCACGAACGAGGGGAACGCCGACATGGGGATCGCACCTCCCGCGGCTCCACGTCGCGTGCATGGGGGTGGAGAAGGTCGTCCCGCGCCTCGCGGACCTCGCGGTGTTCCTGCGGCTCCTCGCGCGCTCGGCGACGGGCCAGCCGATCACGACGTACACGAGTCACTTCCACGGGCCGGTGGCCGGCGGCGAGCTGCACGTCGTCCTCGTGGACGACGGCCGCACCGGGCTCCTCGCCGAGCCCGCCTTCCGCCGCTCCCTCGCGTGCATCCGCTGCGGCGCGTGCATGAACACCTGCCCGGTGTTCCGGCGGAGCGGCGGGTACAGCTACGGCTACGTCGTCCCCGGGCCCGATCGGCTCGCTCCTCGGCGTGGCGCGGGACGCGCGCGCGCACGCGTCGCTCCCGTTCGCGTCGAGCCTGTGCGGCTCCTGCGACGACGTCTGCCCGGTGAAGATCGACATCCACGGCGAGCTGCTCGAGCGCCGCCGCGACCTCGCCCGCCGGGGGATGGTGCCGCTCCGCAAGCGGCTCGCGATGCGGATCCTCGGGTGGGTGCTCGCGCGCCGCTGGGCGTACGAGCTCGGCGGTCGGCTCGCGCGGCTCTTCCTGCGGACGCCGCGCGCGATCGCGTACGGCCCCTGGAACGCCTGGGGCCGGCGGCGCGAGCTCCCGGAGGCGCCGCCGGAGAGCTTCCGCGACGTCTGGCGCCGGACGCGGGGGGAGAAGTGAGCGACAGCCGCCGCGCCGTCCTCGACGCGCTGCGCGCCGCCGGCGCGCCCGAGGCGCCACCGCCCGACGTCTCGGGACTCGGCGCCCGGTTCCCGGACCTGCCCGCGAAGCTCGCCGACGCGGTCGCCGCCGTCGCCGGGACCCTGGTCCGCGTCCCCGACACCGCCGCCCTCGCCGCCGCCGTCGCGGCCCTCGCGCAGAAGCTCGGCGCGTCGCGGGTCGCCTCCGCGGTCCCGGGCGTCCCGGGGAACGTCGCGCTCGACGCGCTCGCCGACCCGCACGAGCTCGAGGGGATCGGGCTCGCGGTCCTCGCCGCTGCGTTCGCGGTCGCCGAGAACGGCGCGGTCTGGCTCCCGACGGCCGGCCTCAAGCACCGGGGCGTCTTCGTGGTCGCGGAGCACCTCGCGCTCACCGTCCCGGCCTCCGAGATCGTGAACGACATGCACGAGGCCTACCGCAGGGTCTCGTTCCCCGGCGCGGGGTTCGGCGTCTTCATCGCCGGCCCCTCGAAGACCGCCGACATCGAGCAGGCGCTCGTGATCGGCGCGCACGGCGCGCGCTCCTGCACGGTGTTCCTCGTCGGGTGATGCCGTGCCGAGGTTCGCGGCCAACCTCACGATGCTGTTCGGCGAGGTCCCGTTCCTCGCGCGCTTCGCGGCCGCGCGCCGGGCGGGCTTCGACGCGGTCGAGTTCGTCTCGCCCTACGAGCACCCCGCCGCGGAGGTCGCGGGGGCGGCCCGGGACGCGGGCGTCGAGGTCGCGCTCTTCAACCTGCCGGCGGGAGACTGGGCGAAGGGCGACCGCGGGATGGCGTGCGATCCCGGCCGCGCGGCGGAGTTCCGGGAGGGCGTCGCGCGGGCGCTCGAGTACGCGAGCGCCCTCGGCTGCGCGCGGCTCCACGCGATGGCCGGGATCCGGCCGCCCGGCGTCCCCGAGCCGGCGCTCCGGGCGGCGTACGTCGCGAGCCTGCGGCTCGCGGCGGCAGCGCTGGCGGCCGACGGCCGGATGCTCGTGGTCGAGGGGATCAACACGCGCGACATGCCGGGCTACTACCTCAACGCGTCGCGCCAGGCGTTCGAGCTCATGGACGAGGCCGGCGCCACGAATCTTCACTATCTGTACGATGTGTACCACATGCAGATCATGGAGGGCGACCTCGCCCCGACGCTCGAGGCGCGGCTCCCGCGCATCGGGCACGTGCAGATCGCCGACACGCCGGGCCGGCACGAGCCCGGGACGGGCGAGATCAACTTCAAGTTCCTCCTCCGGCACCTCGACCGGATCGGCTACCGCGGGATCGTCGGCTGCGAGTACCGGCCGCTCGGGCGGACGGAGGACGGGCTCGGCTGGATGAGGGAGGTCGCATGAGCGCGCTCGGCTTCGTGGGGCTCGGGATCATGGGGCGGCCGATGGCGGCGAACCTCGCGAAGGGAGGGCACGCCGTCCACCTGTACAGCCGGAGCGGCGTGCCGGCGGAGTCGGCGGCGCTGCCGGGCGCCGTCGCGTGCCGGAGCGGGCGCGAGGTCGCGCAGAAGTCCGAGGTGATCTTCTCGATGGTGCCGGATACGCCGGACGTCGAGCGGGTCCTCTTCGGGAAGGACGGGGTCGCGGAGGGGCTCTCGCCGGGGAAGGTCTTCGTGGACATGAGCTCGATCTCGCCGCTCGGGACGAAGGAGCTCGCGAAGCGGGTGAACGCGCTCGGCTGCGAGTACGTGGACGCGCCGGTCTCCGGCGGCGACGTCGGAGCGCGGAACGCGACGCTCACGATCATGGTGGGTGCGTCCGACGCCGGGTTCGCGCGAGCGAAGCCGCTCCTCGAGCTGCTCGGGAAGAACGTGACCCACGTCGGGCCGAACGGGGCGGGCCAGACCGCGAAGGTGGCGAACCGGATCGTCGTCGCGCTCACGATCGAGGCGGTCGCGGAGGCGCTCCTCTTCGCGGCCAAGGCAGGAGTGGACCCCGCGAAGGTCCGCCAGGCGCTCCTCGGCGGCTTCGCGTCGTCGCGCGTGCTCGAGGTGCACGGGCAGCGGATGATCGAGCGGAACTTCGAGCCGGGGGCCCGGGTGGAGCTGCACCAGAAGGACCTCGAGAACGCGCTCTCGGGGGCGCGGGCGATGGGGGTCGCGCTGCCGGGGACCGCCAACGCGCAGCAGCTCTTCAACGCGTGCAAGGCGCACGGCGGGGCGCGCTGGGACCACTCGGCGATGCTGAAGGCGCTGGAGCTGCTGGCGGGGAAGGCGGTGGCGGGGGAGTGAGCGGCGACCTCGACCGCTGACCCGACCGCGACCGCGACCTCGACCTCGACCCCGACCCCGACCCCGACCCCGACCCCGACCCCGACCTCGACCTCGACCTCGACCTCGACCGCGACCGCGACCGCGACCGCGACCGCGACCCCGACCCCGACCCCGACCTCGACCGCGGGTGCGGTCTGTCGTTCTGCAGGCACCGCGCCGGGCTGCGCCCGTCACGGCGCCTGCACGAGTCTCCCTGCCACGTCGATCCCTCGGCGGCGCTCCTGGATCGGCCGCGTCGGGCATCGCGGCCTCCTTGGGTGGGCGAAGGAGGCCGCGATGCCCGACACAAACCGATTCCCGTTCCAGAACCTCGACGCTTACCGCCTCGCTCGGGGGCTCGCTGCGCGGGTGTGCGCAGCGGGGATCCGCGATGCGGAGCTCCGTGACCAGGCCACTCGCGCTGCCAAGAGCGCGTTCTTGAATCTCTGCGAGGGGCTGCCGTCTGACCGCCCCGCCGTTCGCTTGAAGTTCTTCGATCAGGCCGACGGATCCCTCCACGAAGCCGTCGCGGCCGTCGATTTCGCGGAGGCGATCGGCGCCGCCAGTGCAGCCCACTCCGCGGAGATCCACGCGGAGGCTCTCCGCCTCCGCGCGGTCCTCCGCGGCCTCATGCGCGCCAGCGGACGAGGCCGGTGAGGAGCGCCACCAGCCGGTCCGCGAGGCGGGCGACCTCGCGGGCCGGACCGGCCGCGACGTCGCCGCACAGGGCGGCGATCTCGACCGCGGCAACCGCCTCGACCGCCTCCGCGCGGGCGATGGCGAACGCGCGAGCCTTGTCCGCGCGGGAGACGCGGCCCGCGCCCTCGGCGCAGTTGAGGCACGCGGACTTCGCGGAGCGGTGGGCCTCGTCGCGGAGCTTGGGGTCGGAGATCCGGCAGGCGAGCACGGCGAGGAGGAATTCCCGGGCGACGCAATAGGCGACGAGGCGGTGGTGGGGGAGGAGGGGGGAAGTGGAGGAAGGGGAAGCTGGCATCAGCGACGAGCGAGTGGATGCGGTCATCGGTTCGGCTCCTTTCACCCCGGACAAGGAGCCGAACCGATGACCGCACCCGAGAGACCCGGTCCCGCCAAAGGACCGGAGAACGGCGCGTGGGATCGACGAGGCATGCGCAGTGACACCGCCGAAGGCGGTGGCACGAGCATGCTCAGGACGAGAAGCGCCGTTCCCCCGACCCCGACCCCGACCCCGACCCCGACCCCGACCCCGACCCCGACCCCGCCCTCGACCCCGACCCCGCCCTCGACCCCGCCCTCGACCTCGACCACGACCGCAACCTCGATCTCCGCCCCCCCTACCCCCGCCCCTCGATCTCCTCCATCCACCTCCGCAGGCCGCCGAAGCTCCGCACGAGCTGCCCGTGCGGAAGCGGCTCGGGCCACGCTCCCTTGCCCCCGACCACGAGGTGCACGCTCGCCCGGTCGCAGGACTCGCCCACCGCCGCCGCCTCTGCCGCGAGCCGCCGCGGGTCCGCCGTCACGCTCGCGGAGAGCGCCACCGCGTCGACCGCGCCCTTCTCCACCTGCCGGATCACCTCCGACATCGGCGTCACGCGGCCCGACCAGAGCGAGCGCCACCCCTCCTCCCGCGCGCAGAGATCGACGAGCGCGAGCCCGAGCAGGTGATCCTCCCCTTCCGCGGTCGCGAGCAGGAACCGCGGCGCGTCGGGGCGCGGCGGGAGGGTCTCCGCGCAGCGGGCGATCGCCCGCGCCAGCCGGTCGGAGGCGAGGTGCTCCTCCACGATCCCGATCTTCCGGGTCGCCCAGCGCTCCCCCAGCTCCTCGATCTCCGGCCCGAGCCACTCGGCGACGCGCCACCAGGCGCGGAGCCGCGCGCGCTCGCGCATGAGCTCCGCCTGGAGCGCGATGGGCTCGGTCTCCTCGAGCATCCGGTCCACGAACCGCCCCGGCGCGCCCGCCGCGCCGTGCTCGCGCTGGAATCGCTCCACCACCGCGGGGTCGAAGCGCCGGTGGCGCCCCGCGGTCCGCGCGCACTCGAGGACGCCGGTGTCCGCCCAGCGCTTCACGGTGCCCGCCGTGACGCCGAGGCGGCGCGCGACCTCGGTGCTCGTGAGCAGGCTCCCGGAGCCGGTCATGGAGAGGAGCTCTCGTGCGGCGAGCGCGGGGGACCCGCGTCCCCGTGCGGGAACCTTGGCCGACTCACGCCGCGTCGCGCTCCTGCTCCAGCACGCGGTGCAGGAAGTGCTTCGCGCGGAGCTCCACCTGCCGGACGCGCTCGCGGGAGACGCCCCAGCGCTTGCCGATCTCCTCGAGGGTCGTCGGGTCGTCCCGCTGGAGCCGGCTGTGGACGATGTCCCAGCCGAGCTCACCGATCCGCTTGCGGGCCCTCGTGAGCGCCTCTCGCACGCCGCGGTCGTCCTCGGCGGAGAGGAACCGCTCCTCCGGGCCGGGGCCGTCGTCCTCGATCCGCTCGAGGTGCGTGCTCTCGCCCTCCTCGTCCACCGCCGTGTCGAGCGAGAGGTCCGCCTGTGCGACGGTGCCCGAGGTCGGGCGGACGGAGGAGCGGGCCTCCTTGAGGTACTTCCCGACGTAGGCGCGGATCCACCAGACGGCGTACGTGGAGAAGCGCGTGCCGGCGTGCGGGTCGAACTTCTCGACCGCCTTCATGAGGCCGACGTTCCCCTCCTGGATGAGGTCGTCGAGGCGCACCGAGCCGCGGCGCTGCCGCCGGGCGATCGCGACGACGAGCGCGAGGTTGTGCCGGGCGAGCTTCTGCCGGGCCGCGACGTCGCCCTTCTTCGCGCGCAGCGCGACGGCGTGCTCCGTCTCGCGGTCGAGCGGCGGGTGGTGCCGCATCGCCTGGAGGTACGGGGAGAGATCGTCCATCTCCCGGTTGCCGCGCCGCGTCGCCGTGGCCATCGTCCTGCCTCCCGTCCTAGTCGACGAACGCAGGATGATCGTCTTGATCGATTAATTCAAGCTATAATCGACCAATACGCCCAACAGGGCCGCCTCACGGCTTCCGCCTATTCGCGCCCGAAGACGAACGCGAGCATCTCGCGGAACACGGGCGCGGACGGGTCCCACCGCAGACCGTTGTGGGAAGCGCCCTCCTCCACCCACAGCCGCTTCGGCCCCGGGTAGGCGTCGTGGAGGGCCCGGCCGAGGTCCGCGAACGCGATCTCGTCGGCGCCTGCGACGAGGAAGGCGACCCGGCCGCCGTATCGCGGCAGCGCGAGATCCGCGCGCCACCGGTCGCGCAGGAGGAACGCGGGGACGAACGGGTAGTGCCGGCGCGCCACCGCCTGGACGCTCGCGAGCGGCGTCACGAGGAGGAGCCCGTCCACCGCCGCCGGGTCCTCCGCCGCCACGAGCGCTGCGACCGCGGACCCGAGGGACTCGCCGAGGACGATCACCGGCCCCGGCGATCCCCGGCGGGCTGCCGCGAGCGCCGTGCGCGCTGAGTCGCGGAGCGCGGGCTCCGAGGCGGTCCCCGGCCGCGGGCCGTATCCCGGGTACTCGGCGAGGAGCACCTCGACCGGTACGTCCGGCAAGGCCCGGCGGAACGCGGCGGCGACGTAGCCGCGGTCGAGCGCGGAGCCGGCGTTCCCGTGGAAGACGACGAGCCGCGCCCGCGCGCCCGGGGCGGGCGCGCGCCAGCCGAGGAGCTCGCCGCCTTCCTCCCAGGGCTCGAGGCCGAGCGCGTGCGCCCGGCGCTCCGCGTCGGCGCGCGCCTCGCGATCGGGGAAGTAGAGCAGGCGGCGCTGCGCGAGCCAGAGGACCGCCGCGAGCGCGCCCGCGGCGGCCACGGCGATCGCGAGGAGACGTGCCACGCGGGCGGCCACGGGCGCGGGCCGGTTCAGCCTGCGCGCGCCGGCTCCGGGCGACGGCGGCGGGCCGGGAGCGCCTCGCGCAGGATCGTGTGCGCGCTCCGCAGCATGTCCGCGGTCGTGTCCCAGGACACGCAGGCGTCCGTGACCGAGCAGCCGTAGCGGAGCTTCGAGAGGTCCTCCGGGATCGGCTGGTTCCCCGCCTCGATGAAGCTCTCGATCATGAGCCCGACGATCGACCGGTTACCCTCGCGGATCTGGTGCACGACGTCGCGCAGGACGAGCGGCTGCATCTCCGGCTTCTTCCAGGAGTTCGCGTGCGAGCAGTCGACGACGATGTTCTGCGGGAGCTTCGCCTTCGCGAGCGCCTGCTCGGCGAGCGAGATCGACACCGTGTCGAAGTTCGGCCGGCCGCCGCCGCCGCGGAGCACGAGGTGACCGTAGCGGTTGCCGCGCGTGCGGACGATCGCCGACCGCCCCTGACCGCTCAGGCCGAGGAAGCTGTGCGGCCGGCTCGCCGAGAGGATCGCGTTCACCGCCGCGTCGAGGTCGCCGTCCGTGCCGTTCTTGAACCCGACCGGCGTGGAGAGGCCCGAAGACATCTCGCGGTGGGTCTGCGACTCGGACGTCCGGGCGCCGATCGCGGTCCAGGCGATGAGGTCGCCGTAGTACTGCGGCGCGATCGGGTCGAGCGCCTCGGTCCCCGCGGGGAGGCCGAGCTCGTTCACGTCGAGGAGGAACTTGCGCGCCTTCTCCATCCCGACGTCGATGCGAAACGAGTCGTCCATGAACGGGTCGTTGATGAAGCCCTTCCACCCGAGCGACGTGCGCGGCTTCTCGAAGTAGACGCGCATCACCACGTGGAAGACGTCCGCGACCTCGTCCGCGAGGCCGCGGAGGCGGCGCGCGTAGTCGAGACCGGCGACGGGGTCGTGGATCGAGCACGGGCCCACGACGACGACGAGCCGGGGGTCGTTGCCGTCGAGGATCGCCTCGATCGCGCGGCGGCCCGTGACCACGGTCTCGGACGCGCGCTCGGTGAGGGGCAGCTTCCTCGTGATCTCGTCCGGCGACGGCATCACGTCGAAGGCGAGGACGTTCAGGTTCTCGGTGCGGTGGGGCATGACGGCGTTCCGTGCAGGAGAGGGACGGAGATACCCCATCCCGGGCTGAGATGCATCCGGGGGAACCTGCTGCCCCGACCCCGACCCCGACCTCGACCCCCGACCTCGACCCCCGACCTCGACCTCGACCCCGACCCCGACCCCGACCTCGACCTCGACCTCGACCCCGACCCCGACCCCGACCTCGACCTCGACCTCGACCCCGACCGCCCGCTCGAGATCCCCGCCGTCCTCGATGGCCGGTGCCGCGGGCTTCTCCGCTCCCCCTGCGCGCACTCGAGCTGCAGCGCGACCATCCGCCGGAACGCCTCGCCCATCGGCTCGAACCGCGCCGGATCCCGCTCGAGCGCGCCGAGCGCCAGCGCCACGGCCTCGATGGTCGACAGGTGCCCCTCCGCCGGCTCGCGCCGGAGCGCGCCGTACCCGCTCGGGCGCGCCGGCGACAACGCGATCCGCGGGAGCGCGGCGATCGCGGGGTTCGCCGCGAGCATCTTCTCCGCCTGGAGCCAGGTCGCGTCGATCACGACCAGCGTGCGCGGCGGCGCCGCCGCCGCGGCCCCCGCATCGACGCCGCCCGGAAAGAGGAGCGCCGTCCCCTCCGCGGCGACCACCTCCCGGACGCGCGGGTGGTCCTCGAACGAGAGGCCCCGGTGCAGCTCGGCGTTCTCGAGCGCGACGCGGGTGAGCCGCGCCGAGCAGATGGCGAGCCGTGCCTCGCGCGGGTGCTGCAGCAGGACGACGCGCGTCCGCGACGGGATGGGGCCGAGCCCGCCGCAGACGCAGAAGGTCTCCGGGCGAAGGCAGCGGCGGCAGGTGGCTCGCACGGCGCGGGAGGAGAGCACGGACGCCGGGGGGAGGTCGAGGGCCTGGCCGTCGTCCCGCCCCTGCGGTCACGGCTGCGGCGCGAGCACCTCGATCGACGCCGCGCCGCGCAGCGCGTCCTTTTCCGAGAGCGAGAAGAGGAAGGCCTCGTTCGTGAGCCAGCTCGGGAGCAGGTTCACGTAGAACGGGCTCCCGAGGACGCCGCTCGCGCCGCCCGGCAACGACGTCACCTCGCGAATGCCGTCGGGCCTCCCCTCGGCGACGGTCCGCCGCACGGGCCCGCTCCCGAACATGAACGCGTCGGCGGACGCCGCGCGGGCGTCGTGCGAGGCGGCGTCGACGGTGCCGAAGCCGCCGTCCACGGGGATCCCGTCGAGATCGGCGAGCGGCGGCGGGAACGCGCCGCCCGCGGGTGGGACGTTGAACGGGCCGCCGAGCGGGTGATCGAGGACGATCCGGTGGAGCCGGCCCCAGCGCCAGTCGTCCTGATCGGTCGACCCGCCGAAGGCTGGCGCGAACGCCGGGCCGGAGAGGAGGTCGAGCGCGCCGCGGAGCGCGCCGAGCAGGACGGCGTCGCGGCGGTCGAGCGGGTCCGCGAGGCCGGGCACGGCGAAGAAGTCCACGCCGGAGGCCCCGACGCCCGTGAACGGCCTCGCCTCGAGGAGGTGGCGGAGCGCGGAGAGCGCGAGCTGCCCGTCGGGGCGCGGGAGCCCGAGGGGATCGAGCCGCGCGTCGACCGTCGACCGGATGAGCTGGCTGCGGAACACCGCGTAGATCGTCGCCGCGACGCTCGCCTCGACCTCCTGGTGTTTCGGCGGGAACCGCACGCCCCACAGGTCGCTCGCGTCGTAGCCCTCGGGGATGCCCGTCGGCGTGGAGAAGTCCCACTTCGCCAGCCGGCGCGCCGCCTCCGTCACCCGCGCGTCGGCCGCGATCGCCGCGAGCGCCGGCGGGGCCTGCCGGCGGCCGGCCCGCTTCCACGCGTCGACGACCAGCGGCGCGAAGAACTCGGCGTCGATGAGCACGACGTCCGCCTGCATCCGCTCCACGTCGGCGGCGGACGGCCTCGGTCCCCGCGCGAGGCGCGCGCGGACCATCTCCGTGATCCGCCCCGCGCGGAGCCCGTCGTACCCGGCGTTCAGGTAGTAGATGCCGCCGCCGGGCCTCGTCTGGTTCAGCGGATCGTTGTCGAGCGTCGTGCCCGCGGGGTCGTTGTTGGCGTTCACGAAGAAGCCGGCGCGCGGGTTGCGGACGTGCGGCATCTCGCCGGGCGGCAGGATCGCGTACGGCAGCGCCTGCCCCGGCAGCAGGGTCGTCGCGGGCACCCACTCGTTTCCACCCGTCCCGTCGCGGATGAACATCGGCGGCGCGCCGTGGACCGTGCCCGCCTGGAGGTCCTCGCGGAGCGGCATCTCGGCGCTCGTGAAGTAGGCGAGCTCGCCCTTCACGTCCGTGACCGCCCAGTTCTGCGAGCCGAAGTCGAACCACTGGAGCCCCGCCTCGAAGTCGTCGACGCTCCCGGCGAGATCCCACTCGAGGAACGCGTCGAGCTCGCGCGTCGCGGAGAACCCGGTGAACTGGACGCTGAGCGCCGTCCCGTGGGCGAGATCGAGCTGCACGATCGGCCCCTGGTTGCGGCGCGGGACGACGAGGACGTAGGGCGGAATCGGGCCGCCGGGCGGGACCGCGACGACGTCGTCCGGGACCCCGTCCCCGACCTGGTTCGCGCGGAAGACGACCGGGATGGGGACGATCGGCTCGAGCGCTCCCTCGTACACCGTCGCGAGGCCGCTCGGCGACGCCGCCGACGGCCGGACCTGCTCCTGGAAGACGTCCGTCACGTCCATCGGGTTCGTCGTGGCGCCCCAGGCGACGCGGGCGTTGTGGCCGAGGACGACGAGCGGCACGCCCGGGAACCCGTGGCCCGCGACGTCGAAGGCGCCGCCGCGGAGGTGGATCGGGTGGAAGGTCGAGGGCGTATTGAGCGCGAGGTGCGGGTCGTTGGCGATCAGCGGGAACCCGCTCTCGGTGACGGCGCCGGTGAGCCCCCACTCGTTCGAGCCGCCGCGGCGCTCGCGGTCGCGCAGCGTCTTCAGGAGGGGCACGCGGTCGATCTCCTCGAGCCAGCGCCGCGCGAGGTCGAGCGTCGCCGACCGCCGCGCGGCGTCGTCCGCGGCGGCGCCCCCGCCGTGCCCGCCGCGGCGAGGCGGCGCGCCGGTCGCGTCCGGGACGGTGGACGCCGAGGAGAACGGCTGCGACCTGAACAGGTCCTCGAAGAAGAGCGCGTCGCCGTCGAACCCGAGCAGGGCACCGGCCTGGCGGTACGAGAGGAGCGCGACCGTGTTGTCGACGTCCTCGAGGTCGAAGGAGAGGCCGAACGCGATGAGCTTCCCGATGACGACGCTGTCCGTCGGGGTCCACGGCTCGAACGTCGTGAGCTCCAGGGCGGCGTACTCGGGCGGGAGCGGATGACTCGCGACCCAGGCGTTCACGCCCGCGGCGTAGGCGAGCGAGCGCCGCCTGCACGCGCGGCGAAAGCACCGGGAGCGAGCGCTCCGCCGCCCGGCGCAGGCCGATGGTCCGGAGCTGCACGTCGGACGGAAGCGCGCCTGGACCGAGCAGCTCCGCGAGCGTCCCGCTCGCCTGGCGGCGGCTCGCGTCCATCTGGAAGAGCCGGTCCTCGGCGTGGACCCACCCGTTCAGCAAGAAGAGGTCGTGCTCGTTCGCCGCCTCGACGTGGGGGATCCCCTTCGCGTCGCGCACGACGCGCGCGGGCGCGAGGAGCCCCGCGACGGCGAGGGGCGCGTCCGCGGCGGTCGAGACGGCCGGGGAGACGAGCGCCAGCGAGACGAGGAGGGAGGCCGCTACCGAGCGAGTCGTCATGGCTTCTCCTGGGTTCGGAGCGGCGCACGGACGTCTCGCCGCCGGGTCGGGAGGCGCGCGGATGCTACCGCCGGGGCCCCTCCCGGACAGGCACTCATGAGGAGCGTCCCCGAACGGGCGGCGTTCGGCACGGTGCGCCGGGGTTCCGAAGGCGAGGCACGACCCCGGCGCAGGATCGCCCGCTGACGTCGCGTGAAAGCCCGGCCTGGTCCGGCGCGCGCGCTTACAACCTCGCCCGGAGGACGAGGCGATGCCGGAGAAGCTCGTGCTGTCGGACGCGGAGTGGAGGGAGCGGCTCACCCCCGAGGAGTACGAGGTCCTGCGCGGCCACGGCACCGAGCGCGCCTGGACGGGGTGCTTCCTCGGCACGGAGGAGCCCGGTACGTACGTGTGCTCCGGCTGCGGGAACCCGCTGTTCCGCTCCGGCCAGAAGTTCGAGTCCGGGACCGGCTGGCCCTCCTTCACCGTCCCGATCTCGCCGGACGCGCTCATCGAGCACGCCGACCACTCCTACGGGATGCGCCGGGTCGAGGTGCGCTGCGCACGCTGCGACGGCCACCTGGGACACGTCTTCCCGGACGGCCCGCCGCCGACCGGGCTGCGCTACTGCATCAACTCCGTCTCGATGCGCCACGTGCCGGAGGGCGCGCCGCTCGACGCGGAGGGCGAGGACGCGCGCTAGCGAGCCGGGCCGCGAGCGCACGCGACTCCGGCGCTCCGCGGGAGCCACGACGCCGCACACGGAGGTTCAATGGCCGCCCTCGTCCGCCCGCTCGCGCTCGCGCTCGCGCTCGCCGCCCACGGCGAGCCGCCCGCGCCACCGGCCCGTAGCCCGAGGCTCGAGCAGCTCGTCTCCGCCGTGGACGCCGCCCGCATCCACGCGACGGTCGCGCGGCTCGTCGCGTTCGGCACGCGCCACACGCTCTCGGACACCGCGTCGGACACGCGCGGCATCGGCGCCGCCCGGCGCTGGCTCGCGACCGAGCTCCAGGCGCTCGCGAAGGAGAGGGGCTCGCGGCTGCAGCTCCTCGACGACCGCTTCACCGCCGAGCCCGGGCCGCGGGTGCCGAAGCCGGTCGAGATCGTGAACGTCGGGGCGATCCTGCCCGGCACCGACCCCGCGCGCGCGAAGGAGGCGATCGTGGTCACCGGGCACTACGACAGCCGCGCGTCCGACGTGATGGACGCGGCGACCGACGCGCCGGGCGCGAACGACGACGGGAGCGGCGTCGCGATGGTGCTCGAGCTCGCGCGCGTGCTCGCCCGCGAGAAGCCCGCCGTCTCGGTGTACCTCGTCGCGGTCGCCGGCGAGGAGCAGGGACTGCTCGGCTCGGCGCACCTCGCGAAGCGGCTCGCCGCGGAGGGGATCGCCGTGCTCGCGATGACGAGCGTCGACATCGCGGGGAACACCGAGGGGCAGGACGGCGTGAAGGACGACGTCACGGCGCGGCTCTTCTCGGAGGGCGTGCCCGCGACCGAGACCCCCGCGGCGAGGAAGCTGCGCGAGGCGATCGGCGCGGAGAACGACTCCGTCTCGCGGGAATGGGCGCGCTACGTGAAGCGCGTCGGCGAGCGGTACGTCGAGCACCTCGACCTCCGGGTGATGCTGCGGCAGGACCGGATCGCGCGCGGCTCCGATCAGCTGTCGTTCACGAAGGAGGGGTTCCCGGCCGCCCGGCTCTCCGAGACGCACGAGCACTACGACCGGCAGCACCAGAACCCGCGCGTCGAGAGCGGGCGCGCCTACGGCGACGACCTCGCCCACGTCGACACGGCCTACACGGCGAAGCTCGCGCGGGGGCTCCTCGCCGCCGTCGCGAGCCTCGCCGCGGCGCCCGCCCCGCCCCGCGAGGTCGTCCTGGGCGGCGGCGTCTCGCCCGACACGCGGCTGCGCTGGACGCTCGCCGCCGACCCGCGCATCGCCGGGATCGTGCTCTACCGGCGGGGCGGCGACGAGGTCGCGTGGCAGCGCGCCACGACCTTCCCGAAGCGCGACGCGCTCGTGCTCCGGGACGTGGTCCCCGACAACGAGGTGTTCGCGCTGGCGACCGTCGACGCCGAGGGCAACGAGAGCCTGCCCCAGCACCCCTCCAAGCTGGAGTGAGCGCGCGCAGCGCTCTGCTAGACTTCCCGCTCCTCCACCCCCTCGCGCGAGCAGATCCCATGGCCGACCTCGTCCTGACGCTCATCGGTCCCGACCGCCCCGGCCTCGTCGAGGCCGTCGCCGAGCCCATCGCCGCCCACGGCGGCAACTGGCTCGAGAGCCGGATGGCCCACCTCGCCGGGCAGTTCGCCGGGATCCTCCGCGTGGAGGTCCCGGACGAGAAGGCGGGGGCGCTCACCGACGCGCTCCAGCGGCTCGACACCCGCGGCCTGCACGTGACCGTCCAGCGCGGGCCCCGCGCGGCGGCGACCCCGCGCCGCGTGCTCGTCGTGGACCTCGTGGGACTCGACCGGCCGGGAATCGTGCGGGAGGTCTCCCACGTGCTCGCCGAACGCGGGGTGAACATCGAGGAGCTCATCACGGACCGCACGCCCGCGCCGATGTCCGCCGAGCTGCTCTTCCGCTCGCGCGCGCGGGTGAACGTGCCCGACGGCCTCGACGCGTCCGAGCTGCGCGCGCGGCTGGAGAAGCTGGCGCAGGACCTGATGGTCCAGGTCACCCTGGCGGAGCCGGACGAGGCGCGCTAGACACGGGGGCCCGAGAGAGAGGCCCCCGCATGCCCGACCCCTCCCCCACGCCCGCCGTCGCGACCGCCGGCGACGCGCCGTCGGTCCTCGACGACCGATGGCTCTTCGGTCACCCGCGGGCGCTCGGCCTCATCTTCGTCGTCGAGATGTGGGAGCGCTTCTCCTACTACGGGATGCGCGCCATCCTGGTGCTCTACCTCGTGAACGCCCTCCACTGGGACGCGGCGCGCGCGGCGGGCCTCTACGGCACGTACACCATGGCGGTGTACCTGTCGTCGCTCCCCGGCGGCTACCTCGCGGACCGCTGGATCGGAACGCGTCGCTCGCTCGTGCTCGGGGGCGCGATCATCGCGGCGGGACACTTCGCGCTCGCGTTCCCGGGCATGACGACGTTCTACGTCGGACTCACGCTGATCGTCGTCGGGACCGGATTCTTCAAGCCCAACTCGTCGACCATCGTCGGCCAGATGTACCGGCCCGGGGACAGCCGTCGCGACGGGGGATTCACGATCTTCTACATGGGCGTGAACGTCGGCGCGTTCCTCGGCCCGCTCGTCTGCGGCGGGCTCGCGCAGAGCGACCGCTTCGGGTGGCACTGGGGCTTCGCCTCCGCGGGCGTCGGGATGGTGATCGGGCTCGCGATCTACCTGTGGGGCCGCAACCGCTACCTCCCGGGCGTCGGCCTCGGCGTCGAGCACGCGGCGACGCGCGAGGCGGTGCGCGAGACGGGCGGGAAGACGACGCTGCACGGCGCGATCGGCGCGGCCGCCGGCGCGCTCGTCGGGCTCGCCCTGGGCGGCGCGAGCCCGGTCGCGGTCGCGGTCGGCGCCGCGATCGGCGCGACCTTCGGCATCACGTTCCTCGGCACCCGCGGCGAGGAGCGCGGACGGGTGGTCGCCCTGTTCGTCGTCGTCTTCTTCGTGATCTTCTTCTGGGCGGCGTACGAGCAGGCGGGCAGCTCGATGAACCTGTTCGCCGACAAGAACACCGACCTCCGCCTCGGCTCCTTCGCGATCCCGTCGTCCTGGTTCCAGTCGGTGAACCCGTTCGCCATCCTCGTGTTCGCGCCGGTGTTCGCGGGCCTTTGGCAGTGGCTCGGCGCGCGCGGCAAGGACCCGTCGACGCCGCTCAAGATGGTGCTCGGCCTGCTGCTGCTCGGGGCCGGCTTCCTCTTCATGCTCGCGGGCGGCAAGCGGGCCGACGCGGGCGTGCTCGTCTCGCCGATGTGGCTCACGCTCGCGTACCTGTTCCACACGCTCGGCGAGCTGTGCCTCTCGCCGGTCGGGCTCTCCTACGTGACGAAGCTCGCGCCGGCGCGGTTCGCGTCGCTCCTCATGGGCGCCTGGTACCTCGCGAACGCGGCCGCGAACAAGGTCGCGGGCGCGCTCGCGGGGCTCACGCCGCTGCCCGGCGAGGCGCGCCCCGCGGCCGCGGGCGGGCTCGCCGGGTTCCTGCAGGACGTGTCCGCGACCAACTTCGGCTTCTACTCGATCTTCGTCGTCACGAGCTTCGTGGCCGCGGCGCTCATGCTCCTGTTCGTGCCGCTCCTCAGGCGGCTCGCGAGCGGCGCCGACACCCCCGGCGGCGCGCACTGATCGCGCCGACCGTTCGCGCGCCCGTGCGCGCCCTCCGAGGTACGGGCCCGAGAGGACGATTCCTCCGGGCGCGCGGAGGCGTACAGTGAAGCTGCCCAGGGGAACGCGCGAGACAGCGACGGCTCTCCCGTGGGGCCGGAGGCGACGAGGGGAATACCCCTCCTGCCTGTGCAGTCGGGTTCACCGGGCACAGAGCCCGGCGCCCGGGCACGGCTTGCGCGCACGGGGACGGAACCCCTGGGTGGAAGGCGAAGGCGCAGCAGAAGGGCCGCCGTCACGGCGGCCCTTCGTCTTGTCCGCGGCATCCCCGCGCAGCCCTCTCCGGGGACCCCGGCCCT
This sequence comes from uncultured delta proteobacterium, assembly GCA_963821195.1. Lineage (GTDB taxonomy): Bacteria > Myxococcota > Myxococcia > Myxococcales > Anaeromyxobacteraceae > Anaeromyxobacter. The sequence continues at coordinate 197,932 of CAWGDE010000022.1, forward strand.
CCCCGCACGCCGCGTACACTCGCAGAGGGGTGCCGGTTGGCCGTCCGGGTTCACGCTGCGATCGCGCTCGCGGCGACGCTGCTCGCGCCGCTCGCCGGAGCCGGCGAGCCGGCCGCACCCGACGTCCCGGCCCTGCTGCACCACCTCGACGACCTCTACCGCTCCGAGCGCAGCATCGCGCGGATCGAGATCACGGTGGTGAACCCGCGCTCGACGCGGTCGATGCGGCTCAAGGCCTGGACGCGCGGCGAGGAGGAGGTGCTCGTCGTCGATCGAGGCGCCGCCGCGCGAGGCAGGGCACCGCGACGCTGCGCGTCGGCCAGAACCTCTGGAACTACCTGCCCGCGCATCGCGCGCACGATCCGCGTGCCGCCCGTCGATGATGCTCGGCTCCTGGATGGGCACCGACTTCACCAACGACGACCTCGTGAAGGAGTCGTCGCTCTACGAAGGACTTCGAGGCGCGCAGTCGACCGGCGCTCGGAGTCGCCGGCCGGCTGGTGGCTCGCGCTCGACGTCAAGCCCGGCGTCGTCGGCCGCTGGGCGCGCATCGACATGCTCGTCTCGGACGACGCGCCTGCCGGTCGAGGAGCGCCACTTCGACCGGAAGGGCCGGCTCGCGCGGACGATGACGTTCGACGAGGTCAGGACGCTCGGCGGGCGGCGGCTGCCCGCGCACCTGATGCTCGACGCCGACCGACGCCGAGGGGCAGCGGACCGAGATGCGCTACCTCGAGGTGCAGTTCGACGTGCCGCTGCCGGACGACACGTTCAGCCTGTCGCGCCTCGAGCGCGGGCCGGTGAGGTCGGCGTGACGCTTCACGACGTCGCGGATCGCGTGGCGCAACCTCTGGCGCAACCCGCGCCGCACGACGCCTCGCGCTCGCGGCCATCGGCCTGTCGGTCACGCTCGTGCTCGTCTACGACGGCATCCTGCGCTGCGTACGGCGACTGGATGCTCGAGACGATCACGGGCCCGATGCTCGGCCACGTCCAGGTGCACGCGCCGGAGTGGCGGAAGGACGCGCGCCATGGACCGGACGCTCCGCGGCGCGTCGGCGCCGCGGTCGCAGGCGGTCGCGGCGGACCCGGACGTCGCCGTCGGCGAGCGCGCGCGTCTACGCGCCGGCGCTCGCGGCGCTCGGCGAGGAGGGGTTCGCCGTCCTCGTGCTGGGCGTCGACCTCGCGCCGGAGTCGCGGCCCGACGCGGCTGCTCGCCGGCGCGCCCGAGCCGCTCGGCCGGGCAGCGCGTGCTCATGGGGCGGCTGCTCGCCGAGCAGATGGGCGTGCGCCCGGGCGACGAGATCGCGCTCGTCGGACAGGGCGTGGACGGCTCGCTCGCCAACGATCTCTTCACGGTCGCGGCGCTCGTCGACACCTCGGTCGACCTCGTGAACCGGCAGGCCGTGCGTCATGGCGCTCGCGAGGCGCAGGCGCTGTTCGCGATGCCCGACGAGGCGCACGAGATCGTGGTCTACGGGCGGGACGCGCGACGGGCCGCCGGCCGCTCGCGGCGCGAGCTCGCGGCGCTGCCCGAGCTCGGCGGGCGCCGAGGTGCTCGACTGGCGAGACGCTCGCGCCGGAGATGGTCGAGCCTCGTCGAGCTCGTGCGAGGTCGCCTGGATCTTCGTGCTCGTGCTCGTGCTTCGTCGCCGCGGCGGCCGGCGTCGCGAACACGATGCTGATGGCGACCTTCGAGCGGACGCACGAGTTCGGCATGCTGCTCGCGCTCGGCACGGCGCCCGGCGCGCATCGTCGGCATGATTCTCGCTCGAGTCGGTCGCGCTCGGCCTCGATCGGCGCGCTGCGTCGGCACCGCGCTCGGCGGCGCGCTCGTCGCGCTGGGCGCACCAGACCGGCATCGACTACGCGGCGCTGACCGGCGGCGGCCCGAGCGAGCTCTCCGTCGTTCGGCATGAACTGGTCGCTGCGCCTCTACCCGCGCCTGGCGCTCGTGGACGTCTGCGCGCGGCCGTGGCGCGGTCGCTCGTCACGTCGGTCCTCGCGTCCGCCTGGCCGGCGTGCGCGCGCGGCGCGCCTGCAGCCGGCGCGCGCGCTGAGGGACTGACATGGCCTGGGTCGCGACCCGCTACGCCGTCGCGCAGCGTCGGACGCAACGTCCGGCGCACCGCGCTGTCGATCGCTCGGCATCGCGATCGGCTGCGTGCTCGCGCTGTTCATGGAGAGCCTGAACCGCGGCCGCGACGAGCTGTTCGCGCGCGTCGGGCGCGTACGAGCGGCGTCGGGCACGTGCGCGTCGTGCCCGCCGGCTGGCGCGAGCGCCGCGACGTCCGCGACTGCGGCTCGCCGACTGGCAGGCCGACCTCGCGGCCGCGCGCGCGCTGCCCGGCGTCGGCCGCGGCACCGCGCGCGCGCGCGCGCAGGTGCTGCTCGCCATGGGCACGCACGTCGTGCCGGTGGAGATGGTCGGCGTCGACCCGGACGCACGAGCCGCAGACGTCTACCGCTTCGCCTGCAGGTCGCATCCGAGGGCCGCTACCTCCGCGCCGGCGAGCGCGGGCGACGTCGTCGTCGGCAAGGCGATCGCCGACCGGCTGTCGCGCCGGGCTCGACGACGAGATCGTGGCGACCGCGGTCGGGCACGGGCGGCGACATCGAGAGCGCGCATGCTCCGCATCGTCGGCATCGTGGCGACCGGCAGCGAGGACGCCGACGCCGCGATCTGCCAGGTCGCGCGCTCGCGGACGTCGAGCGGCTCACCGGCGCTCCGCGGCGCCGGCGAGGTGACGCGTCGTGCTGCGCGACTGGCGCGCGATCGACGCCGCCCGCGACGCGCTCGCGGCCGCGCTGGCGCCGCGGCGACGAGGTCGCTGACCTGGGCGGAGCTGACGCCGGAGTTCGAAGGGCACCTCGAGCAGGACGCCGCGACGTCGCGGTTCGGTCAGCGCCATCATCCTGCTCATCGTGCTGCTCGGCGTCGCGAGCGCGCAGCTGGCGGCGGTGCTCGAGCGCCGGCGCGAGTTCGCGGTGCTGTCGGCGCTCGGCATGAGCGGCGCGCGCATGGTGCGGCTCGTCGTGCAGGAGGCGCTGATGCTCGGCCTCGCGGGCGGCGCTGGTCGGCGCTGGCGGTCGGGCTGCCGCTCGTCTGGCGGCTTCGCGCGCGTCGGCCTCGACTTCCGACCGCTTCATGGGCGGCGAGCTACTCGTTCCAGGGCGTGCTCTTCGAGCCGGTCATCTACGGCGACTTCGGCTGCGTGGATCGTCGCCGTACGTCTTCGTCGTGTCGATCGGCGCCACGGTGCTCGCGTCGCTCTACCCGGCGTGGTTCGCGGCGCGCACCGATCCGGCCGTCGCCCTGAGGGTGGCCCAATGAGCGAGCACGTCGTCTCACGCGCGCGGCGCTCACGAAGGCGTTCGGCGGCGGACGGCCAGCAGGTCCGGGCGCTGCGCGGCGTCGACCTCGAGGTGCGCGAGGGCGAGTTCCTCGCGCTCGTCGGCCCGTCGGGCAGCGGCAAGACGACGCTGCTCAACCTGCGTCGGCGCGCTCGACGTGCCGACCGGCCGGCGAGCTGCTCGTGCTCGGGCAGCGCGTCGCGTCGCTGTCGAAGCGCGAGCGCGCGCGAGCTGCGGCTGCGTGTCGCTCGGCTTCGTCTTCCAGGCCTACAACCTCGTGCCGGTGCTGACGGCGCTCGAGAACGTCGAGTTCGTGCTCGAGCTGCAGGGCGATCGGGCGCGGAGCGGCGCGCGCGCGCGCTCGAGGTGCTCGAGGAGCTGGGCCTCGCCGACCTGGCCGACCGGCGGCACCAACGAGCTGTCCGGCGGCCAGCAGCAGCGCGTCGCGGTCGCGCGCGCCGTCGCGGCGCGGCCGAGGCTCGTGCTCGCCGACGAGCCGACCGCCAACCTCGACGGCGAGAACGCCGAGATGCTGATGCACCTGATGCGCGACCTGCGCGACCGCCACGGCATGACGTTCCTCTTCTCGACGCACGATCCGCGCGTCGTCGCGCACGCCGTCCGGGTGGTGACGCTCGTCGACGGCCGGGTGGCGCGCGACGAGTCGAAGCCCGGCGAGGCGCCGCACGAGATCCTGCCCGGCATCGGGCAAGCGCCGGAGCCGGCGGGGGGCTGAGCGTGCGCGCGCGGCCGCCGTCCGCGCCCGCCCGCGCCGCGCTCGTCGGCGCTGCGCTCGCGCTCGCGGCGCCGCGCCGCCGCCCGCGACCTCTGGCCGGACGGCGATCGCGGCGTTCGCGCTCCGGACGTCGCTCAAGTCAGCGCGCTCGTCGTCGCGGCTCGCCCGACGACCCGCTGCTCTTCCCCGAGCGGCGACAGCGCGACCGTCGCTTCTGGCGGCTCCGCGTCGAGCCCGACGCACGCCCGGCGGAGCGCGGCGGCCGTCGCGGTGGCGTACGAGCAGCGGCTGCGCGCGTTCTCGTCGGCGGCGGCCGCGCTCGGCGGCGGGCGTGCTGCCGCGGACGAGGCCGCCGCGCCGTACCGGCGTCCGCCAGCTCGACTGGGCGATCGCCGCGTCGCCCGACGCTCGCCTGGCGGCAGCGAGATCGATCGCGCGGCCGTGCGCGCTGCACCTCGGCCGCGCGGAGCTCACGCTCGGCCGGCAGGCGATCGGCTGGGGCCGCGGCGTGCTCTTCGGCGCGGTCGATCTCTTCTCGCCGTTCACGCCGCTCGAGGCGGACCGCGAATGGCGCCGCGGCGTCGACGCCGTCCGCGCGGACGTGAAGCTCGCCGACCGGATCGTCCGCTCGACGCGGTCGCGGCGCTTCGGCGACGCCGCTCGACGCCTCGATGCTTCGCGCGCGCGGCTGCGCGGGTACGCGGGCAAGGTCGACGTCGAGCTGGTCGGCGGGCGGCGCGCGCGCGACCTCTTCGCGCGGCGTGACGAGCTCGGCCGCCGTCGGCGACGCCGAGGTGCACGGCGAGCTCGCGCTGTTCCGCGCGCCGGAGCCCCTCCCGTCCGGCGGAGCGTGGGGCGACCCGCGCCTCGCACCGAAGGCCGTCCTCGGCGGCTCGTACCGGCTCCCGGTCGGCAGCGGCCTGCGCGGTGTTCGCCGAGTACCACTACTCCGGGTTCGGCGCGCGGTCGCCGGAGGAGATCCTCGACCTCCTCGCCGGCTCGCCGGAGTTCCGGGAGCGCTACCTGCGCGGCGACACGCAGATCCTCGGCCGGCACGCCGTCGCGCTGCTCGCCACGATCGAGCTCACGAACGAGCTGTCCACCCAGGCGCTCGCGCTCGTGTCGCCTCGGGACGGCTCGGGCGTCCTCTCGCCGTCGTTCACCTACACGCTGTCCGACGCGGCGTCGGTGCAGGCGACGCTGTACGTACCGTGGGGCGCGGAGCCCGAGGGGCTCGTGCTCCAGAGCGACTACGGGTGGACGCCGCTGTCTGCGTTCGTGCAGCTGCGCATCTACGACTGACCGCGCCGGCCGCCGCGACCTCGACCTCGACCGCGACCTCGACCGCGACCCCAACCTCGACCACGACCCCAACCTCGACCTCGACCGCGACCCCAACCTCGACCCCCACCCCCGACCGCGACCTCGACCCCGCCCGCCGATCCCCATACCTTCCGCCCGTGCCCTCCCCCGCGCCGGTCCTGCACGAGACGCTCCTCACCCCTCGCCTGCTCCTCCTCACCCTCGGCGGCGACACGATGCTCACGAGCTGGGGCACGAACTGCCTCGCGCTCGCGGGGCGGGATGGCACGCTCGCCGTCGATCCGCTGATCGCCCCCGCGCACGCGCGGCTCGTGGAGGACGCGCTCGCGCGGCGCGGGTTCCCGCGGGTGCGCCACGTCGCGCTCACGCACCACCACACCGACCACGCGCTCGGCGCTGGCCACTTCGCCGCGCGCGGCGCGGCCGTGACCTGCCACACGCGCTGCGCCGAGGCGATGGCCGCCCAGCACGCGGGGATGATCGCGGCGCGGCGCCGCGACCCTGCGCTCGCGCCGCTCTTCGCGGACGCGGAGCCGTACGCGCCCGCGGCGACGTTCGAGTCGTCGCGGGAGATCGACCTCGGCGACGTCAGCGCCCTGGTGCGCCACCTCGGCCCCGGCCACACGCCCGGCGACGCGGTGGTGATCTTCCCGTCCGAGGGCGTCGCGGCGACGGGCGACCTCGTCTTCCACGGCTACCACTTCAACTACGAGGAGGCGGACGTCGCCGCGCTCCCGGCGCGGCTCGAGGCGCTGCGCGGGCTCCCCGTCGCTCGATTCGTGCCGGGTCACGGCGCGCCCGGGGGGCGCGAGATCCTCGAGGCCCAGGCCCATTACCACGCCGAGGTAGCGCGGCTCGTCCGCGCGTCCGGCAACCCCGGCGGGGCCCGAGCGGCCGTCCTCGCACGCTTCCCCGGGCTCGCGCTCGAGATGGCGGTCGACAGCGCCGTGCTCGCGCACCGCGCGGGGCGGAGCTAGGATTCCCGCCGCACCGGAGGAGACCATGGAACCCGCCACCCCGCTCCCGACGACCCCGGCGCCGCCCGCGGCGCAGACCGACTCCACCGCGAAGATCGTCTACATCCTGTACCTCGTCTCGTTCGTCGTGCTCGTCACGTCGATCGTCGGCCTGATCATGGCCTACGTGAACGTGGGCGACGCGCCGGAGCCGGTCCGCTCGCACTACCGTTTCCAGATCCGGACGTTCTGGATCGCCTGCCTCTACTTCCTGGTGTCCGCACTGGCGACGTTCGCCTTCGTCGGCTGGCTCCTCGGGCTGTTCGTGGTGGTCTGGTTCATCGTCCGCTGCGCGAAGGGGCTCCAGTACCTCGGCCGGGGCGAGCCGTACCCGAACGCGACGACCTGGCTCTGGTAGTCGTCGTCGCGCGCTGGCCCATCGTCGGCATCGCGAACCGCGACCCCTCCTCTCGCGGGTCAGCGCGTCGTCACGACCGGCGCCGCCCGGACGGGGGACCGGCCGCCGGCAGCGGGAGCGAGCGCTGTGCGGGGCCCCGCGCCGCCGGCACGAGCTGGCGCATGAGGCTCGACTCCCGACGGAAGAAGCCCTCGGTGTGGAACGAGCGGTCGAGCCCGAGCACCTCGAAGTCGAGGTGATGGCAGAGCTCGTGGAGGAGCGTCCTGAGGTACGTCCGGAACGCGACCACGTTCGCCTTCCGCGCCGTCCGCATCCACACGCGGATCCGCGCCGCCTCGTCCGCGTCCTGCGTGTAGAGGCCGTGCAGCTCGCCCCAGTCCTGGCTCGGGCGTACCGCGAGCACCTGCACGACCGGCGCCGGTGCGCCCAGCTGGCGCGACACGCGCCCGGCGATCTCCGCCGACGCGACCGCGACCTCCGGGGCGGAGTCGTGGGCGAGCGCCGCGCCGAGCCGCTCGACCGCGGGGGCGAGGGCGGCGGCGTCCGGGATCGCGATCGACGCGACCTCGTCGCTCCTGCGGTAGACGGCCTGGTCGCGGCGCGAGAGGCGTCCGTAGTAGGCGAAGCGCACCGCCCGAACGTAGCGCCGGGGACCGACGCGTTCAGCGCACGAGGGCGCGCACCACCGCGTCCATGTCCTGGGGCGCGAGCCCCGCGCCGCGAAGCGTCGAGCCCCAGGTCGCCTGGCCCGCGCGAACGCGCGCCAGGATCGGCATCGCCGGCGTGCGCAGCCGGACCGAGAGGACCGCGGCGAGCACGACCTCCTCCGACCTCGCCCCGGCGGCCCGGAGGAGCGCCACGTCCTCCGCGTTCGCGCCCAGGCGCCCGAGCAGGACATCGTCGATGGCGACGGCGGAGAGGGCGGCGTCGGCGACGCCGGACGCGAGCGCCGCGTCGAACGCCGGGCCGAGCCCCTTCGCGCCCGACAGCGCGGCCTTCCACGAACGGCGCTTCTCGCGCGCGGCCAGCAGCGCGTCCGGATCGCGTCCGGCGCGCGCGCCCGCCCAGTAAGCGATCCAGAGGTCGTCCGCCTGGACGCCGCCCATCACGGCGCGGACGAGGTTCCCCTTCCCGACGCCGAACGACGCGGACAGCAGCGAGCTGCGCGTCGTCGCGAGGACGTACGGATCCGCCGACGCGGGCGCGGCCGGGTCCCAGGTCCGGTCCTGGAAGCAGTGGCAGTCGACGGTCGGCGCGGCGAGGGCCGCCGGGGGGAGCGCGGCGGCGAGCGTTGCGGCGAGGATGAGCGAGCGCATGGTCCCTCGGGCTGGGGGGCGCAGCCTACCGCCCGGGTGGACCGAGGACAAATGCAGGCGCCCGCCTGCTCGGGCGGGCAGGCGGCCGCCGCGCGCGTTACATCGGCCCACATGTCCGTGCTCGAATGGCTGGGCGTCGGCCGCGGCCGCCCGGGTGACCGCGAGGTCGAGGGCGACGTCATCCGGCGCATCGTCCGCGAGCTCGAGGCGATGGAGCCGGAGGCGGCGCGCCACATCGCGCTCTTCGCGTTCCTCCTCTCCCGGGTCGCGAACGTGGACCAGAGCATCTCGGACGAGGAGACGCTCGCGATGGAGGCGCTCGTCGAGACCTACGGCGGCGTCTCCGCGGCGCAGGCGGCGCTCGTCGTGGAGATCGCGAAGGCGCAGAACCGGCTCTTCGGCGAGACCCAGAACTTCCTCGCGGCGCGGGAGTTCCGCGATCACGCGACGGAGGACCAGAAGCGGGACCTGCTGCACTGCCTGTTCGCCGTCTCCGCCGCGGAAGACTCGATCTCGATCGAGGAGGAGGAGGCGATCCGGGAGATTTCGCGAGAGCTGCTCCTCGGGAACGACGAGTACCTCGCGATCCGGAGCGCCTACCGGGACCGGCGGGCGGTGCTGAAGAAGCCCTGACGCCGCGCCGCACGGCGCGCGCCCCTCTGCTATGAAGGCGCCGTGACGCTCCTCCACGCCGCCGGCCTCGGGCTCTCTTTCGGGAGCCGCACGGTCTTCGACGGCCTGACGTTCACGATCGAGGAGGGCGAGCGGATCGGCCTCGTCGGCGTGAACGGATCCGGGAAGTCGTCCCTCATGCGGATGCTCGCGCGCGCGGCGGAGCCCGACCGCGGCGAGATCCAGCTCCGGCGCGGCGCGACCGTCACCTACCTCCCGCAGGAGCCGGAGTTCCCCGGCGGCGCGACGGTCGCCTCCGAGCTCGAGGTCGCGCGCGCGCCGCTCCGGGCGGCGCTCGACGCCCACGCCGCGCTCTCGGCGCGGCTCGCGGCCGAGCGCGACGGGGCCGCCCACGCGCGGCTCGTCGAGGACCTCTCCGCGCTCGGCGACCGGATCGAGCACCTCGGTGGCTGGGACACCGCGCACGAGGCGCGCCGTCTCCTCGACCGGCTCGGCGTGAAGGACTGGGACCGACCCGTCGCCGAGCTGTCGGGCGGGACCCGCAAGCGCGTCGCCATCGCGCGCGCCCTCCTCACCCGACCCGACCTCCTCCTCCTCGACGAGCCCACGAACCACCTCGACGCCGACACCGTCGACTGGCTCGAGGAGGAGCTCGACGCCCTCCCCGGCGCGCTCCTCCTCGTGACGCACGACCGGTACTTCCTCGACGACCTCGTGGACCGGATCGTCGAGATCACGCAGGGCGCGGGCGTCACGAGCTACCCCGGCAACTACGAGGCCTACCTCGCCCAGAAGCTCGAGGCCGAGTCGCTCGCCTCGTCCGAGCAGCACAAGCGCGACCGTTGGATCGCGCAGGAGGTCGCGTGGCTGCGGCGCGGCCCCGAGGCGCGCCGGACGAAGAGCAAGGCGCGCATCGAGCGGGCCCGGAAGCTCATGGCCGAGCGCGGCTGGGCGCGCCCGCGCGTCGCGGATCTGCGGACCGCCGAGGCGCCGCGGCTCTCGCACGTCGTCCTCGACGCGCACGGCGTCTCGAAGGCGTTCGGCGACCGACCCGTGCTCGACCGGGTGGACTTCAAGCTGCAGAAGGGCGAGCGGGTCGGCATCGTCGGGCCGAACGGCGTCGGCAAGACGACCTTCCTGCGCGTGCTGCTCGGCGAGCTCGCGCCGGAGGCGGGGGAGGTCGTCTCCGGGAAGCGGACGAGGGTCGCCTACCACGACCAGCAGCGCGCGAGCCTCGACCCCGAGCAGACCGTGTACGAGGCCGCCGGGGGCTCCCCGCCGGGGAAGACCGGCGAGGACTTCATCGAGCTCTCGGGCCGGAAGATCGTGCTGCGCGACTACCTCGACGACCTGCTCTTCCCGCCGACGATGCAGCGCATGCAGGTGAAGGCGCTCTCCGGCGGCGAGCGGAACCGGCTCCTCCTCGCGAAGCTCTTCCTCGAGGGCGCGAACGTCCTCGTCCTCGACGAGCCCACGAACGACCTCGACCTCGTGACCCTGAACGCGCTCGAGCGGCTCCTGCTCGACTTCGACGGGAGCGTGCTGCTCGTCACGCACGACCGGTACTTCCTCGACAAGGTCGCGACCGCGATCCTCGCGTTCGAGGGCGGCGGGAAGGTCGTGCGGTACCCGGGGAACTACGAGACCTACCGGACGCTCAAGGGACAGGCGGAGGCGGCCGCCGCGGCGGAGCGTGTCGCGGCTGAGGCGCCGCGCGCCCGCGCCGGCACCGGGGCTCTGGCCACCCCCGCCGCGCCCGCGCCGCGCGCGCGGAAGCCCGGGAAGCTCTCGTTCAAGGAGCAGCGCGAGCTCGAGGGGATCGAGCCCGCCATCCTCGCCGCGGAGGAGCGGAAGGGCGCGATCGAGGCGACGCTCGCGGATCCCGCGACGTACCAGAAGGCCGGCGAGACCGTTCCGGGGCTCCGGGCGGAGCTCGCCCAGGTCTCGGCCGAGGTGGAGCGACTCTACGCGAGGTGGCAGGAGCTGGAGGCGATCCGCTCGGAGGCCTAGGCGCGTCGCTTTGCCGCCGAGCGCCTTCCGGGCGTGCGCTATCCTCGCGACGCGCGGCGGGGAGCACGCCGCGGACGCGAATGAGGCGACCGCCGCGACTCAGGCGGGCGCCGCTCCCGGCGGCACCGGGGGCGTCCGGGCCCCGCGCCTCTCTCCGGTGGGAGCGGTGCTCGCGCGCGGGTTCCTCGTGAACCTGTCCATCCAGGCGTCCCCGAAGACCTCCCGCGCGGCGCGGTCGTTGTGCCGGTAGCAGCACACGCGGCAGTTCTCGACGGTCGACTCACCCCCGAGCGCGCGCGGCTGGACGTGGTCGATCTCGCACCGCCGCGTCGAGCCGCAGAATCCCGCCCGAGGCCATCGGCCACTGGCACTTGCCCTCGTCCCGCTCCCAGACCGCCCGCCGCACGTGCGCGGGCACGTGGTCGGGGTCCGACGAGGGACGCGGCGTCTTCAGGGGCTTCGTCACGAATCCCTTCCGCTTCGCCGCCCGATCGAGGAGCAGGTCGAGGCCGGCTTCCAGGATCTCCTCCATCCCGGCGCCCGGCCGAGAGTGCGAGAGGGCGTCGCGGGCGTCCTCGAGCTTCTTCATGAACCGTCGCGAGACGGTGACGTGCACCCGCGTCTCCGTCGCCGTCAGCGGCTCGACCGACTCGCGGGGGCGCGGCGGAGCCGAGGGTACCGGGTGCACCGGCTCGGGAGCCACGGCGGCGGCCGGCGGCTGGTTGGCCAGATGAACCAACTCCTGACCGCGATCAACGGCCACCGGAAGCTCGAGGGCGAGCGCCGGAGGGGCAGGAGCGCGGACCGCGGTCACGACGTCCCGGCGCGGCGGCACCTCGCGCGGCCGGAGCTCGGCCGCGACCTCCTGCGCCTCCCGCTTGGAGAGGCCGAAGAACCTCGGGAGGACCTCCGCCCGGTTCTGGGGCGTGAGGACGTTCGCGACCTCGACGACGGTCGTGAGGCAGAGCCTGCCGTCCCGGAGGGGCTCGACGATGTCGGGGAAGCGCTGGACGAGCTCGGCGGCGGTCTTCCGGTAGTGGGCGGCGCCCTTCGAGAGGCCCAGCTCGCGGTGCAGGAAATAGAAGAGCGAGGTGTAGCCGAGCTCGACCCATAGCCGGGCCCGGTCGAACTCCGCGAGAGAGAGCAGGAAATCGGCGAGGGCTAGGCGCTCGCGCCGGAGGAGGTTCTGGAGACGGAGGGTGAAGTCGCGTGCGGTTTCCATGAAGCGAGCTTCTCACGGCTCCTCCACACTCCGTAAACGCACGCATTCGACTCCTGGCGCGATCGGCGCGAGGGGGTGCCGCGACCCCTCGGGCGAGATCCGGGTGCGCGGGAGCGGCGATCCCGTGCTTCAGGACTCGCGTTCGCGAGCGACGCGCCGCGCGTGAGTCATCTCACAGTGAATGCGCGTCAAGGGCGCTTCGCGGCCATTTGGGGCATGCGCGGCTCGACCATGGCGGCGAGCCTGTCCGCGAACCCTGCCAGGCCGGCTGCCACGAGCGCGGCCCGGAACTCGGAAGCGCCCACGGCGGCGAGACCAACTCGCGGACTCCGGCAGCGGTGAGCGTTCAGCGCCGCCGCTTCCCGCCCCACGAGCCGACGAGCTTCGGCTTCGCGGAACCGCCGGACGGACCGTGCCCGCCCGAGCCGAGGCCTCCGGACTGACCGCCCCCACCGTGGCCACCACCCGGCGACGAGGCCGTGCGCGCGTGGCCGCCGTGACCTCCGTGCCCGGAGGACCGCAATCCGCCGTGCCCTCCCCCGGCATCGCGGTGCGGCCGGCCGTGTCGCCCGCCGTGCGGCTGCGACGGGCCGGAGCTCGCGCGCGCGGACCGCGACCGCTCGAGCTCCGCAGTGAACGCGACGGACTCGCGCGGCACCTCGGCCCTCGGCAGCGCGACCCGGGTCAGCTTCTCGATCCCGCGCAGGAGATCGTTCTCCTCCGGGGCGGCGAAGCTCGAGGCACGGCCGCTCGCGGCGGCGCGGGCGGTGCGGCCGACGCGGTGGACGTAGTCCTCCGCGACGTGCGGGAGGTCGAAGTTCACGACGTGGCCGATCTCCGCGACGTCGATGCCCCGGGCGGCGATGTCGGTCGCGACGAGGACGCGGTACGTGCCGTCCTTGAAGCCGTCGAGCGCCATCCGGCGCTGGCCCTGCGAGCGGTCGGCGTGGATCCGCGCCGCCTTGTGGCCGGCGTTCGCGACCACCTTCCACACCTTGTCGGCGCGGCGCTTCGTGCGGGTGAAGACGAGCGTCGAGAGGTCGTCCGCCTCGAGGAGCGCGAGCAGCAGCGGCAGCTTCTCCTCCTGCGTCGCGAGGAACACGTGCTGCACCGCGCGCTCGGCGGTCGTGCCGCTCCGCACGACCTCGACGCGGACGGGATCGCGCAGGGCCTCGCGGGCGAACTCGGCGACCTCGGCGCCCATCGTCGCGGAGAACAGCATCGTCTGGCGGACCTTCGGGACGCGCTGGAGGATCCGCGTGAGCTGGGGCTTGAACCCCATGTCGAGCATCCGGTCGGCCTCGTCGAGGACCAAGATCTCGATGTCGTCGAGCTTCGCGGTCTTCTGCGAGAGGTGGTCCACGAGCCGGCCCGGGGTCGCGATGATGATCTCGCGCTTCTCGCGGAACGCGGCCGTCTGCTGGCCCATGCCGACCCCGCCGATCACGACGGCGCCGTGGACGTGCCGGCCCTTCCCGAAGCGCTCGACCTCCTCGCCGATCTGGAGCGCGAGCTCGCGGGTCGGCGCGAGGACGAGCGCGCGCGTCCCGGTCTTGCCGGTCAGGCGCTCGAGGATCGGCAGGACGAACGCGGCCGTCTTGCCCGTCCCGGTGGCGGCCGTGCCGATGACGTCCTTGCCGGCGAGCGCCGGGGGGATGGCCTGGGCCTGGATGGGGGTGGGGTGCTCGAACCCTGCGCGCTCGAGGGTTTGGAGGGCCTTCTGCGACAGGCCGAGATCGGCGAACGTCTTGGACATCGACTTCCTTGCTGTGGGGGGGGCGCCGCGAGGGATCAGGCGAAGGGCCGCCCTCGGGCGGCCCGCGAGAGGGGCGGAACATAGCGGGGATGAGGGCGAGATGCACGCCGACCGCATCCGGGGGAATCGGCCACGTCCGCCGATTCAAAATCTCCCCGACCTCGACCCCGACCCCGACCCCGACCCCGACCGCGACCCACCCGACCCCGACCCCGACCCCGACCTCGACCCCGACCCCGATCTCGACCCCGACCTCGACCCCGACCCCGACCGCGACCTCGGCCCCGACCGCGACCCCGCCCCCGACCCCTGCTCTTCCTTCACCCCCAGCAACACCACGTGCCGCGCTCCCTTCGACGTCCCCTCGCGCGCCGGCACCGCCTGTACCTCCGCCGTGAGCCCCGCCCGCTCGAGGCGCGCCCGGTAGCGCTCGTCCGGGCCGGCCGACCAGACCGCGAGCACGCCGCCCGCCTTGAGCGCGTCCCGGCACGCGCGGACGCCCTTGTCACCGTAGAGCCGGTCGTTCGCCCCGACGGCGACGGCGGACGGGCCGTTGTCCACGTCGAGCAGGATCGCGTCGAAGGCGCCCTTCGCCTCGCCGATCCGGCGGAGGACGTCCCCCTGCTGGAGCCGCGTGCGGCCGTCGTCGAGGGGGCGGCCGGCGAGGTGGGCCACGTGCATGCGGTTCCACTCGACGAGGGCGGGGACGAGCTCGGCGACGACCACGCGCGCGTCCTCCGGCAGGCAATCGAGCGCGGCGCGCAGCGTGAATCCGAGGCCGAGCCCGCCGACGAGCACCGTCGGGCCGCCGCGATCGCCCTTGCGCTGCCCGGGCGGATCGCGCCGCCCCTTCGGCAGCCGCCCGAGCGCGAGGGCGGCGAGCGCGTCCTCCGAGCCGTGATGGCGGGACGACATGAGCGCGCGCCCCGCGACGCGGACGACCCACTCGTCGCCGCGGCGCGCGAGCACCCACTCGGCGCCGTCCGGGCCGGCGGTGCGCGCGACGGTCTCCCAGGCGAGCATGGGATCCCGCGCTACCCGCCGTGCCGCTTCGTGAAGGCGAGGTGGAAGGCCCCGAGCCGGGAGACGACCGCCTCGATCTCGCTCATCGGCGGCAGGATCGTCGTCCGGAAGTGCATCGTCCCCGGGTCCTGGCCGAAGCCGGAGCCCGGGACGACGCAGATGCCGGTCTCGTCGAGGAGCGCGAGGCAGTACGCGTCGTCGGTGACGCCGGGCGGGAGCGTGATGCGCGGGAACGCGTACATCGCGCCGGCGACCTTGTTGCAGTGGATCCCGGGCACGGAGTTGAGCCCGCGCTCGACGATCTCCGCCTTCCTCCGGAGCGCGTCCAGGATGTCGCGCCGCTCCTTCTCGTAGAGCGCGTGCGACGGCTCCCCGGGCCGCGGCGGCCGGACGAGCAGGTACGTCGCGATCTGCCCGACCGAGTTCGCGCACAGCGAGATCGACTGGAGCTTCGTGATCTCGTCCATCACGTCGTGCGGGACGTTGCGGCACTCGAGGTAGCCGCCGCGGTGGCCGCACTCGCCGAGGTAGCCCTTCGACACCGAGTGGAAGCTGAAGAGCGAGACGTCCTCGATGCCGTGCCTCTCGAGCACGCTCGCGAACGAGGAGAACCGCGCGCCGGAGAGCCAGACGTTGTCCTGGTACACCTCGTCGGCGAGCACCGACAGCCCGTGCGCGCGCGCGAAGTCGAGGACCATCTCGACGTTCTTCTCGTCGAGCACCGAGCCGGTGGGATTCCCGGGGTTGATGACGCAGATCGCGCGGGTCCGGATCCCCTTCGCCTTCGCCGCCGCGAGCGCGCGCTCGAGCACCTCGCGCGAGAGCTTCCACTCCGCGTTCTCGAGCAGATGGTAGGGCACCTGCGTCCCGCCGTAGAGCGTGATCGTCGCGGAGTAGAGCGGGTACTGCGGGATCGGGATCATGACGCCGTCGCGGGCGTCGTCGATGAGGAGCCGCAGCGCCGCCTGGACGCCCTTGCTCGCGCCGTCGGTGAGGAAGATCGTCTCGGCGTCCGAGGCGATGCCGTCGCGGGCGCGGATGAACTCGGCGACCGCCTCGCGCACGAAGCGGTAGCCCTTGCTCTCGGTGTACGCGCCGAGGCCGTGCTGCGAGCCAGCGAGGACGCGGCGCGCCGTCTCGAGGACGTCGGCGGGGAAGAGTCCGGCCGGGGCGCGCTCGAGCAGCTCGGGGTACTCGGCGAGCGCGAGGACCTGGCGCACCCAGGTGATCGGGCGCTGCCCGAGGGACTGCGGGTTCCCGATGTTGCAGTAGATGATCTTGCGGCCCTGGCGCTCGAGCTCCTGCGCGCGCGCAACGATCGGCCCGCGGACCGCGTACTCGGCCTCGCGGACCGCGCGGCCGATGTCTTCATGACGGATCACGGCGGAACGGCTCCCGTTTCGGTGAGGGCCGACCTTATCAGACAAACGCGTCCCCGCCAGGGCGAGGGACGCAGCCGCGCGCGCAACGGGTGTGCGGCCGAGCCACGGCGGGCGCGCCCGCCTGGGGATATATGATCCGTTATTACGGTAGCTTGTGCCATTACGGCCCTGGTCCGGACCATGCAATGCTAGGGGGTGGCGCCACCCTCACGGCGCCGCCGCACGGAGGATCACATGACCCGCAACCTCGCCCTCGCCGTCCCCGCCCTGCTCCTGTCGGCATGCGTGGCGACCACGTCGTCGACGCGCATGTGGGGCGACCCGAACGGCCAGGAGTGGGCCCGCTACGGCTACGTCGAGTCGGTCCGCGAGACGGTGCAGCGCCAGCAGGGCGATCCCGCGGGCGGCGCCGTCGCGGGCGCGGTGATCGGCGGCCTGCTCGGCAACGCCTGGAGCCGCGGCAGCCCCGGCGGAACCTTCGCCGGCGCGGTGGGCGGGGCGATGATCGGCTCGGCGGCGAGCCAAGGGGCGGCCGAGCAGCACATCTACGAGGTCTTCGTCCGGTTCGACGACGGCGCCCTCGAGCGGTTCGTGTACCAGAACGTGCTGCCCTTCCGCCCGAACGAGCCGGTCGTGCTCACCGCGAACGGCCTGCAGCGGACGCAGGGACAGCAGTACGCGCCGCAGTCCGCCCCGCCGCCCCAATATCAGCCGCCGCCGCCGCCGCAGTACCCGCCGCAGTAGCAGGCGCGCGCGTCACCCGCGCAGCCGGTACCCCGAGCGCAGCACCGCGTACGCCGCGCCGACGGCGAGCGCCGCGAGCGCGGCGAGGAGGGCGGCGCCCGTCCACGGCGGCGCGTCGGAGACTCCGAGCATCCCGAAGCGGACCCCGTCCACCATGTAGAAGATCGGGTTCGCGAGCGTGAACCGCCGCAGGGCCGGCGGCAGCATCTCGACCGAGTAGAAGACGCCGCCGAGGAAGGTGAGCGGCGTGATGAAGAACGTCGGGATGAAGTTCACCTGCTCGAAGCTCGTCGCCCAGATCGCCGTGATGAGGCCGAGCGCGGCGAACAGGATCGCGGCGAGCAGGACGAGCGCGAGCGCAACGAGCGGGTGGGCGAGGCCGAAGCCCTCGAAGACGCCGGCGGCGAGCCACATGATGCCGCCCACGACGAGGCCGCGCAGGACCGCCGCGCCGAGGAACGCGGCGAGGATCTCGCCGTACGTCAGCGGCGAGACGAGGAGGTCCACCACCGTCCCCTGGAGCTTCATCACGAAGAGCGACGACGCGGTGTTCGAGTACGCGTTCGTCACGACGCCGAGCGCGACGAGGCCGGGGACGATGAACCGCGCGTACGGGACGCCGTGCACCTCGCGCAGGCGGCCGCCGAGCGACCACCCGAAGACGACGAAGTAGAGGACGGTCGTGACGACCGGCGACAGGAGCGTCTGCCCCGGCACCCGCATGAACCGGCGGACCTCCTTCGCGAACAGGGTCCAGAGCCCGAACGACGGCGTCACGCGTTCCCCCGTGCCCCGCGCGACACGAGCCGGACGAACACGTCCTCGAGCGTCGTGCGCCGGGTGTCCACGTCCTCGATCTCGAGGCCGGCGGCGGCCGCCGCCGCGAGCACCGGGCCGGCCGCGCTGCCGCCCGCGACCTCGACCTCGACGGCCATCCCGCCGTCGACCGCGCGCGCGCCGAGCGCGACGAGCGGGGCCGGCGGCGGGTCCACGGGGCGCGCGAGCGACAGCCGGAGCGTCCGCGCCCCGTGGCGCGCGAGGAGGACGTCCTTGTCCTCGACGACGAGCAGGCGGCCCCGGTCGATGACGCCGATCCGGTCCGCGAGCTCCTCCGCCTCCTCGAGGTAGTGCGTCGTGAGGACCACCGTCGTCCCGGCGTCGCGCAGCCGGCGCACGTACCGCCACAGCGCACGCCGGAGCTCGACGTCCACCCCGGCCGTCGGCTCGTCGAGGAAGAGGACCCGCGGCTCGTGCACCAGCGCCTTGCCGATGAGGAGGCGCCGCTTCATGCCGCCCGACAGGGCGCGGCTGTTGGTCCGCCGCTTCGCGACGAGGTCGAGCGCGTCGAGGAGCTCGACGAGCCGCTCCTCGGAGAGGCGGACGCCGAAGTAGCCGGCCTGGATCCGGAGCGCCTCCTCCACCGTGAAGAACGGGTCGAAGTTGATCTCCTGCGGGACGAGCCCGACCGCGCGGCGCGTGAGCCGGTAGTCCCGGACGACGTCGTGCCCGAGCACGCGCACCTCTCCGGACGACGCGCGCAGGAGCCCTGCGACGATCGAGATGAGGGTCGTCTTCCCCGCGCCGTTCGGGCCGAGGAGGGCGAAGATCTCGCCCCGCCGGATCTCGAGGTCCACGCCCTCGAGCGCGGTGAGCCCGCCGAACCGCTTCGAGACGCCGCGCAGGGAGACGACCGGCTCCACGGGCGGACACTCTACCCGGCCGACCTGCCGGCGTCCCGTCCGCTCGTCGCCTGCCGGGCGCTTCCGGGTCGAGCCCCCGCCCGCGCGGGCGAGCTTCGTGCGGCAGCCCTGTTCGGGACGCGCGCGGGACCTCCCGGCGAGGCAAGCGAGGTCCGTCGATCCTTGGAGGCCTGCATGCCCGTGAAGCCCGTGCCGGACGGCTACCACTCGGTGACCCCCTACCTGATCGTGAGAGGTGCTGCCCGCGCGATCGAGTTCTACGGCCGCGCCTTCGGCGCGGTCGAGCTCATGCGGATGCCGCAGCCGGACGGGCGCATCGGCCACGCGGAGCTCCGGATCGGCGACTCGCCGGTGATGCTCGCGGACGAGCACCCCGAGATCGGCGCGAGGAGCCCGGAGACGGTCGGAGGGTCTCCCGTGACGCTCATGCTCTACGTCCCGGACGTGGACGCGACGGTGGCGCGCGCCGTCGCGGCGGGCGCGAGGGTCACGCGTCCCGTGGCGGACCAGTTCTACGGCGACCGGAGCGGCGCGGTGGCGGATCCCTTCGGCCACCTCTGGTTCGTCGCGACGCACGTCGAGGACGTGCCGCCCGACGAGATGGAGCGCCGGCGCGCCGCGCAGGAGGCGCGCGGCTGACCCGCGCCCGCCGCGATGTCGAAGGCCTTCACGAGCGAGGAGACGCCGGAGCTGGAGCCGGTGGTGCGAGCGCCGCCGCGCCTCGCGCCGGGCGAGGTCCGCTACGTGACGCCCGAGGGGCGGGCGGCCCTCCGCGCCGAGCTCGCCCGTCTCGCGGCCGACCGCGAGACGGCGGCGGCGCTGCCGGACGCGGAGCGGAGCGCGCGCACGGCAGACCTCGAGCGCCGCATCGGCGCCGTGGAGGCGACGCTCGCCGCGCTCACGGTGCTCGGACCCGACGCCGCCCCGGAGGGGAAGGTCGCGTTCGCGACCTGGGTCACCGTCGAGGGCGCGGACGGAGGCCGCACGACGTGGCGGATCGTGGGGCCAGACGAGTCCGCGCCTCGCCGCGGGCTCCTCGGCGTGGACTCGCCGGTCGCGCGCGCGCTGCTCGGGCGCGAGGCGGGCGACGCGGTCGAGGTGGTGCGGCCTGGCGGGAGACTCGATCTCACCGTCGTGGAGGTCCGGCGCACGCCACCGTGAGCCCGTATCGCTTGGGGGTCACGCCGTCCCTGTACTACCCTCGCGCCGTGGAGGGTGGCACGGACGAGGCGGCCGTCGCGCCGCCGTGGAGCGAGCTCGAGGCGTCGGCTCCGCGGCTCGCGGCGTGGGCCCGCGCGCGGAGGCTGCCGCCGTGGTCGGGCTGGGTCGCCTTCGCGGCGGCGTACCTCGCGCTGACAGGCCTCGGGTACCTGCTCCTCGACCCATCGACGCGGATGGCGGTGGTGTGGCCGCCCATCGGGCTCCTCCTCGCGGCGCTGCTCCTCCTCCCGCCGAGGCGCTGGCCCACGGCGGTCGCGATCGTGATCCCCCTCGCCCTCGGCGCGAGCGTGCTGCGCGGAAGGCCGCCGGCGCTCGCGCTCACGCTCATCGCGGGAAACGCGGCGGAGGCGCTCGCCGGCGCGTGGGCCATCCGGCTGCTCGCCGGATCGCCCCCGCGCGTGTCGACGATCCGGGGTGCGCTCGCGCTCGGCACCGTCCCGGCCGTCGTCGGCGGCGTCCTCACGCTCGGGGCGAGCGCCGTGCGCGCGCTCGCCTCCGGCGCGGCCTTCTCGACGGCTCCGAGCGTCTTCTGGAGCGGGACCTCCCTCGGTGCGCTCGTCGTGGCGCCGCTCGTCCTCGCCTGGCTCGAGCCCCACCCGCCCGCGCCGCGCGTGCGTGCGTGGGAGCTCCCGGCGCTGGGGGCCGCGCTCGCCCTCGGCCTCTTCCTGTTCACGACGGGCGGCCCGGGCGTCTGGGCCGAGGAGGTCGTCCTCATCCCGCCGCTCGCGTGGGCCGCGTTCCGGTTCGGACCGCGGGGCGCGACGACGGCGATGGCGATTGCGGCCGCGGTGCTCGCGCGCTTCGGCGCCGAGGGCGCGCTCGGGGACGACAGGGACCCGGTGCAGGCCGCGCAGTTCTTCCTGGCCGTGCTCGGCGCCACCTCGCTGTTCCTCGCCGCGGCGTCGGACGAGCGGCGGCGGGCGGAGGACGACCTCGCGCGCAGCCGCGACCTCCTCGACTCCTTCTTCGCGCGGGCGCCGCTCGGGATGTTCGTGAAGGACGAGCGCCACCGCGCCCTGGTCCTCTCCGGGGAGTTCCTGCGGATGCTGGGCATCCCGCTCGACGGGCTGCTCGGGAAGACCGTCGCCGAGAGCTTGCCGGCGCCGATCGGCGAGGACCTCCTGGAGCTGGAGCGGTCGGCGGTGCGGGACGGCGCGCCCGTCCGGCGCGAGATCGCATACGGCGGCCGCACGTTCCTCGACGTCGCCTTCCCGATCCCGCGCGCGCGCGGCGCGCCCTACATCGGCGGGCTCGCGCTCGACGTGACCGACCGGGTCCGGGCGGAGGCCGCGCTGCGGGAGAGCGAGCAGCACCTCCGGATTGTGGAGGCGGCGCTCGACCAGGCGTCCGAGGCGGTCGACGTCGTGGACGAGGAGGGGCGCGTCCTGTGGGTGAACACGGCCCGGGCGCGGATGCTCGGGCTCGCGAAGGACCGAATCCTCGGCCGGCTCCTGTACGAGCTCGAGCCCGAGGTGACGCCGGAGGACTGGCGCCGCCGCCGCGAGGAGATCGCCGCGCGCGGCGCGCTCGTCGTCGAGGAGCCGATCCGCGCGCCAGGGGGCCGGACCGTGCCCGGCGAGGTGGCCCTCGCGGTCGTCGCGTTCGGCGGCCGCCGCTACTTCGTCGCGTCCGCCCGGGACGTGTCCGACCGGCGCCGCGCCGAGAGCGCTGCGCGCCTGGCCGGGATCGGCACGCTCGCGGCGGGCGTCGCCCACGAGATCAACAACCCGCTCTCGTACGTGCTCTCGAACGCCGCCTGGCTTCGCGAGCACCTCTCCCGCGCGGGGCCCGAGCCCGCGTCGCCGGAGGAGACCCGCCGCGTCGTCGAGGAGGTCCAGGACGGGGCCGTCCGCGTGCGGGACATCGTCCAGCGGCTCCGGCTGTTCTCCGGCCGGACGACTCGGTCGCCTCCGTCGACGTCGCGGCGGCCGCGCGCGCCGCCATCGCGATGGTGCAGAACGAGCTCCGCCACCGGGCCACCCTCGTCACCCGCTTCTCGGACGTTCCGCCGGTGCTCGGGAACGAGAACCGGCTCGGACAGGTGTTCCTGAACCTCCTCACGAACGCGGCGCAGGCGATCCCGGCCGGGCACGCCGATCGGAACACGATCCGCGTCGAGGTCCGGCGCGGCGACGCGGGCGAGGTGATCGCCGAGGTCTCCGACACGGGCGGCGGGATCGCCCACGAGGTGCGCCCCCGCCTGTTCGAGCCCTTCTTCACGACGAAGCCGGTCGGTGAGGGGACCGGCCTCGGCCTGTTCGTCTGCCACGGGATCGTCGCCGGGATGGGCGGCCGGATCGAGGTCGAGAGCGAGCCCGCGAAGGGGAGCACCTTCCGCGTCGTGCTCCCGCCGGCCGCGCCGGGCGCCGCCACACGGCCGGCCCCCGCGACGGCGCCGGTCCCGGCGCGGCGCGCGCGGGTGCTCGTGGTCGACGACGACGCGCGGGTCGCCTCTGCCCTCAAGCGCGTGCTCCAGCGGGACCACGACGTGGAGATCTCGACGGAGCCGCGGGCCGCGCTCGAGCGCGTCCGCGGCGGGGAGACCTGGGACGTCGTGTTCTGCGACCTCATGATGCCGGAGATGAGCGGCATGGAGTGGTACGACGGGGTTCGCCGCGCGGCGCCTCCCCTCGCCGGCCGGATCGTGTTCGTGACCGGCGGCGCCTTCACCGACGCGGCGCGGGAGTTCCTGGAGCGCGTCCCGAACGCGCGGGTGGAGAAGCCGTTCACGCCGGACGAGCTCCGCGCGCTCGTCGCCGACCGGCTCGCCGGCTAGCGCCCCGCGCCCCGTGGGCCTGGCCACGGCCGGGCCCGCCCCGCTATCCTCCCGCGCGCATGTCCCACGACCGGAATCCGCAGCGCGCGCAGATGGCGGACGAGTCGATGGTCCGGAACCTCGCGTTCCAGGCCCGCGCGATCTGGCCGCAGGAGGCGCCGCTCTTCCGGCGGTACGCGCTCCCGCCGGCGGCCCGGATCCTCGACGTCGGCTGCGGCACCGGCGAGATCGCGTCTCGGCTCGCGGCCGACCTGCCGCGCGCGACGGTGGTCGGGGTCGACGTGCTCGAGAGCTCGGTCGCGCTCGCCCGATCGCGCCACGCCACGCTCGCACCGCGGCTCTCGTTCGCCCAGGGGGACGCGTACGCGCTCGCGTTCCCGGACGCGTCGTTCGATCTCGTCGTCTGCCGCCACGTGCTCCAGGCGATCCCCGAGCCCGAGCGCGCCGTGGCGGAGATGCGGCGCGTCGCGCGGCCCGGCGCCTGGATGCACCTCCTGCTCGAGGACTACGACCTCGTGCAGGCCTTCCCGGCGTCGGAGGGGCTCGCGCGGTTCTGGGAGCTGCCGCGGACGTTCGCGCGGGCCTCGAGGACGGACATGCACGTCGGGCGGCGCGGCTTCGCCCTGCTCCGCGGGGCGGGGCTCGTGGACGTCCGCCACGACGACGTGGTGGTCGACACCCTCCGGGTCCCCCGCGACGTGCTCGCCGGGATCATCGAGGCCTGGCGCGACGGGTACACCGAGGTCCTCGCTCGCCACGCCGGGATGCCGGCGGCGAAGGTGCGTGGCTGGTGGGAGGAGATGCTGTCCGTGATCCGCGATCCGGGCGGGTACTTCGTCTGGCGCGTCCCGGTGTGGAGCGGACGCGTGCCGGCGGGCGCGCCGTGACCGCCGCGGAGCGCCGCCCCCCGCGCCTCGCCGGGGTGCCACACATCCGGGGTGCGTGCGCCGCTTCGCGGTTGACGGAGCCCGGCACGGCCGGTAGACACCCGCCTGCGTGAAGAGACGCCCCGCCCTCCTCGCCGCCGCGGCGATCGCCGTGCTGTACGGAGCCGCGCAGGTCGCGCTCTCGACGGCCCCGGTGCGCGCGGAGCTGCGGGACCGCATCCACGCCGCGCTCGCGCCGCGGGTCGGCGACGTCGACATCGGCGACGCGCGAGTGGATGCGCTCTTCCGGGTCTCCTTCGGCCCGGTGGCGCTCCCGCTGCGGCCCGGCGGCGAGCCCGTGGCGCGCATCGAGCGCGTGCGGGTCCGCCCCGCGCTCGGCGCCCTGCTGCGCGGTCGCGTCGAGCCCGGGAAGGTGGAGCTGCGGGGCGTCTCTCTCCCGGCGCGCCTCGGGATGGGACCGGTCGACGCGGACCTCTTCCCGGCGCGTGCGCCGGGGCGCGACGCGCTCGCCGGCACGGTGCGCCTGCCGGGCGGCGGCCGCGTCGAGCTGGACGTGGCGCGCGGCGCCGACCGGATCACGGCGCACGTGCGTGGCTCGGGCCTCGGTCCGCGCGACCTCCCGGCGGCCCTCCGCGCCCCCTCGGCCGGCATCGTGGCGGGGACGCTCGCGTTCGAGCTGGACGGCGAGGCGGCGCCGGACCTCTCCCGGTTCGAGGCCGCGGTCCGCGCGACGGCCCGGGACGTGCTCGTCGGCGGCGCCCGGATCGGGCCCGAGGCGGCGGGCCCGCTCTCGACCGCGGCTCGCGGGCGCGTCTCCTGGGACGCGCGCGGCCGCCGGATCTCCCTGCGCGAGGGGACGCTGACGGCGCCGGGCGGGATTCCCGTCGCGGTCGCGGGGGAGCTGCGGCTCGACGCCGGCCTCGCGTTCTCGCTCGCGGTGCGCGCGGATCGGGTGGGCTACGCCGCGCTCGTCGCGGGCCTCCCGCCCGCCCTCGCGCCACCGCCCGCCGCGCCGCTGCCGGAGGGCACGTTCGACGCGCGGCTCGACCTCTCCGGACCCCTCGCCACGCCGGCGGCCTGGACCGTCGACGCCTCCCTCGACCTCTCGGCGCTCCGGGCCGCCGCGCGCAGGGGTCCTCCTCCTGCGCTCGCGGCGACGTTCGTGTACCGCCCGGCCGCGAATCCCCGGCGGGAGATCGTGGTCGGGCCCGAGAACCCGGACTTCGTGCCGCTCGCGGAGCTCCCCGAGCACGTCGTCCGCGCCGTGACGACGAGCGAGGACGCGGGCTTCTTCGCCCACTCCGGCTTCGACTTCGCCGAGCTGCGGAACGCCTTCGCGGCGGGCGCGGAGGCCGGGCGCGTCGTCCGCGGTCGGATCGACCATCACGCAGCAGCTCGCGAAGAACCTGTTCCTATCGCCCGACCGGACGCTCGCGCGCAAGGTGCGCGAGGCGGTGACCGCGATCGGGCTCGAGGCGTCCCTGCCGAAGCGGCGAATCCTCGAAGATCTACCTGAACGTCGTCGAGTGGGGCCCCGGGATCTGGGGCATCGGCCCGGCCGCCCGCCACTGGTTCGGGAAGGACGCGCGCGAGCTGACGGCGAAGGAGGCGGCGTTCCTCGCCTCCGTCATCCCGAGCCCGATCCGCTACCACGCGATGTACGACCGCGGCTCCCCCACCGACCGGTGGGAAGCCCACGTGAACGACATCCTGCTCAAGATGACCGAGCAGGGCGCCCTCTCCGACGACCAGCTCGTCGAGGGGCTCGAGACGCCGCTCTACTTCACCGGCGGCTGACGGCCGCTGCGCTCGCTAGGCCACGTCGAGCCAGCCGAACCACACCGGGTGGTTCGTCTTGTACCACTCGAGCACGCGCCGGATCGCCGCCTGCTTGTCCTTCGGCATCACCTTCTCGTCCACGCGATCGAAGTGCACGCGGATCCTGTCGCCGTCGTGCTCGAGCGCCTGCGAGAACATCGTCTGCAGCTCGTTGCGAAGCCGGCCGGAGTCCGACACCTTCACCGGGCGCGACGCGGGGTCGACGCCGGCGAGGAAGCGCGAGAGCAGGGGGCTGAAGACGAGCTTCACCTCCGGCATGGGCTCCATGAGGCGGAAGGTGAAGGTGATGACGCTCGAGGCGTGCCGCGTCGCGAGGCGCGTCGACACCTTGTAGACGCCGTCCGAGACCTGCGTCACGCCCTTCGCGCCGGTGTACGGATCGTCGCACATGTACCCGATGCTCGCGAGGACGCTCCAGTCCTTCTCCGGCATGAGGTCGTCGGCGCGGAGCACGCGCCCCACGAGGGGCAGGTTCGTGGCACGCGCGTCTCGGATCGCCTCCCGGTACTGGTCGGCCTTGCCGACCTCAATCTCCTTCGCGCCGAAGAGGGCCGCCAGCCGGGCGGCGAAGTCCTTCGCCTCCGGGTCGAGCTGCATCGCCCGGCCCTCCTCCGAGCACGGGAGCTGGAACTCGGGCGAGAACGCCGACATCGTGGCGTCCACGTCGAGCACCTCCGAGAGGCTCGCCGCCTGCATCGCCTCCGCCGTCGCGGCGTAGCCGTCGCACAGGAACACGTGCGTCGCGCCGGCGGCGTCCTTCCAGCTTCCGACGAGGAACGTCGGTGCGTAGGTGCCGGAGTCGGTGAAGACCTCGATGCCCGACGGGGACTTCCAGCCGTCCTCCACGAGGTGGGCCCCGAGCGCCTTCCACTCCTCCCAGAGCTTCCCGAGCCGCCCCACCCGGCTCTTGCCGCGCAGCGTCCAGACGTGGATGTTCGCGCGCTCGATCCCGGGGTACGCCGCCTCGACGGCCTCGATCACCTTCGCGCGCGGGGTGCGGTAGTCGACGCAGCAGCGACACGCGCTCGGCCGCCGCCGTGACCTTCTTCGGGACCGTGAGGCAGCCCATGTACGACTCGTACGGGCGCGTCACCTTGAGCGGCGAGTCGAACAGGTGGAAGACCGCCATCGGCCCGGTGCGCTTCCCCTCCGCGAACCGGGAGGTGTTCTCGAGCGTGTCGACCGCCGCACCCCACAGCGTGATGCCGCGCTCCCGCAGCCAGCCGTAGAACTGCTCGAACGTGTGCCCGGGCTCGTTGAGGAGTCGCCGCACGCGCCGATCGACGATGCTGGCCACCTCCGGGCGCGCGTACACGCGGCCGAACCCGAGGAGCGGGTTCGCGCCCATCTCCGGCGTCTCGCCGGCCTTCGGCATGAGCCCCTCGCCGAGGGACACCATGATCGCGTGGTTCTCGGGGAGCGTGCGCGTGAGGTGCCAGAGCCCCTCGCTCAGGACGTACGCGCTGATCGCGTCGGCCTCCTTCTTCACCTGGTTGTAGGCCGACTTGTCCTTCCCCGCGCCCTCGCCGAACCCGCCGAACAGCCGGGTCCCGAGCGCGGTCGCCGCGGAGGTCACCGCGAGGCACCGGAAGATCCCGCGGGGCGTGAACGCGAAGTCCACGACCGGCCGCTCCTGCGCCCGCTCGATCTCGACGTCCTCGAGCCAGAGGTGGAACCGCAGGAGCACGGGGCGCGTGTCGAAGGCCCACTGCGCGATGAGGTTCCGCTTGTCGACGTCGGACATGGAGAAGTCTCCGGGCTCACGTGGGGAGCGGGGGGCCGCGCCGCATTGTAGAGGAAACGCGGCCGATCGTTGGAGCCCAGAATGACGGGGATTCGGCTCCCCGGCGGGCCCCGGTGCGCCGGGACCGACCGGGAGCGCGGAACGGCGGCTCTACAGCAGCTCGAGCGGCGCGAGCGCGCCCTTCGCCTCGAGGACGGTCCCCCACCATCCTCGACGCCTGGTGCTCCGACGGGCCGAACCCGAGCGGCGCCCCGATGCCGAGGTCGAGCCCGTGGATCCCCTCGAGCGCGTCGATGAGCGCGTCGGTCGTGAGCGCGCGGCCGGTGCGCTGCAGGCCCTCGATGAGGAGCCGCGCCGCGATCCCAGCCCTCGAGCGAGAGGTAGCTGGGCTTCTCGCCTGCGGCGTGCTTCTTGAGCTGCTCCTGGTACTTGAGGAGCGTCGGTCGCCTTCCCCGTCGGTGGCGGGACGACCTGCGTCACGACGACGCCCTCCGCGTACCCGGGCCCGAGCTGTGCGAGCTCGTCGGCGAGGGCATTCGAGTCCACGTCCGACACGTTCGTGAAGACGACCTTCCCGAGCCCGGCGTCGTGGAGCCGCTCGATGAACCGGGCGGAGGCCTTGTACGTCGCGACCATGATCACCGCGCCGACGTCCTTCGCCTTCGCGGCGACGGCGCGGACGGCGTCCTCCACGTCGGCGGTGTTCCGCTTGTAGCGCACGCGGAGCACCTTGGCCGGGTCGCGCCGGTACTGCCGGATGATCCGGGCGACACCCTCGAACCCCGCGTCGCCGAACGCGTCGTCCTGCGCGAACACGGCGATCTTCCCGGGCGGGATCCGGCGCACCTCGACGAGGTAGCGGACCATCGCCGCGGTCTCCTCCGCGTAGCTCGCCCGGAAGTTGAAGACGTACCGGTCCGGCGGGTTGTGCCGGAGCAGGCTCGCGCCGCTCACCGCGCCGAAGAAGAGGACCCCCTTCTCGTTCGCGTAGGGCACCGCGACCGAGGCGTTCGCGGTCCCGACGTTGCCCAGGATCCCGAACACCTTCCGGACCTCGACGAGGTCGCGCATCGCCGCCGCGGTCCGCGCCGGCTCGAAGCCGTCGTCGACCGCGACGAGGCGGAGCTTGCGCCCGTGGACGCCGCCCGCCTCGTTCTGCGCGGCGAACGCCACCTCGATCCCGGTCCGGACCTCCTTGCCCATCTCCTTCGCGGCGCCGCTGAACGGCCCCACCATCCCGAAGACGACCTCGGCGTCGCCGACCTGTGCGCGCGCGATCCCCCACCCCGCGAGGACCGCAGCCGCGAGCGCCAGACGTCCGAGCGAGCGGAGCACGCGCGCCTCCTACTCGAGCTCGACCTGCTGCCAGTTCCCGTCCGGCTGCAGGAGCCACCCGAACACCATGTCCGAACCTTGGTGGTCGGCCGGACCGAACGTGATCGGGCCTCCGATGCCGATGTCCCAGCCCCGGATGCTCTCGAGCGCGGCGATGAGCTTCGCCGAGTCGAGGTCGCGCCCGGCGCGCTTCAGCGCCTCGAGGAAGATCTGCGCGCCGATCCAGGCCTCGAGCGACGTCGAGCCGGGCTTCTCGCCCGGCACCTGCTTCTCGAGCTCCTTGCGATAGCGGATGAGCATCGAGGCGCCCGAGGTCGGCACCGGGACCACCTGCGTGAGGAGCACGCGGTCGGTGTACCCCTCGCCGGAGAGCACGAGCTCCTCGGAGAGCCCGTTCGAGTCGGCGGAGACCGTCGTGTAGAAGAGGCTCAGCTTCGCGTCCTTGGTCTTCCGGACGAACGTCGCCGCGGGCTTGTAGGTCGCGACCATGACGACCGCCTCGGTGTCGGCCGGGCGCTCCTTCAGCTTGGCGATCGCGTCGCGCACGTCGGCGGTATTGCGGGGGTACGAGAGCTTCAGCACCTCGTCCTGGGGCACGCCGTATTTCTCCAGCTGCGCGAGCGCCCCGCGCTGGCCGGAGCGGCCGAAGTCGTCGTCCTGGGCGAGGATCGCGATCTTCTTCGCGGGCAGGCGGCGGACGTCGACGAGGTAGCGGACCGCCGCGGCGGCCTCGGCGGCGAGGCTCGCGCGGAAGTTGAAGACGTAGCGATCGGGCGGGTTCTTGCGCAGCCCGTCCCCGCCGGAGAGCGCGCCGAAGAACACGGCGTCCTTCTCGGCCGCGTACGGAGCGGCCACGGCGGACGTGGCGGTGCCGACGTTCCCGACGATCGCGAACGCGCCCTGCCCCTCCACGATCTCCTTCATGGCCGGGCCGGTGCGGGCGGGGTCGTAGCCGTCGTCGTACGCGACGAGCTTCAGCTTCCGGCCGTTGATCCCGCCTGCCTCGTTCGCCTCCGCGATGGCGGTGTCCCAGCCGATGCGCATCGCGCGGCCGCGCTCCTTGTTCGAGCCCGTGAACGACGCCACCATCCCGAGGACGATCGTGTCGTCGAGGACGCCGCGGCGGCCGGACGCGACGGCCGCGGCCCGGGCCGGTACCTCCTCCGCCGGGCGCTTCCCGGAGAGGACGAACCAGGCGATGCCGCCGAACAGCGCGACCGCGGCGACGCCGAGCGCGACGAGGAGGCCCGCGCCGCGGCGTTGCGGCGGCGGCGCGGGCGGAGGCGCCGGCCGCGCGCGGCGCGCCGGCTCGCCCGGGACGGGCGGCGGCCTGGCCGAGGCGGCGCCGGCAGCTGCCTGCGCGGCCGGCGGCGGGGTGGCGCGCGGGATCGGGCCGGTCGTCTCGTAGCTCGCGGCGGTCACCGGCCTCGCCGGCGTGCCGGTGGTGCGGGCCGGCGGGGCCGCCGGTTTCGCGGCGGCGGGCATGGGGGCGGGCGGCGTCCTGCGCGCGGCGGGCGCGACCGGACCGGTCGTGGACGGGCCGGACGGGCGCGGGGCCGCCGTCGACGGCGGCGGCGTGGGCGCGGGGGGCTTCGCGGGCAGCGGGCGGCCCGCAGCGGCGTCCGGCGCCGCCCACCAGCCGGCGCCGGCCGCGACGGCGCCGCTGTGCTTCGCGGGAGCGGGAGGAGCGCCCGCGGCGCGGTTCTCCTCGTCGAGGCGGACGACCTCCTCCATCACGACGTTCCGCAGCCCCTCGCGCGAGGTGGAGGCGGTGGGCTTCGCGCCGAGCTCGACCGAGAAGTTCCCGTCGCGCAGGCGGAGCGCGCGGCGCACCGCCTCGCGCCCCTCCATGCCGCCGAGCGCCGCGCCGACGAGGTCGCCGTCGGAGAAGTAGAAGACGCCGTCGACCCGCTCGCCCGTGCCGAGCCGGACCGTCACCGCGACCGTCTGCTTGGAGACGCTGTAGAACTGGAGGAGGTCCGCGAAGGACGTTTCCTTGAAGTTGCCGCTCAGTCCCACGGGACACCTCCGGTGCCGCGTGCTTCCCGGCGCGCCGCGCGCGGCGAGGGAGAAGCGTGCGATCGTGTCCCAAGAGTACCCGACAGCGTCCGACGCTGAGAAGTCGGCGCCCGGCGGCCGGTCGCCCGGAGGCGCGGGAAGACGGGGCGCGATATCGCGGCGCCCCTCGCCCCGGTGGGAGACGGACGGCCCCCGTCGCACACCGGACCGCGCCCGGAGCCCGGGCCGGCCCGGGGCGGGTCAGGCCAGGGCCGCGCGGTAGGTGCCCGCGAACTCCTCGTGGATCTCGGGGAGGAGCCAGCGAAGGGCGCGGGAGATCCCGTCGTGGGAGACCCGCCCTTCGCCGAGGAGCGCGAGCTCCTCGAGGATCGCGCCGGCGTTCCTGGGCGCGAGCGCGGCGACGAGCGCGGCGACGTCGTCCTCGCGCGCGACGACGGCGGCGAGCAGCTCGGCCATCTCGGCCGGCCGGAGCAGCGGTGGGTGAATCGTCGTGTTCGCCTCGAGCATCCCGGGTCCCCTCCGTTCCACGACGGCGCCATCATCGCCCGTGCGCGCGGGACGGTCGCGCCCACGAGCGCGGGACAGCGCCCCGGATCGCTGGCCCGCGTTCGTGGGACGGCCGCGTCCGCCCTCGCCCGGAGAGACCGACCGGTGCGACAATCGTGACCGCTCACCCCCGCGCCTTCTCGGCGGCGATCCACTCGCGGATCTTGGTCCGGAGCACGTCGAGCGGCAGCGCGCCGTCCACGAGCACCTGGCGGTGGAAGGCCTTCACGTCGAAGCGAGGCCCGAGATCCCGCTCCGCCTCGCGCCGCAGCTCGGTGATCGCGAGCTGCCCGACCTTGTACCCGAGCGCCTGGCCGGGGATCGCGATGTAGCGCTCCACCTCCGCGACCACGTCGCTCTCCGCCATCGACGAGGTCTCGAGCATGTAGCGGATGGCCTGCTCGCGGCTCCAGCCCTTCGCGTGGATGCCGGTGTCCACGACGAGCCGCATCGCGCGCAGGAGCTCGTCGGAGAGCCGCCCGTACCACTGCAGCGGATCCGTGAACAGCCCGAGCTCCTTCCCGATCGACTCGGAGTAGAGCGCCCAGCCCTCGACGTACGCCACGTAGCCGTTGAAGCGCCGGAACCTGGGGAGGCCGCTGACCTCCTGCGCGATCGAGATCTGGAAGTGGTGGCCGGGGGACGCCTCGTGGAGCGAGAGCGTCTCCATCCCGAACTTCGGCTGCGCCTTGAGGTCATGGGTGTTCACGTAGAAGACGCCCGGCCGGCGCCCGTCCGGCGTCCCCTGCACGTACTCGGCGCCCGACATGCTCTTCGCCCGGAACGCCTCGACCGGCCGGACCTCGTAGTCCGCCTTCGGGAACACGTCGAACTCGCGCGGCAGCAGCCCGTTCACCTTCTTCTGGAGCGCGCGGAACCCGGCGAGCAGGTCCTCCGCGTTCGTGTAGTAGAAGCGCGGGTCGTCTCGGAGCCACCGGAAGAACGCCGGCAGGTCGCCCTCGAAGCCGACCTGCTTCTTCACGGACTCCATCTCGGCGCGGATCCGGGCGACCTCCTCGAGCCCGATCTCGTGGATCCGGTCGGGTGCGAGGTCGGTCGTCGTCGACGCCTTCACGAGGTAGGCGTACCAGGCGTGGCCGTCCGGCAGCGCCGAGTAGCCGGCGGTGTCGCGGCAGCGCGGCAGGTACTCGTCCCGGACGAAGTCGCGGAGCCGGCGGTACGCGGGGAGGAGCGCGCCGCCGATGCGGACCCGGTAGGCCGCGGTGAGCCGCTTGCGGTCTGCCGTGGGGAAGGACTCCGGCATCGCCGCGACGGCGCCCCAGAACGCGCTCTTCTCCGGCTCGTCCACGATGAGCGCGTCGAGCTGGGGGATCACCTTCTCCATCACCGGGCGGGGCTGGACCACGCCGGCCTCGATCCCCTCGCGCATGTTGGCGATCACCTGCTCGAAGATCGCCGGGACGCGATCGAGGCGTCGGAGGAACGCGTCGTAGTCCTTCACCGTCCGGAAGGGCTGGATGCTCTTCCCGGAGGCGAGCATCGCGACGAGCGTCGGGCCGCTCCCGAACTGGTGGACGGGGATGAGCCAGTCCGGGAAGCGCAGCCCCTCGAGCCCCTCGTCGAGGTCGTGCTTCAGCACGTCGTAGGAGAGGCGGTCCTGCCCCGTGAGCCTCGCGCGGTCGAACGTGCCGAGCGCCCGCAGGTACTTCTCGAGGTGAGCCTTCTGCCTCGCGCGGTACTCCGGCGCGTAGTAGTTCGGGAGCTGGTCGTCGTAGCGATCGTCCCCGACGGCCGTCGCCTGGATCGGGTTGAGGACGAGCGAGTCCTCCCAGTACTCGTTCAGGACGGCGGCGAGCCGCTCGGTGTCGTTGCCGGACGCCGCGACCGCGGCGTCCTCCCAGCGCCTCTGGGCGTGGCCGCAGCCCGCGGCGAGCGCGGCGGCGAGCAGGAACGCGGTCGAAAGGCGCATGAGGACCTCGGCTCTGCGGGGCGTGGGGCGCTGGAGGGCGCCCGGGCGCAGGTATAGCTCAGGCCTGCACGGCCCGCGCGACGCGCTGCGCTGCGACCCGGTCCAGCTCGGCGAGCACCTTGTCCACGTCGGCGGGCTTCACGAAGTGGCTGCAGAACCCCGCGGCCCGGCTGCGCTCGCGATCCGCGGGCTGCCCGTAGCCGCTCACCGCGATCATCGCAGGGGCCGCCAAGCCCAGCCGGTCCCGCAGCCGCAGCGCGAGCTCGAAGCCGTCCATCACCGGGAGCCCGATGTCGAGGAGGGCGGCCTCCGGGTTGAACTCCGCCGCGACGTCGAGCGCGGTGGGCCCGTCGGGAGCGGTCCGCACCTCGTGGCCCGCCAGGGCGAGCAGCTCGGCGAGCAGCTCCGCCGCGTCGGTGTTGTCGTCCACCACGAGGACGCGAAGGCCCGCGCGCGGGCCACGCCAGGCCTCGCCGGCCGGCACGGGGAGCGGCTCGGGGCCCGCGGCCGCGGCCGCGGGCAGCTCGACCGTGAAGGTGCTCCCCCTCCCCGCTCCCTCGCTCCGCGCGTCCACGCGCCCCCCGTGCAGCGCGACGAAGCTCTTCACGAGGGTCAGCCCGAGGCCGAGACCGCCCTGGTGGCGCTCCGGCCCGCGCGGCCCCTGCACGAAGGGCTCGAAGACGTGGGCGAGGAGGTCCGGGTCGAGGCCCGCCCCGTCGTCCTGCACCCAGATCCGGACGATCTCCCCCTCCCGGAGCGCGCCGACGTGGACGTTCCCGCCGGGCGGCGTGTACCGCGCCGCGTTGGTGAGGAGGTTCGCGACGACCTGCGCGAGCCGCACGGCGTCGCCGTTCACGAACAGGCCCGGCGGCAGGTCGACGGTGAGCCGGTGGCGCCGCTGCTCGAGGAGGTCCCTCGCCATCTCGATGGCCTTCCCCACGAAGACCGCGGCGTCGGTCCGCTCGCGGCGCAGCTCGACCTTCCCGCGGGTGATCCGGGACACGTCGAGGAGGTCGTCGACGAGCCGCTGGAGGTGGGCGATCTGGCGGCGGATGATGGCGTACTCGCGGGTGTCGGCCTGTCCGCGCTGCTCGAGCAGGTGCAGCGCGGTCGCGATCGGCGCGAGCGGGTTGCGGAGCTCGTGGCCGAGCATGGCGAGGAACTCGTCCTTGGTGCGGTTCGCCTCGACCGCCTCCACGCGCGCCGCCTCGGCCCGGGCGAGGTGCTCGTCGCGCTCGCGGGAACGGGCGCGGAGGAGGTCCGCGGACCGGCGGAGCGCATCGCCGAGCCGCGCGACCTCCGCGATCCCGCCGGCGTCCACCACCGGGCTTGCCCCGTCCGCCAGCGCGACGGCGCCCGCCTCGGCGGAGCCGAGCGCGCGGGCGAACCGGCGCGACGCGATCATCGCGCCGCCCACCCCGATCACGACGAGGGCGAGGGCGAAGCCCGCCGTCGCGAGGAGGGAACGGCGGAGCGGGGCGTCCAGGATCGCGACCGGGACCACGACGGCGGTCGTCCAGCCCGACACCGCCGCGTGGCTGAATGCGACGTACACGCGGGCGCCGTCGAGCGACAGGTCCTGGTAGACGCCGTCGTGCGACGCCCCGGTCCCCTTCAGGAACGAGGCCGACGCGGCGCTGCCGACGAGCCGCCCGGACGCGCGCGATCTCGCGACGACCCTCCCGGACCGGTCGACGATCGTGCGGGTCCAGACCTCGTCGTCTCCGTCCCGGGCGGCGACGATCTCGGCGGCCGCCTCCGCCGACGTCACGGCGGTGAGCACCCACCGCACCCTCCCCCCGCTCGAGACCGGGACCCGGACGCCGTACGCCCACACGCCGTCGGGCCGGAGGATCAGGTCGCTGATGGTCGGCCGGCCCGTCTCGGCGGCCCGGCGCAGGCTCTCCGGCTCGAGCGTCTTCCGGATCGACTGTGTCCCGGACCGCGTGTCCGCGATCCGGGTGCCGTCCGGATCGAAGAGCGCCACCGCGGTCCAGCTCGGCTGGGCCGCGCGCGCGCGGATCGCTTCCTCTCGAAACGTCCCGAGATCGCCGCGGTCGAGCGCCGCCGAGCCGCCGAGCGCCCCGAGGGCGCGGATGGTCGCGGTCGTCTCCCGGTCGAGCGCGTCGGCGGTCGAGCGGGAGGCCTCGATGAGACGACGCTCGATCGCCGTGCGTTCCGCGCGGGCCGTACGGACGACCGTGGCCACCCCGAAGACGACGAACGGGACGACGGTGCCCGCGATGAGCCCGGCGAGCAGCGAGCGGACCCTCCGGGGCCTGAGGGATTGCAGCGAGGGGGCGACCAAGCACGACAGGGGTATGTCCGCCCCGGCCGAGGTCCAACCCTCCGTAAGAGTGCCACGTGCCCGAAACGGGCACCGCGCCCCCTCCGGTCCGCTGCGCGCGCCTTCGCGGGGTCGCCTGCACGCGCCAGGGCGGTCGCGTCACCATGCGCGGGACCCGGCATGAGGGGGGGCCGTGACCCGCCCGTGCCGCCGACCGGGCGGGTTCGGGAGGATCACGGTCGCCAGCCGGGGGGCGGCGCAGAATACGACGCGTCGCGGCGGAACGGATCTGCGCGCTCGCGACGCCAGGCCTCGTCGCGCGCCCACCCGCTCCCGTCCACGTCGATCCCGAGCGCGATGAGCCCGGCGCGATCGTCGTAGCGGAGCGTGAGCACCGCCTCCGGCTCGGCGCGCCCGCGCTCGAACGAGACGCGCGCGACGGCGGACTCGCGCTCCTCGCCGAAGTCGGTGCCGAGCCCCGGCCGGTGCGTGTCGGGCGCGGGGGCGCGCTTCGGGGCGGCCTCCGCACGAGCCTCGCCGGCCGCGCCCGCCGAGGCGGGGGGCTCACCGGCGGAGTCCTGGCGGGCGCCGGGGCCGGCGTCGTCGGGCACGCGGTTCCGGTACGGCCGGACCGGCGGTGTCCAGCGCGGCGCCTCGGCGAAGACCGCGACGCCGATCACGCCGACGTCGCGCGCGTCGCCCATCCGCGCGGCGTACGAGGAAGCGACGGTCCCGAAGCGGAACGCCGCGACCGACGCGTCGCTCAGGCGGAAGCCGTCGACGACGACGTCGCTCCAGGCGTCGACGACGTAGCCGCGCTTCCCGAGCGCGGAGGGCCGGCCGTCGATGGCGTCGCGCCCGTCGACCGAGACGACGACCTCGATCCGGCCGCCGGTCCCGTTCCGGACCCGGACGGCGTAGCGACGCCCGCGGGTCCCGAGCACGTAGGTGCGGCCGCGGTGCTCGAAGGTGGGGAGGACGGCGCCGGTGTCGTCCACGAGCTCGACCGACCACGGCCCCCGGCGGGCGGGCGTCTCGGGTCGGGCGGCGGTGGTCGCGGGGGCGCAGGCGAGGATTGCGGACGCGAGGGCTGCGAGAGCGATCGGGGTCGAGCGCATCGGAAGCTCCTTTCCCTGGTGCAAACGCACCGTCCGCGGAAAGGATTCTGTCGCCCCGCGCTACCCGGCCGAGGAGCCGGTGTCCCCGGCCGCCGGCCGCCGCACCATCCGCTCGAGCAAGTCCTCGACGGCGCGCTCCGGGTCGTCGCACAGGCCGGCGTGGACGGGGGACGTCTGCACCACCGTGCTCCGCGGCGCGACGAGCCAGCGGAACCGCTCGCGGGGCGTGAGCCGGCCGATCGGGCCGCTCCCCTCCCCGCCCGCGGCGATCGCCGGGATCGCCCGGAGGTGCTCCTCGATCACCGCGAGGTCGGCATCGGGCGCGAGCGCGCGCACGCGGTCCCGGTCGAGCTCGACGCGCGCCGCGAGGACCCCGCGCTCGAGGCAGAACACGACCACGCCGGCGTTCACGAACTCCTCGCGCTCGACCCGCGGGACGACGCGGACGACCGCGTACTCATACGAGCAGCGCGCGGGCACGCTCCGCCTCCTCGACGAACGCCTCCGCCGCGGCGAGGCGCCGCGCGAGGTGCTCGACGTACGCGGCGCGGTGCGCCGCCGGGGTGGGGAAGCGAGGCTCGGCGGCGAGCCACGCGTCGGGGACCTCGGCGAGGACGCGCTCGAGGACGTCGCGCCCGAGCCGCGGCGCGATCGCGGCCCCCGCCGCGCGCACCCCCGCCGCCCAGGGCAGGAGGACGTGGTCCTTCACCGGCGCGAACCGGTCGCGCGCGGCGTCGCCCGCCCGGTCCCACGCGTGGTGGAACCACAGCGCCGCGCCGTGGTCGATGAGCCACAGCCGCCGGTGCCAGGCGAGCAGGTTCGCGTTCCGCGGCGTGCGATCGACGTTCGCGACGAGCGCGTCGAGCCACACGATGGCCGACGCCTCGGTGGCGTCCGGCGCAGGCCCGGCGACGGGATCGAACGTGACGCTCCCGGGGAGGTAGTCGAGCCCGAGGTTCGTCCCGATGCTCGCCTGCAGGAGCGATCGGATCTCGGGATCCTCCTCGTTCCGGCCGAGCGCGGCGTCCACCTCGAGCAGGACGATCTCGGGGACGCGCAGGCCCGCGGCGCGGGCGAGCTCCCCGGCGACGAGCTCCGCGACGAGCGCCTTCGGGCCCTGCCCGGCACCGCGGAACTTGGCGACGTAGAGCCCGGAGTCGTCGCCCTCGACGATCGCCGGGAGCGACCCCCCCTCGCGGAGCGGCGTCACGTACCGCGTGGCGGCGACGGTCCTCACGCGAGCACCGTAACGCGGCCGCCGCGCCCGGACGAGCCGAATCCGCCCGGGGGCCCACCGCTACAGCGTCGAGAGGTCGATGGCGAACCGGTACCGCACGTCGCTCCTCAGCGTCCGCTCGTAGGCCTCGTTCACCTTCTGGATGGGGATCACCTCGACGTCGGCGCCGATGCCGTGCCTCGCGCAGTGGTCGAGCACCTCCTGCGTCTCCGCGATCCCGCCGATGAGCGACCCCGCGAGGCTCCGGCGGCCCTGGATGAGCGTACCCGCGCTCACCTTCGCCGCCTCCGGCGGCACGCCGACGAGGACGAGCGCGCCGTCGATGGCGACGGTCGAGAGGAGGCGATCGAGGTCGTGCGGCGCGGACACCGAGTCGATCACGACGTCGAAGCGCCCGGCGAGCGGCTTCGTCGCGCCCGTCTCGGTCCAGACGACGAACTCGTGCGCGCCGAGGCGGCGCGCGTCGGCCTGCTTCGCGGGCGAGGTCGAGAGCACGGTCACCTCGGCGCCGAGCGACGCGGCGAGCTTCACCGCCATGTGGCCGAGGCCGCCGAGCCCGACGACGCCGACGCGGCTCCCCTTCTCGACGTTCCAGCGCCGCAGCGGTGACCAGGTGGTGATCCCTGCGCAGAGGAGCGGCGCCACGCGGGCGAGGTCCT
Source organism: uncultured delta proteobacterium (assembly GCA_963821195.1). Classification (GTDB taxonomy): domain Bacteria; phylum Myxococcota; class Myxococcia; order Myxococcales; family Anaeromyxobacteraceae; genus Anaeromyxobacter. The sequence continues at coordinate 236,103 of CAWGDE010000022.1, forward strand.
GCCCGGGCGCGATCCGGAGCGCGAACGCCTCGTCGACGACGATCGTCTTCGAGTAGCCGCCGAACGTCGGCGTCTTCCGGTCCATCTCGGTCGAGTTGTAGGTCCAGGCCGGGCCCTTGCCGCAGTACTGCTCGAGGCCGCGCGCGCATCGGTCGCAGGTGCGGCACGAGTCCACCATGCAGCCGACGCCGGCGAGGTCGCCCTCCCTGAAGCGGGTGACCTTCGCGCCGGCCCGCGCGACGCGGCCCACGATCTCGTGGCCCGGGACCATGGGAAACGCGGCGCCGCCCCACTCGTCCCGCGCCTGGTGGATGTCCGAGTGGCAGATGCCGCAGAACGCGATCTCGATCAGGAGGTCGTGCGGGCCGGCGTCGCGGCGCTCGATCTCGAGCGGCACGAGCGGCGAGCGGGGATCGTGGACGGCGTAGGCCCGGGTGCGAGGCATGCGACCTCCGTGCGGCGAGAGGGAACGGGAAGCCTAGCCGCGGGCGGCCGCGCGGGCAGCCCTCGTCGGGGCCTCGGAGTCAGCGGCGAGTCTCGCCGAGCGTCTTCGCCCAGCCGACGATCGCCGCCTTGTCGGCATCCGTCGGCTTCGAGGAGGGGTGCGCGAGCCCGTACAGGAACGGCGGCATGTCGCCGTCCTGGACCTCCTCGGGGATCTTCTTCGCGAGCTTCTGCATCCGCTTCGCGTCGATGGCGTCCCAGCGGGAGAAGTTCAGCTCCCCGCGCCCCTCGTTCACGTCGTGCGCGACGAGCCACGACATCGGCGCGATCTTCGTGTGCCAGCCCCAGACCGTCTCGTTGGAGTGGCAGTCCCAGCAGGACTTCTTCAGGGCGGCCATGACCTCCGGCGGCGCCTGCACCAGCGACTCGACCGGGGGGTTCGTGCGCTCGACCGGGATGGCCTGCGCCAGCGCGAGCCCCGCGACGAGGATGACGAGGACGATCCTGAGCTTCTTCATGGTGTCGTTCTCCCCGGGGCCCGCTACCAGGGCGCGGGCCGGTAGTCCTTGAAGAAGAGGCCCGCCGGGTGACGCCCGGTGCGAAACCCCTCCACGATCGGCGCCACGATCCGGGCGGCGCCGTCGACGACGTCGAGCGGGGGCGAGAAGGCGTGCTCCTCCGCCTTCCGCGCGGCGAGGTGGGCCGGATCCTCGTCCGTCACCCAGCCCGTGTCCACCGCGTTGAGGAAGATCCCGTCCCGCGCGTAGTCCGGCGCGCTCGTCCGGACGATCATGTTGAGCGCCGCCTTCGCCATGTTCGTGTGCGGATGCCGGTCGGTCTTGTGCTCGCGGTAGAACTGCCCCTCCATCGCGGAGACGAGGACGACGTGCTTCGCGGGGTCTGCGCTCGTCGCGGTCCCGGGCGGCGCCTCGCGGATGCGGAGCATGAGGTCCTTGAGGCGCCCGGTCATGACGAACGGCGCCGTCGCGTTCACGAGCAGCACCTCGAGGAGCTCGAGCGTCGGCACCTCCGCGAGCCCGAGCCGCCAGGAGTTGTGGCGCCGCAGGTCCACCTGCTGGAGGTCCTGGTCGAGGACGCCCTTCGGAAAGAGCGCGAGCCCCTGCGCTCCGGGGAGGAGCAGGTCGGCCTCGCTCGCAGCCTGCGAGAGGAGCGCGGGCGCGGCGAGCCCCGCCGCCGGACGGTGGTCCGCGACCTCGGCGCGGAGCGCCTCGTACCCGTCGAGCAACGCCCGCCGCTCCGGCGGGACGGCCGACGCGGGCCCCTGCTCCGCCTCGACCAGGTGCGCGTAGAAGCCGGGCGGCCGCCGCACGGTCTGGCACGCGTTGTGGAGCTGGAAGTCGAGGCGCGGCAGCGTCCGGTCGAGGTGGTGGCAGAGCAGCTCGACGCTGGGGGTATGCCGCAGGTCGAGCCCGTAGATCGCCAGCCGGTCCTTCCACGTGGCGAAGTCCGGCTCGCGCGCGTAGCGTGCGGACGCGTCGCGGGGGAAGCGGGTGCAGGCGACGACCCGGCAGCCCGCGCGCAGGAGCAGGATCGCCGCCTGGTACCCGATCTTCACGCGCGCGCCGGTGACGAGGGCGACGCGCCCGCGGAGGTCGGCCGCCGCCGTACGGCGCGCGACGTTCTCGTCGCCGCACGCGGGGCAGAGCTGATCGTAGAACGGGTGGATGCGCCGGTACTCGGCCTTGCACACGTAGCACTTGCGAGGCTCGGCGAGCACGGGCCCGTCCGGCGCGGCGGGCCCGTGCGCCGGATGCTCCGCGCCGGGCAGCGCCGCGGGCCACCAGCCCGAGGCGTCCGCGCCGGGCGCGGGCAGCGGCGGGAGCGGCGTCTCGAAGAGGGGCGCCGCGCGGAGCTTGCGGATCGCGGTCCCGCTCCGGAGCCGCTCGTCGCGCGAACGCCGCGCGTCGCGCTCCGCCCGGAGGAGCGCCTTGCGGAGCTTGCGGCGCTGGTCCACGCCAGGGCGCGCGACCTCGCCGGCGAGCCGCTGCAGGACCTCCCGCGTCGCGGCGTCGACCTCCGCGAGGAGACCGCGGTCCTCCGCGACGCGCGCGAGGACGCGGATCGCGGCGGCGATCTGCTCGGCGATCGCTCGGTCGTCGTCGGGGGCGTCGGCCACGGGCCGTGTTGAATACCGCTTCGGGTCGCGCGGGGCCAGCGGCCCTCGTGCCCGCGCCGGTTCGAGTCTCGTCCATCTCTCCTCCTGGTGAACCGTGGGGGTGCGGGAGCGCGAGAGTGACCACGCCCGCGCGGAGGAGTGGGCATGCCCGGACGATCGGGCGACGCGCTCGGGTCGTGGCCGGGCGGCCGTTCGTCGCAGGATGGCAGATCGCCGCAGCCCGCCAGGGCCGTCCCGCTTGGGGGGAGCGACCGCGCGCCCGGTCGACAGACCCCCCACCGGTGTTCAAACTCCCCACCGAAGCATGGAACAGCACACGATCACCGCTCCGCTAGGGTTCCCCGCGCCGGCTCTCGAAGCCGCGCTCGTGCGCGAGATCCAGCCGGGCGCCGGATCGGCGTCGGCCGGCAGCTACGTCGAGCTGTTCGTGGATGGCGAGGAATTCGGCGAGCCGACGCCCGCGAAGGCCGTGCCACCGGACGCCGTGGGAGCGGGCCCACAGCCCTTTGCCGCGCCGGACGCGGTCGCGCCGCACGCGATCGCGGACCTGCCGAGGGCCCCCGCGCCGCCCACGCCGTTCGCCCTCCAGGTCGCGATGCTCGCGGCCGTCGCCGTCGCGGTCGGAGCGATCGCGATCGCTGCGGCCCGTCCGCCCGCCATCCCGTCCGCGACCGCGTCCGCCGCCGACGCCGCCGCGCAGGCGCTGCGCGCCGAGCCCGCCCCGCCGATCGCGCGAGCGCCCTCCGCGGTCCCGGCGCCGCCTCGGCCCACCACCGTGCGCGTCGCCACCCGTCCCGATCCCGCACGGATCCGGCGCGTCGCCGCTCCGGTCGAGATCGGCGCCCCGGCCACTCCGCCGGCTCCGCGCGCTCCCGACGCCGCCGCCTTCCCGCAGCCGGTCTCCGCGCCGATGCTCGTGCCGGCGCCAGACGGCGATCAGAGCATGAGCGAGCCGCCGCTCACCGGGACGTAGACGCCGGAGAGGAACCGGCCCGCGTCCGACGCCACCATCAGCACGGCGCCCGCGACGTCCTCCGGGAGCCCGTTGCGCCCGAGCGGGGTCATGCGCGCCGACGCCTCCTTCATCGCGGCGGGCTGCCGGGCCGTCGCATCGGTCTCGGTGAGGCCGGGCGCGACGACGTTCACCCGGATGCCTTGCGGCCCGAGCTCGAGCGCGAGCGACCGCCCGAACGCGTCGAGGCCGGACTTCGCGGTCGAGTGCGCGCAGAACCCGGGGCCGGGCCGCCGCGAGAGGCCGCTCGAGACGAGCACGATGCAGCCCGAGCGCCGCTCGATCATCGAGGGGACGACCGCCTTCACGCAGTGGAACGCCGCCCCGAGCTCGCCGACGAGCTTCGCGCGGAAGTCCTCCCACGCGTAGTCCACGAACGGGCGCACCGGGAACGAGATGGACGCGTTCACCACGAGCGTGTCGATCGGGCCGAGCGCTTCCGTCGCCTCCGCGACCATCGCGCGGACCTGGGCCTCCTCGCGGACGTCCGCCTTGACCGCGACGGCGCGCCGGTCGCCGCGCCGGATCTCGTCCACCACGGCGCGCGCCGCCTCCTCGCTCGCGTGGTAGTTCACCGCGACGGCGGCGCCCTGCCGCGCGAGCAGCTTCGCGGTCGCGGCGCCGATGCCGCGGCTCGCGCCGGTCACGAGGACGACTCTGCCCTTCATCATGTGCGGACCTCCAGTGGCAGCGCGCCGGGGGACGGAGCGCGCGAGCGCGGAGCGTACCGCGGCGCGGGACGGCCGTCAGCCGAACGCCGCCTCGTAGCGCAGGCGGACGAGGCCGGAGGGGAAGGCCCGCGCCTCGCGGAGCGCCAGCGTCCGCTCGGGCAACGGGGGCAGGAACAGCCGGATCCCATCGCCGAGCACGACCGGCACGACGGACAGCGTGAGGTCGTCGAGGAGCCCCACGCGCAGGAACGACGACACCGTCGCGCCCCCGTCCACGTAGATCCGGCGCGCGCCCGCCGCGGCGAGCGACGCGACCACCGCCTCCGGCGTCCCCGACGCGAACGTCTCGTCCCGGCGCGCCGCCGCCGGGCGGTGGGTGAGGACGACGACGCGCTTGCCGCCGTACGGCCACTCCGGAAACCCGAGGACGACGTCGTACGTACGGCGGCCGACGACGAGCGTGTCCACGGAGGCGAAGAACTCGGCGAACCCGTAGTCCTCGCCCGGCGCCTCGACCGCCTTCAGCCAGTCGAGGCCGCCGCCGGGCCGGGCCACGAAGCCGTCGAGGCTCGCCGCGAGGAACGCGGAGCACTGGGGGCGGCGCATGCACGACCTCCGGGCCGGAGGTGTACGGCCCGCGCGGGGGCGGCGCTACACGTCGTCGCGGGCGCGGCGACGATGCGGAGCCCCCGCGCGGCCGCGGGCAGCCGGCCGAGCGCCCGGGCCGCGGACGCGGCGGGCGCACCGGATCCCGCCCCGCTCCGGGGAGCGCCTCCCGGGGGCTGGCCGGGTGCTCGCGCCGCAGGCCGCCATCCGTGCTTGCGCGCCGGCCCGCGGGTGGGATATCCGCCGTGCCGGGATCGCGGGCGAGGAGCGCCCCGCAGAGGAGCCCATGGGACGGATCTTCGAGACTCGCAAGGCCACGATGTTCGCCCGGTGGAACCGGATGGCGAAGGTCTTCACCCGCATCGCGAAGGACATCGCGATCGCCGTGAAGGCCGGCGGCCCCAGCCCCGACACGAACCCGGCGCTCCGTCGCGCGATCCAGAACGCGCGCGGCGCGAACATGCCGAAGGACAAGGTCGAGGCCGCGATCAAGCGCGCGAGCGGCCAGGACCAGCAGGCGTACGAGGTCGTCCTGTACGAGGGCTACGCCCCGCACGGCGTCGCGATCGTCGTCGAGACGGCGACGGACAACGTGGTGCGCACCGTCGCGAACGTCCGCATGCACTTCAAGGAGCACGGCGGCAACCTCGGCACGACCGGCAGCGTCGCGTTCCAGTTCCAGAAGATGGGCGCCTTCCGCCTCGCGCCGGAGGGCGTCGACCAGGACACGCTCGAGCTCGACCTCATCGACCACGGCCTCGAGGAGATGGGCGAGGGCACCGGCGAGAAGGGAGAGAAGCAGCTCGTGATCCGCTGCGCCTTCTCGCACTTCGGCGAGCTCCACCACGCGATCGAGGCGCGGAAGCTCCCGGTGATCTCGGCCGAGTCGGAGTACGTGCCGCAGACCACCGTGCAGCTGCCCGAGGAGCAGGCGAAGGAGGTCCTCGAGCTCGTCGACGCGCTCGAGCAGGACGAGGACGTCCAGCGGGTGTTCCACAACCTCGCGTGAGGGGGGCCCCGGAGTCCGTTCACGCCGGGGCCGCAGCGCCGGAGGGACCCGGGTCGCCGGAGAGGTTGGCATCCGGCTGTTTGGCCGGACGAGCTCACTCCGAGTGAAGGCTGCCGTCGCTGCGGTGCCGCGACCCCGACCCCGACCTCGACCCCGACCTCGACCCCGACCCCGACCTCGACCCCGACCTCGACCCCGACCCCGACCCCGACCTCGACCCCGACCTCGACCTCGACCCCGACCTCGACCTCGACCTCGACCTCGACCTCGACCCCGACCCCGACCTCGACCCCGACCCCGCCAGCCACGTCTCCCCTTCGAGTACACTGACGCCGGCTCAGGTCCTCCGATGCGCCCGCTCGCGCTCCTCCTCGCCGCCCTCGCGACCCTCGCAGCCGGCGGTTCCGCCGCCGCCGAGGAGCCCTCCGCCACGATCGTCCTCGCCGCGCGCAGCATCGGCTCCCGCCGCGGCGACCCGCCCGAGCATCGCGCTCACGCCGCGCTCCTCGTCACGTTCCCGGGCCGGGCCGGGGGCGTGATCGTGCAGGGCGGGAAGGAGGCCGTCCGCGGCTTCTTCCGCGACTCCGCCCGCGTCGTGGGGTACGTCATCCCCTGCGCCGACCCCGCGGTCGAGTTCACCCGCGCCTTCGGCGCGTGGTGGGGCGAGGCGAACGTGCGGGAGCTGCCCACGACGGAGATCGCGCGGTTCACGGTCCCCGGGCTCACGGAGGAGCGCGTCCGAGCGATCGTCGCGGCGCTCGACGAGGAGCTCGCCCCGCGCGACTACCGGCTCGAGCGGGGCCCGAGCTCGAACAGCTTCGTGAGCCGGTTCCTCGACGCGCTGAAGCTCCCGCTGCCGCCGCTCGAGGGCGCGGAGCTGCCGGGCTGGGGGTGGCGGCCCTAGGAGGCGGGCACAGATGCACGAACGCTCCGCGCCTCGCGCTCCGCGCTCGGCTGCCCGCCGTTGTCGAGCCGATCCCATCTCCTGCGCCGATCGCGGACGTGCACCGAGCGGCCCGAGGGGTCACCCCCGCTGGGCGAGATCCGGCGACGCTGATACGCTGCGCCAGCGGATGCCGCTCACCGTCACCCAGCCCCTCGCGATCGCATGCCCCGCCTGCGGGCTGTCCCGGTCCTTCCCGGCCGGCGGGCCGAGCACGTTCCCGCACCACTGCCCCCGGTGCGGCGCCGACCTCGTGGCCGACGGGCTGCTCGAGCCCGCGCAGGCGAGCGACCCCGGGTCCGACGCCTTCCCTTACCCGCCGGCGCAGGCGGCTCCGGCGGGCGCGGCGGACGAGGACGCGCTCCTCCCCGCCCCGGCGGCGTGGGAAGGGGCCGCGGTCGCCCTGTTCGCCGCGGTGCTCGCGTGGTCGCAGGCCTCACGCGGAATGCTCGCCGCGGTCGTCTCGGGCGCGGACCTCGTGTTCCACGAGGCGGGCCACCCGATCCTCGGGCTGCTCGGATCGCGCTTCCTCATGTACCTCGGCGGAACGATCGCCCAGCTCGCGATCCCGGCCGCGGCCGCCTTCGCGTTCGCGCGCCGCCGCCAGACCGCCGCGTACGCCGTGGCGCTCGTCTGGATCGGCTTCAACCTCGTGAACGTCGGAACCTACGCGGCCGACGCGATGGACCGGGCCCTCCCGCTCCTCGCGCCCGACGAGAACTCGCACGATTGGTGGAACATGCTCGGCACGCTCGGCCTGCGCGAGCACTGCCGGGGCATCGGCGGGACGATCGCGACCGCCGGCTGGGCGCTCTGGGCGCTCGCTCCCGCGTGGGCCGGGTGGAAGTGGCTGCGCGCGCGGCGGGCAACCGCCTGAGCGCGGCTCGCTCCCGCCTCGACCGGGCTCGACCGCCCCCGGGCCCGCCGTGATACGACTCTCCCGCACCGGAGGAGACACCCGTGAGCGGCGAGACGAAGGCGATCAAGGTCGGCATCCTGGGGCTCGGCAACATCGGCGCGGGCACCGTCGAGATCCTGAAGAAGAACGGCGGGCTGATCGAACGTCGCCTCGGCGTGCCGTTCGAGGTGGTGAAGGCCGCGGACCTCGACCCGGCGCGGGCGGAGAAGCTCGGGCTGCCGCGCGGAGTCTTCACGACCGACGCGAAGTCGGTGGTGAGCGACCCCGGGGTGCAGGTCGTCGTCGAGCTCATCGGCGGCATCGAGCCGGCCCGGACGCTCATCCTCGCGGCGATGGAGAACGGCAAGCACGTCGTCACCGCGAACAAGGCGCTCCTCTCCACGCACTGGGAGGAGCTCGTCACGAAGGCGGAGGCGAAGCGCGTCTCGCTCGGGTTCGAGGGCAGCGTCGGCGGCGGGATCCCGCTCATCCACACGATCCGCCGTGGGCTCGTCGCGAACCGGATCCGGCGCGTCACCGGCATCATCAACGGGACCTGCAACTACATCCTCACCCGCATGGCACGCGAGAAGAAGCCGTTCGCGGAGATCCTCGCGGACGCCCAGGCGCACGGCTACGCCGAGGCGAAGCCCGCGCTCGACGTGGACGGCATCGACGCCGCCCAGAAGCTCGCCATCCTCGTGGACCTCTGCTTCGACGCGACCTTCGGCCCGGACGACGTCGCGCGCGTCGGGATCACGCAGGTGACGCCGCTCGACCTCTCCACCGCCGAGGAGCTCGGCTTCCGCATGAAGCTCCTCTCCTCGGCGTCGGCGATCGATGGCCAGGTGGACGCCTGGGTCCACCCCGCGCTCGTCCCCCTCTCCCACCCGCTCGCCGCGGTGGACGGCGTCTTCAACGCGGTCTACCTCGAGGACGACAACCTCGGCCCGTCGCTCTACTTCGGGCGCGGGGCGGGCGCGCTCCCCACCGGAAGCGCCGTCATCGCCGACCTCGTCTCCGCCGCGCGCGACATCCTGTCGGGAGCCGTCTCCCGCATGCCCGCGAGCGGCTCCCGGATCCGAGGCGGCGACAAGCCCCGGCTGCGTCCCGCGGGCGAGGCGCGCAGCGAGTTCTATCTGAGAGTCACGGCCCTCGATCGCCCCGGCGTCCTCTCCGCGGTCACGGGCGTCCTCGGCCGCCACGGCGTGTCGATCGAGTCGGTCATCCAGCGGCGCGCGGCGGGGAACGTGGACGCCGTCCCGATCCTCATCGTGACGCACGAGGCGGCGCACGCCGAGATGACCGCGGCGGTCGCCGAGCTCGACGCGCTCCCGGTCGTGAAGAAAGGGACGTTCCTCGCCCGGATGATCCCGGCCCCGACCGCGCCCTAGCGGCGACCTCGTCGCGCTAGTCGCCCGAGGCGAGCCGCGCGAGCTCGCGCTCGAGCAGGTCCGGCCGGAACGGCTTGGCGAACGCGCGGTCCACGTCGACGGGATGCGCCTCGTCGAGGTAGCCGCTCGCGACGATCACGCGGCGATCCTGGTGCCTGGGCGAGGCGCGCAACCACTCCAGGAACTCGCGGCCGTCCATCCGCGGCATCGTCAGGTCGAGCAGGATGACGTCCGGCTCGAGCCCCGCCTCGAGGAGGTCCACGGCGTCGCGCCCGTCGGCCGCCTGCACGACCTGGTAACTCCGGGTCTCGAGCCACTGCGCGATGAGCTCGCGGAGCTCGTGCTCGTCCTCGACCACGAGGACGCGGGCGCGCGGGTCGAGCCGGGGCTCGCCGCCGGACACCCCCTCGCGCTCTTCGCGCTCGCGCTGCGCGGCCTTGCGCTGCTCCTCCGTCACGGGCGGCGTTCCGGGCTTGAGGGGCGGCTGCTCGTTCACGTTGGGCTACCTCGGCCGAGGGGTGGACACGCGGGGTCGCCAATGGGCGGGCTCCCACGCGGCGGGCGAAGCTGCGGCGATAGGCGCACCGTCCCGCGCCGGCACGTCACTCGAGGGGCCCTGTGAGCGGCACACTCAGCGCCCCCGCGCGGGTACGAGATCGAGCTCCGGGTAGTGGCGGAAGATCCCGTCCTCGTTGAACGGGAGCCGCCGCTCCGACGCGAGGTACGCGGCGATCCCCGGGCGCGCCGCGACCGCGTCGTGGAGGGCGCCGAGCCGGGGCAGGCGGCGCTCGTGCCGCGCCGTCGCGCGCGGGAACGCGTACCGCAGGCCCGCGATCAGCTGGAACAGCGAGAGGTCGGCGTACGAGCAGCGCGCGCCGACGAGCCATCGGCCGCGACCCCCCGGGTTGGAGCCGAGCGCGCGGTCGAGCCACCCCAGGTACATCGGGATCCGCTCGGCCGTGAACGCGGCAGCGCGCCGCGCCGCCTCGGCCCGCTGGTCCTCGTAGAAGAGCGAGACCGCGACCGGGTGGTGCGTGTCGTGCACCTCGGCGACGAGGTCCGCGATCGTGAGCTGGATCTGGTGTGCGCGGCGCCGGCTCGCCTCGCCGGCCGGCACGACCCCGATCCGCGGCGCGACGTAGGCGAGGACGAGCGCCGTCTGCGCCACGACCACGCGGCCGTGCCGCAGGAACGGGGGGCCGAGAGGCGCGAGCCAGGGCCCGTTCGCTGCGCGCATCCGCTGGATCTCGGCGACGCCGCCGGGGCGGCGTCCCACGTCCTCGTAGGGGACGCCGGCGTCCTCGAACGCGAGCCGGATGAACTCGCCGCGGCCCTGGATACCCGGCCAGTAGAAGAGCTCGTACGGCGGTCTCGGCGCCATCTCGGTCTCCCCGGCGTGGCTTCTCCATCCCCGCCCCGGCTGTCCTTGCCTCGCGCCCTGGCGCCCGCTCGGACCGCGCGGGTACCCGGACCCGGAGCGCGTTGAGCGCGCACCGCGCCGCCGCTACGAGCCCGCCGTGACCAGGACGGAAGCGGTCGCCGTGCTGACGGGGCTCGCCACCGCGTGCTCGAGGCCGCACCTGTCGGCGGCCACCGTCGCGGAGCTCGACGAGCGGCTGCGCGAGGGGGTCGCGGGCCGCGCCGCGCCGGCGATCTCCGTCGCGATCGTGGGGCGCGAGGGGGCCGGCGTCGTCCGCGCGGAGGGGCTCCGCAACCTCGCGAGCGGCGCTCCCGCCGGGCCGGACACGGTGTTCGCGTGGTTCTCGGTCACCAAGATCGTGACCGCCACGGCGGTGATGCAGCTCGTCGATCAGGGGCGCGTCGACCTGGACCGGCCCGTCCGGGAGTACGTGCCGTCGTTCCGCGTGGAGAGCCCGCACGGTGGAGAGGTCACCGTTCGACACCTCCTCTCTCACACCTCGGGGCTCGCGAACCCGATCCCGGTCAGCTGGATCCACGGCGCGGGAGAGCCCGGGCCGGACCTCGACGAGATGACCGCGCGGCTCCTGGCGCGCCACGCCCGCCTGCAGTTCGCGCCGGGGGCGCGGTTCGCATACTCGAACCTGGGCTACCTCGTGCTCGGGCAGCTCGTCGAGCGAGTGAGCGGAGAGCGGTACCCCGCGTACGTGAAGCGGCACGTCCTCGAGCCGCTGGGCTGCACGCATGCGGGGTTCGCGGCCGCGGGCGTGGACGTCGCGACGGGCTACACGCGGACGTGGAGCGCCATGGGCGTCGCCGGGCGCTTCCTGATCGAGGAGCGGTTCCTGGGGGAGGAGACCAAAGGGTTCACGGCGCTCCGGCCGTTCCTCGTCGACGGCGCGCCGTACGGCGGGCTCGCCGGCTCGGCGCGCGACCTCGGCCGGCTCGTGGCGGCTCACCTCCGCGGAGGCGAGCTCGACGGTCACCGCATCCTGTCGGAGGCGTCGGCGCTCGCGATGCGAACGCCGCAGCGGGACGCGCGCGGGCGCGCCCTCCCCGTCGGCCTCGGGTGGCGGCTGGGCGAGGTCGACGGCGAGCCTTACGCCTACCACCAGGGGGGCGGCGTGGGCTTCAAGTCTGAGCTGCGGCTGTATCCGCGGCTCGGGTACGGCGTCGCCGTGGTGGGGAGCGAGACGAGCTTCGACACCGGGAGGATCTCCCGGCTGGTCGTCAGCGCGTCGCCGACCCCGGCTCGATGAGCTCGACCAGGGCGCCCGCCCTCCTCCGCACGTCGGCGTCGATCCCCGCCCGATCGACGGCGCGCCGCAGCTCGGCGGCGGCGGCGAGCACGGCACGCGATCGCTCCGGCCAGTCGCGGACCGCGCTCGTCCCGGTGCCGTAGACCGCCTCGACGGCGTCGAGCGCCTCGCGCACGACGCGCGTGAGCCGAGAGCCGTGCTCGCGACGGAGGACGTCGTGCCCCTCGTCGCCCGCGAGCGTCGCGAGCAGGCCCACCGCGCGCGAGAACCGCGTCGCGAACTGCCTCGTCTCCTCACCCACGGCGCTCCTCCGGGCCCGGGCTCCGCCGGGCGGAACGGCACGATAGCAGCGCGCCGCCGCCGCGCCAACGCGATCGCACCGTCCGTCACCGGCGCGACGCGGCCCTCACTCCCGCAGCGTCGCCACGAGCCGGTCGGGGTGGAGCAGCAGCTCGAGCGCATCGGCGGCGGACCGCACGACGACGTCGGCGCACACGAGCGTCGCCGGGGCGGCGCCCTCCCCCTCCAGCACCGCGATCCCGAGCGCCGCCGCCGCGAGCATCTCGCGGTCGTTCCTGCCGTTTCCGATTGCGACGACCCGCTCCGGCCCGAGCACCGCGACGTAGGCGCGCTTCGCGGCCGCCTGGTCCGCCGGCGCGATGACGTGGAGCGTCACCGGGAGGCCGTCCAGCTCGCGCGCGGCGCCGCCGTGCGTGTCCGCGGTGACGACGTGGACGCGCAGGTCGGCGGCGAGCACCCCCAGGGCGGTGGCGACGCCGGGGAGGAGCCGGCCGTCGCGCGCGAGCGTCCCGTTGTAGTCGCAGACGAGGTGCGCGAGCCTGAGCTCGCCGAACCCGGGGATCGCGATCGCGCGCATCGCCGCCCTTCGGCTCACCCTCCGTCCGCCGTGCCGCCGCTGCGCCGGCACGCCAGCGGACAGCGTACCGCGTCCCGGCGGGCGACCGCGAGCCGCGGCCCGGGCGCGCCGGCCGTTTGCCTGCGCGCGCGCGCTTGTTCAAGCTGGCACGCGGATGATCGGCCACCCGTTTCGCATCGTCGCCGACGCCGCCGCGACCTCGGCGGCGCCGACCGATCTCGTCATCTCGGGGAGCGCCTTCGGCGCCGGCACGCACCCGACGACCGCGAGCTGCCTCGAGCTCCTCGCCGCGCTCGCCCCGCTCGACGGGCTGCGCGTCCTCGACCTCGGGAGCGGCTCCGGGATCCTGGGCATCGCGGCGGTCCGGCTCGGCGCCGCGCGCGCTCTCTGCGCCGACGTGAACCCGGACGCGGTGGAGGCCGCCCGCGCCAACGGGGTCGCGAACGGCGTCGCCGGCCGGCTCGAGCACCGGCTCGCGGGCGCGGCGGACCTCGCCGCCGAGGGAACGTTCGACCTCGTCGTCGCGAACATCGGAGGCGAGCTCCTCCTCGACGAGGCCGCCCGGATCGTGCCGCTCGCGCGCGAGGGCGGACGGCTCCTCCTGTCCGGGCTCCTGCGGGAGTGGTCCGGCGACCTCGCGGAGGCCTACGAGCGGCTCGCGTGCGCGGTGCTCGAGCGGCGCTTCGCCGGCGCGTTCTGCACCGTGCTGCTGGCGCGGGAGCGTCGCGCGCGGTGAGCTGCGCGTCTCGCGCGCCGCGTGCCGCCGGGGGACGGGACGTACCGCCGACGGGCCGGTCCGGCAGCGGTGGCCCGACGCCCGTGCTACGACACCGGCATGTACTTCATCCTCTCCTACGACTACGTCCCGGACGTCCTCGAGAAGCGGACGCCCTTTCGCCCCGATCACCTCGCCCTCGCGCGCGAGTGGAACTCGGCGGGGAAGCTCCTCCTGGCGGGCGCCTTCGACCCGCCCACGGACGGCGCGGTGTTCGTCTTCAAGGCCGACTCCTCGGCCGAGGTCGAGGCGTTCGTCGCACGCGACCCGTACGTGAAGAACGGGGTGGTGACGGGCCACCGCATCCGGCCCTGGAACGTCGTCATCGGGGGCTGATCGACCCCCCGCCCGGTGCGCGCCGCCGTCGCCGCGGCCCGGGGATTCCCGACCGGCGCGGGGCATGCCTTCGCGCCCGGATTCGCCGATCAGCGCGGCGCGCCGAGCCGCCACCGCGCCGGCGCGCCACCGGCCGTCCACGCCGCGCGCGACGCGGGGAGCGCCTCCTCGCCGGAGGTCGCGCCGGCGGTGGCGCGGATCGCCCAGCCCTCCTCCGCGTCCGCCTCGAGCCGGGCCGCGAGCGCCCGCGCGCGGAGGAGCCGCCACGCGCCGAGCGCCAGCGGGAGCGTGACGATCACGACGATGTCGCGCTTCCGCGGTCCGTGCCCCGCGCTCCACCCGAGCGCGGCGAGCGCCCACCAGACGGCGAGCAGCCACAGGCTCCGCGGGATGCGCCGGAGGCCGCGTGCGTGGCCGCGGAGCTCGTCGCGCTCCTCGGGGGAGAGCGGGCGCCGGACGAGCCCGTGCGACGCGATCTCGCGCGCATCGCCGTTCGCCAGGGCCTCGGCGGGCAACGCGTACGTGGGCGGCGCGGGAGGCGCAGGGGCCGCGGCGCCGACGTGCGCGCGGGATCGGAGGGCCGAAGGGCGCCCGTTCCGCGCGAGGATCCGGCCGCTCGCCGGCAGCACGGAGATCGTACGGGCGCCCTCGCCGAACTGGATCGCGACCGCGGCCGCCGCGTCGCGCCGGACGCGCCGCCACTCGCGGAAGCGATCGTGCGCCCAGAGCAGGGCGACCGCGGGGCCGAGCAGGATCCCCGCGACGAACGCGACGGCCGCGCCCACGCGGAGGGCCGCCGCGGAGGACCCGGCGCCGAGCACGCCGTACGCGACGGCGACCGCGGCGATCGCGGCGATCGGCGCTGCGATCCCGAGCGCGAGCGGCGCCGCGATCCGCCACGCGAGCCCGCGCCGGAGGCGCGCCACCGCCGCGCGCTCGTCGGCGCAGAGCGGCCGCTCCCCCGTCTCCGGCAGGCCCTCGCAATAGCGCATCGCGCCGGATGATACGATCCACGCGGCCGCCTGGGCGCGGTGACCGCGACCCGCCCCGAACCCGACCTCGACCGCGATCCCCGCCGCGCCCGCGGTGCCCGCGCCGGCTTCCTCCATCCCGGCCGCCCGCCCCCGCCGGGGCCCGTCGCAGCATCGGCGGCGCGGCCCGAGAGGCGCGGCCGATCTCCGGTTGCCGCGCGCGTCCGCGCCCGCCACAACTCCCGCGAACCCTCCGTCACCGAAAGGACCTCGCATGCAGAGCCGGGCGACCGCGCTGTGGGAAGGCGACCTGATGTCGGGCAAGGGGAGGACCAGCGCTGCGAGCGGCACGTTCCGCGACGCCGGGCTCTCGTGGAAGGCGCGCACCGAGAGCGGCGCCGGGCCGAGCACCACGACGCCCGAGGAGCTGCTCGCCGCGGCGCACGCGAGCTGCTTCTCGATGGCGCTCTCGCACGCCCTCGCGCAGGGCGGGCATCTCGCGACGCGGCTCGAGACGAGCTGCACCGTCGAGTTCGGCCCGAAGAAGGGCGGCGGGTTCGAGGTGCGCTCGAGCGCGCTCGAGGTCCGGGGCACCGTGCCGGGGATCGACGAGGCGGCGTTCCGGAAGGCCGCCGAGGGCGCGAAGGACGGCTGTCCCGTCTCCGCCGCGCTCAAGATCCCGATGTCGGTGAAGGCCACGCTCCAGCGGTAGGCCGGCCCGTCCGCCGCGGGCCGTGCGATGGAATCCCGGCCGCTGGAGGTGCCTCATGCGCGTATGGGAGCCTCGGGGGAACGGCGTCGACACCCTGGCCCTGGCGGAGCGGCCGCGGCCCGGGCTCGGCCAGGTGCTCGTCCGATCCGGGCGACGAGCCTCAACTACCGCGTCTTCGAGCTCGGGGGCCTGAAGCCCGGCGAGACCGTGCTCGCGATCGGGACCGGGGGCGTCTCCATCCTCGCGCTCCAGCTCGCGAAGGGGGCCGGCGCGCGCGTGATCCTCACGTCGAGCCACGACGACAAGCTCCGCGCGGCAGGGCGCTCGGCGCGGACGAGGTCGTGAACTACCGGACGACGCCGGACTGGGACGCCGCCGCCCGCGCGCTCACCGGCGGCAGGGGCGTCGACCACATCCTCGAGGTCGGCGGCGCGACCACCCTCCCCGTGTCGCTCCGCGCCGTCCGCGCGGGCGGCCACGTGACGCTCGTCGGGATGAACGGGGCGATCGCGCGGGCGCGCCTGCGCCCGGTGGTGGACCGCGTCTTCGCGTTCGAGCAGGCGCGGGAGGCGTACGAGCACCTCCGGGGCGGCGCCCACTTCGGGAAGATCGTCGTCCGCGCGTGATCGCCGGCGCGGCGGGCGCCCCGGTCAGCTCACGCTCTCGGCGCTGTACCGGGCGATGAGCCCGGTCCAGACCGCGTGCCGGTACACGCGCGCGAACAACCACCCCGCGAGGACGATGTCCGCGAGCGCGAGGAGCGCCGCCCACGCGAGCGCGGGCCAGGAGACCGTCCCACCCGACACGAGCGTCGCGCATCGCCTCGAACACGTAGGACGGCGGCGAGCACCCGCGACACCGCCTGCATCCAGTGCGGCAGCGTCGACACCGGATAGAACACGCCCGCGAACGGCGAGATCAGCGCCGGGATCGGCCAGATGAGCCACTCGGCCGCGGGGCCGAGCCGCAGCACGATGGCGCAGCCGAGGATCCCGAGCGCGATCCCGAACAGGAAGAGGACGAGGAGGAACGGGCACGATCGCGAGCCCGTAGCCGAGGAAGGACAGGCCGAATACGGCCGTCGCCAGCGACGATCATCACGACGAGGCCGATCGTGCTCGTCAGCGATGCTCGAGAGGACGAGGCCGCTCACGTACTCGGCGATCGTGAGCGGGCTCGCGAACACGTTCAGGAAGTTCCTGCGACCAGACGTCCTCGAAGAACGCCATCGTCACGCCCTGCATGACGCGGGCGGATGT
>CAWGDE010000023.1:0-407494 GCA_963821195.1 uncultured delta proteobacterium
TGCTTGGTCGAAAGGACGGTTTACCGACATGACGACGAATCGAACGAACGGCTGGATGGTGCTCGCGGCGGCTGGGCTGATCGTCTCCATCGCGTGCGGTGGCGCGAGCGGGACCGGCGGTGGGCCCCCGGCGCCGACCGCCACGGCAGTGACGATGAAGGGACCCGTCCAGAGCTTCTCCGGCGGGATGGTGGTGAACGGCGTCGCGCTCCGGACCTCGGGCGACGATCCGCGACGACGCGGGCCCGTCCACGGCGCTCTCGGGCGAGGCCGAGGTCCGGGGTCACGTGGGCGAGGGCGAGGTGGTGACGGTGCACGGCCGCCTCGACGACGGCAGCGGCTCCGGCGAGGCGACCGAGATTGAGGTGCACCACTCCGTCGAGGGTGAGGTCGAGGCGAAGGGGCCGGGCGCGGTCGTGATTCCTCGGGCACCATCGTATCGCTCGATGACTCGACCACGGTCGCGGACCGGAACGGGAACCCGCTCGTCTCGGACGACCTCGCCATCGGCGAACGGGTCGAGGTGTCCGGCCACGCGGACGGCCGCGGCGGGATCTGCGCCACGTCGGTCCGCGAGAGCGCGCAGCCGGCGGGGAGCGAGCGCGAGCTGCGGGCCTTCGTGGTCGCGGTCTCGGGCACGGTCGTCGACCTCTCGTTCTCGCCGGGCGGCGCCGTCGCGGTCCGGGTGGACGTGGGCGGCATCTCCCCGGCGCCGAGCGTCGCCGTCGGGACGTTCGTCGAGGTTCGCACGGCCGGCCCCGCGAACGCGGGCGGCGTCTTCACCGCGACCTCCATCCACGCGGAGGACGACCTCCAGCCGAGCGCGGGCGAGCGCGTCGAGGTGGAGGGCCTCGTGACGGCGGCGGACGCGTCGGGCTTCACGCTCGCCGCGCAGCGCGTCTGACGAGCGCCGCGACGGAGCTCCGCTGCTGGACGGCCGACGACATCGTGGTCGGCGCCGAGCTCGAGGTCGAGGGCGTGCTCCGCGACGACGGCGTGTCGACGCGGGCGAGGTCAAGTTCGAGCCGGGCGCGCGCGTCGAGGCGAACGCGTCCGCGGTGGATCCCGCCGCCGGCACGCTGGCCGTCCTGGGGCTCACCGTCCACGTCACCCCCTCCACCGAGCTGAAGAACCTCACCTCGCTCGACGCGCTCCCCGCGGGCGCGCACGTCGAGGTCCGCGGCTCGCCGACCCACGACGGCGCCGGCCTGAACGCGACGCGGCTGGAGCTCGTCGGCGCCGCGCCCGCCGACCGCGCCTTCCTGCGCGGCGTCGTCTCGGCGAAGACGCCGACGACGTCGCTCCAGATCCTCGGCCTCGCGATCGACACGGGCGCGGCGGGGTTCCGCGACGGCTCGGGCGCCGGGATCGGGGCGACCGCCTTCTTCGACGCGATCGCGCCCGGCCAGACCCTCGTGAAGGTCCGCTGGCGGCCGTACCCGGCGAGCACGTCGGCGCCGGTGGACGAGGCGGAGCTCGAGAACTGAGTCGCGGCCGCGAGGCGGCCGCCGGGGCGGCGCCCGGGGGAACCCCCTCCCCCCCGGGCGCCGCCGTTCGTGCGACGTGAACCCCTCCGGCGGCGTGCGGCTCGAACCCTTCACCGCGGCCGCGCCGGCCGCCTGGAGGCCCCGATGCCCCGCTCCGCTCGGCTCTTCGCCCTCGCCGCCCTCGGCCTCGCGCTCGCGGCGTGCTCCTCGAGCGCCGAGGAGCCTCGGTTCGTGGCGCCCGCCGCGACGCCCGCGCCGTCCACGGCGCACGCCGGCCTCGTCCAGCCGGCGGGTCAGCGCGCGCGCCTCGTGTTCTTCATGAACCCGAACGGCGGCCCCTGCCAGATCCAGGACCGGATCCTCCGCGAGATGTCGTCCGAGCTCGCCTCGCGCGCCGACGTCGTCTACTACCGCACGACGGAGGCGGCCGACATCGCTCGGTTCCAGGAGTACGGGATCCGCTCGCTCCCGCTCCTGCTCGTCACCGACGGCACCGGCCGCGAGCTCCGCCGCGCGACGCCCGGCATCCAGGGGCCCGAGCAGATCCGCAGCCTCCTCGCGCGCTGATCCGATGGACCTCGGTCCCGCCTCGCTCGCCCTGTCGTTCGGCGCCGGCCTCGCGAGCGTCGCGAGCCCGTGCGTGCTCCCGGTCGTGCCCCTCCTCGTGGCGGGACGAGCCGACGACGACCGCTGGCGCCCGGCGCTCGTCGTGGCCGGGATCGCCGCGAGCTTCGTCGCGATGGGCGTGGTCACGAGCCTCTTCGGCGCGGCGGTCGGGCCGTCGCTGCCCCGCCTCGAGAAGGTCGTGGGCGCCATCGTGGTCGCGTTCGGGCTCCTCCTCCTCGCCGACGTGAACCCGTTCAAGCGGCTGGGGTTCCTCCAGCGGGTCGGCCCGCGCGGCGACGGACGCTGGTCCGGGCTCCTCCTCGGCGCGAGCCTGGGCGTCGTCTGGATCCCGTGCGTCGGGCCGATGCTCTCGGGCGTCCTCGCGACGGTCGCGACGGAGGGGACGCTCGCCGCGGGCGTCGTCCTGCTGCTCGCGTATGCGCTCGGGTTCGCGGTGCCGATGCTCGCGGTCGGCTACGGCTCGCAGGCGCTCCGGCAGCGCGTGCGCGCGATCGCGTCGCGCCCGCTCGTCGTGCGGTGGGCGTCCGGGCTGCTCCTCGTCGCGTTCGGCGCGGTCATCCTGCGGAAGGGGATGCTGTTCGCCGGGATGTGACGCGCGGGGGCCCGCCCCGCCGGCCCCGTCACGAGCCCGGCGGGGTCGCGGGCGGCTTCGGAGGCTCCGCCGCGGCAGGCGGCACGGCCGTCCGCGTCGCGGCGCTCGGGGCCAGATCGCACCTCCGGATGCGCGGGTGCGCCTCCGCGGCGTCGACGAGGTGCAGCTTCGAGGTGACCCCCACGACGTAGAGCGCCTCCTGGTACACGTACAGGATCTCCCCGGGGTTCCCGACGACCTGGAGCTGGTTGTCGTGGCCGGCGGCCATCGAGACGAGCGCGTGCGGCCCGGGAGCGACGACCGCGACCAGGAACGTCTTCGCCCGCGTGACGCCCAGCGGGTTCCCGTCGAGCGTGACCTGCATCTTCTCGTTGTCCGCGACGCCGGACTCGATCTTGGTCTTGTCGCGGAACACGTACAGGGTCGTCATCCCGGGCGTCGGCCGGAACTCCTTCGCGGCGCGATCGAGCTCGGGTGGGGAGTCGTGCAGGACGGGGGCGCACGCGCCGGCGAGCGCCGCGAGGGCGCAGAGGACGAGGAGGCGCTTCATGGAGGCTCCCTTCGGTCGCGGGTCCGTGGGGCATCGTGGGCCCGGCGGTCGCGCAGGGTCAAGGGGGCGCGCAGTCGTGCTCCCGGCCGCGGAGGTGCGCGTCTCGGTCGGCCACCTCGCGTCGATCGACGCGGCGTCGCGGGTCGCGCCGCCGTGACGCCGGCCGCTACCGCTGCCCGGATGCGCCGGGCGCCGTGGCGGGCACGAGCGTCACGTCGAGCCGGGTGTACGGCCCCGACTCGCCGCGCACCACCCCCGGCTCGTCCCCGCCGCGGACCTTCACCAGGCGCCGCTCGTACCCCGGCGCGAAGAACTCGACGTACGCGTCGCCGCCCTTCGGCTTGACGCCCGGGAACCACGTCCCGGAGTACGGATGGTCGATGCGGTAGCTCCCGTCGTCCTGCGTCGTCGCACGCGAGTAGCGCGGCGCGCCGTCGCGCCCGTCGCGACACTGGACGGCCACGCCGGCGATCGGCTCTGCACCGCCAGGCCCCTGCGCGCGCACCACGCCGCGCAGCAGCAGGACGCCGTTCGAGGAGCAGCCCGCGAGACCGAGCGCGGCCGCCGCGACGACGACACCGAACCGCATGTCCCCTCACTTCGCGAGCGCGTACAGGTACTCGACGAACGCCCGCACCGCGTCATCGTACCCCTTCACCTTCGGGTTCGCGCTCTCGATCACGAGGTACTCGTCGGGCGCGTGGGCGTCGCCCCCGTGCCCGACGCCGAAGTGGCCGGACGCGAGCCCGAGCGGCGCGCCCGTGAAGACGTAGCCCGGGTAGGAATCCCGCGTTCCTCGGCCAGAGCACCGGGTCGAGGCCGTACTGGCGGTACACCGCGAGCTGCTTCTGGATGAGCGGCGCGTCGGCCGGGGTCCGGGTCGGATCGTAGCCGCCGCTCGGCTTCACCTCGACGTCGCCGAAGCCGCGCCTCGCGAGGTGTGCCCGCAGCGCCGCCACCGCGCCCTCGTACGTCATGTCGGGGACGAGCCGGAGGTCGAGCTTCGCGACCGCGCGGTGAGGCAACACCGTCATGCCGCCCGGGCCCGTCCACCCGGCGACGAGCCCCTCGATGTTGACGGTCGGCCGCGAGACGAGCGCCGCGAGGGAATCCCGCCAGGCGGCGTCGTGCGCCCAGACCTTGGCCCCCGTCTGCCGCTTCGCCGCCTCCTCGCTCTGCCGCTGCGCGGCCGCGTCGACCATCCTCGCCTCCTCCGGCGAGAGCGGCCGCGCCGCGTCCGCGAACCCGTCGATGGCGGGATCGCCGTCGGCGTTCACGAGCGTGGCGAGCGCCTGGACGAGGTGGAACGCAGGGCTGTCGAGCCGCGCCCGGTTCCCCGAGTGGACGTCCTTCGAGGGGCCGCGGCCCCAGGCCTCGCCCGTCGCGACGAGCTCGAGCTCGACGACGCCCTTCGCGCCGAGCGACACCGTCGCGGCGCCGTCCGGTCCCTGGACCGCGCTCGGCATGAACACGCCGACCGACCTCGCGAACGCGGCCTGGACGTCCGGCCGCCGCATCGCCTGCGGGAGGTGCGGCGAGCCGATCTCCTCCTCGCCCTCCGCGATCAGGACGAGGTTCACCGGCGGCTTGCGCCCCGCCGCGCGGATCGCATGGAGCGCGGCGAGGAATGCCGACTCCGGCCCCTTCTGGTTCACCGCGCCGCGCCCGACCATCACCTTCCCGAACCCGGGCTTCTCGACGATGCGCCCCTCGAGCGGCGGCGAGGACCACTCCCTCGGATCGAACTGCTTCACGTCGTACATGAAGTACAGCCCGACCGTCCGCTTCGCGCCCGCGTCGAGCGTCGCGAACACCGCCGGCTTTCCGTCGGTCGGGACGCGCTCGACGCGCTGGAATCCCGCTTCGCGGAGGAGGGCCATCATCCTCTCGGCGCCGGGCTCGGCGTTGAGCCCCTCCGCCGCGATGCTCGGGAGCGCGATCCAGCCGCGCAGCCGCGCGAGGCTCTCCTCGTGCTTCGCCGTGATCTGCGCGTAGACGGGATCGAGGCCTCCCGCGCCGGACGCGGCGAGCAGGAGCGAGACGAGGAGCGGGGTCATGGGATCGCCTCCTGGGGGGCGGCGCCCGAGCGGCGGACCTCGCTCGCTCCCGGCGCACGGGTGTCCGCATCGATGCCCGGCCGGCACGCAACCCCGCAAGGGACCTGAAGGGGCTCCGTCCCCGCGAGCGCGCGCCGTGGACCGTGCTCCTCGCACCTCCTCGCCGCCGCCGGGATCGTGCTCCTCGCGATCATGCTCGAGCGCCGCCGGCCCCGGGCCACTCCGAAGCGGGCGACGTAGGGCGCGGTGGGCGCCGCTCGTCCTTCGCTCCGCGTGACGGCGCGCCTCGATTGCGGCATCTTCCCCGGATGCCCACGAACGATCCGGCATTCACGGACGGCCTGGACCGCGAGCTTCCGACGGTGCGCGAGCGCCCTGGAGGCGAGGACGGCGGCGGAGCCGCGCCGCCGCGGCGGCGCACGGAGGGCGCGCCCCGCGGGCCGCTCCTCGTCGTGCTCGCCGGCGCGCTCGCCGGCGCCCTCTTCTCCGGCGTCAGCACGGCGGACTTCATGGCGCACCTCGACCGCCAGGTGCACGCGATCACCTGCTCGTTCATCCCCGGCGCGGCGAAGGAGATCGCGGAGAGCGGCTGCCGCACGGTGATGATGAGCCCTTACAGCTCGTTCTTCCGCGAGCAGCTCTGGGGCGGCGTGCCGGTGAGCCTGTGGGCGCTCGCCGTCTTCGCCTGGCTCGCGTACCGCGCGGCGCTCCTCGCGTGGCGCGGCGACGCGACGCGGGGCGAGACGAAGGTCCTCCTCCTGGCGTCGCTCCTCCCGGTCGCGATGTCGGTCGCCTTCGGCGTGCTCGCGGCGTGGAAGCTCGACGCGGTCTGCAAGGTGTGCGTCGGGATCTACGCTTCGAGCGCGATCGTCCTCGCCGGCGCCGTCGTCGCGCAGCGGCGGGCAGCCGCGCCCGGCCCCGGGCGGCTCGGGGTGGCGCTCGTCGAGGGGACCGCGCTCGTCGCCGCGCTGACGGCGGCGTACGTCGGCCTCGCGCCCGCGAGCGCGGCGAAGGCGTCGGTCCTCGGCTGCGGCTCGCTCGTCCGCGCCGACGACGCCGCGGGGATCATGATCCCGCTCGGCGGGAGCGCCGGCGGGGCGCCGGCGATCGAGGTGCTCGACCCGCTCTGTCCCTCGTGCAAGGCCTTCGACGCGCGGCTCGCCGCGAGCGCGCTCGGCGAGCGGCTCGATCTGAAGGGCGTGCTCTTCCCGCTCGACTCGAGCTGCAACTGGATGGTGACCGAGGCGGTCCACCCGGGCGCGTGCGCGGTGAGCGAGGCGGTGCTCTGCGCCGCCGGCGCCGGCTCCGGGCGGAAGGACGCGGCCGCGGCGGGCGCCGTCCTCAGGTGGGCGTTCGCGCGCCAGGCCGAGCTCCGCGCGCTGGCCGCCAGGGACGAGCGTGCACTCCGGGAGCGCCTGGAGCAGGAGTTCCCTGCGGTGAAGGGCTGCCTCGGCGGCGCGATCGTGCGGAGCAAGCTGACGAAGAGCCTGCGCTGGGCGGTCGCGAACGCGATCCCCGTGCTCACGCCGCAGCTCTTCGTGGCGGGCAGCCGGATGTGCGACGAGGACACGGACCTCGGCCTCGAGTACACGCTCGCGCGGATGCTCTCGCCCGAGGCCGCGGCGGAGCGCGCACGGCGCCGCGCCGCGCAGCCGCCCCCGCCCCGGCCGCCGCCGCAGGCCGACGTCGCCGCGCCCGCGCCGGTCCCGTCGGCCGGCGCGGACGGCCCCGCGGCGCCCGCGCCCGACCGCGGCGACGAGCCCGCCCTCGAGCCCCCCGCCGCCCCGCCCCCGCCTGCTCCGGCCCGGGCGCCGGTCGAGCTCCGCGCCGAGCCCGCCCCGGCCCCGGCGTCCCCCACCCCGGCGCCCCCCGCCGGCACGCCGTCCGAGGAGAGCAAGCGATGAGCGACTCCACGAAGCGCTGGCTCCTCCTCGCCGTCGCGTTCGTCGTCCCCCTGGGGCTCGTGGTGACCTGGGCGACCTCCGCGGGCGCCCGCCTCGCCGCGAGCCGCGGCGCGGCGCACGAGGTCGCGACCGCGAGCGTCGCGAACGACGCGTACTGCACGCCCCAGCTCAGGGCGATCGTCCGGCGCGTGGCGGGCGCCTGCGGGCTCCTCGAGGGCGCGGGCGGCGGGCGCGGCTGCCAGCCCCTGCAGGCGAGGAAGGTCGCGGCGCTCTCCGGCCCGGACTTCAACGCGATCTTCAAGCCGCTCGCGCACCGCGCCCACATCGTCCAGTTCGACGCCTCGCGCGCCGACCTCGACGCCGCCGGCCGGCAGATGGTCGAGAAGGCCTGGGGCGACCAGCGCGGCGCGAGCTTCTTCTTCGTCGTGTCGCGCGCGAGCCCGGACGGCGACGAGCAGTACAACGAGGCCCTGAGCCGCGATCGCGCGAAGGCGGTGCTCGACTACCTCGACCAGCGGTTCCACGACGAGGATCTGAGGAAGCAGGTGGGGCTCCTCTGGCTCGGCGAGGAGTTCGCGCAGCTCACGAGCGACTTCTGCGGCTGGCAGCGCTCGCGGTCGGGCCCGTGCACCCGGGCGGACATCAACCGCAGCGCCTTCATCGCCTGGATCGACTGTGCGATCTGAGCGGCGCGTCCGCGCCCCGGCCGCCGCGCTCGCGCTCCTCGCGGGGACGGCGCTCGGACCCGGCTGCCGCGACCGGCCCGCGGAGGGTGGTCCCGCGGTGGAGCGGTTCGAGGGCGTCCGGCGGCAGCCGGCCGTCCCCGCGGCGACGCAGAGCACGTTCTGCGACCGGACCTACGCGGCCGACGGCGAGGGCGCGCGCCGCTGGGCGGCGCCCCCGCTCCGGCCGCTGCCCGGCGCGCAGGACCCCACCCCGGCCGCGGGGTCCTGGACCTGGGTGAACCTCTGGGCCACCTGGTGCGCACCCTGCCTCGACGAGATGGAGCTGCTCGGGCGGTGGCGCGAGGGGTTCTCGCGGGACGGCGCTGCCGTGGCGTTCGAGCTCCTCTCCGTCGACGACGCCGACTCCGAGAAGGCGCTCGTCGCGGCGCGCGCGAGGGGCCTCCCCGGTGCGGTGCGCTGGCTCCGCTCGCCCGACGACCTCCCGGCGCTCCTCGACGCGCTCGGCGTCGAGCGCGCCGCGGCGATCCCGATCCACGCGCTCGTCGACCCCGCGGGCCGGCTCCGCTGCGTCCGCGTCGGGACGATCCACGAGCAGGACTGGGCGGCGGCGAAGGCGCTCGTCGGGCGCTGATCGCGGCCCCGGCCGACGCCCCTCCGCGCGGGGGCCGCCGCAGCGCGATGTGCAACCTGCGGGTGCCGTCGCTCGCCGTCTCGCCTTCCGGGTCCACCCGGCCGGGCCGCGCGCCGCCTGAAGGCGCACCCGCCGCGCCCGGGACGTGTCATCCTCGGCGCGTGTACGAGCACCGCACGACGCCGCCGATCCCCCTGCGCGGGTTCCTTCGCCGGCTCGGGCGCCACGGGCTCGTCGCCACGGCGATCGTCGCCGTGTCGCTCGCCGCCGGGATGGCGGGCTACGCGCGGCTCGAGGGGCTCGGCTGGACCGACGCCTTCCTGAACGCCGCGATGCTCATGGGCGGGATGGGGCCCGTCGACGCTCCGCGGACGGAGGCGGGGAAGATCTTCGCCGGCGTGTACGCGCTCTACTGCGGGCTCGTCCTCCTCGTCACCGCCGGCATCCTGAGCGCGCCGTTGTTCCACCGGCTCATCCACCGGTTCCACTGGATCGAGGACTCCGCGCGCAGGCGCTGACGCGCCCCGCCGGCGTGGCGTGTGCCGGCCTCACCGCACGTCGATCACGCCCTGGAACATCTTCATCGCGCAGGCGTACCGGAGCTCGCCCGCGCGCGTGGGCGTGAACGTGATCGTGACGGGCTCGTTCAGCGGCAGCTTCCGGTCGATCCCGTACTCGGGGAGGACGACCTCGGTCGCGCACGTCTCTTCCGTCGTGCGCGTCACGACGAGCGTGAGCGGCACGCCCTTCCAGGCGCGGACCTTCCAGGGCTCGTAGCCGTTCTTCGTGACGGTGATCTTCACGGGCTCGCCGGGCTGCTGCTCGCGCTTGCCGCACGCGGCGGCCGCGAGCAGGGCCGCGCCGGCGAGGACGATCGCAGTCCGCCGCATGGCTCCCTCCGATCCGCGCGCCGCCCTCGCCCGCTCGAGCGCGGGCGGGGCGCGCGCCGCTACTTCTTCCGCCCGTAGTGCGCGGTGAGCGTCGCGCTGCCGAGCGCGTTCGCCCTGGTCATGGAGCCGATCATCGCCGGGGACGCGTCGGCGGGTGCGCCGAGCTTGTCCGTCTGCGGCGGGTGCTGCCAGGCGAGCTGGGGCGAGACGTTCGCGCCCGTGCAGCCCATCCCGTCGAGCACCTGCTGGTCCGTGAGCGTCCCGTTCGGCTTCACGTCGGTGCTCGTCAGCGTGAACTTGCCCGCGGCGGCCGCCGGCAGCGCGAGCGCGACTGCCGCGGCGGCGAGGAAGGTGCGCATCGGTTCGTTTCCTCCCGGTGATCGGTGTACGGAGAGTCGTATCCGAGGGCCGGCTCCGGCGCGCCGGTCCAGTCGGGGCCTCCTGCGCCGAGGGCTGCCGGACACGCCGTCGCTCGAGGACCGCGGGAGCGGTCGGAGACGGAGGCCGGCTGCGCGCCTCCGCCGCGGCGCTCCGCTCAGGCCGGCTGCTGCGGCGGCTTCGGCCCGCGCCCCCGGCGTCCGCGCCTGCGGCGGCGGCGGCGACCCGTCCCCGGCGCACCGGGTGCGACGGGTGCGCCCTCGAAGCCCGGCGGAGCCGCGGTCGCGGCGACCTCGAGCGTGGGCGTCTCGTGCCTGGGCGCCTCGACCGGAGCGCCGGAGCGGACCACCTGGAACGGAACGGGCGCGCGTTCCGCCGGAGCGGCCCCGCTCGCGCCCTCCGCCGGGCTCGCCGGGATCGCCGCACCGGCCGCACCCGCGCCCGGAGCGGCTCCGGGAAGCCCGCCCGCCGCCCCCTCGCGCCCGCGGCCGCGACCACGGCGGCCGCGCCTGCGCCGCCGCCTCCGCCCGCCCTCGGGGGCAGGGCCCGCCGGGCCGGGCGCGCCCTCGGCGTTCGCGACCATCGCCGGCGACCGTGCGCCCTCGGCTCGCGCGGCCTCCGGGACGGCGTCCGAGGCGGGCGCGCCGCCCGGCGCGCCCGGAGCGATCGGCCCCGTCTCGCCGCGCCCGCGCCCCCGCCGCCGGCCGCGCCGGCGCCGCTTGCGGCGGCCGCCGTCGCCCTCCACGCCAGCCTCCTCGCCAGCCTCCTCGCCGACGCCGGCCCGCGCGCCCGGCTCGGCGCGCGCCCCCGCGGCCGCCTTCGCCGCCTCGAGGCAGTTGTCGCAGCGCCCGCACCGCTCGGGCCCGGGCTCGCCGAAGTAGTCGAGCATGTAGCGGACGCGGCACGTCGTCGTCTCCGCGTACCCGACGAGCGCGTCGAGGCGGCGCTTGTCCTCGATCCGCTTCTCGTCGAACCACTTCACCGCGAGCTTCAGCATGCCCTCCGCGACGGTGCCCGTGGCGCGCCACTTTCCGTCGTCGTCCTCCTCGGCCCAGCCGTTCTCCTCGAGGAAGTCGAGCACGACGCGCGTCCGCTTCTCGCCGACGTTGCTCGAGGTGGCGAGCGCGCGGATGCCGACGCCGCGGTCCGTGTCGGTCCAGGCGCGGAGCGCCTCCTCCACCTGGCGCACCTGCTTGCCGCTCGGGTAGTTCCCCTCCTGGAAGTACTCCTGGATCGCGACGTCGTCGGGCGACCAGAGCAGGATGCAGCGGGACGGCTTGCCGTCGCGGCCGGCACGCCCGGCCTCCTGCACGTACGCCTCGAGCGAGCCGGGCACGTGGAAGTGGAGGACGTAGCGGATGTCCGGCTTGTCGACGCCGAGGCCGAACGCGTTCGTCGCGATCATGACGACGCGCCGCCCCGGCTTCATGAACCCGGCCTGCTTCTCGTCGCGGTCCGCCTTCTTCATGCGCCCGTGGTAGTACTCCGCCGGGATCCGCAGCTTCTTCGAGAGGAAGGCGAGGTCCTCGACCGACTTCACCGTCGCCGAGTAGATGATGCCGGGCCGGTGCAGCCGCCGGAGGAGCTTGCGGAAGAGGATCCGGAGCTTGTCCTCCTCGCTGCCGCACGTGACGACCTGGAAGTGGAGGTTCGGGCGGTCGAAGGAGAGGACCACCTGCTCGGGATCGCGCATCCCGAGCTGCGCGAGGATGTCCTCCCGCACGCGCGGCGTGGCGGTGGCGGTGAGCGCGAGGATCCGCGGGCGGCCGAACGACTCCGCGGCCTCGCGGAGTCCGAGATAGGCGGGGCGGAAGTCGTGGCCCCACTGCGAGACGCAGTGGGCCTCGTCGACCGCGAAGAGCGACACCTGCGCGCCGGCCATCGCGTTGCGGAAGGACGCGGAGACCGTGCTCTCCGGCGTCACCAGGGCGAGCTTCGTCTTGCCCTCCGCGAGCCGCCCGAGCGCGGCGGTGCGCTCCTTCGCGGTCAGCGACGAGTCGATCCGCTCGACGGCAATCCCGAGCGACCGGAGCTTCTCGGTCTGATCGCGGATGAGCGCGAGGAGCGGCGACACGACGAGCGTCGTCCCCGGCAGCACCTGCGAGGTGAGCTGGTAGGTGAGCGACTTGCCGCTCCCGGTCGGCATGACGGCGAGCACGTCCCGGCCGGCCAGCACGGAGCGGATCACCTGCTCCTGTCCGCGCCGGAACGCCGGGATCTTGAACGACGACCGCATCCGCGCGACGGCATCGACCATCAACCGGTCGACCTCGTCGGTCGGGGCGGGGCCGGTCGGAGAGATCGGGTCCACGCGGAAGCGACTATACCCGTCGCGCGGGGTCTGCGGCTCGTGAAAGCGCGGGCGCCCGCACCCTCGGGCTCCGGCGTCGCCCCCGGGGGGTCACGCCCGGCGTGGCCGGAGCGCGCCACCGAGCCACGCGGCGAGCGCCCGAAGGAGCAGCGGCACGGGGCGCAGCGGCCCCGGCGGCGGCGGCGGAGAGCGTCCCTCGTGCTCGGCCTCGATCCGCGCGCGCACGGACGCGGCGAAGTCCTGGAACACCAGGTGGCCGAGCCGCTCGAGCGCGCCGCGCCCGAGGGCGACAATCCGGCCCTCGACGTCCACGCGCGCGTGGACGACGACCTCCGTCGCCGCGCCCGGAAGCTCCCGGAGCCCGCTCTCGAGGCTGAGCCGCGCCTCGTCCGTGCCGCCGCGCTCGTGCGCGTCGCCGAGGATCGTCACCCGCCGCGCAGCCTCGTCGGCCTCGGCGAGCCGGACCCGCCCGCGGTACGCGAGCGCGAGCGGGCCGACCGCGACCCGGATCGCGCCGTCATAGGTCCGCGCGTCCACGACGCGCCGGAGCTCGCCCCCCGGCACGCAGCCGACGACGCGGCGCGGATCGACCATGAAGTCCCAGACCCGGCCCGCTGGCGCGCGCACGACGAAACGCTCCTCGATCCGGATCGCCACGGCACCCCCCGCGACCGACGCGTCCTTGCGCGCCCGCTCGATCCGGAGTGTAACCTTCCGGTCGGTGCGCGAGGTCTCCGAGACGACATGAACCCGACCGCAGGCGACGAGGCCGCGCGCGCCGGCGCGCGCCCGCCCGCAGAGGCGCGGCGGCCGAGCGCGCGCATCATCTGGGTGGACCTCCTGCTCTACCCCACCCACTCGCTGCCGACGGCTGCGGCGCCGGTGCTCGTCGGGCTCGGGTTCGCGTACCGCGACGGCGTCCTCGCCCCGCTCCCCGCGCTCGTCGGGTTCCTCGGCAGCTGGTTCATCCACGTGGCGGGCGTGTTCGCCGACAACCACGAGCTCCTCCGCCGGCACCCGGGGCTGCAGGAGCACCCGGAGCTCGACGAGGCGATCGCGGACGGCTCGCTCACCCTCGGCATGGTGCGGGCGGCAATCGCCGGATGGCTCGTCCTCGCGCTCCTCACCGCCCCGTGGCTGTGGCGCGTCGGCGGGGCGCCGGTGCTCGCCCTCGGCGCCGCGGGCATCGCCGTGAGCCTCTCGTACAACGCCGGATGGGCGTACGTCCGGCGCGGCGTCGCGGACCCGGTCTTCTTCCTGATGTTCGGCGTCGTGGGCGTGGCGGGCACGTATTACATCCAGGCCGCGGCGCTCCGGGGCGCGCCGGACCCGTGGGCGCTCCTCGCCTCGCTGCCGCTCCCGGTGTGGCTCGTCGGCCTGCCCGCCGGCGCGATCGTGACCGCGGTGATGCTGATCGACGACCTCCGCGACCGCGAGTTCGACCGCGCGAAGGGCTGGCGCACCGGCGCGGTCGTGTTCGGGCCGGCGTTCAGCCGAGCCGAGATCGCGGCCCTCGTCGGGTTCGCCTACGTCGCGCCGGTCGGGTTCTGGCTCGGGCTCGGCCTCGGCCCCTGGACGCTCCTGCCGCTCGCCTCCGCGCCGCTCGCGTGGCGCACCGTGCGCGCGATCCGGGCCGCGGCGCGGCGCGAGGACCTGGGCCCGCTCACGCCGCGGATGGCGGGGCTCGCCGTCGTCCACTCCGCGCTCCTCGCCCTCGGCCTCGCGCTCGGCCGGTGAGGGCGAGCGCCGGGGAGGCGCGATGCGGGCGGAACTCCCACACCGGGCGGGTTGACAGACGCTCTCGCGGAGGGTCGAATCGAAGCCCGAAATGGGGAGCGAGGCCACGCTGCGGGTGAAGGTCCCATGCGCCGACGAGGGGGAGTTCTACGCGCGCCTCGCCGATCGCATCGCCGAGAACGGGCTGCGCGTCCCCTCCGCCGAGCCGCCCGCGGTCGGCGCCCGCGCCCGGGTCGCGCTGGAGTTCAGGGACGGCGGGATCCTGGCCGGGGACGCCGTCGTCGAGGAACACCTCGAGGTCGACTCCCGGCCCGGCGTGAAGGTCCGTTTCCTCAGGCTGGACCGCCCGGACGGCGCACCCGCTCCCGCCGCCCCGGGAGGCGCGGGCGGGCCGCGCCCCACCGGCGTCGCGCTCGCCGACGCGCTGTTCGGCGACGGCGCCGCGGGCGACGGAAGGACGGGCTCGCTCGCCTTCACGGTCTCGACCGAGATCGCGGCCGCCGTCCAGCGACGCACCACCGGCTTCCAGCGCGCCGCCGTCGCGGCCGCCACGCTCGCCGTGCTCGTCGCGCTCGCCGGGATCGCCATCCAGCGCTGGTCCGGGCCGGCGACGCCCGAGGCCGCCTCCGCCGCCCACCTCCGGGCGGCGGACCGGCTGCTCAAGGAGGGACGCCTCACCGGCAGGGACGGCGCGCTCGATCACCTGCTCGCGGCGAAGCGGCTGCGCCCGGACGACGCGGCGACGACGCGTCAGCTGGACCGGCTCGCGGACATGCTGGAGCGGCTCGCGGCGGGCGCGCTCGAGCGCGGCGATCTCACGGTCGCGGCGATCCACCTCGCGTCCGCGCGCGCCGCCGCGCCCGACCGGCCGAGCCTGCGCGCGAAGCAGGAAGAGCTCGATCGCCGCGCGCGCCTCGCCGCGGCGCGCTGACGTCCTAGCGCGCCCTCGGGCCCCGGCCGGCGCCGGGCTTCCCCGGCTCGACGAGCCGGCGCTGCGCGAGCTCGAGCCACGCGCGCGTC
The DNA here is from genome assembly GCA_963821195.1 of uncultured delta proteobacterium. Lineage (GTDB taxonomy): Bacteria > Myxococcota > Myxococcia > Myxococcales > Anaeromyxobacteraceae > Anaeromyxobacter. The sequence goes on from CAWGDE010000023.1 coordinate 14,871, forward strand.
GCGGGCGGCAACTGCCGGTCCCTGCGCCAGATGAGCGCCACGTTCCACGGGATCATCGGCGCGGTCATCGGGACGCTCCGGACCTGCCGCGGGTCCAGCTGCCGGCAGATGGTGGACGGCAGCAGGGCGACGCCGATGTTCGCGGCGACCATCGCCACGATGAAGTCCCAGTGCGAGCTCTCGCTCACGACGGTGGGCCGGAAGCCGGCGCGCCGGCAGGCCTCGAGGATGTGGCCGTGGAGCGCGAACTCGGGGCGGTAGAGCACGAACGGCGTCCCGGCGAGATCGCGGAGGGCGACGTGCGGCCGCCGTGCGAGCGGGTGCTCCCGGTGGAGCACCGCCCGCAGCTCGTCCCGTACGAACGGCATCGTCCCGAACGCCTTCTCGTCGGTCGGGAGCACGACCGCGCCGACGTCGAGCTCGCGCTCCATGACGAGGGCCTCGATGTGGTGCGAGCCCTCCTCGCGGAGCTCGAGCAGCACGCCCGGGTGGGCCTGGTGGAACTCGGCGAGGAGCGGCGGGAAGAAGGTGACGCCGACGATGGGCGGCATCCCGAGCCGCAACCGGCCGCGCCGGAGCGCGGCGACCTCGACCAGCTCCTCCTCGATCCCGCGCAGCGCGTCGAGGATGCCCTGCGCGCGCTCGAGCACGACGCGGCCGGCCTCGGTGAGCCTCACGCGGCGGCGCTCGCGGTGCAGGAGCGGCGTCCCGAGCTCCTCCTCGAGCGCCTTCACGATCTTGCTGATGGCGGGCTGGGTCACGTGCAGCGTCTCGCTCGCCCGCGTGAACCCCTGCTGGCGGGCGACCTCGACGAAGGTGCGGAGCGCGTGTACGTCCACGTGGGCCTCCGTGCCCGCCTTGGGCACCATAACCGTTCGTTATCGAAAATCGTCACATGAATTACTTGTTATGGTCAACATACCTAGAATGCATTTCCCTCATGCGAGCTTCCGGGCTACGTTGCGCGCCGCTTGGTTCACCGGGAGCGGCGTCCCAGGGAGAGCGGAACCCGATGGAGCGGACCCTGAAGATCGAAGACCTGCTGCGCGACGACGAGGCGGCCATCCTCGAGGAGGCCCTGACCCGCGTCGCGCGCCTCGCGCACTACCACCGCGACGGCGACGGCCCGACCCGCGAGCGGCTCGCGGCGCTGTACCTCCGGCTCGCCCGCGCGGTGCGCACGCGCGACCTCGACGAGCTGCTGGCGCACGCCGAGCGCGTCGCGCGCGAGCGGTTCGCGGCGGGGTTCGACCTCGCCGAGGTGCACGCCGCGTTCTCGGCGCTCGAGGAGGCGATCTGGCGCCGGGCCTCCGACCGGCTCTCGCTCGACGAGCAGGCCTGGGGGCTCGCGCTCGTGACCACCGCCCTCGCCCACGCGAAGGAGGCGCTCGGCCGCGCGTACCTCTCCGCCGCCCCGGCCGGCCACGCGCCGTCCGTGGACCTCACGCCGGTGTTTCGGCGGAGCGGCCGGCGCGCGGCCCCGGACCGCCGCGCCGAGGAGTTCGTCTTCCCGGTGTAGGAACGGGGCCGCTCACCGCAGGCGCACGGGCTTGCGGCGAGCGGCTCCGCGGGCGGGCTGCGCGAGCGCCGGCGACCCCTCGGGGCGCCGAGCCGCTCCGCGGCACCCCGGATCGCGGCGCGGCCGCGACGCTGCAGGACCCCGAGGCTGGCGCTGCACCCGCGGGACGGTCCCCATGTGGGTCCGGAACTTCGGCAGAGCCCCTTCGTCCTACCTCCGTGGCTCGTCTGGCGAGCGCACGCTCCTCATCAGCCCCCGGGAGGCACACATGGACCGATCCACCTCACGCAGCCTGAAGGGCGCCGGCCTGACGCTTGCGCTCGCGTTGCTCGCCGCCTGCCAGGGGTCCTCGACCTCGTCCGGCAATGCCACGCTGAGCGTCCACCTCGTCGACGGCCCATCGCTCGAGTACACCCAGCTCAACCTCCACATCGTGAAGGTGGAGATCTCGAAGGGCGGCGCGGGTTGGCTGACGGTCGGGACGCCGGACGTCACGGTGAACCTGCTGTCGCTCAGGGGAGGCGTCGCGGAGACGCTCGTCGACGGCGCGTCCATCCCCGCCGGCAGCTACGGGCAGTTGCGGCTCCTCCTCGGCACCGGGAACACCATCTGCACCGAGCCGCTCGACGAGACCAACACCTGCCCCGCGGCCGGCCTGCACCCGCTCAAGGTCCCGTCCGGCATGCAGTCCGGCGTGAAGATCGACGTCCACTTCGACGTGCAGCCCGACACGACGAAGGACGTCTTCATCGACTTCGACGCGCACCGCTCGGTCTTCGTCCACCAGGCGGGCAACTCGAACCAGTACATCCTCCGCCCGGTCGTTCGCGGCTTCGATCGCGTCGTGACCGGCGCGGTGAAGGGCGTCGTCACCGACGCCTCGACGAAGGCGCCGCTCGCCGGCGTCGAGGTCATGGCCGAGACGATCGACGGCCTGGGCAACCCCGAGGTCGCCCGCAGCGCGACGACGGGGACGGACGGGAGCTATGTGCTCGACCTCCTGCCGGTCGGCGGCTCGTACTGGGTCGTCGGCCAGCCGCGGGCCGGCACCGCCGCGTACCAGGCGGGGGCGGCGGGCCCGTTCGCCGTGACGGCGGATGCTCCGGTGGTCTCGTCCGACCTCGCGTTCGCCCCGGCGACCACGACGGGCGGCGTGGATGGCACCGTCGTGCCGATCGCGCAGACCGGCCAGACCGACGAGGTGACGCTGCTCGGCACCGTGCCGGTCGCGTCGGTGAGCCACACGTTCGTGCTCCGCGACACGACCGCGTCCGTCTCCTCGGACGGCACGTCGGAGACGTGGGGCATCGACCTCCTGCCGCCGGCGACCTACTCGCTGTTCGTGACCCGCGCGACCGAGATCGAGGGCGGGTTCACCTACGCGACCGGCCCGCTCGCCGCCGCGACGGTGGATGCGGGCGCGACGACGCACGTGGCGCTCACCGCGCCGTAGCGTCCCGCCCCGGCCCCGCGCCCGCCCCGTGCCGCCCCGCACCCCGCGGCGCTGGCGGCGGGCGGGACCGCGTGCGATCCTCGCTCCTCTCGCCCGGGGCGCCGCGCGGTGCTCCGGGCGGGCGGGAGCCCGGCGATGACACGCACCCCCCTCTCGATCCCGCAGTACAAGGACCTCCTCATGCGGCTCGTGGCGACGTGGGAGAACCTCGTCGCCGCCGAGGCCGCGGGGGACGCGGCGAACGTCGAGAAGCTCCGCAGCGGCTTCCGGCGCCTGCTCGAGCGCGCGCGCGAGGCCGGCGCGGACGACGCCTGATTCGCGGTCGCGTTCGAACGTCCCACGACTGCGGCGCTCCGGCTCCGCTCTTCGCGAGGCGCGACGCGGGGTGGGACCCTTCCCGCGGCGGCGCACACGCACGCACCGTGATGGCGTCCCTTCGACCCGGGATACTTGCGCCCCGGTGCGCGTGCAATACCCTCCACATGATCAGGCACCGCCGGCTCGCGTTCCTCATCGCCGCGCTCTCTGCCGCGCCGGCTGCCGCCGAGACCGCCGCGCCCGCGGCCGCTCCGGCCGACGCCGCGCCCGCCGCGACGCTCGCGGACGCCGAGACGTCCGTCGCCTCGTCGCGATCGCGGCGCATCCGAGAGACCCCCGGCGTCGTCACGATCGTCTCTCGCGAGGAGATGCTCGCGAGCGGCGCCCGCCACGCCTCCGACGTGCTCGCGCGCGTGCCGGGCTTCGAGATCGGGATCGACGTCGCGGGCGCGACGGGCGCGGGGTTCCGCGGGATCTGGGGGCACGAGGGCAAGATCCTCTACCTGGTGGACGGCGTGGAGCTGAACGACCTGTCGTACGGGACGTTCCCGCTCCTCCAGCACCTGAACGTCGAGCAGCTCGAGCGCATCGAGATCATCCGCGGCCCCGGCTCGGCCCTCTACGGCGGGCACGCCGAGCTCGCGGTCGTCGACATCACCACTCGCGCCGGGTCCCTCGCGGGCCAGAGCGTCGCGGTGACCGGCGGGCGGACCCAGGAGGCGACGAACGCCGGATCCGTCGCGGTCGCCGCGGGCGGCAGGACCGGAGGGCTCCGCCTCGGCGCGACCGCGTCGCTCGGTGGCGGCTCGCTGAGCGACCAGACGTACTCGGACTTCGTCGGCGGGCAGGCGGACCTCTCGAACGCCTCCCAGATCCGCCCGGCGCTCGTCACGGCGCGCGGGACGTGGCGCTGGCTCGACGTGCGCGCGGTGTACGACGACTACCGGATCGAGACCGTCGACGGCTACGACGCGATCCTCCCCGCGGTGGCGAACGTGCGCTGGCGGACCGCCGCGGTCGACGCGCGCGCCACCCTCGACCTGGGCGGCGACGTGACCCTCCTGCCGCGCATCACCTACCGGTGGGAGAAGCCCTGGCAGGAGGCGAACCCGGACTTCACCGACCTCTACTACGACGTGACGAACCAGCAGGTGAAGGGGCGGCTCGCCCTCGAGTGGGACACGTTCGTCGGCCCGAGCCTCGTCGCAGGCGTCGAGGGCGCCGTCGAGCAGGGTCGGGTCGCCGACTTCTCGCTCGGGCTCCTCAGCTACGCGGGGAAGCCGTCGGTCACGTACAGCTGGGTGGCCGGGTTCGCGGAGTTCGAGTACGACAGCCGCTGGGTGAACCTCCTCGCAGGCGCACGCGTGGAGAGCCACAGCGCCTTCGGGACCGCGTTCGTCCCCCGCCTCGCCGCCACGCACGTCTTCGGCGCGTTCCACGCCAAGCTCCTCGCGAGTGGGGCGTACCGCACGCCCTCCATCGAGAACGTGAACTACGCGGTGGACGGCGACATCGCGCCGGAGCGGACCACCGACTACGAGGCCGAGATCGGGTGGATGCCCTCGGACGGGCTGTACCTCGTGGCGAACGTGTTCGACATGACGATCAAGAAGCCGATCGTGTTCTCCTTCTCTGGGCTCGACGCCTACACGAACGAGGACCGCACCGGCAGCCGTGGCGTCGAGGGCGAGCTGCAGCTCCGCTTCGGCGCGAGCACCGCGTCGGCGTCATACGCCTACTACACGGCGACCGGACAGAACCGCGTCGCCGCCTACGCGGTCGCCGGCGACAGCAGCCGCCTCGTCGGCTTCGCGGGGCACAAGGTGATCGCGACGGCCCGGATCCGCCCATCGCGCCACCTCGTGATCTCGCCGACGGTGGCGTGGTACTCGCCGCGCGCCGCGTACGACGGCACGGAGGCTTCCGGAGACCCCGCCGTCGGCCGGATCGGGCAGAAGACGTACGCCGACCTGTTCGTGGGGTGGCAGGACGTGGGCGCGAAGGGGCTCGAGCTCGGGATCGGCGTCCGCGACGCCTTCGACCAGCGCACCTTCTACGTCCAGCCGTACCAGGGCGGCCACGCCCCGCTGCCGGGGAACGGGCGCGAGGTGTGGCTGACCCTGCGCTACGAGAGATCCTCGCCGTAGCGCCCCCCAGCCCGGCGGCCCCCGCGCGAGCGCCGTTGCCGCACGGCGCCGCGCGGGCGAGACTCCCGGCCCGTGCCGACGCTCCGCGACTGGCTCTCGCAGGCTCCCTTCGCGCTCGGGCTCTCGTCCGGGTTCTTCGGGTTCTTCGCGCACGCGGGTGTCGTGTCCGTGCTCGAGGAGGAGGGGCTCGTCCCGTCCCGGATCGCGGGCTCGAGCGCCGGCGCGCTCGTGGGCGGCCTGTGGGCCGCGGGCGTGCCGGCCGCGCGCATCCGCGAGGAGCTGCTCGCGCTGCGACGCGCGCACTTCTGGGACCCGGGGCTGGGACTCGGGCTCCTGCGCGGCCGCCTCTTCCGCGCGCGACTCGAGGCGATCCTCCCCGTGCGGACGTTCGAGGAGTGCCCGCGCCCCCTCGCCGTCTCGGTCTTCGACGTCCGGGCCCGCCGCACCGCCGTCGTGCGGAGCGGGCCGCTCGCGCCGGCGCTGCACGCCTCCTGCGCGGCGCCCATCCTGTTCCAGCCCGTCGCGGTCGGCGGGCGGCTCTGCTCGGACGGCGGCGTCCTCGACCGGCACGGCCTCGCCGGGCTCGATCCCGGCGAGCGCGTCCTCTACCACCACCTCACGTCGCGCTCGCCGTGGCGGCGGCGGAACAGCCCGGCGCTGCGCGTCCCGGAGCGGCCCGGGCTGCGCGCGGTCGCGCTCGAGGGGATCCCGCGCGTCGGCCCGTTCCGGCTCGAGCGCGGGCCGGAGGCCATGCGCGCAGCGGCGGAGGGGATGCGCGCGGCGCTCGGCCGGGGGGCGTGAGGCGCCGCCGCCCGACCGGTTCACGCCGAGTCGCCGCCGCTGAGCGGGCCCTCGCCCGGCCGCCCATTGGCGCCCCGAACGCGCGGTCGTGTAACGTGCGCCCCATCGCCCGCCGGTGGGCGCCGGGAGGCCGCCGTGGCCGAGAAGACCCGCAAGCTCTGGCTCGACTGGCAGCGCGGGCTCGCCGTCCTCTACATGGTCCAGTGGCACACGTACGACTCGTGGCGCGCCGACGCGGTCGCCACGGGCCCGGCGCACACGTTCCTCTCCATCGTCGGTGGCTTCGCCGCGCCGTCCTTCCTCTACATGGCGGGCATGTCGCAGCTCCTCGGCGACGGCGCGCTCGAGCGGAAGGGCGTCCCGGTCCCGGACCGTCGCGCGAAGGCGGTCCGGCGCGCGCTCTGGCTCCTCGGCGTCGCCTACGCGTTCCGGATCTTCGAGTTCGTGGCGGGCGGCGCGTGGCGGGTCCCCGGCGGCTGGCAGTCGATCCTGCGCGTCGACGTCCTGAACGTCATCGCCGTCTCGCTCCTCGCCGCGGCGCTCCTCACCGTCGGCTGGAGGCCCCGCACGCACGTCGTCCTCGCGGGCGGCGCGGCGCTCGCGGTCGCCCTCCTCGCGCCCGTCGTCGCGGGCTGGATAACGGGCGGCACCGGGATCTCGGGGCCGGCGACGAGGCTCCTCGACTACCTCTACACGCCGGACTGGAGTCGCGGGATCTTCTGGCTCTTCCCGTGGGCGGCGTTCGCGCTCGCCGGGAGCGCGCTCGGGCGGCTGGCGCAGGAGGAGCAGCAGCCGTTCGTGTGGATCGCGATCGGCGCCGCCCTCTTCTTCGGCGGCTGGGCGGCGGATGCCTTCCTGCCGGCGGTCTACGCCCACCAGGACTTCTGGCGCACCTCGCCGCAGTGGCTCGCGATGCGGCTCGGCGGCGTCGTCGCGACGAGCGGCGCGCTCCAGCTCCTCCCCCAGTCCGCGGACCGGTGGCTCTCGTGGCTCCGCACGATGGGGCGCCACTCGATGCTCGGCTACTTCGTGTCCATCGAGCTGCCGTACGGCGCGCTCTCGTCGGTCATCCACAAGCGGCTCTCGATGACGACCGCGGTCCTCGGCGTCTTCGCGATGATCGGCGTGACCTGGGCCATCTCGGCCGGCGCGGACCGCTACGACGCGTGGAAGGCCGGGAGAGCCCGCCGCGCGGCCGCGCCCCCGGCGGCGGCGCCGACCGCGTGAGCCTTCGCCGTTCCAGCGCCGGCTGGGCGCTCGCCGCGCTCGCCGCCGCGGCGCTCGCCGCGATCGCGCTCCGGCTCGGGCGGGAGCCGCCCGCCCAGGTGGACCGCGCGCCGCGCCCGGCAGCCCTCGCGCGCGGACCGCGCCCGCCGCCGGACCGCTGGGGCGGGCCGCTCCTCCCCGCCCCGATCGTCTCGCGCGGGAAGCGGGTCGCCTCCCGCCCGGGCGGCGGCGAGGTGCTCGTCGACGGCGTGTACCGGACGAAGGCGTCGTGGGCGGGCGGCCACCCCTCCGCCGCGAAGCCATCCTGGGCAGCGATCGACCTCGGGGCCGGCCTCGACCGGATCCTCGTGAGCTGGACCTCGTCCGGCAACCACGACTACCGCGACCGGAAATACGGCGCGCCGGTCGACTACACCCTCGAGACCTCGGCGGACTCGACCGACGGCGCGAACGGCACCTGGCGCACGGCGGTGACCGTCACCGACAACCCGGTGCGCACGCGCGCCCACGCCGTCGACTTCGCGGGGCAGCGCTGGGTCCGGATGTCGGTGACGCGCCTCGCGCCGGACGTCTTCGAGTGGGGGCTGTACCTCGACGAGATCGACGTCCACGACCTCTCGGGCGGCGGCGACGACGTCTGGGTGTTCTTCGGGGACAGCATCACCTCGGAGGTCTTCGACCGCGCGCCGCCGCACCAGCCGAGCTTCCCCGAGGCGATCGCCGCGCGCCACCCCGGCTACTTCCCGGCCGTGATCGGGGCGGGGACGGGCAGCTTCCACCACGCGGATGCCGTCCGGACCGTGGAGGAGGTCCTCGCGCTCAACCCGGACGCGCGCGTCTTCGCGCTCTGCTTCGGCTCCAACGACTGGGACCCGGTCGCCTTCGAGAAGGACCTCCTCGAGGTCGTCGCGAAGGTCCGCGCCGCCGGGAAGATCCCGATCGTCCCGCGCACCCCGTACCGGACCAACGCGACGGAGGACTTCGCGGCCCGGCTCGCCGCGGTCGTCGATCGGGTGAACGGCGAGCTCGGGCTCCTGCCCGGCCCCGACCTCTACTCCTGGTACAAGGCGCACCCGGAGCGGCTGCAGGACGGGCTCCACCCGGACGCCGCGGGAGCGGTGGAGATGATCCGGCTCTGGGCGGACGCGGCCGCGCCGCTCTACCCCCTCTGAACGGGGGCGCTCGCCAGGAACTCGAGCGCGGCCCGGGTGCACTCCGCGCCGGCGCGCGCGCTCGCGTGCGGGCAGTGACCCGCGTCGAGGACGAGCAGCCTCGCCCCGGGGATCGCCCGCACGCCCGCCTCGATCTCGCCGGGCTCCATCCGCGGATCCTTCCGCCCGTGCACGACGAGCGCCGGCGCGCGCACCTCCCCGAGCCGGCCGTCGTAGAGGTCCGGACGCCCGCGGAGCCCCTCCTCGATGAGCCGCAGCCAGGCGCGGCCGCCCGCGCCCACCACGTCGCGCCACCCGTCGCCGTGATCGCGCCGGAGCGCCTCGACCACGGCGGGCCCGAACGCCTCGGGCGCCTCCACCGCGTTCCGGAAGAACTCGATCGACGACGGCTTCGCGGGAAACACGTGGAACGCCTCGAGCACGAGCGCGGAGACGCGCTCGGGCGCGAGGAGCGCGGTCCAGGCCGCCACCACCGCGCCGTCGCTGTGGCCCCAGAGGGCGGCCCGCGCGACGCCGAGCGCGTCGAGGACGCGGAGCGTCTCCTCCGCCATGAGCCGGTGGAACCCGTCCGGCAGCGCCGCGAGCCGCCCCGAGCGGCCGTAGCCGGTCCGATCCGGCGCCAGCACGCGGTGCCGCGCGGCGAGCGCCGCGACGTCCCACGGGTAGGCCTCCCATCCCCACCCGCCGTGGAGCAGGACGAGCGGTGCGCCCGCCCCGGCCTCGCGCACGTGGACGCGGGCCGGCGATCCGGGCGCGAGCGGCGAGGCGTCGAGCGCGACGGTCGGCACGCTTCCGTTCATAGCGCATCCCGGTGACCGCGCACGCGCCCGATGCGGCTGGCGCCGAGGTTCTGCGCCTCACTTGGCGGGTGGCACGACCCGCCCCGGCCCACGGCCGGTCGCGGCGTCGAACAGGGTCTCCCAGGTGACGAACGTCGGCATGGGCTTCCACTCCGGCCACGCCGCCGCGTCGAAGCTCTCCGCGAGCTCCCTCGAGCTCCTCGCCGGGCTCGCGCGCGCGTGCGCCTGGACCGCCTGGAGGAAGTCCCGGTACCGCAAGAGCTCCTTCTTCCCGCACACCGGGCCGTGGCCCGGCACGATCCGGACGTCTTCGGGGACCGAGGAGGCGAGCCACGCGATGGTGTCGACGAGCCCGTCGAAGCTGCCGCCGCCGTCCCGGACGTCCACGAAGGGGAGCATCCCGAGGAAGAAGAGGTCGCCCGCGTGCAGGACGCGCTCCGCCGGCATCCCCACGACGAGGTCACCGTCGGTGTGGGCGGCCCGGCGGTGGACGAGGTGCAGCTCGAGCCCGTCGAGCCGGACGTCGAGGCGCGCGGGCTTCTCCGCGTCGCGCTCGCCGACGAGGAGCGACGGGAGCCCGCCGCGCCGGGCCGCGTCGAGCTTCGCCTGCTCCGCCTCCACCCGCGCGCGGACGTTCGCGTGCGCGACGATCGCCTGGACCTTCCCGGCGAGGAGCGGATTCCCGCCCACGTGATCGGCGTGGTGGTGGGTGTTCACGAGGAGCTTGATCGGCTTGTCCGTGATCGAGGCGACCGCCTCGAGGAGCCCGGGGACGAGCGGCGCGAGCTGGCTGTCGACGAGCACGGCCTCCCGGTCGCCGACGAAGAGCCCGACGTTGCCGCCCTTCCCGAAGACCACGTATGCGTGCTCGGAGAGCCGCTCGACCCGGTGCACCTTCTCCGGCGCAGGCGCGGCCTTCTCCGCGGCGGGCGCCACCGGCGGCGCGGCGAGGAGCGCGGACGGCAGGGCGAGGGCGGCGGCGGCGAGCAGCGATCGCATGGGAGGCTCCGTCGGCGTCGGGTCCGCCGCGGTTCGTACCGCATTCCGCGCTGGGGCGCACGCGGACGGTGGGCGGCTGTCCTCCCGTGTGCGCCCAGGCCCTCCCCGGGCTCGAGGGGCTTGGCCCCGAAGCTCCATCCTGCGACGATGCGTGAAGCATGGCCAACGTCACGACCTCGTTCCACAACGGGAAGCGCATCGTCGAGATCGACTTCGAAGGCTGCAAGCCCGGCGCGTTCGCGCCCGTCGTCGCGCAGGCGATGAAGATCCTCTCCGCGGCGCCCCCCGGCTCGGTCCTCGCGATGACCCGGTTCGAGAACGTCAGGTTCGATCCCGGGACCGTCCTCGAGATGCAGCGCTTCGCCTCCGCCGCCCAGCCGTACCTCAAGGCAAACGCGCTCGTCGGCATCACCGGGATGAAGAAGGTCGTGTTCGGCGGCGTCAAGCCGCTCTACCGGATCCCGGTGGAGCTCTTCGACGAGCCGGGAGCGGCGAGGGACTGGCTGGCGGCGCGCTGACCCGCGGCGCGCGCGTGCCGTTGCGAGCGCAGGGGCAGCAGGATGAGGCTGCCCCGGAGCGAGCAGCGGAGGAGGCGGGCTCCGCCTGCCGACGGGCGGAGGCGAAGCCGGAGCACCTCGACGTCCCGGGGGAGCGCAGGCTCGCGCCGCGAAGCCGGCGCGAGGCGAGCACTCCCCCGGTACGACGTTGAGATTCCCGCGGCGGGGCCGTACGTTCCGCCCGTGACCTTCGCCTCCATCGGCGCACATCCCGCCCTCCGGCCCGCGCTCGAGACCCGCGGCTACGCGGCGCCGACGCCCGTCCAGGCGGCGGTGCTCGCCCCCGAGCTCGCGCGCCGGGACCTCCTCGTCTCCTCCCGGACCGGCTCGGGCAAGACCATCGCCTTCGGCCTCCTCGTCGCCGACGCGGCCCTCGGCGACGCCTCGGCGTTCCCGAGCGCGGGCGCGCCGCTCGCGCTCGTGGTCGCGCCGACGCGCGAGCTCGCCGTGCAGGTGCAGCGCGAGCTCGCCTGGCTCTACGCGGGCGCCGGCGGGCGCGTCGCGTCCTGCGTCGGCGGGATGGACCCGCGCCGCGAGGCGCGCGCGCTCGCCGAGGGGACCCACGTCGTCGTGGGGACGCCGGGGCGGCTCCGCGACCACCTGGAGCGCGGACACCTCGATCTCTCCTCCCTCGCCGCCGTCGTGCTCGACGAGGCGGACGAGATGCTCGACATGGGCTTCCGCGAGGAGCTCGAGGCGATCCTCGACGCGACGCCGCCCGCCCGGCGGACGGTGCTCTTCTCCGCGACGCTCCCGAGGCCGATCGTCGAGCTCGCACGCCGCTACACCCGCGAGGCGGCGCGCGTCGCCGCGACGCCGCCCGAGGAGGCGCACGCGGACATCGAGTACCGCGCCCACCTCGTCGCGCCGCGCGAGCGCGAGCACGCGATCGTGAACGTGCTGCGCGCCCTCTCGCCCCCGAGCGCGCTCGTGTTCCGCGCCACCCGCGAGTCCGTCCAGCACCTCGCTTCGAGCCTCGGGGAGCGCGGGTTCGAGGTGGTGGCGATCTCGGGGGAGATGGCGCAGCCGGAGCGGACCCGGGCGCTCAAGGCGCTCCGCGACGGGCGCGCCCGGGTGCTCGTCGCGACCGACGTGGCCGCGCGCGGCCTCGACCTCCCCGGCGTCGCGCTCGTGCTCCACGGCGATCTCCCCCGCGACGTGCACGCGCTGCAGCACCGGAGCGGCCGGACCGGGCGCGCGGGGCGCAAGGGGATCGCCGTGCTCCTCGCGGCCCCGGCGGAGCGGTTCCGGCTCGAGCGGATGCTGCGGGAGGCGCGCATCCACGCGGCCTGGTCTCCGGTGCCTCCGCCGGAGGAGATCCGCGTCCGCGACGCCGAGCGGCTCGGCGCGGAGATCGCGGCGCTCGCCGCGGACGCGGGAGAGGAGGACCGCGAGGCCGCGCGGCGGCTCCTCGCGGCGCACGACCCGCTCGCCGTCGCGACCGCGCTCCTCCGGCGCGAGCGCGCGCGGCTCCCCGCGCCGGAGGAGCTCGCCGAGACGCCGCGGGCGGTCCGCGAGGCGCCCGCGCGCGAGGCACGCCGCGAGAAGCGGGCCCCGCCCGCCGACGTGGTCTGGTTCCGGCTCCTCGTCGGCCGCGAGCGGCAGGCCGACCCCCGCTGGATCCTGCCGCTCCTCTGCCGGCGGGGGGAGATCACGCGCGACGCGATCGGGAAGATCGAGGTGCTCCCGCGCGAGACGCGCTTCGAGGTCGCGCGCGCCGTCGCGGCCCGCTTCGAGAAGGCGGCCCGCCGCCCCGACCCCCGGATGCCCGACGCGCGCATCGAGCGGCTCGCCGGGCGGCCGACGCCCACCGCTCCGGTGCGACATCGGAAGGGGTGAGCGTCCGCTCGGGAGGGCAAGCCTTGCAGCCGAGCCCCGGCCCTGTCAGTTTGCCGTCCAGCGACCCCGTCGCGAGGAGACATCCCACGTGAAACGCGAACCCACCGAGGCCGGCGACCAGCGCATCGCGCTGTTCATCGACTTCGAGAACCTCGTCACCCGCACCGGCATCGCGCCGGAGAGCTTCGACCTGCAGCCCGCCCTCGACACGCTCCTCGAGAAGGGCAAGGTCGTCTTCCGGCGCGCGTACGCCGACTGGACCCGCTTCTCCGCCGCGACCCAGCGGCTGCACGACCTCGGCGTCGAGCTCATCGACGTCCCGCCGTCGACGCGCGCCGGGAAGAACGGCGCGGACGTCCGGCTCGTGATCGACGCGCTCGAGCTCGCCTACCTCCGCGAGCACATCGACACGTTCGTCGTCGCGTCGGGCGACTCCGACTTCTGCCCGCTGGCGTACAAGCTCCGCGAGAACGACCGCACGGTCATCGGGATGGCGGTCCGGGAGTCGACGAGCCCGCTGTTCGTGAAGGCGTGCGACGAGTTCGTCTACCTGCGCGCCCCCGGCCAGCAGCGCCGGCGCGAGCACGGGAAGGACAAGCCGAAGGAGAAGGAGAAGGAGGAGAAGGAGAAGGCCGTGCCCGAGGTCGCCCGCGAGGCCGTGTCGGCGATCCTCTCCCGCGCGACGTCGCCGGTGAACCCGTCCGCCATCAAGGCGGCGATCGTCCGCCGGGAGCCCGACTTCGACGAGCGCGACCACGGCTTCTCCTCGTTCTCGCGGCTCCTCGAGCAGATGCAGAAGGAAGGGCTCCTCCGGCTCGAGCAGGGGGCGAAGGGGCAGTGGTACGTGGTCCCGGCGTGAGCGCAGCGGCGGGCGCGGCGGCTCGCCGCGTCCGCTCGTTCCGGCCGCGCCGTCGTCGCGGTGTCGCGCGGAATTGATCCACGCCAATTTGCGGCGCACTTATCGCGCGCAACTGCCGCCTTCGGGTGATGCGACTGGCGCTCGCCGGGACACAGGATGTTCGACCTCGGTCGAGCATCTCTGCGCGGACCTCCAGACGCCGTCTCCCGCCTGTCGTGGTCGACACCACGGATCGTGAAAGGAGTCCAGGATGCGCTACATCGCTTGGAACATGGCCCTGGCGGCGTGGCTCATGATCTCCGCGTTCGCGTTCGGGCACAGCGCCGAGTCCGCCGCGGTGAACGGGCTCCTCGCCGTCCTCATCGGCACCTTCTCGCTCGCGTCGCCCGGCGTTCCCGGGCTGCGCTTCGCGAACTCCGCGTTCGCGCTCCTCCTCGCTTGGGCGGCGCTCCTCATGCCCGACGTCTCCGGCATCGGACGGGCGAACACCGCGATCGTCGCCGCGATCGTGTTCGCCCTCTCGGTGATCCCGGGCCGCTCGACCGGGGCTGCGCCGCGCGCGCCGCAGCCGCAGCCGCAAGCGCAGCCGAACCCGCAGCTGAAGCCGCAGCTGAAGACCTGAGCCCTCGGGACGTCCGCGCGCGCCGGGACGCCCGCGTCCGAGCGCTCCCTGCCCCCGATGTCCCTTGATGGGTAGACCCAAATAGGAGGCACGACAAGCTGCGTGGGTCTCGCCAAGGTCAACGGGCCTCACACCGGCCCTACACCCGCAGCGGAGGTCTCCATGCAGAGCTGGGCTCGCCGTCTCGCGCTCGCCGTATCGCTCCTCGCCGCCTCGCCCGCGCTCGCGGCGTCGGGCAAAGCCAACATCGGCGTGAACGTGCTGCTCGACGCGGCGCCGTCGAGCGCGATCCTCGCCGACCTCGGCCGGTTCGGCCGCGTCCGCGACGTCGTCGACGAGATCCGCGCGGTGACGATGCAGACGACGGCGGACGCCCTCCCCGCGATCCGCGCGCTGCCGCACGTCGTCGCCGCGAGCCCGGACGCGGAGCGCAAGGGTGCGCCGATCGACACGGTGGCGGCGGACAACTTCGCGAACGGGATCAGCACCTGGGATCTCGACGCGGTGAACGTGACGGACCTCGGACAGGGGCGCGTCGTGCCGTACGACGGGACCGGCGTGTACGTCGCCGTCGTCGACACGGGCCTCCTCGACTCGTGGCGGCAGTACTTCCCGCAGGAGCGCATCGCGAGCCAGTTCGGGATCGCGTTCGGCGGCGGCGGCGGCGAGGTCGGGAACGTCTCCTCGCAGCCGAACAAGTGGGAGCACGATCAGAACTCCCACGGCACGCACGTGACCTCGACCATCCTCGGCTACAGCCTGAGCGGCACCCCCGTGAACGGCGTCGCGCCGAAGGCGACCGTCATACCGGTGAAGGTGCTGAACCAGAACGGCTCCGGGTGGTCGTCGGTCGTCGCCCGCGGGATCACCTACGTCGCGGACCTCAAGAAGACCGGCGCGCTCGGCAGCTCGCCCGTCGTCATCAACATGAGCCTCGGCGGGCCGTCGCTCGACCCGATGGAGAAGGCCGCCATCGACTACGCCGTGGCGAACGGCGTCCTCGTCGTCGCCGCGGCCGGGAACGAGGGGACGGCGGGCATGGGCTACCCCGGCGCGTACGCCCCGGTGATCTCGGCCGCCGCCTCGGGGTGGACCGGTGAGTGGGTCGGCGGCCGGACGTGGTGGTACGCCGGCAACGTGGCGGACCCGACGAACGCGCAGGACTTCTACATCACCGACTTCTCGAGCCGCCAGCTCGCGGGCCAGGAGCTCGACGTCGCGGCACCCGGCTCGTGGGTCGTCGGCCCGTACCAGGTGAACAGCGGGCAGACCTCCTACTACTTCCTCGGCGGCACCTCGATGGCGAGCCCGCACGTGGCCGGGATCGTGGCGCTCATGGCGCAGAAGGACCCGGCGCTCGCGCAGGCGCAGGCCGAGTCGATCCTCACGGGCACGGCGATCGCACTGCCGCCCGGCTGCCGGACGGTCGCCCAGCCCTCCGGACCCGCGCTCCAGTTCTGCTGGGGCGCCGACGCCACGGGCGCGGGGCTGGTCACGGCCGACGCCGCCCTCGCCGCGACGCCGTAGCGCACCGCGACCGCCGGGCCTGACCGGGGCGGCTCCTCGCTGGGCCGCCCCTCTCCTTTCTGCGGCTCACGGCCGTCGACGTCCTCGTGGACGACGAGGGCACGCTCGTGGGAGCTGCGCGGATCCCGTTCGCGCGGGAGTAGCCCGCCCGCCCCGCTCCCGATCGACGCGCCCCCTCTCACCAGACGGCGAGGAGGAACGCCACCCAGAGCGCGGCGGTCGCGGCGAGGACCGCGGCGCCCGCCGCGTCGGACCGGGCAGGCGCGTGGATGCCCCACCGCACGCGCGGCCGCGCGCGCGACACCTCCGGCCGCGGCGCCGCCTCCGCGGGCTCCCGGTGAAACGCCCTCTCCCACGAGGGCGGTACGACCAGCGCTCCGGCAGGTGACTTCATGGTGGGCTCCTCTCGAGAGGAAATCTACCGATGCGGAGGCCGGCCTTGAAGGCGCAGGGGAGCGCCGCCCCCGCGCACGGACGCACGGCCTCGACCTCCTACGCGTCCCCGGCGTACCTGGAGGCGGTGCGCACCCTGCGCAGGCCCACGTCCCTGCGGCCCGGTCACAGGACCAGCTCGCCTCGCGCGATCTCCACGACGTTCCCGCCCACGCGGACGTCGGTCGCCCCCGCGCCGCCGGCGCTCGCGCGCACGTGGATCCGGCTCGGCCGCCGCGCCTCGATCCCCTGCTCGATGAGCGCCGCCTCGCCCGGGGCGGCCACGCCGTGCCGGACCATCCACGCCGCGCAGCAGCCCGCCGCCGAGCCCGTCGCGGGGTCCTCGCCCCCGTAGAAGATCATCCGGGCGTGGAGCTTCGCGGCGGGGTCCACCGTCTCGCGCGACACGAGGTAGCAGAAGCGGGCGTCGGTCCGGGCGAGGTACGCGTCGGCGCGCGCCCAGTCGGCGCGCAGGTCGCGCAGCGTCGCGAGCCGCCGGAACGGGACGATGGCGAACGGGAGCCCGGTCGACACCGTCTGGATCGGCGCGGCCGGCTCGAGCTCGTCCGGCGCGACGCCGAGCGCCCGCGCGACCTCGTCGCGCGGGTGGAGCTGCCCGAAGGACGGGTCCCGCTGGCGCATCTCGCCGTAGGTCCCGTCCGGGCGGTCCTCGAAGGCGACGGGGATCGCGCCGACGTCGAGCGCGAGCACCACCTGCCGCGCGCCGCTCGCCTGTCCTCCGGAGCGGAGGCGAGGGAGGGCGCCGCGGAGCACCGCCGCCGTCCCGAGCGTCGGGTGACCGGCGAACGGGACCTCCTCGCCCACGGTGAAGATGCGGACGCGCACCGGCGCGCCCGGTGCGGCGGCGGGATCCGGCAGCACGAAGGTCGTCTCGGAGAGGTTCGTCTCGCGGGCGATCGCCTGCATCTCGTCGCCGGTGAGGCCGCGCGCGTCGGTGAAGACCGCGAGCGCGTTCCCCTCGAGCGGCCGCGAGGTGAAGACGTCGACCTGGACGTACGGGAGGCGGCGCCGAGGCATCCGGGGAGGTTGCCTCGACCGCGCCCGCAGCGCCCGGGCCTTCTGGGGGGCCGCGGGCGTCGCGCCCCGGCGCTGCCGCAGCCGGACGAGGCTACGCCCGGGCGAGCGCGGGGATCGGGGGGGTCCCCAGGCGACCCGCGGATGCGGCCGCCGAGGGCCCCCCGTTCCGATGTTCAGGCGGCGCGCCGGCTCGCGCCGAGCCGGATCTTGAGCTCGCGCTGCGATACGTCGAACGACACCTCGATGTAGCTCAGCATCGCGAGGACGAAGGCGAAGATGAGGAGCATGCCGGCGATGTTGTACGCGCCCGCGTACGAGCCGGTCGTGTCGGCGATGCGCCCGGCGAGCGTCGGGCCGAGCACGCCGCCGAAGCCCCACGCGGTGAAGAGCACGCCGTAGTTGAGCCCCATGTTCTTCGTGCCCCACTGGTCCGCGGTGGTCGCGGGGAAGAGCGAGAGGCACGCGCCGTAGCTGAACCCGACGATCGCTGCGCCGATGATGAACGCGCCGATCGTCGTGAACGACGGGAAGAAGAACATCATCGCCGCCTGCATGATGAAGACGATGCCGAGCGTCACGACCCGGCCGATGTAGTCGGAGATGACGCCCGCGATGATGCGGCCGCTCGCGTTGAAGATCGCGAGCAGCGCCACGAACACGAAGCCGATCTTGATCGTGTTGTTCGACTGCACCGCGACGATCTTCGCCATGTGGCCGATGATCATGAGGCCAGCGGTCGCGGCGCAGGCGTACTGCACCCACAGCATGTAGAACATCGGGGTGCGCACCATGTCGCGCCAGGTGCGGTCCGGCTTCGCGGCGATCGCCGACGCGCCGTCCGCCTTCTTCGCGGGCACGGCGGGCTTCTCCGGGTTCTTGATGAACTGGGCGAAGGCGGTCGCGACGACGAGGAACGCCACGCCGAGGATCCGGAAGGCGCCGGCGACGCCGTACTCCGAGATGAGGTACTTCGAGAGCGGCGCGATGTAGACCGGCGCGATCCCGAACCCGCCGACCACGAGGCCGGTGATGAGCCCCTTCTTCTCCGGCGGGAACCACTTCACCGCCGCGGGCGTGGCCGCGGCGTAGCCGAGCCCGAAGCCGCTGCCTCCGAGCAGGCCGAAGCCGACGAGCGCGGGCAGGATCGATTCGGAGGAGGCGAAGCTCGCCACCACCAGGCCGAGCCCGGTGAGCACGCCGCCTGCCGAGGCGACGACGCGCGGACCGAACCTGTCCTGAAGTCGCCCGGCCGGGACCATCATCAGCGCGAAGACGCCGATGGCGATCGTGTACGGCAGCGTCGCCGTGGTCTTCGTCCAGCCGAAGCCGCCCTTGTCGACCGACTCGACCAGCTGCTTCGAGAAGACGCTCCACGCGTACAGGATGCCGAGGGCGAGGTTCAGCCCCATCCCCGCCAGCGTGACGATCCAGCCCCTTCGGTTCATCGCGTCCCCTCCCCCGGCCAATCGGCCGTCAAAGCGAAATGCGGCACCTCGCGGCGGGGGAGACTACCAGAAAACCGTGCGCGGACAGGAGGATCCGCAGGAACTACATTCGAAAAGATCGTGGAGTTCACCGGGTGGTGACGCAATGTTTGCGATGACAATCCTTCGCGCCCGCCGAATCGGCCCATCCCGCAGCCGGTTTGCGTGGAGGCGCGCTCGCGCGAAGCGTGCGCGTGCGCGCTCACGCCGCCTCGTGGGGTGCGGCAGCGGGTCCCGGATCCCGAGCGCCGGCGCAGGCGAGAGAGGGTCCGCCCTCGGGGACGGAGGAGCGCGCGGGCCCGCCGGAGCGGGCCGGGTCGCGCGCGACGGCGCGGTCGCGCGCCAGCGATCACCATTCGTGAACGCGGCGCCCGCCAGCGCGCCGCGTGCCACCCGGGCGCTCGACCGCGCGCTACTCGGCCTCGAGCCGGAACTCGGCGACGTCGAACCAGAACCCCATGCCCTGCACGGAGTCGAGCTGGGCCTGCACGAGCTGGAGGTGCCCGTCCTCGATGCCGAGGAACTTGTCGAAGAGCGCCCGGTCCTGCGCGGGGAGCTCCCTCACGAGCTTGTGGTAGAACTCGTCCGCGTCCTTCTCGTGCTGGAGCGCGAGCTTGAGCGCCTCGAGCTCGGTCTTCGACGCCTCGCGCTTCCCCTTCCCCGCGATCTTCTTCCGCTCGGCGTCGATCCACTTCGCGCCCTTCGGCAGGATCGACTTGAGCGGCACGTTCGGCACCTTCCCGCTCTTCTTCCACTGGGCGAGGCAGTGCTCGAGGTACTCGACGTGCCCCTGCTCCTCCTTCCCGAGCGTGGCGAACACCTTGCGGCCCATCGGCTCGGGGATTGCCTTCGCGCCGCGGAGGTAGTGATCGCGGACCTTCTTCTCGAAATCGATCGCGACGACGATGGCTTCCTGCAGGTTCACGGGGACGCCCTTTCTCGGATGGAATCCGGGTACGCGCGGAGGTTACCCCGGCGGCGCGGCGGACCCCGTTGACGGGGGTCAATCCCGGGACGGGTGCACGGCCGCGGCGGGGATGCTAGAGGCCGGTGATGGCCCCGCCGTACCCCGCCAGCACCGGGCTCCCTTCCCTCGACCGGGTCGTGGAGGGGCTCCGCCCCGGCGACAACGTCGTCTGGCAGGTGGACACGGTCGAGGACTACCTGCCCTTCGTGCGCCCGTTCGTCGCGGACGCGCTCGCCGCGGGGAAGCGGCTCGTCTACTTCCGGTTCGCCCGGCACGCGCCGCTCGTCGACGAGGGGCAGGGCGCCGAGATCCACCGGCTCTCGCCCGCGGTCGGGTTCGAGAGCTTCACGACCTCGATCCACCAGGTGATCGAGGAGGCCGGGCCGGGCGCGTACTACGTGTTCGACTGCCTCTCCGACCTCGCGGCCGACTGGTACTCGGACCTGATGCTCGGGAACTTCTTCATGGTGACGTGCCCGTACCTGTACGAGCTCGACACCGTGACCTACTTCGCGCTCCTGCGCGACAGCCATTCCCACGAGGCGGTCGACTCGATCCGGAACACGACGCAGCTCCTCGTGGACGTCTTCACGCGCGAGGGGCAGCGCTACGTCCACCCGCTCAAGGTGTTCGCGCGCCACTCCCCCACCATGTACCTGCCGCACGCGCAGGAGGGCGACGCGTTCCGCCCGCTCACCGAGAGCGGCGTCCTCGCCGAGGTGCTCTCCGAGCTCGCGGAGCGGCGGCTCGACGCGGTCGCGCGGCACGATCTCTGGGACCGGAAGTTCCAGCAGGCGCGCGACGCGCTCGACGCAGTGCGCGCGGGGGCGGCGCCCGACTCCGAGGCCCGCGAGCACTTCGACCACCTGCTGCGGATGATGCTGACGCGCGACGAGCGGCTCGCCGACCTCGCGAGCCGCTGGCTCGACCTTCCCGCCCTGCTCGCCATCCGGCGCCGGATGATCGGCACCGGGCTCGTCGGCGGCAAGGCGGTCGGCATGCTCGTCGCCCGCGCCATCCTCGCGAAGTCGGACCCCCGCTGGGCGCGGCGGCTCGAGCCGCACGACTCGTGGTTCGCGGGGTCCGACGTCTTCTACACGTACCTCGTCCGGAACGGCTGCTGGCGCGCGCGCCGCGAGCAGCGCAGCCCGGCCACCTTCCTCGACGGGGCCGCCGAGGCGCGCGAGCGGATCCTGAACGGCCTGTTCCCCGAGTTCATCCTCCGGCAGTTCCGGGCGATGCTCGAGTACTACGGCCAGTCGCCGATCATCGTCCGCTCCTCGTCCCTCCTCGAGGACGGGTTCGGGAACGCGTTCACGGGCAAGTACGACAGCGTCTTCTGCCCGAACCAGGGCTCGCCCGACGAGCGGCTCCAGGCGTTCCTCGCCGCGGTCCGCCGAGATCTACGCGAGCGCCATGAGCGAGGAGGCGCTCCGGTACCGCGAGCACCGCGGGCTCCTCGATCGCGACGAGCAGATGGCGATCCTCGTCCAGCGCGTGTCGGGCGCGGTCCACGGCGACCTCTTCTTCCCGCAGGCCGCCGGCGTCGCCCTGTCGTACAACCCGTGGGCCTGGAACCCGGCCATCGACCCGCAGGCGGGGATGATCCGGCTCGTGTTCGGCCTCGGGACGCGCGCCGTCGACCGTTCCGACGACGACTACACGCGCGTCGTCGCCCTGAACGCGCCGCTCACGCGGCCCGAGACGAGCCTCGACGAGATCACCGAGCACGCGCAGCGGCGGGTGGACGTGATCGACCTCGCGACGAACCGGTTCGACTCGCGCCCGTTCGCGGAGCTCGCGCCGCAGCTCACGGACGTCCCGCTCGACCTCTTTGCGACGGCGCCCCGCGACCGGCCGCCGGTGCTCACCTTCGACAAGCTCCTCGCCGCGACGCCCTTCGTGGACGACGTGCGCGCGATGGTCCGCACCCTCGCCGACGCCTACCGCTACCCCGTCGACGTCGAGTTCACCGCGAACTTCCTCCCGGGCGGCCAGTTCCGGCTGAACCTCGTGCAGTGCCGGCCCCTTCAAGTAAAGGAGGGCGGCATCGCGACGCCGCCCCCGCCGGGCCTGCCCGAGCGCGCGATCGTGCTCGCGAGCCGCGGCCCGGTCGTCGGGCAGAGCACGAGCGCGCCGGTGGACCGCGTCGTGTTCGTGGACCCGGACGCCTACGACCGGCTCGGGCAGAGCGACCGGTACGAGGTGGCGCGGGTCGTCGGGCGGCTCACGCGGCTCGAGCCCGCGGGACACCGGCGGATCCTGCTCCTCGGCCCCGGGCGCTGGGGGACGAGCACGATCGCGCTCGGGGTGCCGACGTCGTTCGCGGAGATCCAGCGCGTCTCGGCCATCGTCGAGATCGTGAAGACCGGCATGAAGGTCGTCCCGGACGTCTCGCTCGGCTCGCACTTCTTCAACGACCTCGTCGAGTCGAGCATGCTCTACGTCGCGGTCTACCCGGACCGGCCGGGCTACCGGCTTCAGGAGGAGCTGCTCCGGTCCGAGCCGAACCGGCTCGCGGAGCTGCTCCCGGAGGACGCGCGCATCGCGGAGATCGTCCGCGTCGTGGACTTCCCGCTGCGCGGCGACGGGCGGTCGCTGTGGCTCAACGCGGACTGCGTGAGGCAGGAGGCGGTCTGCTACCTCGCGGCGCCGCCGGTCGCCGAGCCCGCGGCCTTCCCGGACTGATCCGGCCGCCCCCGCGGCGCGCCGGGCTACCGCTGGATCGCGAGCGTGAACGTCCCCTCGACCCGCTCGCCGTTCGGGCCGACCGCCGGCTTCCACATGCAGCCATCGAGCGCGCGCCGGACCTCGACCGCGTCCGCGGCCGTCAGCTCGGGCGTGAGGATGTCGAGGAACGCGACCTTGCCCTCGCGGCTCACGCCGACCTTCATCACGACCTGCTGGACGCCGCTGATCGTCCGGCACTGTGCGACGATCCCGAGGCAGGACGGGTCCGGCTCGGGCGCCGAGTAGCCAACGGGCTGGCTGCGGGTGTGCGCCGTGGATCCCATGCAGCCCGCGGCGAGGACGACGGCGAGTGCTGCGATGACGCGCCTCATGAGTGGATCTTAGGCCCGCCCGGGAACCCCGGCGAAGTCCAGCCGGGGCGTCCTCCCGGGGGATCGTCGACCTCCGTCGACGCGGCGATTCGAGTAGCATCGACGCCGTGCCCCCCGCCGCGTACTCCGCTCCGATCCCCCGCGCCGTCGCACGCGGTCGGCCCGCGGCGGACGCCGCGTGCGCCGGGTGCGCGCAGCTCGGCGTCTTCCGGGCGCTCCGACGGGCGGGGCTCGAGGTGCAGGGCGGCCCCGGTGTGATCCCGCCTCACGGACCCCCTTCGCCGATGCGACCGGCCGGTGGGCCGCCGTCGCGGGGGCCGGCGCCGTCCTCGCCAGCGCCGGCGCCGTGCTCGCGTCGGCGACACGGGCCGGAGCGAGCCGCGTCGTCGTCGCGGACGTGCGCGTGGGCGCCTGGCACGAGGTGGAGGCGGCGCTCGCGGCGGCGGGGGCCCGCGCGGTCCGCGTCGATCCCGCCGACCTCGCCGCGATCGAGACCGCGGTCCGGGCCGGGGTCGAGCCAGGCGGCGCGGTGCTCGTCGCGCTCTCCGCGTGCGCGCGCGGCGCGCCGCGCTCCGAGCCCCTCTCGATCGCCGCGTCGCGGTGCAACCGCTGCGGCGCCTGCCTCGCGCTCGGGTGCCCGGCGATCTCCGATCCCGGCGGCGAGGCGATCGCGATCGACGCCGCGACCTGCACCGGGTGCGGCCTGTGCGCGCCGCTCTGCCGCGGCCGCGCCATCGCGCCGGCGCGCGCGGGGGCCGCTTGAAGGCGAACCCTCCGGAGCGGCGCCGCCGCCGCGGCGACCGCTACGACGGCCGCCTCCTGCGGAGCCTCGATCCCTTCTACCGGATCACGCCGTACGTCATGCGGACCCGGGTGGACGCCCAGGACTACTTCGAGGACCGCATCGACGTCGGTCCCGCCGAGGCGTGGCTGCGCGCGCAGCGCGCGGCGGGGCGGAGCGAGCTCGGGTTCCTCCACGTCTTCGTGGCCGCCCTGGTACGCCTCTTCTCGCAGCGGCCCCGGCTGAACCGCTTCGTCGCGGGGCACCGCATCTACGCGCGCAGCGAGATCCTCGTCTCGCTCGCGGTGAAGCGGCGGCTCCACGAGGACAGCCCGGAGACGGTGGTGAAGGTGCGCTTCGACCCCGCTGCGACGGTCCACGAGGTGGCGGCGACGCTCGACGCGGCGATCGCCGCCGCGAAGTCGCCCGAGGCGGCGACCGAGGCCGACCGGACGGCGCGGGTCCTCATGCTCCTCCCGGGGTTCGCGATCCGCTTCGCGATCGCGCTCCTGCGTGCGCTCGACGCGTTCGGGTGGATGCCGCGCGCGGTCCACCGCGCGAGCCCGTTCCACACGAGCTTCTTCGTCACGGATCTCGGCTCGCTCGGGATCAAGCCCATCTACCACCACCTCTACGAGTTCGGGACGACCTCCCTCTTCGTCGCCTTCGGGGCGAAGGAGCGCGAGCGCGTCCTCGACGAGCAGGGGGGCGTGGTGGAGCGCAAGTTCGTGGGCCTGAAGGCCGTGAACGACGAGCGGATCTGCGACGGCCATTACTACGCGACCGCCTTCAAGCTCCTGCTCGCCCTGCTCCGCCACCCCGAGCGGCTGGAGCAGCCGCCCGAGGTGGTGGTGGAGGACGTCGACTAACGCCGGACCCGCTTGATTCGATCAGCGGGTCGTGATCTACGGTGGTCGTGAGACCACCGACTCCCCCGCAGGTTCGCCGCGTCATCGTGCGGCTCCGCCAGGAAGGCCGCACCTACGACGAGAATCGCTGAGCTCGTCGGGGTCGGGACGGCGACCGTAAATCGCATTCTCCGCCGCTACCGCGAGACCGGATCGCTCGAGCCGTTGGCGCCCGGTGGCGGCAATCCTTCGCCGCTCCGCGACGTGGAGTCGAAGTTCAAGGCGCTCGTTTCGGCGATGCCAGACGCGACGGTTGCAGAGATGGCCGCTGCCCTTCGCAAAGCGCAGAAGCTCGCCACGAGCCGGTCGTCCGTTCAGCGCGCCCTCGTGCGCCTCGGCTACTCCCGAAAGAAAAGTCCTTCGTCGCGATAGAGCGCGACACTCCGCACAACCTCGAGCGGCGGCGAGTCTTCTGCGCCCTCGTCCGCGCCGTCCGGGAGAAGCGCCTCGTCTTCATCGACGAATCCTTCTGCAAGACGGGCATGTGCCGCGAGTTCGGCTGGGGACTGCGTGGCGAACGCGTTCGCGGGATGCGGCCGTTCCGGTCGTGGAAGACGGTCGCGCTCATCGGTGCGATCCGGCTGGGGACCAAGCCGAAGCTCATGACTCACCCGGGCACCGTCAATGGTCGGACCTTCGTCCGGTTCGTTCGCACGCGGCTGGTCCCGTGGCTGCGTCCCGGCGACGTCGTCGTCATGGACAACCTGAACATCCACAAGATGCTCGCTGTCAGATCGGCTATCGAGGCCGCCGGTGCCACCCCGGTCTACCTCCCGACCTACAGCCCGGAGCTGAACCCCATCGAGCTTCTCTGGGCGGACCTCAAGCGCAGCCTTCGCACGCTCGCAATCGACGACGAGCGCGAACTCCGGCGCGCCGTGCGAGGTCTCCGGCGGCGCGTGCCCGCCAGGAAGATCGCTGGCTGGTTCGGGCACGCGCTCGCCCACACTCGAATCAACTGATCTCGGCGTTAGCTGCGGTCGGCTACTGCTCCCAGCCGCCCGCCGCCGTGTCCAGATCGTCGACGAAGGACAGGCCCGCCGGGAGCGCGAGGCTGTTGTTCCGGAACGCGAGGGTGATCTGGCGGCCGAAGGTGGTCCCCGTGCCGTACGGAGCGGCGCCGCCCGCGACGAAGATGGCGGTGCTGGTCCGGTTCGCCGGGATCGTCAGGTTGACCGCCGCGTTGTAGGTGCCGTTTCCTCCCCGCTCGACCAGATCCCGGCTCCGTTCAGCGCCACGCTCGCCACCTCGCCCCAGCCCGAGTACGCCGTGTAGTAGAAGTAGGGCGCCCAGACGATCGCCGATCCCGTCGAGTTCCTGATCCGGAAGAGCGCCAGCACCATCCGCCCGTCCGTCGACGAGTACTGCTGGCGCACCTCGGCGTGGACGAGCGCGTTCTTGCCCGCGTAGCCCTTCCTCGTGAAGAGCGTCCGCAGCAGCTCCTTGTCCGGGCTCAGGTTCCAGGCGGTGGCGGTGCCATCCGTCCAGCTGGACGGGGGGACGCCCCCGAACATCGAGGTGTCGTTGTTCATGAGCCAGCTCCACGAGTTGTCGTAGGTGTCGAACACCGCGTACCGGTACGTCGCGCCGGGTGCCGGGGTGCCGTTGCAGGCGTACGTATCGCCGCTCGCGGAGGTGAAGCGGGCGCCGCCGAAGGCGCAGTTCGCGTCTCCGGCGGAGACCGCGACGCTCGTCACCGAGACGCCGTTCGCGCCCGCCGGGCCAGCGGGGCCGGTCGGCCCGATGGGACCGACGGGGCCCTCGAGACCGATCGGGCCCTGCGGCCCGGTCGGTCCGGTGGGACCTTCCGCGCCGGTGAGGCCGATCGGCCCCTGATCGCCCTGGATGCCCTGCGGCCCGGTGGGACCGGTCGGCCCCTCGGCGCCGACCGAGGCGAGGAGCTGCCACTCCGCCGACGGCGGCTCGATCGCCGTGCTCGCCGCCAGCGCGACGTACGCCGAGCCGTTCCACGCCACCGCGTCGCTCACGACGTACGAGTCCGTCGCCGACCACGTCCCGCGCCACACCAGGCCCGCCGGACCGCGATCGCCGGCGACTCCCTGCGCGCCCTGCAGGCCCTGCAGCCCGCTCGGCCCCGAAGGTCCGCTCGGGCCCTGGAGCCCCTGGAGGCCCTGGTCACCCTGCGGGCCGCTCGGGCCGGAAGGTCCGCTCGGGCCCTCCAGCCCTTGCAGGCCCTGGAGGCCCTGCGGTCCGCTGGGACCGCTGGGACCGCTGGGACCGGTCGGCCCCTGCGAGCCGGAGCTGCCGCTGCACGCGACGAGAGAGGCGAGGGCGATGGCGACGACGATGCGGGTCATGGAGCCTCCGTAGCTCCCGGCAGCATCCCAGAACCGGCGCGCCGACGCTGACCCGTGGTGAAGGGATGCGCGCTGCGCCTACACCCGCGCGGCGGCCGCGACGAACGCCGCCACGTCGCGCCAGACGGACTCGAAGTGGGCGCGCGTGAAGCCGGTCCCGGAGGCGACCCAGTCGAAGTGGGGCGGCACGTGCGTCGGGTGGTGGAAGTGGCCGATGACGTCGTGGTGGTCCGCCCACACCGCGCGGATCGTCTCGCCCCAGACCTGCGAGAGCGTCGGGACCATCCCGTCGTTCACCTTCTCGTCCACGCGGCTGCGGTACGCGCGCGAGAGCGCGGCGATCCGCTCGCGCGGCACCCGGACGCGGTCGGGCTTCGTCCGCGAGGCGAGCCGGTAGAGCGCGACGAAGAGCGCATGCGTCGCGTGAGCGTACGGGTCCACGCCCGCGCCCACGAACGAGCGCAGGCCCGGCGGCCGCGCGCGCGTCACGACGCACCCGTAGCGGACGCCGGGCCGGTCGTGTGTCGCGGCGTTGAAGAGGTCGGTCCCCGCCGGCGTGATCTGGGCGACGAGGTCCCGGTCGGAGCCGACATGGGCGAAGAAGTCCTGGATCGCCCGGCGGCGGTCCGCCGAGAAGTCGAGGAGGAGCTGGGCCCAGAGCTGGTCGACGACGCCGGTCGGCGCGCTCCGTCCGCGGAACACGCGCGCGAGCCGCAGTACGACGCCGAGCGGGAGCCGGCCCGCCCGGAGCGCGTAGATCGTTGAGACGGAGAGCACCTTCAGGAGCTGCTCGCCGAGGAGCGTGCCGAAGGTGTGGGCGAGCGGCGTCCCGAAGTGCGGCGCCGCGACCGTGACGATCGCCCGCACGCTCCGGGCGCAGCGCTCGACGTCCACCTTCGTCGGCAGCTTCGCCTCGGGCGAGACGAGGAGCCGCGCGTCGAGGCCGCCGCTCGAGTGGCCGACGACGCTCGCGGTCCCGCCCTTCTCGGCGAGCGCCGCGACGCTCTCCGCCACGATCGCCGCGCGGCGCGCGAGCGACGCGGTCGGGATCGTGTGCACGACCTCGACCTCGCCCTTCACCCCCGCCGCCGGCAGCGCCTCGGCGAGGAAGTCGCGGACGTGGGCGAAGTAGGCGAACTCGCCGAGCGTCGCGAACCCGAAGAAGCCGGGGACGAGGAGGACGTGGTGCGCGCCGGCCACGGCGGGATCCTATGCCGGGCCGGCGCGGCGCGCGCCGGGTTCCAGCGGGTGCGGTGAGACGCCCTACGCGAGCCCCCCGAACCGGCGGAGCGCCGCGGCCACGAACCGCGAGCGCACCTGCTCGGTCGCGAGGAGCGCCTCCGCCGGCGGCAGCCGCACGATGGCGTCCACCGCGCGGTGCAGGAACTTCTCGCCGAGTCCAGCCCCGTCGTCGAACAGCAGCTCCGCGAGCCGGTTCCGCTCGAGCGCCATGCGCACGGCGCGCTCCACCGTGTTCGAGGGCACCGGGCGCGGGTGGCCGCCGCGCACCATCTCGAGCCCGTCCTTGTGGCACGCGGTCGCGCAGACGCCGCACCCGATGCAGCGCTCCTCGTCGATCCGCGGCGCGAGCGCGTTCTTCCGCTCGCCGGCGTTGCGGCGCGGGGCCATCGCGATCGCGCCGACCGGGCAGGCGCGCGCGCAGCGCGAGCAGCCCGCGCAGGCGGCGTCGTCGTGGCGGGGCACGAAGCCGCTCGGGTTCACGGCGTGGAGCCCCCAGCGCGTCACCGCCTGGAGCTGCTCGCAGCAGCACCCGCAGCAGTTGCACACGAACGTCGGGCGGCTCTTCACGTTGTCGGCGATCTGCACGAGCCCGCTCTCGCGGGCGCGCACGAGGAGGTCCATCGCCTCGGCCTTCCCGATCTCGCGCCCGAAGCCGCGGCGGATCACGAACTCGGCGCCGCCGTTCAGGGAGAGGCAGTTGTCCATCGGCGCGTCGCACGCCTCGCCGAGGTGCTCGGCCTTGTGGCGGCAGAAGCAGAGCGACACGGCCCACCTGCGCGCGCTCGCGACGACGTCGCTCGCGCGCTCCCAGGCGAGCACGTCGGGCAGCGCCTCATCGCCGAGCTCCGGCTCGTGCACGAGCGCGCGGCCGATGACCGTGTCGTGCCCGAATGCCTCGCGCGCGAACGCGGGATCGCCGTGGGTGTACGCGTGGAGCGCCTCGGCCATCCGCTTCTTCGGGATCGAGTCCTTCGCGCGCATGAGCGAGTACTCGAAGAACCCGACCACCGGCGGCGAGAGCATGTACGTGCGCTTCCCGGTCTTGGGATGCACGAGGTCGAGCACGACGCCGCGGTCGCACATCGGCTCGAGCCGCGCCGCGAGCTCCTCGGCGCCGACGGCGAGCCGCGCCGCGAGCCGGTCGAGGGAGGTGGGCCGCACCGGGAGGCGCGACGCGAGCGCCGCCTCCTCCGGCGTGAACAGGATCTCGAGGATCTCCTGGAGCCCCTGCCGCGCCCGCTCGTCCTCCGGCTCGGGCAGCGCCATCGTCCCGCGGTCGAGCCGCGAGAGCAGATCCCGGTACTCCTGCTTCAGCCGTCCGAGGTGGCCCATGTCCCCGGACCTACCACATTCCGCGCGCGCCGGGCGTCACCGAGGGGAGCGTGCTCCCGGGCCGGATCCGGGTTAGACCGGGGTCGCCATGAACCCCGCGTACACCGAGCACCTCCGCGCCGAGCTCCGGAAGCTCGAGGCCGAGGGCCTCAAGAAGCGCGAGCGCGTGATCACGACTCCCCAGGGCGCCTGGATCGAGGCAGACGGGCGGCGCGTCGTGAACCTCTGCGCGAACAACTACCTCGGGCTCGCCGGCCGGGCGGACCTCGTCGAGGCCGCCCGGGAGGCGCTCCCCCGCTACGGCTTCGGCCTCTCCTCGGTCCGGTTCATCTGCGGGACCCAGGACGTCCACAAGACGCTCGAGGACCGGCTCGCACGCTTCCTCGGCTTCGAGGACACGATCCTCTTCTCGTCCTGCTTCGACGCGAACGGCGGCGTGTTCGAGGCGCTCCTCGGCGAGGAGGACGCGGTGATCTCGGACGCGCTCAACCACGCGTCGATCATCGACGGGATCCGGCTCTGCAAGGCGAGCCGCTACCGGTACGCGAACGGCGACATGGCCGAGCTCGAGGCGCGGCTCCGCGAGGCGGACGCGGCGGGCGCGCGGTTCAAGCTCGTCGTGACGGACGGCGTCTTCTCGATGGACGGCACCTTCGCGAAGCTCCCGGAGATCTGCGAGCTCGCCGATCGCCACCGCGCGCTCCTCATGGTGGACGACAGCCACGCCGTCGGGTTCGTCGGCGAGAAGGGGCGCGGCACGCCCGAGCACCTCGGCGTCCTGGGGCGCGTGGACCTCGTCACCGGCACGCTCGGGAAGGCGCTCGGCGGCGCGTCGGGCGGGTACGCCGCGGGCTCGAGGGAGGTCGTCGAGTGGCTGCGGCAGCGCGCGCGCCCGTACCTCTTCTCGAACACGCTCGCGCCGGTCATCGCGGCGGTGAGCCTGAAGGTGCTCGACCTCGTCGAGGGCGGCGACGACCTCCGGCGCAGGCTCCGCGACAACGCGCGGCGGTTCCGGGCCGAGCTGACGAAGCTCGGGTTCCAGCTCGTGCCGGGCGAGCACCCCATCATCCCGGTGATGCTCGGCGACGCGAAGCTCGCGCAGGAGTTCGCGGCGCGGCTCATGGACGAGGGCGTGTACGCGATCGGCTTCTTCTTCCCGGTCGTCCCGAAGGGCCAGGCGCGCATCCGGACGCAGATGAGCGCCGCGCACTCGAAGGACGACCTCGACCTCGCCGTCGCCGCGTTCGCCCGGGTGGGCCGCGCGCTCGGCGTCATCCGGTGACCGCATGAGGGCGCTCGTCAAGTCGCAGAAGAGGCCGGGCATCTGGCTCGTCGAGGACGCGCCGGTCCCGGAGGTCGGCGTCCACGACGTCATGATCCGGATCCGGAAGACCGCCATCTGCGGCACGGACGTCCACATCTACAACTGGGACGACTGGAGCCAGAAGACGATCCCGGTGCCGATGGTCGTCGGCCACGAGTACTTCGGCGTCGTGGAGCGCGTCGGCGCCGAGGTCGAGGCGTTCACGCCGGGCGACCGCGTCTCCGGCGAGGGGCACCTCACCTGCGGCTTCTGCCGGAACTGCCGCGCCGGGCGCCGGCACCTGTGCCGCCACGCGATCGGCGTCGGCGTGAACCGGCCCGGCGCGTTCGCCGACTTCCTCGTCATCCCGGCGGAGAACGTCTACCGGATCCCGGACGGCATCCCCGACGAGATCGCGTCCATCTTCGACCCGTACGGCAACGCCGCGCACACGGCGCTCTCGTTCGACCTCGTCGGCGAGGACGTGCTCGTCACGGGCGCCGGCCCCATCGGCATCATGGCCGCGGCCATCGCGCGCCACGTCGGCGCCCGGAACGTCGTCGTGACGGACGTGAACGACTACCGGCTCGCGCTCGCGAGGCGGATGGGCGCGACGCGGACCGTGCACGTCCCGAGGGAGGACCTCCGCCGCGCGATGGAGGAGCTCGGCATGAAGGAGGGGTTCGACGTCGGGCTCGAGATGAGCGGGAACGGCCCCGCCTTCCGCCAGATGCTCGAGGTCATGAACCACGGCGGCCGGATCGCGTTGCTCGGGATCATGCCCGGCCCCGAGGCGGTCGACTGGAACCAGATCGTGTTCAAGGGGCTCTTCCTGAAGGGCGTCTACGGCCGGGAGATGTTCGAGACCTGGTACAAGATGGTCGCGATGCTCGAGTCCGGCCTCGACATCTCGCCCGTCGTCACGCACCGGTTCCCGATCGCCCGGTTCCAGGAGGCGTTCGACGTCATGCGGAGCGGGCAGTCGGGGAAGATCGTCCTCGACTGGGTGACGCCCTAGCCGGGGTGCCCGTCACATCCGATCGTCGCGGGGTGCGCATCGGCGCGACCGCGGCGGCGGACGGCCCGCCATTCCGCGTGAT
The DNA here is from genome assembly GCA_963821195.1 of uncultured delta proteobacterium. Taxonomy (GTDB): domain Bacteria; phylum Myxococcota; class Myxococcia; order Myxococcales; family Anaeromyxobacteraceae; genus Anaeromyxobacter. The sequence continues at coordinate 46,678 of CAWGDE010000023.1, forward strand.
GCCGCGTCGCCCTCGCCGGCGAGATCTCGCTCGCCGCCGCCATCTCCTCGCTCGAGTGGGTCTCCGCGCACGAGACGTACGGCCGGAACCGCTGAGCGGTCCCCGGCGGCCGTCAGGGGCGCGCGCCCCCCGCCCCGAGCGCCGACACCTGCACGCGCACGGCGGCGGTGCACGGGTTCCGGTGGAGGTCCAGCCGCGGCAGCGACATGATGCGGCCGAGCAGCTCGCGCGCCGCCTCCGCGGATCCCTCGCCGTCGAGCCGCCACGTCCGCGCAGGGGCGTCGTAGATCTCCCGCGTCACCGTGACGCGGGCGGCGTGGTGGCCCAGCTTCACCTCGACCGTCTGCCGGGCGAGGCACGTGGTGGCACCGCACGCGGCCTGGAGCAGCTCGAACGGCTTCGTCTCCATGCGCGCCCGCCCGGCGTCGCACGTCCTGAGGGGATAGCCCTCGAGGTCCGCGACGCCGACCGCCCTCGCGAAGATCTCGTCGCCGTCGGCGGGGAGGAACTCGGCGCGCGCCGGCGCCGGCGCGACAGGCGGCAGCTCCGCCCGCTGCAATCGATGGAGGGGACCTGCGCAGGCGAGCAGCGCGACCGGCAGGGCGGCGAGGGCGGCTCGGCGTGGCATCGGCCGATATCGTCGCGTCGGATTCCGGGCCTGGCAATTTTCCGGTCGGGGCTGAGGCAGGCCGCTCACGGCCGGCCGCGACCGGCAGCGAGGCGGTCACGCGGACCCTCCGTCCGCAGCCCCGCGCGGGGGCCATACCGCCGGGGGCGACAAAAGGACCCACCCAGAGCACTTCGCAAAGGTCACAGGAGCGCACATTGTTTGTCCCTCGATCACATGGCGGGGGATCGCGTACTGCACTGGAACGACACGGCCCGGCTCGGACCGGTGTTCCCGGCGTGGGCGGGGCCGGCGGAGCGGCTCCGCTTCCTGCTCCGCTACGCGATCCGGGCGCCGTCGCGCAACAACGCGCAGCCGTGGCTGTTCGACATCGAGGGGCACGAGCTCCGCGTCCACGTCGATCCGCGGCGGTCCCTCAAGGCCGCCGACCCGCACGGCCGCGAGGCCGTGATCGCGTGCGGCGCGGCGGTCGAGAACCTCCGGATCGCCGCCGCCCACTTCGGGCACGACGCCGAGGTACAGCCGTGCGATGCGCTGCGGGACGGCCTCGTCGCCGTCGTCCGGCTCGTCGGCCGCCGCGCACCGACGCCGGCCGAGGAGGAGCTGTTCCGCGCCATCCCGGTCCGGCGCAGCTCCGTCGCCCTGTATTCGGGCCGCGTCCCCGCCGAGGATCTCGCGAAGCTCGCCGCCGAGGTGAGCGGCCTCGGGCTCTTCCGCGGGATCCCGCGCTGGCTCGCGCGTCCGGTCGCCGAGCTCGTGGCCGAGGCGGACGGCCTGCAGTGGTCGAGCGCGCGCTTCCGTTCCGAGCTGGCCCTCTGGACCCACCGCGCCGGGCGCCCGCTCGAAGGGATCGCGCCGGAGCGCGCGCAGGGCGTGTCGACCGCCGGTCGCCTCCTGCGACGCCTGGTGCGTCGCGCGCGCGGCGGCCGCGGCGGCGAGCTGGACCTACGCTGCGACGAGCGCACGCGCAGCATGCTCGTGCTGTCGACACGCGACGACGCTCCGCCGGAATGGCTCTCGGCCGGCCGCGCGATGCAGCGCCTCTTGCTCCGCGCGGCCGCGGGCGGGCTCGCAGTCTCGTTCCTGAGCCAGCCGATCGAGGTCCCGGACGTGCGGCGGCGCCTCCGGCGCGAGCTCGGCGATCCGGGGCTGCCGCAGCTGCTGCTCCGCGTCGGCTACGGGCGGCGCCCGAGGGCCACGCCCCGCCGGCCGGTCGAGCTCGTGCTCCGGTCGTTCGCGAGCGAGATCTCGGTCGAGGTCGGCGTCGACGTGAGCGAGCCGGCGACGCTCTCGAGGCCCGCCTAGCACCGGCGGGCTTCCTCACTTCCAGCCCGGGAACGGGTAGACCACCTTCCCCTTCGCATACTTCGGCGGGTAGACCGCCACCGGCTGCCCGTGCTGGTACTGGAACACCAGCATCTGGTGCGGGTTCTGGTTCGTGAACCCCTCGTAGGTCTGGAACCTCGTCTCGCCCATGATGCCGTTCCAGCTGCCGCTCGCGAGCGCGTCGCGGATCTTCTTCCGATCGCCGCTCGCCTTCGACACCACGTCGCCCGCGATCGTCAACGCCTCGTACGCGGTCGCCGCGTGGTACGTCGGCCGCTTGCCGAAGCGCGCCTCGTAGCGCTTCGCGAAGTCGGCGGCGCCGGGCCAGCCGGAGTCCGGCATCCACTGCGTGACGACGAGCACGTCGTTCGAGATGTCCTTCTCGCTCTGGAACTGCACGGTGTCGAACCCGGCGCCGGCGCCGAGGAACGCCTGGGGCTTCAGCCCCACCTCGCGCGACTGGCGCATGAGCAGGATCGCGTCGGCCACGTACGACACCATGAACACGAGGTCGGGGTTGAGGGCGCGGATCTGGGTCAGCGTGGAGCGATAGTCGGGCGCGCCCTTCTGATAGGCCTCGTCGGCGACGACCTTCAGCCCCTTCTTCGCCGCGTACTCCTTCGCCTGGGTGGAGCCGGAGGTTCCGAAGTCGGTGCTCTCGTAGATGACGGCGATGGTCTTCGGCTTCCCCACCGTGAGCGCCGCGTCGATGAGCTGCTGCGCGTACTCGTGCGAGGGCGCGTTCAGGCGGAACACCCACTGGTACCCCTGCCTCGTGATGTCCTCCTTCGAGGCGACGGGGATGAGGAGCGGGACCTTGTACTGCTCGGCCAGCTTCGCGATGGCGTTCGCGGGCGCCGACGCGTAGGGCCCCACCACCATCGGCACGTCGTCGCCGGTGGCGAGCTGCTCCATCGCGCTCATCGCGACCTGCGGCTTCCCGGTGTCGTCCTGGCGCAGCACCTGCAGGTCGATCCCCTTCTTCTTCAGGTCGTCGAGCGCGAGCTCGGCGCCGTTCGTGAGGGCTTCCCCGATGGGCGCCTCCGGCCCGGTGATGGAGTTGATGAACCCGATCGTGATCGGGGCGGCGGCGGCGGGCCGCGCGAGCGAAGCGACCGCGGCGGTGAGCGCCACGAGAAGGATCTTCGTACGCATCGTGGAGGACCTCCCGGGAGAAAGGACGGGGGTGATACGCGCCGAGGCGCGGGGGTGCCCGTCTCCGAGGACGGCCCGGTCGGGCCCTCGCCACCCCCCCGGACGGGCCTCTCGACGGCGCCCGCGCGTCGCTGAAAAAGTCATTCGACGCCCCCACCCCCGGAGGTCGCGATGCAAGGCCTGATGATGGACTTCCCCCTGACGCTCGCGCACCTGTTCGAGCGCGTCGGCAGCTACTACCCGACCATCGAGATCGTCTCGCGCCAGCCCGACAAGTCGGTCCACCGCTCGAGCTACGGCGAGCTGAACCGGCGCGTGAAGAAGCTCGCGAACGCGCTCCTGCGGCTCGGGATCCGGCCGGGCGATCGCGTCGCGACGCTCGGCTGGAACCACGCGCGCCACCTCGAGGCCTACTTCGGCGTGCCGCTCACCGGCGCGGTGCTCCATACGCTCAACCCGCGGCTCCACCCCGCCGACCTCACCTACATCATGAACCACGCCGACGACCAGGTGCTGCTCGTCGACGACGTCCTCCTGCCGGTCTGGGAGCGGTTCCGGCACGACGTCCACCCCCGGCACGTCGTCGTGTGGGCGCACGGCCAGCCCGCACCCGACGGCACGCTCGACTACGAGCAGCTCATCGAGCCGGAGCTCGCGCAGTTCCGGCTGCCGCCGCTCGAGGAGAGCCAGGCCGCCGCGATCTGCTACACGTCCGGCACCACGGGCCGGCCCAAGGGCGTCCTCTACTCGCACCGGGCGCTCGTCCTCCACTCGCTGGCGTGCGCGCTGCCCGACTCCATCGGAGCGTCGCACTCGGACGTGGTCCTTCCCGTCGTCCCCATGTTCCACGCGAACGCCTGGGGATTCCCTTACACGGCCGCGCTCGTCGGCGCGAAGCTGGTGTTCCCGGGGCCGCACCTCGACCCGGCGAGCCTGCTCGACCTCATCTCGTCGGAGCGCGTGACCGTCGCCGGAGGGGTGCCGACCGTGTGGCTCGCGATCCTCGAGGCGCTCGACAAGGACCCGAAGCGCTGGGACACGAAGAGCCTCCGCTGCATGGCGGTCGGGGGCTCGGCGGCGCCGCAGGCGATGATCGAGGGGTTCGAGAAGCGGCACGGGCTGAACGTGCTCCACGCCTGGGGCATGACGGAGATGACGCCGGTCGGGACCGTCTCCAAGCTGAAGCCCCGGCTCGCGACGCTGCCGGAGCCGGAGCGCTTCCGGATCCGCGCGACGCAGGGCCTGCCGCTCCCGTTCGTCGAGCTCCGCGTCATCGGCGACTCGGGACCGGCACCCGCCGACGGGAAGTCGATGGGCGAGCTGCACGTCCGCGGCCCGTGGGTCGCGGCGAGCTACTACCTGAACCCCGCCGAGGCCGACAAGTTCACGATGGACGGCTGGTTCCGGACCGGCGACATCGTCACGCAGGATCCGGAGGGCTACATCCGCATCACCGATCGGTCGAAGGATCTCATCAAGTCCGGCGGGGAATGGATCAGCTCCGTCGACCTCGAGAACGCGCTCATGGGCCACCCGGCGGTGAAGGAGGCGGCGGTGATCGGCCTCCCGCACCCGAAGTGGGCGGAGCGGCCGGTCGCCTGCGTCGTGCTGAAGGAAGGCTCCCGGGCCACCGAGAAGGAGCTCCGCGAGTACCTCGAGCCGCTCTTCGCGCGCTTCTGGCTGCCCGACTCCTTCGTCTTCCTGCCGCAGATCCCGCGCACCGCCGTCGGGAAGTTCCTGAAGAGCGCGCTCCGCGAGCAGCTCAAGGACCACCGCTTCCCGGACGCGTGACGCCCGGGACCGCCACGCCGCGCGCGGTGGCGCACGCGTCGGGCGACACCGGGGGGCTGCCGCCGCTCGTGCTCCTGCACGGGGCCGGGGCCGCGAGCGACGACTGGCCGGCCGAGATCCGCGCCCTCCCCGGCCGCCGCGTGCTCGCCGTCGACCTGCCGGGCCACGGCGCGGCGCCCGCTCCGGCCGCGCGGTCCGTCGAGGGCTACGCACGGGCCGTCGAGGCCCTCCTCGACGCCTCGGGGATCGCCGCGGCCGTGGTCGCCGGCCACTCCATGGGCGGCGCCGTCGCCCTCTCGCTCGCGCTCTCGCGCCCCGAGCGCGTCGCCGGCCTCGTCCTCGTCGCGACCGGGGCGCGCCTGCGCGTCGCGCCGGAGGCCCTCGCCGCGGCGGCGAGCCCGGAGGGGCTCGCGATCGCGGCCCGCGAGACGGCGGACCGCTCCTTCGGGCCGGCGGCGAGCGACGGGACGCGCGAGGCACGCGCCCGGCGGATCGCGGCGACGCCGCCGGGCCTTCTCCACGGCGACCTCGCCGCGTGCGACGCGTTCGACGTCATGGCGCGGCTCGGCGAGATCCGTGCCCCCGCGCTCGTCGTCTGCGGCACCGAGGACCGGCTCACGCCGCCGAAGTACTCCGCGTTCCTCGCCGACCGGATCGCCGGGGCCCGGCTCGTGCTCGTGCCGGGCGCGGGCCACCTCGTCATGCTGGAGGAGCCGCGCGCGGTGGCGGCGGCGATCGCCTCGTTCGTCTCGACGTCCCCCCGGAGGTAGGACCGCCGGGTCGGCTAGGGACAGGCGCTGCCCGCGACGAGGTCGTTCGCGTCGCGTGCCTCGATCAGGCGCGGCTCACCCGCCGCGGATCGCGCGGTCGAGGATCTCGATGGGGTGGGCCGCCTCGACCGCGCCGCCCTTCTCCTCGATCATCCGGCGGATCTGGAGCGAGCAGCCGGGGTTCGCGCTCGCGAGGATCGTCGCCTTCGTGGAGAGGACCGCGTCGGCCTTGCGCCGCCCGATCTCGTCGGCGCTCCCCGGCTCCACGAGGTTGTAGACGCCCGCCGAGCCGCAGCACTGCTCGCCGTCGGGCACCTCGACGAGCTCGACGCCGGGGATGCCGCGGAGGAGCGCGCGCGGCGCCTCGGTGATCCGCTGCGCGTGCCCGAGGTGGCACGGCGAGTGGTACGCGACGCGCGCCCGGAGCGGGGCCCGGGGCGCCCGCTGCGGGAGCGACGCGAGGAGCTCCGAGACGTCGCGCACCTTCTCCGCGAACGCGCGGGCGCGCGGGAGAAACTCGGGGTCCCCGGCGAACACGTGCGCGAGGTCCTTGAGGTGGGAGCCGCAGCCCGCGGCGTTGACGACGACGACGTCGACCTGCTCCTTCTCGAAGGTCTCGACGAGCGCGCGGGCGAGCCGCCGCGCCTCCTCGGCCCGCCCGGCGTGCACGGACAGCGCACCGCAGCAGCCCTGCCCCGCCGGCACGACGACCTCGATCCCCTCCGCGGCGAGCACCCGCAGCGTCGCCCCGTTCACGTTCGGGAAGAAGACCCGCTGCACGCACCCGCCGACGAGGCCGGCGCGGAGCCGCCGCTCGCCCTTCGCCGCGGTGACGCGCGGGAGCCCCTGGAACAGCTCCGCCGCCGCCATCGGCGGCGCGAGCGCGTCCATCGCCGCGATCCGGCGCGAGAGGCGCTGGATCCCGAGCGCGCGCGCGAGCGCCTGGAGCCGGGTGGCGCGGAAGAGCCAGAGCCCCAGCGCCGCAATCCGCAGGAGCCACGGACGGGTGAACAGCGCGAACACGAACCCTCGCCAGAGCCGGTCTCCGAGCGAGCGCGGGTGGCGCTCCTCGACGAGCACGCGCGCGCGGTCGATCACGTGGTCGTAGCGGACTCCGGACGGGCACGAGGTGAGGCACGCCATGCAGCCGAGGCAGCGGTCGAAGTGGGCGGCGACGGCGGGCGACATCGCCACCTTCCCATCCTCGAGCGCCCGGAAGAGATCGATGCGGCCGCGGGGCGAGTCCATCTCCTCCTGCCAGTTCTGCCAGGTCGGGCAGGTGGGCAGGCAGAAGCCGCAGTGGACGCAGTCGTCTGCGGGAGAGCGCCCCGCCGCGACGGTCCGGACCTCGGGCGCTGCAGCGGCGGCCGCCATCAGATGCCTCCCACGAACCGCCCCGGCGCGAGCCGCGCGTCGGGATCGAACTGCGCCTTCATCCGCTTCATGACGTCGAAGGCCGCGGGCGGAGGTCCCCACGGATCCGTCCGCGCCCGGAGCGCCGCCGGCGCCGCGGAGAGAACGAGCGCGCCGTTGCCCATCGGCCCGAGCGCCGCGCGCGCCGCGTCGACGGCGGCCGCGGTCGCGGCGTCGTCGTCGAGCGTCCCCGAAACGAAGGCGATGCCGATCGCGGGGTGGAGGACGAGCGTCCCGCCCCGGAGCGCCGAGGCGAGCGGGCGCAGCACCTCGACCGCCGCGGCGAGCCTCCCGGGAGCGAACGACGCCTTCGCCCGGACGTCGCCCGCGCCGCGGAGCGCGTCGTGGCGCGCCCAGAGCGCCTCCTCCGCGGCCCCGTCCACGCGGGCGCCGCCGCCGGCGCGGCCGAGCGTGCGCTCCACCTGATCCCGCACGCCGGGCCCGAACCCCTCGAACCGGGCCGCGACGGTGAACCCCCGGCCCGAGCCGAGCGCGGCGAGCGCGGTCGGCTCTACGCCGAGGTCGCGCAGCACCGGCAGGGTCTCCGCCACGTCCGCCGCGTCGAGCCCCTCGAACACCGCGGTCGCCGAGGCCTCCGGGAGCGGGTGCAGCCGGAAGACGACCTCCGCCACGAGCCCGAGCGTGCCGAGCGATCCGCAGAACAGCCGCGGGAAGTCGAACCCCGCCACGTTCTTCACCACCTTGCCGCCGCCGCGCGCGACGACGCCGTCGGCGCGGACGACGGTCATGCCGATGACGAGGTCGCGCGCCACTCCGTACCGCGTGCGGCGCGGCCCGAACGCGCTCGCGGCGACGATCCCCCCGATCGTCGCCCGCTCCGGGAACGGCGGGTCGAGGGCGAGCCGCTGCCGGTGGGGCGCGAGGTGGCGCTGCAGCTCCGCGAGCGTGATCCCCGCCTCGACCGCCACGATCTGATCGGAGGGGGCGTGCTCGCGCACCTTCGAGAGGCGGCGTGTGTGGAGGACCGCGTCGAGCCGGGCGGGCGGGCGTCCGAGCTCGAGGTCGGTGCCGCCGCCGACGAACGCGACCGCGAGCCGGTCCTTCGCGAGCGCGCGCATCGCCTCGGCCGCCTCGTCCACCGACGCCGGCTCGAGCGCGAGGCGCGGGCGGACCCCGAGCACGGCGTCGGCCTCTCCGGCCGGACGCGGGGCCGCGCTCACCACCGCTCCGCGAGCCCGGCCACCTCGGCGGGGTGGGGGCGGTAGGGGCCCGGCTTCTCGCCGCAGAGCCGGGGCGTGGGGAACACCTTGCCGGGGTTCATGAGCGCCGCGCCGTCGAACGCGCAGCGCACGCGGGCCATCGTCTCGAGGTCGGCCTCGCTGAACTGCTCCGCCATGTAGCGAGACTTCTCGGCGCCGACGCCGTGCTCGCCCGTGATCGATCCGCCGGAGCGGATGCAGAGCCGGAGGATCTCGCCGCCGAGCGTCGCCGCCCGCTCCTCCTCGCCGGGGTTCCGGGCGTCGTAGAGCACGAGCGGGTGCAGGTTGCCGTCGCCGGCGTGGAACACGTTCGCGACGCGGAGCCCCACCTCGCCCGCCATCCGCGCGATCTCCCGGAGCACGCGCGCGATCTCGGACCGCGGGATCACGCCGTCCTCGACCATGTAGTTCGGGCTGATCCGGCCGACGGCGGCGAAGGCGCTCTTCCGCCCCTTCCACATGAGCGCGCGCTCGGCCTCGTCCCGCGGGACCCGGACCTCGAGCGCGCCCGCGGCGCGGGCGATCTCGATGGCGCGCGCGGAGACGTGCTCCACCTCGGCGCGCGGCCCGTCGGCGTCCATGAGGAGGGCCGCGCCGACGTCGGGCCAGTCGAGCCCGGTCGCGGCCTTCGCGGCCTCGATGGCGAGCCGATCCATCATCTCGATCGCCGCCGGCAGGATCCCCGCGGCGATGATCCCCGAGACCGCGGCCCCCGCCTCGTCGGTGGACGGGAACGTCGCGAAGAAGGTGCGGGTCACCTCGGGCTTGCGGAGGAGCTTCAGCGTCGCCTCTGTGACGATGCCGCACATCCCCTCGGCGCCGACGAGCGGCGCGAGGAGGTCGTAGCCGGGGGCGTCCGCCGCCGGGCCGCCGAACCGGACGACGCTCGCGTCGGAGAGCACCACCTCGACGGCGAGGACGTGGTTCGTCGTGAAGCCGTACTTGAGGCAGTGCGCGCCCCCCGAGTTCTCGGCGACGTTGCCGCCGATCGAGCAGACGCCCTGCGACGAGGGGTCGGGGGCGTAGTACCAGCCGGCGGGCGACACGGCCTTCGTGACGTCGAGGTTGAAGACGCCCGGCTCGACCCGGACCCAGCCGTTCGCGAGGTCCACCTCGAGGATGCGGCGCATCCGGGAGAGGGAGACGACGGCGCAGCCCTCGACCGGCCGCGCACCGCCCGAGAGGCCCGTCCCGGAGCCGCGCGGCACGAGGGGGACGCCCGCCTCGGCGGCGATCCGTACGATCCCGACGACCTCCGCGGTGGAACCGGGGAGCACGACCACGGCCGGTGGGGTCCGGCCGTGCGTGAGCCCGTCCGCCTCGTACACGAGGAGCTCGGCGGGATCCGTGACGACGTTCGCGGTCCCGACGATCTCGGCGAAGCGGGCGGCGATCGGGCTCATCGGTAGAGCACCTCCGGCAACCACAGCCCGATCTGGGGGAACACGTACAGGAGGGCGAGCGCCAGGAGCTGGATGCCCATGAACGGCATCATCCCCGCGAAGATCTGATTCAGGGTGACATGCTTGGGGGCAACCCCTTTGAGGTAGAACGCGGCCATCGCCACCGGCGGCGAGAGGAACGCCGTCTGCAGGTTCAGCGCCACGAGCAGCCCGAAGAAGAGCGGGTTGATGTCGAAGTGCCCGAGCAGCGGCAGGAAGATGGGCATGAAGATGACGATGATCTCGGTCCACTCGAGCGGCCAGCCGAGCACGAAGATGATGAACTGGGCGAGCAGCATGAACTGGACCGGCGTCATGTCGAGCGAGAGGACCCAGTGCTCGATGATCTGCTGGCCGCCGAGGAGCGCGAAGGCGGTCGAGAAGATCGACGACCCGACGAACAGCCAGCAGACCATCGCGGTGGTCTTTGCGGTCAGGAAGACCGACTCCTTCACGACGTCGAGCGTGAGCCGCCGGTACGCCGCGGCGAGGATGAGCCCGCCCGCCGCGCCCATCGCGGCCGCCTCGGTCGGCGTCGCCCAGCCGAAGATGATCGTCCCGAGCACCGCCAGGATGAGCGCGGACAGCGGGAAGAACGAGCCCAGCAGGAGCTTGAAGACCTGCAGCCGCTCGAAGGTGAAGATGGAGTAGTGGGCCGCGAGCCCGAGGACGGCGACCGCGAGGACCACCCAGAACCAGCGCGGCGTCGGCAGCCGCTCGCCGGCGGCGGCCGCGGCGGACTTCTCGTCCTTCGCCGCCGCGTGCGCGGTGGGCTCCGCCTTCTCGGCGCCGGGCGGCTCCGGCGCGCCCGAGCCGAGCGGCTCCTGCACGCCCTCCGCGGGCGGCTCCTCGACGCCGCCCGCGACCGCCTCGCGCAGGCCGGCGCCGGCGGCCTCGAGCCCCGAGGTGTCGACGACCTCCTCGGGCGAGGTGGCCACGCGGTGGATGACGGCCACCGGCACCAGGATCATCCCGAGCGGGAGGAGCGCGAGGCCGAGCTGCGCAGCGATCGTCCGCCGCGAGACGCCGGAGCGGCCGCTCGCGAACGCGCGCGCGAGGGCGGGCAGGGCGAGGATCGGCTGGCCACCGGAGAGCGCCATCGCAGCGGGGGGGAGGTCCACCCTCGTCTCCTCCGGCGGCGGCTTCGGCGCGAGCGACGGGTTCAGCGCCGCGCGGATGATCACGTAGCCGATGTAGAGCCCGGCGAGCATGAGGCCGGGGAAGAACGCGCCCGCGTAGAGCTGCACGACCGAAACGGAGGCGGTCGCGCCGTAGAGGATGAGGAGGACCGAGGGCGGGATCAGGATCCCGAGGCACCCGCCCGCGGTGATCACGCCTGCGGAGAGCTTGATGTCGTAGCGCGCGCGGAGCATCGCCGGGAAGGCGAGGAGCCCCATGAGCGTCACGACCGCGCCGACGATGCCGGTCGCGGTGGCGAAGAGCGCGCAGGTGGCGAGCGTGGCGACGGCGAGCGAGCCGGGGATGCGGCCGATGGCGAGGTTCAGGCTCTTGAACAGCTTCTCGATGAGCGCCGCGCGCTCGACGAGGTAGCCCATGAACACGAAGAGCGGGATCGAGATGAGGACGTCGTTCGTCATCACCGCGTAGGCCCGCATCGCCATCAGGTCGAGCGTCTGCTTCATCGCGACGGAGGCCGGGGAGCTCATCCGGTAGGCGATGAAGGCGAAGATGACGCCCATCCCCATGAGCGTGAAGGCCGTCGGGAAGCCGAGCATGATCGCGACGACGACCATCGACAGCATGAACAGGCCGTAATGTCCGGGCGTCCACTTCCACGGCGCCGGCATGAAGATCGCGGTCGCCAGGATGAGGATCGCCATCAAGGCGAAGCCGAAGAAGAGCTCCTTGCGGATCTTCACGCGGCGCCTCCCTTCTTCGGCGGCGCCGCGCCCCGCTGCTCCTGCTCGACCACGAGCTCGTCGAGCCTCTCGAGGTCCTGGTCCTTCACGTGGACCATCGCCTTCAGCTTGTCGACGTCGACCTCCTCGACGTCCTCGATCCGGGACGGCCACTCGCCGGTCCTCAGGCAGAGCACGCACCGCGCGATCTCGGCGAAGCCCTGGAGCGCCATGAGCCCGCCGGCGACCGGGATGAAGGTCTTGAACGTGTAGATCGGCGGCCCCTCGAGCATGATCGTGGACCGCTCGCGGATCGACCACGACTCGCCGGCGTATCGCCAGCCCGCCCACGCGAGCGCGACGATGCCGGGGACGAAGAAGAAGACGTACAGGACGAGGTCGATCGTCGCCTGCACGCGGGGCGAGAAGAACCCGTAGAGCACGTCGCCGCGCACGTGGCCGCTCTTCGAGAGCGTGTACGCGCCCGCGGTCATGAACAGGATCCCGTACATCTGGATCTGCGCGTCGAAGGTCCAGGCGTGCGGCCGGTCGAAGAACCGGCGCGAGAAGATCTCCCACGTCATCATCACGGTGAGGCCTACGATGAGCCAGGAGAACGTCTTGCCCACCCAGGTGCTGATCTTGTCGATGCCGAGCAGGACCTTCTGCATCGGGAGGCCTCCCGATACGACGGGCGAAGATGGGGACGGCCGCCCGGCGAGCCCGGGCGGCCGGCGAGGAGATGCTACGCCTTCTTCTTGGCGGGGAAGAAGTGGTTGAGCGCCATGCGATAGTCGACGTTCGTGTCGGCCTGCCAGCGCCCGGCGCGCTCGGCGAAGACCTTCTGCGACTCGAACGCCTTCTTGAACAGCGGATTCTCGGAGCACTTCTTCGCGACGACGCCGTCCCAGATCTCGAGCTGCCGCTTCAGGATCGCGTCGGGCGTCTTCCAGAACTTCACGCCCTGCTTCTCCTGCATCTCCTTGTAGTCGGTGGAGTAGCGGTCGATCGCCTTCCAGGACATGTCCGCGCTCGCCGCCTGGACCGCGTAGCCGAGGATGCTCCGCAGGTCCTCGGGGATCGAGGCGAGCTTCGTCTTGTTGAAGAGGATCTCGAACTGCTCCGAGCACTGGTGGAACGACTGGAGCATGCAGTTCTTCGCGACGTCGGGGAAGCCGAGCGCTCGGTCGGACGAGGCGTTGTTGAACTCGGCTGCGTCGAGGAGGCCACGGTCCATCGCCGGGACGATCTCCGCGCCGGGGAGCGCGTTCACCGCCGCCCCGAGCCCCTGGTAGATGTCGATGGAGAGGCCGACGGTGCGGAACTTCACGCCCTTCATGTCCTCGACCTTCGTGACCGGCTTCTTGAACCAGCCGAACGGCTGGGTCGGCATCGGCCCGTACAGGTACGAGACCACGTCCATGTTGAGCGACTTGTAGACCTCGTCGAGGATTTGCTTGCCGCCGCCGTAGTAGTGCCAGGCGAGGACCATGTTGGGGTCCATGCCGCACGCGGCGCCGGAGCCCCACAGGGCGAGGGCCGAGTTCTTGCCGTACCAGTAGGCGACGACGCCGTGGCCGCCGTCGAGGGTGCCCTTGGCGACCGCGTCGAGCAGGTCGAACGCCTTCACCACGGCGCCGGCGGGCAGCACCTCGATCTTGAGGCGCCCACCGCTCATCTCGTTCACCTTCTTCGCGTAGTCGAGGGCGTACTCGTGGAAGATGTCCTTCGTCGGCCAGGTGGACTGGAACCGGAGCGTGGTCGGCGCCTGCGCGACGTGGATCGTCGGCGCCACCGCGACGGCGGCGCCGGCGGCACCCACCGCCGCTTTCCTCAGGAACGAGCGGCGCGACGTGCGGGTGTGCTGCGACGGGTCGTTGACCGTCTTCTTGGGCATGCGAGGCTCCTCTGGGGAGGGGGGGAAATCATCCCTTCCAGCCCCGGCAGGAGATCGCAACCGATGTTGGGCGGCCCCGATGGGGGCCTCCGTTCACAGTCGGTCCGAACCGGCGTGACGTTCGTCCCGGTCGCGGGGGAGCGTCAGAGCGGGAACGCCACCCGCACGCCGATCATCGAGGTGGGGTCGAGCCAGCCGACCTCGAGCCCGAACGACAGCGACTTCGTGAGGAGCCCGAACCCGAAGGCGGCGTGCATCCGCACCGTGTCGCCGGAGTCGAAGACGAGCCACGGCCCGACGAGCCCCTCCGCGTAGAGGCGGCGGCCGCGGATCCGGAGGCGGCCGTCGATCGGGATGCCGAACCGGCCCGGGTCGGTCAGGTACGCCGCCCCGAACCGCGCGCCGATCGTGACGTGCTTCATGAGCGGCGTGTCGGCGGCGAGCGTGAGCTGCAGCTCGCCGGAGTCGGGATCGACGAGGTAGTCGGCGCCGAGGCCGAGCGAGGTCGAGGCGGCGGCGGGGCGCGCGGCGGCGAGGGCGGCGACGGTGGCGGCGACGAGCGCGGCGCGGAGCGGCGTCATGGAGGGCCTCCTGTTCCGGAGCCCTCACCCTACGACGGAACCGCGGCGCGCGGCGACGCTCCCCGAAGGTTCAGGTAGGAGCGAGTGGGTCTTCACCCGCCGTCCAGCTCGGGAGCACCTTCTCCTCGAGCTGGAAGTGCTCGCCGTCGTGCTCGGTGTACACGACGTAGATGGCCTTCTTCGGGACGTCGAAGGCGCGGTGCGCCTCCTCGATGAACGCGAGCGCGAGGCGCCGCTTCTGGTCCTTCGTACGCCCGAGGCGGATGTCGGCGTTCACGAAGACGATCGCGCCGCCCGGGCCGGCGCGGCCGAAGGCGAGATCCTCCCTCGCGTGGCAGCGGACGATGACGCCGACGTGGTCGGTGCCCGTGTCCATGATCTCCGAGAAGCGCTTCACCACGGCGGCGGTGAGCTTCCGCCGGGCCTCGGCCGGCGGCGTGAAGTTCAGGTCGAACGCGAGGTGGGGCATGGGGCCTCCTCACGGTCCTCTAACCGGGCCTGCGGCCGCCGGCCAGAGGTGGCGCTGTCCTCGCGACCGCGAATAGAATGCCGCGCCATGAACCGCCACATGGTCATCGGGATCGTCATCGGCCTCGCCGTGGGCCTGTTCTTGGGGTCCCAGATCGGGAGCAGCGGCAGCTCCAGGCCCGCCGAGATGGCGGCGATGCCGCCCGGGATGCCGCCCGGCATGCCCGGCGGCGTGCCCCCGGGAATGCCGGGCGGCGGCCCCGAGATCCAGACGCAGATCGCGACGCTCCAGTCGGTCGTCGCCCGCGATCCGAAGAACGTCTTGGCCTGGGTCCAGCTCGGGAACGCCTACTTCGACACGGGCCAGCCGCAGAAGTCGGTCGAGGCCTACGGCCGTGCGCTCGAGCTCAAGCCGGACGACCCGGACGTCCTCACGGACCAGGGCGTCATGTACAGGGCCCTCGGCCAGTTCGACAAGGCGGTCGCGAACTTCGAGAAGGCGAGCAAGGCCGCCCCGACCCACGTGCAGAGCCTCTTCAACATGGGCGTCGTCTACGCGAACGACCTGAAGCAGAACGCCAAGGCGATCGACGCGTTGAGCAAGGTCGTGCAGATCGCTCCGATGAGCCCGCAGGCGGCGCAGGCGAAGCAGCTGATCGCGGACCTCCAGACGAAGAAGTAGCCGCCGCGCCGCGGGATCACGCCGCGAGGTGCGACGCCAGCACCTTCCACGTCACGAGCGCGGCGAACAGCGCGAACAGCACGGCCGCCGCGCCGGCGAGCCGCCGCTGGAGCGCGGGCACCGCCGCGGCGAGGCTCGGGGCGCCCCGCGCCGGGACGAGCACTCCGGCCCCCATCCCGCAGACCGCGCCGCCGAGGAGGGTGCCGTAGAGCGGGTAGCCCACCCACCCGTACTCGGCCTGCAGGAGGCAGAACGGGCAGCGGTGCGTCGGCAGCTCGTACACGTAGGGCGAGACCCACGAGACGAGCCCCGCGAGGCCGACGACGAGCGCGGCGGCCGCGGCGGCCCCGAGGAGCACCGCGAGCGCGGCGCCCCCTGCGCCGCGCCACCACCGGCCGAACGCCGCGCCCGCCCCGCTGGCCGTCCCCGCGGAGGCGTAGAGCGCGACCGCGAGCGGCGCGGCGGGCAGCGCGGCGAGCCCGGCCCCGGCGGCGCTCGCGCCCCCGCGCGAGAAGAGGCTCCCGCAGCAGGAGGTGATCACCTCGGGCTGGAGCGAGAGGAAGAAGCGGGCCTGCAGGGCCGCCTCGGCGAGCACGAGCGGCGTGAGCGCCAGGAGGAGCGCGTACTTCGGGCGGACGAGCGGGTAGTCGTGCCCGAGCTCGTCGGCGCGGTTCAGGACCAGCCACAGCCCCGCGAGGACGAAGTTCACGAGCCGGAGCACGAGGACCGGGTATCCCCACCGGTCCGCCGCGAGCGTCCCCGCCGCGCACATCGCGCCGGTGAACATGGGGGCGAGCGCGTCGGCCGTGTACACGTAGAGGAACAGCGACACGAGCTCGAAGGCGAGCACGTACCCCACGATCGTCGACACGAGGTAGGTCCTGCGCTCGAGCGAGAGCTGCAGGGACGACCCGCTCGCGAGGTCCCAGCGGCGCAGGATGACGAGCGCGTTCCACGCCGAGACGACGAGCAGCGCCGAGACGAAGAGCGACCCCGCGAGGAGCGCGATGACGCCGGGGTGGAGGATCACGTCCCGTCCCCGTCGACCCGCCCGTCGCGGATCCCCACCGCGCGGTCCACGACGGGGGAGTCGCAGACGATCGGGTCGTGGCTCGCGATCACGATGGTCTTCCGCTGCGTCTTGAGGCGGGCGACGATCTCCATGAACTCCCGGGAGAGCTTCGTGTCGAGGTGCGCGGTCGGCTCGTCGGCGACGATCACTTTCGGCTCGTTCACGAGCGCCCGCGCGATGGCGGCGCGCTGCGCCTCGCCGCCGGAGAGCCACTCCGCCCTGGAGCGCAGGCGGTGCCCGAGGTCGAGCATCTCGAGCAGCCTCCGGGCGCGGGCGAGGAGCGCCGGGCGTGGCTCGCCGAGCGGGTAGGCCGGGAGCATGACGTTCTCGAGCGTCGTCACGCCGCGGACCAGGTTCCCCTGCTGGAACACGAACCCGAAGGTCTTCCGCCGCACGTCGGTGAGGAAGCGCTCCGGGAGGCTCGTGATCTCCCGCCCGTCCACCACGATCCGTCCCGAGGTCGGCCGCGCCATCGCCCCGATGAGCGAGAGCAGGCTCGTCTTCCCGGAGCCGCTCGGACCCCGGAGCACCGTCACCGTGTGCGGCGCGATCTCGAGGCTCACGCCGTCGACGGCGGTCAGCTCGTCGGGCCGCCCCTCGTTGTAGACCTTCCTGACGTTCCGGAGCTCGATCATCGTCAGGTCCGCATCACCGAGTCGGGGTCGATGGTCGCGGCGCGCCAGCAGGGCACGACGGTCGCGACCGTGTACGGCACGACCGTGAGGAAGAAGAGCGTCGCCACCTGGTACGGATCGACGTCCGGGACGAGGCGGAAGTCCGGGTAGAGCGTCGACCATCCGCGGAGCACCGGCCCGAGCAGCGCCACCTTGCCCAGGAACACGTGCACGTACGCGCCGAGCACGCCGAGGGCGAACGCGGCGAGCGACACCACCGCCCCCTCCCACACCTTCATGAGCAGGACGTCGGAGGTCTCCCACCCGATCGCCTTCAGGATCCCGATCTCCCGCTTCTCCTCGGCGGAGAGGCCGGAGGCCTTGTCCCAGGCCACGATGACGAACGCGAGGAGCGCGCCCGAGAGCACCACCACGACGAGGCCGCTCCGCCAGTCGAAGATGGAGTCGTAGGTCCGGACGATCTCGCTCCGCGTGATCGGGCGCGCGCTCGGGAGCAGGCGCGTCACCTTGCCGGCGACGGTCTGCACCTCCTTCGCGTTCCGCACCGACACCGCGACGTCCGTGAACGTGCCCGGCGCGACGCCGAAGAGCGTGCGGTAGTCCTCCTCGCCGACGAGGAGGAGGTCCGCCGAGACGAGCTCCGAGTCGGACGGGATCACCTCGCGGACGACGAGCGTGAGGTAGGTGCCGTCCGCGGCGCGGAGCGGGAACTTGTCCCCCGGCCCCACCTCGCGTGCGCGCGCGACGCCGCGGCCGACGACGAGCTCGCCCTGCGCGCCCCAGAACCTCTCCGGGACCATGACCGTGTAGTTCGCCCGGCTGAGCGGGTCGTAGTAGTAGCCCCACAGCCGGCCGCGCGCGCCGGCGACGCCGCGGATCCCCGCCACCGTGCCGACCCACGACTCGGGCAGGAGGTCGTGCCGCCCTGCGACGACGCGCTGCACGAGCAGCTCGGGCACGTCGCGCAGCACCGCGCGCGACTCCCTCCGGAGCGCGTGGGCGAAGAACAGGACGGACGACACGGAGAACACGACGAGCGCGTAGACGAGCAGGAGCGCGAGGTTCTTGCCCTTGCGGCGCGCGAGCGACGTGAGCGTGAAGTCCACGATGTACCGCTGCCGCTCGAGCCAGGTGCGCATGGTCGCTCCCGTCAACGCGGCGGCGCCGCGATCGAGCCGGACGGGAAGTGCTCGAGCGAGGTCGGGTGCTCCTGGAACGGCGTGAACCGGTCCGCCTGCGACGGGTGGCGCGTGTAGCGGGCCTCGGTGAAGAGCGCGAGGTCGGTGAGCCCGAGCCGCCGCACGAGCGCCGCGCGCCCCTCGACCTCCGGCGCGCACCGCTCCCGCTCCGACGCGGCGTGGCGCGCGGCGGCGACGGAGCCGGCCGCGGCGGCGGCGAGGAACGCGAGGAAGCGGGTCGAGGCGCGCATCACCCGTCCAGCGATCGGACGAGGTCGGCGGTGACCTCGTCGAACGTCAGGATGCGCGTGCCGTGGTGGTCCTTCAGGAACTCCTCCGCGTCCGTGCGCCTCGCGAACGGCACGAGCTCGCGCCCCATCGGCCCGAACACGTCCGAGCCGAGCACGTACACCGCGGAGCGCGCGTCGGCGGGCACGAGCGTGTAGTAGTCGGTGACGGTGATCGACCCCACGTCCCCGCGCGTCCGCGGGGGGAGCCACTTCCCCGGGTCGAGCACGAACTTGAAGAGGTCCTTCGCGCCGTCGAACACGAGCCGCGTCCCGTCGCCGAGCTCGGCGTACCCGACCCAGTCCGGGTACTTGGCGACGAACATGCCGCACACCGGGCACTTGTCCCTGGGCCCGGGCTTCGGCGGATCGGCGCCGATCGCCGGCGGGGCCGCGAGCACGGCCACGGCGGCGATCACGGCTCGAAGCGTCATCGCGACCCCCTCGCGCGGAGCCGTGCGTCAGCGGGCGTGGCCGGCGTGCTCCCCCGCCTTGTCCGGCGCGGGCGCGGCGGCCGGCTGCTTCGCGGCCTTCATCGCCTTCCGCTTCTCGCGGATCATCTTGCTGTCCTGGTACATGTCCTCGTAGGCGGCCTTCACCGCGTCCTCGAAGGACACGATCGCCCCGCCGTTCTCCTTCACGAACGCGTCGGCGGCGGTCTTCTCGGCGAACGCCCACTTGGCGCGCTTCGTCATCACGCCCGGCTTCGAGCCGCCGAGCACCCAGACCGCCTTCTCGGCGTCGACGAGCGCCTGCGTCCCGAAGTCCGCGACCTTGATCGCGGCCGGCGTCCGGTCGATCTGATTCGCGAGGTCCACCGCGACGCAGTGGAGGCTGCACGCGGAGAGCTTCGAGCCGTCGTCGTAGTCGACGACCATGCGGCTCGAGGCGAACCTCGCGCGGTCCATCCCGCAGTACTTGCAGGACGGGCCGTCCTTCACGTCGCCCATGTGGTGATCGGCGCGGGCGACGCCGGAGACGAGGAGGAGGCCTGCGGCGGCAGCGGCGAGGAGACGGGGCATGGTGCCCTCCCGAGGTGGTGGACTCGGGACGTCGTACCTCGGGGGCCACCCCCGATGTACGTGGCAGGTTGTCGCGAATGCGCGCGCCGTCCCCCGTGGGGCACCGTCACCCGTGCAGCTCGACGACGTCCCGGTCCTCGAGCGCGTGGTGCCGGTCCACCTGCTGACCCTCGAACCGCGCGTGCGCGCCCCAGATCCGCGCGAACTTGAGGCGCGCGGCGAGGTCCTTGTGGACGAGGCTCGCGAGGTCGTCGACGGTCGCGCCCTGCCGGAGGACGAAGGGCCGCCCCATGTCCGGCTTGTGGCCGGGCTCCTTCGTGTAGACGCGGATCCGGCGCAGCTCCGCGAAGAGGACCGGCCGGAGCGCGTCGAGCCCGTCTCCGCGCAGGGCCGAGACCGGGAAGACGGGGAGCCCCTCCCCGACCGCCTCGCGGGCGAGCGCCGCGAACGTGCCGTCGGGATCCTCGTCGCTGCGGTTCAGGAGGACGACCACGGGCCGCGGCTGGAGGAGCGGCGACGCGCCGGGCGGGAGCGGCCGCCCCTTCGGCCAGACGTGCGCCTTCTCCAGGACCTCTCCGAGCGCGCGCCACGCGCCCTCGACGTCGTCCGCGGTGACGTCGAGCACGAGGAGGACGCCGTCCGCGCCGTGCGCGAGGTTCGGGAGCCAAGCCTCGGTGTGCCCGGGGGCGACGGCGGGGGTGTCCACGAGCTGCACGTGCACGTCCTCGAACGGCATCATCCCGGGCTGCGGGAGCCGCGTCGTGAACGGGTAGTCGGCGACCTCCGGGTGCGCGTGCGTGAGCGCGGCGAGGAGCGCGGACTTCCCGGCGTTGGGTGGCCCGAGCAGCACCCACTGCCCGGCCCCCTCCTTCTTCACGTGGCCGACGTCGGGCCCGCGGTGGCCGCTCTTCGCGGCGTGGGCCTCCTCGTCCTCGAGCTTCGACAGCCGCTTCCTGATGTCGGCCTGGAGCTTCTCGGTCCCCTTGTGCTTCGGCAGGAGCGCGAGCATCTCCCGGAGCGTCTCGAGCTTCTCCTCGTACGTGGTCGCGTCCCGGTAGCGCGCCTCCGCCTCCTTGTACTGGGCCGTCAGGTTCGCGGGCATCCGCCCTCCGCGCCACGCGGCGGCGGGTTGCGCGCCGCACGCGGGGGAGCGTATCACCGGGCCAGGAGGCGGGCATGGGGCTCGAGGCCGGGTACGCGCGGGCGGCGGACGAGGTGCGGCGCGCGGGCGCGCTCGTCGTCTCCGCAGGCGCCGGGATGGGGGTCGACTCGGGGCTGCCGGACTTCCGCGGTGACCGCGGGTTCTGGAAGGCCTACCCGCCCTACGAGCGGCTCGGGCTGTCCTTCGTCGACGCGGCGAACCCCATCCACTTCGACGACGACCCGCCGTTCGGCTGGGGCTTCTACGGCCATCGCACGAACCTGTACCGGAGCACGGAGCCGCACGACGGCTTCGGAATCCTGCTCGGGTGGGCGGCGCGCTTCCGGCTGCCCGCCTTCGTCGTGACCTCGAACGTCGACGGCCAGTTCCAGAAGGCCGGCTTCCCCGACGAGCGGGTGCTGGAGGTCCACGGGTCGATCCACCACCTCCAGTGCACGACGCCGTGCTGCGACGCGATCTGGGCGAACGAAGGCGCGTTCGAGATCGACGAGGCCACGATGCGCTCGCGCCAGGTGCCGCGCTGCCCGCGCTGCCGGGCGGTGGCGCGCCCGAACATCCTCATGTTCTCCGACTTCGCCTGGCTCGATCGCCGGGCGGCCGCGCAGCGCGCGCGGTTCGAGGCCTTCCTCGACGAGGTCTCGCGGGTGCGCCTCCTCGTCGTCGAGATGGGCGCCGGCACGGGGATCCCGACGATCCGCATGACCTCGGAGCGGCTCGCCCGCCGGGGCGAGGCGGCCCTCGTCCGCATCAACCCGCGCGAGCCGGACGCGCCGCCGCCCGCCCTGTCCCTCGCGGCGGGAGCGCTCGAGGGGCTCGCCGGGATCGACGCGGCCCTGCGCGGCGCCGGCTGAGGAAGGCGGGGCCTCCGCGCCGCGCGTCCCCGAACGGATGCCCACCCGGCGGCGCGGCGCTGCTATCGTCCCGGGCACATGATCGCCCGCGCCCGCCTCGCGCTCGCCCTCCTCGCCGCCCTTTCCGCCGCCTGCGCCTCCTCGCGGAAGCCGGATCCCCGGCTCGTGCTCCAGCCTATCGCCGGGCGCACCTGGGTGAGCAAGCTCCACCGCGATCACCCGCTCGTCGGGAAGATCTGGGACGGCCGCCGTCTCCGGTTCGTCGACGAGACGTCGCTCTCGGGCGCGCTCGGCGGCGCGGACCTCGTCCTCCTGGGCGAGGTGCACGACAACCCCGACCACCACATCCTGCAGGCGCGGCTCGTGCGGACAATCGTCGCGTCCGAGCACCGGCCGGCGCTCGCGCTCGAGATGCTCACCTCCGACCTGCAGGCCGGGGTCGACGCCGCCCGCACGAGGACGCCGCGCGAGCCGGAGAACCTCGCCGAGGTGTGGAAGCAGGGCGGCTGGCCCGACTTCGACCTCTACCGCCCGGTGCTCGCGGCGGGGCTCGAGGTCGGGCTCCCGATCGTCGCGGCGAACCTGCCGCGCGCCGAGGTGCGGGCGCTCGTGACGAGGGGGATCGACTCGGCCGATCCGGCGCTGCGCCGGCGGCTCGAGGCCGGGCCCGCGCTGCCGCCCGAGGCGATCGCGGAGCTCCGCGCGGAGATGAAGGAGGCCCACTGCGGCGAGCTTCCCGACGCCATGCTGGACCCGCTCATCCTCGCGCAGCGCGCGCGCGACGCGACGATGTCGGAGCGGCTCGCGGAGGCGTCGCGCGATCGCGGCGGGATCCTGATCACCGGGAAGGGCCACGCCCGCGCGCGCGACGTCCCCGCCTGGCTCGCCATCGACGCGCCCGGGAGGAAGGTGGTCTCGGTCGCGTTCGTCGAGGTCGATCCCGCCGAGAAGGCGCCCGCCGACTACGTGGACGAGTTCGGGAAGGGCGCGTTCCCGTACGACTACGCGATCTTCACGCCGGCCACCCAGCGCGAGGACCCCTGCGAGAAGATGCGGGAGCACTCGAAGGCGCGGAAGGACTCCGCGCCCCCGGGCGCGCCGGCGCCTCCGGCGGCGCCCGGGGCCGCGCCCCGCACTTGAGGCCCGAGCTAGTTCGCGGCCGTGGCGGGCTTCGCCTCGGTCGCGCGCTTCGCGTGGGGCGTCGACTTCTTCTCGCCCGACTTCGCGACCGTCTGCGACGAGGCGGGCTTCGCCTCGGCGTTCTTCATGTTCGCCTTGTCTCCGCACGCGAAGGCCGGCGTGGCGATCGCGACTGCGGCGAGGACGGCGAGGACCCTGGAGACGAGCTTCATGTCTTCCTCCTGGAATGCGTGCGCGCCGTTCATGTCGGGGAGCGGGTGGGCCCGCAACTCATCCGGCCGCAAGCGCCCGCTTGCGCCCCACCCGCGGCGCACGGCAGGCAGGACGGACGGGCGCGAGATCGAGGAAATCCTCAGCGCCGCCCGACGAGCGACGACAGCTCGCGGTGCAGCACGCCCTCGTCGCCGACGTTCAGCTCGACGAGGCGGCGCAGGTGCGACATGGAGTCGAGGTCGATCTCGACGCAGCGGATGCCGGCCTGCGTCCCCTCGCGATGGACGACCTCCCCCTCCATCCGGATCTCGGCATCGCCGGCGTCGAGGTGGATCGCGAGCGTGCAGCGCTGGCCGACGTGGGCGGGGAAGCCGTAGGGCACCTCGACGAGCGCGCCCTTGAACGACACGTCGAGCACCTCGCACGTCCCCTGCGCGATGCGGACGTCGAGGTCCGCCGGCCGGTGGAAGGCGATCCGGGAGAAGAGCCGCCGCTCGTCGCCGGGCGTCGAAGCCGTCATGCGCTCACCCCGCGGCCATTGTGGGCGGGCGCGCGCGGGCGAGCAAGCGGCGACCCCCGGCGGGTCGGCACCGCCATCCGAGCGCGAGGCGGTGCGCCCGTTCGCGCAGGCCCTCCCGGGCGCCGTGACCGGGCCGCCTTCCGGCGCCATGTTGCGAGACACGGGGATCGACGGAGGAGAGATGTCCGAGCGCATGACCGGCGTGGACGCGGCGTGGCTGCACATGGACCGGCGTCACAACACCGCCGACGTCGTCGCCATGATGACGTTCGAGGACCGCGTCGAGCCGAAGGCCGTCCGCCGCATGGTCGAGGACAAGCTGCTCGGCCACGCGCGGTTCCGGCAGCGCATCGTGCCGGAGGGGCCGCTCGGCCTCGCGGCGTGGGAGGACGACCCCGCGTTCGCGCTGCCGCGCCACTTCGAGCGCCGGACGCTGTCGCACGGCGGCACCCGGGCGCTCCAGGCGTTCACGAGCGCGGTCGCGACCGAGCCGCTCGATCCCGCGCGCCCGCTCTGGCGGGTGTTCCACGTGGACGGCTTCGGCGCGGGGAGCGCCCTCGTCGCGAAGCTCCACCACTGCATGGCGGACGGGTTCGCGCTCGTCGGGGTCCTCCTGTCGCTCGCCGACGAGCTCGCGCGCGAGGAGGGCTCCCCGCACCGGATGCCGGCGTTCCAGGACCTCCGACCCGGCGGCGACCTCGCCGGCGTGATCCGCAAGGTGATCCTCAATCCCGCGCACGCGCTCGACCTCGCCGGCCGCGGCGCCGCCTTCGTGCGGTCGCTCGCGCGGATGGCGCTCATCCCGCCCGACCCCGACACGGTGCTGCGTCGTCCGCTCTCCGGGCGCCGCAGGACCGCCTTCTCGCGCCCCCTCCCGCTCGGCGCGCTGCGCGTGCGCGCCCGCGAGCTGCACGTCACCGTGAACGACCTCCTCGTCGCCGCGCTCACCGGCGCGCTCCGGACGTACCTCGCCGTGTCGGGCGAGAAGGTCGACGGGTTCGACGTCCGGGCGCTCGTGCCGGTGAACCTGCGCGACCGGCTCCCGGGTCAGCTCGACGGCGCGATGGGCAACTGCTTCGGCCTCGTGTTCCTGGAGCTGCCCGTCCGCGCGCCGACGTCTGCGGAGCGGCTCGCGCTCGTCCGGGAACGGATGGAGTCGCTCAAGCGATCGCCGGACGCGGTCGTGACCTACGCCGTGCTCGACGCGATCGGCCACCTGCCCGGGCCGCTCGAGTTCGTGGTGACGGAGTTCTTCTCCCGCAAGGCGTCGCTCGTCGTGACGAACGTCCCCGGGCCGCGGAGCCGGCTCCACGTCGCCGGCCACGAGATGGACCGGATCATGTTCAACGTCCCCCACCCGGCGTCGCTCGGGCTCGGGGTGTCGATCCTGAGCTACGCGGGCGAGGTGCGGGTGGGCGCCCGCGCCGACGTCGCGGTGATGCCGGATCCCGCCTCGTTCGTGGCGGGGTTCGCGGCGGAGGTCGCGGCGCTGTAGCGCTCCCGTGCCGCTTGCGCCGGGCCACCCGGCGCGGCGAGGATGCCGCGGTGCCCACGCTCGAGGAGACCGTCGCCTTCGTGCGCGAGCGGACCGCGCCCGCGCCGGTGCCGCTCGCGCCGGAGCTCGCCCTCTACCAGGCGACGGAGCTGACGCCGCTGTGGCGTGCGACCGCGAGCGAGCTCCACGCCTGGGACGACTCGCCGTACTGGGCCTTTCCCTGGGCGGGAGGCCAGGCGCTCGCGCGCCATGTGCTCGACCGTCCGGAGCTCGTGCGGGGCCTCCGCGTGCTCGACTTCGCGACCGGGAGCGGCCTCGTCGCGATCGCGGCGGCGCGCGCCGGCGCCGCCCGCGTCGTCGCGGTCGACGTGGACCCCTTCTGCCGGGCGGCGGTGCTCCTGAACGCCGCGCTGAACGGGGTCGCGCTGGACTTCCACGCGGGGGACCCGCTCGGCGCGCCGCTCGACGCGCCGCCGGTCGCCGGCGCGGACGTGGTCCTCGCGGGGGACGTCTTCTACGAGCGCGACCTCGCGGCGCGGTCGGTGGCGTGGTTCCGCGGGCTCGCCGCGGCGGGCGTCCGGGTGCTCGCCGGCGACGCCGGCCGCGCCTACGCGCCGCGCGACGGGTTCGTGGAGGTGGCGGCCCACGCCGTCCCCACGACGGTCGAGATCGAGGACGGGCCGGTGCGGCGCGCGCGCGTCCTCGAGATCACGCGCTAGGCGCCGCCCCTTGCCGCCGCCGCGGCGCCGCCTCACCGTAGCTCCGTGGAGGCGGCTTCGAGAGGGGCCGCCTCCCCTCTCCCGCCGTCTCGGGTACGCTTCGCGCGTGCGCGCTCCCTCCGTCGTCGTGTGCGGCCACGTGACGCTCGACGTCGTGGACGGCGAGCGCGTCCCCGGCGGCGCGGCGTGGTACGCCGCGCGGGCGCTCGCCGCGCTCGGCGCCTCCCCGCGGCTCCTCACCTCGGCCGCCCCGGACTTCCCCCGCGGCGCGCTCGCCGGGATCCACGCCGAGGTTCTTCCCTCCCCGGCCACGACCGTGTTCGCGAACGCCTACGGGCCGGACGGCACGAGGACGCAGCGCGTGCTCTCCGCGGCCGCGCCGCTCGATCCCGCCCGGCTCCCCCCGGCGTGGCGCGCGCCGGACGTGCTCCTCCTCGCGCCGGTGCTCGGCGAGACCGACGTCCCGGCGTTCGCCGCCGCCGCGGGCGCGGGGATCGTCGGGCTCGGGGTGCAGGGGCTCGTCCGGGAGGTCCGGCCGGACGGCGCGGTCGTGCCGCGGCCGTGGCCCCTCGAGGCCGCGGCGCTCGCGGGCGTCCACGCCGCGGTGCTCGGCGAGGACGACGTCCGCGGGCAGGGCGACCTCGTCGCGCGCCTCGCCGCGGCGCTCCCCCTGGTCGTCTTCACCCACGGCGCGCGCGGCTGCGACGTGCTCGCCCGCGGGCGGGCGACGCACGTGGGCGTCTACCCGGCTCGCGAGGTCGATCCCACCGGCGCGGGCGACGTGTTCGTGGCGGCGCTGCTCCTCGCGCTCGCGCGCGGCGATGACCCCGTCGAGGCGGCCCGCCTCGGCGCCGCCGCCGCCTCGATCGCCGTCGAGGCGCGCGGCGGGGACGCGCTCGGGCGCGTGGGAGAGGCGTGGGAGCGCGTCCTGGCCGTGCCATGGGGCGAGGAGCGGTGAGCCGGAGCCGGGCCGGCGCGTACTCCGCCGTTCCGTCGCCCCTACCCCGTGTGCGGCCCCGCCGCGAGCAGGTCCCAGAGCGCCGCGATCGCCTGCGCCGCCCATGGATTGCCGTCCTCGGCCCGCAGCGTCGCCGGCGGGACGCCGTGGCGGCGCGCCAGCTCGGAGATCGCGAACTTCACGAGCGTGTCGCGCGCGTGCTCGCGGCCGAGGACGCCGTCGCCGAGCTCCCCCTCCTCCGCGCCCGGCGCGAGGACGAACACGGGCCGGAAGTACCCCTCCTCGGCGTGAGGCTTCACCGCGAGGTACAGCCCCGCGCCCGCGGGCCCGGTCGCGGAGAGGTCGAGGAGATTGGCGCCGTCGCGCTCCGTCCAGGCGAGCCGCATCGGGGCAGCATACCCGCCCCGGAAGCCCGCCGCCGCCCGGGACCCCGTCTGCTAGCGTCACAGGATGTCCGGTCCCCTCGTCGTCTACGGCGCCTACGGCTACACCGGCGAGCTCGTGGCGCGGCGCGCGGTCGAGCGCGGCCTCACCCCCGTGCTCGCCGGCCGAGACTCGGAGCCGCTCGCGAACCTCGCGCGCGAGCTCTCCTGCCCGTGGCGCGCCTTCCCGCTCTCCGACCCCGAGTCGCTCCGCCGCGGCATCGCGGGCGCCGGCGCGGTGCTGCACTGCGCCGGGCCGTTCGTCGACACGGCGCGCCCGATGGCGGAGGCCTGCATCGACGAGCGGGTCCACTACCTCGACATCACCGGCGAGATCCCGGTGTTCGAGGCGCTCCTCGCGATGGGGCCGGCCGCCCAGAACGCCGGGGTGATGCTGCTCCCCGGCGCGGGCTTCGACATCGTCCCGAGCGACTGCCTGGCGGCGCACCTCGTGCGGCGGCTCCCGGCGGCACGCTCGCTCGTCCTCGCGATCGCGGCGCTCGACCGCATCTCGCGTGGCACCGCCCGGACGATGCTCGCCCACGCAGGCGCCGCCGGCGCGTTTCGAAGCGCCGCGCCGGCGAAGCGGACGTTCGACCTCGGCGCGGGGCGCGTGACGGGCGTCGCCGTGCCGTGGGCGGACACCTTCACGGCGCCGCGCTCGACCGGCGTGCCCGACGTGACCGTCTACCTCGCCGCGAACCTCGCGACGCGCGCCATGCTCGCGGTGGCGCCCGCGATGGCGCCGCTCCTCGCGTCGCGCACCGTGCGCGAGGCGGTGGCCGCGCTGATGACGCGGGGCGAGCGCGGACCGGGTCCGGAGGAGCGCGCCGGCCGGACCGCCATCTACGGCGAGGCGCTCGACGCGTCGGGCCGCCGCGTCGCGTCCATCCAGCGCCACCCGGAGGGCTACGCGCTCACCGCGCTCGTCGGCGATCGAGATCGCGGAGCGCGTCCTGCGCGGCGAGGTGAAGCCGGGCTGGCAGACGCCGTCGACGGCGTACGGGCCGGACCTCGTCCTCGCGGTTCCGGGCGTGGCGCGCGAGGACCTCTAGGCGGCCGAGGCCCTTCACCGTCCGAGCGTCCGCAGCGCCGCGAGCCAGAGGCCCGCCTCGCGGCGCGAGAGGCGCGCGCGCCGGAGGGTCGCTGCGAGATCGCGCACGGCGTGCCGCTCCGGCCCCGCGAGGAAGCCCCCGGCCCGCAGGGCGGACCGGAGCGCCTCCTCGACCCGCGCGAGCTCGGCGTCGGTCGCGCGGGCGGCCCGCGGACGCGCGGGCGCGGGCGCCGCCTCGATCCCCGCGCGACGGAGCTCCCATGCGTACACGAGCACCGCCTGCGCGAGGTTCAGGGAGGGCTGCTCCGACGCGGACGGGATCGCGGAGAGGGCGTCGCAGCAATCCACCTCGGCGTTCGTGAGCCCGCTCCGCTCGTCGCCGAACACGACCGCGGTCGTCCCCTCCCCGGCGCGGGCGAGCGCCTCGCGCGCGACCTCCTCCGGCGCGAGCCGCCGCTTGCCGCGGACGCGCCGCGAGGACGTGGCGACCACCCAGGCGCAGTCGGCGATCGCCTCGTCGAGCGTCGCGACGATCCGCGGGCGGTCGAGGAGGTCCTCGGCGTGGACCGCGACGCGGCGCGCGGCGGCGAAGTCGTGGGTCCCGAGCGCGGCGATCGCCCAGTCCTCGAGGCCGAGGTTCCGCATCACGCGCGCGACGGCGCCCAGGTTTTCGGGGTTCCGCGGCCGGACGAGGACGATCCGCACGATGCGGCATGCTACCGCGACCCGGGGCGGTCGCCCCGTTCGACGGCACCCCCGAGCCCGGCTGGCGGAGACCCGCGGCTCGTCATCCCATGGAGCCGTTCCATCGCAGGGTGGAGGTGAGTCATGTTCGTGCGCGAGCTGATGACGCGGCACGCGGCGACGGTCGGCGTGGACGAGACGCTCGAGTCGGCCGCGCGCAAGATGAAGGAGCTCGGGATCGGCGCGCTGCCCGTGCTGGACCGCGGGCAGCTCGCCGGGCTGGTGACCGACCGCGATCTCGCGGTGCGTGCCGTCGCGAGCGGCGCCGACCCGACGCGGACGCTCGTGCGCGAGGCGATGACGGCGCAGGTGATCGCCTGCCGCGAGGACGACGAGGTCGAGGAGGCCGCGCGGAAGATGGAGCAGCGCGCGGTGCGGCGGATCATGGTGCTCGACCGCGAGGGGGGCCTCTCCGGCATGCTCTCCGTCGAGGACCTCGTCGGCGCGAGCACGGCGCTCGCCGCGGACGTGCTCCGGCACGCGCGCGAGCCGGAGCTCCCGCTCGCGTGATCCGAGGCCCCGGCGCTGCGACCGGGTCGCGGGACGGCCCCTGAACCGCTGCGCTCGCGTCCCCCGCGCGCGGTGCGCACGCCTTGTCGTCCGTCAAGGCAGGAGGGGACCTGCCGCCTCTAGAGTGCCGCTTTCCCTTACCCTTCCGCCGTTCAACAAGGAGCAAGCATGTCCCCCGTCAGAGGTCTCGTCCTCGCCCTCGCCGCCGCCCTCCCGGTCTCCGCGCTCGCCTCCGGCGGCCACGACGCCGTCGGGTGCACCGGCTGCCACTCGATCCACAGCGCGAAGGGCGACATCATCTTCGCCGTCGCCCCCAACAAGCAGGTCGTCAACCCGAAGACGAAGCAGCCGTACACCGGGACGACCGCGCTCTGCCTGGGCTGCCACGAGGAGACCTCGAAGGGCGGCCAGGGGTACGCGCCCGTCTCCGCGCACCTGAGCCACCCGTACGGCCTCACCTCGGTGGACCCGAAGGTCGCGAAGGTCCCGCCGGAGCTGCTCCGCGAGGGCGGCCGGTTCGAGTGCCTCGGCTGCCACGATCCGCACCCGTCGAACCCGTACTACAAGTACCTGCGCGTCGACACGCAGAAGGGCTCGAAGATCGACGCGTTCTGCTCCGTCTGCCACCCGATCAAGGCGGAGGCCGGGACGGCGGAGAAGCAGGTGCTCTTCACCTCGATGGACGAGACCGCCGGCCGCGTCCTGGCTCCGAAGGCCTCGTCGGCCCCGGCCGGTGAGGCGAAGCCGCCCGCCGCCACCCCCGCGAAGACGACGAAGAAGAAGTAGCGCCCCGCGCACCGAGTTCCGAGAGCCCCCCGGCGTCCGCCGGGGGGCTTTCCTTTCGGTGGGACGTCACCAGCTCGCCTTCCCCTGGCATTGCAGCGGCCGGAGGTCGGCCGCTCGGCCGCGCGGCGATTCTGCCCGCGCAGGGCGCTAAGCCGCGCTGGCACCGACGACGGAGAGGACGATCTGGAGCAGGTCGTGGAGGTCGAACGGCTTGTGCAGGTGAGCCACGACCTCGCCGTCGCCCGACCGATCCGACCCGGCGGTCATGGTGATGACCGGCACGTGCGCGAGCTCCTCGTCGTCCCGCATCGCGTGCAGGAACTCCTCGCCGCAGAGCCTCGGCAGCCGGAGGTCGAGCAGGATGAGCGACGGCGCGGCGCCCGCCCGGAGCCGCTCGAGCCCTTCCATCCCGTCCACCGCGACGTCGACGGCGAGCCCGGCGTCGCGCAGCGCGTCCCCGAGCGCCTCCCGCACGTCCGCGTCGTCCTCGATGATCAGGATTCCGCCTCTGGGCGACCACGTCCGCGACTGTACCCGCAGTGACTGTGCCTCGGCCGTCCGGTGTTCGCGGGACGCGCCGCGAACCCGGGTACGCGGACCGTGGGTGTCAGTTGAGGAACCGTCTCGCCGGCGACCGGGCCGCGAGCCCCTCGTGCTCGAGCCCCTGGCTCGTGAGCAGGTAGCGCACGATCCCGCTCCCGCGCGCCGTCTCCAGCGTCGCCTCGAACGCGGGGCCGCTGATCGCGCCGAGCTGGAGCGTCTTCCGGAGGTTCACGACGCGTCCCGTCATGACGTCGCCCGCGACGGGCTGCACGCCCGCGTCGCGCCGGTACAGGTCGAGCGCGGCCTGGTGCAGGGTCGCCGCGAGCGACGCCTCGAGCGGGATGGTCGAGAGCAGCACCGAGATGAGGGTCCAGCGGTCCGCGGGCACGCCTGGATTGTATCCGGCCGGGCCCGGCGCTGCCCGGGCGGGCCCCAGCGCACGCGCCCCCCGCCAGGCAGGGTCCGAGTGGGCGCCTCGGTGCGGGCGCGGTGGCGGTGGAGGCCGGGCGCCTGGCGTCGTAGAACGGCCCGGTGAACCTCGTCCTCCTAGAGCCGTCGGAGCTGCGGCCGGACGGGACCGCGCGTCTCGGCGGCCGGCGCGCCGCGCACGCCCGGGAGGTCCTCGGGACGGCCGCGGGGGACCGCGTGCTCGCCGGCGTCGTCGGCGGCCGGATGGGCGAGGCGGAGGTGCTGGCGATCGGCGAGGGCGAGCTCGTGCTCCGCCCCGCCCTCGACCGGGACCCGCCCCCGCCCTCTCCCGTGTCGCTCCTCCTCGCGCTCCCGCGACCGAAGGTCCTCCGGCGCGTGCTCCAGGCCGCCGCCGCGATGGGCGTGAAGCGGATCGCGCTCGTGGGGAGCTGGCGCGTCGAGAAGAGCTACTTCGGCTCGCCGTTCCTCGGGGACGAGGCGATCCGCGGCGAGCTCCTCCTCGGGCTCGAGCAGGGGCGCGACACGGTGCTCCCCGAGGTGACGATCCACCGGTTCTTCAAGCCGTTCGTCGAGGACGTGCTCGACGGGGCGATCCCGGCCGCGGGGCGGCTCCTCGCGCACCCGGCCGGCGCCGCGCCGCTCGAGGCGGTCCCGGTACCAGGCGACCGGGCGACGGTCGCGATCGGGCCGGAGGGCGGCTGGACGCCGTACGAGGCGGAGCGGTTGCGCGAGCGCGGCTTCGCGCCGTTCACGCTCGGGCCGCGCGCGCTCCGCGTCGAGGCAGCGGTGCCGTTCGCGGTCGGGCAGGTGGAGCTGTGGCTCCGGACGAGACGGTAGGCGCGCCCGAGCCCGGTGCCCGGTGAATCCCCCTCTCCCCCCGCTGCGCGGGGGAAGAGGGTCCGGGGTGAAGGGACGCGACTACCAGCGATCGCCGCCGCGATCGTCGTCCGGTCGGTGATCGGCACCCGGGTACGGCCGCGGCTGCTCGTCCATGTCGCGCGCGAAGTCGTTCCAGAGCGCCTCGGAGAGCGCGTGGAGCGCGCCGCGCTTCTTGTCGAGGCTCATGGGATCGTGGCGGCCACGGCCGCTCTCGAGCTCGCGCACGACGTAGCGGACGCGATCGGCCGTCTCGCGGTCGGGCCGCGCCGCGCGGACGCCCTCCTCGAGGTCGGCCGCGATCTTCTCCTCCGTCCTGGCGATCCGCTGCGCGTCGCCGCGGACGCAGGCGCCGTCGTACGCCACGAGGGCCTGGTCGACGCGGAGGAGCAGCACGTTCGACGCGTCGTCGCCGCCGCCGCGGCCCGGTGGGAACGGCGGTCGCACCTCGGCGCGCGCGAGCGCCACCACCTCGTCGGGCCCGAGCGCGCCGCGGAAGATCCGGAAGTCGTCGAGCCGGCCCTCGAACGGCGCGAACTTGGCGCGCTTGCCCTGCGGGTCGGGGCGGGCGCCGAGGAACGCCGGGCCGCGCGAGGCCTCGAACGGCGCGACGTGCCCCTCTCCGGCGAGCTCGCCGTCCAGGTAGAGGGAGGCGCGATCGCCGTCGAAGGTCGCGACGACGTTCGTCCAGCGGCTCGACGCGAGCTTCTGCCGGGTGGTCAACGAGTTGTCGAACGGACTCTCGCCCGGAACCTTCAGCACGACGCGGCCGAACGGATCCACGCGGAGCTCGAGCCACTTCTCGCGCGCCTGCGGGTTCGTGGAGAGCTTCGAGAAGATCACCTGCTCGCGGCTCGCCTTCGCGGGGCGCACCCACACCGACAGGCTGAAGCGCTCGGGCTCGGTGCGGACCCCGAGGTCGACGTGGTCCCTGCCCGCGAGCGCGATCGCGCCGCGCGGGTTGCCGGCGCGGTCCTCGGCGGGCTTCGTGCCGGCGAGCACGGCGTCGGCGCCGTTGAGCGCCTCGCGGGCGTCGCCGTCGAGCGGGTAGATCGCGACCGGGACGGCCTGCCGCGGGCCGGGGCCGGCGACCGGGGGCGGGCGCGGCGGCTCCGGCGCCTGCGGGGCACCAGCCGCGACGGCGGCGACCTCGGCGTCGGACAGCGCCCGGTCCCACACGCGCACGTCCTCGATCGCGCCGAGGAAGAAGAAGGTCGGCCCCGGGGGACTGCCGCCCTCCGGGCGCGCGCCGATCCAGGTCTCGGTCTGGGACTGCTCGTAGCGCACCGCGAACGGCTGGCCGTCGCGGTCTCCGTCCACGAAGAGCTGCGCGCGCGTCCCGTCGTAGGTGGCGGCGACGTGCGTCCACCGGCCGGGGGCGACGGTCCGCACGCCGGTCACGGCCTCCCAGCCCTGGCCGCTCGGGACGTGCAGGAAGAGCCGGCCGCCGGGATCCAGGCGGAGCTCGAGGTTCTTCTGGTAGTGGCCGGGGAGGTTCCGGATCTTCGAGACGATCGCCATCACGCGGTCGTTCGCCTCGGGGCGGACCCACGCCGAGAGGGTGAAGCGCGCCGGCTGCAGCGCCGAGCCGAGCTTCACCGCCGAGCGAACGCCGTCGAACCAGAGCGCGCCGTTCCGCACGCCGTTCCGGCCCTCGACCGGGCGGGTCGCGACGGGCGCCGCGCGGAATCGGGTGACCGCGTCGACGGCGTCGCCGTCGAGCGCGTACGCGGCGACGAGGCCGCGCTGAAGATCGATGGGGCGGGGCTGGGCCGCGGCCGCGAGCGGCAGCGCGAGCGCCAGGGCGGCGGCGGTTCGGACGGTACGGGTCATCGTTCTCTCCTTGACTCGGCGTGTTCCCCAGGCTCGCAGGCAGCCCCGGGTGGGTCAACCCCCACGCTCGCCGGACGGTGTGACCCCTCCCGGCATTCATGCGGCTAGAATGCGTCGCACACCGGACCACTCCGCCGGCACCGGCCGGCGTCACCCGAGGCTCACATGACCACCCCGAACGTCCCCGAGCTCGTCCCGCCCATGCGCCTCCTCCTCGGCCCCGGGCCGAGCATGGTCCACCCGCGCGTGCTGCGCGCGATGTCGACGCCGCTCCTCGGCCACCTCGACCCGAAGTTCCTCGAGATCATGAACGAGGTGCAGGCCCTGCTCCGCGCCGTGTTCCGCACGCAGAACGCCTTCACCATCGCGGTCTCCGGCACCGGCTCCGCCGGCATGGAGGCGGCGCTGGTGAACCTGATCGAGCCCGGGGACACCGCGATCGTCGTCGCGGCCGGCGCCTTCGGGAACCGGATGGCCGAGATCGTCGGCCGCTGCGGCGGGAAGCTCGTGAAGCTCGAGGTCCCATGGGGCGAGACGATCGAGCCCGCCCGGATCGAGGAGGCGCTCAAGAAGGAGGGGAAGGTGAAGGTGGTCGCGCTCGTGCACGCGGAGACCTCGACCGGCGCGCACCAGCCGATCGACGGGCTCGGCGCGCTGTGCCACCGCCACGGCGCGCTGCTCGTGGTGGACACCGTGACGTCGCTCGGCGGCGTCCCGGTCGACGTCGACGGCTGGGAGGCCGACGCCGTCTACTCCGGGACGCAGAAGTGCCTCTCCTGCCCTCCCGGCCTCGCGCCGCTCACCCTCTCGCAGCGCGCGCTCGACGCCGTGAAGGCGCGCAAGACGAAGGTGCAGAGCTGGTACCTCGACGCCGGGATGGTCGCGGACTACTGGGCGGAGGGGAAGCGCGTCTACCACCACACGGCGCCGATCTCGATGGTGTACGCGCTGCGCGAGGCGCTCCGGATCGTGGTCGAGGAGGGGCTCGAGGCGCGGTTCGCGCGCCACGTGCGCCACTCCGCCGCGCTCATGGCCGGCCTCGCCGCGATCGGCTGCGAGCCGCAGGCGAAGGAGGGCCGGCGCCTCACGGCGCTCAACTGCATCAAGGCGCCCGCGGGCGTGGACGAGGGCGCGGTGCGCAAGTACCTGCTCAACGAGCACGACATCGAGATCGGCGGCGGGCTCGGGCCGCTCGCCGGCAAGGTCTGGCGCATCGGGCTCATGGGCGAGTCGTCGAAGCAGGCGAACGTGCTCGCCGTGCTCGCCGCGATCGAGCAGGGGATGGCGAAGCAGGGGAAGGGCCCGAAGCCGGGGACCGCGGTGTCGGCGGCGCTCGAGCGGTACGCGAAGGGGTAGCGGGCGGCGCGCCGTGGGCGCGATGACTCCCAAGGACGTCGTGAGGGCGTTCCACGCCGCGTTCGTCGCGCGCGACGTGGACGCGCTGTGCGCGCTGTACGCCGACGACGCCGTGAACCACCAGGTCGCGGAGGAGCCGCTCCGTGGGAAGGAGGCGATCCGGAAGAGCTTCGAGGAGTTCTTCCGGGCCTTCCCGGGCGAGACCACCGAGGTGCTGAACCTGTTCGAGGACGGCGAATGGGGGATTTGGGAGTGGCGCGGAGGGAACCCGCGTGCGCCACCTGGCGCGCCCGCCGTGCACGGGTGCGGGTTCTTCCAGGTGCGGGACGGGCTCATCGTGTTTCAGCGCGGGTACTGGGACAAGCTCACGTTCCTGCGGGCGCACGGGCTGGCGGCACCGCGGTGAGTCGGGCGTGCGGGGCCTCTCCCCGCTCCCTCACGAACCGCTCGATCCTCGCGCGCAGGAGCGCGATCGGCACCTGCCCGTTCTCCAGCACCGCGTCGTGGAACGCGCGAACGTCGAACCGCGGCCCGAGCGCCTTCTCCGCCTCGCCGCGGAGACGCCGGATCTCGAGCTGGCCGAGCATGTAGCTCGTCGCCTGCCCCGGCCAGGCGACGTACCGGTCCACCTCCGACGCGGCGAAGGCGGGATTCGAGCCCGGCGTTCTCGACGAGGAAGTCGATCGCGCGCTGGCGGGGCCAGCCGAAGACGGCGAGCCCGGTGTCCACGACGAGGCGAGACGCCCGGAACGCCTCCGAGGAGAGCATGCCGAGCCGGTACACGTCCGAGGAGAACAGGCCCATCTCGTCCGCGAGCCGCTCGGCGTAGAGCGCCCAGCCCTCCGTGAACCCGGAGAAGAGCACGTACTTCCCGATCTTCGACTCGCCGCGCTCGAGCGCGAGCGCGATCTGGAGGTGGTGGCCGGGGATCGCCTCGTGGAACGCGGTGGACTCGACCGGGGCGCGCGGCTTCTTCTCGGGGTCGAACACGTTGATGAAGTAGATCCCGGCGAGCTTCCCGGTCGAGAAGTCGGGCGAGTAGCTCTCGGCGGGGTTCCCGGCCCGACGGAACTCGGGGTACTCGCGGACGCTCACGGCCGCCGCCGGGACGCGGCCGAACCAGCGCGGCATCGCCGCGGCGGCGCGATCGATCGCCGCGCGCGTCACGTCCACGATCTCCTCCTTCGAGCGGAACCGGAGCGCGGGGTCCTCCCGGAGCCGCCGCAAGAGCGCCGGAACCGGTTCCCCGCCGAAGCTCCGCTTCGACACCTCCAGCATCTCCGCCTGGATCGCCTCGAGCCGCGCGCGACCGGTCTCGTGGACGGCCTTCGGGTCGAGGTCGAGCGTCGAGGCCCGCCGCACCGCGCCCCGGTAGCAGGTCTCGCCGTGGGGCAGCGACAGGAGCCCCGGGGTCTGGCGCGCCCGCCCCGCGTACTCGCTCACGAGGTAGTCCCGGTAGCGGTGCGCGGCCGGCAGGACCTCCCGCTCGACGATCTCGGCGAGCGCGCCGGTGAGCGCGCCGTCCCCGGCGCGCGCGCCCGGCCGCGTGTACGGCCACGAGCGCGGCGGCGTCGCGAGCAGGCGGTCGAGCTCGCCGCGCACGCGGTCCACGTTCTCGCGCGTCGCGACGTACCCGAGCCGCACGCCTTCGCGCAGGTTCTCGGTCTCCCGGTCGATCCGGACGGCGAGCCCGCGCAGCCTCGCCCTCGCCGCCTCGTTCAGCGCCGGAGTGCCGACGGGCTGGATCTCCGCGAGGGAGGCGTACTGGCTCTGCCACCCGCCGATGGAGGACACGCTCCACAGCTCGGACCGGCAGGGCCGCGCCGCGCGCGAGCCCTCGAGGGCCTCGACGAGGATCCCGAGCGTCACCGCCTCCGGGGTGCCGGCCACCGCCCGCGGATCGACCGCCTTCGCCCGCCCGAGGATCCCGTCCTCGATCCGCTGCCACTCCGCGACCGCTTCCGGCCGCGGATCGGAGACCGCCGCGTGGTCGGCGCCGGGCCAGCCCATCCGCGTCGCCTGCTCGGGGTACCGGCGGAAGCGCTCGCGGAGGTACTCGTCCTCGAGCGCGCGCACCTGCGCGCGCCCGTCGTCCGGAGCGGATGCGACGGAGAGCGCCTCGACGGACGCCGGCGGCGCGGCGGGGCCGCGGGTGGCGCAGGCAGCGGCGAGAGCGCCCGCGAGCACGAGCAGGATTCGAACGGGGTTCACCTCGGCGAGCCACCGTACCGGAGGCGACCTCCTCGTCGCCCGCACCGCATGGGTCGAGCGCCGGAGGCGCTCGACGACGCGCGGTCGAGGCGGAGCGTGCAACCGCGCGCCCCTCGCGACGGAGCGGCTCGGAGTCGCAGGCTAGACGCGCCGCCGCACCCAACAGGGTCCGCCTGCCCACCCGGACCGGGGGGAACATGGGGCTCTCCCTCTCACGAGGAACCCCGCCTTGGCGAACCCATCTCCCGCAGAGCCCCCCCGCGCCCCCGCCGCCGCAGCGCCGGCGCCCGAGGCGCAGAAGCCGCGCCACCGGTTCAAGTTCTTCCGCGCCGGCGGCCTCGACCAGGTCGCGCTGGAGACAGGCGCGGACCTGCTCGCGCTCGAGTTCCTCGACCAGAAGCTCTGGATCGCCCTCTCCTGCCCGACGCGCGGGCTCGAGCTCGACGCGAGGACGCTCGAGCTCCTCGACACGGACCGCGACGGGCGCGTGCGCGCCCCCGAGATCCTCGACGCGATCCGATTCTGCGGCGCCCGGCTCCGCGACGTGGGCGTCCTCCTGAACGGCGCCGACGAGCTCGCCCTGGCGGCGATCCGCGTCGACACGCCGGAGGGGCGCGCGACTCTCGGGGCGGCCCGCCACGTGCTCGCGCAGATCGGGCGCCCGGACGCGCTCGCGATCCGGACCTTGGACGTCGCCGACACCACGAAGGTGTTCGAGAAGACGCTCTTCAACGGCGACGGCGTCGTCCCGCCCGAGTCCGCCTCGGACCTCGAGCCCCGGCAGGTGGTGCTCGACGTCATGGCGACGATGGGCAGCGTGCCGGACCGGGGCGGCCACCCCGGCGTGGACCGCGCTCGCGTGGAGGCGTTCTTCGCGGAGGCCACGGCGTACGCGGAGTTCTGGCGGCGGGGCGAGGCGAGCCCCGAGGCGATGCCGCTCGGCGACCGCACGCCGGCGGCGTACGGGGCGCTCGCGGCCGTCCGCGCGAAGGTGGACGACTTCTTCGTGCGGTGCCGCCTCGCGGCCGTGGAGCCCCGCGCGGCGGCGTTGATGAACCGCACCGATCCCGACTTCGCCGCGCTCGCGGCGAAGGACCTCGCCGCCGCGACGGCCGACGTGGCGGCGTTCCCGCTCGCGCGGGTCGAGCCCGGCCGCGCGCTGCCGCTCGAGGGCGCGGTGAACCCGGCCTGGGCGGGCGCCGTCGCGGCGCTCCGCCGCGAGGTGGTGGGTCCGCTCCTCGGCGTGGACCGGGTGACCCTGTCCGCCGACGAGTGGGCGGGGATCGTCGCGCGCTTCGCAGCGCACGAGCAGTGGCTCGCGACGAAGGCGGGCGCGCAGGTGGAGAAGCTCGGCATCGGCCGGGTCCGGGCGCTCCTCGCCGGGAGCGCGCGGGCGTCGGTCGAGGCGCTCCTCGCGAAGGACGAGGCGTTCGCGCCCGAGGCGAAGGCGATCTCCGACGTGGTCCGCCTCGTCCACTACCACCGCGACCTCGGCGTCCTGCTCCGGAACTTCGTGTCGTTCACCGACTTCTACGACCCGGTCCGGCTCGCGGTCTTCCAGGCGGGGACCCTCTACCTCGACGCGCGCAGCTGCGAGCTGTGCGTCCGGGTGGACGACCCGAACGCGCACGCCGCGATGGCCGGGCTCTCGCGCATGTACCTCGCGTACTGCGACTGCCGGCGCCCGGCCGGCGAGGTGATGAAGATCGTCGCGTGCTTCACGCAGGGCGACTCGGACTACCTGATGCCCGGCCGGAACGGCATGTTCTACGATCGCAAGGGACGCGACTGGGACGCGACGATCGTGAAGATCGTCGAGAACCCGATCTCGATCCGGCAGGCGTTCTGGTCGCCGTACAAGAAGGCGCTGCGGTTCGTCGAGGACCAGGTGGCCCGCTTCGCACAGGCGAAGCAGAAGGAGGCCGACGAGCACCTCGAGACGACGGCGGCGCACGTCACCGGGACCGCGTTCGCGCAGAAGCCGCCGGCACCCACGCCGGTCGACGTCGGCAAGATGGTCGGCATCATCGCGGCCCTGGGCGTCGGCGCCGGCGCCCTCGGAACGCTGCTCGGCGGGTTCGTCTCCGGGTTCATGGAGCTTCACCCCTGGTGGGCGAAGCTCGTCGCGGTGGGCGGGGTGGTCCTCGTGATCTCGGGGCCCTCCGTGGTCATCGCCGGGCTGAAGCTCCGGCACCGGACGCTCGGCCCGATCCTCGACGCGAACGGCTGGGCCGTGAACGGCCGCGTGCGCATCAACCTGCCGCTCGGGACCGCGCTCACCGATCGCGCGGTGCTGCCGGCCGGGGCCCGCCGGAGCTTCGAGGACCCGTACGCCGACGAGGCCGCCCGGCGCCGAAAGCGGCTCTTCTGGCTCGTCGTAGTCCTCGCCGCCGCCGCGCTCGGTGCGGCGCGGTACCTCGGGCAGTGGCCGTTCGGACCGCCGTTCTGGGTGCGGTAGCACCCTCGCCCGACGACCGGCTCTTGCGAACGCACGCACCCGGGTGGGCGCTGGCGTGGGAGGCTTGCGGGGGGCGGGCTGGGCCCGCGCCCGCCCGCGACGCCCCCCGCGAGCCGGGGGCACGTGCCGCCCCGCCGGACCGCGTGAGCTGTGCGCCGGCCGGGGCTACCTTGTCCCCGTGCTCGAGCCCTCGCGAGCGGAGGCCGCCGCCGGCCCCGGGATTGTCGTCGGCGTCGCCGCCGAGCGCGAGCGCGCGATCGCCGCCGAGGCGGCGCTCGCGCTCCAGGCGGGCCTGGACGCCGTCTTCCCCGGCCTCCCCGGAATCGCGGTCGTGCTCTCGGGCGACCCGGAGGGAACGGTCGAGCCGGGCACGCCGCTCGAGCGCGGCGGCGGCGGGCGGCCCGCGCCGGCCATCCATGCGGTCCCCGGCGGGCCGGAGGCGGCGCTCCGCTCGCTGCTCGAGGTGGCCCTCTCGACCGGGGCGCCCGCGTGCGCGCTCCTCGAGCCGATGCCGCGCCCCGCGGACCCCGGCTGGCTCCTGTCGCTCCTGGATCCGGTGCTCCGCGGGACGGCGGACCTCGTCGCACCGTCGTACCAGCGGGGCCGGTTCGAGGGCGTCCTCGTCTCCGGCCTCGTGTACCCGCTGACCCGCGCCCTCTTCGGCCAGCGCATCCGGCAGCCGCTCGGGACGGAGATGGTCCTCTCGCGGCGCCTCGTCGAGCAGCTCTCGCGCGACGACGAGTGGCAAACGGAGCCCGGCTACGCTGGGACGGAGCTGTGGGTGATCACGAGGGCGCTCGTGCGCGAGTGCCGCTGTGCGCAGGTGTTCCTCGGGCCCCGCCCGGTCCCGCAGCCCCAGCCGCTCCACCTCCCCGACGCGCTCGCACGGGTTCTCGGGACCGTGTTCCACGAGATGGAGATCGACGCGCCGCTCTGGCAGCGCGTCCGGGGGTCGTGCGAGATCGAGACGTTCGGCGAGGAGCACCTCCCCGGCGAGGCCGCTGCGCCGCCGCCCGCGGCGCCGCTCGTCGAGGCGTTCGCCCTCGGCCGACGCGACCTCCTGCCGCTCTGGAGCGCGGTCCTGCCGCCGAACTCGCTGTACGCGCTGCGCCGGATACCGGTGGACCCGCCCGAGGCGCTCCGGTTCCCGGACGCGCTCTGGGCCCGCGTCGCCTACGACTTCGCGGTCGGCTGGAGGACCAAGGTGATGGGCCGGCCCCAGCTCCTCCGCTCGCTGACGCCGCTCTACATGGGCTGGCTCGCCGGGTTCGTGAACGAGGTGGGGCCGGTCGATCGTGCCGCGAAGGAAGCCCGGGTCGAGCGGCTGTGCGAGGCGTTCGAGGCCGAGAAGCCGTACCTCATCTCGCGCTGGCGATGGCCGGACCGCTTCACGCCTTGAGGAGGACGCCATGTGGGAAAGAGTGCAGTGGGTGTTCGCGCAGGCGTTCGGGAGGATTGGCGCGGTCCTCGCCTCCGACCTGCCCGGGATCGTCGCGATGCTCGTCGTCGTGCTGGCGGCGATCGTCGCCGCCTTCGTCGTGCGCGGCGCGCTGCGGTTCGGGCTCGCCCGCGTCGGCTTCGACCGGCGAGCGCGCGAGTGGGGCATCACGTCCGGGCACGGGCTCGACGCCCGCCACGAACCGTCGTGGCTCGTCGCGCGCGCCGCGTTCTGGCTCGTCGTCGCGACGGGAGTCGCGGTGGCCCTCGCGGTGCTCGGCGCGTCGACGACGAGCGCGCTCGGGCTCCAGCTCCTCGCGCTCCTGCCGCGGCTCGTGATTGGGGCCCTCGTCCTCGTCGGGGGCGTCGGCGCGGCGCGGTTCCTGGAGCGCGGCGTCCTCATCGGCGCGGTGAACCAGGGGCTCCAGCAGGCGCGCCTCGTCGCGTGGGGGGTGAAGTGGATCGTGCTGGCCCTCGGCGCCGCGATGGCGCTCCAGCACGTCGGCATCGGCGGCCTCCTGCCGACCATCGCCTTCTCGATCGTCGCGGGCGGGGTCGCGCTCAGCGCGGCCCTCGCCTTCGGCCTCGGCGCGCGGGACGCCGTCGCACGATCGCTCGACCGCCCGCCGCCGCCGGGCGAGGATGCAGGCGCGAAGCGCTCGGCGGGCGAGCGGATCCACCACCTCTGAGCGCCGGAGGCGAGCATGCGCGATCGGCGGTGCGGGATCCTCCTCCACCCGACCTCGCTCCCCGGGCCGCACGGCGCCGGCGACCTCGGCGCCGCGGCGCACCGCTTCGCCCGGTGGCTCTCCGACGCGGGGCAGCGCGTGTGGCAGGTCCTTCCGCTCGGGCCGACCGGCTACGGCGACTCGCCGTACCAGGCGCTGTCCGGGCGCGCCGGGAACCCGCTCCTCGTCTCGCTCGAGGTGCTCCGGAACGAGGGGTGGCTCTCCGACGCCGACCTCGGCGGCGCTCCCGGGGGCGGCGGCGCCGCGGCCGACCTCGACGCCGCGCTCGTGTGGAAGCGCGAGCGGCTCGCGCGCGCCGCGGCCGCCTTCAAGCGCGGCGCGGGTCCGCAGGCCTCGGCCGAGCTGGAGGCGTTCCGGGCCCGCGAGGGCGCGTGGCTCCGGGAGTGGTCGCTCTTCGCGGTGCTCAAGGCCGCCCACGGCGGCGTCGCGTGGACCGACTGGGAGCCCGCGCTCGGCCTCCGCTCGCCCGCCGCCCTCGACGCGGCGCGCGCGCGCCACGCCGGGGCGATCTTCGCGGAGGAGTTCGCGCAGTGGTGCTTCTTCCGCCAGTGGGAGTCGCTCCGGTCCCGCTGCTGCGCCCTCGGGATCGAGCTCGTCGGG
Source organism: uncultured delta proteobacterium (assembly GCA_963821195.1). Classification (GTDB taxonomy): domain Bacteria; phylum Myxococcota; class Myxococcia; order Myxococcales; family Anaeromyxobacteraceae; genus Anaeromyxobacter. Next base: position 89,170 of record CAWGDE010000023.1, read on the forward strand.
GACGTCCCGATCTACGTCGCGCACGACTCCGTGGAGGTCTGGTCGCGCCGCGACCTCTTCCGGCTCGACGCGCGGGGCGCGCCGCTCGCGGTGGCGGGCGTGCCGCCCGACTACTTCAGCGCGACCGGCCAGCTCTGGGGAAACCCGCTGTACGACTGGGACGCGATCGCCCGGGACGGATGGCGCTTCTGGGTCGAGCGGATCCAGGGCGCGCTCGCGCTCGTGGACCGGATCCGGCTCGACCACTTCCGCGGGTTCGAGGCCTACTGGGAGGTGCCGGCGGGCGCGGCGACCGCGGAGGGCGGCCGCTGGGTCCCCGGCCCCGGCGCCGCGCTCCTCGAAGCCCTCGAGCACGCGCTCGGCCCGCTCCCGTTCATCGCGGAGAACCTCGGCGTGATCACGCCGGAGGTGGAGGCGCTCCGCCAGCGGTTCCGCCTGCCCGGGATGGCGATCCTGCAGTTCGCGTTCGGCGACGACCCGCAGTCGCGGAGCTTCCGGCCCCACAACTACGTGCGGGACACGGTCGCGTACACCGGCACGCACGACAACGACACGGCGATGGGCTGGTGGCTCGGCGGCGCCGGCGACAGCGTCCGCAGCCCCCAGGCGGTGGCGCGTGAGAAGGCGTTCGCGAAGGCGTACCTCGACACCGACGGGAGCGAGATGAGCTGGGTGATGATCCGCGCGCTGGTCGCGTCGGTGGCGGACACCGCGATCGTGCCGCTGCAGGACGTGCTCGGCCTCGGCAGCGAGGCGCGGATGAACGTGCCCGCGACGCTCGGCCAGAACTGGCGCTGGCGCTTCCGCGAGGAGCAGCTCCGCCCCGAGCACGGCGACCGGCTCCTCGACCTCGTGCGGCTGTACGACCGCGACGGCCTCTGAGCGGACGCCCGCCGCGTCAGTCGGCGTCCGACCGGAGCGTGCGCACGCCGAAGATCGCCGCGACGATCCAGGAGAGGAACGCCTGCGCGAGCGCGAGGAGGAGCGCGTGGCCGAACCCGAGCCCGTAGCTCCCCATCACGACCGCGAGCCAGACGACGATGTACAGCAGCCAGGGCAGGACGAGGAACCAGAGGAAGCGCGCGAGCGTGATGTAGTAGGCGATCGAGAGGGCGATCGAGACGACGACCGCGCGCCCGAAGGTGTTGGCCGGGTTGCCGGGCGTCACCCAGCCGACGGCGAGCCAGAGCACCGCGGCGGAGGCGACGAGGCGGACGACGAAGGCGAGGACGTGGGGCATGGTCGGGTCGGGCGGGCCGGAGGGCGGCGCGTCCGGCAGGATCATGCCGGAACCGTCCCCGCGGCGGGGCGGTTCTGTGGGGGCGGGGGGGCGGCCGACCGTCACCCGTTCGCCACCCACCGCGCTCCGCACTTCGGGCAGGCGTAGGTCCTCATGTTCCCGACCACCTGCTGCACGACGCCCTCGGCGCCGCACTTCGGGCACTTGTTCGTGGGCTGGGTGGGCGCGGGCTCGTGGACGGGCATGGCCACACTCTACTCCCGGGGTCCCGCACGCGCCGCGCTCGGCGTCGAGCGCTCTGGCGACCCCCGATGCGTACCCCGCGAATCCGTTGGCGCCGGCGCGCGCGACGCGTATGCCATCGCCATGGCCGAGCGCGTCTGCCCGTGGTGGGTCGGCTATCTCCTCGTGAGCCCGGTCCGGCGGCTCCTGCAGGATCCCGCGGCGATCCTCGCTCCCTTCGTGCGCGAGGGGACGACGGTGCTCGAGCCCGGGCCGGGCATGGGCTTCTTCACGCTCGAGGCGGCGCGAAGGGTCGGGCCGCGCGGCCGCGTCGTCGCGGTCGACCTGCAGCCGCGGATGCTCGCCGCACTGCGGCGCCGGGCGGCGCGAGCCGGGCTCGGCGACCGGATCGACGCGCGCGAGGCGCGGCTCGACACGCTCGGGGTCGGGGACCTCGCGGGGAAGGTGGACCTCGTGCTCGCGCTGCTCGTCGTGCACGAGTTCCCCGACGCGGGGCGGTTCTTCGCCGAGGTCCGTGCGGCGCTCGCGCCCGGGGGAAGGGTGCTCGTGGCGGAGCCCGCCGGGCACGTCACGGCGGCGGCGTTCGAGGAGACGATGGCCGCGGCCGCGCGAGCCGGGCTCCGGCGATCGCCGGGTCCCAGGGTGTGGCGGAGCCGGACGGCGGTGCTCGCGGCGGCCTGAGCGCGCCTACGCCCCCGCGCGCTTCACGTGCTCGCAGACCATGCGCGCTCCTTCCACCGCCTCACGCGGGCTTCCTCAGCTCGAACCAGTAGAAGCCGTACGGCGCGAGCGTCACGAAGTACGGCAGCTTCCCGATCCGCGGGAACTCGGTGTAGCCGAGCACCTCGACCGGCACGTACCCCTCGAAGGTCGAGAGCTCGAGCTCCGCCGGCTGGGCGAAGCGCGAGACGTTCGCGACGCAGAGGAGCACGTCCTCCTCGTAGCGGCGGACGTACGCGAGCACCTTGCGGTTCTTCACCGGCAGGAACTCCATCGTGCCGCGGCCGAAGGCCTTGAACAGCTTCCGGAGGGCGATGATGTTGCGCATCCATTGGAGGAGCGAGGACGGGTCGCGCGCCTGCGACTCGACGTTCACCGCCTGGTACCCGTACACGGGATCCGAGATCGGCGCCGAGTAGAGCCGTGCCGGGTCGGCCTTCGAGAAGCCGGCGTTCCGGTCCTGGCTCCACTGCATCGGGGTCCGTACGCCGTTCCGGTCCTGCAGGTAGATGTTGTCGCCCATCCCGATCTCGTCGCCGTAGTAGACGATCGGCGTCCCGGGGAACGAGAAGAGCAACGAGTTCAGGAGCTCCACCCGGCGCACCGAGTTGTCGACGAGCGGCGCGAGCCGGCGGCGGATCCCGACGTTGAGCTTCATCCGCGGGTCCTGCGAGTACGCGAGGTACATGTAGTCGCGCTCGTCGCTCGTCACCATCTCGAGCGTCAGCTCGTCGTGGTTGCGCAGGAAGAGCGCCCACTGGCAGGTGTCGGGGATGGGCGGCGTCCGCCGCATGATCTCGCGGATCGGCTCCACGTCCTCGAGCCGCAGCGCCATGAAGATGCGCGGCATGAGCGGGAAGTGGAACGCCATGTGGCACTCGTCGCCCTCGCCGAAGTAGGGGCGCACGTCCTCGGGCCACTGGTTCGCCTCGGCGAGCAGCATCCGCCCCGGGAACCGCTCGTCGACGTGGCGGCGGAGCGCGCGGAGGACCTCGTGCGTCGCGGGGAGGTTCTCGCAGCTCGTGCCGTCCTTCTCGACGAGGTACGGCACCGCGTCGAGCCGGAACGCGTCGACGCCGAGCTCCGCCCAGAAGGAGAGGACGTCCAGCATCTCGCGGAGGACCGCCGGGTTCTCGAAGTTGAGATCCGGCTGGTGGCTGAAGAAGCGGTGCCAGTAGTACTGCTTCGCCTCCGGGTCCCACGTCCAGTTGGACTTCTCCGTGTCGGTGAAGATGACCCGCGCGTCGCGGTACTTCTCGTCCGTGTCGCTCCACACGTAGTACGCGCGCTCCGGAGAGCCCGGCGGCGCCCTTCGCGCGCGCTGGAACCACGGGTGCTGGTCGGACGTGTGGTTCACCACGAGCTCGACGAGCACACGGAGGCCGCGCGCGTGCGCGGCGCCGACGAGCTCCCGGAAGTCCTCCAGCGTGCCGTAGTCGGGGTGGATCGCCCGGTAGTCGGAGATGTCGTAGCCGTCGTCCTTGAGGGGCGACGGGAAGAGCGGCAGGAGCCACAGGCAGGTCACGCCGAGGTCCTGGAGGTAGTCGAGCTTCTGCACGAGCCCGCGCAGGTCGCCGACGCCGTCGTCGTTCGAGTCGAAGAACGACTTCACGTGGGTCTCGTAGATGACCGCGTCCTTGAACCAGAGCGGGTCCTGCGTTCGCTTGCGCTGCGTCGCCATCGGCCTCCGGGCCTCCCTCCCACGCCGAGTTCACCTGCTACATGGTCGAGAAGAACGACGGCTGCACCGACCGCGCGAGGAACACCCGCGCCGCCCGAGTGCGTCGCCCGCTCCCACGGGATCGACACCGGCGTCTGCGTCGTGCACGGAACGACTCCGGGCGCGTCCCCGCCCGCGTGCCCCGGACGTGGCGCCCCGAAATCCCGCCCTGGGGCTCCCCTCCCCGCGGGCACGCGCGCGGATTAGGCAACAGGTTCACCGCTGGAGGATGCGCACATGGCGTCGATCCGCAAGCACGTGACCCGCGACGTGGTGACCCTCGAGGCCGGCGCACCAATCCGCGACGCCGCGCGCATGATGGCCAATCGCAAGATCGGCTCGGTCGCCGTCCGCGAGGACGGCAAGATCGTCGGGCTGGTCACCGAGCGCGACCTCGTCCTCACGGTCCTCGCCCGCGCCGGGAACGCGAACCAGCCGCTCCGGGAAGCGATGCGCCCCGGGATCCCGCGCGTCTCCGCCGACGCCACCGAGTCCGAATGCTCGGCGCTCATGCGCGATCACGCGACGCGCCACCTCCTCGTCGAGGACAGGGGGCAGGTCGTCGGCGTCGTCTCGATGCGCGACATCATCCAGCTCATGCTCGACGAGAAGCAGTACCTCATCGAGCAGCTGCATACGTACATCGGGGGACGCTGACCGTTCTGCCCGGCGCGTTCGGATCCATCGGCGCGCCCGGGCGGCGCGGGTCGCGGGCGGCCACGCGGAGGAGCCCGGCGCCACCGACCAGGTGTAGGTCTGACCCGGCGCCGCGCGCCGCCCGATGGGGTTCCGACGCCGCAGGGGGTCCGCGCCGACCGGGTCGCTCGTGCGGTGCCGCGGCGCGTCGAACCGGGGCGACTCGCCTGGACTCACGAGCGTTTCCGGTGGCGCGTGCCGTGCCCATGGCACCCGCGTTCGGGGGTGCGCCGTCCGGCGCTTCGCTTGCAATCGCACTGTCGGTCGGTCCACCCGCCGTCATCGCCCAGGAGACTGAAGACCATGACCCTCCGCCCTGCCCTCGCGCTCGCGCTCGCCCTCTCGGCGGCGCCGGCGCTCGCCCAGTCCGGCAAGAAGGTGCTGTTCGTGAACTCGTACCACCAGGGGTACGAGTGGAGCAACGGGATCGAGGAGGGCGCCGCGAAGGTGCTCCGCGCGAGCGGCGTCACCCTCGAGTTCTTCCGGATGGACACGAAGCGCCACGGCGACGAGGCGTCCAAGAAGCAGGCGGGCCTCGACGCGAAGGCCGCGATCGAGAAGTCGAAGCCGGACCTCGTCATCCTGTCCGACGACAACGCGGTGAAGTACCTGCTCCAGCCCTTCTACAAGGACGCCGCGCTCCCGTTCGTCTTCTGCGGCGTGAACTGGGACGCGTCCGGATACGGGCTCCCGTACAAGAACGCGACCGGCATGCTGGAGGTGGCCCTCACCGTCCAGCTCGTCAACAAGCTCAAGGAGTACACGAAGGGGAAGCGGGTCGGCTTCCTCACCGTGGACACCGAGACCGAGCGCGCCGAGCAGAAGGCGTACCGCGAGAAGCTGAAGCTCGAGTTCACGCAGGAGCGGTTCGTGAAGACGCTCGCCGACTGGAAGGCCGCGTTCAAGGAGATGCAGGGGCAGGTCGACGTGCTCCTCCTCGGGAACTTCGCGGGCATCAACGACTGGAACGAGGCCGACGCCCGGGCGTGGGCGGAGGCCAACACGAGGGTCCCCTCCGGAGGCATGTACGACTTCATGATGCCGTACACGATGCTCGGCCTCGTCAAGGTCGCCCAGGAGCAGGGCATCTGGTCCGGCAAGACCGCGCTCGCCATCCTCAAGGGCGAGAAGCCCTCCTCGATCCCGATCGCGTCGAACAAGGAGGGGCAGATCATGGTGAACGTGAAGCTCGCGTCCAAGGCGGGCGTCGTGTTCAAGCCGGAGCTCGTCCGGAACGCCGTCGTCGTGAAGTGAGGCGAGGGACGCCGTGCTGATCCGCACGAAGCTCACGATCGCGCAGGGCGGCATGACCGCCGTGCTCGCGTCGGCCGTCTTCGTCGTGCTGTGGGGCGCGTTGTCGGGGATCGTGAACGACAAGGACGACGCCCTCTACCGCGAGCGGCTCGCCGGCGTGCACGCGCAGCTCTCGGCGGAGCAGGCGAGCCTCGTGAAGACCGGGCTCGGGGACGTCGAGGCCTACGTCCAGGGAGCGCAGAAGGCGGCGCTGGAGGAGCTCGCCGCCCGCCCGGAGGCGTCGGGCCGCGGCGACGTGACGATGTTCGTCGCCGATGCCCAGGGCCAGGTGCTGCTGCACCCGGCCATGAAGCCCGGCTCGGCGCTCCCCCCGGAGCTCGCCGGGCCGCTCGCGCGCGGCGACGCGGGCTCGTTCAGCGCCACGGCGGGGGAGCACCACGTCTGGGTGGCGTGGCGCGCCTTCGAGCCGTGGGGGTGGCGCATCGCGTTCGCCGTGGACGACGGCGTGAAGTACGCGGCGGTGAGCGGGCTCGCGCGGACGCTGTCCGTCATCGGAGTCGCGTCGGTGCTCCTGATGCTGGCGCTCACGTGGATGACCGTGAAGCGCCTCCTCTCTCCGATCCGGACCATCGGCGAGGCCGCCGACGCGATCTCGCGCGGCGAGCTCGAGGTCGCGACGGCTGCCGCCTCGGCCGACGAGGCCGGCCAGGCGCTCGCCGCGATGGAGCGGATGTCCGGCAAGCTCCGCGAGGTGATCGCCGAGTTCCGGCAGGGCGCGGAGTCGATCGGGGCGGCGTCCGCCCAGCTCTCCGCCACCGCGCAGTCGCTCTCGTCGGGGACCGGCGAGCAGGCGGCGTCGGTGAGCCAGACGAGCGACCGGTTGCAGCAGATGAGCACCTCGATCGCCCGGAACGCCGAGGCGGGCCAGGAGACGGAGCGCGTCGCCGCGGACGGCGCGCGCGCCGCGCAGGAGGGCGGCGCGGCCGTCGCCGACGCGGTGAAGGCGATGCGGTCCATCGCGGAGCGGATCGGGATCGTCGAGGAGATCGCCTACCAGACGAACCTCCTCGCCCTGAACGCCGCGATCGAGGCGGCGCGGGCCGGCGAGCACGGGCGCGGCTTCGCGGTCGTCGCCGCGGAGGTCCGGAAGCTCGCCGAGCGCAGCCAGGCCGCGGCGAAGCAGATCCGCGAGGAGGCCGGGTCGAGCGTGAAGGTGGCGGAGCGCTCGGGCGAGCTGCTCGCGTCGCTCGTCCCGGTGATCTCGCGCACCGCGAAGCTCGTCCAGGAGGTCGCGGCCGCGTCTCGCGAGCAGGCCGCCACGGTGGCGGAGATCACCGGCGCGATGGAGCGGGTGGACCTCGTGACCCAGCGGACCGCGTCCGCGGCCGAGGAGCTGTCGTCCACCGCCGAGGAGATGTCGGGCCAGGCGGAGTCGCTGCTCCAGCAGATCTCGTTCTTCCGCTCGGCGGCGGGCCTCCCGGCGCAGCCGGCCCCCGCCCGCGAGCCGCCCCGGCTCGCGGCCGTCTCGCACTGAGCGAGCCCGGGACCCGAACGCCGGCCGCGGGCTCTCGCGGCCGGCGTCCGCGCACCGGGTCCCCGACCTCCTCGTTCCGCCGCTCGTCTCTTGGAGCGTGTTCGCGGCGCCAATCGCCGCGGCAGTGCGCGAGAACAGCGCGCCCTTCGGGTCACTCCCGTCCCCCCGACGCGGGCCCCTGCCGGCTCGCCCGCCCTGCCGCGCGCCCGGTCCGGCGACGACCCCGCGTGCACCCGCGCACCGTTGGCACCGACATTCGGTTGCGCCCGCAACGACCCGGCGTCGAGCGCGCTGCGCGCACCGAGAGATGACGCAGCGTTGAACGCTGGCACATCCGCTGCTCCTGGATCCGGGACGTGACGGAACGCCGCGCCGCTGCGCCGACCTTCCCTCCTGTCCTCCGGACCGGCGCGCGAGGCGATCGCGCTTGCGCCGGATCAAGAAATGGCGGCCAAGAAAGGGCTGCGCCGCGCCGGGGGGGTTCAACACGTCGCGACCAATCCCCACAGGAACGGGCGCATCCCCCGATGCAGGGCATCGACCCCTGCGCTCGCGGGGCCCTCCGCTCACGCCCAGGAGATCCCATGCAGCGACCCCTTCGCTCTCTCCTGCTCTGCGCGCTCGCCGCCGCGGCCGCGAGCGCCGGTCCGGCGCCCGCGCGCGCCGACGAGCCCGCCGCGCGCCCGCCAGACCCGCGCCGCGGCGAGGCGCTCTACGTCGGCTCGACGAGGCTCCTCGCCGGCGGCGCGCCCTGCCTCGCCTGCCACGGCATCGCGGGCCACGGGCTCTCGCGGGCGGCGAGCTTCGGGCCCGACCTCACCGGCGCACACGCCCAGTACGGCGCCGACGGCCTCGAAGGGCTGCTCGAGGACATCGTGTTCCCGAGCATGGCGCCCGTCTACCAGGGCCACGGCGTGACGAAGGAGGAGCGAGGCGACCTCGTCGCGTTCCTCGCGGAATCCACCGGCGCCGCGCCGGCACGGCTCGGGGCCGGGTTCGGCGCGGGGGTCGCGGCGGCGATGGCGGCGTTCCTCGCCGCCGTCGTGCTCGTCGGGAGACGCGGCAGGGGCCGGCGCGCGCGCGCCGGCGGGAGGACGCCATGAGCTGGATCCGCGACATCGTGAGCCCGAAGTCCCGCCGGTGGGAGGAGCTGTACCGGCGCCGCCACCAGCACGACCGCGTCGTGCGATCGACGCACGGCGTGAACTGCACGGGCAGCTGCTCGTGGAACGTCCACGTGAAGGAGGGCGTCGTCGCGTGGGAGACGCAGGCGCGCGACTACCCCGCCATCGACGGAGTCCCCCAGTACGAGCCGCGGGGCTGCGCGCGCGGCGCGTCCTTCTCCACGTATCTCTACAGTCCGCTGCGCGTGAAGTACCCGTACGTCCGCGGCGCGCTCGCCGACGCCTGGCGGGCGGCCCGCGCGGCGCACGAGGACCCCGTGGACGCCTGGGCGGCCCTCGTGTCGGATCCCGAGGCGCGCGCCCGCTGGCAGCGCGCCCGCGGCAAGGGCGGGCTCCGCCGGACGACGTGGGACGAGGCGCTCGAGATTATCGCCGCGTCGATCGTCCACACGGTGAAGACGCGCGGCCCCGACCGCGTCGTCGGCTTCTCCCCGATCCCGGCGATGTCGATGCTCTCGTTCGCCGCGGGGTCGCGCTTCCTGCAGCTCCTCGGCGGCGTGAACCTGTCGTTCTACGACTGGTACTGCGACCTGCCGAACGCGTCGCCCCAGGTCTGGGGCGAGCAGACGGACGTGGCGGAGTCCGCCGACTGGTTCCACTCGAAGTACGTGGTGGCGATGGGCTCGAACCCGGACGTCACCCGGACGCCGTCCGCGCACATCCTGTCCGAGGCGCGGCACGACGGCGCGAAGCTCGTCGTCCTCTCGCCGGACCTGAGCACGACCTCGAAGCACGCCGACTGGTGGATCCCGCTGCACGCGGGCCAGGACGGCGCCTTCTGGATGGCGGCGGTCCACGTGATCCTCCGCGACTTCCACGCGGCGGGGAAGGCGCCGGCGTTCGCCGAGTACCTCTCCCGCTACACCGACGCGCCGTTCCTCGTCCGGCTCGACGAGCGGGACGGCGCGCTCGCGCCCGGGCGGCTCCTCCGGGCCTCCGAGCTCCCTCGCACCGCCGCGGTCGAGAACGCCGCGTTCAAGTACCTCGTGTGGGACGGCCGGAGCGGCGCCCCGCGGATGCCGCTCGGCTCGCTCGGCTTCCGGTGGCAAGCGAAGCACGGCGACTGGAACCTGCAGATGAGGGACGGGGCCGACGGCGAGGCGATCGACCCCGCGCTCACGCTGCTCGGCGGGCAGGACGCCGTCCGCGAGGTGGCGTTCGCCGACTTCGCCGGCGAGCGAACGCTCCGCCGCGGCGTGCCCGTGAAGGTCGTCGAGACCGCCTCCGGCCCGGCGACCGTCGCGACGATCTACGACCTCCTCCTCGCGCAGTTCGGCGTTGGGCGCGGCCTCCCCGGCGCGTACGCCGCGGGCGACGACGACGAGGACGCGCCCTACACCCCGGCGTGGCAGGAGCGGTTCACGGGCGTCGACCGGAAGGACGTCGTGCGCTTCGCGCACGAGTGGGCGACGACCGCCGAGCGGACGGGCGGGAAGTGCTCGATCCTCGTCGGCGCCGGCGTGAACCACTGGTACCACGCGGACCTCACCTACCGTGCCGCGATCACGGCGCTCCTCGTCACCGGGTGCGTCGGGAAGAACGGCGGCGGCCTCAACCACTACGTCGGCCAGGAGAAGCTCGCGCCCGTCGCCCCGTGGGCGACGCTCGCGGGCGCGCTCGACTGGGGCGGCCCCCGCGCTTCCAGAACACGCCGTCCTTCCACTACGTCCACACCGACCAGTGGCGGTACGAGCGGACGAGCGACGAGCGGCGGCTGAACCCGACCTCCTCCGGAGGGCCGCTCGTCGACGGCCACACCATCGACCACCAGGTCCGCGCCGTCCGGCGCGGGTGGCTCCCGTTCTTCCCGCAGTTCGACCGGAACCCGCTCGAGCTGGTGCGGGAGGCGCGCGAGGCCGGCGCCGCGGCGGACGCCGACGTCGTCGCCGCGATCGTCGAAGCAGCTCGCCGACGGCAGGCTGAAGCTCGCGGTGGAGGATCCCGACGCTCCGGAGAACTGGCCGCGCGTCTTCTTCATCTGGCGCGGCAACGCCCTGCTCGCCGTCCGCCAAGGGCCAGGAGTACTTCCTCCGCCACTACCTCGGGACCGACGACGCGTCGATCGCGAAGGAGACCGCGAAGGACTCCGTGAAGGAGGTCGCCTGGCGGGAGCAGGCGCCGCGCGGGAAGCTCGACCTCGTCGTGGACCTGAACTTCCGGATGGACACGAGCGCCCTCTACTCGGACCTCGTCCTGCCCGCCGCCACCTGGTACGAGAAGGACGACCTCAACACGACCGACCTCCACACGTTCATCCACCCCCTGCAGGCGGCGGTCCCGCCCTGCTGGGAGTCGAGGAGCGACTGGGACGCGTTCGAGTCGCTCGCGCGGAAGGTGACCGAGCTCTCGCGCCGGCACCTGCCCGAGCCGGTGAAGGACCTCGTCGCGGTCCCCATCCAGCACGACACGCCCGGCGAGATGGCCGAGCCCGAGCTCCGCGACTGGCGCAAGGGCGAGTGCGCCCGCGATCCCGGGCAAGACCATGCCCGGCCTCGCGATCGTCGAGCGCGACTACGCCCACCTGCACGAGCGCTTCACCTCGTTCGGTCCGGCCGCTCGCGCGAACGGCATCGGCGCGCACGGCCTCGGCTGGCGGATCGACGACGTCTGGGACGAGCTGGCGGCGGGCGGTCCCTCGCGGACGCGCACGTGGGGCGGGAAGACCTACCCGTCCGTCGCGACCGCCGTCGAGGCGGCGAACCTCGTGCTCCGGCTCGCGCCCGAGACGAACGGCGAGATGGCGTTCCGCGCATTCCAGGCGGAGGAGGAGAAGGTCGGGCTCCCGCTCGCCGACCTCGCCGCGAAGACCCGCGGCGTCCGCATGGACTTCGACGATCTCGGCCGCCAGCCGCGGCGCCTCCTCAACTCGCCGTGCTGGACCGGCCTCGTCGACGGCGGGCGCACGTACACCGCCTACGCGCTCAACGTCGAGCGGCTCGTGCCGTGGCGGACGCTCACCGGCCGCCAGCACCTGTACCTCGACCACCCCGGGCAGCTCGCCCACGGCGAGGCGCTGCCGACCTACAAGCCGCGCTGCAATCCGGCCTTCGTGCAGGACCTCGTCGAGACGCCCGGCGACGGCCGCTCGATCCGGCTCAACTACCTCACGCCGCACGGCAAGTGGAACATCCACTCGACGTACGGCGACAACCTGCGCATGCTGACGCTCTCCCGCGGGCTCCATCCGCTCTGGGTGAGCGAGCAGGACGCCGCGGCGCTCGGGATCCGCGACGACGACTGGGTCGAGGTCGTGAACGACCACGGCGTCGTGGTCACGCGCGCCGTCGTGAGCGCGCGCGTGCCCGCCGGGATGGCGATCCAGTACCACGCGCCGGAGCGGACGATCTCGGTGCCGCGCGCGCCGTCGCGCGGCGGGAAGCGCGGCGGGAGCCACAACAGCCTCTCGCGCGTGCGCCTGAAGCCGACGCTCATGCTGGGGGGCTACGGGCAGTTCTCCTACGGCTTCAACTACTGGGGCCCGACCGGGAACAACCGCGACACCTACGTCCTCGTGCGGAAGCTCGAGGGCGAGCCGCGCTTCTAGCGGGGGAGGACGCCATGGACGTCCGCGCGCAGATTCGCCTCGGTGTTCCACCTCGACAAGTGCCTCGGCTGCCACACGTGCAGCGTCGTGTGCAAGAACGTGTGGACCGACCGTCCGGGCGCCGAGTACATGTGGTGGAACAACGTCGAGACCCGCCCCGGCACGGGGTACCCCGGCGGCTGGGAGGACCAGGATCGATGGAACGGCGGCTGGCGAGTGGAGGGGCAGCCGGATGAGGCTGCCCCTGAACGAGCGGGGGGCCCGGGGGGGCGCGAGCCGCGCGAAGCGAGGCGAGTGGCCCCCCGGTCCGATGGCCACGTCGACGCGAGCGCGCTCCGGCTGCGCTCCGGAGGGCGGGGGACGGCGCTCGCGGGGATCTTCCACAACCCGTCGCTCCCGACGCTCGACGACTACTACGAGCCGTGGACCTACCGGTACCGCGACCTCTTCGACGCGCCCGAGTCGGACGTGCAGCCCACCGCGCGCCCGATCTCGCTCGTCACCGGGAAGCCCATGGTGCCGAAGCGCGGGCCGAACTGGGACGACGACCTCTCCGGCACGAAGGAGTACGCCGCGAAGGACTCGAACCTCGACGCGCTCACGCCCGAGGAGCGCGGCCAGCTCTTCGGCGTCGAGCGGCTCGCGTTCTTCCACCTGCCCCGGACGTGCAACCACTGCACGAACGCCGCCTGCGTCGCGGCGTGCCCCTCCGGCGCCATCTACAAGCGGGGCGAGGACGGCCTCGTGCTCTCGAACCAGGACAGGTGCCGGGGCTGGCGCCTGTGCGTCTCCTCCTGCCCGTACAAGAAGGTCTTCTACAACTGGAAGGAGGGGCGCTCCGAGAAGTGCATCGGCTGCTACCCCCGGATCGAGTCGGGCGAGGCGCCGGCGTGCTTCGCCGCCTGCCCCGGGCGGATCCGCTTCCAGGGCGTCCTCCTCTACGACGCGGACCGCATCGCCGAGGCGGCGCGCCGCCCGGAGGGTGAGCTCGTCGCCGCGCAGCGCGAGCTCGTCCTCGACCCGGCCGACCCGGAGGTCGCGGCCGCGGCCCGGCGATCCGGGATCGCCCCCGGCGTGCTCGAGGCGGCGCGGCGCTCGCCCACCTTCACGTTCGTGAAGCGCTGGGAGATGGCGCTCCCGCTCCACCCCGAGTGGCGGACGCTGCCGAACGTCTTCTACGTGCCGCCGCTCCTGCCGCTCTTCGCCTCGAAGACGAACGGGACGGCGAAGACCGTCGAGGGGCTCTTCACGAGCGGAGAGCGCGGGCGGCTCCCGCTCGCGTACCTCGGGCGGCTGTTCGGCGGCGACGCCGGGGTGGCCTCCGCGCTCCGGAAGCTCGTCGCACTGCGGCTGTGGCGGCGCGCCGAGACGGTGGGCGACGTCGACGCTCCGGAGGTCGACGCCGCGTTCGTCGCGGCGAAGTTCGATCGCGCCGGCGCGGCCGAGCTGCATCGGCTCACGACGTTCGCGACGCTCGAGCAGCGGGTGGTCCTCCCACCGGCGCTCCGGGGCGAGGCGTTCGATCCGGCCACGACCAACGCCGTGGGGGCGCTGCCATGACGCACGACCCGGACACCCTCCGCCGGCTCGCGGCCCTCCTCGCCTACCCCGGCCCGGGCTTCGCCGCGCGCGCGGCGGAGTGCGCCGGGGCGCTCGCGACGGGTCACCCCGCGGCCGCCGGGCGGCTCGCGCGCTTCGCCACGTTCGCGCTGTCGTCCGGCACCTCGGCGCTCGAGGAGGCGTACACGTTCGCGTTCGACGTCGCGCCGCTCGCGAGCCCGTACGTCGGGGACCAGCTCTTCGGCGCGAGCCGCGAGCGATCGTACCTCCTGTCTGGCCTGCGCGAGCTGCAGCGGGAGGCGGGGCTCGACCCCGGGGTCGAGCTGGCCGATCACGTGGCGGAGGTGCTGCGGCTCGTCGCGGCGCCGATCCCCGCCGACGTCCGGGACGACCTCGTCCGCGACGGGCTCGCCCCCGCGCTCGAGAAGATGCTCGCCGCGCTCGACGAGGCTCGGCACCCGTGGGCCGACGCCGTCGCGGCCGTGATGGACGTGCTCGACACGCGCGCCGCCGGCGCGTCCGCGGCACGCGCGCTGGAGGTCTCACCATGAACGACCTGTTCCTCTTCGGCATCTTCCCCTACGCCGCGCTCGCGACCGCCGGCGTCGGGGTGGCGGCGCGGTACCGGATGCCCGCCACCCTCGGCACCCGCTCCTCGGAGTTCCTCGAGAAGAAGGCCCTCTTCTGGGGATCGGTGCCGTGGCACTACGCGATCCTGCTCATCCTCGCCGGGCACCTCGCCGCGGCGGCCGCGCCCGGCGCTTGGGGCGCGCTGCTCGCCGATCCCCGCCGGCTCGTGACGCTCGAGGTGGTCGGGACCGCGCTCGGCCTGTGGGCCACCTTCGCCGTCGCGCTCCTCATCGTGCGCCGGGCGGCGAGCGCACGCCTGCGGGCCGTGACCACCTGGGTGGACTGGCTCGTGCTCGCGCTCCTCCTCGCGCAGGTGGCGACGGGGACCTGGGTCTCCATCACGCTGCGCTGGGGCTCGGTCTGGTACCTCCACACTGCGGCGCCCTGGCTCGCGTCGCTCTTCTCGCTCGCCCCGCGCGTGGACCTCGCCTCGGTGCTCCCCACCCTCGCCAAGTTCCACGCGGTCGGCGCGTTCGTGCTCCTCGCGCTGCTCCCCTTCTCCCGGCTCGTGCACGCGCTCTCGGTCCCGCTCGGCTACCTCTGGCGCCCGTTCCAGGTGGTGGTGTGGAACCGCGACCGCACCGCGCCGGAGGCGCCCGCCGGCGCGGGCACGGCGGGCCGCGTCCTCACGGTCTGGAACCCCGAGGATCGCGCGTTCTGGCAGTCGACCGGGAGCGCCGTCGCGACCCGCAACCTCTGGATCTCGATCCCCGCCCTGCTCCTCTCCTTCGCGGTCTGGATGGTCTGGAGCGTGGTCGTGGTGCGGCTGCCGGCGGTCGGGTTCCCCTACACGACGGACCAGCTCTTCTGGCTCGCCGCGCTGCCCGGCCTCTCCGGAGCGACGCTGCGGATCTTCTACTCGTTCATCGTCCCCATCTTCGGCGGGCGCAGGTGGACCGCCGTCTCGACCGCCTCGCTGCTCGTGCCCGCCCTCGGCATCGGCTGGGCCGTCCAGGACCCCACCACCTCCTACGGCACGATGCTCGTCCTCGCGCTCCTGTGCGGGCTCGGCGGCGGCAACTTCGCCTCGAGCATGGCGAACATCAGCTTCTTCTTCCCCAAGGAGCGCAAGGGGACGGCGCTGGGCCTGAACGCGGGCCTCGGGAACCTCGGCGTCTCGGTGATGCAGTTCGTCGTTCCGCTCGTCGTCACCACGGCGGTGTTCGGCGGCCTCGGCGGCCGCCCGCAGGTCGTCCTGAAGACGGGCGAGAGCCTCTGGCTCCAGAACGCGGGGTTCGTCTGGGTGCCCTTCGTCGTCGCCGCCACGATCGCGGCCTGGTTCGGGATGAACGACCTCGCGAGCGCGAGGGCCTCCTTCCGCGAGCAGGCGGTGGTCTTCCGCCGCAAGCACAACTGGCTCATGTGCTGGCTCTACGTCGGCACCTTCGGCTCCTTCATCGGCTACTCGGCCGGCCTGCCGCTGCTCGTGAAGACCCAGTTCCCGGGCGTGGACCCGATCCGCTACGCGTTCCTCGGCCCCCTCGTCGGCGCCCTCGCGCGCCCGGTCGGCGGCTGGCTTTCGGACAAGGTCGGCGGCGCGCGCGTCACCTTCTGGAACTTCGCCGCGATGACGGCGGCGGCCGCCGGCGTGATCCTCTTCCTCCCCGATGGCGGCCGGGGCGGCAGCTTCCCGGGCTTCCTCGCGATGTTCCTCGTCCTCTTCGCCACGAGCGGGATCGGCAACGGCTCCACCTTCCGGATGATCCCGGTGATCTTCTCGACCTTCCACGAGCGGCGCGCGGAGGGCGGCGGGGGCCCCGCCCGCGCGCAGGCGAAGAAGGACGCGGCGAAGGAGGCGGCGGCCGTCATCGGGTTCAGCTCGGCCATCGCGGCGTACGGCGCCTTCTTCATCCCGCGCGCCTTCGGGATCTCGACGAAGGCGACCGGCAGCCCGGCGGCGGCGATCGTCGGGTTCATCGCCGTGTACCTGAGCTGCATCGCCGTGACCTGGTGGTTCTACTCGCGGCGGAAGGCCGAGATGCCCTGCTGAGCTCGCACCTGCCCCGGTGGCAGCGGCGCGCAGGACGGCCGCCGCGGCCGGGTGCGGGGAGCGGGACGCGACCCGGCCGGGGTACCGCGCCCGCTCATCCCGAGGTCGTGGGACGCCCCGCGCGGCATTTGGGCAATGCGCTCGGGCGGGAGGCCGCCGTACATCTCGGTCGTGGTGCCCGTGAGCGACGCCCGGCGATCGCCCCGGCTGCGCGTCCGCGCGCCGGCGGAGCTCCGCTTCCGCGGGGCGCGCCACGACGTGGTCGCGGAGGACGTCGGGGTCGGTGGGTGCCGGTTCACGGCCCCGCTGCCCTTCCGGCCGGGCGAGGCGGTGTTCGTCACGCTCTTCCTGCGCGCGCTCCCCGGGCCCCTCTCCGCCGCGGCCACCGTCGTGTGGTCCGCCGAGAAGGCGCCCCACCACACCGGCGTCGCGTTCGGCAGGAGCGGATCCGCGGACCGCGAGCGACGGCTCCGGAAGCTGGTGCAGCAAGATCCCGCGCTCGCGCACTCGCCCGCGCCGCTCCGGCCGGGGCAGCGGCTCCGGCTCGGATCGCTCCCGCGGCCCGAGGCGGTTCTCGGGCGAGACGAGCTCACCGTGCTGCGCGCGGCCCGGGACGGCGTCACCGTGCTCGGGCTGCTCGACGCCGCCGGGGCGCGGTTCCGCGAGGTCCGCGCCGCGCTCGTGATGCTCCGCGCCCGAGGGCTCGTGCACGAAAGGCCTCTCCGCCGCCCCGCGGCCGGCTGGACGAGCCGGCTCGCGACGGACGACCCGGGGCCGCTGCCCACTCCCGAGCCGGTGATGAGCCCCTTCGCGCCGGCTGCTCGCCCGCTGCGCGCGACGATCTGCCTCGAGGCCGCGCGCGAGGAGGGCGCGCACGGGCACCTCGGCGCCGCGGTCGAGTGGCTGCAGCAGGGGCTCGCAGCCGCCCCCGGCGACGCCGAGCTGTCGGAGTCGCTCGAGGCGCTGACGAGCGCGGGCGACTGACGCGGCCCGGCCCGCCGGCGCTACCGCCGGGTGTGGACGGTCACGTTCGCGGAGAGGCCGGCGCGCATCGGGAGGTCCGGCGGCGGCGACCACGCGATGCGCACGGGGACGCGCTCCACCACCTTCACGAAGTTGCCCGACGCGTTGTCGGGCGGGAGGAGCGCGAACCGGGCGCCGGTGCCCCCGGAGACGCTCTCGACGCGCCCCTCGATCGTGCGGCCGCCGTACGCGTCCACGTCCACGTCCACCCGCTGCCCGGGCCGGATGCCGCCCGTCTGCGTCTCCTTGAAGTTCGCGACGACGTAGGTCCGGTGCGGGACGAGCTGGCCGAGCACCTGGCCCGGCTGGACGATCTGGCCCGGCTGGACGGAGAAGCGCGAGATCGCCCCGTCCTCCGGCGCCCGCACGACCGTGTACGAGAGCTGCAGGCGGGCCGCGTCGAGGACCGCCTCCGCGACCTTCGCCCGGGCGCGGGCGAGGTCCGCGTTCGCGAGCGCCGCGGCGTACTGGGCCTTGCCCGCGCCCGCGCCCGCCTGCGCGGTCTCGTTCGAGATCCGCGAGGCGTCGAACCGATCGGAGGCGATGGCGCCGCCCGCCTGCAGCTCCTGCGCGCGCCGCAGGTCGAGGCGCGCCTTCTCCGCCTCCGCGTCGGTGCGGGAGACCGACGCGCGCGCCGCCCGGACCTGCGCGTCCGACGCGGAGATCTGCGCGCGGGCCGTCTCGAGCTCGGCCTCGGCCTGGCGCACCCGGACCTGGTAGTCGGCGTCGTCGATCCGGAGGATCACGTCGCCCTTCTTCACGGGCGCGTTCTCGGCGACGAGCACCTCGGCGACCGTGCCCCCGACGCGCGGGGCAACGGCGACGACGTCGGACTCGACGAACGCGTCGTCCGTCGACTCGTCGCCGCGCCCGAGGAAGGCGCTCACGCCGAACCAGGCGATCGCGAGCGCGGCCAGGGCGCCGACGCCGGCGAGCACGCGGCGCTTCCGGCTGCGCCGCTCGGGGCTCGCCGGGACGCGCGCCGGGGCGCGAGCGGGCTCGGGCGGGTGCGCCGGCGCGGCCGCGGAGACGGGGTGCAGCTTGGGATCGGGGAGCGTCATCGTTCACATCTCCATCGCTTCGACGTGGGGCGCCTCGGAGGGCTTGTGGCGCTTCACCTTGAGGAACCAGAGCAGCGGGAGGACGCAGAGCATCGCCAGCCCGCCGAGGAGGAGGACGCGCTCGAAGGCGATCACCATCGCCTGGCGCGTGACGAGCCCGTCGAGCGCGCGGAGGGCCGCCTCGCGCGCCGACACGGGGTCGAACCCCCTCTGGCGGAACGCGCCCTCCATCGCGGCGAGCCGCCCCTGCACCTCGAGCCGGTCCGGCGTGACGTGCGCCGAGAGGGCTGCCTTCGCCTGCACCCCGTAGCGCGAGAGGAGCGTCGCGAACACCGCGAGCCCCATCGACGCCCCGACCTGGCGGAGGAGCGAGTTGAGGCCGGTCGCGTCGGCGAGCTTGGTGCGCGGGATCTCGGACAGGGCCGCGGTGGTGAGCGGGACGAAGAGGAAGCTGAACCCGATGCCCTGGATCATGATCGGGTGGATGATGCCGGACGCGGTGGTGTCGAGCGTCACGTACGAGACCATGACCGCGCCCGCCGCGACGAGGACGATCCCGATCGCGACGAGGAGGCGCGCCGACACCTTGCCGTAGATCCGCCCGACGAACGGGGTCACGGCCATCATGACGAGCGTCCGCGGCATGAGGGCGAGCCCCGACTGCATGGCGGTGAACCCGAGCATCTCCTGCATGAACACGGGCAGGAGGAACATGCTCGCGAGCAGGATCGCGAACATCACCGCGCCGATCAGCGAGCCAGACGCGAAGAGCGGGTCCTTGAACAGCCGGACGTTCACCGCGGGGACGGGAGCGACGAGCTCGCGCCAGACGAAGAGCGCGAGCGCCACGACCGTGACGGCGGCGCAGCCGACGATGAGGTTCGAGTCGAACCAGTCCTTCTGCTGTCCCTCCTCGAGGAGGAACTGGAGCGCGGCGAGCCCCATCGCGAGGAGCGCGATGCCCATCCAGTCCATGTTCCGCCGCTGCGCGGCGGCGCCGGCGGCGTTCGCGGCGCGCACGTCCTCCGGCTCGTGGACGAAGCGCCAGACCATGAACAGCCCGAGCGCGCCCACCGGGAGGTTGATGAAGAAGATCCAGGACCAGTGGAAGTTGTCGACGATCCACCCGCCCAGCGTCGGTCCGACGGCGGGGCCGATCATGACGGCCATGCCGAACAGGGCCATCGCGAGCCCCTGCTCCTCCGGCGGGAACGTCTGCCGCAGGATGGCCTGCTCGGTGGGCTGGAGCGCGCCAGCGCCGAACCCCTGGAGCACGCGGAAGACGACGAGCTGTGTGAGCGTGGCCGCGACGCCGCAGAGCGCGGAGGACACGACGAACAGGAGCAGGCTCGCCATGTAGACCCGCTTCTGGCCGAACAGCCGGCCGAGGAACGCGGTGAGCGGCATCACGATGACGGTCGCGATGGCGAAGCCGGTCGTGATCCAGGTGATCTCCTGGAGCGTCGCGCCGACGGCCCCGCGGATGTGCGGGAGCGCGACGTTCACGATGGACGCGTCGATCGCGCCCATGAGCGTGCCGAACGTCACCGACACCGTCACGAGCCACTTGTTCGTGACGGGACGGGCCGGGACGGCCGCCGGGAAGGTCGCGACCGCCGTGCTCATCGCGCGGCGCCTTTCAGGAACAGCTCCACGATGGCGGCCGCCGTCTCGCCGGGCGAGCTCGCCCCCTCGAGGACGCGCACGAGCACCACCCGCGCGATCCCGACGAGCGCGGGCGCGAACACCTTCGCCCGGTCGGCGCGCAGCTCGCCCGACGCCGTGCCGCGGGCCACGATGGCGCGCGCGCGCCGCGCGAGCTCCTCGAGCAGCGTCCTCGGCGGGCGGACCTGCCCCGGCCCCTCGCCGGCCTGCATGAGCACGGAGAGCAGCCTCCCGTGCGCGCGCGCGTGCTCCTCGACCGCCGAGAAGAACGCCCCGAGCTGCTCCTCGACGGTGCCGTCCTTCGCCGCGGCGAGCGCGTCGTCGACGCGCGAGAGGAGCGCCTCCCGGCGCGAGCGGACGAGCGACCGGACGAGGGCGGCGCGGTCCTCGAAGTGGTTGTAGAGCGTGCCGACGGCGACGCCCGCCTGCTCCGCGATCCGCTCCATCCGCGCCTGGATCCCGTCCGAGGCGAAGACCTCCTCGGCGGCGGCGAGGATCGCGCGCGCGGCCTCCTCGCGCAGGCGGTCGCGGAGGCGCGGCGGAGGTTGCTGTGAAGGGGATCTCATTGCGGTGAATCTCGATTCAGAGCGTGAACGCAGGTATAAGGATTCGGGACGAGCGCGTCAAGGCGCCGCAGGGGACGGGGAACGGCCCGTAAGCACGGCCGAACTTCCAGCCCCCGAGGCATCGCCCCCAGGGTGGCCCGCCCCTCTCCCCCGCGCTGCGCTGTAGGGGGAGAGGGAACGTGTGCCGGACGAAGCGCGGGAGAGACCTACGCGGTCTCGATCGCCGCCGCCTTCTCCAGCCCGAGCTCGTGGATCGACTGCTCGCGCATCTTGTACTTCTGGACCTTCCCCGAGACGGTCATCGGGTAGCCGTCCACGAACTTGTAGTAGCGCGGGATCTTGTAGGTGGCGATCTTGCCCTTGCAGTAGGCGCGGATCTCGTCGCCCGTGAGCGTCGTTCCGGGGCGGAGCTTCACCCACGCCATGAGCTCCTCGCCGTACTTCGCGTCGGGGACCCCGATCACCTGCACGTCGGAGATGCCGGGCATCGTGTAGAGGAACTCCTCCACCTCGCGCGGGAAGATGTTCTCGCCGCCGCGCAGCACCATGTCCTTGATGCGGCCGACGATCTTCGCGTAGCCCTGGTCGTCCATCGTGGCGAGGTCGCCGGTGTGCATCCAGCGGCCGTCGTCGATCGCCTCGCGCGTCGCGTGAGAGTCGTTCCAGTAGCCGAGCATCACCGAGTAGCCGCGGGTGCAGAGCTCGCCGGGCGTGCCTCGGGGCAGCACGCGGCCGGTGGTCGGGTCGACGATCTTGATCTCGACGTGCGGGTGGACCTGGCCCACCGTCGCGACGCGCTTCTCGAGCGTGTCGTTCTTCCGCGACTGCGTCGACACGGGCGAGGTCTCGGTCATGCCGTAGCAGATCGTCACCTCCGGCATGTGCATGTCCTTCTGGACCTTCTTCATCACCTCGACCGGGCACGGCGAGCCCGCCATGATCCCGGTGCGCAGCGTCGAGAAGTCGATGGACCTGAACTCCGGGTGGTCGAGCTCGGCGATGAACATCGTCGGGACGCCGTACAGCGACGTGCAGCGCTCCCTCTGGATCGTCTGCATCACCGCGAGCGGGTCGAAGCTCTCCGCCGGGAACACCATCGCCGCGCCGTGCGAGGTGGCCGCGAGGTTTCCCATCACCAGGCCGAAGCAGTGGTAGAGCGGCACCGGGATGCAGATGCGGTCCTCCTCGGTGTAGCCGCAGAACTCCCCGACGAAGTAGCCGTTGTTGAGGATGTTGTGGTGCGAGAGCGTCGCGCCCTTCGGGAAGCCGGTCGTGCCGCTCGTGTACTGGAGGTTGATCGGCTCGTCGAACTGGAGGTCGCGCTCGGCGTGGTGCAGCTCCTCCTCGGAGAGCCGCTGCGCGTCGTGCTTCAGGTCGGTCCAGTCGTCGTCGATGACGAAGGTCTGCTTCAGCTCGGGGCAGCGGATCCGCACCTCGCGAACCATCCCGACGTAGTCCGCCCCGCGGAACGACTTCGCGAGGACGAGCGTGGACACGCCCGAGTGCTTGAGCGCGTACTCGAGCTCGTGGACGCGGTACGCGGGGTTCACGTTCACGAGGATCGCGCCGATCCGCGCGGCCGCGTACTGGAGCACGACCCACTCGTACCGGTTCGGCGCCCAGATGCCGACGCGGTCGCCCTTCTTCACCCCGCGGACGAGCAGCCCGCGCGCGACGAGCGACGTCTCGTCCCAGAACTGCCGGTACGTCATGCGGACGTCCTGGTGCACGCAGACGAGCGCCTCGCGGTCGGGGAACCTCTCCACCGTGCGGCGCAGGTTCTCCCCGATGGTCTCGCCGAGGAGCGGGACGCTCGAGGTGCCGCTGACGTAGGACGGTACGGTCAAAGGATGCCCTCCGGTCGTTGGGGGCGAGCATCCTAACCCGGAGCGCGCCGTGCGGCGAAGCGCCTGGTTGGCGCCGTGCGTCACGATCCGACTGAGATCCGGACCGATCCGGACGACGAAGCCGACGGACGTCAGGGGAGCAGCACGAGCGACCCGGTCGTCTCGCGCGCCGCGAGCGCGCGCTGGGCCTCGGCGGCCTGGGCGAGCGGGAGCGTGCGGGAGATCTCGACCTTCACCTTCCCCGCCCGGACGACGTCGAAGAGCTCCGCCGCGCCGCGCTCGAGGTCCTCTCGCCGCGCGACGTAGTGGAACACGCTCGGGCGCGTGAGGAAGAGCGACCCCTTCCGGCCGAGCAGCCCGACGTCGACCGGCGGCGGGGAGCCCGACGCGTTCCCGAAGGTGACCATCAGCCCGAGCGGCGCGAGGCAGTCGAGGGATCCGTCGAAGGTGGCCTTCCCGACGGCGTCGTAGACCACCGGCACGCCGGCGCCGCCGGTGAGCTCGCGGACGCGCTTCGCGAAGTCCTCGCGCGTGTAGACGATCGTGTGGTCGCATCCGGCCCGGCGCGCGCGCTCCGCCTTCGCGTCGGAGCCCACGGTGCCGATGACCGTCGCCCCGAGCGCCTTCAGCCATTGCACCATGATGAGCCCGACGCCGCCCGCGGCCGCGTGCACGAGCACGGTCTCGCCCGCGCGCACCGGGTGCGTCCGGCGGATCAACGCCTGGACCGTGAGCCCCTTCAGCATGATGGCCGCCGCGGTCCGGTCGTCGATCTCGGGCGGGAGCTTCACGAGCCGGTCCGCCGGGAGGAGTCGCGCCTCGGAGTAGGAGCCCGGTGGTCCCGTGTACGCGACGCGATCGCCTGCGCGCACGTGCGCCACGTTCGCCCCGACCGCCTCGACGACGCCCGCGCCCTCCACGCCGATCCCGGACGGCAGGGGGAGCGGGTAGAGGCCGGTCCGGTGATAGATGTCGACGAAGTTCACGCCGATCGCGGCGTGCCGGACGCGGGCCTCGCCGGGTCCCGGGTCGCCGACGGCGACGTCCTCGAGCCGGAGCACCTCCGGCCCGCCGGTCTGGTGGAAGCGGATGGCCTTGGGCATGCGCTGTGCGTAACCGGGCGGGGCGGCGGGCGCACGCGCGGCGGCCTCGGCCGCACGTCGACACCCTCAGCGTACGACCAGGCGGGCGGAACCGGAGCGGGGTGCCCGCGGCGCTATCTCGCCTCGGCCTCGAGCTCGACGAGCTCCGCGCCCTCGCTCACCTGATCCCCCGGCTCGAAGCGGAACGCCTTCACGACGCCGCCGCGGGGCGCCTTGATGGTGTGCTCCATCTTCATCGCCTCGAGGACGAGGAGCGGCGCGCCCTTCTCCACGCGCTTCCCCGGCTCGGCGAGGAGCGCGATCACCTTGCCCGGCATCGGGGCGGTGAGCCGGCCCCCGCCCTCCTCCCCCCGCCCTGCGCCCTGAGAGGGGTCCACCCTGGCGAAGGGGTAGGCGCGCCCCTCGAAGAAGACGTGGCGCCGCTCGCCCGCGACCACGACGGCCGCGTGGACCCGCCGCTCGCCGATCCGCGCGCGAAACGCGCCGTGGTCCGCCCACTCGCCGCTCGCGGAGACCTTCTCCCCTGCGCCGACCGCGAGGGTGTACCCGCCCGCCCCGTACTCGACCGACACGTCCTGCTGCACGTCGGCGAGGCGGAAGGTGATCGTCCGGCTCGCCCTGGAGTTGAGGCGCCAGCCATCCCGCGCGTCCCACGGCGACGCCCGCTCGCCGGCGCGCGCGGGGCCGGCCCGCTCCCGCTCGAGCTCGGCGAGCGCGGCGAGGAGCCAGGCCTCCTCGGGCGTCTCGCGGCTCGGCGGGAAGAGGAACTCCTGCTCGCGCTCGATGAGGGCCGTGTCGAGATCCGCGCCCGCGAACGCCGGCGAGGCGATGAGCCGCGACAGGAACTCGACGTTGTTCGCGACGCCGACGATGCGCAGCTGGGCGAGGGCCGTCTGCATCCGCGCGAGCGCCCGCTCCCGGGTGGCGTCCCAGACCACGAGCTTCGCGATCATCGGGTCGTACCACGGCGTGATCTCGTCCCCCTCGTCCACGCCCGCGTCGATCCGCACGTGGTACGAGATCTCCGGCTGCGCGAGGTGCAGGAGCCGCCCCGTCGATGGCAGGAAGCCCTTCTCCGGGTCCTCCGCGTACACGCGCGCCTCGAGGGCGTGGCCGTCGATCCGGAGCTGCTCCTGCCGCAGCGGCAACGGCTCGCCTGCGGCGACGCGGAGCTGCCACTCGACGAGGTCGAGGCCGGTGATCATCTCCGTCACCGGGTGCTCGACCTGGAGCCGCGTGTTCATCTCCATGAAGTAGAAGCCGCCGGAAGGATCGACGATGAACTCGACGGTCCCGGCGCCGACGTAGCCCACCGCCCGGGCCGCGTCCACCGCCGCCGCGCCCATCGCGGCGCGCCGCTCCGGCGTCATGCCCGGCGCGGGCGCCTCCTCGAGCACCTTCTGGTGGCGCCGCTGCACCGAGCAGTCGCGCTCGAAGAGGTGGACGCAGCTCCCGTGACCGTCGCCGAAGACCTGGATCTCGACGTGGCGCGGGCGGAGCACGTAGCGCTCCACGAGCACGCGGTCGTCGCCGAAGGCCTGCGCGGCCTCGCGGCGGCAGGAGGCGAGGGCGGCGTCGAAGTCCTCCGGCGCGTCCACCCGGCGCATCCCCTTGCCGCCGCCGCCGGCGCTCGCCTTGATGAGCACGGGGTACCCGAGACGCCGCGCCTCCTTCGCGAGGAGCGCCGGGTCCTGGTCCTCGCCGTGGTAGCCGGGGGTGAGCGGGACGCCAGCCTTCTGCATGAGCGTCTTCGCCGCCGACTTCGAGCCCATGGCGCGGATCGCCGACGCGGGCGGCCCGACGAAGGCGATCCCGGCCCGCGCGCAGGCCTCCGCGAAGTCCGCGTTCTCGGACAGGAAGCCGTAGCCCGGGTGGATCGCCTGTGCGCCGGTCGCGCGCGCCGCCTCGACGATCCGTGCGCCCATGAGGTAGCTCTCGCGGGCGGCGGCGGGGCCGATGGCGACCGCCTCGTCGGCGAGCCGGACGTGCCGCGCGCTCGCGTCGGCGTCGGAGTGCACCGCGACCGTGCGGATCCCGAGGCGCCGGGCGGTGCGGATGACGCGGCAGGCGATCTCGCCCCGGTTCGCGACCAGGATCTTCTCGAACATGGCTCACATCCGGAAGACGCCGAAGCGCGTCTCGGGGATCGGGGCGTTGAGGGCGGCGGAGAGCGACAGGCCGAGCACCCGCCGCGTCTGCGCGGGGTCGACGATCCCGTCGTCCCACAGCCGCGCGGTCGCGTAGTAGGGGTTGCCCTGCGTCTCGTACTGCGCGCGGATGGGGGCCTTGAACGCCTCCTCGTCCTCGCGGCTCCAGGTCCCGCCGCCCGCCTCGATCCCGTCGCGCCGCACGGTGGCGAGGACGCTCGCCGCCTGCTCGCCGCCCATCACGGAGATCCGGCTGTTCGGCCAGGTCCAGAGGAAGCGGGGCGAGTAGGCGCGGCCGCACATCGCGTAGTTGCCGGCGCCGAACGAGCCGCCGATGAGGACGGTGACCTTCGGCACCGCCGCCGTCGCGACGGCGGTCACCATCTTGGCGCCGTCCTTGGCGATGCCGGCGTTCTCGTACTTCCGCCCCACCATGAAGCCGGTGATGTTCTGGAGGAAGACGAGTGGGATCCCGCGCTGCGCGCACAGCTCGATGAAGTGCGCTCCCTTCAGCGCCGACTCGGAGAAGAGGATCCCGTTGTTCGCGACGATCCCGATCGTCAGGCCGTGGAGCCGCGCGAAGCCCGTCACGAGGGTCGAGCCGTAGCGCGCCTTGAACTCGTCGAACCGCGAGCCGTCCACGATCCGGGCGACGATCTCGTGGACGTCGTACGGCTTGCGGGTGTCGGTGGGAAGGATCCCGTACAGCTCCTCGGGATCGTAGCGGGGCTCCTCGCTCTCCGCGACCGGCGGCCCGGCCGGCTTCGCGCCCGCGCGGTTCAGGTGCGAGACGATCCTCCGCGCGATCCCCAGGGCGTGGGCGTCGTTCTCGGCGAGGTGGTCGGCGACGCCCGACAGACGGGTGTGGACGTCGCCGCCGCCGAGGTCCTCCGCGGAGACGACCTCGCCCGTCGCCGCCTTCACGAGCGGCGGTCCGCCGAGGAAGATCGTCCCCTGGTTCCGGACGATGACCGCCTCGTCGCTCATGGCCGGGACGTAGGCGCCGCCGGCGGTGCACGAGCCCATCACCACAGCGATCTGCGGGATGCCGAGGCCGGAGAGCGTCGCCTGGTTGTAGAAGATGCGGCCGAAGTGATCGCGGTCCGGGAAGACCTCGTCCTGCCGCGGGAGGAACGCGCCGCCGGAGTCCACGAGGTAGATGCACGGGAGCCGGTTCTGCTCGGCGATCTCCTGGGCGCGCAGGTGCTTCTTCACGGTGACCGGGTAGTAGGTCCCGCCCTTCACCGTCGCGTCGTTCGCGACGATCATGCACTCGACGCCGTTCACGCGGCCGATGCCGGTGATGAGCCCGGCGGCCGGGGCCTGGTCGTCGTACATCCCGAGCGCGGCGAGCTGCCCGACCTCGAGGAAGGGCGTGCCGGGGTCGAGCAGCCGGTCCACGCGGTCGCGCGGCAGGAGCTTCCCGCGCGCGACGTGCTTCTCGCGCGCGGCCTGGCCGCCGCCCTCGGCGACGCGCCGCGCCTTCGCCCGCAGGTCCTCGACGAGCGCCCGCATCGCCTCCGCGTTCGCCTTGAACTCCGGCGAGCGGGGCTGGATCTGGGACTCGAGGACGTTCATTCAGGCGCCTTCGCTGAACAGCTCGCGGCCGATGAGCATGCGGCGGATCTCGGAGGTGCCCGCGCCGATCTCGTAGAGCTTCGCGTCCCGCCACAGCCGGCCGGTCGGATATTCGTTGATGTAGCCGTTCCCGCCAAGGACCTGGATCGCCTGGTTCGCCATCCAGGTCGCGTGCTCGGCCGCGTAGAGGATGGCCCCCGCGGCGTCCTTGCGGAGCGTGCGGGCGTGGTCGGAGCGGTCGCACGCCTTGCCGACGGCGTAGACGTAGGCGCGGCTCGCCTGCCACGTCGTGTACATGTCCGCGAGCTTCCCCTGCATGAGCTCGAACTCGCCGATGGGGGTCCCGAACTGCTTGCGCTCGTGGACGTACGGCAGCACCACGTCCATGCAGGCGGCCATGATCCCGAGCGGCCCGCCGGCGAGGATGGCGCGCTCGTAGTCGAGGCCGGACATGAGGACCCTCGTGCCGTCCCCGACGCCGCCGAGCACGTTCTCCGCCGGGACCTCGCAGTCCTCGAGGAAGACCGGGTACGTGTTGGAGCCGCGCATCCCGAGCTTGTCGAGGTGGGTGCCGCAGGAGAGCCCCGGCGTGCCCTTCTCGACGATGAAGGCGGTGAGGCCCTTCGGCCCGGCGGCCGGGTCGGTGTACGCGTAGACGATCTGCACGTCGGCGTCGCCGCCGTTCGTGATCCACATCTTCTGGCCGTTCAGCACGAACCGGTCGCCCTTCCGGACGGCGCGCGTCTTCATCCCGAGGACGTCGGACCCCGCGTTCGGCTCGGACATCGCGAGCGCGCCGACGTGCTCGCCCGAGACGAGCTTCGGGAGGTACCGCCGCTTCTGCTCGGGAGCGCCGTTCCGGTGGAGCTGGTTCACGCAGAGGTTCGAGTGGGCGCCGTAGGAGAGGCCGACCGACGCCGAGGCGCGGGAGATCTCCTCCATCGCGACCATGTGGGCGAGGTACCCGACCGCGGTCCCGCCGTACTCCTCGGAGACCGTGAGGCCGAGGACCCCGAGGTCGCCGAGCTTCCGCCAGAGATCGGCGGGGAACTCGTTCTTGCGGTCGATCTCCGCCGCGCGCGGGGCGATCTCCTTCTTCGCGAACGCGCGGACGGTGTCGCGGAGCATCTCGACGGTGTCGCCGAGGTCGAAGGGCAGTCCGATGGCCATGCGCGAACGGTACGTGGCGCGGGGACGCAGAAACGGCCAGAATGGTTGCAGATCGTGCCACGTCCCCCGCGAGCGTCCCCCTCCCTCCCGTCCCGCCGGAGCCGCCGTGTCCAGCGAGCGGCGACGCCGATCGCCTTCGTGCGCGCGCTGCTCCTCGCGTACGACCGGTACGGGGCCGACCCCGCGGAGGTGCTCCGGCAGGGGCAGATCACGCCAGAGATGCTCCGCGACCCCGGGGCGCGGATCACCGCGCAGCAGATGGAGGTCGTCTCGGAGGGCGCGATGCGCCAGCTGGACGACGAGGCGCTCGGGTGGTTCGGGCGGAGACTCCCATGGGGGACCCTCGGGATGCTCTGCCGCGCGTCCCTCCCCTCGCCGAACCTCGAGGTGGCGCTCAAGCGCTGGTTCCGCCACCACCGGCTCGTCGCGGACGACATCGCGCTCGAGCTCTCGACCGCGGCGGGGCGCGCGACGGTGGCGATCCGGGAGCACCGCGAGCTCGGCGCGGCGCGGGAGTTCTGCCTGCTCTCGTACCTGCGCTACGTGCACGGGTACGCCTGCTGGGCGGTGGACTCGCGCATCTCGCTCCTCGAGGTGGGGTTTCCCTTCCCGGCGCCGCCGCACCGAGCCGTCTACCCGCTCCTCTTCCCCGGGCCGGTCTCCTTCGACGCCGCCCGGGCGCACTTCACCTTCGACGCGCGCTACCTCTCGCTGCCGCAGCGCCGCGACGACCACGCGCTCCGGGCGATGCTCCGGAACGCCCTCCCGCTCACGGTGCTGCAGTACCGGCGCGACCGGCTCCTCGTCGAGCGCGTGCGGCGGCTCCTGGCCGAGCACCCCGAGGCGCGCGGCGCCGAGGTGATCGCCCGTCAGCTCCACCTCTCCACCCGCTCCCTCCACCGGCACCTGAAGGACGAGGGGGCGTCGCTGCAGGGGCTCAAGGACGAGGTCCGGCGCGAGCGCGCCGTCGAGCTCCTCTGCCGGACGGAGCGGCCAGTGAAGCAGGTCGCGCACGCCGTCGGGTTCGCGGACGAGAAGGCGTTCGCCCGCGCGTTCAAGCAGTGGACCGGGGAGACGCCCCGCGGCTTGCGGCGCCGCGCCGGGCCGGGCTAGCGGCTCAGGGGGTGGCGTGGCCGGATGCGCCCGGCACAGGGCTCGCGGCGACCGGGCCCGCCGGCGCCGCGACAGCGTGGTGCACGTGCAGGCGCACGAACAGCACCGTGCCGATGGCGAGCGCGAGGGCGAAGACCAGGAGGGGGAGACGGGCGCCGGGCGGCGCGGCCTTCACGTGCGGCATCGCGCGATGTGACGCCGGGCGCGCGTGAGCGTCAACGCGCGAGGCGTCGCACCCACGCCGGGGTGCGCTGCATCGCACCCACGCCCCGGGTGTGTCGCGAGGCGCACCTGCCGCACCCGCCGGTGCGGCGCACGCTTACCGCAGCGCCGCGACAATCTCGTCCAGCGCCGACCGCGACGGCCGGACGCGCACCTCGGGGAGCGTCGCGAGCGGCTCGTCGGCCATCCCGAGGGCCTCGACGTAGCTCTGCGCCTTCGGGTCCACGAACAGGACGCCGGTCAGCACCTCGCCCGTCCTCGCGCTCTCCATGAGCCGCGAGACCGCCCGGACCCGGTCGGACGGATCGTAGCCCTCCTCGAGCTTCCGCAGCCGGAGGTGCGAGCCGTCGTGCATCCTGACGTCGGTCGTCGTGCCCGGGTCGTAGTCGACCGAGATGTCCTCGAACGCGGGGACGAACGACAGCTCCTGGAGGGGCGCGTCGTGGTCCTTCATGTACGCGTACGACTTCGTCGAGCCCTCGTGGTCGTTGAAGGTGACGCAGGGCGAGATGACGTCGAGCATCGACGTGCCACGGTGCGCGACCGCCGCCTTCAGCATGGCAGAGAGCTGCTTCTTGTCCCCCGAGAAGGACCGGCCCACGAGCGTCGCGCCGAGCTGGATCGCCAGGGCGCAGGTGTCGATCGGCGGGAGGTCGTTCACGGTCCCGGTCTTGAGCGTCGAGCCGACGTCCGCGGTCGCCGAGAACTGCCCCTTCGTGAGGCCGTACACCCCGTTGTTCTCGATGACGTAGATCATCGGCAGGTTGCGCCGCATGAGGTGCACGAACTGGCCGATGCCGATGGACGCGGTGTCGCCGTCGCCCGAGACGCCGAGCGGGACGAGCGTCCGGTTCGCGAGCGCCGCGCCGGTCGCGACCGAGGGCATCCGGCCGTGCACGGCGTTGAACGCGTGCGAGCGGTTCATGAAGTAGGCGGGGCTCTTGGAGGAGCAGCCGATCCCGGAGAACTTCGCGACGCGCTCGGGCGGGACGCCGAGGTCGAAGAAGGCCTCGAGGATGCGCTCGGAGATCGCGTTGTGGCCGCAGCCCGCGCAGAGCGTGGTCTTGCCGCCGCGGTAGTCGAGGACGGCGAGGCCGATCCGGTTGGTCTTCGGTCCGGCCGGGGGCGCGCCCGTGGGCATGGCTACCTCCCCTCCAGCGTCAGGATCTCGTCGGTGACAGACCGCGCGTCGAGCGGCAGGCCGTGCACGTGCGCGACGCGGCGCAGCCGCGGAGCGAGCTCGGGCGCGAGGTCGAGCTGGAGCAGCGCGGCGAGCTGCGCGTCGCGGTTCTGCTCGACGACGTAGACGCGCTCGTGCCGCTCGACGAACGCGTGCACCTCGCGGGCGAACGGGTACCCCCGGACGCGCAGGTAGTCGGTCTCGATCCCGCGCTCCCGCGCGAGCTGGACGCGCGACTCGACGATCGCGTGGTGCGACGACCCGTAGGCGAGGATACCCACCTTCGCCTTCCCGGTGCCGTGCACCTCGGGCGCCGGGACGAGCGAGCGCGCGGTCTCGAGCTTGCGCGCGAGCCGCTCCATGTTCCGCTCGAACACGACCGGGCTCTCGGAGTACACGGCGTTCTCGTCGTGGCCCGTGCCCCGCGTGAAGTAGGACGCCCTCGGGTGGTCGGTGCCGGGCAGCGTGCGCCAGCCGATGCCGTCGCCGTCCACGTCCTTGTAGCGGGCGAACCCGCCGAGCCGGTCGAGGTCCGCCTTCGAGAGCACCTTCCCGCGGTCGATGGGGCGCTCCGGGTACGGGAACGGATCCGCCATCCAGCCGTTCATCCCGAGATCGAGGTCGGTGAGGACGAACACCGGCGTCTGGAGCCGCTCGGCGAGGTCGAACGCGTCGACCGCCATCGTGAAGCACTCCTCGACGGTGCCCGGGAAGAGGAGCACGTGCTGCGTGTCGCCGTGGGAGAGGAACGCGGTGGAGAGGACGTCGCCCTGCGCCGTGCGGGTCGGGAGCCCGGTGGACGGACCGACGCGCTGCACGTCGAAGACCACCGCCGGGATCTCGGCGTAGTAGCCGAGCCCGGCGAACTCGCTCATGAGCGAGATGCCCGGCCCCGACGTCGCGGTCATCGCCCGGGCCCCCGCCCAGCCCGCCCCCATCACCATCCCGATCGCGGAGAGCTCGTCCTCCGCCTGCACCACCGCGTAGGTCGCCTTCCCGTCGGGGCCGGTCCGGTACTTCCTGAGGTAGCCGATGAGGCTCTCGACGAGCGAGGACGAGGGCGTGATCGGGTACCACGTCACGACCGTCACGCCCGCGAACATCGCGCCGATCGCGCAGGCGGAGTTCCCGTCCACGATCATCTTGCCGCGCGTCGCGTCCATGCGGCGCACGGAGAACGGATCCTTCTTCTCGATCGTCGCGGCGCGCTCGAAGCCCGCGCGCGCCGCCGCGATGTTCAGCTCCTTGGCCTTCGCCTTCTCCCCGAACTGCTTCGCGATCGCGGCCTCGACCTCCGGCATCTCGACGGAGAGCAGGCGGGCGAGGACGCCGACGTACGCCATGTTCCGGAGGAGCTTGCGGAGCTTCGCGTCGGTCGTGATCGACTCGACGATCTTGTCGAACGCGACCGGGTAGAAGACGAGGTCGCTCCGCAGCTCGGCGAGCCCGAGCGGTGCGTCGAACACGACCGCAGCCCCGGGCGCGAGCGCGAGGACGTCGTCGCGCGCGGTCTCCGGGTTCATCGCGACGAGGACGTCGATCTCCTTCTTGCGCGCGAGGAAGCCGTCCTTCGACGCGCGCACCGTGTACCAGGTGGGCAGGCCGGCGATGTTCGACGGGAAGAGGTTCTTCCCGGAGACCGGCACGCCCATCTGGAAGATGGCGCGCAGGAGGACGGTGTTCGAGGACTGGGACCCCGAGCCGTTCGCGGTGGCGACCTGTATGGAGAAGTCGTTCACGACCGGCCCGCGGGCGGCGGGCCGGGAGGGGGCGTCGGGGCTGTGGGTCTCGGTGTCGGGCATGAAGGCTCCTGGCCTCCGGCCGAGGCCACCCCTCCCGCCCTGTAGATAACGGCCCTGCGCGGTGGCGCCACGCGGCCGGCAGGCGGACCCCCATGTGCGGCCGGACGGACCGTCGGAGCGCGATGCTTTGCCGCGCGCCGGCCCCACCGTTCCGTGGCAGGGTTCCCCGCCCGGAGAGGGAACGCGCCATGAAGATCGCGCTCGCCGTCGCCGTCGTCCTCGTGCTCGTCGCCGCCGCGCTCGCCGTCGCGGACCGGCTGAACCACCGCGCGTTCCTCGCGGACGCGGCCGCCGCCGTCGCGGCCTCGCCGCGGCAGCCCGACGCGCCGCTCACGGAGGCGGACCTCGCCGGGCTGCCGCCGCCCGTCGCGGCCCACCTCCGCGCCGCCGGCGTCGTCGGCCAGCGCCGCGCGAGCGTCGCCCGCCTCCGCCACGGCGGCCGGTTCCTCGCGTCGAAGGAGGTCGGCTGGAAGCCGATCGCGGGCGAGTACGTCCTCACCACCGGGACGCCGGCGTTCCTCTGGTACGGCCGGATCCGGACGGCCCCGCTCGTCCCCGTCGTCGCGCGGGACGGGTTCGCGCTCGGGCGCGGCCGCATGCTCGTGAAGGTGTTCGGGGCGATCTCGATCGTGGACGCCCGCGGCCCCGAGATGGATCAGGCCGGCTTCGACCGGCTCCTCGCGGAGCTGACGCTCGTTCCGACGGCGCTCCTCCCGGGTCCGCACCTCCGCTGGGAACCGATCGACGACCGCTCCGCCCGCGCGTTCCTCGCGCTCGGGGACCTGCGCGCCAGCATGATCTTCCGCCGCGATCCCGCCACGGGCGAGACCGTCCTCGAGCTCGAGCGCGGGCGCCAGGAGGGCGACCGCGTCGTGCGACGCACGTTCCGGGCGCGCGCGTCCGGTGAGCCGCTCCGGGCGGGCGGCTTCACGCTCCGGCGCCGGATCGAGGGGACCTGGCTCCTCCCCGAGGGCGAGCTCAAGTACGTCGACTTCGTCCTCGAGGAGGCGCGGTTCGAGTAACAGCAGAGGAAGAGCCGGCTGGGGTCGCGGCGACCCACGCCCCGGGCGCGACGGATGGCTCAGCCCCGCCGCCGCTCCATCACGCTCCGCCCCACCCAGTCGCAGGCGAACTGGTAGGCGATGCGGCCGCTGCGGTCTCCCTTCTTCTGGGACCAGAGGATCGCCTCCTGCTCGACCGCCTTCGTCCACGGCACGCGCTCGCCGGTCTGCGCGGCGAGCTTCTCGACCCAGCGGCGGACGACGTCGACGTAGAGGTCCTGGCTGAAGGGATGGAACGCGACCCAGAGCCCGAACCGGCCGGAGAGGGACATCTTCTCCTCCACCGCCTCGCCGTGGTGGATCTCGCCCTCGACCATCATCGCGCCGCGGTTGTCGCTCTCGTACTCCGACACGAGGTGGCGACGGTTCGAGGTGACGTAGATCAGGACGTTCTCCGGCAGCGCGTAGACGGCGCCGTCGAGCGCGCTCTTCAGCACCTTGTAGCTCGGGTCGCCGGACTCGAAGGAGAGGTCGTCCGAGAAGACGATGAACCGGTACGGCTGCGCCTTCACCTCGTCGGCGATCGCCGGCAGGAAGACGAGGTCGTCCTTGTCCACCTGGACGATCCGGAGGCCGCGGTCCGCGTAGGCGTGGAGCAGCGCGCGGACGAGCGACGACTTGCCGGTGCCGCGCGTGCCCCAGAGCAGCGCGTTGTTCGCGGGGACGCCGGCGAGGAACTGGCGCGTGTTCTCCTCGAGCGCCTTCTTCTGCGCGTCGATGCCGACGAGGTCGTCGAGGTGCATCGCCTCGACGCCCGGGACCGGCTCGAGCGTCCCCGCGAAGGCGCTCCGGTGCCAGTTGGCGGCGTGGCAGGCCGCCCAGTCGATCTTCCGCGCGGGCGGCGGCAGGAGCGGCTCCAGCCGGTCGAGGACCCGCTTCAGGCGCTCCGTCAGCTCCGGATCGAGGCTCACCGCTCCTCCTCTCGAGGCGAAAAGGAACGGGGCAGGGGACGCGCCGGCCCCCTGCCCCGCCCTGCGATGCGTGTACGCAGGCTAGGCGCCGCCCGCCGACTTCGCGACCGCCCCGACCTTCTCCTTGGCGAGGGCCTTGATGAACTCGCGGTTGAGGCGGGCGATGAACTTCACGTTGATGCCCTTCGGGCACGCCGCCTCGCACTCGTAGTGGTTCGAGCAGTTGCCGAACCCGTTGTCCGCCATCGCCTTGATCATCGCGGCGACGCGCTCCGGCGCCTCCACCTGGCCCTGGGGCAGCTCGTTGAGCTGCGCCACCTTGGCGCCGGCGAAGAGCATCGCCGCGCCGTTCGGGCAGGCCGCGACGCACGCGCCGCAACCGATGCACTCGGCGGCGTCCATCGCGTAGTCGGCGGAGCGCTTCGGCACCGGGACGGCGTTCCCGTCGGGCACGCCGCCCGTGTGGCAGGAGACCCAGCCCGCCTCCTGGATGAGGCGGTCGAGGGCGCCGCGGTCCACCATCAGGTCCTTGATGACGGGGAACGCGCGGGCCCGCCAGGGCTCGAGGTAGATCGCGTCACCGTCCTTGAACTTCCGCATGTGCAGCTGGCAGAGGGTCGTGCGCTTCTGCCCGCCGTGCGGGACGCCGTTCACCACGGCGGAGCACATGCCGCAGATGCCCTCGCGGCAGTCGTGATCGAAGACGATCGGCTCCTTGCCCGCCTTGATGATGTCCTCGTTGCAGACGTCCAGCATCTCGAGGAACGAGTGGTGCGGCGTGCACTTGACCTCGTAGTTCTCGAACCGTCCCGGCGCGTTCGGACCGGCCTGGCGCCAGACGATCAGCTTGATGTTCATCGTCTCGGAAGCGTGCGCGCTCATTACTTGTAGCTCCTGACCGCGAGGTGGACGTTCTCGAACTTCAGCGGCTCCTTGTGAAGCTCGGATTCCTTCCCGACTCCCTTGAACTCCCACGCCGCGGCGTAGCAGAAGTTCGCGTCATCGCGCTTCGCCTCGCCGTCGGGGTACTGGCTCTCGACCCGGAAGTGGCCGCCGCACGACTCCTTGCGGTGGAGGGCGTCGCGCGCGAGCAGCTCGGCGAACTCGATGAAGTCGGCGGTGCGGCCGGCGTTCTCGAGCTGCTGGTTCACCTGCTCGCCGCTGCCCGTCACCTTGAGGTTCTTCCAGAACTCCTCGCGGATCGTGGGGATCGTCTCGAGGGCGTGCGTGAGCGACTGCTCGCTGCGCGCCATCCCGACGTCGTTCCACATGAGCGTGCCGATCTCGCGCATGAACTCGGTGACGGTCTTCTTCCCGTTGATGGAGAGGAGCTTCTTCGTGCTCTCCTTCACCTCGGCGATCGACTTCGCGCACTCCGGGTGGTCCGCCTTCACCTTGCCCGGCTTCGTCTGGGCGAGGTACCCGCCGATCGTGTAGGGGATGACGAAGTAGCCGTCCGCGAGCCCCTGCATGAGCGCGCTCGCGCCCAGGCGGTTCGCGCCGTGGACGGAGAAGTTCGCCTCGCCGAGCACGAACAGGCCGGGGAGGTTGCTCATCAGGTTGTAGTCCACCCAGAGCCCGCCCATCGCGTAGTGCGGCGCCGGGTAGATGCGCATCGGCCGCTTGTACCCGTCCTCGTCGGTGATCCGCTCGTACATCTCGAACAGGTTGCCGTAGCGCTCGGCGATGACGGGCTGGCCGAGCCGCTTGATCGAGTCCTTGAAGTCGAGGTAGACGCCGCGCCCGCCGGGACCGACGCCGCGCTGGTCGTCGCAGGCCTCCTTCGCGGCGCGGGACGAGATGTCGCGCGGGGCGAGGTTGCCGAACGTCGGGTACTTCCGCTCGAGGTAGTAGTCGCGATCCTCCTCGGGGATCTGGTTCGGATCCTTGCCGGCGTCTTCCTTCTTCTTCGGCACCCAGACCCGGCCGTCGTTGCGGAGCGACTCGGACATGAGCGTCAGCTTGGACTGGTAGTCGCCCGCCTGCGGGATGCACGTCGGGTGGATCTGCGTGTAGCAGGGGTTCGCGAAGTAGGCGCCCTTCTTGTGCGCCTTCCAGTTCGCGGTGACGCTGCACCCCTTCGCGTTCGTCGAGAGGTAGAAGACGTTCACGTACCCGCCGGTGCAGAGGCACACTGCGTCGGCGACGTGGGCGCGGATCTCGCCGGTCACCATGTCGCGAACCGTGATGCCCTTCGCCTCGCCGTCCACGACGACGAGGTCGAGCATCTCGGTGCGCGGGAACATCTTCACCGTGCCCGCCTTGATCTGGCGGGAGAGCGCGGAGTACGCGCCGAGGAGCAGCTGCTGGCCCGTCTGGCCGCGCGCGTAGAAGGTGCGGGAGACCTGGGCGCCGCCGAACGACCGGGTATCGAGGTAGCCGGCGTAGTCGCGCGCGAACGGGACGCCCTGCGCGACGCACTGGTCGATGATGTTGTTCGACACCTGCGCGAGGCGCCACACGTCGGCCTCGCGAGCGCGGAAGTCGCCGCCCTTGATGGTGTCGTAGAACAGGCGGTAGATGCTGTCGCCGTCGTTCGGGTAGTTCTTCGCGGCGTTGATGCCGCCCTGCGCGGCGATCGAGTGGGCGCGGCGGGGGCTGTCCTGGTAGCAGAACGCCTCGACCGCGTAGCCGAGCTCGCCCAGCGAGGCCGCAGCGGAGGCGCCGGCGAGGCCGGTGCCCACCACGATGACCTTGTACTTCCGCTTGTTCGCGGGGTTCACCAGCTTCAGGTCGAAGCGGTACTTGTCCCAGGAGTCCTGGATGCGAACGCCGGTTGGGGCCTTTCCGTCGAGAATCACTGTGTCCTCCTTAGGCGCTCAGGAAGCCGGCGAGGAGCGCGACGGGGATCGCGCCGAAGCCGACGAGGAAGATGAACGAGGCGACCTTCCCGGCCATCCCGTAGCGCGGGAGCATCACGGCGTTGCTGAGGCCGAGGGTCTGGAAGAGGCTCTGGATGCCGTGCGACAGGTGGAGGAACAGCGCCACCATCGCGATCACGTACGCGCCCACGGTGAGGCCGCTCTTGAAGGCGGTCGCGACCATCGTGAAGACGTCGTTCCGCCCAGCGGAGTCCTGTCCGGGCGTGACGCCGATGGTGAAGTGGAACAGGTGGTAGACGATGAACACCCCGAGGATCACGCCCGTCCAGATCATGTACTTGCTGGCGAACGTCGCCTTGAGGTGCCGCGTCACCGCGTACTTGTCCGGCTTCGCCTTCGAGTTCTCCATCGTGATCTGGATGGAGAGCACGACGTGCAGCACCACCGCCGTCCCCATCACGACGCGCGTGATCCAGACCACGATCGCGAGATCGTGCAGGTGCTGGGCGTAGCTGTTGATGCCGTCCGCGCCCGCGAAGATGGTGAGGTTACCGAGAAGGTGGCCGACGACGAACAGGACCATGAGCAGTCCCGAGACCGCCATCACGGCCTTCCTTCCGATCGAATCCGAGAACAGTTTCATGAGCGTTCCTTCTCAGGTGAAGGGGCGAGCACCGCCCGCGGTGCCGCGCGGATGGAACGACGGCGCGACAATGTACACCAAGAGGCCACCCGCGCGAGACCACTCGAAAAATGGAGCGATGCGGGCGACGAATCGATGTGGAGCGGAAAGGGCGATGATCCGGCGGGCCGGCGAGCGGTCGCCTGCCGTCCCCTCCTTAAACGCTCGCTCACCGGAAGTGGCGCGCGAGCTCGTTGGCCCACCAACGGCCGAGCGCTCCTGCGTGCTCCCGCCCGCTCACGCAGGCCAACCCTGGCCCCCGCTGGCGCGGGGAGGGGGAGTCACCCGATCACGCGAGCACGACGATGAGATCGTCCTTCTCGACCTTGTCGCCTTCCTTGTACTTGACCTCGGCGATCTTGCAGTCCGCCTTGGCCTTCACGTTCGTCTCCATCTTCATGGCCTCGGTGACCATGAGGATGGCGCCCGCCTTCACGGCGTCGCCGGGCTTCACCGCGACCTTGAGGACCTTCCCCGGCATGGGCGCGCCCACGTGGCTCGGATTCCCGCGGTCCGCCTTCACGCGGACCGCGCCGCCCTGCGCGGCGGCCTGGTCGCGCACCGTGACGGTCCGGCCCTCGCCGTTCAGCTCGAAGTAGAGGTCGCGCGTGCCGTCCTTCTCGAGCTTGCCGACCGTGACGAGCCGGACGATGAGCGTCTTGCCGGGCTCGATCTCGATCGAGGTCTCCTGCCCCGGCTCGAGGCCGTAGAGGAACACCGGCGTCGGGATGACGGACGTGTCCGAGTACTCCTCGCGGTGGCGGACGAGGTCGGGGAAGACGTTCGGGTAGAGGAGCCACGACACGAGCGCCTTGTCGTCGACGGAGCCGCCGATCCGCTGCGAGGCGCGGGTGCGCTCCGCCTCGAGGTCCGCCGGCTCGAGGAGCTCGCCCGGGCGGCAGGTGATGGGCTCCTGGTCCTTCAGGATCACCTTCCGGAGCTTCTCCGGGAACCCGCCGTGGAGCTGGCCGAGCATGCCGCGCGCGAGGCCGATCACGGACTCGGGGAAGGCGAGGTCCCTGCCCTTCTCCGTGAACAGGTCCTCCGGCTCGAGCCCGTTCTTCACGAGGAACATGGCCATGTCGCCGACCACCTTCGACGACGGCGTCACCTTGATGACGTCGCCGAAGAGGAGGTTCACCTTCCGGTACATGTCCTTGCACTCCTCCCACTTGTCGAGGAGGCCGAGCCCGGCCACTTGCGGCTTGTAGTTCGAGTACTGGCCGCCCGGGATCTCGTGCCGGTAGACCTCGGCGGTGCCGCTCTTCAGCCCGGACTCGAACGGGGCGTACCACTCGCGCACCGTCTCCCAGTAGTTCGCGAGGAGCTGCAGCCCGTCCTGGTCGAGCCCGGGGTCCCACTCCGAGCCCGCGAGCACCGCGGCGAGCGAGTTCAGGTTCGGCTGCGCGGTGAGGCCGGAGAGCGACGAGAGCGCCGCGTCCACGACGTCCACGCCCGCCTTCGCGGCCTCGAGGATCGTCGCGGCCGCGACGCCGGAGGTGTCGTGGGTGTGGAGGTGGACGGGGATCCCGACCGCGTCCTTGAGCGCCTTCACGAGCTTCGCGGCGGCAAACGGCTTGAGGAGCCCCGCCATGTCCTTCACGGCGAGGAAGTGCGCCCCCATCCGCTCGAGCTCCTTCGCGAGCTTCACGTAGTAGTCGAGCGGGTACTTGTCGCGCTTCGGGTCGGAGACGTCGCCCGTGTAGCAGAGCGCGGCCTCGAGCACCTTCCCCTGCTTGAGGACCGCCTCGCAGGCGACGGTCATGCCGCGCGTCCAGTTGAGCGCGTCGAACACGCGGAACACGTCCACGCCGCTCTTCGCCGCCTCCTCGACGAACCGCTCGACCACGTTGTCCGGGTAGTTCGTGTAGCCGACCGCGTTCGAGCCGCGGAGCAGCATCTGGAAGAGGACGTTCGGGACCACTTTGCGGAGCCGGTGGAGCCGCTCCCAGGGGTCCTCCTTCAGGAACCGCATCGACACGTCGAACGTCGCGCCGCCCCAGCACTCGAGCGAGAAGAGCCCCGCGGCGAGGTGGGCCGTCGCGGGCGCGATGCGGAGGAGGTCGTGGGTGCGGACGCGCGTCGCGAGGAGCGACTGGTGCGCGTCGCGCCAGGTGGTGTCGGTGAAGAGGAGCCGCTTCTGGTCGAGGACCCAGCGCGCGAGCCCCTCGGGCCCGCGCTCGAGGAGGAGGTCGCGGGTCCCCCGGGGCGGCGGGTTCGTGAGGTGCACCCTCGGGATGCGCGGCTCCGGGAGGTCCGCGCTCCGGAGCGGCCTCGCGACGCCGGGCGAGCCGTTCACCACCGTCTCCCCGAGGAACTTGAGGAGCTTCGTCCCGCGGTCCTTCTTCACCATCACCTGGGCGAGCTCGGGGTGCGCCTCGATGAACGACGTGTCGCAGCTGCCCCCGAGGAACTCCGGGTTCCGCATGAGGTTCTCGAGGAACGAGATGTTGGTCTTCACGCCGCGGACGCGGAACTCCTGGAGCGAGCGGTCCATCACGTGCGCCGCCGCGGGGAAGGTGAGCCCCCACGTCGTGATCTTCACGAGGAGCGAGTCGTAGTGCGGCGTGATCACCGCGCCGCCGTAGGCCGATCCGGCGTCGAGCCGGACGCCGAAGCCGCCCGGGCTCCGGTAGGCCTGGAGCACGCCGTAGTCGGGCGCGAACCCGTTCTGCGGGTCCTCGGTGGTGATGCGGCACTGGATGGCGAAGCCGCGCATCTGGACGTCGGCCTGGCTCGCGATCGCGATCTCGGGATCGCCGAGCTTCTTCCCCTGCGCGACGAGGATCTGCGCCTGGACGAGGTTCCGCCCGGTGATCACCTCCGTCACCGTGTGCTCGACCTGGATCCGGGGGTTCACCTCGATGAAGTAGTGCTTCCCCTCCTGGTCCACGAGGAACTCGACGGTGCCGGCGTTCCGGTAGGAGACGCTCCGCGCGATCTTGAGCGCGTCCTCGCAGATCGCCTCGCGCTGCGCCGGCCCGAGCGCCATGGACGGCGCGAACTCGACCACCTTCTGGTGCCGGCGCTGGATGGAGCAGTCGCGCTCGTAGAGGTGGACGAGGTTCCCGTGGTGGTCGCCGAGGACCTGGACCTCGATGTGCTTCGGGCGCTCGATGTAGCGCTCGAGGAAGACCGCCGGGTTCCCGAAGGCCGCCCCCGCCTCGCTGCGCGCCGAGACGAGCCCCTCGAGGAGCTCCTTCTGGCTCCGCGCGACGCGCATGCCGCGCCCGCCGCCGCCCGCGCTCGCCTTCACGATGATGGGGTAGCCGTGCTGCCTCGCGAAGATGAGCGCCTCCTCGTCGTGGAGGATGGGCTCGGGGGTGCCGGGCACGATCGGGACGCCCGCCGCCGACGCGGCCTTGCGCCCCGCGACCTTGTCGCCGAGCCTGCGCTGCATCTCGGCGGTCGGGCCGACGAACACGATCCCGGCGCGCTCGCACGCCTCCGCGAACTCGGCGTTCTCGGAGAGGAACCCGTAGCCGGGGTGGATGGCGTCCACGTCGAGCCGCTTCGCGAGGTCGACGATCTCCTCGATGCCGAGGTAGGCGTCGATGGGCTTCTTGCCCTTCCCGACGAGGTAGGCCTCGTCGGCCTTGTAGCGGTGCAGCGAGAGCCGGTCCTCCTCCGAGTAGATCGCGATGGTCTGGATCCCGAGCTCGGTGCAGGCGCGGAAGATGCGGATCGCGATCTCGCCGCGGTTGGCGGCCATGAGTCTCTTGAACGGGACGGGCATGTCGGCTCCGGCGAAGAACGAGGGGCGCGGGCCCGCGGGCTCGCGTCACGGGGTCGAATGTCGTTCGCTGCTGGCCGCCCTCGGCCCGCGGGCGCGAGCGTCGGGGTGCGTCGGGGATCGGGTCGGGCGGTCCTGCGGCTCGGCTCGGTCCAGCGCGATGAGGTCGGGCATTGGAGCACATCGCCGGGCGGGGAGTCGAGCCCCCGGCCGGACGCCGCGCTCCGGGCCGATCAGCCCGCCGCGCGCCGTCCCGCGAACAGCGCGTAGAGCGTCGGCACGACGAGGAGCGTGAGCAGGGTCGACGTGACGAGCCCGCCCATCACCACGACGGCGAGCGGCTTCTGGATGTCGGCGCCCGAACCCGTCGCGTAGAGCATCGGCAGGTGCCCGATGAAGCTCGTCAGCGCCGTCATGAGGAGCGGCCGGAACCGGAGGTCGCAGCCCTGCTCCACCGTCTCGGCGACGGAGAGCCCGCGCTCGCGGAGCTGCCGGAAGAACGCCACCAGGACGACGCCGTTCTGGACCGCCACCCCGAGCAGCACGATGAACGCGACGGCCGCGGAGACGGACAGCGGCATGCCGAAGATCACGACGGCGACGACCCCGCCGACGAGCGCGAACGGCAGGTTCAGGAGGACGAGCGCGGCGTGGGGCAACGAGCCGAGCGCGAGGTAGAGGAGCAGGAACACGAGCGCGAGCGCGACCGGGACCACGACCGCGAGGCGCCCCATCGCGCGCTCCTGGTTCTCGAACTGGCCGCCGAGCCGGAGGAAGTACCCCGGGGGCAGCTCGCGCTCGATCCCCTGGATGCGCGCGCGGACGTCCTCCACGAAGCCGCCGAGATCGCGCCCGCGGACGTTCGCCTCGACGACGACGCGCCGCATCCCGTTCTCCCGGCTGACCTGAGCGGGCGCCTCGACGAGGTGCACCTTCGCGAGCTGCGCGAGCGGAACGCGCTCTCCCTCGGGGCCCGGGACGAGCAGCCGCAAGATCTCGTCGATGTCCCGGCGGCGCTCCTCCGGGAAGCGCACCGTGACCGCGAACCGGCGCTGGCCCTCGATGAGCGTGCTCGCCTGCCGACCGCCGATGGCGGTCTCGATGGTGTCGTTCACGTCGCCGACGCGGATGCCGTACCGGGCGGCGGCCTCGCGATCGATGTCGAGGTCGTACTGGGGCATCCCGGAGACCTGCTCGACCTTGACGTCGCCGGC
Source organism: uncultured delta proteobacterium (assembly GCA_963821195.1). Lineage (GTDB taxonomy): Bacteria > Myxococcota > Myxococcia > Myxococcales > Anaeromyxobacteraceae > Anaeromyxobacter. The sequence goes on from CAWGDE010000023.1 coordinate 132,385, forward strand.
CCCGCGAACGCCCCCCAGGGCCGCGCCGATCCGGTCCGCGAAGCCCTTCAGCACCTCGAGGTCGGGACCGAAGACCTTCACGGCGAGGTCGCTCTTCACGCCCGAGATGAGCTCGTTCACGCGGAGCGCGATGGGCTGGGAGAACGAGAGGCGGAGGCCGGGGACGTCGGAGAGCTCCTTCCGCAGCGCCTCGACGAGCTCCTGCTTGTCGCGCCCGCTCTTCCAGGCGCGGCGCGGCTTCAGCATCACGAACACGTCCGTCTGCTCCGGCCCCATCGGGTCCTCGGAGATCTCGGCGCGGCCGGTCTTCGACACGACCGTGTCCACCTCCGGGAACTCCCGCAGCCGCTGCTCCATGTAGCGCGCGACGCTCACGCGAGCCCGCGAGCGACGCGTTCGGCAGCCGGACCACGTTGATCGCGATGGACCCCTCGTCGAGGGGCGGCATGAACTCGGTCCCGATGAGCGGGACGAGCGCGGCGGACGCGACCAGCACCACCGTGCTGATCGCCATCGTGCGGTGCGGGTGAGCGACGGCGCGCCGGAGGAGGCGCAGGTAGCCCTCGTGGAAGCGCCGCACGAGGCGGAACTCCCTCTCCGGCTCCTGCCTGAGGAGCGTCGCGGAGAGCACCGGGACCACCGTGAGCGCGACGACGAGCGACACGAGCAGCGCGATGAGCATCGTGGTCGCGAGCGGGGCGAACATCTTCCCCTCGATCCCCTGCAGCGCATAGAGCGGCACGAGGATGACGGCGATCACCAGGACCGAGAAGGCGACGGGCCGGGCGACCTCCCGCACCGCAATCGCCACGACGTCCTGGCGGCTCCGCGTCCGATCCTCGGCGAGGTGCCGCCGCACGTTCTCGACCACGACGATCGACGCGTCCACGACCATCCCGACCGAGAAGGCGAGGCCGCCGAGGGACATGAGGTTCGAGGTGAGCCCCGCCCAGCCCATGACGATGAACGACACGAGAAACGTGAACGGCAGCGAGAAGAGGACGACGGCGGCGGTGCGGAGCTCGGCCAGGAACAGGAACAGGACCAGGATGACGAAGATCCCGCCCTCCAGCAGCGCGTCGACGACGGTCTTGATGCAGGCCTCGATGAGCGAGGTCCGGTCGTAGAAGACGCTGATCCGGGCGCCCTCCGGCAAGGTCGCCCGGGCGCGCTCGATCGCCCCCTTCACGCCCGCGACCACGTCCTTCGCGTTCGCCCCCTTCAGCATGATCACCATGCCGGCCACGGCCTCGCCCTCGCCGTCTCGCGTCACGGCCCCCTGGCGCGGCTCGGCCCCGATCACGACGTCGGCGACGTCCCGCAGGTACACCGGCGAGCCGTCGAACGCGCCGAGGACGATCCGCTCGATGTCCGGCACGTCGCGGAGGAGGCCCACGCCGCGCAGGTACGTCTGCTCCCACCCCGCGACGACGACCCCGCCGCCCGCGTTCCCGTTCGACCGCTCGATGGCCTCGGAGACGTCGCGGACGGTGAGCCGGTACTTCACGAGCCGGTCCGGATGGACGAGGACCTGGTACTGCTTCACCTCGCCCCCGAAGCTGTTCACCTCGTTCACGCCGGGGATGGGCCGGAGCTGCGGCGACAGGATCCAGTCCTGGATCGTCCGCAGATCCATCGGGGAGAGCCCCTCCCCCTCCAGCGTGTACTGGAAGATCTCGCCGAGCCCGGTGGAGATCGGGCCGAGGGCCGGCTCGACGCCGGGCGGCAGGTGCTCGCGGGCACCGGCGAGCCGCTCGAACACCACCTGGCGCGTCCAGTAGGTCTCCGCGCCGTCCTCGAACACGACGACGACCTGGGACAGCTCGGCCTTCGAGAGCGAGCGCACCTGGAGGACGCGCGGGAGCCCTCGCATCTCCTGCTCGATGGGGAAGCTCACGCGCTGCTCGACGTCGACCGCCGCGAGTCCCGGCGCCTTCGTCAGGATCATCACCTGCGTGTTGGTGACGTCCGGGAACGCGTCGATGGGGAGCCGCTTCCAGGCGAGCCAGCCTGCGACCGCGAGGGCCGCGGTGACGCCGAGGACGAGGATCCGGTTCTTCAGGAGCCACGCGATGACGCGCATCGTCGCCCCTAGTCCGCGCAGCCCGCGCCCATCTTCGAGCGCAGGACGTCCGACTTCAGCAGGAAGGCCCCGTCGGCCGCGAGCGTCTCGACCCCCTCGAGCCCGCCCCTCACCTCGACCCAGTCGAGCCATCTCCGGCCGACCTCGACCGGCCGCCGGATCCAGTAGTCGCCGTGGTGGTGCACGAACACGAACGAGCGACCCTCGTCCGAGAGCACCGCCGCCCCCGGCACGGCGAGCGCCTCCTCCTGCCCGGGCAGGAAGACCCGCACGCCGGCGAACATCCCGGCCCGGAGCCTCGCCTCGGGGTTCGCGGCGGCGACCCGCACCTTCACCGTCCTCGTCCGCTCGTCCATCGTCGGGCCGACGAAGTCGACGCTCCCGGGGAAGGACGCGTCCGGGAACGCCTTCACGGCGACCTCGGCGCGGAGCTTCCCGCCGCGCTGGGCGTCCAGCACGCGCGCGAGCTGGTCCTCGTGGAGATCGGCCCAGACCCAGACCGACGAGACGTCGCCGACCGTCACGATGCTCTGGTCGGGCTTCACGAGCTCGCCCGGCACCGCGTGCATCTCGAGCACGATCCCGTCGGACGGGGCGCGGACGACGAGCGCGCCGTCCCCCGAGCTCCGGCCCGCGCCGGCGAGCCGCTCGACGTCGCCCTGGGCGACCCCGAGCCGCGCGAGCTTCTCCTGCGCCGAGCGAGCGTGGATCTGCGCCGACTCGTGCTCCTGGCGCGCGGCGAGGTACTCCTTCTCGGACGAGATCTGCTCCTTCCGGAGCTGCTCCTGCCGCTCGAAGCTCGACCGCGCGAGCCGGAGCGCCGCCTGCGCCGCGAGGTACTCGCTCTCCGCCTCGCCGAGCTGGACGCTCTCGAGCTCGACGATTGGCTGCCCGCGCCGGACCTGCTCTCCCAGGCTCGCGTGGACCTTCCGCACGGTCCCCTCGATCCGGGGCGAGATGTGCGTGACGTGCCGCTCGTCGAAGCGGACCTCGCCCGTGAGCACGATCGGCGCCTCGACGCGCCGCTTCGAGACGCTCGCCGTCTTGATGAGGCCGCCCTCCACGAGCTTCGCGGGCACCCGCACCACGCCGACCTCGTAGCGGCACTCGTCGCACTCGTACGTCTTCTTCCCGTGCTCGCAGGTGGCGGCGAGCAGCTCGTCGACGGGGCGATCGAGAATCGGAGGGCTTCTCGCGCTCGCGCCCGTGCCCGTCGCCGCCCCCTCGCTCCTCGTGCGCCGCGCCGGCCCGCTCGCTGCCGTGCCCCTCGTGCCGCGCCTCCGCGCGGGGCTTCTCGGCGGCGGCGGAGACGGCGTCCGCCTTCCCACCGCCCCGGCATGCGACGGCGACGAGCGCGACCGCGAAGACGACGACGTTCCCGTTGCGACGGATCATGGCAACTCCCGACCGGACAGCAGGATGAGCGCGCCGCACTCGACGTCTCGCTCGCGGGCGCTGGAGAGGACCTCGCGGCGAGCCTCGAGCAGCACCCGGCGCGCGTCGATGACGTCGAGGATCCCGGTCTCGCCGAGCTGGAACGCGCGCTCCAGGGTGCGGGCCGACGCCTCGGCGCGAGGGAGAATGCTCGTCTTCTGGCGCTCGGCCACGGCGCGCGCCCGGTCGCACGACGCAACCGCCTCCGCGAAGGCCGCGCGGAGGGCGCGGTGCTCCGCCTCCGCGCGGCTCGCCTCGGCGGCGGCCGCCGCCTCGGCCCGCCTCACGCGCCCCGTCTTCCAGTCCCACAGCGGCAGCTCGATCGCGAGCCGGCCGCCGATCGCCTCGCGGTCCAGCTCGCTCGCGTAGAACCCGCCGACCGAGAACGCGGGGACCCTCGAGCGGCGCGCCACGGCGGCCTCGGCCGTCGCCGCCGCGGCTCGCGCGACCGCCGCCCGGACGCGCGGGTGCCGCACGAGGTCGCTCCCGAGCACGGTCGGGTCGATCCGGGCAGGCGCCGCCGGGAGCTCGACGCGCCCCACCGGCCCTCCGAGCCAGGCACCGAGCTGCGCGACCGCGCCGTCGCGGCTCGCGCGCGCCGCCTCGACGTCGTTCCGGACCCGCTCGAGCTCGAGCTCCACCCTGGGCACCTCGACCGGGCGACCTTCGCCGGCCTCCACCCTGCGCCGCACGAGCCGCGTCAACGCCTCGACCTGCTGCTCGGTCGCTTCCAGCGTCTCGACCTCGGACAGCGCGTAGCCGGCACGGACGAACAGCCGCCACAGCTCCGCGGCGACCTCGATCCGCAGCCCCTGGGCCTCCGCCGCCGTCTCCTCGACGGTCGCGCGTGCCGCGTCGATCTCGGGCCCGCGCCGGGCCAGCCAGTCGAGCGGGATGGAGATCGCGAGCCCCCACTCGTTCCGCGTGGCCGGTCCCTCCTGCGCCGTCCCCCGGCCGGCGGTGGCGTCCACCTCGGGGTTCGGCGGCGTTCGCGCGGCGGTGACGCCGCCCTCGGCCGAGCGGACGCGGGAGCGCGACGCCGCCACGCGCGGGTCCCGCTCGATCGCCGCGGCGACGTCGGCCCACCGGAGGGGCGCGGCCTGGGATGCGGCTTCCTGCGCGAGCACGGGCGCTCCGTACGCGAGCGCGAGCGCGAACGCCCATCGACGATGTGGTGACACGCCTGCTCTCCTGACGTGAGACGTGCGACCGGCCGGCGCGAGCGCGCGGACGATCGGGGACGCGCGCCGTCCGGGCCTGAAGCGCCCGGCGCATCGCGCGAAAGCGACGTCATCGCATCAGGAGATCGGGGGCCGGAACGGTCGGGCCGGCTCGCGCGGAGCGAGCGTCAGCCCGGGCGGTGTGACGGGGCTCGCGGCGCCGACGTCGCGCGACGCGAAGGCGATCCCGGCCGACGCGAGCACGACCTGCGTCGCGCAGCAGGTGCAGTTGTGCTGGGTCGCCCCGCAGCCGTGCTCGGGTCCCTGATCGCCGAGATCGCCGCGATCCGTCGCCGTGTGGGCGGCATGGCCCGTCCGCGCGAGGTGGACGACGGCTTCCCCGACCTCCGCGAGGCCGGGGACGAGCCCGTGGACGAGCATGAGGACGAGGAGCAACCGCACGACGGAGGCGATGCTAGCGGTGCCGGAGCGCCCTGGCAATCGGTGCGCGCGCCGCCCGCCGCCCGCATCCGTTGCGCACTCCTCGCGGCCTGGAGACTCCGGTCGCGTGCGGCCGTCGCTTCGCCGCCGCGGCGTGAACGTTGCAGACTCGACGAACGAACCCCCACGAAACGAGCGTTGACATGCGCATCGCGATCGCCGCCGCGTCATCCACCGTCCTGCTCGCCATCGCGGCGTGCGGAGGCCCCTCCATGATGCCCGGCGCGACGCAGGGGACCGCGGATGTCACGGCCATCACGGCGTACGAGGGCCTCACGACGCACGTGCAGTCGGCGGCGGACTCGTACGGCGCCGCCATGGGCGCTCCCGGCATGACGCTCGCGGGGTGCTCCGCGGTGCACGACGCCTATGACGCGCAGGTCCGGCCGTGGCTCTCCCAGATGATGCAGGCGAGCGGGACGATGGACGCGTACATGGACGCGCACGGCGGCGGCGCCTACGCGGACATGGGGTGCGTCGCGAACGCGATGCTGAGCGAGCTCGACGCGCACCGCGCCGCCGCCTGCACCTTCGCCACCCTGAGCGACGACCAGGCCGAGGTCACGCGCCACGTCGGCGTCATGGGGACGTACGGCTCGCACCTGACCGCCCGCTGCGGGACGATGATGGGCGGTGCCTCCGGTCACGGATACATGTGGGGACCGATCGCGACCGGCTGCGGCTCCACCGGGTCCACGGATCCCGTCGCGCCCGGGCAGCGCATCTTCGGCTCGGGGATCGGCGCGAGCGGGCAGGCGATCGCGCGGACCGGCGGCTCCGGCATGATGTCGTCGGGGGGCTGCGCGAGCTGCCACGGGCTCGACGGGCACGGGCGGACGACCATGATGTTCACGTCGCCGAACGTCACGTACGCGAACCTGGCGGATCCCTCCGGTATGCTCGACCCCGACGGCAGCCGGGGGCCGACGTACACGGACGAGCTCATCCGCCGCGCCGTCGTCGAGGGCGCCGGCGCGGACGGCCAGGCGCTCTCCACCGTGATGCCCCGCTGGCAGCTGGGCGATCAGGACTGGGCCGACCTCCTGGCCTACTTGAAGACGCTGCCCTGACCCCGCTCCGCGCGCCGCCGCTCGCCGGCCCTGCGCTCACCGCGCGCCCGCGTCCTTCCCGCGCCGCTTCGCGTCGGCGAACCGGCCGATCTCGACGTCGAGCCCGCCGACGTGCCGGCGGAGCCAGTCGGAGAGCCAGTTGTGCATCGTGAGCGCGACGAGCGGCGTCGGCCCCTTCCGCTCGTAGTCGGCGAGCATCTCCGCGAAGTTCTCGCGGAAGGTGTCGTGCGCGGCGCGGTGCCCCTCGAGGCCTGGGAACCCGATCTCTCGCATGTAGCGCTCCTCGGCCGAGAAGTGCTCCACGACGTAGTCGGTGAGGTACCGGACGAGCGGCTGGACCTCGCCGCGGTCGCCGGAGCGGAGCGCGGCGATGAGCCGCTCGGCGCGCCGGAACAGCTCCTGGTGCTGGGCGTCGATCTCGGGGACGCCGACCGCGAGCGACGGGCTCCACTGGATGGACGGCGACATGCGCGCTCCTAGGCGGTCCGCTTCACGAGGAACTTCCCGAGCTCGGCATCGGTGCCCGAGACGTGCTCGCGGAGCCACTCGGTCAGCCAGTGGCTCACCCTGAGCGCCATGAACGCGCCCGGCCCCTGCCGCTCGTGCTCGCGCGCGAGCTGGAGGAGATCGGAGAGGAAGCGGTCGTGCTCCGCCTTGTGGCGCGCGTAGCCCGGGAACCGGGTCCGGCGCATGTGCTCCTCCTCCGCGCCGAAGTGCTCCACCGCGTAGTCGTGGAGGAAGTCGACGAGCCCTCCGAGCTCCTCCGGCTGGCCCTCGTGGATCCCCTCGAGGAGCTGCGCCGCCCGCCGGAACAGCTCCCGGTGCTGGGCGTCGATCTCCTCGACGCCGACCGAGAGCGCCTGCGTCCACTCGAGCTTCGTCCGCTTCATGGCTTTCCCGAACTCAGCACACCCCGTACCCAGCGGCAAGTGCGCAACGCGCCGCACGCCCCGCTACCCTTCCGCCTCGCGCAGGTGGCGCGCGAGCGCCCGGTCCGCGCCGTAGATGTGGGCCTTCAGCCAGTCCTGCACCCAGGTCGCCGTCTTCACCGCGATCGCGAACGACGGCCCGGTCGCGTCGTAGAGGGTCCGCAGCTCGCCGAACTCCTTCACGAACCGTGCATGGCCGCGGCGTGGACGTTCGCCCCCGGGTACCGTCGAGGCCATCGCCCGCTCCTCCGCGCCGAAGTGCGAGACGACGTAGTCGCCTTTCCCTCCCCCTTGAAGTGGACAGGATCGCGCCGATTCGCCCCGGGGGGAAGCGCGAGCGGCGCGCGGGGGCGAGACCGGGTCGCGGCGGCCGCGCGGGCGGGGGGCCGTTCGCGCCCGCCGGGGCGGATCTGCTATGGTCGCCGCCTGCTCGCCGCCCGCAGAGGTCCACATTGCGCGGCCGGGAGCTCCGCACCGCGATGAACGACGGCAACGGCACCACCCCCCGAGAGATCCCGTTCAACTACACCTCGGCGGACGATCGGCAGGCCATCTCGCTCCTGCTCGGCCCCGCGGTCTGGTCGAAGCTCGAGGAGCTCCGTGCACGGCGCGTGACCGGCCGCAGCGCGCGGCTCCTCATGCGGTTCTTCGGGGAGATCTTGATCCACCGCCGGAACCCGTTCCTCTTCCAGGAGCTCGTCGACTCCGCGCGCCGCCGGCGACGCTTCTTCGACAACATCGAGAAGGACCTCGGGATCGTCGACCGGAACGCGAACGGCGAGACGCTCGTGCTCGAGGTGCTCGGCGACTGCCGCGAGCTCCTCGCCGCGTTCCGCGCCGAGGTGGAGGGCGCGTCCGAGCTCCGCCGCCGCATGGCGCGCGAGCTCGGCGCGGTCGTCGGCAAGGACAACGTCCTCTTCGACCCGTTCACGCTCGTCTCGCACGCGACCGACGCGACCGACTGGCGCCTCCACCTCCCGATCGCGGTGGTGATGCCGGACGACGAGGCGCAGGTCGCGCCGCTCCTCGCCGCGATCGCCCGGCTCGGGCTCAAGGCCGTGCCGCGCGGCGCCGGGACCGGGCTCACCGGCGGCGCGGTGCCGCTCCGGCCCGGCTGCGTCATCGTGAACACCGAGAAGCTGAACCGGATCCGCGGGATCTCGGCGCGCGCGTTCCGGCTCGCGGACGGGCGGGAGGCGCGCGCGGAGGTGATGGACCTCGAGGCGGGGGTCGTCACCGAGCCCGCGATGGAGCACGCGGCGCACCGCGGGCTCGTGTTCGCGACCGACCCGACGAGCGCCTGGGCCTGCACGATCGGCGGCAACATCGCCGAGAACGCCGGCGGGAAGGACTGCGTCCTCTACGGCACCTGCATCGACAACCTCCTGTCGTGGCGGATGGCGATGCCCTCCGGCCAGCGCTGGACCATCCGGCGCGCCGACCACCCGCTCCGCAAGATCCTCCCCGACGACGAGGTCACCTTCGACGTCGAGGACGAGGGCGGGAAGCGCGTGCGGCGCATCTCGCTGCGCGGCTCGGAGATCCGCGGCAAGGGGCTCTGGAAGGACATCACGAACAAGGCGCTCGGCGGGGTCCCCGGCCTGCAGAAGGAGGGCACCGACGGCGTCGTCACCTCGGCCGAGTTCGTGCTCTACCCGGAGTACGAGGCGAAGCGGACCCTCTGCCTGGAGTTCTTCGGACCGGACTTCGACGAGGCCAGCCGCGTCATCCTCGAGCTGTCGCGCGCCTTCCCGTTCCCGAACGCGGGCCGCGAGGCCCTGTCGGCGCTCGAGCACTTCGACGACGAGTACGTCCGGGCCATCGACTACAAGGTGAAGGCGCCGCGGGCGGAGACGCCGAAGGCGGTGCTCCTCATCGACGTCGTGGGCCACGCACCGGGCGAGGTCGAGCGGGGCGTGGACCGGATGCGGCGGATCCTCGACGCGCACCCGAACACCCTCATGTTCGAGGCGCGCGACGCCGCCGAGGGGAAGCGCTTCTGGGCGGACCGCAAGAAGCTCGGCGCCATCGCCCGGCGCACGAACGCCTTCAAGCTGAACGAGGACATCGTCCTCCCGCTCGAGGCGCTCGCCGAGTTCGCCCGGTTCGTCGACGGCGATGAACGTCGAGGAGGAGCGGTACGCGCAGACGCGCTTCGTCGAGCGCGCCCAGGAGATCCTCCACCTCGCGGCGCCACCGCCCGCCGACCCCGAGTTCCTCGCCGCGAAGATCCCGGCCGCCCTCGACCGGATCGAGCGCGCACGCGACGCGATCGCTCGCTCGGGCGAGAAGGACCTTCGCTCGCTCGCGATCCTGAAGGCGCTCCACCGGGAGGTGTCGCAGCTCGTCCGCGGCTACACGGAGATCTCCGGCGCCCTCGAGCGGGCGCACAAGGAGATCCGCGATCGCCTCATCGTCCTCGCGACCCACATGCACGCGGGCGACGGGAACGTCCACGTGAACGTCCCGGTGCTCTCGAACGACCGGCCGATGCTCCAGCGCGCCGAGCACGTCATCGACCGGGTCATGGAGAAGGTGGTCGCGCTCGGCGGCGTCGTCTCCGGCGAGCACGGCATCGGCGTCACGAAGCTCAAGTACCTCGAGGAGGAGCGCATCCTCGCCCTCTCGGCGCACCGGCGCGACGTCGACCCCGGCGCGCTCATGAACCCGGGGAAGCTCGAGGACCTCGGGGTCCTCGATCGGATCTTCACCCCGTCGTTCAACCTGCTCGAGCTCGAGGCGCGCATCCTCCAGCACGGCCAGCTCGAGGAGCTCGCGAAGGCGATCGCGCACTGCGTCCGCTGTGGGAAGTGCAAGCCGGACTGCTGCGTCTACCACCCGGCGCGCGGGATGTTCTTCCACCCGCGCAACAAGAACCTCGCCATCGGGTCGCTCATCGAGGCGCTCCTCTACGACGCGCAGCGCGCGCACTCGACGCGGTTCGAGCTGCTCCGCTGGCTGGAGGAGGTCGCGGACCACTGCACCGTCTGCCACAAGTGCCTGAAGCCGTGCCCGGTGGACATCGACTCCGGGGAGGTCTCCGTCCTCGAGAAGCGGATCCTCGCGAGCTGGGGATACAAGACGACGACGGCGGCGACGAAGGCGACGCTCCGGTACCTCGACAGCCGCTCGCCCGCGCTCAACGCCCTCTTCCGCTCGACGGTGGTCCGCATCGGCGGGGCCGTCCAGCGAGCGGCCTGCGACCTCGCCGGCCCGTTCCAGCCTGCCGACGGCCGGCCGGGCTCGTACGCGCTGCAGATGCTCCGCTCGCCGGTGTACCCCGCGCCGGCGGAGACGCTCCGCGACGTCATCCCCGCCTGCGAGCCGGACCAGGTGCTCGTGTTCGAGCCCGAGGGCGAGGCGTCGCGCACGGTCTTCTACTTCCCCGGCTGCGGCTCGGAGCGGCTCCAGTCGCACGTCTCGATGGCGGCGCTCCACGTGCTCGTGTCGCTCGGCACGCGCGTCGTCCTGCCGCCGCCGTTCCTCTGCTGCGGGTACCCGGCGCACTTCAACGCGAACACCGACCAGTACACGCGCAACGTGCTGCGCGACACCATCATCTTCAGCCAGATCCGCGAGATGTTCTCGTACCTGTCGTTCGACGCGTGCGTCGTCACCTGCGGCACCTGTCGCGAGGGGCTCACCGAGATGGACGCCGGGAAGATCTTCGGCGGCCGCCTCGTGGACGTCGCGGCGTACGCGCAGGAGCGCGGGCTCCGGCTCGACGGCGCGGCCGCGGAGGGGCTCCTCTACCACGCCCCCTGCCACGACTCGCTCGAGGGGAAGGCGGGCGAGGTCCTCGCGAGGCTCGGCGGGTTCGGGAAGGTCGAGGCGGTGCCGCACTGCTGCTCGGAGGCGGGGACGCTCGCCCTCTCGCGCCCCGACATCACGGACGCGATGCTCCACCGCAAGCGCGGCGCGCTCGAGGAGGCGATGGACGGCCGCCGCGGGGTCACCGTGCTCACGAACTGCCCGTCGTGCGTCCAGGGGCTCGGTCGGAACCGGCCGATGGGCGTCGAGCCCAAGCACCTCGCGGTGGCGCTCGCCGAGCGGATGAGCGGGGACCGCTGGCTGGAGAAGTTCCGCGCACTGGCGGTGCGGGCGCACGCGGTCCATTTCTGACCCGAAGGCAGCGCGGTGCTCGTGAAGCCGAGCTTCAAGAGCGGCACGATCTTCGTCCACGTCTACTGTCTGAGATAGCCAGGGAGTGGGTGGCTCGACCGCACGGGGCCCCGGGGCAAGTGCCTGGGGCCTCGGACTGCGGGAACCGCTGCGCTCACTCGTTCGCGAGCGAGAAGAAGGTGTCGGCCGGGATCGTCACGGTGAACGCGTCCACGGCGACCGGGACGTCGGGCTGCCGTTCGAGGTTCGCGCCCGCGTTCGTCCAGTAGAGGGCGAGCGCGCTCACCGGGACGGGCAGGTTCGTGAGCCGAACGTTCGCGGTGACCGCGCTCGCCGAGGCGTTGTGCCCGACGATGGCGAGCCTCCCGCGGGCGGTGTCGTAGAAGGCGACCAGGCTCGACAGTCCCGAGAGCGTGCTCGTCGCGAAGACGCGCGTCGCGCCGGGACGGATGAAACGGGTGAGCTGCGCGTTGACGTAGAGCCGCTTCCGCGCCGCGTACACGCCGGTCGTCGTGTCGTACGCGAGGAGCCCCCAGGTGCTGTAGCTGTCGTGGTGATACCAGAAGCTGTCGTATCCCTCCCACAACAGGACCGCCGGGAACCCGTGCTCCAGGTCGCCGAGGACGAAGTCGTTCGTCTGCGCCGCGAACGCCCATTCGCCCTCGGCCGGCGTGCCGTTCTGGTCGCAGGTGCCGCACCACTGGGCGGTCTCGGTGTTCCACCAGTCCTTGCCGGAGTAGCTCGTCCCGGGCCATGTCGCTCCGCCATAGGCGTGCGCCGAGTAGTGGTTGGTCTTCGGGCTCGCGGACGCGTTGCCCCGGATCGCCGTGACGTAGGATTCGGCGTTGCCGAACTGTGCCGTGTCGGGCCCGACGAGTTCGACGTCCGTGACTCCCATGTACGTCAGCTCGGCCGCGGTGAGGCCGAAGATCGTCGCGAGCTGAGATGCGTTGAGGAGTGGGCCCTCCAGACCGTTCAGGTCCGGCTCGTTGAACGGAGCAAGGTACTTGAACGAAAGTCCCTTCACCACGCGTCCGTAGTAGACGCACGATGCGAGCATCGTCGCCATCGCACTGTTCTGCGCGGAGCTGATGTTCGAGGCGACACCGTACTGGCCGCTACCCCCCATCCATGTGGCGGTCCATCCCATGAAGTTCAGGATGATCTGGGACCCGACGAGCCCCTTCTGGTTCAGGTAGGCGATGGTGGCCCAGAGGTCCTGCATCCTCGGAGCCTCGTACACCTGCTGGAGCGTCGCCGGATCCAGCGCGTGGAGCGCCGGGATGAGCGACTCGCTGCCGACCCAGTCCATGGGATCGCGGATGACGCGCAGCAGCGAAGCGCCGTTCACGTCGACGAGGAGGTCGAGCGCGGGCCTGAGCTGACCGCCCTCCCAGCTGTTCACGTTGACGTTCGTTCCCATCCCGTCGACGCGCTGGAACGCCTGCGAGAGGTCGACCGAGGTGTTGATGGCCTCCGTCGCGACAAAGTCGATCCCTCCGACGTCGGCGTCCGCGACCGTCACCGCCCGGCTCGCCGGCGTGAAGGTGAACCCCGGCTTCGACGGCGTGACGGTGTAGCTGCCCGCCGCGAGCCCGGGGAAGGCGTACCTTCCGTTCGCGTCCACCGTGGCGCTCGCGCTCGCCGCGCCAGAGATCGCGACCTTCGCCCCGGCGACGCTCGCGAGGGGCGTCAGCGCCCCCGAGATCACGAGGCCCGTCGGCGCGATCGACACGGTGGTGGACCGCGCGTCGGACTTCCCGTTCGCGCTCGCCGTCATGGCGAGAATGCACGCCCCGGGCACGGCGGCGGTCCATAGGGTCGTCGGTGCCGCCGGATCCGCGAAGGTTCCGCAGCCGGGAGGCGAGGCGGTCCACAGGAACGCGATCGGGTCTCCGTCGGCGTCGAAGGCAGACGCCGAGACCGTGAGCTGCTGGCCAGGTGTGACCGTAGCGCTCGGGACGACGACGGACACGAGCACGGGGCCGTGGTCCGGAACGGCGGGCGAACCCGTCGTGTCGTAGAGCGGGACGGTGGCGCTCGTGGCCGTTCCGCCGATCACCGTCACCTGCGCGGCTCCCACCGCCGCGACCCGAGCGCCGGCGTACGCGGTGGCGGTGACCGTCCGGGCGCCGCCGGGAACACCGCTCAGCAGCCCGGAGAAGCTCCCGGTCTGTCCGTCGTAGGAGACGTCCTGGGCGACACCGGAGACTTCCACTGCCACCCGTGTCACCGCGCCGGCCGGAGTCGCCGCCGCGGCCTGTTCGGCGACGACGAGCAGCGCCGACGCGAGGACCCCGACGGTTCGCATCCGGTCGCGGTCCGACCGCTAGAGACCCACGCGGACCACGATCGGAAACTCGTCGTGGAATCCGCCCACGGGCCCGGGCACGGTGAGTGTCGCGGTCAGCACGCAGGCGTTGGGCGACCCCGCCGCGGTCCACTGGAACGACGCGTACGCGGGCGTGCCGCCGAAATAGCTCGGCCCCGTCACGACTCCACCGCAGGAGTCGACGAGGGTGACCGCCGCGCTCTGCACGGCGTCGTAAGACGCCCGGACTTCGTGCTGGCTCGAGGTCGGCACCGAGGACGGTGAGGTCGCGTCATTGCCGTCCCGGGCCGCTTCCCACCAGATCGTCCCGCCGGAGTAGACGGCCATGCTGGTGATGTACGGCTGCGGGTAGTAGCTCCCGGACACGGAGATCGTTCCCGTCGCCTCGACGACCGTCACCACGGTCGATCGCGAGTCCGGCTTCCCGTTCGCCGTCGCCGTGACCTTGACGGTGCAGGTGCCCAGCAACGCGCTCGTGAACACGGTGGTCGCGCTCACGCCGTTCGGGGCGATCGGGGTCGAGGACGAGCTCGCGAAGGTGCCGCAGCCGGGGGGCGCGGCCGACCACCCCACGTCGATCGCGTCGCCGTCGACGTCGACGGCCGTCGCGGTGAGCGTCTGCGCCACGCCCTGCATCGCGTCCGTGTTCGGCACGACGAAGGACAGGACGACCGGCGAATGGTCGGGAAGCGGTGGTGGGCCGCTCGAATCGTACAGCGTGAGGGTCACGCTGACCTGGGCCCCCGGCTGGACCTCGACCGGCGGGGCCGTCGAGGTCGCCGCGAGGCTGGTCCCCTTGTACGCAGCCGCCGTGACGGTCTGGGTCCCCGTCGCGACGGTCAACGTTCCCGTGAACGTTCCGTCGGTCGCGAGCGCCAGATCTCGCGTGACGTTGGCGGGCTGCACCGTGATCGTCACCCGCGTGATCTCCGCGATCGCGATCCCCTGCACCGATACGACCACGTTCATCGTGCCCTGGTTCGTTTGATGGTCGCCGCAGGCGACGGCCATCCCGATGGCGAACATTCCGAAGCGCTTCATGCAGACCCCCCCGCGTTCCACGTGACGCGCACAATACAGACTGCGAGGCGCCGGGTCCCGTTCCCGGGCGGGGCGGTCATCGTGCGTTCGCGCGTCACGTGATCGAGGGACTCGGGCAGCGGTCGCGCGCGGTGCCCGGCGCGGCCTCGGCCCGCACCGACTCGCGCTCCGACCCGGCACTTCGAGTAGCATGGGGGCTCACGACGAAGACGGCACGGAGGCGACGGGCGCATGCCGCGGGCGCACATGGGCGGGTGGACCGGAGGCGTGCTGACGCTCTCGATTGTCTTCGGCGTCGCGTGCGCGAGCCGCGGCCCGTACATCTGGGTGGACGCCGTGCCGAAGGGGATGCTCGTGCGCGAGGACCCCTCCGTCCTCGCGCCCGGCGACGTGATCAGCGTGCGGGTCTGGAACCAGGATGCGAACTCGATCGACCGCGCCCGGATCCGGGAGGACGGTAGGGTTTCGATCCCGTTCCTGAACGACGTCGAGGTCACCGGGATGCAACCGACCGAGCTGGCGCGCCGGCTCGAGGTCAAGCTCAAACCGTTCATCGTCAACCCGCTGGTCACCGTGGTCCTCGTCGAGCGCCGCGCCGTGAAGGTGTCGGTCGTGGGCCGGGTCGGCAAGCCGGGTATCTACGAACTCGACGAGGGCGCCGGTGTGATGGACGCGCTCGCGATCGCAGGGGGCGTTACCCCCTTCGCCGAGCGCGACGGTGTGTACGTCCTGAGGAAGGGCTACTGGGCGGACGGCAACCCCGCCGCGGCGCGGGTCCGGTTTCGCTACGACGACCTCCGGTGCGGCAAGGCGCCGGCGGCGACGTTCCCGCTCCGCCGCGGCGACATCGTCGTCGTGGAGTGATTCCGGGCCCCGCGCCATCGCTCACCGGGCGTCGAGCAGGCCACGGTAGCGCTGCAGCAGCGGCCTGAACTCGATCTCCCAGTTGTACCGCTCGCGCGTGAGCCGGATCGCGTTCGCCCTCATCCTCGCCCGGGAGTCCCGGTCGGACGACAGGCGGTTCACCGCGGCGGCGATCGCCTCCGGCCGCTCGGGGTCCACGCAGATGCCGACGTCCTCCTGCTCGACGAGTCGCACCATTCCCGGGAACGCGGGGGCGACCACGGGCAGCCCCATCATCATGTACTCGAAGATCTTGTTGGGCGCGCAGTGATAGTTGTTCCGGCAGTCGTTCCGGTACAGGAGAATTCCGATGTCCGCCGACGCCGTGTACTCCGCGACGGCTTCGTAGGAAACCTTGGGCAACACGACGACCCGTTCGTAGCCCGCGAGCCGCTCTGCGGGGCGCGCCCACTCGCCGAAGCCGGAACCGAGGATCACGAGCACGACGCCGTCCTCGAACGAGCGGGTCGCCTCGGCGATCTCCTCGATGCAGCGCATCGAGTCCACCAGCCCCTGGTACAGCACGATCGTGGAGAAGCGAACACCCCTCCGCGCCAGTTCGTCGCGGAGCCGGGTACTCTCGACGCGCGGCCGGTGAGGCGGGCAGTTCCGGACGGTCATCGGCAGGCGCCGCGCGCCGAACTCCTCCTGGAGGATGCGCGAGCGGTCCTCGTCGGGCGTGACCACCTCGTCGCAGCGCGGTACGAGCGCCCGCTCGAGCCACCGCCACACCGAAGCGAACCGCACCTTCGGCTGCGCCTCCGACCACATCTCGTGGGCGCGGTAGACGCACGGGCGCCGCTTGAGCGTCGCGGCGAGGAGCGCGGGCGGAAGCGCCGGCAGGTCGTGCGCCTGAAAGAGGTCCGCGCCGCTCCGCGCCGCGACCGAGAATGCCTTCGCAACGTACTCGAGATACGAGAGCGCATACTGGAGGGCCGCCAGGACGAGGACGGGGGTCCCGATCCCGAAGATGGCGTGGAACGCCTCCCGCGATCGGATCCGGATATGCGCGACCGTGAACCCTGGAGCCAGCGCCTCGGAGGGGACGGGGCGGTCCGCCGTCGCGATGCAGATCGCCGACGTGTCGAAGCCTGCGGCGGCGAGCGAGAGGCCCTCGTTGTACAGGGGAGGGAGGGCCGTGGGGGCGTGCGCGTACGTCACCATGCACACTCTCGGCCGGCGCGGCGGGGCGGCGCTCTTCGCGAAGTCGGCCGCCGGCTCCCCCTCCCCGCGCACGCGACGACGATACCAGAACGCTCCACCCGCCGCCCCGCCGCGACTGTCACACGAGCAGCGGACACGCAGATAGGCCTAGGCGCACGCCGCCGCGTTGAGTTACCGTCGCACGGTCTCCCGCATGGCCGTCCCAACCAAGCTCCTGGTCGTCCTCGGCACCCGCCCCGAGGCCATCAAGCTCGCACCGGTCATCCACGAGCTCCGCGCGCGTCCGTCCGCCACGACGCGCGTGTGCCTGACCGGCCAGCACCGTGAGATGGTGGCGAACGTCCTGGAGTTCTTCGAGCTGCGCGGGGACGTCGATCTCGAGGTGATGCAGCCGAACCAGTCCCTGAACGGCCTGGCCGCGCGCGCGTTCACGGGCCTCGACCGCGTGCTGGCGGACTTCGCGCCCGACTGGACCATCGTCCAGGGGGATACCACGACGGCGTTCGCCGCGGCGCTGGCCTCGTTCCACCGCCAGGTGAAGGTCGCGCACGTGGAGGCCGGCCTCCGAAGCTTCGATCGCTTCAAGCCGTTCCCGGAGGAGGTCAACCGGGTCATGACCTCGGCGGTCGCCGACCTGCACTTCTGCCCTACCGCCGGCGCACGCGCGAACCTCCTCGCCGAACGCGTCCCCGAGGACCGGATCCACGTGGTGGGCAACACGGTGATCGACGCGCTGCACCTCGCGATCGAGCGGCTCCGGGCCGATCCCGGCGTGGCGGGCTCGGTGTCGCGGTCCTTCCCGCGGCTGCGCCTCGATCGGCCGTTCGTGCTGGTCACGGGGCATCGCCGGGAGAGCTTCGGCAAGCCGTTCGAGGCGCTCTGCCGAGCGATCCGCGACGTGGCGACGGGGGACGCGGTCCAGTTCGTCTACCCCGTCCACCTCAACCCGAACGTGCGCCGGCCGGTGTTCGAGATCCTGGGAGGCGTCGAGGACGTACACCTCGGTGAACCCGTCGGTTACCCGGAGCTCGTATGGCTCCTCGAGCACTGCCGGTTCGTGCTGACCGACTCGGGAGGGATCCAGGAGGAGGCCGCCGCGCTCGGGAAGCCCGTGCTCGTCATGCGCGACGTCACCGAGCGACGGGAGAGCGTCGACGCCGGCGTCTCGCGCCTCGTCGGCACTCGGCCGGAGGCGATCGTCGAGTGGAGCCTCCGACTCCTGCGCGACGAAGCGACGTACCGGCAGATGGCCCGCAAGGTCGACGTGTACGGCGACGGGCAGGCGCGTGGGCGGATCGCCGACGCGCTCGGCCTCGCTCGGTGACCCGGGGCCCGCCTCAGCCGGCCTGCGGCGAGGGCATCTCCGGGACCCACCGCGACGCCCGCTCGGCGACCAGCGCCCGCGTCGCGCGGGCCTTGCCCCGCAGCAGGCACGCCAACTGGTACCGCCGGAGGAACCGGCGAAACTCGTCGTCCCCGTACCGCGGCGCCCGCCGGACCATGCTCTCGAGGTACCCGTAGAGCATCGCGAGCCCGCCCGCGACGAGCGGCGGGCGCGTCATGCGGTAGAGGGCGGACGCGAGCATGTAGATCGGCGACGTCCCCATGTAGTACTGCCCGTGCCCGTGCCGCTTCCGGCCGGACCACCAGCTCTTGTGGCTGGTCCCCATCGGGCGCAGGTGGATGAACCGCAGCTCGGGCTCGTCCGACGACGCCGCGATCCAGCCCAGCTGCCGGCAGCGGTGACCGTCGATGCCGTCCCACATGAGATAGCGGACGAAGCCGCCGATCTGGAGGAAGCAGCTCACCCGGTAGAACTTGACCGCCCCGATCGCGTTCTCGTCGCCGAGCTTCTCCGAGACGAGCCTGGAGGTGTCCGTGAGCGGGAACTCGGCCGACGTGTCGCGGGCGGGCTGCGGGAAGTAGTACGCCTTCCCCGAGAAGTTCCCGAGCCGCGGCTCGGCCTCCATACGATCCATGAGCGTCGCGAAATACCGCGGCGGCAGATCGAGGTCGAGATCCAGCTTGCACAGATAGTCGAACGAGCGCGGGTCGATGGTTTCGTAGCCCGCGTAGAACGCTTCGATGACGCCACCGCCGAGGTGGCGGTCGCCTCGATCGCGACGGCGGACGACGCGGATGAACGGGTAGCGCGCCGCATATTCCGCGAGGATCGCCGGCGTCTCGTCCTTCGATCCGTCGTCCACGATGACCCAGAGCGCCGGCGGCTCCACCTGGCGTGCGACGGCGTCGAGCGTCCGCCGGGCGAACGCCGCCTCGTCCCGGCATGGCGTGACGAGGCAATACCTCCGAGAGTTCATCGGCTCACCCCGTTCCTCTGACACCACCGAATGAGGACGTAGATCGCCCACACCCGCGACCAGTAGACGCCCGGCGCCCCGTCGATGAACGCCTGCCAGAGCCGGCGGACCGCATCGCCGCGGAGACCGGCCGCCCGGGCCGCCTCCGGATCCCGCATGGCGTCTTCCATGACCTGCCCGAGGCTCCGCCGGATCCAGCGGTCGAAGGGGAGCACGAACCCGCGCTTCGGCCGCTCGAAGAGCGCCGGCGAGAGGCCCCGGAGCCCGACGTCGCGCAGGATCTGCTTCCGCCTGAGCGGCACGTACCGCGCGTCGTCGTGCAGCCGGTCGACCGCTTCGAAGAGCACGTGATCGACGAGGGGGAGCCGCTGCTCGATGGACGCGGCCATGCTCGCGGCGTCGTTGTCGCGCAGGAGCCGCTCCCCGAGGAAGAGCCGCGCCTCGAGCACGCTGATCGCGGCGAGCGGCGAGCGTCCGTCTATCTCGGCCGCGAGGCGTGAGCGCA
The DNA here is from genome assembly GCA_963821195.1 of uncultured delta proteobacterium. Classification (GTDB taxonomy): domain Bacteria; phylum Myxococcota; class Myxococcia; order Myxococcales; family Anaeromyxobacteraceae; genus Anaeromyxobacter. Next base: position 151,950 of record CAWGDE010000023.1, read on the forward strand.
TCGCGTCGGAGAGCCCGTCCTCGAGCAGCCCCGACGCCTCGGGCCCGAGCAGCTCGCGCTGGAACTCCGGCAGGAACAGGGCGTACGCGAGCTGGTACAGCGCGAGCAGGTCCTCGCCCCGGCTCACCAGGGCGGGGAGCTTCGCCCAGCGTGTCTGGGCGGGGAACCCCCCCGAGCGCTGGAGCATCCCCGCGATCAGCCGCGCCGCGCCGTGGCGCCAGGCCGGCGGGACCGCACGCGCGCGTCGCGACCACCGGAGCAGCGCCGGAAGATCTCGGAACGAGGTGTATCCGCCGAAGAGCTCATCGCCGCCCGTCCCCACGAGCGCGACCTTGAAGCCCGCGCGGCGGATGGCCTGGGAGAGGTAGTAGGAGTTGAGGCCGTCGAAGGTGGGCTGGTCGAGGCTGTCGAGGGCGGGTTCCAGCTCGCGGACGAACTCTTCCTCGCCGAGGACGACGTCGCGGTGCTCCGTGCCCATCGCCGCGGCGATCGCTCGCGCGAAGCCGCTCTCGTCGAACTCGGGCTCCCCGAATGCCAGCGTGAACGTGTGGATCGGCGCGTTCGCGGCGCGCCGGGCGAGGTTCGCGACGGTCGATGAGTCGATGCCGCTCGACAGGAACACCGCCAGCGGGACGTCGCTCGCGAGGTGGAGGCGGACGGACTCCTCCATCGCGGCCTCGAGGTCGCCGTTCCCCTCCCCGCTCCGCGGGCCCGCCGCCGCCGTCCAGAAGTCCTCCGCGTGCTCCGACGCGCCTCCGCCGTCGAAGACCTGAAGGTGCCCCGGCCAAAGGAGCTCGATCCCCTGCACGGCGGAGCCGGGTCCCGCGACGAAGCCGTTCCAGGCGACGGAAGCGACGGCGGCCGGGTCGAGCCGCGGCGTTCCCAGCAGTCCGGACCGGAGGAGCGCCCTGACCTCGGACGCGAACGCGAGCGTCCACCCCGATCCCGGATCCGCGCTGCGGGCGATGTAGAGCGGCTTCATCCCGAGGGGATCCCGCGCGAGCAGGAGCTTGCGCGCGGAGGCGTTCCAGAACGCGAACGCGAACATCCCGCGGAGCCTCGGCACCGCGGCGCGGCCGGACGAGGCGAGCGCCCTCAGCAGGACCTCCGTGTCGCCGGTCGAGGTGAAGCGGTGCCCAGTCGCAGCCAACTCGTGTCGAAGCGCGACGTAGTTGTAGATCTCGCCGTTGAACGCCACGACGTCCCCCGTCGAGGGGTGGACCATCGGCTGGGCCCCTGCCGGGGAGAGATCGAGGATCGCGAGCCGCCGGTGGCCGAGCAGGACGCCGCACCCACGGGCGTCCGGAAGCGACGTCCAGACGCCCTCCGCATCCGGGCCCCGGTGCGCCATCGCGGCGTTCATCCGCGAGAGCGCGACGCGATTCCGCTCGTCGATCCGCCCGAGAATGCCGGCGATGCCGCACATCCAGAGTCATCCCCCACCGCGCTGCGCGCCGGCGCCCCTCGACGATGCGCCGCGCCTCGCCCGTACCACATCCGCTCCGGCAGCGCCTAGTAACGCGATCTCGGGAGTGCGCCGCGGGGCCTGCGGTCGCGCGCTCTTCGGGCCGCTGATCGAGTCGGGATCCGCGAGCAGGAGTGCGACTGGAACGGAGCCCCATCTGGGTCGCCGTGCGCGGGACCGGCAGTCCCGCGCGGCCCCGCGGTCGCGCTCCGATGAACCGCCGCGACCGTCTCAGGCGACCATGCGGCAATGCGCTCCAATCTGCGCGGCACGCCTGGGTCGGAACGGGCGCCGTCGTGTCCCGCGCAGTGGGTGCTTCGGCGGGATGCTGAGGCGTGGTAGTCGTTTGCCACCTAGCGATCCAGGAGGACCCGGTGGACGGATTCATCATGCTCTCGATCCTCCTGGCCACGGTGGCGGTGCCCGCGCTCGCCGCCCGGGATCCGAACGCGCCCCGCGGGGCACGCCGGATGGTCCTGGCGCTGCTCGTGGTGAACTCGCTCTACGTCGCGTACGCCGCGCTGGTGCACGTTGTCGTCCGTGTCCCGCAGTGGAGGTAGCCGGATGACACAGGACCCAGAGCGTTCCCACGAGGAACCGAGCGCGGCCAACGCGGACCTCATCGATTGGGCGCTGCTGCGAGGATGGGTGCATCTGGCAATCGGCGCGCCGCGCCGGCACCGGGTGCTCGCCCTCGCGTGCCTCGTGGCGGTGGTCGGTGCCGCCGGCGCCTCGCTGAAGGTGCTCCCGAAGCGGTTCCAGGTGAAGGCGGCGGTGCTCGCGCAGCCCAATCCCCTCCGCCTCGACGTCAACCCCTACGACGCCCCCACGCGCGCCGCACGGGAGGTCGTGCTTCGGCGCGAGAACCTGGTCGCGCTGCTCAAGACCACGAACTTCGTCGAGCGGTACGTGCAGATGCGGTCGCCTGCGGCGCGCGCGCGCGATTGGCTTTTCGCGCGGCTCGGGCGCACGCGGACGCACCAGCAACTCGTCGACGACCTCGCCGACTCGCTCGAGGACCGGCTGTGGGTCAACGCGTCGCCGGCGGCGGGCACGATCGAGTTCGGGTTCGAGTGGTCGAATCCCGAGCTCACCTACGACGTCGTCGAGGGGGCGATCCAGAGCTTCCTCGAGGCGCGGCACACGTCGGAGATCGGAAGCCTCGGCGAGACGATCGCGATCCTGGAGGACCATGCGTCGCGGTTCAACGCGGAGATCGTGGAGAGGACGAAGCAGGTCGAGGCGCTCGAGCAGGAGGCGCGCAGGAAGACGCCACGCGGCACGGTCTCGCGCCCTCGCGTCGCCCTGTCGGCAAGCGCCCTGGAGATCGAGGAGCGCCTCTCCGCGAAGCGGCGGACTCTCGCGGAGCTCGAGGAGTATCGTCGCCGCCGGGTGGCGGAGCTCCAGTCGCAGCTCCTCCAGCAGGAGTCGATGTACGCGGAGCAGCACCCGATCGTCGTCGCCACCCGCAGGAGCCTCGATGCGCTCGCCTCGCCGTCACCGCAGCTCGAGTCGCTGCGCAGCGAAGTGTCAGGGCTGGAGCGTGAGGCCATGAGGAGGGGGCTCGGTCCCCCCCCTCCCCGCGAGACGCTGCCCTCGATGGTGACGGACCTCGGCCTCTCGAGCCTCCACGACGACCCGACCCTCGAGTACGAGCGGAACGAGCTCTACATGCTGATCCGGCAGCGCTCCGCGCTCCTCGAGCAGATCGACAGGGCGAGGCTGGAGCTCGACACCGCCCGGGCCGGCTTCAAGTACCGGTACACCGTCGTCACCCCGCCGCAGATACCGAAGGGGCCGATCAAACCCAGTCCCCTGAAGCTCATGCTGATGGCGCTTGCGGGCGGACTCGCGCTCGCCGTATTCGCGAGCGTCGCGGCGGACCTCCGGTCGGGCCGGATCCTCGAACGCTGTCAGGTCGAGCAGGGGCTCGACGTCCCGGTGCTCGCCGTCTTGCGCGAGCGTCCATGAGCGCCGACGCCGCCGCAGCGGCCCCGGCTGACGCGACGGCCCGGGGCGGGGCGGGCTCTCTCGCACTCCTCGTCGGCGGCGTTGGCGCCGCCACCGTCGCGGGTGTCGTCTTGGGTGGAGGATCGCCGGCGCTCGCGCTCGGGCCGGTGCTCGCGGTGGCGGCCGCGTACGTCCTGGTCAAGGCCCCGGTGCGAACGTCCACCTCCGTCCTGCTGTTCGTCCTCCTCGCCCTCGAGGTGAACACGGACGCGGGGGGGATGTGGCACACCCCGCTCTCCGCGCTGGGCGATCTCCTCACGGACAACCTCGAGGTGACGCTGCGCATGCCCGGGGTGAAGCTGTCCGGCGTCGACGTGGTCGTTCTGGTGCTCCTCGGCGTCTGCGCCCTTCGCAAGCTCGCCGGCTCCGACATCGGCTCCGCCGGGCAGGTTCAGACCGCGGCGATGATGCGCGGCGCGGTGCTGCTCTACGTCGCCAGCGTCGCGTGGGCGTTCGGAAACGGGCTCGCCACCGGCGGGACCCTCGCCATCTGGCAGCTCCGGAGGCTGCTCCACGTCCCCTTCTTCTTCGCCGTGTTCGCGGTCGCGTTCCGCGGCCCCGCCGACCACGCCCTCCTCGGCCGCATCGTGGTGGCGGCGGCGTGCGTCAAGGCCGCGCTGGCCGTGGCGGTGCAGCGAATCGCCATCGCCGAGACGGGAGGGAAGCTCGCCTACGCCACGAACCACGGCGACTCGATCCTCCTCTCGCTCGCCATCCTCATCGTCCTGGTCGATCTCGTGCAGCGCCCACGACGGGGAGCGCGGCTGGCGCAGGCGGTGGTTCTTCTCGCGCTCCTGCTCGTGGGGTCCCGCGAGAACGGTCGTCGCCTCGTGTGGGTGCAGCTCGCGATGAGCGTGGGGGTCGTGTATCTCCTCTCGCCGCCGGCGCGCTGGAAGCGGACGATCGCGCGTGCGGTCGTCGTCGGTTCGCCGGTGGCGTTGCTCTACTTCGCCGCCGGCTGGAATTCGAGCAGCGGCGTCTTCGCGCCGGTACAGACGCTCCGCAGCGTCGTGGACGGCAGCACCGACCGCTCCACCCTGTGGCGCGACGTCGAGAACTGGAACATCTGCATGTCCCTCCGCGAGCGGCCGTTCCTCGGAATCGGGCTCGGGAAGGAGTACACGGAACACACCGAGAACGCGGACATCTCGGTGTTCTACTCGGACTACCGCTTCTGGCCGCACAACTCGACCCTCGGGCTGCTCCTCTTCACGGGGATCGCCGGGTACACCGGTATTTCCGTGCTGCTCGCTGCAGTGGTGTTCCTCGGCGCGCGCTCGCTCCGGCTCGCGTCCCGGCCAATCGACCGGACGGCAGCGCTCTGCTGCATCGGCGCCGTCGTCATCTGCATGAGCCAGTCGTACGGCGATCTCGGCGCCTCCTTCACCCAGTACCGCGTGCTTCTCGGCCTCGCCGCCGCGGTCGCCGGGAAGCTCGCGGTCGCCACCGGCGCGTGGCCGGTGGCGCGGACGCCTCCACGCACGGCCATCCAGGGCGGCGCGGCGACGGCGGGGAGCGCCGCGTGACGGGAGCCCGCGTCCGGTTCGGGGGGCTGTGGGTGGACGCGGTCACCAGCGCGGAGGCCCTCTCGCGCATCGAGGAGCTCGTCGACGCGAGGCACGGGGGCTCGGTCTTCACACCCAACGTGGACCACGTGGTCCTCGCCGAATCCGACCCGGTGTTCCGAGACGCGTACGCCAGGACGGAGCTCTCGCTCTGCGACGGCCAGCCGCTGCGGTGGGCCTCGCGGCTCCTCGGCGTCCCGCTCGCGGAGCGCGTGTCCGGGGCCGATCTCTTCGTGCCGATCATGCGCCTGGCTGCGCGCCGTCGGTTCCGCGTGTACCTGTTCGGCGGCGGGCCGGGGGTCGCGGAGGAGTCGGCCCACCGGCTCTCCGCGGAGCTCGGCGTCCACGTGGTCGGCACCGGCTCGCCTCTCGTCGGTCTCCGACCCGGGCCCGACGAGGACGCCCACGTGGCCGAGATCGCCGCGGCGCGTCCCGATCTCGTCGTCGTCCTGCTCGGCGCCCCCAAGGGCGAGCTGTGGATCGATCGCGTCCGCGAGCGTCTCGCGCCGGCGGTCGCCCTCCAGTTGGGCGCGAGCGCGGACTTCTTCCTCGGACGCATCCGACGTGCGCCGCGGTGGATGCAACGGGCCGGCGTCGAGTGGCTGTTCCGGCTGCTCCAGGAGCCGCGGCGGCTCGCGCATCGCTACCTGGTTCGGGACGTGCGGTTCGTCGCCATCCTCGCTCGCACGCTGCTCGATCGGAGGGCACCGCGCGCGCTGCCGCCTGGCGCGGTTCGTCCCGCAGCGCCCGCCATCGGGGATGAGCCCCGCCTTCGCGAGGGAGCGGCGGACGACCGGCGAGCTGGCTGAGCTTCGGCGGGTCCGGCCTCCACTCGCCGACCGCAGCGCCGCCGCTTCCGCGTCTGGCTACGGCGCTCCGGCGGCCCAGCGGTCGTAGGCGGGCAGCACCTTCACCCGATCCGCGGCGGTCGCCCCGGTCGGCTCGACCCACGGCCATGCGTTGCCCCCGAAGAACGCCGGCTTCGTGGTGAGGTACAGGCTCGCCGGGAGGGCGTGGTCCGGCTGGCTCGGATCCCACGAGATCGCTCCGGCGACGTTGTCGTAGTTTCCGTGCCGGAAGAGCTGCGCGTATGTGGAGTCGGGCGCCGTCGGGTCCTCGTACCGGCTCTTGTCGTCGCTGCCCTGATACGAGTTCGGGCTCTGGCCGATGCGCCACACCGCGGTCGTGCCCGACGGGACGGACGTGGGCCCGTAGTACCAGTCGTACCTGAACCCCACCCCCGCGGTCCCGACGACGTTCCCGACGACGCTCATGTACCGCGAGTGCGCGAAGAAGCAGATCCCGGACGCGTTTCCCTCGAGGCCCGACACGCCGCTCTGCGTCCCGGGCAGGTAGTTACGGAACACCGTCATCCACCCTTGGTTGCCCCAGACGTTCTCCGTCGAGGCGTTCGCAGAGAGGTTCCCCTCCGCGAGATCGAAGTGCGGGAAGGAAGCGTGCCCGAAGTCGATGGTCGTCTCTTGCCACCCCGTCCCGTCGATGCCCCAGTCGATGAAGTTGTAGCCGATGACGTTCCCGCCGCCGGTCGCAGCGAGGAGGAGCAGCTTGTTGGCGTGGCGGACGACGTTGTTCTCGACGAGAGACTCCGACGTGTGGTTCCGCAGGCGCACGTGATATCCGTCGCCACCGTGCACGTACTGCCACGCATCGTGGATGTAGCTGTCTCGCAGCACGCAGCGGAAGCACCCGACGAGATCAACCGCCAGCCCCTTCCAAGACGCCCGCGCCAGCTCCACGTTCTTGATCCACGAGTTCCGCGCGTTGTTGAAGTAGAAGAAGCCGTTGCCGTTGCCCGCGGGCGAGCCCGACGCCTGGACGTACAGGTCCTCGATGCCGGTGTATGCGGCCGGGCCACCGAACCGGTAGACGAGGGGCTGCATCGCGGCCGTGTACGCGAAGTGAACCGGGGCGCCCGCGCCGGTGACCGGATCGTAAACCGTCAGGACGTTCCCGCTCTTCGCGACGACCTCCGTGATCTGCCCGATGCTGCGCCCGGCGTTGAAGAACCCATAGCTGTCCGGGAGCGGATTGAACACGACGCCCCCGCTGCCGGCGTCGGTGCCGTCGATCATGATCATGTCGCCGACGTTGAAGGTCGAGGCGTTCGCGACTGGGATCTGGGTTGCGCCGTGCGCGACCCCCGCGTAGGTGGCGCCGCCGTCCGTCGACACCTTCACGCCGGAGCCGCTGCCGTTCCCCTGAACGCTGAAGCCGTAGGCCGTGCTGCTGTTCCCCACGATCGTGAGCCGAGTGCCGTTCGCTCCACGGCCTGCTCCGCGCAGCACGACGCCGCTCGGGATCTTGAGCCCCCAGCCGCTCGTCCCGGTGATGTCGACCGTCCAGGACCCGGCCGCGAGCTGCACGACCTGGCCCTGCGGGCACGCGTTGAGCGCGGTCTGGATCTGGGACGCCGTCGAGCCGGCCGCGACGGTCTTGCAGATGGTCGTCCGCACCGGCAGCCGGGTGCTCGGGTCGAGGGGCTGGCCGAGCACCGCGTCCGCGGTGGGCCCCGGATTCCACACCGTCTTCCGGTCGGGCGAGAGCGATGCGATGTCCGTGCTGGAGGGCGGGGCGACCGTCACGGTCCCGACGCCGACCTTGCTCGGATCGGCCACCGACGCCGCGGAGACGTGGAACACGCCGGGGCTCCCCGGAGCCACGTAGCGGCCGGAGGCGTCCACGGTTCCTCCGACGCCCTCCGACACCGTCCAGACCACGGCGGTGTTCGCGGTGCCCGTCACCGTCGCCGCGAACGGGACGGATCCGCCCGGGATCGTCGACACGGACGCCGGCGCGACCGAGACCTGAACCGTCTGCATGTCGCCGGAAGCGCCCGCGCCCTCCGATCCGCAGCCGCCGAGGACGATCGCGAGGGCAATGGTGCCGATTCCGTTCCACGTCATTCTTCGTCTCCCGGTGGTCGCGCGTCCCGAGGCCCGACGTCACTCGATCTCGGGGTGGCACGCGAAACTGCGGTCAGAATGAAGTACGATCAATCGAGTGTCCAGGGGGCGAGCCCTCGAGATTCGTTCCGCCCTCCGAGGCACCAAGCCTTCGTAGCGATGCGACTTTTACTCCACGGTACGGAACGGACGCACATGATCGAGACGCTCGCTCGCATCAAGGATCGCTCTGCGCGGATCGGGGTCATCGGGCAGGGCTACGTCGGGCTGCCGCTCGCCCTCGTGTTCGCGGAGGCCGGGTTCCGGGTGACGGGGTTCGACGTCGACCCGAAGAAGGTCGAGGCGCTCGGGCGCGGAGACTCGTACATCAAGCACATCGGCCCGCAGCGCGTCGCGGCCGCGGCCGCGAGCGGGCGGTTCCGGGCGACGACCGACTTCGACGGGCTCGCGGCCTGCGACGCCGTCCTCATCTGCGTCCCGACGCCGCTCGGGTCGCACCGCGAGCCGGACAACTCGTACATCCACTCGACCGCGCGCGAGATCGCGCGACGGCTCCGGCCCGGCCAGCTCGTCGTCCTCGAGTCGACCACCTACCCGGGCACCACCGACGAGGAGGTCCAGTCCATCCTCGCCGCCTCCGGCCTCCGAACGCCGGGGGACTACTTCCTCGCGTTCTCGCCGGAGCGCGAGGATCCCGGCAACGAGCGCTTCTCCACGAAGTCGATCCCGAAGATCGTCGGTGGCGTGAACGCGGCGTCCACCGAGATGGCGGCCGCGCTGTACGGCGCGGCGCTCGACCGCGTCGTCGCGGTCTCGTCGGCGCGCGTGGCGGAGTCCGCGAAGCTCCTCGAGAACGTCTTCCGATCCGTGAACATCGCGCTCGTGAACGAGCTCAAGGTCCTGCTCGATCGGATGGGGATCGACGTCTGGGAGGTCATCGAGGCGGCGAAGACGAAGCCCTTCGGCTTCATGCCGTTCTACCCGGGGCCGGGGCTCGGAGGACACTGCATCCCGCTCGACCCCTTCTACCTGTCCTGGAAGGCCGCAGAGCATGGCGAGTGGGCGCGCTTCATCGAGCTCGCGGGAGAGATCAACACGCGAATGCCCGAGTACGTGGTCGATCGGGTGATGCACGCGCTGAACGAGGACGCGAAGCCACTGAACGGGTCGAGGGTGCTGGTGCTCGGGCTCGCCTACAAGGCGAACATCGACGACGACCGGGAGTCGCCCTCCTACGAGATCATCGAGCTGCTGCAGGAGCGGCGGGCCCGGGTCGACTACTGCGACCCGTTCTTCCCGACCGCGAAGAAGACGCGGCGACACGACGTCGGCCTCGCCTCGATCCCCTGCACTGCGGAGGCCTTCGCGCCCTACGACGCGGTCGTCGTGGCAACCGCCCATGATGCGTTCAAGGACGCCGCGCTCTACACCGGCGTGAAGCTCGTCGTGGACTCCCGCAACCTGGTCGCGCCGCTGTTTCGCGGAACGGAGGGCGGCCCGCGGATCGTGAAGGCCTGAGCGGCGCGGAGTGGCAGCGGTCCGGCCGACTCCGGTACGTCGCGACACGGGGCCAAAGCGGGCGGAGCGGCGAAGACGCGCGCGCCTGCGTCGTACCGAGACGACCGCAGACCTCCGGGGGTCCCGGATTCACGGGACATCGCGCGTCGGGCGTGCCCCATCCGCCTTCCGCTGGGTCGCGGAAGGTCGTGATAGCTTCCCTCCTCGCGCGTGAGCGCATGCGCCGCGGAGCCTCGCGGCCGGGGGTGTTCCGACATGGTCGATCTCAGCGGCGCGCGCGTCCTCATCACGGGAGGAGCGGGCTTCATCGGCTCTCACATCACCGATCTGCTCGTCGATCGCGAGCGCGTTCGCGAGGTCGTGCTCGTCGACAACCTGCTGCGCGGGTCCCGGCGCAACGTCGAGCCGGCGCTGGCGACGGGAAGGGTGACGCTCGTGGAGGGCGACATCCGGGACCGCGCCCTGCTCGATCGCCTGCTCGACGGCATCGACCTGTGCTTTCACATGGCCGCGCTCCGCATCACCCGCTGCGCCGAGAACCCACGGGAGGCGCTCGAGGTCATGTACGACGGGACCTTCAACGTCGCGGAGGCTTGCGTCAAGCACCGCGTGAAGAAGCTCGTCGCCGCATCGTCCGCCTCGGTCCTCGGAACCGCGTCGAGCTTCCCCACCACGGAGGAGCACCATCCGTACAACAACCGGACCCTCTACGGCGCGGCGAAGGCGGCGAACGAGCACATGTACCGGGCCTTCAACGACATGTACGGGCTGCGGTACGCGGCCATGCGGTACTTCAACGTGTACGGGCCGCGAATGGACCGCGAGGGCAAGTACACGGAGGTCCTGATCCGCTGGTACGACCGGATCAAGCGCGGCGAGCGTCCGCTCATCTTCGGTCCCGGCGACCAGACGATGGACTTCGTCTACGTCGAGGACGTCGCGCGCGCCAACGTCCTCGCCATGAAGAGCGACGTCTCGGACGACGTGTTCAACGTGGCGAGCGGTGTCGAGACCTCGCTCCGGCAGCTCTGCGACGTGCTCCTCCGCGCCATGGGCTCCGACCTCGCACCCCAGCACGTCCCGCTGCCGGCGGAGCGGAAGGCGGTGGAGGTGACCCGCCGGCTCGCCGACACGACGAAGGCGGCCCGGCTCGTCGGATTCCGCGCGGAGGTCGGGCTCGAGGAAGGGATGCGGCGGCTCGTCCGGTGGCTGGACGCGTACGGGGAGACGGTCCGGTGAGCGCGAAGCCCGGCCGGCCGATGATCCCGATCGCGAGGCCCGTGATGGGCGAGGCGGAGGTCGAGGCCGCGGCGCGCGCGATCCGCTCCGGCTGGGTGACGCAAGGGCCCGAGGTCGCTGCCTTCGAGCGCGAGTTCGCCGCGTACGTCGGTGCGCCCCACGCCGTCGCGGTGTCGAGCGCCACGGCCGCGCTCCACCTCGCGCTGCTCGCCGTCGGCGTCGGCCCTGGCGACGAGGTGATCACGGTCAGCCACTCCTTCATCGCCACGGCGAACGTCGTCCGCTACTGCGGGGCGACTCCGGTGTTCGTGGACGTGCAGCCCGGGACGTTCAACATGGAGCCGGCGCGGATCGAGTGCGGTGATCGGCCCGCGAACCCGCGCGATCCTCTGCGTCCACCAGCTCGGGATGCCGTGCGATCTCGCTGCCATCCTCGAGCTCGCCCGACCGAGGGGCATCGCGGTCGTCGAGGACGCGGCGTGCGCGGCGGGGAGCGAGATCCGCCTCGGGATAGGGTGGGAGCGCATCGGGCGGCCGCACGGGGACCTGGCCTGCTTCTCGTTCCACCCGCGCAAGCTCGTGGCGACGGGCGACGGCGGCATGATCACGACCGGCGACTCGACCTGGGACGCCCGGCTGCGGCTCCTGCGCCAGCATGGGATGGGCGTCCCCGACACGACGCGCCACACCTCCGGGCAGGTCATCTTCGAGACGTACCCCGTCCTCGGCTTCAACTACCGGATGACCGACATCCAGGCGGCGGTCGGGCGCGAGCAGCTGAAGCGGCTCCCGGGGATCCTGGAGCGGCGCCGCGCCCTCGCGCGGCGATACCTGGACGCCCTCGCCGGCGTCGCGCACCTGCAGCTGCCCGTCGAGCCCGAGTGGGCCCGGACCAACTGGCAGAGCTTCTGCGTCCGCCTCGGAGAAGGGCTCGACCAGCGTACGGTGATGCAGCAGCTCCTGGATCTGGGGATCTCGACCCGTCGCGGCGTGATGTGCGCCCACCGCGAGGACGCGTATCCGCCGGGCACCTGGAGCTGCCACCCCGCGGGCCGGGACTGCGCGTGCGCGCCCGGGACGTGCGCGCGCCTCGCAGAGAGCGAGCGCGCGCAGGACCGCGGGATCCTGCTCCCCCTCTACGATCAGCTGGAGCGCGCGGACCAGGATCGCGTCGTCGAAGCGCTCCGCGCCTGCTGCGGCGGCTGAGGAGCACGGCGCGTGACCCCGCCCCTCGTCTCGATCGTCGTCAACAACTTCAACTACGCTCGGTTTCTCCGGCAGAGCGTGGAGAGCGCGCTCGCTCAGACGCATCCCGGGACAGAGGTCGTCGTCGTCGACGACGCCTCGACCGACGGCTCAGCCGAGCTGATCCGTTCGTTCGGGGATCGGATCGTTCCGGTGCTGCAGCCGCGGAACGGCGGCCAGGGTGCGGCCCTGAACGCCGGCTTCGCGGCGAGCCGCGGTGACCTCGTGATCTTCCTCGATTCGGACGACTGGCTCTATCCCGAGGCGGCCGCCCAAGTCGCCGCCGCGTGGCGGCCGGGCGTGGCCGTCGTCCAGTACCGCCTGCACCTCACGGACGCGTCGGGCGGGGTCATCGACGTGTACCCCGCGCCGGAGGTCTCGTTCGACACCGGTGCGGTCGTGCCCAGGCTCCTCGCGATCGGCCGCTACGACGGGACCGTGACGAGCGGAAACGCGTTCGCGCGCGAGGCCCTCGCCGCGATCCTTCCCATGCCCACGGCCGAGTTCCGGATCTCGGCGGACGGGTACCTCATCACCGTCGCGCCGCTCTACGGCGCGGTCGCGTCCATCGAGGAGCCGCTCGGCGCGTACCGTCAGCATGGGAGCAGCGCGATGGCGACGAGGACGCCCGAGTACTTCCGCCGGGCTCTCGAGCACGACGCCTCCCGATTCCAGGCGCTCGCGGCGCGCGCCGTCGCGCTCGGGTTACCGTTCCGCCCCGAGCCAGGGCTGCGGGACCACAACCACCTGTCGAACCGGATCGCTTCGATCTGCAGCGACCCCGTGCGGCACCCGATCGCCTCCGACACCCGCGTCGCGCTCGGCCTGCGCGGGGCGTGGGCGAGCCGGGCGGCGCGGCTCCCCTGGCGCCGCCGCATCGTCCTCGCTGCCTGGTTCCTCGCGGTGGGGCTCCTCCCACGCGACTGGGCGCAGCAGGCCGCCGCCTGGAAGTTCTCGCCTTCGTCCCGGCCCCGCGCCGTCGATCGGGTCGTCAAGGCGCTCCGCCGACTCACGCGATGAGCGCGACACGTGCGTGCTTCTCCGCGGAGCGGCCGCGGCCGAGTCACCGGCGCACGGCGCTGCGGTTCTTTCGGGGCGACGGGGAGTGCTACAGTTCGTCGCAGGTGCCGGTGCACACGGCGAAGGCGACCTCCCGAGGCGGGTCCCTCCTTGTCGCCGCCAAGACGCTCCAGCAGCTCCCCCACTAGATGGCTCCGAAGCCGCGACTGCTCTTCTTCCAGTACCGGTACGACCCGGCGCTCCCCGCGTTCCTGCTCGTCCACAAGCAGGATCACGTCGCGTGCCTCTCGCGCTCGTTCGACGTGACGGTCATCGACGAGGACTGCGACTACGCGCGGGCGTGCGACGAGCACCGCCCCGACCTGGTCCTGTTCGAGGCGGGGGTGAACCACGTCACCTGCCGGCGTCCCGAGATCGAGAACGTCCGGGCGCACCGGCGCATCCCGAAGATCGCCCTCCACAACGCCGACCCGTTCTGCAACGCGCGCGCGGGGTTCTTCTCCGATCTGGACCGGTGGGGAGTGGAGGCGGTCTTCTCGATCGCGACCACCGCCGCCGAGCACATGCCGGAGCTGGCCCACATCCTCTACGTGTGGCCCAACTTCGTCGATCCCGCCGTCTACCGCGATTACGGCGCCACGAAGAGCATCCCCGTCCTCGTCACCGGAAACCGGAACGCGCTCTACCCCTGGCGGCAGCGGGTGCTCCGGCTCGTGACGCGGCGCTACCCGCACCTCGTCTGCCCGCACCCCGGCTACGATCCCGAGTCTGCCGCCGTGAAGTTCCTCTTTGGCGAGTCGTACGCGCGCACCCTCAACGCCTCGCTGACGGTGCCCACCTGCGGAACCGTCGCCAGGGAGGTCGTCCGCAAGCACTTCGAGATCCCGGCGTGCCGCTCCTGTCTCGTGACCGAGCGCTCCGCGTCGCTCGAGGCAGCGGGCTTCGTCGACCTGGAGAACTGCGTCTTCGCGGACGAGCACGACGTGCTCGACAAGCTCGAGCACCTCTTCCGGCACCCGGACCAGCTCGCGTCGATCACCGACGCCGGCCACCGGCTCGTCCTCGAGCACCACACGCTCGACCACCGGGATCAGCTGCGCCAGTGGCTCGAGCTCCGCCGCGAGCTGCAGCCCGGCCACGAGATCATCCAGCCGAACCCCTTCGAGCCGCTCGTCGTCGTCCGCTCGGGTCCGGGCATGGCGCGCCCCCACCTGTCCGGGGGCGGACTGCACCTCGAGCTCATCCGCCAGGGCGATCGCCTCCTCGCGCGAGGCGATGCCGCGGGCGCCGAGGCCGCGTACCTGCGCTGCAAGGGCTACATGCCGTGGATGCCGGAGCCGCGCTTGCGCGTCGCGATCTGCCGGCTCTACCAGGGCGACGCGCGGACCGCCCTCGCCTGGATCGAGGAGCTCCTCACCTTCGTGCTCGCCCAGTACCGGGCCGTCGACCCGGACCCGGTCGAGTGGGCGTATTCCATCGTCGCGCTCCTGTGCCTGGGGCGCCGCGCGGACGCGCTCCGGAGCGCGCGGGAGTTCCCCTGGCTCCGCCACCCCGAGCTGGATCGGGCCCGCTGGGCCGCGGCGACGCTCTCGGGCGCGCCCGCCCCCGCGATCGACGGCGGCGCGCCGGCGCGGCGCACCATCCACCTGCTCCCCGGCGGCGCCGAGGCGTGGCTCGAGCGCGTCTCGGCGATGCTGAGCGCCTGCGGACGCGCGCGTTGGGCCGGGATGCTCCGCGCCGCGGCCGGCCCGGGCGGTCCGCGGGCAGCCGCCACCGACCCGGCGAGCGCTCCTCCCAGGCAGCCCGAGCGGCCGCCCGGGGCGCCGCAGGTCGTGGCCCGTCTCGAGCAGGGGCTCCGCCGGCGCGCGCTCGCCGCGCGAGTGCGCAAGGGCGCAGGGCGGTGGCTGCACGCGCTCGAGCGCCTCGGCGTCCACGTCCTCCCGTTCCGGCTCTCGGACGCGCGCCGGGACGACTTCTACTCGACGGTGCGCGAGGTGATGGCCGAGGAGGACGTCCGGAGCGCGCTCGTGGTCGGCGCCGTGCCGGGTCGGTGGTGCACGGAGGCGATGCTGTCGGGCGCGGTCGAGAGCCCGGCCGCGCCGCGGGTCTTCTGCCTCGAGCTCCCGGCGGTGCGGCTCCCGCGGGGCCGCCGGGGTGGCCGGAACACGGTCTGGATCCGGGTTGCCCGGGGCGAGGCCGCCCTCGGCGCGGCGATCGACGGCATCGCCGCGGCACACGGCGTTCGGGCGTTCGACGTGGTCCTCGTCGACGCCGCGGCGGCCGGCGCGGCGCTCGCGACGGCGGGCGTCGAGGCGGCCGTCTCCGGCGCCCGCTTCGTGTTCCTCGAGGGCACGAACGAACTCGAGGTCCAGGCGCTCCGCGATCGTCTGCTCGTCGACCCGGCCTTCGAGGTCGTGACCGAGAACCCCGGGACGCGCCGCGGGTACGCGGTCTTCGCGCGCCTCGACCCGGCGCGGCGACCGTCGGCGCGCTCCTCGCGCGCGTCAGGCGAGCCGTAGGAGCTCGAGCAGCCGGCGGACCCGCGCGGGGAGCCGCTCCGCCGAGACGAGCCGCACGAGCCGCCGGACCGAGTAGAGACCGCTCAGCGCGAGCGCGGCGACCGCCACGAGCGTCGCGGCCCATGCCGGGAGCAGCTTGAGCGCGACGAACACCGTCCCGATGCTCGCGAGGAACGCCGCGCCCGTCCGCAGGTTGTGCGACGACCACCGGAAGCCGGTCAGCCATCGGACCACCGGGTAGATCATCACCGCGTGGAACACGTAGGAGCCGAAGAAGGCGATGCCGGCGCCGTTCACGCCCCAGAGCCGCACGAGGGTCCAGGCCAGCGCGAGGTGCACGACGCCGTACGCCACCTCGGTCACGAGGAAGATCGTCTGGCGTCCGGCCGCGACGACGACGTACCCGAGCGGCCACGTCAGGACCTGGAGCGTCGCGCCGAGCGTGATCCAGCGAAGCACCTCGACCGCCCGTCCGAACTCGGACGAATAGAACAGCGAGATGACGAGCGGCGCGAGCCCGAGCGTCGCGATCACGCCCGGGCCGGCGAGCAGCATGCTGACCTCGGCCTGCTCGTTGACGAGCCGATTCGCCTCCTCGCGACGCTCGATCTGACCGGCGAGGCGCGGGTAGAAATCGGCCCCCATCGACTGGAGGACGAACCCGACGTACAGCCCTCCGATGGTCCAGGCGGACTGGTACAGGCCCGCGCCGTCCAGTCCGACGGTTCGCGTGACGAGGAGCCGGACGGCGTACGCGGTCCCCATCGACACGATGCCGCTCGCCATGAAGGCGACGCCGAGCCGGAGGAGCGCCCGCGCCTCGTCCCGCACCTCGCCCGCCGAGACCACCGTCCGCGGGAGTGCCTCGCGCCGGCTGTACCTCCAGGAGAACCAGAGCGGCGCGAGGGTCATCGCGATGAGCGCCGGGGCGATGCCGGCCTCGCCGAGCGCGACGACGAGAGCGACACCGGCCCCGGCGCCGAGGGCGCCTCCGAACACCGCGATCCTCGCGAGGTCCGGGATCCGGCGGAGCCCCTGGAGCAGCGCCGACTGGCCGTCGCCCAGGATCCGGCAGAGCAGCGCGAGAGACAGCAGCGCGACCGACCCGGCGCGGCCGCCCTCGCCGAAGGTCAGGACCGACACCGGCCAGGACAGCGCCGCGAGGGCCCCGGCTCCGAGCACCCCGAGCACCACCGACGTCTTGCGGAGCACGGCGGCGGTGCGGGCCACCCGCTCGGTCTCGCCGGTCCCCACCGCAGCGGCGATCTGGCGGACGCCGCTGCCGGTGATCCCCATCCCCGCGACGCTCTGGGCGAACGTCAGGATCGACGAGTAGAGCCCCATGAGCCCGACGCCCGTCGGGCCGAGGAGCAGCGCGATCGCCTTGCTGCGCAGGATCCCGATCGCGACGGTGAAGATCGATGAGGTGCCGATCAGGGCCGACGACTTCAGGATCTGCCCGTAGGTCCCTCGGCCGGCGCCGGCCGGCGCGGGGTCGCCGCGCTCCGGTCCAGTTCCCGGGGGCTCCGCGGCGCTCACCGGATCCGACGGGCCCGTCGCGCGAGCGGCGGCGGGCGCGCTCTCAGCCCGCGCGCGCACGGCGGGCCGCCCGGGGGATCCCTCGCGCCACCTGAGGAACTTCGCCGGCACGCCCGCCGCGATGGCGAGCGGCCGCACGTCCCGCGTCACGACGGCGCCCGCGCCCACGATGGCGCCCTTCCCGACGGTGACGCCGGGGAGGAGCACCGCGTTCGTGCCGATGTCCGCCCACGCTCGCACCCGGACGGGCGCGATCTCGAGGTCCGTCATCACGATCGGCACGTCGGCCGGGACCCCCGTGTGCGCGGACCCGAGCACCTTCGCCCCCGGTCCCCACCCCACGTAGTCCTCGAGGACCAGGTCGCGCGCGTCGAAGTAGGCCTGCGGCCCGATCCAGACGTTGTCCCCGACGACGCACCGGCCGTCGAAGCGCCCCTGGAGGTACGCCCCCGCGCCGAGGAACACGCGGCGGCCGAACTCCATGGTCTCGAGGTGCTTGAACCCGACGCCGCTCGAGACCACGAGGCCGTCGCCGCAGCGCTTCGCGACCGCCTTCACCACGACGCGCCGGACGAGGTGCGAGAACGGATCCTCCCCGGCCTGGTGCTGGTGGTAGAGGGCGAGGAGGCCGTCGCGACCGAGCGTCTTCGCGAGGTGCGCCGCCATCCCCGCCTCGAAGGCCGGAATCCGGCACGTCCTTGCGCAGCCCGTGGACGGCCCTGACGATGCGGACGCGCCGCTTGTCACCGGGCATGGGGCAGCCTGCGGAGTGCACCCGCCACGAGCTGCATCTGCTCCTCGGTGAGCTCCGGGAACATCGGGAGCGAGGTCACCTCGTCCGCCGCCTTCTCGGCGAGGGGGAACGACCCCCGCGCATATGCCGGGTCGGCGTATGCCGGCTGCAGGTGGACGGGGATCGGGTAGTGGATGCCGGTCTGGATCCCCTGCTCGCCGAGCGCCTTCATCACCGCGTCCCGCTCGCGCGTGCGGACGGCGTAGACGTGCCAGACGTGCCGCGCGTCGGCGGCCTCCGCCGGGATGCCCACTCCGCAGTCGGCGAGGAGCGTGCGGTACCGCGCGGCGTGCGCGCGACGCGCCTCGGTCCAGTTCTCGAGGTAGCGCAGCTTCACGCGGAGGATGGCGCCCTGCATGCCCTCCATCCGGTAGTTGTAGCCCGCGAGGACGTGGTGGTACTTCTTCTCCGCCCCCCAGTCGCGGAGCATGCGGATCTTCTTCGCGTACTCGTCGTTGCTCGTGAGGACGATGCCGCCTTCGCCGTACGCCCCCAGGTTCTTGCCGGGGTAGAAGCTGAAGCAGGCGAGATCGCCGAGGGAGCCGACGGGGCGCCCCTTGTAGCGCGCGCCGTGGGCCTGCGCGGCGTCCTCGATCACGAGGAGCCCGCGCCGCCGCGCGATGTCGAGGATCGGGTCCATGTCCGCCGGCTGTCCGTAGAGGTGGACCGGGAGGAGCGCCTTCGTGCGGGGGCCGATCGCCGCCTCGACGCGCGCCGGGTCCATGGTGTAGCGGACGGGGTCGATGTCGACGAGGACCGGGCGCGCGCCGGTGTAGCGCATGGCGGCGACGGTCGCGACGAAGGTGTTCGGGACCGTGATCACCTCGTCGCCCGGGCCGATCGCCGGCCGCGAGCAGCGCCAGGTGCAGCGCGCTCGTCCCGGAGTTGACCGCGACGCCCTGCGCCGCGCCGCAGTACGCCGCGAACTCCTTCTCGAACGCGGCCACCTCGTCGCCGAGCACGAACTGCGTGGTGTCGAGGATCTTCTGGATGGCCGCGTCGATCTCCGGCTTGATGGACCGGTACTGCGCCTTGAGATCGAGGAACGGGACTTCACCTGGACCGGTGCGGAAGCCATGGAATCGAGTCTCCTTGAGTCGACGACGAGGGCCTGGGCCTACGCTCCGCCGCGCAGCGGCGGCAGCTCCACCGGCTGCCCCCGCATCCGCATCGACTGCGACGCGGCCTCGAGCACGCGCACCACGCGGAGTCCGGCCTGGCCGTCGGTGATGGGGCGCTGCTCTTCTCGATGCACTCGAGGAAGTGCTCCGCCTCGACCCGCAGCGCCTCCGTGACGTCGAGCTGCGGCGCCCACATGTCGCCGGTCCGGTAGCCGACCAGCAGCTCGTAGAGCTTGTCCGGGCTCACCTTCTGGTTCACCGTGATGCCCTTGTCGTAGACCTTGATCTTCTCGCTCGGCTCCAGGTCGTCGTAGACGATCATCTTGCGGCTGCCGCCGATCAGCGTCCGCCGGATCTTCACCGGCGCGAGCCAGTTCACGTGGATGTGGGCGATCAGGTCGCTGTCGAAGAACAGCGTCAGGTAGGCGATGTTCTCCGGTCCGCCCGCGACGTGGCTGAGCCCCGTCGCCGAGACGGCCACCGGGCGCGTCCGGCAGCACGTAGTCCATGATCGACAGATCGTGGACGGCGAGGTCCCAGATCACGTTCACGTCGTGCTGGAACAGGCCGAGGTTCACGCGGACGGAGTCGTAGTAGTAGATGTCGCCCGAGCTCGCCGTCGTCGACGAGCTCGCCGGATCTTGCGCACCGCGCCGGTGTAGACGAAGGTGTGGTCGACCATCAGCACGAGGCCGGCGGCGCTCCGCCTCCTCGATGAGCCGCGAGGCCTGCTCCGACGGACGGCCGTCATCGGCTTCTCGACGAGGACGTGCTTGCCGGCCTCGAGGGCGCGCGAGCGCGAGGTCGAAGTGCGTGGAGACCGGCGTCGCGATCGGCGACGGCGTCGACGTGCGGGTCGTCGATCAGCTCGAATGACGTCTCGCGTGACGCGAGCGCCCGGGTAGCGCGCCGCTGCGACCTGCTCCAGCCGATCGGACTCGCATGTCGCTGACGCAGACGACCTGCGCGCCCGCCGTCTCCGACGAAGTTGCGCACCAGGTTCGGCCCCCAGTAGCCGTAGCCGATGACGCCGATGCCGATCATGGTTCCCCTCCTGCGAGTTACCGCGCCTTGCTCGCCGGACGTCGCCGCCGAGCCGCGCCGGGACGCCGGCCACGATCGTGTTCGCGGGCACGTCGCTTCGTCACCACCGCGCCGGCGCCGACCATCGCGCCCTCGCCGATCGTCACGCCGCACAGGATCACCGCGCCGCTGCCGATCGAGGCGCCGCGCTTGACCCGCGTCGGGACGACCTTCCAGTCGGCCTCGGTCTGCAGCGCGCCGCCGGCCGTCGCCCGCGGGTAGAGGTCGTTGATGAACATCACGCCGTGGCCGACGAAGACCTCGTCCTCGATCGTCACGCCCTCGCAGATGAAGGTGTGCGAGGAGATCTTGCAGCGCGCGCCGATGAACGCGTTCTTCTGGATCTCGACGAACGCGCCGATCTTGGTCTCGTCGCCGATCGTGCAGCCGTACAGGTTCACGAGGTCCGGCTGGAAGATGCGGACGTCCTTGCCGAGCTTCACGGTCGCGGTCACGGGCATCGTCGGGCTCCTCGGTCGAAAACCTGGCGGACTGTAGTCCCGGAAGGTGTGGGAAAGTATCACACGATCCGTGGACACCGCGGCGGGCCCCTGTGACCGTGCGCCGCACGCGGGCCGCCCCGCCGCGGCGCGCGCGGCGCCGCGGCGAAGCGCCGCGCGAACGGCGCGGCGCGCCGTCTCCCCGTCAGCGGTACGTCGCCGTATAGGTGTCGCTCGCCGCGGCGAAGAACGCGTACGAGACGCCCTTGATCGTCTGCGTCGTGAACGCCACCGACGTCGTCCCGGCGCGCGTGATGGACGCGAGCGTCAGGCCGCCGGCCTGCACCGGCAGCATGGCGCGGAGGTTCCGCGCGCCCGTCGCCGCGCTGATCGTGAAGCCCAGGACGCCGCCGTTCCACGAGAGCGATCCGAAGGACGAGCCGTTGCGGCCGTCGAGCCAGGCGAGCATCTGCGCGGCCGAGACCACCGGCACGCCGCGCGCCTGCGCCGACGCGACGATCGCGTCGGAGCCGACGGAGGTCACCGCGTCGTTGTGCATGTTGGCGGTGAACACGCCGTAGTAGCCCTTCGTCCCCACGGCGTTGTCGAGGAGCGTGTTCACGTGGAGCGGATAGCTCTGGCCCGACTCGTCGGTGAGCTGCGTCATGGCCTGGTACACGTCGGTCGTCTGACCGCTCCGATCCGCGAAGCGCATCGGGAACCCCGAGCCGGTCATCAGCCCGGGACGATCGTTCAGCCACGAGCCGGGCCAGTAGTAGTAGTTCGCGTCGAGGCGGATCCCGTGCGCGCGCTCCACCTTCGGCTCCGTGTCGTAGTCGCTGAAGGTGATGCAGTGCGTGCGGCTCGTCGTCGGCGCGGGCGCGCTCGGGTAGTCCGCGGAGAAGTCGGCGAGCTGGCTCGCGAGCATCGCCTCGAGGTCCGCGTACCCGTCGAAGTCGCCGCAGGCAGTCGTCGGGTGGAGCGCGATCTCGAAGCCGAGGCCGACGTATTTCCTCACCTGCGTGTCGGTGATCGGCGTGGCGGGGTAGATGTACGAGGTCCCGCGCACGCACTGCCAGTCGTCGACGACGCAGCCGGTGGCGCTCTGGGCCACGTAGTGGTCGAAGCGCCCCGCCGTCCCGCCTGCGGCGTGGTCGTCGCCGGTCATCACGACCGCGGCCTTGAGCCCCGACGGCAGGTACCAGAACCGCGGCAGCGGCGTGCGCGCCTGGTTCATGGTCAGGACCAGGTTCGCGAGCAGGCGCTGCTGCTCGTCCGCCTGCGGGATCTGGATCTTCGCGAAGTCGACCCAGCTCGCCTGCGGGTCGGCCGACGCCGGCCCGTAGAACAGGTCGTCCGAACGGATCGGCGACTGGCCGTCCCGCTCCTGCCCGCTCCACGCGGGGTTCCCCTGCCGCGTGTAGATCACCGAGCGGGCCAGATCGTAGGCGAACGCGGCCGCCCTTCCCGCGCCGACCGTGCGGAGCGTGACGGCGGGGGCGGAGGCCGTGGTGGTCGCGCTCTGGTAGAGGGTCGCGAGCTGGGTCGCGCCGTTCAGCGAGTACAGGTCCGCGGTCCCGTGGAACTGCATCGTCTCGCCGACGATCCCCTTGCCGGGGGCCGCCGCGGTGCTGACGAGCACGTAGCCGTTCGCGAGGGTCCGGCCCGTCGCGGAGAGGCCGAGGAGCGTCGCGAGCTTCGGGTCGGGGCGCATCGCGACGAGGTTGCCGCCCGCGGTCACCCAGTCGGAGAAGAGCGCGACCTGCGCGTCCGTCAGCGGGAACTCGCCGAGGATGACGACCTCCCGCCCCGCGAGCGTCGCCGCGTCGACGCTCGACGCGTCCATCGCGGTGAACTCGTTCAATCCCTCCGCACGGAGGATCTCGGCGTAGTAGCGGCTGAACGGGTTGGCGGTGTCGGAGACGACGAGGATCGGCCCGCCGGGGCCCTCCGGCGCGGGCGGAGTGACAGTCACCGTCGCCGAGCCCGTGACGCCTCCCACCGTCGCAGAGAGCGTCGCGGTTCCGGGCGCGACGCCGGTCGCGAGCCCCGGCGCGCTCAGCGTCGCGACGGCGCCGCTCGAGGAGGTCCACGTCGCGGACCCCGTGACGTCGAGAGTGCTCGAGTCCGAGTACGTCGCGACCGCGTTGAGCTGCTGGGTCGCGCCCACGGCGACCGACGCCGTCGCCGGCGTGACGTCGATGGACGCAACCGTCGCCAGCGGCGCCGTCGTGGCGAAGACGACGTCGACCCAGTAGTTCGTCGAGTTCCACCCGTTGCTCGGGAAGACGCTCGTCGAGCCGTAGGCGTACACGCCGTTCGGCGCCGAGCCGGTGTTCGCCGGCATGTGGAGCGGCGGCGCGTCCCGCGCCGAGGCGAAGTAGAACGCGTCCGCGGCGTAGTGGCCGACGTTCGCGTGGTACGAGGCGACGTACGTGGTCCCGGCAGTGATCGGGACCGGGGCCGTGAACAGCACCTGCTGCCAGCCCGAGGCGGTCTCTCCCGTGAACGTCGCGGTCGCGAGCTTCGTCCCGGTGCTCGACCACAGGTTCGCGACGTGGGTGCCGGTGTTGGCCGCCGACTTGTAGAACCGGACCCCCTTGATCGTGCCCGCCACGTCCGAGCGGAACCGCACGCCGAGCTCGACCGGTGAGTCCGCACCTCCGTCGGCGGCGCCGGGGGTCGTGGTGCTCGGCCACAGCGTGTAGACGCTGGGCTGCAACACGAGGATGGACAGGGTCTTCGTCACGACCTGGGCGGCGGCGTCGAAGACGCGAACGTCGAACGCGTACGCGCCGACGGTCGTTGGCGTCCCGGAGATGACCCCGGTGGCGGCGACGGTGAGGCCCGGCGGGAGCCCGGCGGGGATCGACCACGTGAACGGCGGTACCCCGCCGCTCGCCGCGAGCGTCGCCGAGTAGGCGGTGCCCGTCGTGCCATCGGGGAGCGCGACGGTCGCGATGGAGAGCGCGGGGGGCGCGGCGATGGCGATGCTGAGGGTACGGGTCGCGACCTGGGCGGCCGCGTCCGCGACGGAGACGCTGAACGCGAACGTCCCGGAGGCGGTGGGCGTACCGGAGATCGCGCCGGTGGCCGGGGCGAG
Source organism: uncultured delta proteobacterium (assembly GCA_963821195.1). Classification (GTDB taxonomy): domain Bacteria; phylum Myxococcota; class Myxococcia; order Myxococcales; family Anaeromyxobacteraceae; genus Anaeromyxobacter. The sequence continues at coordinate 175,534 of CAWGDE010000023.1, forward strand.
GACGAGTCCGGGCGGGAGCAACGACCCCTGGACGACCGACCACGTGAGGGGCGCCACGCCGCCGCTCGCGACGAGCGTCGCCGCGTAAGCGACGCCTTGCGTGCCGCCGGGCAGCGACGTCGTCGCGATCGAGAGCGCGGGCGGCGCGGCGATCGCGATGGACAGAGCGCGCGTCGCGCTCCCGGCCACGGCGTCGGTCACCTGCACGGTGAACGCGTAGGTGCCTGCCGCCGTCGGCGTGCCCGCGATCCGGCCGGTCGCCGCGTCGAGGGCGAGGCCCGGCGGGAGCGGCCCCGCGACGGACCAGGCGTAGGGTGCGGTCCCGCCGGAGGCGGCGAGGGTGGCTGCGTAGCCCGACGCGACGGTGCCGCCCGCGAGCGAGGACGTCGTCACCGCGAGCGGGAGGGCCGTCACGGTCAGGGTGGCCGCGCCGGAGATCCCGGCCGCGGTCGCGGACACGGTCACGGTCCCTGCGGCGACACCGGCGGCGAGCCCCGTGGACGAGACGGTCGCGACGGCGGCGCTCGAGGTCGACCAGGTCGCGGTCGAGGTGATGTCCCTCGTCGTGCCGTCTGAGTAGGTCCCGACCGCGCCGAGCTGCAGGGTCGCCCCCTGCTGCACGGACGGGCTCGGCGGGGTCAGGGGAGATCGCGGAGAGGGCCGCCGCCGGCGCGAAGACGACGTCCACCCAGTAGTTGGTCGACCTCCAGCCGCCGCTCGGGAACGCGCTCGCGGAGCCGTAGGCGTACACGCCGTTCGGCGCCGAGCCGGCGTTCGCCGGCGCGTGCAGGGGCGGCGCGTCCACCGCCGACGAGGCGAAGTAGTTCTGGTCGGCGGCGTAGTGGCCGACGTTCGTGTGGTAGGACGCGACGTAGGTGGTCCCGGCGGTGATCGAAACGGGCGTCGCGAAGAGCGCCTGCTGCCATCCCGAGGCCGTCTCGCCGGCGAACGTCGCGGTCGCGAGCTTGGTGCCAGTGCTCGACCACAGGTTCGCGACGTGCGTGCCGGTGTTCCCCGCCCCCTTGTAGAACCGGACCCCCGTGATCGTGCCCGCCACGTCCGAGCGGAACCGCACGCCGAGCTCGACCGGCGAGTCCGGGCCGCTGTCCGCGAGCACCGGAGCGGCGTTGGTCGGCCAGAGGGTCACGCTCGTCGGCTTCGCGCCGACGGTGAGCGCGAGCGTCCGCGTGGCGACCTCGCCGGCCCCTCCGCCGGTCACCTGGACGGTGAACGAGGTGGTGCCGAGCGCCGTCGGCGTGCCCGAGATGGCGCCGCTCGACGCGAGGCCGAGCCCTGCCGGCAGGACGCTGCCCGCGGCGAGGGTCCACGCGTACGGCGGCGTCCCGCCCGTCGCGGCGAGGGTCGCGGAGTACGCGACGCCCTGGATCGCGGCGGCGAGAGACGACGTGGACACGGCGAGCGGCGCGGCCGTGACGGTGAGCGTGGCGCCCGCGGTGACGCCGCCCAGCGTCGCGGAGACGGTCGTCGCGCCCGGCGTGAGCGCAGTGGCGAGCCCGGCGGCGCTGACCGTCGCGACGGTGGGCGCCGACGACGTCCAGGCCACCTGGCTCGTCACGTCTGCCGTGGTGCCATCGGAGTACGTCGCGACGGCGCCGAGCTGCAGCGTCGCCCCCTGCTGCACGGACGGGCTCGGCGGAGTCAGGGAGATTCGCGGAGAGCGTCGCCGCGGGCGCGAAGACGACGTCCACCCAGTAGTTGGTCGAGTTCCAGCCGTTGCTCGGGAAGGCGCTCGTCGAGCCGTAGGCGAACACGCCGTTCGGCGCGGAGCCGGCGTCCGCCGGCGCGTGGAGCGGCGGCGCGTCCACCCCAGACGACGCGAAGGAGTCCTGGTCCGCGGCGTAGTGGCCGACGTTCGTGTGGTACGACGCGACGTACGCGGTCCCGGCGGTGATCGAAACGGGCGTCGCGAAGAGCACCTGCTGCCACCCCGAGGCGGTCTCGCCCGTGAACGTCGCGGTCGCGAGATTGGTGCCGGTGCTCGACCACAGGTTCGCGACGTGCGTGCCGGTGTTCGCCGTCGACTTGTAGAACCGGACCCCCGTGATCTTGCCCGCCACGTCCGAACGGAACCGCACCCCGAGCTCGACCGGCGAGTCGGGGCCGCCGTCCGCGACGGACGGGGCCGCGCTCGCCGACCAGATCGAGCCGCCGCTGCCCGTCGGCGGCGGGTTGGCGGCCTCGGCCTCCGCCTTGATCTGCTGGAAGACCTGCTTCGCCGCCTGGTAGCGCGCCTGCGCCGCGGAGAGGCTCGTCGGGAAGTAGGAATTCCACTCGCCGCCGGGCGAGGTCTTCTGGAGGAGGTTGTCCATCCAGCTCATGTAGAAGCCCGCGTCGGCGGCGCTCGCCCGGATCGGCGCGCCGCCCACGAGGACGAAGACCGCCGCGGTGTGGACGACGTGCCCGCTCGTCCCCATCCGGCGCGCGACGATCCACCCGCTCCGCGGGAACGAGACGCTCGCGGAGATCGTCGCGCCCCTGCTCGCGGTGACGGACGCCGCCTGGCTCGCGACCACCACGCCGTTCGAGACGAGCTCGATCGTTCCCGAGAGGCTCTGGTTCGCGGTCCACGTGACGGTCACCGGGAGGGTGCCCGCTGCGGCGAGGTCGACCTGGTCGCCCGGCCTGGCCGTGCCGTTCACGACGAGGTCCAGGAACTCGGCGTGCCCGTTGCGCGACACGACGGTTCGGCCTCGCGCGATGCCGTCGACCCAGCCGTCGTACGTCATCTGTCCGCCCGCCACCTGGACGTAGGTGAGCAGGCCCCCGAGGGCCTGGCCGCTGTTGCACGGGTAATCGGTGCCGGCGGCGAACCCCGGCCGGAACCCGGTGTTGAGGAGCCGGTAGTACGCGTTCATCGCGGCGTCCGGGTTCATGCCGCTCCACGTCGCGCCCGCGGTGACGACATCCTCCGAGATGAAGTCGGACGAGCCGAGGGCGACCTCGACCGGGTACTCGATGGGCCCGCAGCAGCTCAGGGTCTGCGGGATGCCGTCGTCGAGGTACTGCATGTGCGCGAACCCGGCGATGCCGCCGGCGGCGTGCGCCCAGTCGAAGATGGGCTTCGTGTACTCCTGCCAGATTTGGTGGGCCTCGGAGACGCCGAGCGCCACCACGTGACCGCCGAGCGCCTGGTGATCGTACTGAAAGTAGATGGGGTCCCAGTGCCACTCCGCGTCCCAATGGACGATGCGCGTCGACGTCGAGACCGGGTCGTTCTGGCCGTTCACGCGCGGGAGATCCTGAACCGCGTCCTGCACCTCGGCGTTGCCCATGTCCGCGAGCAGCGAGATCGCGGCGAGGTCGTTCGTCGACATCCTCTGCTGCATGGAGGAGATCGCCTCGGGTGATCCGCCACAGCTGCGGTGCACGTGGGGATCGCCGGCGTACCAGCCGGCGGGCTCCGGGGCCGCGAGGGCGTGCGCCGCGGGGAGGAGGGTCGCGACGAGCGCGACCGCGATGTTCGCCCGCTTCACCTTGAACGCGACTGCCATGGCTCCCCGCTTTCGTCCGCCGAGACGGTCTGTGCGCGGCGCCACGACAGCGGCGCCCCCCTTGCCCCGTTGGCGCACACCTAACACGTCGATCCAGGGTCGAATGCCGCATGACCGTGGGACCCCCAAGGCGTTCGACTCTATGAGTGAACTCCGGGTCGGCTCGACCCTGCGTCCGGCTTCCCGGTCCGCGAAGGCGATCTCCGCGATTCGACGAGGCACGTGCCGTCAGGGGCCCCATCGGGGGCGCGCTGCCCCGGCCGTGATCCGGGTCAGGGGTTCGCGCCGCAGCAGCCGCGCGCTCAAACGTCGACCGCGTCCATCCTCGGGGGGACGACGGTCGCGCGCGCTCGAGGCCCGAGCGAGCAGCCCGGAACAGAGGGGCGGCGGGGCGGCAGGAGACCCTGTGCTACGCTCGCGCTGCGATGAGCCGGGCGCGCGGCCAGATCGGGTGAGCCTTGGGCCTCGTCACCGCGCTCTCGATCCTGCTCTCCACCTCCGCTTCTGCGAGCGCGGACGTCGACTTCGGCCTCCGGACGTGGGGGTGGTCGAGCCTGCTCGCGCCCGCGTCGTCTCCGTCGGTTCGCCGGACCGACCTCTCTACCTCGCCGCGGCTCGGACTCACGCTCGAGGACTCGGGCTTCCGCCTCGACGGAGGTTACGCGCTCCAGTTCTCGACCCTCGACGTCGGCGCGACGAACTCGCGCGTGTTCGACCACCAGGGCTCGTTGCGCCTCCGGACGGGCGCGGACTCCCGGCTCCGCGGCGAGCTCTCGGCCGCCGGGGCGCGAGCGACGACCATGCCGCTCACGGACGCGTCCGCGGTCGCGGGCACCGGGGGGGCCCAGGTCGCGACCACCGCCGCGATCGCCTCCGAGTCGCTGCGCGCCACCGCGAAGGGCGAGCTCGCCCTCGACCGCACGACCCTCGGCGCGAGCGCGTCGGGGTGGGGATCGCGCGGCGTGGACGCGAGGTCTCGCGCGCTGCTCCCGGCGCAGCGCGGGATCGGCCTCGACGTGGTCGCGACGCGTGCCGTGACGGAGCTCGACGAGCTCGGGCTCGGGCTGAGCGCTGCGCGGACCGACACGGCGATACCCTCCGGGTTCGCGACGAGCACGGTCGAGACCGGAACGGCCAGATGGAAGCGGAGGCTGTCACCCACGACCGACGCCTCGCTCGCGGTCGGGGCGACCGTGGGTCAAGAGGAGGTGCCGAGCCGAACGGTGGTCTCTCCGACGGCCGAGCTCGTCCTGGATCACGTGACCGCGGACGTGAAGCTCCACGCCTGGGCGGAGGTCTTCATGTTCGTGGACCGCTTCACGGGAACCCCGAGCCCGATGGCGACCGGCGGGTGTACCGGATCGTGGAAACCCGCCGAGCGGCTCTCGCTCGACCTGTCCCTGTCCGGAGGATCGCGGCTCGACGGGGTCACGTCCATCGCGGCCGCGGACGTTCACGCGGCGTGGACCTTCCGGCCCACCCTCTCGCTCGAGGCCGGCCTCCTCGGGCGGAGCCAGTCCGATCGCCGGCCCGATCAGCCCTCCTTCGTCGAGGCCGGCTTCTACGTCGCGCTCGTGTACGCCTCGGGGCCGGTGTTCGGCGCCGGCTCACGGTGAAGACGACGCGACGAGCGGCGCCTCACGCCACCTCTCTCGACCCCGCCCCCGCCTTCCGCGCGACGAACGCCGCGATGCGCGCGATCGAGTCGAGGTTCGCGGGGACCGCGTCCCGGTCCTCGACCTCGATCCCGAACTCCGTCTCGACGAAGCCGATGATCTCGAGCACGCCCGTCGAGTCCACGACGCCGCTGCGGATGAGCGAGGCGTCGTCGCCGAGCGGCTCGCCCTCCGCGACGTAGAAGTTCTGCTCCACGAAGCTCCGGATCCGTCCCTGCACGTCCATGTCGCCCGCCCTCCCTCACGCCAGCGAGGTCTTGATGCTGGCGGTGCTCCGACGGCGAGCGACAGCCGGAGGAGCGGCGACCGGACGCTCCGGCGCACCCAGGCACACGCCTGGTTACCCCGCGCGGGCGAGACGGACGTCCCACGGCGCGAGCGAGCGCTCGCCTGTCGGCCCGCCCTCGCTCGCGGGAGCGATCAGCGCGCCGCGTGCGCGTGCGCCCGGGCGCCGTGGCGCCGCGTGCGGCGCCGGCTGCCCTGCGGCGCGCGCCGCCGGGCGGGGACCGCCGGCGCGGACGGAGCGGCGGCCGCCCTCCGAGTGGCGAGGTCGGAGAGCTCCCGGATCGTCCCCAGCAGATCGACGTACGAGACGATCCCGACGGGCCGCTCGGCGTCGTCGACCACCGGGATCGCGCCGACCCGCTCGTCCGCGAACACCTCGAGCGCCTCGGCGAGCGTCGCAGTCGGCGGGAGCGACACGGGGTCGGGCGTCATCGCCTCGAGCACCGGCTCGGCGAGCACGTCCGCCGTCGCGTCCGCGAACCGCGCGACGTCGGTGCCGAGGAGCGAGCGCAGGTCCCGCTCCGAGATCATGCCGACGAGGGCGCCGTTCGCGTCCACCACCGGCAGGTGCCGGAAGCCGCCCGCCGCCATCTCCGCCGCCGCGTCCGAGACGGGCGCGGCCTCCTCCACCGTCGCGGGGCCGCGGGTCATCACGACCGACAGCGGCACGCGCCGGAGATCCACCTCGCGCATGGCCATGGCGCACCTCCGAGCCGAATAGATGCCTCGGCACGCCGCGCGTCGAGAGGCCGCGAGGGGGTTGCGCGGATTGGCGCAGGCCGCCCGGAACGCCATTCCGGCGGGCCTTCCGGCCTGCCCGTCCTCCGGGCAGGCGCCGGGATCCCGCGAAAACAGCCGCTTGCGCGCGATGACCGGCGCGCCACCGATCCCTCGTTCGGAAGCGCGTGCACGCCACGCGTCTTGCCGCGGTGCGGGTTGATGGGCGTGCTTCATTCGGGCACACTGCCCCACTTTCGGGCACGGCAATCTCGCCGCGCCCGGTCGGGCAGAGGGATCGCGCCCAACGCCCAAGGAGCAGCTCACATGATGAAGGCAGAGCTGGAGCAGATCTACCAGGACGTCCTGAAGCGCAACCCGGGCGAGGTGGAGTTCCACCAGGCGGTGCGGGAGGTGCTCGAGTCGATCGGGCCCGTCCTGGCGAAGTACCCGGAGTTCACGGAGCGCAAGATCATCGAGCGGATCGTGGAGCCGGAGCGGCAGATCATCTTCCGGGTGCCCTGGCAGACCGACAAGGGCGAGGTGCATGATCAACCGCGGGTTCCGCGTGCAGTACAACTCGGCGCTCGGCCCGTACAAGGGCGGCCTGCGGTTCCACCCGTCGGTCTACCTCGGCATCATCAAGTTCCTCGGCTTCGAGCAGATCTTCAAGAACGCCCTCACCGGCCTGCCCATCGGCGGCGGCAAGGGCGGCTCCGACTTCGACCCGAAGGGCAAGTCGGACGACGAGGTCATGCGCTTCTGCCAGAGCTTCATGACCGAGCTGTGGCGCTACGTCGGCGAGTACACGGACGTCCCGGCCGGCGACATCGGCGTCGGCGGCCGCGAGATCGGCTACATGTTCGGCCAGTTCAAGCGGCTCACCGCGAAGTACGAGGCGGGCGTCCTCACCGGCAAGGGGCTCGACTACGGCGGCTCGCTCGTCCGCACCGAGGCGACGGGCTACGGCGCCACCTTCTTCGTCGACGAGATGCTGAAGGTCCGGAAGGACTCGTTCGAGGGCAAGAAGTGCGTCGTGTCCGGCTCGGGCAACGTCGCCATCTACACCATCGAGAAGATCGCGCAGCTCGGCGGCAGGACGGTCGCCTGCTCCGACTCGAACGGCTACATCCACGACGAGAAGGGCATCGACCTCGAGGTGGTGAAGCGCCTCAAGGAGGTCGAGCGGCGCCGCATCAAGGACTACGTCGAGTACCGCAAGCACGCGAAGTACGTCGACGGCGGCAACATCTGGGAGATCCCCTGCCAGGTGGCGATGCCCTCCGCGACGCAGAACGAGATCAACGGCAAGGACGCCGCGCTCCTCGTGAAAAACGGCTGCCTCGCGGTCGGCGAGGGCGCGAACATGCCGACGACGCCCGAGGGCATCAAGGTGTTCCTCGACGCGAAGATCGCGTACGGCCCGGGCAAGGCCGCGAACGCCGGCGGCGTCGCGACCTCCGCGCTCGAGATGCAGCAGAACGCCACGCGGGACAGCTGGACGTTCGAGTACACCGAGAAGCGGCTCGCGAACATCATGAAGAACATCCACCAGAACTGCTGGGAGAGCGCGGAGGAGTTCGGCGCCAAGGGCAACTACGTGGTCGGCGCGAACACCGCGGGGTTCATCAAGGTGGCGAAGGCGATGGTCGCGCACGGGCTCGTGTAGTCCCGGTCGGCCTCGTCCGTTCGTGGTTCACGGCGGCCCCCGCGCTCCGGCGCGGGGGCCGTCTTCGTTGTCGATCGCGGGTCGAGGTCGGGGTCGGGGTCGCGGGTCGGGCGGCGCTGGCAGGTGACGCGGGGCCAGAGCGATGCGCGCCGGGCGATTCCCTGCGGGCCTTCCTTCCTACCTCATCACCATCGGCACCTCGACGTGCACCGCGTCGCCCTTGAACTTCGGGAACACCATGAGGCGCGTGGCGCTCTTCAGGCACGAGCCGAGCTCGCTCGCGTTCAGCGTCGGGTCGTCGAGGGCAGGGTTCGTCACCGACCCGCTCGTCTGGATGTTGAGCCGCAGCATCACGCGCCGGCCGTCGAGCGTCACGTCCGTCCCGCGCGCCGCCTGGATGCAGCCGTCGAACGCGGGCTTCGTCGACCGGAGCACGCCCTCGATCTGGGCCTGCGTGAGGCCGCCGTCGCGCTCCGCCGCGGCGTCGTCCGCGGCCGCCTGCTGCCCGGCGGCGCGGTCGCGCTGCGCCTTCGCCTCGCGGTCGCGGGCCTCGCGCTCGGCGCGCGCCTTGTCCTCGCGGGCCTGCGCCTCCTCGCGCTCCTTCCGCCTCTGCTCGGCGCGCGCGCGCCGCTCCGCGCCGTCGGTCTTGTCGGGCGCGGCCGGCGCAGGGGCGACCGCGGGCGGCGCGGGCTGCGGTGCCTGCGGCGGCCCGGGCACCGCGACCGGGGGCGCCACGCGAGGCGTGGCGGGCGTCGCGACGGCGGCCGGCGCCGGGGCGGGCGCCGGCTTCTTCGCGTTCGTGAGCAGCACGAACGCGAGGATGCCGACCAGCACCGCGACGCCGGCCCCGATGAGCAGGAGCGGCACGTTGCTCCTCTGCTGCGTCGGCCTGGGGATGAACGGGACCTTCGAGGCGGGCGGGGACCGCGGCGGTCCGGGCTGCGACGTCGCGGAGATGTCCTCGCGCAGCCCCGCGAAGGAATCCGGGGGCGCCGCCGAATCCGTCGCGGTACGTGTCCGGCAGGGACGCGCGCGCGGCGGCGAGGAACGGGTCCTCGCTCGGCTTCTCCGGAATCTCGGAGATGCCGGAGACGTCCGAGAACAGGTCCACGTACCCGGAATCGCCCTGCGCCGGCGTCTGCTCCTGCTCGTGGAGTCCGCGCAGCGCCTCCGAGACGTCCATCGTCTCGCCGAACGAGGATGGGCCCGCCGCGCCGTTCCCCGGGATGGGGGCAGGCTCGGGCGTGCCGATCTCGAGGCGGATGGAGCCGGTGGTCGGGGCCGTCGAGCTGGCGGCGTCGACGTCGGAGGCGGCGGCGGGCACCGCGGCGGGCGCGGCAGCTGGCGCGGCGGCGGAGGCCCTCACCACGATGAGGTGACCGCAGGCCTTGCACTTGAGCTTGTAGACCCGGCCGCGCGCCGGATCCTCTGCGGTGGCGTACCTCTTCCCGCACCGCTCGCAGGTGAACTTCACGGCAGAATCCTACTGTCACCGTTCAGCGCAGCGCAAGAACGGCGGCCGAGGGACGCACCGCGCGCGCGAGCGCATCGCGTCCCGGCCGCGCGGTCCTCACGGCGTCTACCGCTCGCGGAGGAACAGCCCGAACCCCGCGAACTTGTCCTCGACGCGCAGCGGAAAGGCGACCGCGGCGAGGCGCAGCGTGGTCCCCGGCGCCGCGCGCGTCTCACCGACCACGTCGCGCTCCTCCGCGCGGCCGGACTGCCGGGCGGCGCGCACCAACTCGACCACCTGCTCGCCGGCGACGCCCGGCAGCAGGTCGGCGAGCGTCCGTCCGTCCTGCCCGTCCGGCGCGAGGCCGGCGAGCGCGGCGAACGCGCCGTTCACGCGGAGCACCCGGCCCTCCTCGTCGAGCAGCGCGAGCGCCGCTGGCGCCGAGGCGACGAGTGCGCCGAGCACCGCGGACGCCGACTCCGCCTCGGACCGGCTCCGTGCCGCCTCCTCGAACAGCCGCGCCCGCTCCAGCGCGGCCGCGCACGGCTGCGCGACGAGCCGCACGAAGTTCCGCTCGTCGGCTTCGAGCCGGCGAGGCTCGGAGAACGCGACGGTGAGCGCGCCGAGCGCGCGCCCGGAGGCGAGGAGCGGCACGACGGCCCAGGCGCTCTCCTCGCGCCGCGCGCGCTCGGCGGCGAGCATGGGGTAGCGCCCGTCGATCTCGTCGGGCGAGTCGAGCCACAGCGCTCGCCCGGAGCGGATCACCTCCGCGGCCGGATCCGGCGCGTCGAGCCGGGTCGGGGCCACGGCCGGGTTCGACGCCCGCCCGTGCCGTGCGAGGAGCACGATCTCGTCGGGGCCCTCGAGCGCGTGGATCTCCGCGGCGCAGGCGCCGATCGCCCCGAGCGCGCGGAACGCGGCCGCCGCGACGTCGCGCGGCGTCGCTGCGGCGGAGAGGGTTCCGGCGGTGAGCTGGAGCTGCTGCAGCCGCTCCGCGAGCCGCTTGTGCGCGTCGAACAGGCGCGCGCGATTGACCGCCGCCGCCGCCTGCCGGACGGCGGCGAGCACGAACATGCGCTCCTCGTCGTCGAACGGCCGCGGCTCCGTGTACTGGAGGCCGACCGCCCCCTTCCAGCCGGAGAGCGTGATCGGGATCGCGTTCCACGCGGCGACCCCCTCCCGCTTCGCGAGCGGCACGAGCGTCGGGAACCGCGACGCGGTCTCCTCGGGAGACGCGAGCCAGACGGCCTCTCCCGTCCGGTACGCCTCCGCTTCCGGCAGAGACTCGTCCGCGAACACGCGCCGGAACCCGGCCGCGAACTCCTCGGAGAGCCCGATCCCCTGCACGAGCTCGAGCTCGCCGGGGCGCTTCTCCGAGAAGATCGTGACGGCCTTCGCGTCGACGACCGCGAGCCCGGCCTCGAAGAGGATCCGGATGACCTCCTCGCGGGTCGCCGCGCCCGACAGCGCCTCCGTCAGCGTCTGGAGGCGCTCGAGCCGCTCGAGCCGGAGACGGGCGGCGTCCGTGCGGGGGGGCTGGCGATGAGCCACGGGACGAGTCTAGCCCACCTGGCGCCGCGGCGGTGGGCGGCGGTGGCGTGGACGCGCGGGTGGACGCACGATCACCTACTCGGTCGCGGCCTGGACCCTCGGCGTCTCGTCGTGGATCGAGACCGTCTTCACGTTCACGAACTCGCGGATGCCGTCGCGCGCGAGCTCGCGGCCGTATCCGGAGCGCTTCACGCCGCCGAACGGAAGCCGCGGGTCCGATGCCACCATCGCGTTGACGAAGGTCGCGCCCGCCTCGATGTCGTCGACGAAGCGGCGCCGCTCCTCCGGCTCGTTCGTCCACACGGACGAGCCGAGGCCGAATGGGATGTCGTTCGCGATCGCGATCGCCTCGTCGAGATCCTTCACGCGGTAGAGCATGGCGACCGGGCCGAAGATCTCCTCGCGGTACGAGGGCGACGTCCGCGGGATGCCGGCGAGCACGGTCGGCGGGTAGTAGTAGCCCCTCCCGCCGGTCGCCCTGCCTCCCGCGAGGAGCCTTGCGCCGTCCTTCACCGCGGAGCCCACCTGGCCCGCGAGCTTCTCCAGCTCCGCGGCGGTCGCGAGCGGGCCGACGTCGGTGGCAGGGTCCATGGGATCGCCCACCTTCAAGGCGTTCATCCGGGCGACCATCTCGCGCTCGAACCGGTCGTACACGCGGTCGTGCACGATGAACCGCTTCGCGGCGATGCACGACTGGCCGTTGTTGATGCAGCGGGCCGTGACCGCGGTCCTGACCGCCGCGTCGAGGTTCGCGCTCGGCATCACCACGAAGGGATCCGAGCCGCCGAGCTCGAGGACGGTCTTCTTGATGACCTTGCCGGCCGTGGACGCGACCGCTGCGCCCGCCCCCTCGCTGCCGGTGAGGGTGGCCGCGACGACGCGGTCGTCCTCGACGATCCGTGCGACGCGCGACGAGCCGACGAGGAGCGTCTGGAAGCAGCCGTCGGGGAACCCCGCGAGCCGGAAGACCTCCTCGATGGCGAGCGCGCACTGCGGGACGTTCGAGGCGTGCTTCAAGAGGCCGACGTTCCCCGCCATGAGCGCGGGGGCCGCGAAGCGGAACACCTGCCAGAAGGGGAAGTTCCACGGCATCACCGCGAGCACCGGCCCGAGGGGCAGGTAGCGGACGTACGAGCGCGTCGCGCTCGACGCCACCTCCTCGTCGGCGAGGAACCGCTCGGCGTTCTCGGCGTAGTAGCGGCAGGCCGACGCGCACTTCTCCGCCTCGGCGACGGCGGACTTGAGGGTCTTTCCCATCTCGAGCGTCATGATGCGGGCCCAGTGGTCCGCCCGGCGCTCGAGCACGTCGGCCGCGGCGCGCACGAGCGATGCCCGCTCCGCGAAGGGGCGGCGGCGCCAGGTGCGGAACGTCTGGGCGGCGCGGGCGAGGCGGGCCTCGAGCTCCGCGTCCGAGATCTCCTCGAACCGGCCGAGGACCTCGCCGCTCGCAGGGTTCACCGAGGTCATCGTGGCCATCGCGCGGTCCCTTCCTTTCGTCGCGCCCGGGGTGAAGTGAAGGTAGTGTTCGGGCGTGAAAGCTACCATGGCCGCGGCCGCTGCGGCCGCGGCCGTCTGGGCGCTCCTCGTGGCCGCGAGCCCGCGCTGGTTCTTCCTCGCCGCGGCCCCGTTCTGCGCGGTGTGGATGGCCCTCTCCGCGCGCGCCGCGCCGCCCGGGCTCGCCGCGCGCCTGCGCCCGCGGTGGGGCGACCTCGGCCTCGCCCTCTCGATCGCCTTCCTGCTCTACGCCGGCACGCGCGCGTTCCTCTGGGCGGGGTGCGGCGGCGTCTCGGACGCGCTCTGCGCGCCGCTCGCGTCGATGTTCGCGCGCTTCCACACGCGCGGGCTCGGCCCCGCGCTCGCCCTGGGGCTCCTCGTCGCGCCGGCGGAGGAGCTGTTCTGGCGCGGCGTCGTGCAGGCGCGGCTCGCCCCCCGGCTCGGCCGCTGGAGGGCCGTCGGCGCCGCGACCGCCATCGCCGTCGCCGTCGCGCTCGCGACGGGCGAGCCGTTCCTCGCGCTGGCGACGGCGCCGACGTACGCCGCCTGGGGCGCGCTCGCCGCGTGGCGGGGAAGCCTCGTGCCGTCCCTGCTGTCGCACGCGGCGTGGAGCGTGCTCGTCGGGTCGATCGCGCCGCCCGTGGTCTAGAGCGCATCCCATAACCCGGGACGCCTGCTGCGACGCACGCTGGCTGCCTGCGCCGGGCAGACTCCTCCCTGCGCTGCTCGCCGTACCTGCGGGTACGGCTGCGCTGCTCGGTCGTCGTGTGCCCGGCTCGGCGACGCCATCGTGCGTCTCGCGACGGCGCCGGGTTACGGGATGCCCTCTAGCGGCGAGCTCCACCCCGTCGCGGGGCGAGGAGCTGCACGATTGACTCCTCCAGCTCGCCGAGCGCGCCGCGCAGGCCCGGCGCCGGCCGGTCCTCCGCGAGCGCGCGGCGCGCCGCCTCGTCGAAGGGCACGAGGGTGCGCCCCGGGACGCGGTCCCAGAACGAGGCGCCGTCGCGCGGCAGCAGGTCGTGCTCGAGCCCGAGGACCAGCTCGCGGACGACGTTCCACTCCGCACCCGACACGAGCTTCAGCCACAGGCTCGACACGCTCGCCGCCGGCAGCGGGGCCCGGATCCACGGGAGCGTCCGCCCGCGCAGCGCGGCGACGCGCTCCAGGATCTCCCTGAGCCGGAGCACGTCCGGGCCCGGGAGATTCGAGCGACAGCCCCTCGCGCAGCGGCAGATTGAGCGCCCCGACGAGCGCCGCGACCACGTCGTCCACCGCGACGGGGCTCGTTCGCGACTCGGCCCAGGACGGGAGCACCATCGCCGGGAGCCGCAGCGCGAGGTCGCGCATCACCCGCCACGACGCGCTCCCCGCGCCGACGATCATCGAGGCGCGCAGCTCGAGCGCGGGGACGCGGCCCGCCACCAGGACCTCGCCCACCGCGAGCCGGCTGGCGAGATGTCGGGATGGCTTCCCGCGCGGCGCGACGCCGCCGAGGTACACGATCCGCTCGACGCCGGCGCGCTCCGCCTCGCGCGCGAACGCCGACGCGGCCCGGCGCTCCTCCTCGGCGTAGTCCTCGGCGCCGCTCGCCATCCCGTGGACGAGGAAGTACGCGGCCCGGACGCCGTCGAGCACGCGCGGCAGGTCGGCGGGGCGGCCGAGGTCCGCGGCCACCCACTCGATCCGACGGTCGCCCGCGTCCGGCGCCGCTCCGTCGCGCGCCGGGGCGGGAGGCGGCCGCCGCGCCGTCGCGCGCACGGGGAGCCCGGCCGCGCGCAGCGCCGGCACGAGCGCCCGCCCGACGAAGCCGGTGGCGCCGGTGACGAGGACGGGGCGGACGGGCGCGGCGGTCATTCGGCATTCCTCAGGCGCGCCGCGCGCGCCGTGGCAGGGCCTCCGGGGAGTCGCCCCATCGCGCGAGCCAGCCCGCGAGCGCCACCTTCTTCGCAGTCCGGACGCTCGACATGTAGCGGACCGTCCCGAAGACGGGCCGCTCCGGCCCCCACGGCCGGTCGTAGCGGCCGAGGCACCACGCGATCCCGGAGACCGAGTTCGGATCGCGCCCGTCGAGCGCCCAGCGGTCGTTCAGGTGGAGCATCGTCTCGAGCGCCTCCTCCGGCGAGCGCGTCCACTCGAGGATCCGCTTCCCCCAGATCATCCGGAGCGCGTTGTGCAGGACGCCCTCGCCGGCGAGCGCGCGCTGCGCCGCGTTCCAGAGCGGGTCGTGCGTGCGCGCCGCCTCGAGGCCGGCGCGCGCGTAGCGCGCGGCGCGCCGGTCCCGCGCGTGCCGGTCGAGCGTCGCTCGCGCCCAGGCCGGGAGCGACCCGTACGCCCGGTGGTCCGGCCGGTGCGCGGCGGTCACGAAGCCGAGCTCGCGCCAGGTGACGAGCTGATCGAGGAACGCCTCCGCGCCGGAAGAGAGCCCCCACCACCCCGCGCGCCTCCCGTCCGGCCTCGGCGCGAGGAGGTGCGGCGCCCACCCCTCCCGCTCGAGGACCGCCCGCGCGACCTCGAAGGCCGAGAGGTGGCCGAAGTGGAGCCAGGGCGAGAGCCCGCTCGTCGCGTCCGCGTCCGGGGAGGCGCGGTCGTCCGCGTATCGCGCGAGCCCCCGCTCGACGAACCGCCGGAGCCGGACCTCGGCGGCGGCGCTCCCGCCCCGCGCCTCGACCGGGGCGACGCCGTGGTCGATCGGGAGCCGCGCGACGAGCCGCTCGGGACGGGCGAGGTCCGCCGGGTCCGCCGCCGGCCAGCGACGCGCGATCGCCGCGGGCAGCGCCGCGAGCCGCGGCAGGCGCGCCCGCGCGATCGGGTCCGGGGCGGGGAGGGCCTCGAGGAACCGCGGCAACGTGCGCTGGAGGTGGCGCCGGTAGGCGTACGCGCTCGGGAAGTCCTTGCCCGCGAGGCGGAACGGGACGAGGCAGCTGCCGTCCACCGCCTCGACGCGGACGTCGGTCGCCCGCGCCGCCCGCTCCAGGTCGCGCGCGACCTCCGGCATCGGAAAGTCGTCCGCTACGACGGCGCATGCCCGCGCGGCGATCGCCTCGACGAGCCCCTCCCCCGCCCCGCGCTCCCGCTCGACGTGGGGGTGGTACGTCGCGCGCCCGGCGAGCCGGCGCGCCGTCTCGGCCATGCCCTGGAGCGCGAACGCGTGGAGCCGGTCCGAGGCGTGCGGCTCGTCGCAGCGGAGCGCCTCGACGACGACGAGCGGCCTCGAGAGGTCGCGCGCGAGCGTGACCGCGCGCTCCAGGGCCGGGTTGAACCGGACGCGGCGAGCCGCGGCGGTCCAGTACAGGACGAGCTCGCGCTCGGGCCGCACCGGGGCGGCGTTCGCGGCGCGGATCCGCTCGGCGGGGACGGTCACGGGCCGCTCCGTCACACGTGGTTGCGGAGCATGAGCTCCTTCGGATCCGGGTCGAGGTAGGTCTGTCCGGCCAGCCACTCGATCCCGGGCGCCCCCGCGTGGCGGCGGACGTGGTGCCGCACGAGCGTGAGCGGGACGACGAGCGGAACGTGGCCCTTGCCGTAGTCCGCGACGGCCTCCGCGAGCTCGCGCCGGTCGGGCGCGTCGAGGAGGCCCTTGAAGTAGCCCGCCGCGTGCTGGAGCACGTTCGCGTGGCGGCCTCGGGTCGCGGGGACCTCGAGCCCCTCCATGAACCGGGCCCCGTACGCCTCGACCGTCGCGGCCATCGATCCCTTCCCCGTGCCGCCGACGAGCGCGCCGAGGGCGCGGTACGCGGCGGGGCTGTGGGCCATGAGCGCGAGCTTGTGCGCGGCGTGGAACCGGACGAGGTCGCCGCGGCGCATCCCGGCGGCGACGGCGGCCTTCCAGCGCGCGTAGGCGAAGACCCGCTCGACGAAGCTCTCCCGCAGCGCGGCGTCGTTCAGCCGGCCTTCCTCCTCGACCGGGAGGAGCGGCAGCCGGTGCATGAGGGCGCGCGCGAACATCCCGACTCCGTCCCGCCGCGGCGGCCCGCCCTTCCCCCCGTGGACCCGCACCCGCTCCATGCCGCACGAGGGCGAGTCCTTCTTCGTCACGTACCCGTCGAGCCCGAGGGCCTCGAGCTCGCGCACGCGCGCCTCGGCGAACCGGAGCATCGCGCCGGTGTGGTCCTTCCCGCTCCGCTCCGCGACGAGGCGCGGGGCGGCGGCCGTCCCGACGAGCCGGATCGGCTCGCGCGGCACGCCCATCCCGACCTCCACCTCCGGGCAGACCGGGACCCACTCGACGAGCGGGCCCAGCACGTCCACGAGGAACGCGTCGCGCTTGTGCTGCCCGTCGTAGCGGACCTTCCGCCCGACGAGGCACGACGAGACGCCGAGGCGCAGGCGGGCGCGGGGCATGCGTGGCGGTAGCCTAGGGGGGCGCGTGGCCTCGCGCAGCAATCCGAGTGGGGGAGTGCTCGGCTCCGGAGCGGCTCGGCTGGTCACGGCTCCCGCCCCCGGGCACGCGCCGGGGTCACGCCTGGTCGGCCTGCGGGGCGGCGTCCCGGTGGACGCCGGACCACGCGGCGCTCGCCCGCTTCCACAGCGCGTCGACCGCGATCATCGCGGGCGCGCAGGCGGCGAGCGCCGCCCACCAGACGGGCGGAAGCGGCGCCGTCCCGAAGACGCCCTGCAGGGCGGGGACGTACACGACGACGAGGAGGATCGCGAGCTCGAGCGCGATGCCGGCGGCGAGCAGCCGCCCCCGCGGCCGGTGCAGGCGGGTCGCCGGGATCGTCTCGGAGCGGCAGGCGAGCACGTTCCCGACCTGGCAGCAGACGATCGAGGCGAACGCCGCGGTCACGGCGATCCGGTACGCCTCGACGATCCCGGGCTGCGCCGTCCCGCCGAGGAGCGCGCCCGTCGCGGCGCGGAGCTCGGCGAGCGGCACCCCCTGGACGACCCACGCGACGAGGAACGCGCCGATCGAGAGGGCGCCCTCGGCGGCCCCGAGGACGCCGTACGCGCGGACGAGCAGCGGCGCGTCGAGCAGGCGCCGCGCGCGCCCGCGCGGCGGCCGGTCCATGAGGCCCGGCTCGGGCGGCTCGGCGCCGAGCGCGAGGGCCGGCAGCATGTCGGTCCCGAGGTCGATCGCGAGGATGAGGAGGATCGTCAGCGCCGGCGGGATCCCGAGCAGCATCATCGCGAGGAACGGGGCGAGCTCGGGGACGTTCGAGGTGAACACGTACGCGAGGAACTTCCGGACGTTCGCCCAGGTCGCGCGCCCCTCCTCCACGGCGGCGACGAGCGTCGCGAAGTCGTCGTCGAGGAGCACGACGTCGGCGGCCTCGCGCGCCACGTCGGTGCCGCCCTCCCCCATCGCGACGCCGACGTGCGCCGCGTGGAGCGCCGGCGCGTCGTTCACGCCGTCGCCCGTGACCGCCACCACCTTGCCGAGCCGCTGCCACGCGCGGACGAGCCGGAGCTTCTGCTCGGGGACGACCCGCGCGAACCCGACGCCGCCGCCCGAGAGGAGTCGCGCGAGCGCGCCGTCGTCCAGCGCGTCCAGCTCCGGTCCGTCCACGATGCGCGCAGCCTCCTCGGCGAGGCCGATCTCGTCCGCGAGGGCGCGGGCGGTGACGCCGTGGTCCCCCGTGACGAGCGTGACGGTGATCCCCGCCCGGCGACAGGCGGCGAGCGCCGCGCGGACGGAGGGGCGCGGCGGGTCCTCCATCCCGACGAGCCCGAGCAGCACGAGTCGGTCCTCGAGCGCTTCGGCCGCGAGGGCGGCGAGGCCGGCCCCGGGCCGGACCGCGACGGCGAGCATGCGGTATCCGCGGGCGGCGAGCGCGTCGTGGGCGGCCTGGACGCGGGCGCGCCCGGCGTCGTCGAGCGGCACGTCGCCCGCGTCGCCGCGCACCGCGGCGCAGCGCTCGAGCACCTCGACCGGCGCCCCCTTCGTCACCGCGAGCGGGCCGCCGCCGAGGACCGGGGGCGAGCCGGCGAGGACGACGGTCATCCGCCGCCTCCGCGGGTCGAACGGCACCTCCGCCTCCCGCGGACAGGAGGCCCGGAGCCCCTCCGGGTCGAGCCCGGCCGCGGCGGCGGCCTCGAGGAGCGCGCGCTCGGTGGCGTCCGGGGCGCCGCGGGTCGCCCCGCCGTCGCGCCGCGCGTTCGTGCAGAGCGCGGCGGCGGCGGCGAGCGCGCCGGCGCCCGCCGGAAACGGGCGGTCCACGAGGACCTCGTCCTGCCCGCCCCAGCGCCAGATCGCCCGGACCGCGAGGCGGTTCTGCGTCAGCGTCCCGGTCTTGTCGGTGCAGATCACCTCGACCGCCCCGAGCGTCTCGACCGCCGAGAGGCGACGGACGAGCGCGCGCCGGCGCGCCATCCGCTGCACGTTCACGGCGAGCGTGATCGTGATGGCCGGCAGGAGCCCCTCCGGCACGTTCGCGACCACGATCCCGATCGCGAAGAGCGCGCTCTCGTACGCGCCGGCCCCGAGCACGCGGACGAGCGAGAACACCGCGGCGCCCATGACGAGCGCGAGGACCGTCACGACGCGGACGAGGCGGCGCACCTCGCGCTCGAGCGTGCTCGGGACGCGGGGGGTCGCGGTCGCGAGCCCCGCGATCCGGCCGAGCTCCGTCGCGCGGCCGGTCGCGTGCACGAGCGCCCGTCCGCGTCCTTCGACGACGGTGGCGCCGGACGGGACGAGGCAGCGCGCCGTGGAGGGCGCGAGCCGCGACGGGTCCGGCTCCGGCTCCGCGTCCCGCTCGGCGGGCGCCGACTCGCCCGTGAGGAGGGACAGGTCGAGCCGCAGCCGCTCCGACCGGACGAGCCGCGCGTCCGCGGGGACGCGGTCGCCCTCCTCGAGCACGACGAGGTCGCCTGGCACGAGGTCCGCGGCGGCCACCTCCACCTCGCGCCCGTCGCGTACGGCCCGCGCGCGGCGCGGCACGAGCGCCCCGAGGGCGTCGAGCGCGCGGTCCGCGCGGCGCTCCTGCCAGAAGCCGAACGCGCCGTTCAGGAGGACGACCGCGACGATCGCCCAGCCCAGCTCCGGCATCCGCGCGACGAACGCGAGCGCGGCGGCCGCCCAGAGGAGGAGCGCCATGAAGTGGCCGAGCTGCGCCGCGATGCGGACCGCCGCCGGCGTGCGGCGCGGCGGCGGGAGCGTGTTGGGCCCGTGCTCGCGGAGCAGCGCGCGAGCCTCGCCCTCCGCGAGCCCCTCCGGGCGCGTGCCGAGGGCGCGGAACACCGCGTCCAGCCCGAGCGGGGCGACCGCCTTCCCCTCCACGCGCCGATCCTACCCCCGGCGCGCGACGCAGGGTCCGGATTCCGCGCTCACCGCCCGCGCCGGCGCGACATCTCCACGACGAACCAGACCGCGTACACGGCGAGCACCCAGGGCAGCATCCGCGGGCGCCGGGCGACGATCGCGATCGTCGCGGCGATGAGGAGCGCGAGCGGCCAGGTGATGCGGAGCATGGGCCCGCATGATACGAGAGAATCCGCCGTGGCGCTCCTCTCGCTCCCGTGGTGGGTCCCCTTCGGCAGCGTGCCGGAGATCCCGGCGCCGCGGCTCGCGAAGGACCTCGCGGCGGTCCCCGCGCCGCAGGTCGTGGACGTCCGCACCGCGACCGAGTTCCGGGCCGGCCGGATCCCCGGTGCGATCTCGGCGCCGATCACCTCGTTCTCCGCGGCGCTCCCGAGGCTCGGGCTCGACCCCTCGCGCAAGGTCGTCGCGGTCTGCCTCACGGCGCACCGGTCGATCCCCGCCGTGCGCCTCCTGCGCAGTCGCGGGTTCGACGCGGTCCAGCTCGCGGGCGGGATGCTCTCCTGGCGCGCGGCGGGGTTCCCGCAGGAGCGGGGCTGAGTCAGCGGCGCTCGTAGAGGTGGACGTCGGTCCGGTACGGCAGCGCCAGCTCGGCGCGCCCCGCGGTGTCCGGGTGCGTCGCGAGGAGCGCGCGGACCTCGGTGAGGATCCCGGCGCGCTCCGCCTCCGGCATCGCCGCGACGAAGCTGATCGAGGCGACGCGATCGAGGACGCCGCCGGGCGAGAGCGCGTGCACGTGACGGACGTGCGCCTCGTCGATGGCCGCGAAGAGCCCGGGCGCGGCGTCGAACGCGGCCCGCCACTCGCCCTTCCGGTACCGGGGCGTGCGCCCCTCCCGGCGGTTCACGATGTCGGAGAGGCGCGCCACCCACGGCTCCGCGTCGTCGCGCACGTTCCAGAGGAGCGCGAGCCGGCCGCCGGAGCGCAGCACGCGGTGCAGCTCCCGCAGCGCCCGGGGGCCGTCGAACCAGTGGAAGGCGGACGCGACCGCGGCGGCGTCGAAGGCGCCGGCGCGGAAGGGCAGCGCCTCCGCGACCGCGCGCAGCGGCACGATCCCCGCCACGCCCGCCGTGCGCCGGATCATCGCGTCCGCCGGGTCCGCGGCGAACACCGCCGCGCCCGACGACGCCACGAGGCGGGAGAGCTTGCCGGTGCCGGCGCCCGCGTCGAGGAGCCGGACCCCCGGGGCGAGGCGCAGCGCGGACGCGACCAGCGCCACCGCGGCGGGCGGGTACTCCGGCCGGCCGCGCTCGTACGCGTCGGCGGCGCGCTCGAACCCGCGGGCGGCGTCGTGGACGGCCACGAGCCGAGGTTAACCCGCCGGCGGGACGCGGGCAGGCACCCCGTTCGGTCGAGCGCGGGCGGCCCGTCCCGGGTAGTCCGTCCCCATGCGCGTCCTCGCCGGCACGAGCGGCTACTCGTACCCCGCGTGGAAGGGGAGCTTCTACCCCCAGGACCTCCCGGCCTCGAAGATGCTCGCCGCCTACGCGGCTCGCCTGCCCGCGGTCGAGATCAACGCCACGTTCTACCGGATGCCGCAGGCGAAGACGTTCGTCGCCTGGCGCGCCCAGGTGCCGCCCGCGTTCGTGTTCGCGCTGAAGGGGCCGCAGCGCATCACGCACGTGAAGCGGCTCGCGGGCGCCGCGGACGACGTGTCCTTCTTCCACTCGGTCGCAGCGGAGCTCGGGGCCGCGCTCGGGCCAATCCTGTGGCAGCTCCCGCCGTCGCTCAAGAAGGACCTGCCGCGCCTCCGCGAGTTCCTCGCGCTGCTCCCGCGCGGCGGCCGCGCCGCGTTCGAGTTCCGGCACGCGAGCTGGCACGACGACGACGTGCTCGCCGCACTGTCCGACGCGGGCGCCGCGCTCTGCATCGCCGACGACGAGGACCGCGCCACGCCGCCGGTCGCCACCGCCGGGTTCGGCTACATGCGCCTGCGCCGCCCCGACTACGACGACGCCGGACTCGCCCGCTGGGCCGACACCGTCCGGTCGCAGCGCTGGGACGACGCGTTCGTCTTCTTCAAGCACGAGGACGAGGCGCGCGGCCCCGCCTACGCGCTGCGGTTCGGCGCGCTGCTCGGCAGGTGACCGTCGGCTGGCGCTGGGGGTCGGGGTCGGGGTCGGGGTCGAGGTCGGGGTCGAGGTCGGGGTCGAGGTCGGGGTCGAGGTCGTGGTCGAGGTCGTGGGGGGGGGAGGAGCCCGGGCGCGGCGGCGACCGCGCCGGAGTAGAATGCCCGCCGTGCCGTTCCGCCTCCCCTTCGACGCCCCGCTCCCGCCCCCGGGCCCGCGACGCTGGGCCGTCCTCGGGATGCTCGCGATGGGCGGGCTCGTCGCGCTGCTCGTGCCGGTCGTGTTCGCGATCGTGCTCTTCTCGATGCTGCGGGGCGGGTGATCGCGATGGCCGCCTCCGGGACGGAGCGGGGCGTCGGCCCCGCCGCGCCCGCGGACGACGCGCCCGATCTCGCTCCCGGCGCCGTCCTCGACGGCCGCTGGCGCATCGAGGCGCTGCTCGGCTCCGGCGGGATGGGCGCCGTGTACCGCGCCGAGCACGTCCACGTCGGCCGCAGGGCCGCGGTGAAGGTGCTCCACGCCGACCTGCGCCGGAGCGCAGCCGACCGCGATCGCTTCCGGCGAGAGGCGCGCGTCGCGAGCAAGCTCCAGTCGGCGCACGTCGTCGAGGTGCTCGACTTCGGCGAGGACGAGGCCGGGCGCGCGTACCTCGCGATGGAGCTGCTCGAGGGCGAGTCGCTCCGCGCGGTGCTGGAGCGGGAGGGCCGGCTCGCGCCCGCGCGGGTCGTGCGGCTCCTCCGGCAGCTCCTCGACGGCCTCGCCGCCGCGCACGACGCCGGCATCGTGCACCGGGACCTCAAGCCCGAGAACCTGTGGCTCTCCGGGAACGGGCCGGACGAGACGCTGAAGGTCCTCGACTTCGGGATCGCGAAGTGGTCCGAGCCGCGCGCCGACGCGACGCGGACGCAGGCGGGGCTCGTCCTCGGGACCCCCGAGTACCTCGCGCCCGAGCAGGCGGTCGGGGGCGAGGTGGACCGGCGCGCCGACCTGTACGCGGCGGGGATCCTCGCGTTCGTGATGCTCACCGGCCACCACCCCTTCGACACGTCCGACATCCGCGCGCTCGTCGCGGCCCACGCGTTCGAGCGCGTGCCGGGCCTCTCGTCTTCGGCTCCGGAGCTCGCCGCCTGGCCGAAGCTCGTCGACTTCGTCACGCGCGCGACCGAGAAGGACCGCGCCCTGCGCGCCGGGAGCGCCGCCGAGCTGCTCGCGATCCTCGAGGGCGCCGAGACGCCGGTGCGGCCCTCCCGCGACGCGCGCTCGACCGGGGCCGCCCCCGCGCACACGCCGAAGGCCGTCCGCGCGAGCCTGCTCGGCGTCCCGTCCGCCGCGCTGCCGAAGGCGGTGAACCTGACGCTCGTGCAGGTCGAGATCGCTGCCTGGTCGCAGGAGGCACCCGCCCTCGCGCCCGCCGCGCGCGCCCGCGCGCTCGCCCAGCACGACGCGCTCGCGCTGCCGATCGTCCGCGCGTTCGCCGGACGCCGGCTGGCGGCGGAGGACGGCACCGCCGTGTTCGGGTTCTGGTCCCCGACTGACGCGGTGGAGTGCGCCGCCGCGCTGCAGGACGCGGCGGCCCGGTCGCGCGCCGACGCGCGGCCGTCGTGGACGGCGGGGCTCCGGATCGCCGTGCACCAGGGCGAGGTGACGGTGGGGCGGGAGACCGTGGCGGGCGCGCCGCTCGAGACCGTCCGCGCCGTCGCCGCGAGCGCCGCGCCGGGCGAGGTGTGGCTCACGCGCGCCGTGTGGCTCACGATGACGCGGAGCGAGGCGCCCGCCGACGAGATGGGGCCGCGCGTGGTCGACGGCGAGCCCGAGCCGCTCGTGCTGTACCGGGTCGTGCGCGAGCGCGGCGAGCTGCCCTACGGCGGCCGCCACCTCGCGCGGGCCGGCGGAGCGCGGCGCTCGCGCCTGCTCGAGCCCGTGCGGACGCCGCTCGCCTCGATCCAGGTCGCCGGGGCGACCGAGGGCCGCGCGCGGGCGACCGCGCGCGTGACCGGCGCCGCGCTCGGCCTGCTCGGCACCGGCCTCGTCCGGGTCGCCGTCGCGCTCGGGAAGGCCCCGCTCTGGCTCGCCGCCCCGCGGCGACGCGACCCGGAGGGGCTCGTGGGCCGCGGCTTCGCCGCGCTCGACCGCGCCCGCCAGACCGCGAGCGAGCGCGCGCCGCTGCTCGCGCTCGCGATGCGGAGGCCGAGGGCGCCGCGGGCAGAGGAGTAGGCGCGCGCCGCCGCGACGCGCCGGCGATGCCGCTTGCGCCCGCCGCCGCTCCGGCCTATCCGTCGCGCATGCGCATCCTGCACACGATGATCCGCGTCGGCGATCTCGAGAGGTCGATTGGGTTCTACACCGACGTCCTCGGCATGAAGCTCCTGCGCCGCCACGAGTACCCCGACGGCCGCTTCACGCTCGCGTTCGTCGGGTTCGGCCCGGAGTCGGAGCAGGCGGCGCTCGAGCTCACCTACAACTGGGACACGCCGAAGTACGACCTCGGGACCGGCTTCGGCCACGTCGCGCTCGAGGTGGACGACGCTTACGCCGCGTGCGCGGAGATCAAGCGCCGCGGCGGCACGGTGACCCGCGAGGCCGGGCCGATGAAGCACGGGAAGACGGTGATCGCGTTCGTGCAGGATCCCGACGGCTACAAGATCGAGCTCATCCAGCGCGGGACCAGCGCGGCGGGGTGAGCGCGGCCGCGGGGACCTCGTGGTCGCGGGGCAGCCGCGAGGCTGCGGCCAGCTACCGCCCATCTTCGATCTGCTCGATCCCTCGACGGGCGACGTCCCCCGCCCCGCACGCGCCGTCCGCGCCGAAGAACCGCTTCACCTTCTCCACCGTGTCCGCGGGCGGCGGCTCGGCCTCGGCGAGCCTCCGGAGCCCGCCGAGCGCGTCCCTCGACCCCGAGTCGGCGAGGGCGCGCGCGGCGAGCCGGCGCCGGTCGCACTGCCACGATCGCGCGGCGTCCTCGAGCGCGCCGAGCGCGTCGCCGCTCCCGGCCGCGACGCCGCGGGACCAGAGCGCGAACGCGTGGCGGAGGCTCCCGCCCTGCCCCGCCTCGACCCGCGCGGTCTCCAGGCGGCCGCGCAGGTAGAGCACGCGCGGGTCCTCGTCGCCCTTCTCGGCCGCGCGCGCGTCGATCGCCACCCTCGCGGCGTCCCACTCGCCGCGCGCGATGAGCCGCTCGGTGCCGGCGCGGGTCCAGGCCCAGGCGCCCGCGCCGGCGGCGGCGAGCAGCAGCGCGACGGCCGCCGCCCGGAGCGGGATCGCCGCGGCGAGCGCGCCGAGCGACGCGCCCGCGCGGAAGACCGGGTTCGCGCGACGGCGGATGGCGCGCGCGAGGCGCGGGGGCTCCGGCGGCGCGACGCCGAGGACGCGCCCGAGCCCGGCGTTGCCGTACGGGGGCCGGTCGCCGCGGTGCGAGAGGTACGGCACGCGGTAGAGCCGCACCTCCTCGGCGATCCCCTTCAGCTTCCGCGTCCCGATCTCCTCGGCCGCGACCTGCCCGCGATCGGCGACGAGCCGGACCGCCTCGGTGAACCAGATCTCGCCCGCCTCCGCCTCGGCCTCGACGCGGGCCGCCAGGTTCACCGCCTCGCCGTAGACGTCCGAAGGCACGGCGCCGGAGCCGACGAGCCGCACCTCGCCGAGCGAGAGGACGACGCGCACCTCGATCCGCTCCTCGGCGGGGACGCGGCGGCCGTAGTCCCAGAGCCGGTCCTGGATCGCCATCCCGCAGAGGAGGCCCGCGGTCGGGGATCGGAAGAGGACGAGGTACGCGTCTCCGATCGTCTTCACGCGCCGACCGCCGAACGCGCGCACGACCGGGAGCACGAGCTCGTCCTGCACCGCGAGCATGCGCTCGTTCTCCGCGCGCGACTGGCGGCTCGTCGCGGCGGTGAACCCCTTCATGTCGGTGAGCATCACCGCGAGGTTCTCGGTGCGCATCGCCTCGGGGAATCCCACGCGGCGGCGCGCGAGGTCAAGGAGGGATCGGATCCCGCCATGGCCCCGCGCTTCCGCCCCACCCGCCCGCTCGGGCGCACCGGCTTCGTCGCGACCGCGATCGGCGGCGGGCGACCTCGCGGACCGCTCCGTCCCGAAGGAGCGCTGCGTCGCGACCCTCCGTCGCGCGCTCGACGCCGGCGTGAACGTCGTCGACACCGCCCCGATGTACGAGGACGGGTACTCCGAGGAGATCGTCGGAGAGGCGCTCCGCGGCCGGCGCGAAGGCGTGTTCCTCGTCGACAAGATCGACCACCTCGACCGGCCCGTGTCGGGGCAGCTCGACGAGAGCCTCGGCCGGCTCGAGCTCCCGGCGGTCGACCTCCTCGCCTTCCACGCCGTCCCGGACGCCGCCGCCTGGCGGAAGCTCGAGCGGCGCGGCGGAGGGATGGCGGAGCTCGGCGAGGAGATCGCGCGCGGGCGCGCGCGCTTCCGCGGCATCTCCTGCCACGACCCGGAGGTGCTCGATCTCGCGCTCGCGTCGTCCCTCTGCGACGTCGTGATGTTCCCGGTCGGCCCCTTCTGCGATCCGCGCTACGTCCTCGAGATCCTCCCGCGCGCCCGCGCGCTCGGCGTCGGGACGATCTGCTTCAAGACCTTCGGCGCCGGGAAGCTCGTCGCGGACAGCGAGGGCTACGGGCGCCCGCTCACTGCCCTCCGGAGCCGAGGCGAGGGAGGGCGACCCGGCCGCGCGGGAAGCTCCGCCTCTCCGTCGAGGAGTGCGTCCGCTACACGCTCACCTGCGATCCCGACGTCGCGCTCCTCGGGCTATCGTTCCCGGACGAGCAGGACGCCGCGTTCGGCGCGGCGGACGCGTTCACGCCGATGTCCTCCGCGGAGATGGCCGAGACCCGCCGTCGCGCCGCCCACGCGATCGAGGGCAAGGGCGCCGTCTGGTGGGATCCTCCGCGGTCCGCGCCCCGCGCCTAGCCGCGCCATGTCGTTCGGTGCACGGAGCCAGCTCGTCGCCACCGTCACGGACATCAAGAAGGGCGGCGTGATGTGCCAGGCGAAGCTCGAGACGGCGCCGGGGAAGATGGCCTCCGTGATCTGCGCCCTCCGCGGGGATGAAACGGCCTCTTCCGCGGCGCGGGGCGCGTCTCACGACCGTGGGACACGGACGCCCCCCGCACGGGCCGCGACGCGATCGGTCGCGAGCAACGCCGCACGGTTGCCGCGGTGCGGGCATCCGCCCGCGCGCCCGCGCGCACGGGCCTCCCTCTCCGGGAGGCTTCCACCGTCACACATCGGATTCTAGGTTTACCGACGCATGGTGCTCCTCGCCGCCCTCGCAGTCGCCGCCGTCCTCGCCGTCTCGGTCGCCGTCGCGCGACTGCGCCGGTCCGGGCGCGGGCCGGCGATCACGCTCGCGCCCCCGTCGCGCCGGGCCGGCGTGAGCCAGCTGGCCACGCGGGTGTCCGAGCTCTCGGACCTCGGCGTTCACCTGCGGCCGGGCCCGCCGCAGCGCCGCCTCGGCACGCTCCTCGGGTCCGGCAGCGCGGCGTCGCGGTAGGGAGTCCGATCGCGCCCGCTTTCCGGGCGTCGGCTATCCTCCGGGGGCATGAGCAAGGTCCCCTCCACGCCCGCGACCCGCCTCCTGCGCGAGAAGGGCGTCGCGTACACCGAGCACCCGTACCGGTACGAGGAGAAGGGCGGCACGCGCGTTTCGTCGCGCGAGCTCGGCGTGGACGAGCACGCGGTCGTGAAGACGCTCGTGATGGAGGACGACCGCGGCGAGCCGCTCGTCGTCCTCATGCACGGCGATCGCGAGGTGTCGACGAAGGCGCTCGCGCGCCAGCTCGGGCGAAGGTCGATCGAGATCTGCAGGCCCGAGGTCGCGAACCGCCACTCGGGCTACCAGGTCGGCGGGACGAGCCCGCTCGGCACGCGCAGGGCGATGCCGGTCTACGTGGAGCGGTCGATCCTGGACCTGCCGCGCGTCTACGTGAACGGCGGATCGCGCGGGTTCCTCGTCGGCGTCGCGCCGCGGGAGCTCGCGTCGCTGCTCTCCGCGACGCCGGTCGACGTCGCGATCGAGAGGTGACGGGCGCGCTCGAGCGCGGCGGCGCCGGGGAAGCTTGCGGCGTCGGGGCACGCCCCACGCGCGCGGGATCGACACCCCCCCGGAATCGTGCTCTCCTCGCCGCGAGCCCGCGAGAGGATCGGAAGCATGAGCTTCGGCGATTGGCTGCGCGTGTTCCGGGCGCTGCACGAGAAGGCGAAGCAGGGCACGCTCTCCGGCGAGGACGCCGAGACCTACCGCGACGGCTGCGACGAGCTCGCCCGCGCGCTCATGGCGGCGCAGCACCTCACGCCCGCCCCCTACGAGGCGCCGCGGCACGCGCTCCGTGTGGCACGGGCGCTCCAGGTGGAGCTCGAGAGCCCGGCGAGCCACGTGCGCGCGATGACGGTGGACGTGGGCGTGACCGGCTTCTCGGCGATCCTCGCGAAGGCGCCGCAGGCGAGCGAGGAGCTGAAGGCGACGCTGAAGATGTCGGACCGGCGCGCCCTCACGGCGCCCGTCTCCCTCGCCGACGCGCGCCCCCTGTCCGGATCGACGCGCGTGGCGTTCAGCTTCAAGAAGCTCTCCGACCCCGACCGCGCCGCGCTCGAGCTGTTCGTCATGGACACGGCGCTCTCGCAGCTCGCGAGCTGACCGCGCGCGCTACAGCACCGACAGCAGCTCGACCTCGAACACGAGCGTCGCGTTCGGCGGGATCGCCGGCGGGGCGCCGCGGGCCCCGTAGCCCAGCTCCGGCGGGAGCGTCAGCTTCCGCTTGCCGCCGACCTTCATCCCGGCGACGCCGCGATCCCAGCCCTCGATCACCTCGCCCGCGCCGAGCCGGAACGAGAACGGCTCGCCGCGATCGATGGAGGAGTCGAACTTCCTCCCGTCGGTGAGCCAGCCCGTGTAGTGCACCTCGACGGTCTTCCCCCGGACCGCCTCCGGGCCCTTCCCCTGCACGAGGTCCTCGATCTTGGGCTTCGCCATGGCGTTCTCCGCGCGTGAGGGGGGAGTGTAATCGCTCCGCGAATGCCGAGCGACGCAAACGCCTGCGCGAGCTCCGAGGCCGTCACCGGCCGACGGAGACGCCCCTGGTCGCGGCGATCGTCATCGCCCGTCCGGCTCGTACTCCGACCTCCGCGCCCGCTGCCACGTCGCGCTCTTCGCGTCCCGCCACGCGCACCAGCCGAGGGGCAGGTCCGACAGGACGCTGACGGACGGGTCGAGCGCGACGATCGTCTTCAGCGCGACGACCGCCGCCTCGGACTCGGGCGCGAAGAGGTGCGGCTGGAACTGCCACGCGCCGTCGCCCTCGTCGTGCGAGACGAAGTGGATCCACTCCTCTCCGCGGAGGATGCGCCAGCAGGTGACCACGGCGACCTCCGGCGGGTCCGCGAACGCCCACGCTCCATCCGAGCCAGCTGACGCCATGGTCAGTCCCCTTCGCGCGAGGCACCACGCCGACGACCGCGCCCGGAAGAGCCGGCGCGCACGGATGGCCGGGATTCTAGACCGCCGTTCCCAGCGGGTGAAGACCCTCGGGACCTGCCGCGACGGGTCGGCCCTGTGGCGCGGAGCCCGCCCCCCGCGCTACAACCCCGCGCCGAGGTCCACCATGCTCACGCACAACACCTACTTCGACGGGAAGGTCCAGAGCGTCGGCTTCGAGCGCAACGGCCGCAAGGCGACCGTGGGCGTCGTCGACGCCGGCGAGTTCCACTTCGACACCGGCTCGCCCGAGCGCATGACGGTCACCTCAGGCGAGCTCCGGGCGAGGCTCCCGGGCGACGCCGCCTGGCACGCGTACCCGGCGGGGACCTCCTTCGAGGTCCCCGCGAAGAGCGGCTTCGACGTGAAGGCCGCCGCGCCCGCGGCTTACCTGTGCGAGTTCCTGTGAGCGTCGACGAGCTGCTCGCGCGCGATCCCGTGTGGCGGCCGGCGACCGCCGAGGCCGATCCGTACCTCCGCGCGGCGGCGGCGCCGGGCGCGCCGGCCGCGCTCCTCGGCGAGGTCCGCTGGTGGCGCGCGCGGGACGCCGCGGAGCGCGGCGACTGGGGCGCCGTCACCGCGCTCGCGGCGCAGGGGCTCGGCGAGGCCTACTCGGAGCGCGAGGCGGTGCGGCTCGCGTTCCTCCACTGCGCCTCCGGCGATCTCGAGCAGGCCGAGCACGTCATCGCCCAGTCCGTCCAGACCGTCAGCGCGGAGTCCCTGCCCCGCCGGTTCTCGGAGTGGTGCGCGCGCGAGGGGCTCGCCGAGGCGGCGGCGCGGTTCCGCTAGCGCTCCTAGGGACGGGCGGTGACGCCGCGCTGCCGCGCGAGGAACTCCGCGGTCACCGTGTCCATCGTCCGGACGTGGTTGGCGAACCACGCGGGGAGCGCCTCCGCGAGGAAGCGCGACAGCCGCTCGCCGTCCCCGCCGTCGCGGAACGCGCGCGCCTCCGCGTCCATCTCCGCGAGCACCCGGTCGTGCGTGGACTTGTGGACCGGGTAGGCGGGGAAGCCCGACTCGCGCATCGCGGCCTCCTCGCGCATGAAGTGCTCGCGCGTGTGGACCGCGAGCAGCGAGAGCTTCTCCACGACGGCGCCGAGGGGCCCCTCGCCTCGCCGGTGCGCGTCGAGCGCCGCCTCGACCTCGTTCACGAGCCGTCCCTCGTGGACGTGGTCGGCGTTCATGAACGCGATCGGCAGCTGCGGCAAGTGCTGGAGGTCGATTCCCGCCATCTGCGCACCCTCGCCCCGCGATCGGGCGGGGCGCTCTCCCCATAATGACTCGGCGCTCCGTCCGCCGCGGCCCCCGGCAGGACGGCGCTAGAGGGTCCAGACCTTCCCGGCCTCCATCGTCCGCTGGACGATCTCCCTCATGTTCGAGACGCGGCCGACCTGGAGCTGCCCGGTGAGCCCGTAGAACTCGAGGCACGTGACGCACGCGAGCAGGTCCACCCCGGCGGTGTCGAGCGCCCGGAGCGCCTCGAGGCTCTGCGACCGGGGGCCGAGGAGCTTCACGGCGGCGTTGTAGAACACGATCGCGTCGGGCTTGGGGTCCACCGTCGCGGCGGTCCGCAGGAAGTTCGCGAGCAGCTTCGCCCCGAGCCCGTCGTCGCCCCGGCCCATCGACTCCCCGTTCACCACGACCACGGTGCCGCTCCGCACGAGCCCTGCGCCTTCCGCCATGTCCACCTCCGGCGCGGAGTCTGCCACGGGTGCCGCACCTCCGCTCGCTCCGGGTGGAGCCCGGTACCCTTCGTGGCCGCCGGCGATCCACAATGCCCGGACCGTGCGGCCCGCCCCGACCTCCCCCGCGGTCCTCTCGCGCATGCGGCGCCTGCGCTGGACGGCGTTCGTCCTCGTCTCCGGCGCGTACGTGCTCTCCTTCTTCCACCGGATCGCCCCCGCGGCGATCGCGGGCGAGCTGCGCGCCGCCTTCGCCGCGAGCGGGGCGGAGCTGGGCGCGATCGCGGCGGCGTACTTCTGGGCCTACACGGTCATGCAGGTGCCGACCGGCGTCCTCGTGGACGCGGTCGGACCGCGGCGCGTCGTGGCGGCCGGCGGCGTCGTGGCCGGCGCGGGCGCGATCCTGTTCGGCCTCGCCGGGCCGCTCCGCGCGGCCGTCGCCGG
This sequence comes from uncultured delta proteobacterium, assembly GCA_963821195.1. Lineage (GTDB taxonomy): Bacteria > Myxococcota > Myxococcia > Myxococcales > Anaeromyxobacteraceae > Anaeromyxobacter. The sequence continues at coordinate 206,833 of CAWGDE010000023.1, forward strand.
GCGCGCGCTCGTCGGGCTGGGCGTCTCCGTCACGTTCGTCGCGCTCCTCAAGCTCGTCACCGCGTGGTTCCGCGAGCGCGAGTTCGCCACGCTGTCCGGTCTCGTCATGTTCATGGGGAACCTCGGCGCGATGGCGTCGGCGGCGCCGCTCGCCTGGGTGGTCGGGCTCGTCTCCTGGCGGACCGTGTTCGTCGCGGTCGGGATCTCCTCGCTCGCGGGCGCCGCGCTCACCTGGCTGCTCGTGCGCGATGCGCCCGGCGAGGCGGGCCTCCCGTCGATCCGGGAGCTCGACGGACACCCGCCGCACGCGCGGCACGCCGGCGGCTCGCTCGCGGGCCTCCGCACCGTCCTCCGGAACCCGGCCACCTGGCCCGGGTTCTTCCTGAACATGGGTGTCGCCGGCGCCTACCTCTCGTTCGCCGGCCTCTGGGCGGTGCCCTACCTCACGGAGGTCCAGGGGATGTCGCGCGCGCGGGCGACCGCGCACACGACCGCGATGCTCGTCGCGTTCGCGCTGGCCTCGCTCGCGGCCGGGAAGCTCTCCGACCGGATGGGCCGGCGCAAGCCGCTCACCCTCGGGCTCGGCGCCGGGTTCGTCGTGTCGTGGCTCCCGTGGCTCGCGGGTGCGCGGCCGCCGCTCCCGGCGAGCCTCGCGCTCTTCGCGGTGATGGGCGCGTGCGCGACGGCGTTCACGCTCTCCTGGGCGAGCGTGAAGGAGGTGAACCCGCCCGCCCTCTCCGGAACGGCGATGGCCGTCGTGAACACCGGCGTCTTCCTCGGGCCGACGATCTACCAGCCGCTCGTCGGGTGGGTGCTCGACCGCCATGGGTTCAGGGCGGGGCTCCTCGTCCTGTGGGCCTTCGCGGCCGCGGGGCTCGCGGCGGCGCTCTTCCTTCGCGAGACGCGCTGCCGGAACGTCGCCGCCGAGTGAGCGCCGGGGCGGCGGGCCGGCTACTGCTGCACCGACGGCGCGTCCTCGATCGGCTTCCCCGGCTTGTACGAGGTGAGGTCGGCGATGACGCGGCCGATCGAGAAGTCGGTCGAGATGCGCACGACGATGCGCCGCGCGTCGTCGCTGAACCAGACGTAGGTCGGGCTCTTCTCGCTGAACTTCCCGCTGAACTTCGTGGGCACCCGGACCTTCAGCGTCTCGAACTTCCCCGCCCTCGTGGAGACGCTCTCGCGCGCCTCCACCCGCGTCTCGACCCGCTGGACGTCCCGCGCCGAGAGCACGTCGAACGCATAGGTCCTCCCCGGCTCGAGTACGAGCGTGCGGAGCCGGAACACGAGCGCGACGAAGTCGGTCGCTTCGGGCGGGACGTCGATCTCGTAGGTGTTGTCGAACTTGCCCTTCTCGCGGACGGTCGCCTTCCCGCTCGCACGCTCGAAGCGGGTCGTCGTGACGAGCCGGTAGCCGGGCTCGACGGAGTCGATCGAGGCCGACCGCGGCAGCCCCGTCTCCAGGTCGAGGTAGCTCGCGAGCTGCTGCTTCAGGTCCACGACCGCGAGCAGCCCGCTCGTCCGCGCCTGGAGGAACACCGGGAGGATCGTCCCTTCGGGCTGGCCGACCGCGATGCGGGCCTTCCCCATCGGGATCCCGTGGAGGTCGATCGAGAAGGCCATCACCTCGTCGGGCGCGTACGGGACCGCGGCGGGGGCCGAGAGCGCGACGGCGAGGGCGAGGGCGGGCGCGAGCACGGAGATCGTCGCAGCGTAGCGCGGGAGCGCTGGGTGCGCCACGGCCCGCGCACGCGCCCGCGCGGCACCACGCCGCACTCGCGCTCACTCGAGCACGACGACGCGGTCCGGCGAGCGCGTGAGCACGTAGAGCGCCTCCCCGGTGCCGCCGAACGCGACGCCGGAGACGACGCCCTGCAGCGGCACGGTCGCGACGCGCTCGTACCCGCTCCCCCCGGCCGCCCACACGACGACGCTCGTCTCCCACGACCACGGCTGGTACTCCCACGTGACGAAGGTGCGGCCGTTCGGCGAGACGGCGAGGATGCGGTCGAACGCCTCCGCCATCGGGACGGAGCGGACGAAGTCGAGAGCGCTCCCGAGCTCCGTGCCGACGAACGCGCCCGTCGCGTCCCAGTGAAACACCCAGAGGACGCCGTCGAGCAGCGCGGCGCCGGCGAGCGGCCCCGGCGACGTCCAGGAGGAGCCCGCGGGGTCGCCCGCCGCGGCCTGCGCCTCGCTCCACGCGCGGACGCTCGACGCGCCCGCGCCGTCCGTCACGGCCGTGAAGACGCGAGCGCCGGGCAGGAGGCCGAGCGACGCGAAGCTCGCGCCCGCGATGGGCGACGGGTGCGTCGTCTTCGCCGGGTAGTCGATCGTGACGAGCCCGTCCGCCGTGCCGACGTAAGCGTCCTCCGGCCCGTCCTGACCCAGCTGCGTCACAGACCCGAGCGGCCACGACTCGGCGGCCTGCGAGACCCCCTGCGCGCGAAGCGTGAAGTAGTACCGGTACAGGGGGTCGTACGGCGCGAACGGCCCGAACACCCCGACGGCGTCCGGGCGGTTCCGGTAGACGGGGAAGGTCCCGGGCGCGGCGGCGAGGGGCAGCTCGATGACGCCCGGCGGCGATCCCACCGCGAACACGAGCGCCGCCGGCTCTGCGCCCTTCTCCGTGATCCACGCCGCCCCCTGGACCGCGCCGTCGCGCCCGGGGAGGACGTCGAAGGAGCGCCGGGCGAGGAGCGCGCCGGTGGCGGCGTCGAGGACGACCACGCGGTTGTCGGCCTCACCCGCGGCGTGGACGGTCCCTGACGCCACGTCCACCGCGGCGCGCGACGCGCGCGGGACGCTCGCGGTCCACCGGATCTGCCCCGCGGGCGCCGCCTCGGCGTCGACGGCGACGACGAGGTCGTCCGCGCGCTTCGGCGCGACCACGCCGAGGTGTGGACCGATCGTCGTGCACGCGAGCGACCGCGCCGGCGTGCGCGAGCCGGTCTCGACCTCGCGCCAGAACGCGGGCGCGCCGCCGTCGAGCTTCGCGAGCGCGACCCTCCCGTCGTCGAGCGCCACCGCCGCCGTCCGGCCGGTGGCGAGCGTTCCGCCGGCGCAGATCGGATCCGCGAGGTCGATCGGGTCCCCCTGGACGACGTCGCCGTCCGGCAGGGCGATCGGGCGGACGACCGGCGGCGTGCCCGGCGTGACGAGGGCGAGCGCGAGCGGGGCGCCCGCGGCGTCGCGGACCAGGCACGCGAGCTGCCCCTCGCCCGCGTCGGCGCAGCCGCGCACCTCCGCGACGGGGAGAAGCGCAGGCGGCAGCACCTCGGCGAGCCCGTCCGCGTCGTGGAGCGCGAGCGAGACGGCCGTGCCGGTCGAGCGCAGCACCGCGATCCGATCGTCCGCCGGCGACGCCGCCGGTCCGCGCATGGCGACGATCGCGCCCGCCCCCGCGAACGGGACGACGCCCCCCTCCGCCACCGCACCGTTCGCAAGGTCGAGCCGGACGAGCCGCGACACGTCGGGAGCCGCCGGCTCGTTCCACTCCGACTCGAGCCAGATCACCGCGCCCTGCGCCCCCGCCCACGGCAGGGCGTCGGCCGAGACCGCGAGGTCGCGCACGAACGCGGGGTCCGAGTAGCGGACGAGCCCGAGGAGGAGGTCCGAGTGGAGGAACGTGTCGCCCCCGGCTGCGAGGATCCGGTACGGTTTGTGGAGGAGCGGCACATCGCCGGAGATCGCGCCGGTGCGGAGCTGCCCGAGGCCGCGGTACGTGAACGGGCCCGCCGGCGCGGAGACGCCACCGCTCGCGGACACGGTGACGGGCCCCGATCCCGCGTCGTCGGGGACGCGCACGACGAGGACGCTCCCGGAGACGCTCTCGCCGCGCGCGACGGCCGACGGGAACTGGACGAGGTTCGCGTCGGTCGCCTCGTCGAGCCCGCTCGCGACGATCGTGACCCGCTCGCCCGCGTACGCCGCCGCCGGCGTGATCGACTCGATCCGCGGCGCGGTCGGCTCGGGCGGGAGCGTGACGTCACGGCTGCACGCCCCGAGCGCCGAGGTGAGAGCGAGCGTGAGCGCAGACGTGAGCGCGGCTGGCGGCGTCGAGCGGGTGCGCATGCGGCCCTCCGCGCGACAGGATGCCACGTCTCGGGGGGCCGGCGCGCGGGCCGCGGCTCGCTCAGGCCATCGCGCCGGGCGTGCCGGGCGAGAGCGGCCCGACGAGGCTGCGCAGCGCGGCGAGCGTCACGGCCGCCGCCCGGCGATCCCCGGGGTCGACGGCCACGCCGAGGAGCCTCTCGACGACGCGGTCGAGCGTGCCGGCGTCGGCGTAGTTCATCGCGCCGAGCGCCCCGGTCGTGCTCGTGCGCACGCGCGCGTCCTCGTCGTCGAGCGCGCCGAGGAACGCCTCGACCGCGTCGTCGGCGAACGGCTCGAGCCCCATCTCCGCGGCGGTGCTCCAGAGCAGGGCGGCCGCGGCGGAGCGGACCTCGCGATCCGCGTCGCGCAGGCAGCGGAGCAGCCCGGGGACGAGGAGGAGCTCCTTCGCGCCGCGCAGGACGAGGCCCGCGAGCGCCTGGCGCTTCGACGGCGCGTCGAGCGCGTCGAGCGCCGTCGAGACCGTCGCGGCCGACGCCCAGACCGCGTCGCGCGACGCGCCGGGATCGACGAGGGTCCCGAGGGCGCGCTCCAGCCGGACGAGGTCGTGCTCGATCATGGTGTCCCCATTCTGATGGACATCCGGTTGGAGCGCACGTGACGAAGGCTCGTTCGGCGCGCGGCGATGCAGGGCGACGTCGCACCGCCCCGCACACGGACGCACCGCCCGCGGCCGGGAGCGGATAGACTGTGCGCCCCCGCGAGATCCCGATGACGACCCCCTGGCTCTCCCAGCCCGCCGACACGATCCTCGACCTCATCGGCCGGACGCCGATCGTCCGCATCGACCGCCTGAACCCGAACCCCCGGGTGACGCTCTACGCCAAGCTCGAGGGCTTCAACCCCACCGGCAGCATCAAGGACCGCATCGCGCTCAAGATGATCGAGCAGGCGGAGCGCGAGGGGACGCTCGGGCCGGGCAAGACCATCATCGAGCCGACGAGCGGAAACACCGGCATCGGCATCGCGATGATCGGGGCGGTGAAGGGCTACCCCGTCGAGATCGTGATGAGCGAGGCGGTCTCGATCGAGCGGCGGAAGATGATCCAGGCGTTCGGCGCCACCGTGACGCTGACCGACTCGGCGCTCGGCACCGACGGCGCGATCGTGAAGGCGCGCCAGCTCGTGAAGGACTTCCCGGACCGCTACTTCATGCCGGACCAGTTCTCGAACCGGTACAACCAGCTCGCCCACTACGAGGGGACGGCGCAGGAGATCCTGGAGCAGACGGGCGGCCGCGTGGACTACTTCGTCTCCTCCCTCGGCACGAGCGGGACGCTCATGGGCGTCGGCCTCGCGCTCAAGGAGCGGCTCCCGAGCGTGAAGATCGTGAGCGCCCACCCGGTCCTCGGCCACTACATCCAGGGGCTCAAGAACCTCGAGGAGGCGATCGTCCCGGCCATCTACGACGCCGCGAAAGTCGACCGGCACATCATGATCGAGAGCGAGGACGCCTTCGACCTCGCCCGGCGCATCGCGCTCGAGGAGGGCATCTTCGTCGGGATGAGCAGCGGCGCGGCGCTCCACGCGGCCCGCGTCGTCGCTTCCGAGATCGCCACCGGAACGATCGTCACGATCCTGCCGGATCGGGGCGAGAAGTACCTCTCGACCGCGCTGTTCGAGGTCTGAGGCCGCTCGCGGGTCGCGTCGCGCCCGCGGGGTCACCGCGGCCGCGCTGATGGGCGCGGTGCTGGCCGTGTGGATCACCGGGTAGACGTCCGCACCCGCAGCATGACGTGCTGCGATTCCCACGTTCGCGACAACGCACCGCAGGAACCTTCGGCGCCGCTCGGCGTCTTCGTCCACGACTCGCGCGGAGCGTGAACGGGGCCGCGGAGCGACAGACCACCGTTCCTCTGGAGATCACGATGACGACGAAGAAGCTGGCCTTCGCGGCCGCGCTTGCCGCGGCCCTCTCCCTCGGGCAGGCGCGCGCGGACGATGCCCCGACCACGACCGGGACGCAGACGCAGACCGGCACGGCCGACCAGGCTCGCCTGCGCGACGGCTCGGGTGCGGGATCGCAGGCGCAGGTCCGCGCGGGCCAGGGCGGCAGGGACGGCTCGGCGGGCGCGCGCGGCACGTGTGACGGCTCGATGCGGCAGGACCGACTCCGCGACGGGTCCGGCGCGGGCGGAGGCGCGCGCGCCGGCCGGATGGGCGGCGGCGGACGGCGGTAGGCACGCGAGTCGCGCAGCCGGGCGGACGACCCCCGTCGCCGCCCGGCCGCGCGGCCTCGAAGCACGCCCATGACGCTGCTTCCGATCGCCCTCGCCCTCTCCGCCGCGCTCGCCCCCGAGCCCGAACCGATCTCCGCCATGCCCGCGGCGATCGCGCCGTCGCGCTGGGAGCTCGGCACCTCCGTCGGCGGCGGCTGGGACTCGAACCCGCTCGCCTCGACGCTGCCCGCCGGCTCCGAGTTCGGCGCTGCGCGCCTCTGGATCGCGCGCCAGCTGCGCGCGTCGGACGCCGATTTCGCCTGGCTGCAGCTCCGCTACGGCGGGATGCGGTTCGCCGCGGTCCCGGACGCGGACCTGGACCGGGTGGAGGCGAGCGCGGAGTGGGGGCACGCGTTCGGCGAAGCGTTCACGCTGCGACTCGCCGGCGCCGGCGCGGTGCGCGTCGCGGGCGATCCGGCGCGGAGCGGGTGGGACGCGGGCGGGCGCGCGATGGCGCGGCTTCGGCTCGCGGCGCCGCTCGCGGTGCGGGTCGGCGCCGGCTACGTCTGGCGAGACGCGGCAGACCCGATCTCCTCGGGCGGCACCGTCTGGGCGGACGCCGGGCTCGACGCGGCGCTCTGGCGCGGCGCGTCCACGGTCGTGCGATACACGCTCGAGACCGGAACCGATGGACTGTCCGGCACGGCGCACACGGGCAGCGGGTGGCGCAGCGGCGCCGGCACGACGGGAGGCGCCCGGCCGGTGAGCCGGATCGTGCAGGGAGTCTCGGCGGACCTGCGGCAGGACCTCTGGAGCGGCCTCTTCGTGCAGGCGGCGTACGGCGTCTCGGTCGTCCGTACCGAGGGGACGTCCTTCCCCGAGCACCAGGCGGTGGCGGAGATCGGCTGGAGCCGCTGACGCGCGAGGCGCCCCCGCCCTCACGCCGGGCGCTTCAGCTGCGCGCGGCCTCGCGGCGCCAGCGGTACAGCGTCCGGTCGCTCACGCCGAACCGGCGGCACACGACCGGCGCCGGCACGCCCGACTCGAGCGACCGAACCGCCTCCGCGATCGTCTCCGGCGCGAACCGACGGCCGCCGTCCGCCGGGGCGCGGCCTCCCGGGGAGGACGGGAGGCCGGCGCTCCTCGGGCGCGGCGGGCGGGGACGGGGCATCCCCCGGGTAGAGCCAGCCGGGCGCAGAAGGATGCGCCGCCCCGGATCCCCGCCGGGCGCGGTCACTCCGCCTCGGCAAGCACCCGCACCGGCAGCACCATCGCGCTCATGCCCTGGAACTGGAGCCGGCGCTGGAGCGCGTAGCCCGTCTCGTTGTGGAGCAGCCGCTGGAACCAGTGCTCGCGCTGGAACACGAGCTTCCCGGCGAACACGACGGAGCGCGGGTACTCCTTCGCGGCCTCTACGCAGAGCCCCTCCGCGACGGTGACGGCCTCGGTCCCGACCTCCATGCGGTACTCGGCCGCGAGCCTGAGGCGATGGGCCAGGTCCACGTACCGCTCGAGCGCCTGCTGCGTGCGGAGGCGCACCCGGTCCACCTCCTCGACGCCTTTCATCGCCGCGGAGTCCACGACGCCCGCGGACACGAAGATGAAGTTCTTGAAGAAGTTGGGGAAGGTCCGCTGGACCGTGAGGAGCGCGTGGACGCCGAGGCCGCCGTAGCCGCCGACGAGCAGGATCGCCGTCGGGGCGCGCGGATCGAGGACCGGGTGCGGCCCCCCGGGGTGTGGCGGGAGCGCGTCGAGGATCGTGTCGAGCCGGCGCAGGTTCTCCTGCACGACGGCGTAGTGCCTGCGGATCACGAAGCAGAGCGCGACGACGAGGCTGGTCACGAGGATCGTGACCCAGCCGCCCTGCTCGCCCTTCTCGTAGACCGTCCCCGTGAGGATCGCCGCGCACAGCGCGAACGCGACGCCGTGGATCGCGAGGCCGCGCCGCCGCCCCAGGCCGCGGTTCTTCACCCAGTACCGGAGCATCGCGAGCTGCGAGAGCGAGAACGTCACGAAGACGTTGATCGAGTACATCGTGACGAGGTGGACGATGTCGCCGCGCGTCCAGAGGAGCGTCGCGAGCGAGGCGCCGCCCATGAGGATGACGCCGTTCTGCATCGTGAGCCGGTCGGAGAGCTGGCCGAAGCGGTGCGGGAGCCAGGAGTCGGTCGCCATGTTCGCCATGACGCGCGGGCCGTCGATGAAGCCCGCCTGCGCCGCGACCACGAGGAGCGCGGCCTCGGCGGCGAGCGTCACGATCACGAACCCGGTGCCGATCCGGACTCCCCCGACGGTCCACGCCCCCGCGAACCGGTCGAGCAGCACCGCGTTCATCGTGCGTCCCTCCTCCGGGGACGCGCGGAAGAGCAGGTAGCACACGAGGATCCCGGCCGCGGTGACCGCGAGCGAGATCGCCATGTAGGTCATCGTCCGGCGCGCCGTGTGGACCTTCGGCTCGCGCATGATCTGGATGCCGTTCGAGACGGCCTCGATCCCGGTGTACGTGCCGGCGCCCATGGAGTACGCGCGCAGGAACACCGCGAAGAGCCCGACCGCCCCCAGCTCCGCGAGACCGGACCGGAAGCCCTGCGACACCTCGCCCGCGACGCGCGGCACCTCGGGGAGGTGCGAGCCGATCCCGCCGACGATGAGGATCGCGTGCGTGAAGAGGAACAACCCGAAGATCGGCGCGAGCACGGAGACGCTCTCCTTCACGCCGCGGAGGTTCAGGACGACGAGCACGCCGATCGCGATCCCCTCGACCGGGAGCTTCCAGGTCCCCGCCGCGAGCGGGAGGAAGCTGAAGATGGCGTCGCCGCTCGAGGCGATCGACACCGAGATGGTGAGGACGTAGTCGACGAGCAGCGCCGCCCCGGACACGACGCCGACGCGCGCGCCGAGCAGCTCGGAGGCGACGACGTACCCGCCGCCGCCGAAGGGGAAGCGCTTGATGATCTGCCCGTACGCGACCGAGATGACGAGGACGGTGATCCCCGTCGCGAGCGCGAGCGCGACCGCGAGGTAGGTGTGATGGCCGAGGGCGCGGAACGCCTCGTCGGGACCGTACGCGGACGAGGAGAGCCCGTCGGCGCCGAGCCCCACCCAGGCGAGCAGCGCGATGAGCGAGATGCTGTGGTGGACGTGCGGGTCCTGGACGTCGCGCGGCGCACCGAACAGCGCGCGGCGTACCCGCGACAGGCGCGACGGCCGTACCACGGGGGGCTCGGTCGGCTGGACGGGGAGCGGCGACCGCGCGGGTTTCGGGTCTTCCATGCGGGCCGAACCTTGGCCCGAACCTTGGCCTGGGGCGCATCCGGGCGCCGTCAAGACGCACCCAATCCGTATCAAGGCGGCATCAAGGACGTCGCGCAACGTACCGTGACTCCGCGACTTCTTGCGCGGCGCCGAATTTGACGCGGCGCGGACGCCCGCGCCTCGCACCTTGACACGCCTCGGACGCGGCCACGCGTACGGTACTGGGCGCAGGAGGCCGCCATGATCCGCGCCCACCACCTCCACGTCGTCTCGTCCCGCCCCGACACGCCGGCGCGCACCGCGCCCGCGTCCAACCCCGGCGATCGCGGCGACCTCGCCTTGCTCGGCATGCTGTTCGGCGTGAACCTCGTCCCGCTCGTCGGCGCGGCCGTGGCCCACGGGCGCTTCGGGGCGGGCACGCTCGGGCTCGCGACGGCGGGGGCGCTCGTCACGGGGCGCGAGCTGGCGCTCGGCGCCCGCACGCTGTTGCACCGGCGGCGGTGACGTTCGCGCCCCGCAGCGCGTGCGCCGATGCGCCCGCGCGCCCCACCGGCTTCGCGACCTTCACGACCCGAGGACCTCATGGACGTCATCCTTATTCTCGCCACGCTCGCCTTCTTCGCGCTCTCCCTCGCGTACGTCGCGGGCTGCGATCGCCTCTGAGCCAGCAGCGGGAGTCCCACATGACCTTCGAATACGCCGTCGGCCTCGTCCTCTCCGTCCTCCTCACCGCCTACCTCGCGTACGCGCTCGTGCGCCCGGAGCGCTTCTAGGGAGTGGCCATGACCGCCAACGGGTGGACTCAGATCGCGCTCTTCGCGCTCGGCGTGCTCTCGCTGACGAAGCCGCTCGGGGCGTACATGCATCGCGTGTTCGAGGGCGACCGGCAGCCGCTGCCCCGCGTCCTGGGCCGCGTGGAGCGGCTCGTGTACCGCCTCACCGGGGCGGACCCCGCGAGGGAGCAAGGCTGGAAGGCGTACGCCGCCTCGATGCTCGTCTTCTCGCTCATCAGCCTGCTGGTGACCTACGGCATCGAGCGGCTCCAGCACGCGCTCCCGCTGAACCCGCAGGGTTTCGCGGCGGTGCCGCCCGACCTCGCCTTCAACACGGCCGCCAGCTTCACGACGAACACGAACTGGCAGGCGTACTCCGGCGAGAGCACGATGAGCTACTTCACGCAGATGGCGGGGCTCGCCTGGCACAACTTTCTCTCGGCGGGCGTCGGCATCGCGATCGCGCTCGCGCTGGCGCGCGGGCTCACCCGCCAGCCGGGGCCGGGCGGCGCGCGCACGATCGGGAGCTTCTGGGTCGACCTCATCCGGTCCCTCGTCTACGTGCTCCTGCCGGTGAGCCTGGTGGTGGCGCTCTTCTTCGTGTGGCAGGGCGTGCCGCAGACGTTCGCCCCATACCGCGAGATCGCGACGCTCGAGGGCGCGAAGCAGGTCGTCGCGCTCGGCCCGGTCGCTTCCCAGGAGGCCATCAAGATGTTCGGCACGAACGGCGGCGGCTTCTTCAACGCGAACAGCGCGCACCCGTTCGAGAATCCGACCCCGCTCACGAACTTCGTCCAGCTCCTCCTCATCTTCGCGATCCCGGCCGGCCTCACCCACACGTACGGGAAGATGGCCCGGGACGCGCGCCAGGGCTGGGCCATCTTCGCGGCCATGGCGGTGCTCTTCGCCGCGGGCGTCGCCGTCGCCTACCGGGCGGAGGCCGGCGCGAACCCGGCCCTCGCCTCGCTCGCCGTGGACCACCGCGCGGGGAACATGGAGGGGAAGGAGGTCCGCTTCGGGGTAGCGGACAGCGCGCTCTTCGCCACGGTCACCACCGGCGCCTCCTGCGGCGCCGTGAACGCGATGCACGACAGCTTCACGCCGCTCGGCGGGCTCGTCCCGCTCGTGAACATCCAGCTCGGGGAGGTGATCTTCGGCGGCGTCGGCGCCGGCCTCTTCGGGATGCTCGTCATGGTGATCCTGTCCGTGTTCATCGCGGGCCTCATGGTCGGCCGGACGCCCGAGTACCTGGGCAAGAAGGTCGAGGGGCGCGAGATGAAGCTCGCGATGCTGTACGTCCTCGTCTTCCCGCTCTGGATCTTGACCATGACCGGGTGGGCGTCCGTCGCGCCGTACGGCGTGTCGTCGCTCGCCAACGCCGGGCCGCACGGGCTGTCGGAGATCCTCTACGCGTACTCGAGCGTCGCCGGGAACAACGGCTCCGCCTTCGCGGGCCTGAACGCCAACACCCCGTTCTGGAACGTGACGCTCGGCCTGGGAACGCTCGTCGGCCGCTTCCTCATGATCGTCCCTGCGATCGCCATCGCCGGCTCGATGGTCGGCAAGAAGGTCGTGCCCGCCGGGCCGGGCACCTTCCCGACCACGGGGGCCACCTTCACGGCCCTGCTCGTGGCCGTGATCCTCATCGTCGGCGCGCTCACGTTCTTCCCGGCCCTCTCGCTCGGCCCGGTGCTCGAGCACTTCGCGGCGCACGCCGGAAAGGTGTTCTGACATGGCCGCCCCGAAGACCAAGTCGCCGTCGCTCCTCGACCGCGCCATCGTGCGGCGGGCGGCGCTCGACAGCCTGAGGAAGCTCGATCCCCGCCATGTCGTCCGGAACCCGGTCATGTTCGTGGTGGAGGTCGGCAGCGTCCTCACCACCCTCCTCTGGCTGCGGGACCGGATCCTCCACCCGGCCGGCGCCGCGCCGGGGTGGTTCACGCTGGCGGTGAGCCTGTGGCTCTGGTTCACCGTCGTGTTCGCGAACTTCGCCGAGGCGGTCGCCGAGGGACGCGGCAAGGCGCAGGCGGACTCCTTGCGGCGGATGCGCCGCGACGTCGCCGCGCGCCGGCTCGTCGGCGGACGCGAGGAGAGCGTCCCGGCCTCGAGCCTGCGCAAGGGGGACACCGTCGTCGTCGAGGCCGGCCAGATCGTCCCCGGCGACGGCGAGATCGTCGAGGGCATCGCCTCGGTGGACGAGTCGGCCATCACGGGCGAGTCGGCGCCGGTGATCCGCGAGTCGGGCGGCGATCGCTCCGCGGTCACGGGCGGCACGCGCGTCCTCTCCGACCGGATCGTGGTGCACGTCACCGCCAACCCCGGCGAATCCTTCCTGGATCGGATGATCGCGCTCGTCGAGGGCGCGTCCCGGCAGAAGACGCCGAACGAGATCGCGCTCCACATCCTGCTCGTCGGCCTCACCATCGTGTTCCTGTTCGCGTGCGTCACGCTCGTCCCGCTCGCGCGCTACTCCGCCGTGGGGCTCTCGGCGACCGCCGTCGTCGCACTCCTCGTCTGCCTGATCCCGACGACCATCGGCGGCCTGCTCTCCGCCATCGGGATCGCCGGAATGGACCGGTTGCTCCGCAAGAACGTGATCGCGATGAGCGGCCGGGCGGTGGAGGCGGCGGGCGACGTGGACACGCTGCTCCTCGACAAGACCGGCACCATCACGCTCGGCAACCGGATGGCGACCGAGCTCATCCCCGGTGCCGGCGTGAAGGTCGAGGACCTGGCCGACGCGGCCCAGCTCGCGAGCCTCGCGGACGAGACGCCGGAGGGCCGGTCCATCGTGGTCCTCGCCAAGGAGCGTTACGGGCTGCGCGGACGCGAGGTGCGGGACGCGGAGCACCGCTTCGTCCCGTTCACCGCGCAGACGAGGATGAGCGGGCTCGACGTCTCCGGGCGCAGCATCCGCAAGGGCGCCGTGGACGCGGTCGCGAGGCACGTCGCGTCCCTCGGCGGCGCCATGCCCCACGAGCTCGAGCTGGAGGCGGGCCGCATCGGGGACGCTGGCGGCACCCCGCTCGCGGTCTCCGACGGCGCGCGCGTGCTCGGCCTCGTCCACCTCAAGGACGTGGTGAAGGGCGGCATCAGGGAGCGATTCGACCGGTTCCGCGCCATGGGGATCCGCACGGTCATGATCACCGGGGACAACCCTCGCACGGCCGCCGCGATCGCCGCCGAGGCCGGCGTGGACGGGTTCCTCGCCGAGGCGACGCCCGAGGCGAAGATGCGCCTCATCAGGGAGGAGCAGGGGAAGGGCAAGCTCGTGGCGATGACGGGCGACGGCACGAACGACGCGCCCGCGCTCGCCCAGGCCGACGTCGGCGTCGCGATGAACACCGGCACGCAGGCGGCGAAGGAGGCCGGCAACATGGTCGACCTCGACTCGAACCCCACCAAGCTCCTCGAGGTGGTCGAGGTCGGCAAGCAGCTCCTCATGACGCGCGGCTCGCTCACGACGTTCTCGATCGCGAACGACGTGGCGAAGTACTTCGCGATCCTCCCGGCGCTGTTCGTGGCGGCCTACCCCGAGCTCGCCCCGCTCGACGTCATGCACCTCGCGTCGCCGTTCAGCGCGATCCTCTCGGCGGTGATCTTCAACGCCATCATCATCGTGGTGCTCATCCCGCTCGCGCTGAAGGGGGTCCGGTACCGCCCGCTCGGCGCCGCCGCGGTGCTGCGCCGATCGCTGCTCGTCTACGGCCTGGGCGGCGTCGTCGCGCCGTTCGTCGGCATCAAGCTCATCGACCTCGGCCTGGCGGCCGCGGGTCTCGTGTAGGAGGTGACCCATGCTCCGGAACGTCGCCGAGCCCCTCGTCGGGGCGCCCGCCGCGCCCCCGCGCGCGGAGCGCATGCTGGCCGGGACGCTCGGGCCCGCCCTCCGCGCCACCGTGGTCACGCTCGTGCTCACGGGGATCGCGTACCCCCTCGCCGTCACCGGCGTCGCGAAGGTCCTCTTCCCGCGGAGGGCGGAGGGGTCCTGGGTCACGGACGAGCGCGGCAAGGTGGTCGGGTCGGAGCTCCTCGCCCAGGCCTCCGCGAACCCCGCCTACTTCCAGCCCCGGCCGTCCGCGGCCGGTGACGGCTACGACCCGCAGGCCTCGGGCGGGTCGAACCTCGGCCCGACGTCGAAGAAGCTGCAGGACCAGGCGGCCGCGCGCCTCGACGCGCTCACCCGCGCCTCTCCGGGCGCCGAGCCCCCGCCGGTCGAGCTCGTGACCGCCTCCGGGAGCGGGCTCGAATCCCCACCTCTCGCCCGCGGCGGCGCTCTGGCAGGTGCCGCGCGTGGCGAGGGCCCGCGGCGTCTCCCCGGAGCGCGTCCGCGCGCTCGTGGAGGAGAGCGTCGAAGGTCGCGATCTCGGGGTGCTCGGCGAGCCGCGCGTGAACGTGCTCCTCGTGAACCTCGCGCTCGATCGCCGCTTCGGCGCCGCACCCGCGACCCCCCGGGCCGGAGACGGCGCGGCGGCGTCCCGGGCCCGAGGCGGCTAGACGCGCACCATGCCGGGCCGCACGGCCACGGGGCGCCGCAGCCCGCAGGACTTCCTCGAGCTCGTCGAGCGCGCGAAGCGGGGGCGTCTCAAGCTCTACATCGGCTTCGCCGCGGGCGTCGGCAAGACCTGGCGGATGCTCGAGGAGGCTCACGCGCTGAAGCAGCGCGGCGTCGACGTCGTGGGCGCGTTCGTCGAGCCGCACGGGCGGCCCGAGACCGCCGCCCTCGTCCGCGATCTCGAGGTCGTGCCCCGCCGCAAGGTGGAGTACCGGGGCGTCGTGGTCGAGGACATGGACCTCGACGCGGTGCTCGCGCGTCGCCCGGCCGTCGCGATCGTGGACGAGATCCCGCACACGAACGTCCCCGGCTCCCGCAACCGGAAGCGCTACCAGGACGTGCTCGACCTGCTGGCGGCGGGGATCAACGTCATCGGCGCGTTGAACATCCAGCACCTCGAGTCGCTGAACGACCTCATCTTGCGGAACACGAGCGTCCGCGTGCGCGAGACCGTCCCGGACGCGTTCCTCCTCGAGGCGGACCAGGTCGTGAACCTCGATCTCGCGGTGGAGGATCTCGTGGAGCGGCTCGAGGCGGGGAAGATCTACCCCCGGGAGAAGATCCCCTGGGCGCTGGAGCACTTCTTCCGCGGTCCCAACCTCGCGACGCTGCGCGAGCTGAGCCTCCGGGAGGTGGCAGAGAGCCTCGACCGCTCGGCGGCGGAGGCCGCGCGGCGGGGGGCGACGGCCGCCGCGACGCGCGGGCGGGTGCTGGTGTGCCTCTCCTCCAACCCGCCGCACGCGCTCGCGCTCCTCGGGCGCGGATCCCGGATGGCTGGGCGGCTGAACACGGACTGGTACGTCGTCTACGTGGAGACCCCCCGGGAGTCGCCCGAGCGGATCGACGCGGAGAACCAGCGACACCTCCTCGAGAACGTGGAGAAGGCGCGCGAGCTGGGAGCGGAGGTGGTCCGCCTCAAGTCGGACGACCCCGCCGCCGCGATCCTCGAGTTCGCGCGCTCCCACCGCGTGAGCGACCTCATCGTCGGGCGGACCGCCCGCGCGCGATGGCGGCAGCTGCTGCGGCGAACCGTGCTGCAGCGGCTCGTCGACGAGGCCGCCGGGATGGACGTCCACGTGGTCTCCTTCGAGGACGAGGGGGTGCTCGCGTGACGCTCCGGGCGAAGCTCCTCGCCGCTCAGGCCCCGCTCGCCCTCGCGCTGGTGGTGTTCGGCTACGCCTCCATCACGACGCTGAGGGCGCTCGGAAACGGCCCGGAGCTCATCCTGAAGGACAACTATCGCTCCGTGCTCGCGGCGGAGCGGATGATGGAGTCGCTGGAGCAGCTCCAGGCGGACGCCCTCGCGAGCGTCTCGGGCCGCCCCGTCGACGAGGGCTCGTTGCGCGAGGCGCGCGGGCGCTTCGAGCGCGAGCTCGGGGTCCAGGAGCACAACATCACCGAGAGCGGCGAGCAGGACGCGACGCGGCGGCTGCGAGAGCGCTGGGCGCTCTACACGGGCGCGGTCGACGATCTCGCGGCCGGTGCGCCGCGCGCGGCGGGCGCCGATCGCCTGGCGCGCTACTTCGACGTGCTCACCCCCGCGGCGCGAGCCGTGCGCGCCTCCGCGGACGAGATCCTGGGGCTCAACCAGGACGCGATGGCCCGCAAGAGCGCCGGCGCCCGGCGGTCCGCTGAGCGGAACGTCGCCGCCGTGATCGCCGCCACGATCGGAGCGCTGGTCCTCGTCCTCGCGTCCTCCTTCGCGCTCACCGCCCGGATCCTGCGCCCCCTGCGCGTGCTCTCCGGGACCGTCCGCCGCTTCGGAGAAGGCGACCTCGACGCGCGCGCGGCGGTCGACGGGAAGGACGAGATCGCCGCGCTGGCCGGGGAGTTCAACACGATGGCGGAGCGGCTCGTCGAGTACCGGAGGAGCTCGCTCGGCGAGCTGCTCCAGGCGCAGCAGGCGGCGCAGGCCGCGATCGACAGTCTCCCGGACCCCGTGCTGGTGCTCGACGCGGCGGGGGCGATCCTCGAGCTGAACCGCGCCGCCGAGGCGCTGCTCCGCCCCGCGGTCGGGGGCAGCGCGCCGTCGCTCGCGTCCGCGGAGCCCGAGCTGCGCGCCGTCGTGGACCGCGTGCGGCAGCACGTCCTCGCCGGGCGAGGCGCGTACGCGCCGCGCGGGTTCGAGGAGGCGGTCCGGATCGCGTCCCCGGAAGGGACCCGCAACCTGCTCCCGCGCGCCACGCCGCTCTACTCCGAGGAGGCCGGCGTGGCGGGGGTGACCATCGTCCTGCAGGACGTGACCCGACTCATGAGGTTCGACGAGCTCAAGAACGATCTCGTCGAGACGGTCGTGCACGAGCTCCGCGCTCCCCTCGCCTCGCTCCGGATGGCCGTGCACCTCACGGCCGAGGAGGCGGCCGGCCCCCTCACCGAGAAGCAGGCGGACCTCCTGCAGGCCGCGCGCGCGGAGTGCGAGCACCTCCAGGCCATCGTGGACGACCTGATGGACCTCTCGCGCATCGAGTCCGGACGGATCGCGCTGCGGGTGGGGCGCATCGACGCGGGGCTGCTCATGACGGAAGCCGCGACCTCGCTCCGCGCCGCGGCCGAGGCGGCCGGGCTCGACCTCGCCGTGTTCCCGCCGGATTCCCCGGTGGACGTCCAGGCGGATCCGGAGCGGGCGCAGCTCGTGCTGTCGAACCTCCTCGCGAACGCCATCCGCCACACGCCCCGGGGCGGGCGGATCGAGGTCCGGGCGCGCGCCGGCGGCGACGCCGTGCGGTTCGAGGTGCAGGACACGGGCGAGGGGATCCCGCGCGAGCACCTGGAGCGCGTGTTCGAGAAGTTCTTCCGCGTCCCGGGCGCTCGCTCGGGCGGCGTCGGGCTGGGCCTGTTCATCTCCCGGGAGATCGTGCGCGCGCACGGGGGGGAGATGGGCGCCCAGAGCGAGCTCGGGCGCGGCAGCACCTTCTGGTTCACGCTGCGGCTCGCGTCGCAGCAGGACGTCGTCGCGAACGCGACGGCGTGAGCCGTCGAACGCGCGCTTGACGCGCCGTCGCATGCGCGCATTCTTCGGGAGGACCCGGCACCCAGAGGACCCCACCGGTGACGTCTCGGCCCGACCGCCCCGATCCCGAGGTGCTGCTCGCGCGGGTGAGCGCGGACGAGGCACGCGCGCGCCGGGCGCGCTTCAAGATCTTCTTCGGCTTCGCCCCGGGCGTCGGCAAGACGTACCGCATGCTGCAGGTCGCGCGCGACCTCGCCGGGGAGGGCGTGGAGGTCGTGATCGGCGCGATCGAGACCCACGGGCGCTACGACACCGCCGGGCTCATGCTCGGGCTGGAGGTGCTGCCGCGCCGCTCCCTCCCCTACCGCGGGATCGTGCTCGAGGAGTTCGACCTCGACGCCGCGCTCGCGCGGCGGCCGCGCATCCTGCTCCTCGACGAGCTCGCGCACACGAACGCGCCCGGGGCGCGCCACCCGAAGCGCTGGCAGGACGTGACGGAGCTCCTCGACGCGGGCATCGAGGTCTACACGACCCTCAACGTCCAACACGTCGAGAGCCTGAACGACGTCGTCGAGCAGATCACGAGCGTGCGCGTGCGCGAGACCGTGCCCGACGTGGTGCTCGAGCGCGCCGACGAGGTGGAGATCGTGGACCTCGCGCCCGAGCAGCTGCTGGCGCGGCTGAAGGAGGGCAAGGTCTACCTGCCGGAGGAGGCGGAGCGCGCGCGGGAGCATTTCTTCCAGCGCGGGAACCTGCTCGCGCTGCGCGAGCTCGCCCTCCGCCGGATGGCCGAGCGGGTGGACGCGGACGTCCTCGCGTACCGCGCCGAGCACGGCGCGGACGTTCCCTGGGCGACGGCGGAGCGGGTGCTCGTCTGCGTCGGGCCGGCGCCGGACTCCGCGCGGGTCGTCCGGGCCGCCCGCCGGATCGCGGCGGGGCTCCGCGCGCCCTGGGTCGCGGCGTCGGTCGAGGCAACCTCGCGTCCGCCGATGGGCGCGGAGGACCGGTCGCGGCTCGAGGCCAACCTGCGCCTCGCGGAGTCGCTCGGGGCCGAGGTGGTCCGGCTGTCGGGACTACAGATTCCGGACGCCCTCCTCGACTACGCCCGGCGCCGCAACGTGACGCGGATCGTCCTCGGGAAGCCCCGCCACGCGCGCTGGCGCGACCGGCTGGGCGGGTCGCTCGTGGACGACGTCATCCGCGGCAGCGGCGACATCGAGGTGCACGTGCTCTCGGGCGACGTCGACGCCGACCGGGAGCGCCGCCCCGCCGCCCCCGTCCCCCCGACGCCTCCGGGCGACTGGTTCCGCGCCATCGCCATCGTCGGCCTGACGACCGTGGTGGCGGGAACTACCCGCGCCTTTCTCCAGATCCCCGACGTCGAGATGCTGTACCTGCTCGGCGTGATGATCGCCGCGCTCACGACCGGGCGGCGCGCGTCGCTCCTCGCCGCCGCGCTCGCGGTGGTCTCCTACGACTTCTTCTTCGTCCCGCCGGCGTTCACTCTGAACGTGTCCGACGCGCGCTATCTCCTCACCTTCGCGATGATGTTCGGCGTGAGCGTGGTGATCGGCACCCTGACCCTCCGGCTGCGCGAGCAGCGTGCCGCGTCCGTCCGCCGCGAGCGCAGCACCTCGGCGCTCTACGCGCTCAGCCGGGAACTCGGCGCCGCGCTCGACGACGAGGGCGTCGCGGCGGTGTGCGTCAAGGCGGCGGCCGAGGCGTTCGGCGCGGACACGGTGTTCCTGCGCGCCCGCGGGAGCGAGGATCTCGCCCCGCTCGCAGCCTTCCCCCGGGAAGCGGCGCTCGCGCCGGACGAGCGCGCCGTCGCGCACTGGGTCGTCGATCACGGCCGACCCGCGGGGCGCGGCACCGACACCCTCCCCGGCGAGCCGGTGCTCTGCATCCCGATCCGCGCGTGGGGAGACGTCCTCGCGGTGCTCGCGGTGCGGACGACCGACGAGCGCAGCGAGGCGCGCGTGCTGCTCGAGGCGCTCGCCCGGCAGGCGGCCATCGCCCTCGACCGCGTGCGGCTCGCCGAGGAGGCCCGCGACGCGGCGCTCCGCGCCAAGACCGAGGAGCTCCGGAGCGGCCTCCTCTCCGCCGTCTCCCACGACCTGCGGACGCCGCTCGCGACGATCACGGGCTCCGCGACCACCCTGCGGGAGTCGCCGGACCTGTCCCCGGGCGCGCGGCGGGATCTGGTGGAGGCGATCTGCGAGGAGGCGGAGCGCCTCGAGCGGCTCGTCTCGAACCTCCTCGACATGACCCGCCTCGACTCGGGCGCGGTCGAGCCGAAGCGCGCGTGGGTGCCGCTCGACGAGGTGGTCGGCGGCGCGCTCACGCGCCTCGAGCGTCGCCTCTCGGGCCGCCGCGTCACGACGACGATCCCGCCGGACGTACCGCTCGTGTCGCTCGACCCGGTGCTCGTGCAGCAGCTCTTCGTGAACCTCCTCGAGAACGCCGCGAAGTACACGCCGGAGGGGAGCGACCTCGAGATCCGCGCTGCGCGCGAGGGCGGCACGCTCGTCGTGGACGTGGCGGATCACGGCCCGGGGATCCCGCCGGGCGACGAGGAGCGGGTGTTCGAGCGCTTCCACCGCGGCGCGCACGCGGGCGTCCGCGGCGTGGGGCTCGGGCTGCCGATCGCCCGCGCGATCGCGCAGGCGCACGGAGGCCGCCTCGTCGCGGCGAACCGGCCCGGCGGCGGCGCCGTGTTCCGGCTCACCCTGCCGCTCGGGGCCGAGGCGCCGCCCACGTCCGAGGGAGGAGGCGCTCCGTGACCGACGCCGGCCCGCTCGTGCTCGTCGTCGAGGACGAGGTGCAGGTGCGGCGCTTCCTCCGCGCCGCGCTCGGCTCGCACGGCTACCGCGTCCTCGAGGCGGACACCGTGCGCGAGGCGGAGCAGCTCGCGACGAGCCACAACCCGGACGTCTTCCTCCTCGACCTCGTCCTTCCCGACGGCGACGGCATCGACCTCACCCGGCGGCTCCGCGAGTGGACGAAGACCCCGATCGTCGTCGTGTCGGCGCGCGGCCGCGAGGAGGACAAGGTGAACGCGCTCGACGCCGGCGCGGACGACTACCTCACGAAGCCGTTCGGCGTGAACGAGCTGCTCGCGAGGCTCCGCGTCGCGCTGCGCCACGCGCGCGCGGCCCCGGAGGCGTCGCCGGTCGTCGAGGCGGGGCCGCTCCGCATCGACCTCGCCCGGCGCGAGGTGACGGTGGACGCCCGCGAGGTCCGCCTCACGCCGACCGAGTTCAAGCTGCTCGCGCTGCTCGCCCGGCACGCCGGGAAGGTGCTGACGCACCGGCAGATCCTGCGCGAGGTGTGGGGCCCGAACGCCACCGAGGCGCACTGGGTCCGGGTGCACATGGCGGAGCTGCGGAAGAAGATCGAGCCGGATCCGGCCCGGCCGAGGCTCCTCGTGACCGAGCCCGGGGTCGGGTACCGGCTGCGGGACCGGATCGACGGAGGGTGAGCCCGACCCCGACCCGACCGCGACCGCGACCGCGACCCCGACCGCGACCTCGACCTCGACCGCACCCGTTGCCGACCTGCGACCGCGGCTGCTAGGGTGCGCCGGCCCCGCGCCCCTCCCCATGCTCGAGACCGTCGTCACCTCCTTCCTCCTCGTCGCCGCGAGCGAGATGGGCGACAAGACCCAGCTCCTCGCGCTCACGCTCGCGAGCCGGTACCGCCGGCCCTGGTTGGTGATGGCGGGGATCCTCGTCGCGACGCTCGCGAACCACACGCTCGCCGCCGGCGTCGGCTCGTGGGTCTCCGCGCACGTCCCGCCGCGCGTCATGGCGGGCGTGCTCGCCGCGACCTTCATCGGGTTCGGCCTCTGGACGCTCGTCCCGGACACGCTCGACGAGGACGCGCGCCCCGATCCGTTCGGGCCGTTCCTCACGACCGTCGTTCTCTTCTTCCTCGCCGAGATGGCGGACAAGACGCAGCTCGCGACGGTCGCGCTCGCGGCGCGCTTCCACTCGGTCGGGCTCGTGACGCTCGGCACCACGGTCGGGATGCTCGCCTCGGACGGGCTCGCCGTCTTCCTCGGCGACCGGCTCGCGGCCCGCGTCCAGATGAAGGTGCTCCGGGCGACGGCGGCGGGGCTGTTCTTCGTCTTCGGCGCAGCATCGGCCTGGGCGGCGATCAGCGGGTAGCGGCGGGGCGGGCGCGACCTTAGATGGTGGTGCGTGCCGATGAACTGCCAGCATCACGTCCAGTGGGTGCGGCCCGTGGCGGGCGGGCTCCACCAGTGCATCCTGTGCCAGCGCGTCGTCGGGCGGGCCGAGGTCTACCCGAAGCTCGACGACCTCCCGGAGGAGTTCCGGCGCCGATGGGAGGAGCACGAGGCGGGCAGCGCGAAGCCCGCCGCGGCGGCGCCGGCGGACGGCAAGGCGCCCGCCGGGAGCGCGCGCTAGACTCGCGCGCATGTCGCCCGCCCTCGTCCTCGCCGCGGCGCTCGCCGCCGCCCCTGCCACCCCTGCCGCCCCGCGCGGCGCCGCCGCCGCGCTCGCGCCGCTCGACGCGCTCTGGCCCGATCTCGACGCGCTCTACCAGGACCTCCACCGGACGCCCGAGCTTTCGGGGCAGGAGGAGCGCACCGCGGCGAAGATGGCGGCCCGCCTGCGCGCGGCCGGGTACGAGGTCACCGAGAAGGTCGGCGGCCACGGCGTCGTCGGCGTGCTCAAGAACGGCAAGGGGCCGACGCTCCTCGTCCGCACCGAGCTCGACGCGCTCCCCGTCGAGGAGCGGACGGGGCTGCCCTACGCGAGCAGGACGACGGCGACCGGCCCGGACGGCCGCACCGTCCCCGTGATGCACGCCTGCGGCCACGACGTGCACATGACCGGCTGGATCGCCGCCGCGACGCTCCTCGCACGGGCGCGCGACGCGTGGCGCGGGACGCTCGTGTTCGTCGGCCAGCCCGCGGAGGAGACCGGCAACGGCGCGGCGGCGATGCTCGCCGACGGGCTCTTCGCGCGGTTCGGGAAGCCCGACTTCGCGATCGCGGTGCACGACTCCGCCGACCTCCCGGCGGGGACGGTCGGGTTCGTCCCGGGCTACGCGCTCGCGAACGTGGACTCGGTGGACATCACCTTCTTCGGCCGCGGCGGCCACGGCGCCTACCCGCACCGCACGGTGGACCCGATCGTCATGGCGGCGCGGTTCGTGACGTCCGTCCAGACGGTCGTCTCGCGCGAGCAGGACCCGCTCGTCCCGGCGGTGGTCACCGTCGGCTCCTTCCACGCGGGGACGAAACACAACGTGATCCCCGACGACGCGAAGCTCCAGCTCACCGTGCGGACCTACGAGGACGACGTGCGGGCCCGGGTACTCGCGGCGATCGCGCGGGTCGCGAAGGGGGAGGCCATGGCGGCCGGCGCGCCGCGCGAGCCCGAGGTGAAGGTCCGCGAGGACGACTCGACCCGCTCGACCTACAACGACCCCGCCCTGACCCGGCGGCTCGCCGGCGCGCTCGCCGCCGTGCTCGGCGCGGACCGCGTCCTCGAGCGGAAGCCGGTCATGGGCGGCGAGGACTTCTCCGCCTACGGCCGCGCCGGCGTGCCCGCGTCCACCCTCTGGGTGGGCGCGCAGGACCCGAAGGCGCTCGCGGCCGCCCATGCTTCCGGGAAGGAGCTCCCCTCGCTCCACTCCTCGGGGTTCGCGCCGGACCGCGAGCCCACGATCCGGACCGGCGCGACCACGCTCACGGTCGCCGCCCTCGAGCTGCTCGGCCGGCGCTGACCTCTGCCGCGGGCCGTGGCGGCGCTCACCCGAGGGAGAAGCGACGGTCAGTGCAGCGCCGGCCGGTCCTCGGCGGCGCTCGGGTCCTGCGCGGGCGGCGCCGCGTCCGGAGGGACCGCGGGCGGCGCCACCTCCGGGAGCGTCGGCGCGAGCGGGCCGGTGATGAGCCGCACCGGACGCCCGAACGTCGCGTACGACCATGCCCACTCCAGGATCACCGCGACCCGGTTCCGGAACCCGACGAGGAAGAAGATGTGGACGAAGAGCCAGAGGAGCCACGCGACGACGCCGCCGAACCGGAACCGGCCGATCCGCGCGACGGCGGAGGCGCGGCCGATCGTCGCGAGGAGCCCCTTGTCCCGGTAGCGGAACGCGCGCCGCGGCTCGCCCCGCAGATCCCGGAGCACGTTCTCCGCCGCCGCCTCGCCCATCTGCAGCGCCGCGGGGGCGACACCCGGCACCGGCGCGCCGTCCTGGACGACGGCGGCGAGGTCGCCCGCGACGAGGATCTCGGGGAACCCGGGGACGGAGAGGTCGGCTGCGACCGGCACGCGGCCGGCGCGGTCGAGCGGGACGCCGAGCGATCGCGCGAGCGGGGAGGCGGCGACCCCGGCGCCCCAGAGCACGGTCCGCGCCGCGATCCGCTCGCCCGACGCGACCACCCCCTCCTCGTCGATCGCCGTCACCTGCGCGCCGGTCCGGACCTCGACCCCGAGCCGCTCGAGCTGCCGCCGCGCCTTCTCCGAGAGCTCCGGCGGGTACGAAGGGAGCACGCGCGGCGCGGCCTCGACCAGCAGCACCCGCGCGGACGCCGGCGAGAAGCGGCGGAAGTCCCGCGCGAGCGTCCGGCGCGCGATCTCCGCGAGCGCGCCGGCGAGCTCGACCCCGGTCGGCCCCGCCCCGACCACGACGAACGTGAGCCACGGCGCCCGCCGGGCCGGATCGCGCTCGCGCTCCGCCATCTCGAACGCGCCGAGCAGGCGGCGGCGGATCTCGATCGCGTCCTCGATGGTCTTGAGCCCCGGCGCGACGCGCGCCCACTCCGGGTGCCCGAAGTAGGAGTGCGCCACCCCGGTCGCGAGGACGAGCCGGTCGTAGGTCAGCTCGCCGCGGTCGAGGACCACGATCCGTTCGCGCGGCTGGATCGCGCGGACGTCGGCGAGCAGGACCTCGGTGTTGCGCTGCCCGCGGAGGACGTGCCGGATGGGCGCCGCGATGTCGCCGGGGCTGAGCGCCGCGGTCGCGACCTGGTAGAGGAGCGGCTGGAAGAGGTGGTGGTTCTTGCGATCCAGGACCGTCACCCGGACGGGCGCCCGGCCGAGTACCCGCGCGGCGCGGAGGCCGGCGAACCCGGCGCCGACGATCACGACGTGGAGCGCGTCCATTCACGGATCTTGACCTCGCCGCGGCGCGCGCGCACGACGGACAGCACGGCCCCCGTCGCGAGGATCCCGAGCACGACCGCGAGGCTCACCGCGGGGGGGATCTTCACGAACGAGACGAGCCCCATCTTCGCGCCGACGAAGACGAGCACCGCCGCGAGCGACGGCTTCAGGTAGACGAACCTGTCGATGACGCTCGCGAGCAGGAAGTAGAGCGAGCGGAGCCCCAGGATCGCGAAGATGTTCGAGGTGAAGACGACGAACGGGTCCTGCGTGATCGCGAACACCGCCGGGATGGAGTCGACGGCGAAGACGACGTCGGTGAACTCGATGAGGGCGAGCGCGAAGAAGAGCGGCGTCGCGAGCCGCTTGCCGTCCTCGCGGGTGAAGAAGGCGTGCCCGTCGAAGCGCGGCGTCGCGGGGACGAGCCGGCGCAGCGCGCGGAAGGCGGCGCTCCGCTCGGGGTGCGGCTCCGACGCGCGCGCGAGCCAGACCTTCACGCCGGTGAGGACGAGGAAGGCGCCGAACGCCCAGGTGACCCAGTGGAAGCGGTGGAGGAGCGCCGCGCCGCCGGCGATCATCGCGCCGCGCAGCACGAGCGCGCCGACGATCCCCCAGAACAGCACGCGGTGCTGGTACAGGGCGGGGATCCCGAGCGCGCCGAACACCACGACGAACACGAAGATGTTGTCGACGGAGAGCGACTTCTCGACGACGTAGGCCGTGAGCCACTCGAGCCCGGTGCCCGCCCCGTGGCGCGTCCACACGTAGCCGCCGAACGCGAGCGCGAGCGCGACCCAGAGCGCGGACCAGCCGAGCGCCTCGCGCGGTCGCACCACGTGGTCCTTGCGGTTCAGCACGCCGAGATCGAGCGCGAGCAGCCCGAGCACGAGCGCGAGGAACCCCGCCCACTCCCAGATTCCATGCTCCATCGGGACCGTCCTCCTCCGGCGGCCCGGTCCGGGCCGCGTCGGCACGTCTCCTAGCGGCCTCGGCATCCGCAGACGATGACGAAGTTTCGTCGCATGTCTTAGGTTTTCTCTCAGTATTGCCTCTCGGGGTGGAGCGACGCGCCGCGGCAGCCTGCCCGCCTTCGCGTTATGTTCGCGCCATGCCCTTCGACCGTCCTGCGCCCCTCCCCGCCCGCGACCGGGTGATCGTCCACGGCGCCTCCGACGTGGAGCGCCGCTTCATGGCCGCGGTGTACCGCTGGATGACGCTCGGCCTCGGCCTCACCGCGCTCGTCGCCTACGGCGTCGCGAGCTCCGAGAGCGCCCTGCGCCTCGTCGCCGGGAGCCGGCTCGTCTTCTTCGGGCTCGTCATCGCGGAGCTCGGGCTCGTGGTCTGGATCTCGGCGGCGGTGAACCGCCTCTCCGCGGCCGCCGCCGGAGGGCTCTTCCTCCTCTACTCGGCCCTCAACGGCGCGACGCTCTCGCTCGTGCTCCTCGCCTACACCCACGCCTCCGTCGCGGTGGCCTTCGTCACCGCGGGCGCGGCCTTCGGCGTCATGAGCGTGTACGCGACGGTCACGCGCCGGGACCTGACGAGCTGGGGGAGCTTCCTCTTCATGGGGCTCGTCGGCGTCGTGATCGCGAGCCTCGTGAACCTGTTCGTGCACTCGAGCCTGGTCTCGTGGGTCGTGTCGTGGATGGGCGTCATCGTGTTCACGGGCCTCGCCGCGTACGACACCCAGAAGCTCCGCGCGCTCGCGCGCGCCGGCGTCGCGACGGCGGCGCTGCCCGTGCACGGCGCGCTCTCGCTCTACCTCGATTTCGTGAACCTCTTCCTGTCGCTGCTCCGGCTGCTCGGCGACCGCCGCTGAGCGGCCCTGGGGCCTCCCTCGCTCGGGCTCGGGGGCCGGGCTTCCCGCTCGGGGCACGACCCCGGGTGAGCCGCCCCGGGAACGCCCTGGCGGAGCAGGCTCGCTGCTCATGAGACGCTGCGCGGTCCGGGGCGTTGCCCATGGCGCCCGAGCCCGTGCGGCGGAGGAGGAAGCATGAGCACGCGTAGAGACGTGGCAGTCATCGTGGGAAGCCTCAGGAAGGGCTCGCTGAACCGCATGACGGCGCGCGCGCTCGTCGCGCTCGCGCCCGGGTCGCTGGCCCTCGAGCTGGTCGAGATCCGCGATCTGCCGCTCTACGACCAGGACCTCGACGGCCCCTCGCCGCCCGCGCCGTGGGTCGCGTTCCGGGACCGGATCCGCCGCGCCGACGCGGTCCTCTTCGTCACGCCCGAGTACAACCGCTCCGTCCCGGGCGCACTCAAGAACGCGCTCGACGTGGGCTCGCGCCCCTACGGCCAGAGCTCATGGGCACGGAAGCCCGCCGCGATCGTCTCGGTGTCGCCCGGGGCGGCCGGCGCGTTCGGCGCGAACCACCACCTCCGCCAGTCGCTCGTCTTCCTCGACATGCCGGCGCTGCAGCAGCCCGAGGCTTACGTCGGCGGCGCCGCGGCGCTCTTCGACGACCAGGGCAACCTGAAGGTGGATGCGACGCGCGACTTCCTCCGGAAGTTCCTCGAGGCGTTCGCGGCCTGGATCGAGCGCAACCCGGCGCGCTGACCGCGCCGGCCGGCGGCCCCGGCGGCGCGGTCCGGCCGCATCCGCACGAATCGGGCCCGCCACGACGGCGCGGTGGGCCTGCCCCGCGGGGTCAGCGCCGATCGTCGCCGGTGGCCGCCGCGACGCGCGCGGGCGCCGCGAGCAGGCGGCGGTACTCGAGCAGCATCCCGATCCGCCACCGCGCGATCATCCCGAACGCGAGCACGAAGAACAGCGCGCCCGTCTGGAGCGGCGTGACGACCTGCTCCACGTATGCACGGAGCGCGGTCCGGACGACGACGAGCCCGAGCAAGATCCAGAGGAACGCCCGCGAGCGCTGCATCCAGACGACGTCCCCGGTGCGGACGAGGCGCGAGGTCCGCGTGAGCGGCACCGCGAACACGATCGCGCCGAGCGCGAACGCCGCGCTCGCCCACGACCACGGCACGCGCGCCGCGGGGGCGAGGAACATGAGGAATCCCGTGCTCATCCCGAGCGGCGGCGCGACGATGCGGCGGGTCGAGACGGGCGTGCGCGCCTCGCGGACGCGCCAGGCGAGCATGGCGACGGCGCCGGCGAGCGTGACGAGGACCACGACGGCGGCGGGGAGGTGGACGGGGAGCGGAGGCATCCGGAGGCCGCCTGGTCTTACCGGACGCCGGGTCCCGCTGCAACGCGCCGGGCCGGCGCGTCTCCGTAGCGGCGCCGGCCCTGCGGCCGAACCGCGCACGCGAGCGAGGGATCCCCGGCCCGCAGCCCCCGCCCGGCCCCGAAGGGCCTAAGCTTGTCCAAGAGAGGTCGGCGTGACGACGGTGGTCCTCGACGGCCGGACGGTGTCCGTGGAGCCCGGGCGCACCGTGCTCGAGGCGTGCCGCGAGCACGGCGTCCCGATCCCGACGCTCTGCCACCTCGACGGCGTCTCCGAGGCGTCGAGCTGCCGGGTGTGCCTCGTGGAGGTGAAGGGGTTCCCGCGCCCCGTGCCCGCCTGCTCGACGCGCGTCGCGGACGGCATGGAGATTGCGACCGCCACCGGGCGGCTCGTCCGGCACCGGCGCGGCGTCGTCGAGCTCCTCCTCTCGGCGGGCGGGCACGTGTGCGCGTTCTGCCCCTCGAGCGGCCGGTGCGAGCTGCAGGACCTCGCGCGCGCGCTCGGCGTCGACCACCACGACCTCCGCGACGCCCGCCGTGCGGCGCCGCTCGTCGCCTCGCACCCGCGCTTCGCCCTCGACCCCGGCCGGTGCGTCCTGTGCACGCGCTGCGTCCGCGTGTGCGCCGAGGTCGAGCGCGCCGGGACGCTCCACCTCGCGGGCCGTGGCGCGCGGACGCGCGTCGTCCCCGACGCGGCGCGCTGGAGCGAGAGCCCCACCTGCACGAGCTGCGGGAAGTGCGTCGCCGCCTGCCCGACCGGCGCGCTGCTCGAGAAGGCCTCCGCGGCGCAGGGGCTCGCGGTCGCCGCCCGCTCGCCGCCCGGCCGCGAGGGCGCCGGCGTCGCGGCGGCGCCGCCCGCGGGGCGGGCGCGCGTCGCGACCGTGTGGCTCGGCGGCTGCTCCGGCTGCCACATGTCGCTCCTCGACCTCGACGAGGCGCTCCTCGCGCTCGCGCCGCGGATCGACCTCGTCGCCTCCCCGATCGCGGACGCGTGGGAGCCACCGGAGGGCGTCGCCGTCGACGTGTCCCTCGTCGAGGGCGCGGTTGCGACGTCGGCGGAGCTCGAGCTCGTGCGGCGCGTCCGCGCGCGGAGCCGCGTGCTCGTCGCGCTCGGCGACTGCGCGGCGTCGGGCAACGTGACCGGGATGCGCGACCGCGCGGGCGGCGCGGACGCGATCCTGCGTGGCGCCGGGCTCGGCGGAGCGGACCGGGATCCGGCCCTGCCCGCGCTCCTCGACGCGGTGCTCCCGCTCCACGCGGTCGTGACGGTCGACGCGTTCGTCCCGGGCTGCCCTCCGCCAGCGGACGCGATCGGGCGCGCGCTCCTCGCGGCCGCCGCCGCCGCGGCCGCGCCGGGGATCGGGTGATCGCATGGGACGCCGCATCACCATCGGACCGGTCGCGCGCATCGAGGGGCACGCCGAGGTGACGATCACGCTCGACGACGACGGCCACGTCGCCGGCGCGCGCGTGCACGTGTCCGAGCTCCGCGGGTTCGAGGCGTTCTGCGCCGGCCGGCTCCTCGGCGAGATGCCCGCCCTCACCGCGCGCGTGTGCGGGATCTGCCCGGTCTCGCACCAGCTCGCTTCGGCGAGGGCGGGCGACGCGATCCTGGGCGTCGAGCCGCCGCCCGCCGCGCGCATGCTGCGGACGCTGCTCGCGCTCGCGCAGCTCGTGCAGTCGCACGCGCTCTCCTTCTTCTACCTCTCCGCGCCGGACCTCGTCCCCGGGGTCGCCGCCGGGCACCGGAGCGTCCTCGGCCTCGCGGCGGCGGAACCGGAGCTCGCCCGCGACGGCGTCGCGCTGCGGCGGTTCGGGCAGGAGGCGATCGAGCGGATCGCCGGGCGGCGCGTGCACGCCGCGTTCGCCGTCCCGGGCGGCGTCGCCCGCCCGCTCGAGCCGGGAGCCCGCGAGGCGATCCGCGCGGGCCTGCCCGCCGCGCTCGAGCGCGCGATGCGGACGCTCGGCGGCTGGTGGCGGCGGCTGCCCGCGCACGCCGAGGCGGCGGCCGCGCTCGAGCTCGACACGCTCTTCCTCGCCCTCGTGGGCGCGGACGGCGGGCTCGATCCCTGCGGGGGCCGGCTGCGGGTCGGCTCGCCGCGCGGGGAGGTCCTCGCCGACGGCGTCGAGCCGGACCGGTACGCGGAGCTGATCTCCGAGCGCGCCGAGCCGTGGACGTACGCGAAGCTCGCGCACCTGCGCACCCTCGGACCGGAGGCGGGCGTGTACCGCGTCGGGCCGCTCGCGCGCCTCAACCTCGTGCGCCGCTGCGGCACGCCGCTCGCGGACGCCGCCCTCGAGCGCTTCCGGGCCCTCGCGCCCGGCCCGGTCCTCTCGACCTTCCACGCCCACACGGCGCGGCTCGTGGAGATCGTCTTCGCGCTCGAGCGGATGCGAGCGCTCCTCGACGAGCCGGAGATCCTCTCGCCGGAGGTGCTCGCCTCCGGCGGCGAGCCGCGCGCGGAGGGGGTCGGCGCCTGCGAGGCGCCGCGCGGCACGCTCCTCCACCACTACGCGGTGGACCGCGACGGCGTCGTCACGAGGGTGAACCTCGTCGTCGCGACCGGCCAGAACCAGCTCGCGATGGGACGGACCGTCCGCCGCGTCGCCGAGCGCTGGCTCGACGGCGGGTGCGTCACGCAGGCGCTCCTCGACCGCGTCGAGGCGGGGATCCGTGCGTTCGACCCGTGCCTCTCGTGCGCCGCCCACGCCGACGGCACGGGGTGGCTCACGGTGCGGGTGGTCGGGCCGCGCGGCGAGCCGGTCCTTCCCGCCTGCCCGAGCGCAGTCCAGGAACCGGCGCGCTGACGCGTGCGCCCCGGGAGACGGTCCGGCGCCCCCGCCCACCCCGCCCGGGCGCGCCACTCCGGCCTGGACAACTCGGGCGACGGGTGCGAGGGGATCGCGCATGGACCCCCTGCCCCGCCCGCACCGCGCGTCGCGGCACGCTTGGCTCGTCCCGTTCGCGCTCGGCCTGGTCGCCGCGCTGCTGCTCGTGCAGCTCGTGTCGGGCGGGTGGCCGCGCCTGGGCGGGGGACCGCCGGCCGAGCCCCGCCCCGTGACGCCGCGGGGCGACCTCGCCGCGGACGAGAAGGCGACCATCGAGCTCTTCCGGCGCGCGAGCCCGAGCGTCGTCTTCATCACGACGCTGGCGCGGCAGCAGGGCTTCTTCGAGATCCAGGAGGTGCCGCAGGGCGCCGGCTCCGGGTTCATCTGGGACGCCGAGGGCCACGTGGTCACGAACTTCCACGTCATCCAGGGCGCGAGCGCCGCGCGGGTGTCGCTGCACGACCGCTCGGAATGGCCGGCGACGCTCGTCGGCGTCGCGCCGGACCAGGACCTCGCGGTGCTCCAGATCCGGGCCCCCAAGGAGAAGCTCGTCCCGATCCTGGTCGGCACGAGCCGGGACCTCCAGGTCGGGCAGAAGGTGTTCGCGATCGGGAACCCGTTCGGCCTCGACTTCACGCTCACGACCGGGATCGTGAGCGCGCTCGGGCGGAGCATCCCGGCCCTCACGGGGCGGCGCATCGACGACGTCGTGCAGACGGACGCCGCCATCAACCCCGGCAACTCCGGCGGACCGCTCCTCGACAGCGCGGGCCGGCTCATCGGCGTGAACACCCAGATCGCGAGCCCGAGCGGCGCGAGCGCCGGCGTCGGGTTCGCGGTCCCCGTCGACACGGTGAACCGCGTCGTCCCGCAGCTCGTCGCGCACGGGCGCGTGGTCCGGCCCCACCTCGGCATCTCGGCGGGGAACGAGCAGGCGCTCCGGCGCGCCGGGATCCAGGGCGTGCTCGTGATGTCGGTCGCGGAGGGATCGCCTGCGGCGAGCGCGGGGCTCCGCGGCACCTCCCGCACGGCGGACGGATCGCTCGTGCTCGGCGACATCGTCCAGGCCGTGGACGGTCAGGAGGTCGCGTCGATCGACGAGCTCTACGCGGCGCTCGAGCGCCACCAGCCCGGCGACGTCGTGAAGGTGCGGGTGCTCCGCGACGGGCGGCCCCTCGAGGTCGACGTGAAGCTGGGCGCGCCGCGAGAGTAGCGACGGCCGCGCGTCCCGATCGCCGGCCCGGCGTCGGCGCGGCGGCAGAGCGCGTGCGAACGCTCAGCCGCCCGGCCGCTCGGCCGCGACGGTCACCTGCCACCCGAGGTACGCGTGCAGGTGGCGGCGTCCTCCGCCCGCGCCGAGCGCGACCAGCAGGTGCGGCAGCTCGGAGAGATCGAGCACCGCGCCGAGGCTGCGCGCGTCCTCGCCCGCGACGCGCCGCCGCGGCGAGTCCGGCTCCTCGTACGGCTCGATCACGAGCGGCTCGGGCCCGGTGGGGCGCTCGAGGTCCCCTCCGAGGAACCAGGCGCCCGTCGCACCCGCCGGGGAGAGCACGCGGTACCCGGTGCCGTCGTGCGCGCTCCAGCCCGACACGCGGCGCTCGATCCAGGCGGGCACGCGGGCCGCGGCGCCGTCCGCGGCGTCCCCCTGCTCCGCCGCGGCCTGCGCGGCCGCCGTCGCCGCGAGCAGCGCGGCCGTCCGCTCCCGGGCGGCGGCGAGGTCGGGATCGGCGAGCCTCGAGCTCGCAGCGAGCGCGAGGACGGCCTCGGAGCCCGGCGGCCCGGCGCGCGCCGCGGGCGGCGCGAGGAGCGCGAGCGCGGTGGCCGCCGCGCCCGCGAACGGGCGCGCTCTCCGCATCGGCGCCCTCATTTCACGGGCAGGCTCGGGATCATCCCCGGGAACACGTACGCCTGCAGGAGGGCGATGAGGCCGATGACGGCCGCGCCGGCGACGGAGTGCCACCAGACGGTGCGGAAGATGGGCCCGAGCGCGTGCGCACGCTCCTCCGGGTCGTCGTAGCAGGCGGCGCACGCGACCATGATCGACTGGGCGTCGATCATCTTCCCCATGACGCCGCCGGTGGAGTTCGTCGCCACGATGAGGACCTCGTTGAGGTGGAGCTGCTGGGCGGTGATCCGCTGCAAGCTCCCGAAGAGCGCGTTCGACGCCGTGTCCGATCCGGTGAGGAACACGCCGAGCCAGCCGAGGTACGCGGCGAAGAACGGGTACATCACGCCTGCGCTGGTGAAGGCGAGCCCGAGCACGGCGTCGGTGCCGGCGTAGCGGGTGAGGTAGCCGAGGCCGAGCACCTGGCCGATGACGAGCACCGGGACCTTCATGCGGTGCATCGTGCGGGAGAACGCCTCCTTCCACTGCGACGCGCTCAGCCGGAGCGCGAGGCCGGAGAGGACCGCCGCGATGAACACGCCCGTGCCGGCGGCCGAGAGCCAGTTGATGGCGAAGACCGCGGCCTCGGGCTTCGCGCCCGCGGCGGCGATGGGCGGCATGCGCTGCACGAGCTGGTGGAGGTGCGGCATCTCCCACTTCGGGAAGGAGATCGTCCCCGAGAACTTCGACCCGAGGAACGACGTGTCGATCTTCACGCTCGCGAACAGGTTGTCGAGCACCGTCTTGAAGTCGTGGTGGTTGAGGCGATCTGGTAGCCCCAGAGCCCGCAGCAGAGGATCAGCAGCGCCCACGGCACCCAGGCGTAGACCGTCTGCCCGAGAGTGTACGGGTACGCGTACTCCGCGCTCGCGGTCGCCCCGGCCTTCACCGCCGCGGCCTGGGCCGTCGCGGCCTCGCGCTCCGACCTGAGCAGGAACCGCGTCTTCGGGTGCCACACCCAGCGGAGGAAGGCGGCGGTGATCACGACGGAGACCACGCCCGAGACGACGTCCGTCATGAGGTGGGTCGGGGCCCAGCCGGAGGTGAAGAACTGCGTGATCGCGAAGGAGCCTCCCGACACGAGGGCAGCAGGCCAGACCTCGAACGCCTCCTTCCACGTCCCGCCCTCCATCTTCACGAAGGTGGCGACGAGCCAGAACGGCACGAGGATGGAGACGAAGGGGAGCTGGTGGCCGGCCATCGACGACAGCGTCAGCTGATCGAGCCCGCTCACCGCGGCGAGGGTGACGATCGGCGTGCCGATGGCGCCCCACGCCACGGGGGCCGTGTTCGCGAGCAGGTTCAGGACCGCGGACTGGAAGGGCCTGAAGCCGAGGCCCACCATCACGGCGCCGGCGATCGCGACCGGCGTCCCGAAGCCGGAGGTGCCCTCGATGATCGCGCCGAAGGAGAAGGCGATCAGGATGGCCTGGAGCCGGCGGTCGAACGAGATGTGGACGATCGACTCCTTCACGATCTCGAACTGCCCGGTGATGACCGTGATCGTGTAGAGGAACATCGCCCCGAGGACGATCCAGATGATCCCGAGGAACCCGGAGAGCGTCCCGTAGAAGAACGCCGAGACGGCCGACGCGACCGGCATCCCGAACGGGAGGCACGACACGGCGAACGCGGCGATCACGCCGAAGAAGGCCGCGTACTGCGCCTTCACGCCGAGGTGCCGGTGCCCCTTCGCGTCGCGGTGCGGGTGGAGCGCGATGAAGTACAGCAAGACCAGGATCGGGACGGCGGCGACGATCGTGGAGAGCGCGGCGCTTCCGAAGGGATTGTAGTTTTGCTGGTACATGGCAAGACCTCTTGCCGCCCCTGCGGGTGCGAGGTCCACCCCCAAGATGGGCCGCACACATCCGGGACGGCGCCCGGGTCGTGCACGGTCCGTGCACGAGCCCCGGCGAACAGGGTGCCGGACTAGCCGTGAGAGGCGCGGGGCGAGCGCGGCGCCGACGCCTCGAGCGCCGCGATCGCCTCGCGGAGCGCCTCGTCGACCGGCGCCGTGCGCGAGGTCCGGTAGTCCATCACCACGATGACGTCCTCCGCGGTCACGACCTCGGCCTGCTGCGCCTCGCTCCAGACGCGGTAGCCCAGCGTGAACGAGCTCCTGCCGATCTTCGTCGTGGTCACGTCGACCCGGACGGTGTCCGGGAACGTCACCGGCCGCCGGTACTCGATCGTGAGCTTCGCGAGGATCGGACCGACGCCCTCGGACTTCATCCGGTCGAGGAACCCGATCCGCCCGAAGTAGGCGATCCGGCCGGATTCGAGCCAGCGCACGTACGCGACGTTGTTCACGTGCTGGAACGCGTCCATCTCGCCCCAGGCGACGGGGATCGTGACCGAGACCGGGAACCGGCCGAGCGCGGCGTGCATCGCCGCATCCTACCGGATGCCGCTCGCGCGGCGGCAAGGCGCTACCGGCGGAAGGTGAGCTCCGCGAGCACGAGATCGGCGCGCGTCCGGGCGGTGCCCACGACCCGGTTTCCGTCGAGCGCGGTCTGATCGATCCTCGCCTGCTCCGTCGGCTCGACGTGCTGCCAGCCCGCGGCGAGGGACAGCCCCGCGAAGAGCGCGACCTCCCCGCCGAGCCCGAGGATGATCGAGTTCGTCTCCGGCAGCGTCGTCTGGCGGTAGGCGTCCTGGATCGGCGTCTGCTCGAACGCGGCGCCGCCGTAGAGGTCGACGCCGGACCGCACCGCCCAGGACGCGCCGAGCGCGAACCGGAACGCGTTGCGGTAGCCCTGGACCGACGTGATGCTGAGCCCGGTCGCCTCCGAGTCGGCGACGAGCGCGACGTCGTCGAACGCTTTCCAGCGCGTCCACTGCAGCGCCGCGACGACCTTCACCGCCCCGAACCCGTGCGACCCGTGCAGCGTCACGAAGTCGGGGAGCTTCAGCTCGATGCCGGCGCCCGAGCCCGTGAGCGCGCCGGGCGCGCCCACGGCGGCGAAGAACTCGGTGCCGAGCTGCGGCAGCTCGAACGTCTCGTGGCCGCGCACGCTGCCGCCGCTCTCGTGGCGCCACGCGAGGCCGATCGTGGTGCCCTGCACCGGCTCGAGCGTCGCGCCGACCGTGGTGGTCCAGGACCAGCCGTCGCCGACGAACTTACCGTACCCGTCGGTCTGACCCGGGGTGAGGCCGTACACGTTCGCGCACGCATCGAACTGGGCGGGGCCCGGAGGGGCCGGCTGCGAGAGCACGCCGGCGCAGACGGCGTTCATGTCGAGCGAGAGGCTCTGCACCACGTGGTCGCGCCGCGCCGCCAACGCGGCGCCGACCGCCATCCGGCCGCCGACGTACCAGCCGACCGCAGGGCCGAAGGCGAGCGACTCGATGCGCGACTCGATCCCCTGGTACCGCCCCACGAACCCGTCGCGGCCGAAGTCCGTCGCGAGCCCGAACGGCGTCGTGAGGCCGAACCCGAGCACGACCGACGGCGACACGCGGTGCGAGGCGAACACCCACGGGACCTGGCCGTTCTGCGCGCCGTCGCCGTTCAGGCCGGGGACGGGCGCGCCGATCGCGAGCGTGGAGCCCGCGTCGGTGAACGGCGCGCTCGGGTAGACGAGCATGCCGCCGGCCGAGACGCGCGTGCCGTCGAGCGCGGCGAGCGCGGCAGGGTTCACGAACTGCACGGAGGGGTCGCGCGGGTCGCCCGCGCCAGCGCCCGCCGTGCCGTTCGCGTAGACGCCCTGGATGTCGAGGGCGAAGCCGTTCGCGCGCGCCGCGGCGGGGAGGAGCAGCAGGGCGGCGAGTGCGGCGAGGCGCGGCGGGATCGAGCGCATGGAGCCTCCGGTGCCGGGACGGCGCGATGCTACCGCATCGCGGGCGCCCCGGGTCGGGAACCCGCCCCTGCGGCGCTGCGCCGCCGTCACCGGGCGAGATAGCCGCCGTCGATCGGGACGTACGCGCCCGTCACGAACGACGCGGCGGGCGACGAGAGCCACAGCACGAGCTCCGCGACCTCCTCCGGCCGCCCGAGCCGGCCAATCGGGTGGAGCGCGACGAGGCCGGCGCGCGCGGCGGCGTCCATGCCCGACAGGAGCGGCGTCTCGATGAACCCCGGCCCGACGGCGTTCACGCGCACGCCCAGCGCCGAGTACTCGAGCGCCGCCGTCTGCGTGAGGCCGAGGACCCCGTGCTTCGCGGCGACGTAGGCGGCCGAGCCCGCGAAACCCACCGCGCCGAGGATCGAGGCCATGTTCACGATCGCGCCGCCGCCGCGCTCGAGCATCCGCGGGAGCTGCGACCGCATGCAGTAGAAGACCGAGGAGAGGTTCACCGCGATCACGCGGTCCCAGGCCTCGACGGGCTGCTCGGCGACCGGGGCGATCGCGCCGCCGATGCCGGCGTTGTTGCACGCGACGTCGAGCCGCCCGAACGCGCGCACCGCCTCGGCCACGAGCGCGTCGCACTCGGCCGGCCGCGAGACGTCGGCGCGGAAGAAGCTCGCCCTGCCCTTCGCGGCCGCGATCCGCTCGACGGTCTCGCGCCCGCCCGCCTCGCTCACGTCGGCAACGACCACCGCCGCGCCCTCGCGCGCGTACGCGAGCGCGACCTCGCGGCCGATCCCCGAGCCGGCGCCCGTGACCACCGCGACCTTCCCGCTCAGGGACGTCATCGCGTCCTCCCTCCCGGCGCGCCGCGCCGTCACATCGGCGGGATGACCCCGCCCTTGCCGACCACCATCCGGTCGACCGCCACCGAGCCGTCTGGCTGCCGCGCTCCCGCGGCGAAGACGTGCTGCCCGGGCTGGATCGCCGAGCGATCCGCCGCCTCGAGCTGGACGACCGGGACGCCGGGCGGCACGACGACGGTCTTCTTGCCGTCCTTGTAGGTGAGCTCGAGCTTCTTCCCGCCCGCCGCACCCTCCACGCCGGAGACGGTCGCGTTCGTCATCGTGCTGCCGCCCTTCGCCTTCCCCGACTTCGCGGCCTCGACGCCCGACACCATCGCGTTCGTCATGCTGCTCCCCGGCTTCAGGTCCCACGGCCGGTGCCCCTCGCCCGCCCCGCGCGCCGACTCGGGAAACACGTGCACCTCGAGGGCGCGGAGCGTGCCGTCCGGCTCGTCGACCGCGGTGACGCCGACGTAGCCGTTCTTCTGGATCGCGTTCAGGTCGCCCTTCGTCGCGACGCTCACGCGCGTCCGCTCTGCGAGCCGGAGCGTCTGCGCGCGCCCATCGGCCCCGGTCACGCTGACGGTGTCGCCCTGGACGCCCGCGACCGTGCCGCGGACGTGCTCCTCCTTCGCCGCGGGCCCCGCGGGAGACGGCGGTTGCTGCGCGGCCGCGACCGCGGCGAGCCCGGCGAGGGCCAACGAGACGACGGATCGAACCCGGTGCATGAACGCTCCTCCGCGGGACACGCGCGGCGAGGTTGCCGCCTCAGACGCCCGCAAACCACTCGTAACCCTGGTCCTCCCAGTAGCCGCCAGTCCGGACGGGGAGGAAGCTCACCTGGGCGAGGTACTTCACCATCTTGTAGCCGAGCTTCACCGCCGAGTAGAGGCGGAGCGGCGCGCCGTACTCGCGCGCGAGCGGCACGCCGTTCATGCCGTAGGCGAGGATCGTCTGCGGGTGGAGCGCGCTCTCGAGGTCCCAGGAGGAGTAGTACCCGGGCTCGAACGAGCGGAACTCCACGTACCGCGCGCGCGGATCGGGTTCCACCAGCCGGGCGACCTCGGAGAGGCGCACGCCGTCCCAGCCCGCGACCCCCGACCAGCCCTCGACGCAGTGGTGGCGCACGCGCGTGCGCGTGCGCGGGAGGCGCACGAGCGCGTCGAGCGAGAGCGTGATCGGCCGCTTCACGAGTCCGCCGACGACGAGCGCCCAGCCCTGCGGAGGCGCGGGGAAGTCGTCGCCGAATCTTGTACTGCGGGAACGCCCCGGCCGGCGTCAGCGCGTCCTCGCCGAGCTCGGGCGCGAGCCGCTCCGGATCGAAGAGGGCGCGCTGGAACCGCTCGTTCACGCGCTCCATCGCGCCGAGGAAGCCCGTCCGCGGCCGGTCGCTGTCGCAGGCGAGCGCACCGAGCCCGGCGAGCCCGGCGGTCCGGAGGCTGCCGGCGAGGAAGCTGCGGCGCGAGGAGGTCATCCGGCGCCCTCCGCGCGCTCGCGGCCGCCCGTCGTCATGTCCGCGATCGTCCGCGGGTGGAGCACCGTCTGGATCAGGTGGACGACGAGGAACAGGCCGAGCGCAACGAGGACTGCGAGGTGGACCGCGCGCGCCGCGTCGTAGCCGCCGAGGAGCGCGGTGAGCCGCGGGAGCTGCACGGGCTTGTAGATGGCGAGCCCCGACAGCACGAGGAGCGGGGCGACGAGGAGCACGCCCGTATAGACCAGCCGTTGCATTCCGTTGTAGAGGCCGACCGGAGTGGGCGGCTCCCGGCGGAGCCGCAGGTCGTGCAGGACCGTGTGCCACGCGTTCCGCGCGTCGCGCCGCGGGAAGAACAGGCGGCGGCGCCACTCGCCGCTGGCGAACAGGTACACGGCGTAGATCGCGGCGTTCGCCGTGAAGAGCCACGCGAACGCGAAGTGCCAGTGGCGGGCGCCCGCGAGCCAGTGGCCGAGCGTCAGGACGTGCGGCGGCGGCCGGCCCTGCAGCGGGTACCAGGCGTACGGCTCGCCCTGCGCCCCGAGGAACGGGTAGGCGGCCAGGATCTGCAGGCCGCTCGCCGCCATGATCGCGAAGAGGATCGCGTGCGACCAGTGGGTCGCGCGGACGGGCCAGGGCTGGGGGCGGCGGGACATCTGCTCTTTCGTAATCCCGCGTCGCGGGACGAGCCCGGGGCTGGAGGGGGCGCGTGGCGGGGAGGGCGTGCCGCGAGGGGCGTGCGCCGGCCGCGGTTGTCGCGGTCCGGTCCCGCCGCTACGAAGGTCGTCGCCGCGGCGGTCACAGCGTGATCGTCGTGCCGCCGTCGACCACGAGCACGTGGCCCGTGACGTACGCGCTCGCGTCGCTCGCGAGGTAGACGGCGGCGCCCGCGATCTCGTCCGGCTGCGCGTGGCGGCCGAGCGCGGTGCGCGAGACGAAGCGGCCGCGCAGCTCCTCGTTCTGGACGAGCGCGCCCGCGAACCGGGTCTCGACGAGTCCGGGCGCGATCGCGTTCACGCGGATCCCCTCGGGCCCGAGCTCCTGCGCGAGCGTCCGCGTCATCGAGATCACCGCCGCCTTGGTCATGGCGTAGACGCCCTGGAGCGGCGCCGCCCGGAGCCCCACGATGCTCGCGACGTTCACGATCGAGCCGGGAGCGCTCCGGGACCGGAGGTGCTCCACGACGGCGCGCGTCGCGGCGAAGTAGCCCTTCAGGTTCACCTCGAACGTCTTGTCCCAGGCGGACTCCTCGACCCCGAGGAGCGGCCCGAAGTAGGGGTTCGCGGCGGCGTTGTTCACGAGGACGTCCACCTTGCCGAACGCCGCCACCGCCTTCGCGACGAGGGCCTGCACGTCGGCAGGCTTCCCCATGTGCGCCGGAACCGGGAGGGCGCGGCCGCCCGCGGCGGCGATGCGCGACGCGACCTCCTGCAGCCCCTCCGGCTTCCGCGCGGCGATGACGACCGCGGCGCCGGCCTCCGCCAGCCGGACGGCGATCGCCTCGCCAATCCCGCGGCTCGCGCCAGTGACGATCGCGACGCGATCCGCGAGCGAGAACGGCCCCTGGGTCATGGTGCGCTCCTCCGCGACGTCACCGGCCGCCGCTCCGCCGGACGATCCCGCGGCAGCGCCAGTCGAAGTAGTTCACGAGCATCCAGAAGCGCCGGAACGCCGGGTTCCGGGTCTGGCGATGATGGTACCGGTAGTAGATCTGCTGGAGGATGCCGGCGAGACGGAACAGACCGAAGACCTCGTAGAAGGTCCACCCCTCCGGCTTCAGGCCGGTCCGCTCGAGGTAGCGCGCGACCACCTCCTCGCGGCGCAGCATGCCCGGCGCGTCGGTCGGCTGCCGGCGCGTGAGGCGCATGAGCCAGGGATCGTCCGCGTGGACCCAGTAGGCGAGCGCGCTCCCGAGGTCCATGAGCGGATCGCCGACCGTCGCCATCTCCCAGTCGAGGACGCCCACGATCCGCGTCGGCTCCGCGCGGTCGAGCACCATGTTGTCGAGCCGCCAGTCGTTGTGGATGACGCAGGAGCCGGCGTCCGCGGGGACGCGCTCGGCGAGCCAGCGGCGTACGTACGAGAACGAGGGCACGTTCCAGGTCCGCGCCTTCACGTAGCGCTCGGACCAGCCCTCCACCTGCCGGCGTGGGTAGCCGGCCCCCTTGCCGAGCGAGGCGAGCCCTGCCGCCGCCGGATCCACCGCGTGGAGCTCGACGAGCCGGTCCACGAACGCCGTGCAGAGCCGGCGCACGTCCTCGCGTCCGAGCCGCGCCTCCCGCGGTAGCCGCGCGCGCGGGACGAGGCCGTCGATCCGCTCCATCACGTAGAAGTCGCACCCCAGGACCGACGGGTCCTGGCAGAGGCCGACCATCGTCGGGACGAGCGGGAACACCGGCTTCAGCCCCTGCTGGACGCGGAACTCGCGCGCCATGTCGTGCGCCGACCTCGCCTTCGTGCCGGCGGGCGGACGCCGGAGCACGAGGTCGCGGTTCCGGTAGCGCAGCCGGTACGTCCAGTTGGACGCGCCGCCCGAGTACTGCGTCACCTCGGGGACGCCCTCGAGGCCGGGATCGATGGTCCGGACCCAGCGGTCCACCGCCGCGACGTCCAGCTCCTCGCCCGGGCGGATCGCGCTCACCGGTCCTTCATCCCGTACCGCCGGAGGATCCGCCGCGCGACCGCGTCCACGTGCACCTCGTCCGCGCCGTCGTAGATCCGCGCGCCCCGCTCGTGCGCCCACCAGAAGGCGAGCGGCGTGTCGTCGGTCATTCCGAGACCGCCGAGCGTCTGGATCGCCCGGTCGAGGACGCGCTGGAGCGTGCGCGCCACGGTGAACTTGATGAGCGAGATCTCCTCGCGCGCCTCGTAGATGCCCTCCGTCTCGATCCGCCACGCGGCGTGCAGGACCATGAGCCGGGCGGCGTGGATCTCGGCCCGGCTCTCCGCGATCCACTGCTGGACCATCTGGCGCGTCCCGAGCGGCTTGCCCGGCGCGAGCTCGCGCGTCGCCGCGTGGCGGCACATGAGGTCGAAGGCGCGCTCGCACACGCCGATCCAGCGCATGCAGTGGTGGATGCGCCCGGGGCCGAGCCGCTCCTGCGCGATGAGGAACCCCATCCCCTCCCCGCCGAGGAGGTTCGCGAGCGGCACGCGCGCGCCGTGGTAGCTCACCTCGCCGTGCGACGCCCAGCCGCCGCCGCGCTCGCCCATCACCGAGAGGTTGCCGACGAGCTCGTACCCCGGGGTCGAGGTCGGGACGACGATCATGCTCGCGCGCCGGTACCTGTCCGCCGCGTCCGGGTCCGTGACCGCCATGCAGATCGCGAACGCCGCGCCGTCGGCGCCGGTCGCGAACCACTTGTGCCCGCGGATCACCCACTCGCCGCCGTCCTTCGTGGCGGTCGTGCCCAGCCACACCGGGTTCGAGCCCGCGAACTCGGGCTCGGTCATGGTGAAGCAGCTCCGGATCTCGCCCCGCACGAGCGGCCGGAGCCAGCGCTCCTTCTGCTCGTCGGTGCCGTACTTCATGAGGATCTCCATGTTCCCCACGTCCGGCGCCTGGCAGTTGAAGACGTAGTGGCCGATGGGGCTCCGCCCGAGCTCCTCGCTCATGTGCGCGAACTCGGTGAGCGTGAGCCCAGCGCCGCCGTGCGCGTCCGGGACGAACGCCGCCCAGAGCCCCGTCTCCTTCGCCTTGGCGCGCGCGCGCTCGAGCTTCGGGAGCGTCGCGGCGAAGCCATCGTGGCGCAGCCCGGGCTCGAGCGGATAGACCTCCCGCTCCATGAACGCGCGGACGACGCCGCGCACCGTCTTCACCTTGGGTGACTCGGAGAAGTCCATGCCGCACTCCTTCGGGCCGCCGCGGCGAGGCCCGGAGACCGGGATCGGTCCCATCATCCGGAGTCGAGGCGGGGCAGCAACGACCCTTCGGGGATGCGGCCGGCCGCGGAAGGCGGGAGCCGAGACGACGCGCGGTGCCCCGCGTCGACGGGGCACCGCGCGATCGGAGACCGGAGGTCTCTTCGGCGCTCGCCGCGTCAGGCGTGACCTGCGCCGTCGTCCATCCCGC
The DNA here is from genome assembly GCA_963821195.1 of uncultured delta proteobacterium. Taxonomy (GTDB): domain Bacteria; phylum Myxococcota; class Myxococcia; order Myxococcales; family Anaeromyxobacteraceae; genus Anaeromyxobacter. Next base: position 249,854 of record CAWGDE010000023.1, read on the forward strand.
CGCCGTCCCCGCCGTCTCCGCCGCCCTCGCTCTCGCCCTCGTCCTCGAGCTCGACGCCGATGGACGCGCGGACGTTGTCCTCGATCGCCGCGCGGCTCGCGTCGAGCGTCGGGTCGAGCCGCGTCCCGCTGGCCGCGCGGAACCAGCCGCGCGGGTCGATCGTCAGCGTGACGCCGCTCGAGCTGCCGTCGGCGGCGACCTGGACGGTCATCTCCATCTTCTGCGTCGAGGCGAGCGAGGACCGGAACGTGAAGGACGCACCGTCGATGGTCCCCTCGACGATCACGGACTCGCCCGCCATGTCGGCGAGCGGGGATCCCGGCGCAGCGTCGGCGACCGGGCCGACCGCGATGCGGAGCTCGCGGTAGGTGCCCGCCGGCACGTCGCCGTCGAAGACGGAGCGGATCCCGCCCGCGAGCGCGTCCGATCCGAGGTCCACTGCGAACGGGCCGACGCTGACCTCCTCGGCGTCGCCGCTGTCGTCGGACCCGCCGCCGCTCCCGCCGCCGCTCCCGCCGCCGCTCCCGCCGCGGCTCCCGTCCCCGCTCCCGTCCCCGCTGCCGCCGCCCGACTCGCCCTCCTTCGTGGAGGAGCCCGCGGCGTCCGGCATGGCGCCCGCGCTCGTGGCCTCCGCCGCCTCGAGCGAGATCCGCTGTACGGCCAGCCGGACGCGCGTGAGGACGATGCCGTCGCCGAGGTCGAGCCCACCGGTCGCCGCTGCCGCCGTCGCCGCCGCGCCCGCCGGCGCCACCGTCCGCGCGCTGACGGCGAGCCGCCCGCCGGTGCCGCCGTATCCCTTGCACGCGATCGCGAGCATCGCCACCGCGACGGCCATCCCGGTCCTCGATGTCCTGACGTCCATGGTCGTTCCTTTCGGCCCCGCGGGGCCCGCGCCGGCAGCGGTCGGCCGCTGCCCTGCTCGCGACGACACCGGCCGCCGGATCCCCGGGACGCGTCGGATGGGTACCGCAGCGCAGGCGGCCGCTGGTCGCGGCAGGTGAGCCTGTCCCGCGGGCGGTCGCCCGGGTGTTCCCTCCTTGGATGCGCGGAGCTCGCCACAGGAACGACCCGGCAGTGACCCGATTCGAGCCCGCGACTGTGCGACCGTCCGTTTACACGAGGTACCCAGAACCCAACGACCGGACGGTGCGACCAGCATGGGTGAGGGACCCGGGCCTTCCGAGCGCGAGCTCGTCGTCTCCCTGTACCGGGAGCTGGGTCCCGCCGTGTACCGGCGGTGCCTGCGGCTCCTCAGGGACCGCGAGGCCGCGCGCGACGCGACCCAGGAGGTCTTCTTGAAGCTCGTGCGCGACATCGACCGGCTGTCGGAGCGCGAGACCGCCCTCCCCTGGATCTACCGCGTCGCGACGAACCACTGCCTGAACCTCCTGCGCGACGCGCGGCGGCGCGGCGAGGAGCCCGAGGACGCGCTCGACGTCGTCCCCGGCGCGGCGGCGTCCTTCCCGGACCGGCACCTCGCGCGGCAGGTGCTGTCGCGCTTCGACGTGCAGACGCAGGCGATCGCCGTCGGCGTGCTGGTGGACGGCATGGAGCACGAGGAGATCGCGGGCGCGCTCGGCATCTCGCGCAAGACCGTGCACCGGAAGCTCGACCCGGTTCCTCGAGCGGGCGAGGGCGCTGCTCGCAGGGGGAGAGCGATGACGACGCGCTGCCCGTCCGCCCTGGAGCTCGAGGCGTACCTCCTCGATCCGTCCCGCTCGCCGCTCGCGCCGCACGTCGAGGCGTGTGCCCGGTGCCGCGAGGAGGTCGTCCAGATGCGCCGGCTCGGCGACGAGTTCCGGCGCGAGGTCTTCCCGGCGACGGTGGACGTGGTCCTGGAGCGGAGCCGGCGGCGCCGCCTGCCGCGCTGGCTCCTCGCCGCGGCGCCCCTCGGGGCGGCGGCCGCCGCCGCGGTCCTGCTCGTCGTGGCCCGGCCGCCGGCCGGGTACGTCGGCCTGAAGGGCGGCGCGCTCGCGCTCACCGTCTTCGTGAGCGACGGCGCCGCCGCGCGCCCGGCGAAGGACGGCGACCCCGTGCCGGCGCGCGCGGCGCTCCGCTTCCAGGTCCGGCCCGCGAGGACGTGCCGCGTCTGGGTGCTCTCGGTGGACGGCGCCGGGCAGGTCTCGCGCCTCTTCCCGGCGAACGGCGACGCGCCGGAGATCGCCGCGGCCGCGACGCTCCCCGGCGGCGCGGTGCTCGACGGGCGGCCGGGTCCGGAGCGGATCTTCGCGGTCTGCTCGCCGGCGCCGGTCCCCTACCCGGACGTCGAGCGTGCCGCGCGCGCCGTCGCCTCGGGCGGGGAGGCCTCGGTGCGGTCCGCGCGCGAGCTCCCGGGGCTGCCGCGCGACACGGCGCAGGCGACCACCCTGCTCGAGAAGCGCCCGTGACCCGATCCGCCGCGCTCGCGCTCGCCGTCCTCGCCGCCGGCGTCGCGGCCCCGGCCGCCGCGAGCGCGGCCGCGCGCTTCGCGGTGGTCGTCGGCAACAACGCCGGCGCGCCCGGCCGCCCGGCGCTCTGGTTCGCCGAGAAGGACGCCGAGCGGTTCCGCCGCGTACGCTCGTCGAGCTGGGCGACTTCTCGCCCGAGAACGTGCGAGCTCCTCGCGCGGCCCCACCGCGAGCCGGGTGCGCGAGGCGATCGCGGCGGCGGAGGCCGCGCCTCGCGCAGGCGCGCGCCGCGGGGGAGCACCCGCTGCTCCTCTTCTACTTCTCCGGGCCACGCGGCCGCGGGCGGCCTCGAGCTCGGCCCGGAGCGGCTCTCGTTCGACGAGCTGCGGTCGCTCGTCACCGCGACCGCCGCGGACGCGAAGGTCGCCATCGTCGACGCCTGCGAGGCCGGGCTCCTCACGCAGGTGAAGGGCGCCACGGCGGCCCCCGCGCTCGACTTCGCGCTCCCCGCGACGAGGCGGTGCGCGGGACGGCGTTCATCGCCTCGACGGCGGTGGGCGAGAGCGGCCCAGGAGTCGGCCGCCATCGGCGGCAGCTTCTTCACGCACCACCTCGAGGTCGCGCTGCGCGGCGCGGGCGACGCCGACGGCGACGGCCTGGTCACGCTCGGCGAGGCCTTCCGCTACACGTCGTCGCAGACGCTCGCCGGCACCCTCGGCGACCGCCGCCGGGGCGCAGCACCCCACCTACGAGTTCCGCATGTCCGGGCGCGGCGACGTGGTGCTGGCCGACCTCCGCCGCGCCGACGCCCGGCTGACGCTGCCGCGCGATCCCGGGCACGACCTACGTGCTCGCGGGGCCCGACGAGCCTGCTCGCCGAGGTGGCCGCCGGCGAGAAGCCCGATCACGCTCGCGCTCCCCGCCGGCCGCTACCGGGTCGAGCGCCGCGCGCCGGAGGGCCGCGCCACCGCCGACCTCGTGCTGGAGCGCGGCACGGCGGAGCCGCTCCCGCCGCTCGCGCCGACGCGCTACGAGCTCGCCCGCGCCAAGGGCGGGCCGAAGCCGGGCCTGCTCTTCGCGGGTGCCGGCGGGACCTCGCTCGGGCTCCCCGACTTCGGCGTCGCCCCGACGGTGCGCCTCGGCGTGCGCAAGGAGCTCGGGCCCATCGGGCTCCGCGTCCGCCTCGACTACCTCGCGACCTCGGTGAACGACCCGGGGCTCCGCTACGATCTCGCCTACGTCGGCGGCGCCGTCGCGGCGCTGTATCCCGCTGAACGCGGCGCGGATCCTCGTCGAGGCGGGCCCCGAGCTCGGCTACGGCTACGCCTCCCAGCGGCTCTCCACGGGGCTCGGCTTCGGCTCGAGCGTGCTCTGGGGCGGGCTCGCGGCGATGGTGACCGCACCGCTCGGGCCGATCCGGGTGGGCGTCGACGCGGAGGTGGGCGGGAACGTCATGAGGCTCGACTACCGGACGCAGCTGCGTCCCGGGGCGTCGTTCTCGCTCCTGGCGCTGTGGGGGTTCTAGGAGGGCCGGATGCGCGCGCGCGAGCGAACGAGGCAGGCGCTGCGGTGGGTCTCGGCGGTCGCCGCCGGCGTCGTCGCGGGCGCGGCGTGCAGCGGATCGCTCGTCGATCACTCCGCGGGCGCGGACGTGCTCTACCCGTCCGGCTGCCCCGCCGGACAGGTCCTCTGCGGGGTGGCGTGCGTCGAGGAGGACGCGTACCACTGCGGGTCCGCGTGCTCGAGCTGCGCCTCCGACGTCCCGCCGGATCCGAACGCCGGCCCGGTGTGCACGGAGGTCCACGCCTGCTCCTTCGCGTGCAACTCCGGCTGGCTCCGCGTCGGGAGCGCCTGCGAGCGCGCCGTCGCGGTCTCGGGCGGGTTCGGCCACACCTGCGCGCTCACGACGAGCGGGAAGGTGAAGTGCTGGGGGGCGAACGAGCACGGGCAGCTCGGCGACGGCACGACCCTCGACAGCGCGCTCCCCGTGGACGTGGACCTTCCCGCGGCGGCGACCGCGGTCGCCGCCGGGTACGTGCACACCTGCGCCATCGCGGGCGGCTCGGCCTACTGCTGGGGCGACAACACGACCGGCGCGCTCGGGGACGGGACGACGACGCAGCGGTCCAGCCCGGTCCAGGTGTCCACGCCGCTGCCCGCGGGAGCGACCGAGGCCTCCGCCGGCGGCGGCGAGAATGCCGGCTCGCCCCCGACCTACTACGGCCACACCTGCGCGCTCGTCGGCGGATCGATCTGGTGCTGGGGAAGCAACGAGTCGGGCCAGCTCGGCGACGGCACGTTCACGCGGAGCAGCGTGCCCGTGCAGGTCGACCCCGGAAGCTTGAACGGGCCGGCGACGGCGGTCTCGAACGGCGACCGGCACACCTGCGCAATCGTCCTCCAGGGCGGAGTGCGGTGCTGGGGCGCCGCGGGGTCGTGGCAACTCGGGAACGGCAACACCTCGAACCAGTCGCGGCCCGTCCAGGCGCAAGGCATCCAGAGCGGCGCCACCGCCGTCGCCGCGGGCGCCGCGCACACCTGCGCAGCGGTCGCGGCGCCGGCGCCGACGCTGGAGTGCTGGGGGTCGAACTCCGCCGGGCAGGCGGCGGGCGGCGACAACTCCTCGCTCACCGTGCAGCGTCCCACGGCGATCTCCCCGCTCCCGGGCATCGCGTCGCCGTCCGGCGCCGCCGCGGGGAACGCCCACACCTGCGCGCTCGACGGGACGACCGGCGCCGTCACCTGCTTCGGCGCCGACGACGCGAGCCAGCTGAGCGGCGCGCCGACGGCGCGGGGGCTCGTCGAGGTGCCGCTCCCGTCCGGCGCGAAGGCGCTCTCCGCCGGCTACAACCACTCCTGCGCGCTCCTGCAGGACGGCGGGATCGTCTGCTGGGGCGCGAACGGCCGCGGCCAGCTCGGGAGCGGAACGGTGAGCGCGTCGGTCCCGACGCCGTCGTTCGTCTCGGGGCGCTAGCCCCGCGGCCAGAGCTCGAGCTCGAACGTCAGCTCGACCTCGTCCTTCACGCCGACCGTGCCGCCGAAGCCGCTGAACGGCTTCAGGCCGAACTGCGACTGCGTGAAGCGCGCTCGCCCGCGGACGCTCCAGGCCGCGCCGGCGCGCGTCGCCTCGAACGCGACGTCCACCGGACGGGTCTCGCCGCGCAGCGTGAGGCGCCCGTGGATCGTGCCGCGCACCGGCGCTCCGGCTCCGCCGCCCGCGTCCACGGTGACGTGCTCGGAGCGGTAGACAATCTCCGGCGCGTGCGCCGCGTCGAGCACGTCCGGGCCGGCGGCCTGCGCGTCCACCTTGCGCCGGTCGGCCTCGGAGAGCTTCGACTCGCGATCGTGGAGCGAGCCGGCATCGAGGACGAGCTCGAGCGACGCCCGGGCCGGATCGCCGTCCGGAATCTCCGCCGTCGCGCTCCACCGGGTCACCTCGAAGTCGTGATCGTGCGCGAACATCGCGAACGCGCCCCGCTTCGCGACGTGGATCCGGATCCCGGGACCGGCGGGGACCGCCTCGAGCCGGGGCGAGCCGGCCGCGGAGAGCGCGGCGGCGGCGAGGATCGCGAGGGCGTCCATGGGTTCTCCCCTTCCTTCGTTCACCAGCCGAACAGGTAGCCGAGCCGCACGTCGGTGTGGACCAGCCGGTCCGGGTAGCCGTCCACCTCGGTGACGAGCTCCCAGCGCGCAGCGAAGAGCGCGCGGAGCCCCGCGTGCCACGCGGGGCCGGCGTAGTCGCTCGTGATCACGTTGCCGTCGCTCGCCACGCGAAACCGGCCGTGGAGCGCGACGAAGCCCCCTCCCGCGTACGGCTCGAGGCGGAGGCGCGACGACGCGGCGAAGCTCCCGCCGGCGGAGAGGTCTGCGCCCCACTCCTGCGTCTCGAGCGTGTCCCGCGTCGCGGGATCCGTCACCGGCGCCGTCGACGTCGCCAGAGTCCCGTGAACCCGAACGCCGAGCCGGAACGTCCCCGGGACCCAGGCGATGCCGGCTTCGCCCGCCAGCGCGTTCGTGGTCACGTCGCGGATCGGCACGGGCGGGATGTACGAGAGGCCTGCGAAGGCGCGGAAGCCCTCGGGCGCCGGCAGCCCGAGCGCGACGCGCGGCCGCGGGAAGAGCCGTGTCCGGTCCGACGCGGTGATCTGCACCTTCGTACCGGTGGTGCCGTCGATCTCCGGGATCGAGACCACCTCGAGCGACACGTCGAGCCGCCGCCACTCGAGCGCGCCCGGGGCCTGGAGCGGCGGGAGGTCGAGGAGGAGCGAGTGGATGTCGATGAGCCGCTCCTCCTGATCGAGCATCGTCTGCGCGCGCGCGAAGGGCGCCGCCACGACCGCCAGGACGGCAACGACGAGGCGCGCTCGCCCGCTCACCGGGGCGCCCTCGCGAGCCCGTTCAGGAACCGCCCCGAGGTGTCGAACCCGGCGTAGTACATGGTCCAGCCGGAGGCGTCCTCGAACACGGACGGCGTGGTGAGCCCGCCCGAGTCGAAGGTCCCCGCGGCGCCCGGCCCGAGCGCCGCGCCCTTGGGGCCGGGCTGCGGGATCTTCACCCAGGTGATGCCGTCGTTCGACTCGGCGTAGCCGATCGTGCCGCCGCTCGGGCCGCCGAACTGCCCCGGCGCCGCGCACCCGCGGTACCACATGCGATAGAGGTCCACGCGCTCCTTCACGACCGAGGGCTGGTACGCGCAGGCGGCGTCGAAGCTCCCCGCGGCGCCCAGGTCGAGGACCGCGCCCGTCACGCCCTTGCCGCGGACCTTCGTCCACGTCCGCCCGTCGGTCGAGATCGCGAGCGCGACGCGCCAGAAGTTCTCGGCGTCGTTCGCCGAGTAGTACATCTTGTACTGGTCGCCGTCCTTCAGGACCCAGACGTAGCCGACCTGCTGCGCGTCGAGCTCTCCGGGCGCGCCGAGCGTCAGGACGCTGCCGCCGGGGCCCGGGCCGTCGTTCTTCTTGGTCCAGGCGACGCCGTCGGTCGACTCGGCGTACCCGATGCGCCGACCGAGGGCGAGCGTGCCGGTCGGACAGTTGAACGGCTCGGAGCTGCCGTTGTACCACATGCGGTAGAGGTCCCCGTCCTTCAGGACGAACGGACGGTAGGCGAGCTGGCTGTCGAAATCGCCGGGCGCTCCGACGTCGAGCACCGCGCCGCCGGTCTTCGATCCCGTGACGCGCGTGAAGTCGACCCCGTCCGTGGAGCGGGCGAGCCCGATGCGCCAGTGCGAGCCGTTGATCCCGGCGCACGCGCCGCTGGTGTCGCTGCCGCCGTAGTACATCCAGACCATCCCGCCGTCCTCGAAGGCGCGGACCGTGAAGTTGCCACGCTCGTCGAAGCTCCCCGGGGCGCCGAGCCCGAGCACGGAGCCGCCCGGGCCGGGGCCGGTCACCTTCTGCCAGGCGAGCGGCGTGAGGCTCGCGGTGTCGGCGCCGCAGGCGGCGAGCATCGACAGCGCGATCGCGATCCCCTTCGCCGGGACCACCGGGCTGGTGCGCGTCATGATCCGCTCCTCTCTCGCCATCCTCGACGTCAGTACCCCGGACCGGTGGTCGGCGCGCTCGACACGGCCACGGTCCCCTGGAACGCCGCGTTGCCCGCGTGCGTCGCGTCCCCGAACGTGCAGGTCGCGGTGGTCGGGAACAGCGCGGTGTCGCTCTGCCCCGCGGCGATGCTGCCGAGGTTCAGCTGGGTGCACGTCCCGGTCGACTCGATGTCGTGGGCGCTCGTGTCGTTGTTCATGAACGTGACCGTGCCGTTCGGCAGGACGCACACCGCCTGGGGGGTGACGCCGGTCGACGTGATGCTGATCGACGCGCTCTGACCCGGCGTGCAGCTGCCGCCGCCGCTCATGCTGCCCGAGCCCCCGCCGCATCCGGCGAACAGCGCCGCCGCCAGCAGGCTCACACACGCTCCTCGCTTCATGTCCGTCCTCCGTCCTTTCGCGGGCGCACCGCGCTCGCGTCACGCCGGATCGACACCGGCGGGCGGGAGCGCGGGACGGCTCCGAAGGGGCCTCGGACGGCGAGGCGCGCAGCCGAGGGGGCGCGGCGGTCCCCCTGGCCGAGTCGGGAACGATCGAGCGGCTCGGGGCTGCGGTGGCCTCGCCGGGTCCGCCCGGATTGCGTCGGGACCCGATCCCCGCGGACAATGGCCCGGCGGGGATGGAGCGGTACCGCCGAAGGGGAGACCATGGCGCAGCGAGGGGCCGGGACCGATCCCGACCCACCCCAGATCGGCGTCGAGGCCGCGAGGGCGTCGCGGCTCGCGGTCTGGGTGCCGGCGATCTACGCCGTCGTCTCCGTCGCCTGGATCGCCCTCTCCGACGCGTTCCTCGCCGCCGTCGAGCGCTCGATCCCGGAGCTCGCCTGGTGGTCCACCGTGAAGGGGATCGCCTTCGTCGCGGCGACGACCCTCGTGCTCCACGCCGCGCTCCGCTGGGGGACCCGGCGGGAGCGCCGGGTCGAGACGGCGCTCCGCCGCGCCGAGCGGCGCTACGATCTCCTCGCCGAGCACACGCGGGACATCATCCTGTTCGTCCGCCGCGAGGACGGGCGCATCCTCGACGCGAACGCCGCGGCCGCCGCCGCGTACGGGTGGTCGCGGGACGAGCTCCGCGCGAGGACGATCCACGACCTGCGCGCTCCGGGGACGGCGTCCCTCACGGAGGCCCAGCTCGCCGCCGCGGACGACGGCGGGGTGCGGTTCGAGATCGACCACCGCCGCAGGGACGGCACCACCTTCCCGGTCGACGTGTCGTCGCAGGGCGCGTCCCTCGACGGCGAGCGCGTGCTCGTCAGCGTCGTCCGCGACGCGACGGAGCGCCGCGCGACCGAGGAGGCGTTTCGCGAGAGCGAGGAGCGGCTCGCCCTCGCGATCGAGGCGGCGGGGCTCGGGACCTTCCACGCGCTCCCGTACGGCCGGATGGAGTGGTCGCCCCGCGCCCGCGAGATCTTCGGCGCCCCCGACGCGGAGGTCCCGGACTTCGAGGCCTTCCTCGCGGTCGTCCACCCCGACGATCGCGAGGCGGTCCGGGCCGCCGCCGCGCGCTGGACGGATCCGGGCGGCGACGGCCGGTACCAGCAGCAGTACCGGATCGTGCGGCCGGACGGGAGCGTCCGCTGGATCTCGGCGCACGGGATCGCCCGGTTCGCGGAGCTGGGCGGCGTGCGCCAGCCGGTCCGGCTCGCCGGGACGCTGCTCGACGTCACGGAGGTGAAGGCGGTGCAGGCGCAGCTCATGCAGTCCGATCGGCTCGCGTCGGTCGGGATGCTCGCGGCGGGCGTCGCCCACGAGATCAACAACCCGCTCGCCTACCTCAGCGCGGCGCTCGAGTTCCTGCACGAGCACGCCGGCCGGCTCCGGGACGGGTCGGCGGAGGATGCGGAGGTGCTCCACGCGCTCGCGGACGCGCGCGAGGGGGCCGAGCGCGTCCGGCACGTCGTGCGGGACCTCCGCACGTTCTCGGGCGCGCGCGACGAGCGCCGGGCGCGCCTCGACCTCGGGCCGGTCGTGGACTCGGCCATCCACCTCGCCGCCAACGAGATCCGGTACCGGGCCCGGCTCGTCCGCGAGTACGGGCCGTCGCCCGCGATCATGGCGGACGAGGCGCGCCTCGGCCAGGTGGTCCTGAACCTGCTCATCAACGCGGCGCAGGCGATCCCGGAGGGGCACGCCGCCGAGCACGAGATCCGCGTCGTCACGTGGACGGATCCGGCCGGCCGCGCGGTGCTCGAGGTCCGGGACACCGGGAGTGGCATCGCGCCCGAGATCGCGGACCGGATCTTCGACCCGTTCTTCACGACGAAGCCGTCCGGCGTGGGGACGGGGCTCGGGCTCGCCATCTGCCGGGGCATCGTCCTCGGGCTCGGCGGCGAGATCGCGGCCGAGAGCCGCCCGGGCCGCGGCACGACGATGCGCGTCGTGCTGCCCGCCGCGCCCGCCGCCGCGGAGGACGCCGCCGAGGCGCCGGCCCGGCCGGTGCCCGCCGGCCGGCGGGGCCGCGTCCTCGTCGTGGACGACGAGCCCTCGGTCGCGGCCGCGGTCCGCCGCGTGCTCGCGTCGCAGCACGACGTCGTGGTGCGCGGCTCGGCGGAGGAGGCGCTCGACGAGATCGGCCGCGGCGAGCGCTTCGACGCGATCCTCTGCGACCTGATGATGCCGCGGATGACCGGGATGGAGCTGCACGCGGAGCTCGCCCGGCGCGCGCCCGACCAGGCGGACCGGATGGTGGTGCTCACCGGCGGCGCGTTCACGGACGGCGCCCGCGAGTTCCTGGACCGGGTGCAGCTCCCCCGCTGCGAGAAGCCGTTCGACGCCACGGGGCTGCGCGAGCTGGTGCGGAAGGTCGTGGGCTGACGACGCCCCCGAGCCGCTCATCGAACCGCTCGGGGTCGGTGGGCACGATGAGGAAGCCCCGGCCGCGCCGCCCACGTATGGAGGTGGCCATGAGGTTCGCCACGCTGCCGCTCGCCGCGGTGCTCGCCACGCTCGCCGGCTCGGAGAGCCGCAACCCGCGAACCCGAAGGGGGAACGGCACGAGGAGATCGGGCTGTTCTCGTTCGACCGGATCCGCGGCAGGATCATCTGGCGCCAGTTCACCGTCGAGCGGTTCGTGAACCCGTACGTCATGGAGGCGCGGCCGGACGGCGCGCTCGTCCTCACGACCGAGGCCATCGAGAACCTCCCGCCGGGCTGGCGCGCACGGGAGACGTTCCGGCGCGACGGTCCGGACCGGCTCACGACGGTGTTCGAGCTGGCCGAGCCCGGCAAGGAGTTCAGGCTCTACGCCGAGAACCGGCTCACGAGGCGGCGGTGAGCCGCGCGGCCACGAGGGGCGCGCCGGCGCGGTTCGCGGCCTTCCTCCGGGGCGTCAGCCCGATGAACGCGAGGATGCCGGAGCTGAAGCGCGCGTTCGAGGCCGCCGGCTTCATCGACGTGCGGACGCTCCTCTCGAGCGGCAACGTCGTGTTCGGCGCGCGCGCGGCCGCCGAGGCCTCGCTCCAGCGGCGGGTCGAGGAGGCGATGCAGGAGGTCCTGGGCCGGACCTTCCTGACCTTCGTCCGGCCGCTCGACGCGCTTCGGGAGATCATCGGATCGGATCCCTACGCGCCGTTCCGGCTGGCGCCCGGGTCGAAGCAGGTGATCACGTTCCTGCGCGAGCCCCCGGGATCGGCCCCCGTCCTGCCGATCGCCCTCGACTCCGCGCGGATCCTGCGCGTGAAGGGACGCGAGGTCTTCAGCGCGTACGTCCCGGGGCCGCGCGGACCCGTGTTCATGGCGCTCATCGAGAAGACGTTCGGGACCGACGTCACGACGCGCACCTGGGACACGGTGCGGAAGGTGGCAGCGGGCGAGGACCCGCGCCGCGACCGGGGCTCGTAGGAGCCCGCACCCGACGAGCGTCCGCCGGCCGGCCGTGCCGCATCTCGTCGTCGACGACGAGCCCTCGGTCCCGCTACTTGCGACGCGCCCGGTCCGCCTCGCGCTCGTCCGCGAGCGTCTCTCGGTACTTCTCGGCGACTTCCCGGGCCCGCTCACGCTGCGACGCCTCGAGCACGCTCTCCGCGGAGAGCCAGGCCGCGGTGTCCGCGTCGTCGATCCGGGACTGGAGCGCGGCCGCGCGCGCCGTGGGATCCTGCGGAGGCATGCCGCTCCTCTCCTCGCCGTGACGCCCGCCGGGCTCTCCGCCGTGGCGTCCGCTTCCGCCGCCCGTCCTCTCAGCCCCGGCAGTGGGCGAGAGCGGCGACGGCCGCCCCTCGTCCGGCGTCGCGGAACGTCCGTCCGGGCTCCGCCCAGGGGCCCGGGGCGTCGCGAGCCGCTGCCTGAGCTCCACGATCTGCATTTGGAGCGCGGCGTCGCGCGCCTCGAGCTGCATCACCTGCGCGTCCGAGAGCCCGAGCTCGCCTCGGTGGGCCAGCACCGCCGCGATCGACGAGCGCGGCAGCGGCGGCGCCGGCGGCCCGGACGCGGGCGGCGGGTTCGCCGCCAGCGCGAGGACGAGCGACGTTGCGATCGTGGAGAGCAGCATGGCGAGACCCTTCCGCGACCGCGGCGGGCGCCGGCGCCGCCCGTCACTCCATCTCGAACGAGAGGTAGCCGAGGCTCCCGCCGCGCTCGATCTGGAGCGCGACCGGATCGCCGACCTTGATCGCGCGGAGCGCCTGCCGGAGGCCCTCGACCGAGACGATCTCGGTCCGGTTCACGGCGTGGATCACGTCTCCGGGCTGGAGCCCGCTCTCGGCGGCGGTCGCATCGAGCGTCCGGGCGGCGACGACGACCCCGGACCCGACGACGAGCGGCGGGATGATCCCTTTGAGCTTCTCGCTCACTTCGATCGCGAGGATGCCGAGGGGCCGCACCATGCCCGTGTCGGGCCGGGCGAGCTCGGCCAGGTCGGGCCGGTGCGGCCGCTCCCTCGCCTCGATGGCCAGGGTCAGCCGCTCGCTCCCGCGCAGCAGCACCACCCGGATCGGCTCCGACAGACGGTGAAGGTACTTCGCGGTGGTCACGTCCGAGAGGTCGTCGATCGTGCGACCATCGAGTGACACGATCACGTCGCCCGGCCGAACCCCCGCCGCCCGCGCCGCCCCGCCGGGGGCCACGTCCGCGACGACGACGCCCCAGTCGCGGGGGAGGCCGAGACCCGCCGCGAGCGAGTGGTCGATGGCCTGCACGCCGAGCCCGGCGTCGAGGACGCGGACGCGGCCGTCCCGCCGCAGGCCCTCGTAGACGATGCTCGCCATCGCGGCGGGGATGGCGAAGCCGAGCCCCTGGCTCCCGCCAGACTCGCTCACGATGAACGTGTTGATCCCGACGAGCTCCCCTTCCACGTTGACGAGCGGCCCGCCGCTGTTCCCCGGGTTGATGGGGGCGTCGGTCTGGATGAACGCCATCGCCTGACCGAGCGCGAGCTGCCGCTCCGCCGAGCCGACAATCCCCATCGTCACCGTGCGCTCCAGCCCCTCGGGGCTCCCGATCGCGAACACCAGCTCGCCCTGATGGACCGGCGCCGCCGTGGCGAGCGAGAGGGGGCGCAGCCCCTTCGCCTCCACCTTGAGGACCGCGAGATCGAGATCGGGCTCGGAGCCGACCACCCGCGCGTCCAGCAGGCGCTGTCCGGCGTCCTCCGGTCCGGGCGATCCGCCCGGCTGCAGCGGGAGCAGCACCTGGATCCGCTGCGCGCCGCGCACCACGTGGTTGTTCGTCAGCACGTACCCGTCGCTCGCGACGATGACCCCGGAGCCGACGGCGTGCTGCCTCGCGACGAACGCGGACTCGGTGCGGCCGTCCGGCCCCGCCGGACGGTATCCCGTCACCTGGACCTGCACGACCGACGGCGACACGCGGTCGGCGAGCTGGATCATCGCGCGGTTCATCTCGCGGAGGATCCCGCCGCCCGCGTCGGAGCGCGGCGGCGCCGGCTGCGTCGCCGCCCGCGCGGCGTTCGCCACGAGGACGAGGGGCAGCGCGAGGAGCGCCGTCCAGGGAAGCGCCTTCCGCGACAGCCCTTCGGTCCGCGTCATGCCCGTTCCCTCCCTGCGCGACGCGCGCCGTCCGCGCCGGCGCGTCAGTACGCGACGAGCGGCCCGGTGCCGAGCCCGCTCGACCTCCCCTCGATCCCGATGTAGACGTCGCGCCCGAGGTGGAAGGGCAGCCCCCAGTCGACGCTCCTCGCGCCCAAGGCGGGGCCGCCCACCTGCGAGGAGACGGCGACGATGGGAGCGAGCGCGTCGATGCTGGCGATCTGGAACGTCACCTGCCCCGACGGCGACCCGCCCACGCCGAAGTTCGTCGCGGTCAAGCTCACCGGCACCGCCGGGCAGAACCAGGCGGTGTCCGGCGCGGGACAGATCGTCAGCGCCGACGTCGGGGACGGGAAGAAGAGGCCGTTCGATCCGGTGTCGAGGAACGACGGCACCGGGTTCCCGCCCATGGCGGTGCGGAGCTCGCCGGAGCCGTCGAGCGGGAACGCGACCACCGAGGCCGGCGGGACGTTGTTCGTGCGGGTGCCGATCCCCAGCACGAGCTCGCCCGAGATCGACCGGGCTCCGCCCGCCGGGACCGCGGGGAGCCGCACGATGATCCCGTTCCCGTCGGTCGGGAGCGCCGCGACCGGGTTCGTGACCTGGGAGGCGAGCGGAGCCACCGTCGGGGTGCAGCCCGCTCCGCAGCTGAAGTAGGGTGGAGGGGGGCCGTTGATCCCGGCGGTGGTGCAGGCGTCGCCGCAGTCCTGCATCCACTGGTCGACGCCGAGGATGCCGTTGTAACCCGCGCTCGCGGGGTCGGTCTGGGCGCCCGTGCACGCGGACGGCGCGGTCGCGAACCTGGAGTCGATGCGCTGGATGGGGACGGTGACCGCCGGCTCGCCGCCCAGGATCACATCCGCCTTCACGACGGGACCCCACTGCGAGGAACCGTCGAGGTAGCCGATGCACGTGCCGAGCGGGTTGCCGTCCGGCGCCGTTATCGCGGGGAGCGGGAGCGTGAGCGCCTGCGAGAACACCCGCAGGCCCGTGCTGCCGGTGTCGAGGAGGAGGTTGTTCACGACCTGGCAGGTGGAGGTGCCGGGGATGCAGACGGTCGCGCTGACGCACGGCTCGTTGAAGTAGGCGGTCGCGGAGCAGCCGGCACCGTTCACGCTGATCGGGACGACGTTCGGCCCCGCCGGACCGATGACGGCCGCCGGCGAGGTCGAGGAGCCGCCGCCGCACGCCGCCGCGAGGAGGGGGATCCAGACGGCACGCCGGAGGTCACTGGACGTCATCGAGGCTCGCTCCCGACGGCACGAGGGAAGGGAGCCACGCGCGGCCGTGCAGGCTCCGGCCGTGCCCCCAGGTCTCCACGACGATCCGCGCCGACTCGACGCGGCGCGGCCCGCGACCGGCCGGCGGGCGAGAGGCCGCAGCCCGGTACTCGTCGTGGTAGGCGCCGAGCAGGCGCGGGAGGTCGGGCGGCGCGATCCCGCTCCACGCCACGGCGAAGACGGTCCCCGAGGGATCGACATACTCCCGGACGGCGAGCGTCGGCCCCCGAAGCTCGTGGACCGTCACGCCGGCCTGGGCTCGGGCGGGCTTGCGCTCCATCGCGAGCGCCTGGCGGTCCCGCTCCACCGAGGTCTCCTGCCCTCCCAGCTCCGCCCGAGCTCCTCGGGCGGCCCCGAGCAGCGCCACGGCCAGCGCGAGCCCGACGGCACGTTTCCCTCTCCGCACGTGAACCTCCCCTCCGCTCGCGCGCCCCGGACGTCCCGCGCCGGGTCCGCGCTCGTTCAACAACTCGTGCGCCGCGATTTCATTCGGAACACGGCCCTTGAGGGGCTCGGGCGCGCTCGACCCGCCCGGTGCCAGCAAGACCCCCGGGCCGGCGTCCGGTTACGCGGCCGGTCCGAAGCGCCCCGTTCGAGCAGCGGCGCCCGGGCACCCGCTCGCTTCGGGCCCAGGACGGCCGACGGCGGCGACCCCGCCCGGGCCTTGTCCCGCACGCCGCGGAGATCCATTGCTTGCGAACGCAAGGATTGGAATCGCAACGTTCCGTGTCGTCGGAGGCGCGCATGCAGCCGTACCCTGGGCTCCTCATCGCCGCCGCGCGCCGCCGCATCAAGCGCGCGGTCCTCGACCGCGTCGCGGGGTGGCGGCTCACGCCGCAGCAGTTCTGGATGCTCGTCGCCATCCAGGAGACCCCCGGCATCTCGCAGGTGGAGATCGCCGCGCGCACCCGGGCCGACGCCCCGGACGTCTCGCGCGCCCTCTCGGCGCTCGTGGAGCGCGGCCTCGTCCGCAGCGAGGTGGACCCCGACGACCGTCGCCGGACCCGCGTCTGGCTCACGCGCTCGGGCGCCCGCACGACGAAGGCGCTCGCGCCGGTCGCCCGCTCGAATCCGCGACGCGGTCGTGGCGGGGATGAGCCGCGACGAGATCGCCTCGCTGTGCACGGCGCTGCAGCGCGTCGTTGCGAACCTCGACGCGCTCGACGCGACGGACGAGCGGCGCACCCCCCGGGAGCGCTCGTGACCCGCCGCCCCTCGCGCGCCGCGCTCGCCGCGTTCACCGCGCTCGTCCTCGGCGGCACCGCCCGCGGCGAGACCCCGGCGCCGCCCGCTCCGGCGCAGCAGGCGGCGCCCACACCGGGAGCCTCGCCGCCCGCCCGCGTGCTCACGCTCGAGCAGGCGCTCCAGGCGGCGCGCGAGCGCCAGCCCCTCCTCCGCCAGGCCCGCGCCGGCACGACCGCGGCGAGCGCGCGCGCGGACGAGGCGCTCGCGCCGCTGCTGCCGCAGATCACCGGGAACGGGAGCTACGAGCGGACGACGAGCAACATCGTGAGGGCGGGCGTGCCGGTCGGGTCGAAGAGCCTCACCTCGTCCGAGTTCTGGTCGTTCGGCGTCACCCTGAACCAGGTCATCCTCGACTTCGGTCAGGGCCGCGGCCGCTGGCGCGCCGCGCAGGCCTCCGCCACCTCGCAGCGGGAGAACGAGGCGGCCGTGGCGCTCCAGACGGCGCTCGACGTCCGGCTCGCCTATTTCACGGCGCGCGCGGCGCGCGACCTCGTCGGCGTCGCGCGGGACAACGTCGCGAACATGCAGGCCCACCTCCAGCAGACCGAGGCCTTCGTGCGGATCGGCACGCACCCCGCCATCGACCTCGCGCTCGCGCGGACGAACCGCGCGAACGCCGAGGTCCAGCTCATCAACGCGGAGAACGGCCACCTGGCCGCGAAGGCCCAGCTCAGCCAGGCCATGGGCGAGGACGCGCCGGCGGACTACGAGGTCGGGGACGACGCGCTCGGCCCGGTCGACGGGGAGGATCGACGCCATCGAGCCCCTCCTCGCGGAGGCCCTGCAGCGCCGCCCCGACGTCGCGGCGCTCGCCGGCCAGGTGCGCGCGAGCGAGCTCACGATCGACTCGGTGCAGGGGGCCTACGCGCCGACGCTCGGCCTCTTCGCCGGGTACACCGCCGCGGGCGCGGCGCCCACCGACACCGTCCCGAACTGGGACGCGGGCGTCGCCCTCACCTGGAACATCTTCCAAGGCGGCCTCACCCGCGCGCAGGTGCGCGAGGCGAAGGCGAACGCCGACTCGGCCCGCGCCCAGGTGGACGTGCTGCGCGGTCAGGTCCGGGTCGACGTGGAGCAGGCCCGGCTCGCCGTCCGCGCCGCCAAGGGCGCGTTCTCGGCGGCGAGCACCGCGCTCGAGAACGCGCGCGAGCAGCTGCGGCTCGCCGAGCGGCGCTACGAGACCGGCGTCGGCAGCGCGATCGAGCTCGGCGACTCGCAGATCGCGCTCGCGACCGCCGCCGCCCAGCGCGTGCAGTCCGACTTCAACCTGTCCGCGTCTCGCGCCCAGCTGCTCCGCGCGCTCGGAAGGGAGAACCCCCGTGGCTGACGTGCCCGCGCAGCAGGTGCCTCCCGGTGAGGACCACGTCACCGGCCGCCCCGCCCCCGCCCGCTCGCGCCGCCGCCTCGTCCTCGCCGTCGCGCTCGCGGTCGCCGTCTCGCTCGCGGTCGTCGCCGCGATCGTGGTGCGCCGCGGATCCTCGAACGCGCAGGGAGCGCAGACGGCCGCCGCCGCGCAGGCGCGGCCGGTGCCCGTCGTCGCCGCGACCGTCTCGCGGCGCGACGTCCCCGTGGTCCTGGAGGGGCTCGGGACCGTCGTCGCCTACAAGACGGTGACGGTCCGGCCGCAGGTGGACGGCCGGCTCGACCAGGTGATCTTCCAGGAGGGCCAGGCCGTCAAGGTGGGCCAGGTGCTCGCCCATATCGATGACCGCCCCTTCCAGATCCAGCTCCGACAGGCGGAGGGAGCGCTGGCGCGCGACACCGCTCAGCTCGCGACCGCCCGGCGCGACCTCGAGCGCTACCGGGATCTCGCCCAGGAGAAGCTGATCGCGCAGCAGCAGGCGGACCAACAAGGGCGCGGTGGGGCAGCTCGAGGGCACCGTCGCGCGCGGACCAGGCGGCCGTCGAGAGCGCGCGGCTCAACCTCGACTACGCGCGCATCACGTCGCCGATCGACGGCGTCACCGGGCATCCGCCTGGTCGACCCGGGCAACCTCGTGCACGCGAGCGATCCGAGCGGGATCGTCGTCGTCACCCAGCTCGATCCGATCGCGGTGGTCTTCACGCTGCCGCAGGACGACCTGCCGCGCGTCTCGGAGGCGATGCAGCCACGGCCCGCTCACGGTCGAGGCCTCTGCGCGCGACGGCACGGCCGACGCTCGGCAGCGGCAAGCTCGCGCTCGTCGACAACCAGATCAACCAGGCGACCGCGACGATCCGGCTCAAGGCGGTGCTCCCGAACCCGCGGCGGCTGCTCTGGCCGAACGCAGTTCGTCAAGGCGCGGCTCGTGCTCGTCACGTGCAGCGCGGCGCGCTCGTCGTGCCGGCCGCCGGCGCGTCCAGCGCGGCCCGAACGGCACGTTCGTGTACGTCGTCGGCGGCCGACAAGGCCGTCGCGCCGCGGCCGGTCGAGGTCGACTCGACCGAGGGCGAGCGTCGCGATCGTCGCGCAGCGGCCTCGAGGAGGGCGAGCGGGTCGTCGTCGACGGGCAGAACCAGCTCCGGCCGGGCAGCAAGGTCCAGGCGCGCGAGGCGGGCCAGCCCGGCGGTGGCCGTGCCGCCGGCGCTGGCGCGGCCGCGCCGTCGCCGCTCCGCCCGGGCGCGAGGGCGCCTCGCGATGAGCATCTCCGAGCCGTTCATCCGGCGGCCGGTCGCGACGACGCTGCTCATGATCGGCCTCCTGCTCGCGGGCATCGTCGGCTACCGGCAGCTCCCCGTCGCCGCGCTGCCCGCAGGTCGACTACCCGACGATCGTCGTCTCGACGTACGCTGCCCGGCGCGAGCGCCGAGACGATGGCCTCGGCCGGTGACGACGCCGCTCGAGCGCCAGTTCGGGCAGATGCCGTCGCTCGCGCAGATGACGTCGGTGTCGAGCTTCGGCAGCTCGCAGATCACGCTGCAGTTCGACGCTCGACCGCAACATCGACGCCGCCGAGCAGGACGTGCAGGCCGCGATCAACGCCGCGTCGAACCTGCTTGCCGCGCACGCTCCCCGCGCCGCCGACCTACAGCAAGAGCAACCCCGCCGACACGCCGATCCTCACGCTCGCGTCGAGCTCGGAGACGCTGCCGCTCGACGCAGGTCGACGACTACGCCGACTCGATCCTCGCGCAGAAGATCTCGCAGGTCTCCGGCGTCGGCCTCGTCACGCTCAACGGCGGCCAGAAGCCCGCGGTGCGCGTGCAGGTCGATCCGCGCGCGCTCGCCGGCGCCGGGCCTCACGCTCGAGGACGTGCGCGCGGCGCTCGTCGCGGCGAACGTCAACCAGCCGAAGGGCAACCTCGACGGCGCCGCGGCAGGACTACACGCTCGCGACGAACGACCAGCTCGACGAAGGCAGCGGCGTTCCGGCCGATCGTCGTCGCCTACCAGAACGGCGCGCCGGTCCGCCTCGCCGACGTCGCGCGACGTCGTCGACGGCGTCGAGAACGACGCAGCTCGCCGGCTGGGCCGGCGACCGAGCGCGCCATCATCCTCAACGTCCAGCGCCAGCCGGGCGCGAACGTCATCGAGGTCGCCGACCGCGTGAAGGCGCTGCTGCCGCAGCTCACGCGCGTCGCTCCCGCAGGGGCATCGAGGTGCACATCCTCAGCCGACCGCACCGAGACCGTGCGCGCCTCGGTCGAGGACGTCGAGTTCACGCTCGTGCTCACGATCGTCCTCGTCGTGGTCGTCATCTTCGTGTTCCTGCGCAACGCTGCGCGCCACCATCATCCCCGGCGTCGCCGTGCCGCTGTCGCTCGTCGGCACGTTCGGCGATCATGTACCTGCTCGGCTACAGCCTGAACAACCTCTCGCTGATGGCGCTCACCATCTCGACCGGCTTCGTCGTCGACGACGCCATCGTGATGATCGAGAACATCGCGCGCTACGTCGAGCAGGGCGACGCGCCGTTCGAGGCCGCGCTCAAGGGCGCGAAGCAGATCGGCTTCACCATCGTGTCGCTCACCGTCTCGCTCGTGGCGGTGCTCATCCCGCTGCTCTTCATGGGCGGGCATCATCGGGCGGCTCTTCCGCGAGTTCGCGGTGACGCTCGCCATCGCCATCGGCGTCTCGGCGGT
Source organism: uncultured delta proteobacterium (assembly GCA_963821195.1). Classification (GTDB taxonomy): domain Bacteria; phylum Myxococcota; class Myxococcia; order Myxococcales; family Anaeromyxobacteraceae; genus Anaeromyxobacter. The sequence continues at coordinate 270,353 of CAWGDE010000023.1, forward strand.
GCTCTCGCTCACGCTCACCGCGATGATGTGCGCGCACCTCCTGAAGCCCGAGCCGCAGCCGAGGAGCGCGGGCCGCCTCTACGCGCGTCTCCGAGCGCGGCTTCGACGCGCATGCTCGCGGCTCTACGACCGCGGCCTGCGCTGGGTGCTCGCGCACCAGCCGCACGACGCTCGTCGTCACCGTCGCGACGCGTCGCTCCTCACCGCGCTCCTCGCGGTGCGTCGTGCCGAAGGGCTTCTTCCCGCAGCAGGACACCGGGCTCGTCATCGGCGTCACCGAGGCGCCGCCCGACGTCTCCTTCGCGCGGATGATGGAGCTGCAGCAGCGCGGTCGCCGACGTCGTGCTGCGCCGATCCCGACGTCGCCAGCGTCGCCTCGTTCATCGGCGCCGACGGCACCAACGCGACGCTCGAACAGCGGCCGCCTCTCGATCACGCTCGAAGCCGCGCGAGCGAGCGCGAGCGGCAGCGCCGACGAGATCATCGCGCGCCTCCAGCCGAAGCTCGCCGCGCGTCGCCGGGCATCACGGTCTACCTGCAGTCGGTGCAGGACCTCCAGATCGACAGCGCGCGTCAGCCGCACGCAGTACCAGTACACGCTCGAGGACGCCGACCCCGACGAGCTCGCCGACGTGGGCGCCGCGGGTGCTCGACGACGCTCGCAGCGCTGCCGCGAGCTCGCGCGACGTCACGAGCGACCAGCAGCCGCCGGGCCTCGGCTCGACGCTCACCATCGATCGCGACACCGCCTCGCGGCTCGGCGTCTCGCCGCAGGCCATCGACGACACGCTCTACGACGCCTTCGGCCAGCGGCAGGTCTCGACCATCTTCACGCAGCTCAACCTGTACCGCGTCATCCTCGAGGTGAAGCCCGGAGTTCCAGCAGGACCCGAGCGCGCTCGCGCAGCTCTACGTGCGGTCGCAGAGCGGCGCGCAGGTGCCGCTCTCGGCGTTCGCCCACGTTCGAGCGGACGACCGCGCCGCTCGCCGATCAACCACCAGGGCCAGTTCCCGTCGGTCACGCTCTCGTTCAACCTCGCGCCCGGCGTGCGTCGCTCGGCGACGCCGTCGACGCCATCCACGCGCGCCGAGGCGCGACGATCGGCCTGCCGCCCGAGCGTCCACGCCGACTTCGCAGGGCACGGCGCAGGCGTTCCGCGAGTCGCTCGCGAGCGAGCCGATGCTCGATCCTCGCGGCGCTCGTCACCGTCTACATCGTGCTCGGCGTGCTCTACGAGAGCTTCATCCACCCGATCACGATCCTCTCGACGCTGCCGTCGGCCGGCGTCGGCGCGCTCCTCGCGCTCATGCTCGTCAGGCACCGAGTTCAGCATCATCGCGCTCATCGGCATCGTCCTGCTCATCGGCATCGTGAAGAAGAACGCGATCATGATGATCGACTTCGCGCTCGAGGCCGAGCGCGACGCAGGGCTGTCGCCCCGCGAGGCGATCCACCAGGCGTGCCTGCTGCGCTTCCGGCCGATCATGATGACGACGATGGCCGCGCTCCTCGGCGGGCTCCCGCTCGCGCTCGGCATCGGGCACCGGGTCGGAGCTGCGCCGCCCGCTCGGCATCACGCATCGTCGGCGGGCTCCTCATCTCGCAGGTGCTCACGCTCTACACGACGCCGGTCATCTACCTCTACATGGACGCGGCTCGGCGCGGCTGCTGCGGCGCCGCGAGCGGCCCGAGGCCGAGCCGCCGCCGCCGCGGGCGCGAGCCGGCGGCGCCGTGAACGTCTCCGCGCCGTTCATCCGGCGGCCCGATCGCGACGACGCTGCTCGCGGCGGCGCTCCTGCTCGCGGGCGTGCTGCGGCGTACACGCAGCTCCCGGTCGCGCCGCTGCCGCGCGTCGACTTCCCGACCATCCAGGTGAGCGCCGGCGCTGCCCGGCGCGAGCCCCGAGACGATGGCGTCGGCGGTCGCGACGCCGCTCGAGCGGCGCTTCGGCCGCATCGCCGGCGTCACCGAGATCACGTCGACGAGCTACGCTCGGCGCGACCAGCATCACGCTGCAGTTCGACCTCGACCGCGACGTCGACGCCGCCGCGCGCGACGTCCAGGCCGCGATCAACGCCGCCGGCGGGCGAGCTGCCCGCCGAACCTGCCGACCGCGCCCGAACTACCGCAAGGTGAACCCGGCCGACGCGCCGATCCTGATCTGTCGCTCACGCTCGCGACACGCTGCCCGCTGTCGCAGGTCTTCGACGCCGCGCAACACGATCCTCGCGCAGAAGATCTCGCAGGTGGCGGGCGTCGGGCAGGTCTTCGTCGGCGGCGGGCAGCAGCCCGCGGTGCGCGTCCAGGTCGACCCGGCGGCGCTCGCGGGCGTCGGGCTCTCGCTCGAGGACGTCCGCACGGCGCTCGCGCAGCGCCACCGTCGATCGCCGAAGGGCGCGCTCGGCGGGCCGCGGCAGACGCGCGACCATCGCCGCGAACGATCAGCTCTCTCGGCGCCGCGACCGTTCGCGCCGTCGTCGTCGCGCTACGCGGAACGGCGCGCCGGTCCGGCTCGGCGACGTCGCGCGACGTCGTCGACAGCGTCGAGAACGAGCGCGTCGCCGGCGTGGACCAACGGCGCAGCGCTCGGTGCTCGCTGCATCATCCGCCGCCAGCCCGGCGCGAACATCATCGACGACGAACGAGCGGGTGAAGGCGCTCCTGCCCGACGCTCGCGACGCTCGATCTCGCCGGCCATCGACGTCGAGCGTCGCGCTCGACCGCACGCAGACGCATCCGCGCCTCGGTGCGCGACGTCGAGCTCACGCTGCTCATCAGCGTCGCTGCTCGTCGTGCTCGTGGTCTTCGTCTTCCTGCGCAGCGCGCGCGCGACGCGTCGATCCCGAGCGTCGCCGTGCCGCTCTCGCTCGTCGGCACGTTCGGCGTGCATGTACCTGCTCGGCTACAGCCTCGACAACCTCTCGCTGATGGCGCTCACCATCTCGACGGGCTTCGTGGTCGACGACGCGATCGTCGTCACCGAGAACGTCACGCGCTACATCGAGGCAGGGCGAGACGCCGCTGCGAGGCCGCGCTCGAGGGCGCGAAGCAGATCGGCTTCACCATCGTCTCGATCACCGTCTCGCTGCTCGCGGTGTTCATCCCGATCCTGCTCATGGGCGGCATCGTCGGGCGGCTCTTCCGCGAGTTCGCGGTCACGCTGAGCATCGCCATCGCGATCTCGGCGGTCGTCTCGCTCACGCTCACGCCGATGATGGCTCGCGCCTCCTGCGCCCGAGCCCGAGGCAGCGCCACGGCTGGCTCTACCGCGCGCTCGGAGCGCGTCTTCGACGGGATGCTGCGCGGCTACGACCGCGCGCTCGCGCTGGGTCCTGCAGCGGCACGCGGCTCATGCTGGCGCGTCACGCTCGGCGACCATCGCGCTGCACGGTCGCGCTCTACGTCGTCGATCCCGAAGGGCCTCTTCCCGCAGCAGGACACCGGCGCGCTCATGGGCTTCTCCGAGGCGCCGCAGGACATCTCGTTCCCGGCGATGAAGGAGCGCCAGGAGGCGCTGAACCGCGTCGTGCTCGCGCCGACCCGACGTCGACCACGTCGTCTCGTTCATCGGCGGCGGCACGGCACTGGCAACACCGGCATCGTCTTCGTCGAGCTCAAGCCGCAAGGCAAGCGCGAAGGCGAGCGCCGACTCAGGTCATCGCGCGGCTCCGCCCGAAGCTCGCGCAGGTCCCGGGCATCACGCTCTTCCTGCAGGCCGTGCAGGACGTGCGCGTCGGCGGCCGGCCGTCGCGCACGCAGTACCAGTACACGCTGCAGGACGCGAACCTCGACGAGCTGAACGCAGTGGGCGCCGCGGCTGCTCGAGCGCGCTGCGCAAGCTGCCCGAGCTGCGCGACGTGACCACGCGATCAGCAGACGGCGGGCGCTGCAGCTCACGCTCGACGGTCGACCGCGACACCGCCTCGCGGCTCGGCATCACGCCGCCGCAGATCGACGACGACGCTCTACGACGCCTTCGGCCAGCGCCAGGTCGCGACCATGTTCACGCAGCTCAACCAGTACCGGGTGGTGCTGGAGGTGAAGCCGGAGCTCGCCGCGGCCCCGGCGGCGCTCGATCGCGCATCTACGTCCGCACGCCGACGGACGGGCAGGTGCCGCTCTCCGCCGTTCGCGACGTTCGCGCCGGAGCCGACGTCGCTCTCGGTCAACCACCAGGGCCAGTTCCCGGCGATCACGCTCTCGTTCAACCTCGCGCCCGACGTCTCGCTCGGCCAGGCGGTCGACGGCCGTCCACCGCGCCGAGCGCGAGATCGGGATGCCCGCGAGCGTCCACGCGGCGTTCCAGGGCACGGCGCAGGCGTTCGAGGACGTCGCTCGACGAGCGAGCCGCTGCTCATCGTCGCCGCGCTCTCGCCGTCTACATCGTGCTCGGCGTGCTCTACGAGAGCTACGTCCACCCGATCACGATCCTCTCGACGCTGCCCTCGGCCGGCGTCGGCGCGCTGCTCGCGCTGCTGCTCGTTCAGGACCGAGTTCAGCATCATCGCGCTCATCGGCATCATCCTGCTCATCGGCATCGTGAAGAAGAACGCGATCATGATGATCGACTTCGCGATCGAGGCCGAGCGCGAGCGAGGGGCTCACGCCGGCGGAGGCGATCCACAAGGCGTGCCTGCTGCGCTTCCGGCCCATCATGATGACGACGCTGGCGGCGCTCCTCGGCGCGCTGCCGCTCGCGCTCGGCCGCGGCGCGGGCGCCGAGCTGCGGCAGGCCGCTCGGCATCACCATCGTCGGCGGCCTGCTCCTCTCGCAGCTGCTCACGCTCTTCACGACGCCGGTCGATCTACCTCGCGCTCGACCGCTTCACGCGCCAGCGCCGCTGGCGCGAGGCTGACGAGGCGGAGCCGGCGCACGCCGGCGGGTGAGCGTTCCGGGGGGCTGGCGCTCGGGCCGGGCCGTCGCGGACGAATGGCGTCGCGGGATGCCTGGGTCGGCACGTCTCGCGCGGGGCGCCCCCGCAGGGCATCCGCAGTGGCCGGACGCATCCCGTAACATCGGCCGCGGACCGGAGACCCGCGCGTGGCGATCGACATCTACACCGAACCCGAGGACTTCGACCTCGACACGCTTCGCAACCTCGGTCCGCTCGCCGTGCTCGCGGGCACGTGGGAGGGCCAGGGGACCGATACGCACCCCGTCGCGGACGGCGGAGAGGACGAGCCCTACCGGGAGCGCATGGTGTTCGATCCCATCGACCCGCAGACGAACGGGCCGCAGCTCCTCTACGGCCTGCGCTACCACGTCCACGTGAACAAGCTCGACGAGCCGCTCACGTTCCACGACCAGGTGGGCTACTGGCTGTGGGAGCCCGCGACGAGGACGCTGCTCCAGACGATCGCGATCCCGAGGGGGCAGGTCGCCATGGCGGCCGGGACGGCGGAGCCGGGCGCCCGCACGTTCGCGGTGAAGGCGACGCTCGGGTCGCCGACGGCCGGGATCGTCTCAGCACCGTTCCTGCACGAGAACTTCCGGACGCTCGAGTACACGATCACGATCACGGCCAACGCAGACGGGACGCTGACGTACGAGCAGGATACGGTGCTCCAGATCGCCGGCCGGGGCGACCCGTTCCATCACACGGACCGCAACACGCTCCGCCGCGTCGCCGCGCCGGCCCGGAACCCGGCCGCGCCCGTCCGGTAGCGCGGCGGGCTATCTTCGCGCCGACTTCTCGCGCGCGCGCGTCGCGGCCGTTCGCAGCCAGCCGCGGACCGCCTCACGCGGAAGCTCCTCGAGGCCGCGGAGCGCGAGGTGCCGTCCGGTCTTCCCCTCGCCCTCGAGACGGCCGCCGGGATCGGCGTAGGTGCCCGGACGTCCCGGCAGCAACAGGTTCACGTGCGACTTGTGCGCGCCGAGGGCGCACATCATCTCCGGCCCGATGCTGAAGAACGGCATGCCCCACGGGACCTGGAGCCCCTCGCCGGCCGTCCACGTGGACCAAGGTCGCATTTCGCCCCGCGGGCCCGTCGCGAGAGGCTGGGGTGCACGTCCACGTGGGCGCCGGCCCGCCGGCGCCCCTCCGGCTCACGAGGCACCATGATCCGCAGACTCCGCCCCGCCGCCCTCGCCCTCCTGGCCCTGTTCGCCACGAGCGCCCGCGCCCAGTCCCCCGACGCGGCGCCGTCGAGCCCGCCGCCCGAGACGGCGGCCCCGGCGCCGAAGACGGCCGTCCCGAACCTCACCGCTCCCCCGTCCGACCTCGGGCGCTACGCGCCGACCCAGATGAGCCGCGGGGCGCGCTGGGGCTGGAGCTTCCTCGAGGGGCCGATCGGCTACAGCATCGTCCAGAACCGGTTCGCCTATCACTTCGGCAACAGTCCCGAGGTCTACGACGTGTCCTGGGAGAACTTCACTGACCACCTCAACGGACCGTGGTGGTACGACCAGGACCAGTTCGCGACGAACCAGTTCGGCCATCCGTACGAGGGCAGCATGTACTACACGGCTGCCCGGAGCATGGGGCTCTCGTTCTACGAGAGCTTCCTCATGTCCGAGATCGGCAGCTTCCTCTGGGAGACGGGCGGCGAGACGGAGCCGCCGTCGGTGAACGACCAGATCACGACGCCCATCGCCGGCTCGATCCTCGGCGAGGTGCTCTACCGCCTGTCGAGCCGCGTCGTGAACGCCATGAGCCCCGGGTTCTGGCGCGAGCTCAGCGTGACCGCGATCTCGCCCTTCACCGGGCTGAACCGCCAGATCGTCGGCGATCAGCGTCCGGGCGGGCGCCGCTTCACCGATCAGCCCTGGTTCGGGCAGATGAGGCTCTCCCTCGCCGCCACCGGAAGGTCGACCACCAACGGCGCGGAGGTGCACGATCCGACCGGCTCCGTCTCGGTGGCGGTGCGGGCGCAGAACGGGAACCCCGGCTCCGACTGGGAGTTCCGCGAGCCCTTCGACTACTTCGACGCGGAGGCGTCCCTCGTCATCGACAAGGACGCGGTCGACAAGAAGGCCTTCGGCAGCCTGGCCATGCGCGGCCTCGTGCTCGGGGACGACTACGGCGAGGGGCGCTCGCGCGGGCTCTGGGGGCTCATGGCCGCGTACGACTACATCACCCCGGGATCGTTCCGGGCGTCGTCGTCGAACGTGTCGATCGGGACGGTCACGCAGTTCCCGTTCGGCCCCGATCTCGCCCTCCAGGGCACCGCCTACCTGGGCATCGGCTACGGCGCGGGCGGCTCTGCCGCCGAGCCGGAAGGGAAGCGCGACTACCACTTCGGCCTCCAGGGCGTGTCGCTCGTCGAGGCCCGGCTCCTCTGGGCCGGCCGTGGCTTCCTGCGCCTCGCCGGCAGGAGCTACTACATCTCCAGCAAGGTGACGCCCGAGACGGACTCCTTCGAGTTCATCCACTACGGGCAGCTCGAGGCGCTGGCGCGGATCTGGGGACCGCACGCGATCTCCGTGACCGGCATGGCCGCGACGCGCCGCGCGCAGTATGCCGACGTCCCCGACGTGCACTCGCGCGCGAGCGAGCTGCTCGTGAGCTACGTGCTCGTGGGCGACGTGGCGTTCGGCATGGGGCGTTGAGCGGCGCGCGATCCGCAGTGGTACTCTCGCGGGCACATGGCGCGCGAGCCCTACATCCAGCGCCAGCGCACCGAGCACGGCCGCAAGGCGGTCGCGGTGCTGCCGATCCTCTACCCGAAGGAGCTCCTCACCGCGCTCGACCTCCTCGCGGTGGAGATCTGGGGCCCCCCGGGCCCGCCGCGCGGCGACGCCGCCGGGCGCATCCAGACGTACGTCTGCGCCGTCGTCCGGAACGCGCTCGCCTTCCTCGCCTCCGGCGGCGCCGACGCGGTGGACGCGGCGCTCTTCCCGCACACCTGCGACTCGATCCAGCAGCTCGCCACGCTCGCCGCGGACTTCGGCGGATGGGGGAAGCCCGCCCTCACCTTCCTCCACCCGAAGGGGCTCGCGCGCCCGAGCGCGCACCGGTTCCTCGCCGACGAGCTGCACGCGCTCGCGGCGAAGCTCGAGGCGCTGGCGGGCCGGCGGCTCGAGCCCGGCCGGCTCGCCGCGGCGATCCGCCTCCACCGCGAGATCGACCGGCACCGCGCGGCGCTGCTCGACGGGCGCGCCTCGCTGCCGCTCGACGACCGCGAGCTGTACGCGCTCCTCCGGCGCGGCGAGTGGCTCTGGCCGGAGGACCACCTCGCGGAGCTGCGCGCGGCGCAGGCGCGGCTCGGCACGGGCGCGCCGCCGGCGCGCGTCCCGGTGCTCGTCACGGGGTACGTGCCGGAGCCGATCGCGAGCCTCGAGGTGCTGAACGCCGCGGGCGCGTTCGTCGCCGCCGACGACTACGCGGCGGTCGGCCGCCGGGTGCTGCGCGAGCCCGACGCGCCCATCGCGGACCCCTGGGAGGCGCTCGCGGAGCGGTACGCGGCGGCGCCGCCCTGCCCCACGCGATCGACCGATCAGGCCGCGCGCATGCGCCACCTCGAGGCGCTCGCGGACCGGAGCGGCGCCCGCGGCGTCGTCGTCCACGTCGTGAAGTTCTGCGAGCCCGAGCTGTTCGACGTGCCCGCGATCCGGCGCACGTTCGCGGCGCGCGGCGTGCCGCTCCTCTACCTCGAGGGGGAGCTCGAGCGGCAGCTCTCCGGCCAGACGACGACGCGCATCGAGGCGTTCGCCGAGATGCTCGGCGGCGCGGGGGGTGCGGCGTGATCCTCCGGCGCGCCCAGTACGAGCTCGCGGCGCGGGCGGTGGGGCCGTTCCTCGCCGCGCTCGACGGCTGGCGCCGGCGCCACCGGAAGCGCCCGCGGCGCGAGAGCCCCTTCGCGCCGCCGCTCGAGTCGCTCCGGGCGTTGAAGGATCTGATGTCGGTCCACTACTTCGCGGGCCGGTACGCGGACGGCGCCGTCCCGGTCGCGTGGGTGACGAGCGGCTTCCCGGTGGAGCTGCTCCGGCCGCTCGGCTTCCACACCGTCTACCCCGAGAACCACGCCGCGATGTGCGGCGTGCAGCGGATCGTGCCGGCCCTCTCCGACGCGGTGGAGGCGGAGGGCTACTCGCGCGACCTCTGCAGCTACGTCCGCTCCGACCTGGGGTCGCTCGCGACCGGCCGCTCGCCGGTGGGCCGGCTCCCCCGGCCCGACCTCCTCGCCTGCTGCACGAACATCTGCCAGACGGTCCTCTACTGGTACCGGGACCTCGCCCGGCGGTTCGGGGTGCCGCTCGTGGTCGTCGACACGCCGTTCGTCTACGGCGAGATGGCGGACCACCAGCTCCGGTACGTCGTGGACCAGCTCGAGGAGGCGATCGCGGTCGCGGAGCGCGTCGCGAGGCGGCGGCTCGACCGCGCCGCGCTCTCCGAGACGGCGCGGCTCGCCCGCGACGGGAGCCAGCTCTGGGGCGAGTGCCTCGCGACCGCCAAGGCCCGTCCCGCGCCGTGGACGGGCGTGGACGGGTTCTTCCACCTCGCGCCCATCGTCGCGCTTCGCGGGACGGAGGCCTGCAACGCCTACTACCGCCTGCTGCTCGACGAGCTGAAGGACCGCGTCGCGCGCGGGATCGGCGGCCTGAAGGGTGAGGAGCGCCACCGGCTCGTCTGGGACAACCTGCCGATCTGGTACGCGACGCGCGAGATCACGACCCTGCTCGCGACGCAGGGGTTCAACTTCGTGTGCACGACGTACACGAACGCCTGGGCGGAGGCGTCGAGCCTCATCGACCCGGAGGACCCGATCGTCTCCTCCGCGCGCTGCTACTCCCAGGTGCTCCTCAACCGGGACCTCCCGAACAAGCTCCGGCTGCTGTCCCGGCTCTCGCGCGAGTTCGCGGCGGACGGCGCCGTCCTCCACAGCGATCGCTCCTGCAAGCCGTACTCGATCGGCCAGGTGGACCTGAAGGACCGGCTCGCGCGCGACCTCGGGATCCGGACGCTCCTGCTCGAGGCGGACCACAACGACCCGCGCGCCTGGGCGAGCGAGCTCGCGACGAACCGGCTCACCGCGTTCATGGAGGGCTTCGGATGAGCGGGGCGGCCGCGATCGGCGTCGACGTGGGCTCGACCACCTGCAAGGTCGTGGCGATCGACGCCGCGGGCGCGATCGTCGCCCGCCGGCTCGAGCCGACCGACCCGCGCATCGAGCGGCAGGTGGAGCGGCTCGTCCGCGAGGTGCGCGAGGTCGCCGGGCGCGATCTGCCGGTCGGCGCGACCGGCTACGGACGCAAGCGCGTCCCCGGTGCCCGCGCGCTCACCGAGATCACCTGCCACGCGCGCGGCGCGTTCGCGCGCGCCGGGCGGGCGGGGCTGCTCGTGGACATGGGCGGCCAGGACACGAAGGTGATCCGGATCGGCCCCAGGGGCGACGTCGTCGACTTCGCGATGAACGACAAGTGCGCCGCCGGGACCGGTCGCTTCCTCGAGGTGATCCTGGGGCGGCTTCAGGTCTCGCTCGAGGGCGTCGCGGAGCTCGTGGCGGGGGCGCCGCGCGCCGTCCCGGTCTCGAGCACCTGCACGGTGTTCGCCGAGAGCGAGGTCATCTCGCTCGTCGCGGGCGACGAGCCGCTCGACGGGATCGTGAAGGGCCTGCACGTCGCCCTCGCCTCGCGGGTCGCGGCGCTCGCGCGGGCGCAGGGGGGAGACGAGGTCCTCATGAGCGGCGGCGTGGCGCTGAACGGCGCGATGGTCGCGGCGCTGCGGGAGGCGCTCGGGCGGCCGGTGCGGGTCCTCCCGGATCCTCAGCTCGTCGGCGCGCTGGGGGCGGCGCTGTCGGTGACCGCGCCGCGGTGATCGTGCCGCGCGTCAGCGATCCGCGGCGATCGCGCGCGCGACGGCGGGAGCCTCGATCGCGATCTGGCGGAACATCCCCGTCGCGACCAGGTCGAACCCGCAGTAGTGGAGCCGCTGCGCCCGGGCCGCGGGATCGCCCGGCGGCGGCGCGCCGGCGAGGAACCCGAGCCGCGGCCGGTACCCGGTGGCGAGGACGATCGCGTCGAACCGCGCGGTGCGCCCGTCGACGAAGCGGGCCTCCGATCCGTCGAGCCGGGCGAGCCCCGGGAAGAGCCGGATGGCGCCGGCCCGGAGCAGCCCCAGCGTGCCCACGTCGATGAGCGGGATGCGCCCGCGCCGGGCGATCTGCTCCATGGGTCCCGTGGCGGGGGAGGCGAGGCCGGCGCCGCGCGGATCGCCGAGCGAGAGCCGCACGAGCGGCCAGGAGAGGACGTCGGCGAGCCGGGGCGGGAGGCGCGCGAGCGGCACGGCGAGCGCCAGGACCGGGAGCCCGAGGACGTCCCGCGGGATCACGCAGACGGGGCCGCGGACGGACAGGGCCGGACGCGCCCCGTGCTCGTGCAGGTCGATCGCGATCTCGCCGCCGGAGTTGCCGAGCCCGACGACGAGCACGTCGCGGCCGCGCCAGGCCGCGCCGTTGCGGTACCGCGACGAGTGCAGGACGTCGCCCGGGAACGCCTCGAGCCCGGGCCAGGAGGGCTCCACCGGCTCGCCGTTCAGCCCCGTCGCGACCACGAGGTGTCGCGCGCGCAGGGCGCCCCGCGGCGTCTCGACGGCCCAGCCGTCCGACTCCCGGCGCGCCGAGCGCACCTCCTCGCCGAGGCGCGGCGGCGCGGCGTGCTCGGCCGCGTACCGCTCGAGGTAGGCGATGACCTGGTCCCGGGACGGATACCGCGGCGTTCCCGCCGGGAAGCGCGCGCCCGGCAGGACCGAGCGGTCGCGATCCGTGTGCAGGTGGAGCCGGTCGTAGTGGTGGCGCCACGAGGCCGCCACGGTGGGCTCCCGCTCCAGGAGCACGTGCACGACGTTCGAGCGCCGGAGGCACGCCGAGACGGCGAGCCCGGCGGGCCCCGCGCCGATCACGACGGCGTCGAGCCCCGCGGTCACTCGCTCCTCCCGCCGGCGGGCCGCCCGCGCCCGCCCCTACTTCTTCGCGTAGTTCTGGGCCAGGTAGTCGACGATCTTCGGCGCGTCCTCCGGCGCGACGGGGGCGCCGAACGCCTTGATCATCTTGTTGACCTCGGCCTCCCAGCCCTTGCGGTCGAGGAACGGCGAGTTCATCGGGATGTAGTCGACGCTGTGGCACATCGCGCAGTTCGCGACGACCAGGTCCTTCCCGGCGCCCTCCTTCAGCTTGATCTCCCCCTCGTCGGCGAGCGCCAGCGACGCGACGAGCACCCCGAGCACGAGCAGCGCGCGCATGCCGTTCCTCCTCATCCGACCAGGATCGTGACCTTCGAGACGACGTTGTTGTGGTAGCCCGCCGGGTTGAAGACGAGCTCGAACGCCTGGGAGGCGCCGATGCGGTTCGTCGCCTTGGCGAGCACGGCCTGCGGCCCCTTCCCCTCCGCCTTGAACGGGAAGCTCCACTGGCGGAACGAGAACCGGCCGTGGTCCTGGCCCAGCTCGGCGGTGCGCCAGGTCCGGCCGCTGTCGGTGGAGACCTCGACCGTCCGGATCCCGTAGCCGGCGTCCCAGGCGATCCCCTTCACCTCGACCCGCTGCCCGGGCCGGACCTTCTGGCCGTCCCGCGGGCTCGTGATGAGCGAGTTCGTCACCATCTCGGTGATGGGCATGTTCGTGTCGCTCTCCTGCGACGTGAACCGATCCACCAGCGGAAACTTCCCCTTCGGGATGCGGTAGGCCGTCGCCATCCAGAAGCCCTTGAATGGCTGCGACACGACCTGGAGCGACACCACGTGCTTCATCCAGTACGTCGCGGTCCAGCCGGGCACCACGAGCCGCGCCGGCGCGCCGTTCAGGTGCGGGAGGGGCTCGCCATTCATCTTCCAGGCGACGAGCGTGTTCTCGTCGAGCGCCTTCCAGATCGGGAGGCTCTTCACGAAGTCCGGCGTGGTCTCGACGACGGGCGCGTCCGCGCCGTTCGCGACCACCTCGAGCGCCTCCTTCTTCACGCCGGCCTTCGCGAGGACGTCCTTCAGGCGCACGCCCGTCCACATCGCGTTCCCCATCGCGCCGTGTCCCCACTCCACGCCGGCGACGTGAGGCTCGGACAGGCCGCGCCGGTTGCCGGAGCAGAGGCAGACCGCAGCGAGCTCGACGTGCTCGAAGTCCCGCTGGAGCGACTCGAGCGTGAGCGTGTAGGGCCGCTCCACCGCGTCGCCGGAGATCTCGAGCTTCCACTCGGCCGGGGCGATCTCCGGGATGTTGGAGAGGTGGTACCGCACGAAGAACCTGTCGTTCGCCGTGAACGCCTGGTCGAAGTACTCGACCGGCGTCTCGTAGTTGGGCGGCCGGAAGGTCCTCTTCACGAGCGGCTGCTTCCCGGGGAGCGCATCCAGCAGCGACTCCTCCAGCGTCCCGGAGGGCAGGCCCGCCGGGCCGAGCGTCGGCTTCACCACGGGCTTTTCGCCGAGCTTCTCGGCGGCGCGCGCCGGCACGACGACGCCTGCTCCCGCGACCACGATGCCGGTCGCGACGTCCCTCAGGAACTGCCGCCTCGTCGCCATGTCGGGCTCCCCTCCGGAGCGGGCGACACGCCCGCCGCACGATGCTCGAGGTCCAGCGCGGTGGAGCTAGGAAGCGGTCACCCCGCCTGTCAAGCCGGCGTGCGCCCCGGCCGGCCGCGCGCCCTTCGGGGCTGCCCCGATCGCACGCCCTCGGGCGAGCGCCGCGGTCGGCCTATGATCCGTCGACGGAGGGCCGATGAAGCCGACCTCGAATTCCCGAGCGCTCGCCGCACACGAGGACCCGCGCTTCCTCGAGTCCGCCGCCGCACGCCCGCTGCGCATCCTCGCGGAGTACCTGGCGCCGCTGGACGCCTTCCGCCGGGAGCGCATCCACGACACGATCGTCTTCTTCGGCTCGGCCCGGATCGCCCCCGACGGCCCGCTCGGCCGCTATTACGAGGAGGCGCGCACGCTCGCGCGCCTCGTCACCGCGTGGTCGAAGGGGCTGCCGTCGGGATCCGCCCGGTACATCGTCTGCTCGGGCGGCGGCCCGGGGATCATGGAGGCGGCGAACCGCGGCGCCTCGGAGGCGGGGGGAAGGACGATCGGGCTCAACATCGGGCTTCCCCACGAGCAGCGCCCCAACCCGTGGATCACGCGGGAGCTGTCGTTCGAGTTCCGCTACTTCTTCATGCGCAAGCTCTGGTTCGCGTACCTCGCGCGCGCGCTCGTGGTGTTCCCGGGCGGCTTCGGCACGCTCGACGAGCTGAGCGAGATCCTGACCCTGCAGCAGACCGGCAAGCTCGCGCGCCGGACGCCGATCCTCCTCTACGGCTCGGCGTTCTGGAACGAGATCCTCGACTTCGGCGCGCTCGTGCGGCACGGCATGATCGCCCGTGAGGATCTCGATCTGTTCACGTTCGCGGACGACCCCGACGCGGCGCTCGGCCTGCTCCAGTCGTGGCTCCGGCCGGAGCCGGAGGAGCCGACGCCCGCCATCGCGAGGTCGCGGTGGCCCGGCGGCGGATCGGACGGCGGGCCGGCGAGCGGGCCGTAGGGCGGCCGCCGTCCGGGTCACCTTCGGGGCGCGTCATCTTCGCGTTTGCCGCGCGGCAGCCGCGGGCCGACAATCCGCGCGGGTCCCGGGCCATGCCTCGCGCCTTCCTCGTCCTGAACGCCGGCTCCTCCTCGATCAAGTTCTCGATCTTCGAGGAGCGGGGCGGAGCGCTCGCGCTCGCGGTCCGCGGCCTGTTCGAGCGGATCGAGGGCGAAGGCGCGCCGCACCTCGTGGCGCGGCGCCCCGACGGCACGGCCGTCGCGGAGCGCGCCTGGCCGGAGCGCTCCTACCTCGGGCACGCGGGCGCGGTGAGGCACCTCCTCCCGCTCGTCCGCGAGACGCTCGGCGACGCGACGCTCGCCGGCGTCGGCCACCGGGTCGTGCACGGCGGCTTGGCGTTCGCCGAGCCGGTGCTCGTGGACGACGCCGTCCTGGCGCGGCTCCAGACCTTCGTCCCGCTCGCGCCGCTGCACCAGCCCCACGCCCTCGGGCCCATCCGGCTCGTGCGCGAGCTCGACCCGTCGCTCCCGCAGGTGGCCTGCTTCGACACCGCCTTCCACCGGTCCATGCCGCCGGTCGCCGAGCGCTTCGCGCTCCCCGAGGAGCTCCACGCGGCCGGGCTGCGGCGCTACGGGTTCCACGGGCTCTCCTACGAGTACGTGGCCTCGGCCCTCCCGGCGCTCGACCCCGCCCTCGCGCGCGGCCGCACCGTGGTCCTGCACCTCGGGAACGGCGCGAGCATGTGCGCGCTGCGGGACGGGCGGAGCGTCGCGACCACGATGGGGTTCAGCGTGCTCGACGGCCTGTGCATGGGCACGCGCTCCGGCGCGCTCGATCCCGGCGCGGTGCTCTGGCTCCTCGACGAGCGCGGCATGGGCGCGCGCGACGTCGAGCGCCTCCTCTACGACCGGTCCGGCCTGCTCGGCGTCTCCGGGATCTCGAGCGACATGCGCGCGCTCCTCGCCTCGACGGAGCCCCGCGCGCGCCTCGCCGTGGATCTCTTCGTCTACCGGATCGGGCGCGAGCTGGGCTCGCTCGCGGCGGCGCTCGGCGGGGTGGACGCGCTCGTCTTCACGGGCGGCATCGGCGAGCACGCCGGCGCGATCCGCGAGCGCGTCTGCCGCGACGCGGCCTGGCTCGGCGTCGAGCTGGACGAGGCGGCGAACGGCGCCGGCGGACCCCGGATCACCACGAAGGAGAGCCCGGCGTCGGCCTGGGTGGTCCCGACCGACGAGGAGCTCATGATCGCGCGGCACGTGCGCCGGGTGCTGGCGCAGGTCGCCGCGAAGGAAGGAACAGCCATGACCCCGAGTGGACCGGTCCTCGAGGGAGCCTCCGCGCTCTCCGCGTTCGGGCCCGCGCGCGCGACCGTCCCGGGCGCGCCGCTCGTCCCCGAGGAGGTGGGCCGCCTCGACGCCTTCTGGCGCGCCTGCAACTACATCGCGCTCGGGATGATCTACCTGCGGGACAACCCGCTCCTGCGCGAGCCGCTCCGGCCCGAGCACGTGAAGAGCCGGCTGCTCGGCCACTGGGGCGCGAGCCCGGCGCTGTCCTTCGTCTACACGCACCTGAACCGCGTCATCCGCGAGCGACGACCTGGACGTGATCTTCATGGCCGGCCCCGGCCACGGCGCGCCCGGCGTGCTCGGCCCGGTCTACCTCGAGGGCACCTACTCCGAGGTCTACCCGGAGAAGAGCCTCGACGAGGAGGGCTTGCGGCGGTTCTTCAAGCAGTTCTCCTTCCCCGGCGGGATCGGGAGCCACTGCACGCCGGAGACTGCCCGGCTCGATCCACGAGGGCGGCGAGCTCGGCTACGTGCTCTCGCACGCCTGCGGCGCCGCGTTCGACAACCCGGACCTGATCGTCGCGGCCGTCGTCGGCGACGGCGAGGCCGAGACCGGACCGCTCGCCACCTCGTGGCACGTCGGCAAGTTCCTGAACCCGATCCGCGACGGCGCGGTGCTGCCGGTGCTCATCCTGAACGGCTACAAGATCAACAACCCGACGCTGCTCGCGCGGATCACCCACGAGGAGCTGGAGGGCCTGCTGCGCGGGTACGGCTGGACGCCGCTACTTCGTCGAGGGATCCGACCCGCGAGCGATGCACCAGGCGATGGCGGCGACCCTCGACCGCTGCGGTGGAGCTCATCCGCGGGGCGCAGGCCGAGGCGCGCCGGACCGGCGTCGCCGCGCGCCCGCGCTGGCCGATGATCGTGCTCCGCACGCCGAAGGGCTGGACCGCGCCGGCGGAGCTCGACGGGCACGAGCTCGAGGGCTCCTGGCGGGCGCACCAGGTCCCGATCCCGGGCGTGAAGACGGACCCGGCGCGGCTCGCGACTGCTCGAGCGGTGGCTGCGGAGCTACCGGCCCGAGGAGCTGTTCGACGCGACGGGCGCGCCCGCCGCCTCCGTGCGCGACGTCGCGCCCGCCGGGGCGCGCGCCGCATGGGCGCCAACCCGCACGCGAACGGCGGCCTGCTCAAGAAGGCGCTGCGGCTCCCCGACTTCCGCGACTACGCCGTCCCGGCGGAGGCGCCCGGCGCCGTCGACGGCGGAGAACACGCGCCCGCTCGGCGCCTTCCTGCGCGACGTGATGCGCGCGCAATCCGGAGACCTTCCGGGTCTTCGGCCCCGACGAGACGACGTCGAACAAGCTCGACGCGATCTACGAGGTGTACGCAAGAAGCTCTGGCTCGCGGAGACGTTCCCGGAGGACGCCGACGGCGGCGAGCTCGCGCCCGACGGGCGCGTCGTCGAGATGCTCTCCGAGCACACGCTGGAGGGGATGCTCGAGGGCTACCTGCTGACCGGGCGGCACGGGTTCCTCTCGACGTACGAGGCCTTCGTGCACGTCATCGACTCGATGTTCAACCAGCACGCGAAGTGGCTCGACGATCTGCAACCAGCCTCTCGTGGCGCGAGGAGATCGCGTCGCTGAACCTCCTCGATCACCTCGACGGTCTGGCGCCAGGACCACAACGGCTTCACGCACCAGGACCCCGGCTTCCTCGACGTCGTGGTGAACAAGAGCCTCGACGGTGACCCGCATCTACCTGCCGCCCGACGCGAACTGCCTGCTCTCGGTCGCGGACCACTGCCTGCGCAGCGAGAACTACGTGAACGTGATCGTCGGCGGACAAGCAGAGCCACCTGCAGTACCTGGCCGATCGACGCGGCCGTCACGCACTGCACCAAGGGCATCGGCATCTGGGACTGGGCGTAGCAGCGACGAGGGCGGCGAGCCGGACGTCGTGATGGCCTGCGGCCGGCGACGTCGCGACGCTCGAGGCGCTGGCCGCCACCGCGATGCTGCGCGCAGGAGTTCCCCGACCTCGAGTATCCGCTTCGTGAACGTGGTGGACCTCTTCAAGCTGCAGCCGGACTCCGAGCACCCGCACGGCCTCTCCGACCGCGACTTCGACGCGCTGTTCACGGACGGACAAGCCCGTCATCTTCAACTTCCACGGCTACCCGTGGCTCGTCCACCGGCTCGCCTACCGGCGCCGGAACCACCCGAACCTGCACGTGCGCGGCTACAAGGAGAAGGGGAGCATCAACACCCCGCTCGAGCTCGCGATCGAGAACCAGATCGACCGCTTCAGCCTGGCCATCGACGTCATCGACCGGGTCCCGCGGCTGCGCGACGTCGGCGCCCACGCGAAGGAGCGGCTTCCGCAACCGCCAGCTCGCGTGCGTCGCCCACGCGCACGAGCACGGGATCGATCCGGCCGACGTCGTGGGGTGGCGCTGGCCGGCCGCGGCCGGGCGGTAGAGAGATCATGTCCGAGACGTCCACCCGCCGTGGCGCGCCCCCCGCGCGCATGCCCGTCCTCTTCGTGGGCCACGGCAGCCCCATGAACGCGATCGAGGACAACGTCTGGAGCCGGGCCTTCCGCGGCCTCGCGACGGCCCTCCCCCGGCCGAAGGCGATCCTCGCCGTCTCCGCGCACTGGTACGTCGCGGGCACTCACGCCACCTCGAACGAGCGGCCCGAGACCATCCACGACTTCGGCGGCTTCCCGGACGAGCTCTACCGGGTCGAGTACCCCGCGCCCGGCGACCCCGCGCTCGCGCGGCGCGCGGTCCAGCTCGTCGGCGAGCGCCGCGCCTCGCCGCGCGCGGACTGGGGGATCGACCACGGGACCTGGAGCGTGCTCGTTCACCTCCGCCCCGCGGCGGACGTCCCGGTCGTGCAGCTCAGCATCGACGGCCGGCTCGCCCCGGCGGAGCACCTCGCCATCGGCCGCGCCCTCGCGCCGCTCCGGGACGAGGGCGTGCTCGTCATGGGGAGCGGCAACGTCGTCCACAACCTGCGGCACGCGTTCGGCGCCTTGCACCGGGGGGAGACGGCGACGCCGGACTGGGCCCGCGCCTTCGACGAGGAGGTCGCCGCCGCGATCTCGCGGCACGACGGCGACGCGCTCGTCCGGCTCCTCGAGACCGAGGAGGGGCGCCTCGCCGCGCCGACGCCGGACCACTACCTGCCGCTGCTCTACGTCGCGGGCGCGAGCGCGCCCGAGGACCCGGTGCGCTTCCCGATCGAGGGCTTCGACATGTCGTCGCTGTCGATGCGCTCCGCGATCCTCGGGTGACCTCCGCCCGGGGGCGCCCCGGCGCAGCACGCGTCGGCGAGGGCCCGCCGCGCCGAGCCGGGCCTACCCATCCTGGGACCTTGTCATGCAGGTATCTGCCTGCATATCCATCGGTGCACATGACGGACGCAGACCTCGTGTTCAAGGCGCTCGCCGACCCGAGCCGCAGGA
The DNA here is from genome assembly GCA_963821195.1 of uncultured delta proteobacterium. Taxonomy (GTDB): domain Bacteria; phylum Myxococcota; class Myxococcia; order Myxococcales; family Anaeromyxobacteraceae; genus Anaeromyxobacter. Next base: position 289,561 of record CAWGDE010000023.1, read on the forward strand.
AGCTCCTCGACGTCCTCCACGCAAGCGACGGGCGGACGCTGACCGGGCTGTGCGAGCACCTCGAGATGACGCGCCAGGCGGTGGCGCAGCACCTCGACGTGCTGGCGTCCGCCAACCTGGTCGCCACGACCTGGCGCGGGCGCGAGAAGCTCCACTTCCTCAACCCCGTGCCGCTGCAGGAGATCTACGACCGCTGGATCAGCAAGTTCGAGCGCTCGCGCCTGAAGGCGATGGGCGACCTGAAGCGCCGGCTCGAAGGGGCGCGCGATGTCCAAGTCGACGTTCGTGTACGTGATCTACATCGCCGCCCGACCTGAGACGGTCTGGAAGGCCCTGCTCGACGGCGAGTTCACCCGCCAGTACTGGGGCCACGAGAACGTCTCGGACTGGAGGCCGGGCTCGAGCTGGGAGCACCGGCGCGACGACGCGGCGCGGACCTTGGTGCTGGTCGGCGAGGTGCTCGAGGTCCTTCCCCCGCGGCGCCTCGTCATCACCTGGGCCGACCCCGGGGATCGCGACCGGAAGAGCGGCCACAGCCGCGTGACCTTCGAGATCGAGCCCGTCGCCGAGATGGTGCGGCTGACGGTCACCCACGCCGAGCTGGACGAGGGTTCGGAGATGCAGCGGGGCATCTCCCAGGGCTGGCCTCGCGTGCTGTCGAGCCTCAAGTCGCTGCTCGAGACCGGGCGGGCGCTGCCCACGTGGGCTGGACGTTGACGCCGGACGAACCGAGGAGGCACACATGCCGGACATCCTTCACCGCGTCGGGATCGCCGCGAGGCCCGACCGCGTGTTCCAGGCGCTCGCGACGATCGACGGCCTTCGCGGATGGTGGGTCTCGGAGGCCGCCGGGGACCCCGCGACCGGCGGGACGATTGACTTCGGCTTCTGCCGCATGAAGGTGCTCGAGGCCGCGCCGGGGCAGCGGGTGCGCTGGCGGTGCGTCGGCGGCCCGCCCGAATGGGTCGGGACGGAGGTGAGGTTCTCGCTCGTCTGGAAGGACGATCAGACCTTCGTCCTGTTCGAGCACGCCGGCTGGAAGGATCCGGTCGAGTTCATGCACCACTGCAGCACGAAGTGGGCGACCTTCCTCCTCAGCCTGCGGGACCTCGTGGAGCGGTCGCGCGGCGCGCCGTCGCCGCGCGACGTCAAGATCCACGTGGGCGACTAGCACGCCGAGGCGGCCTGTAGGACCCTGGGGGCGGTGCTCCGCATCGCGCACGTCTCCGACCTGCACGTCCTCTCGCCGCTCGGCTTCGAATGGCGGCAGGCGCTGTTCAACAAGCGGCTCACCGGGTACGCGAACCTCATCCGGCAGCGTGGCCGCGTCTACCGGCGGGAGTACCTCGCGGCGGTGCTCTCGGCGGCGGCCGCGCAGGCGGACCACCTCGTCGTCACCGGCGACATCACGAACCTCTCGCTCGAGCGGGAGTTCGAGGAGGCGCGCGCGCTGCTCGACGGCGCGGCGCGGTCGGTCGAGGTGACGGTGGTGCCGGGGAACCACGACGTCTACCTGCCCCGCATCCACCACGAGCGGCGGTTCCCGCACCACTTCGGCCCGTTCCTGCGGAGCGACCTGCCGGGGCTCGCGCGCGACCTGCCCGCCGGCCCTTTCCCCTGCGTGAAGCTGCGCGGCCCCGTCGCGATCGTGGCGCTCTCGAGCGCCGTGCCGCGGCCGCCGTTCGTCGCGAGCGGCCACGTGGGCGAGGCCCAGCTCGCGGCGTTCCGCGAGGTCCTCGCCCACCCCGAGGTGGCGCGGCGCACGCCGGTGGTGCTGATCCACCACCCGCCCGTGGACCCGCGGAGCCGCCTCGCGCGGCTGCGCGACGGGCTCGTGGACGCCGAGGCGCTCCGCGCGGCCCTCTCGCCGCTCGCGCGCGGCCTCGTGCTCTTCGGCCACTTCCACGTCCGCGTGCGGCGGCGGCTGCGGACCGCCGCGGGCGAGCTCGACGTCATCGGGGCGAGCGGCGCCGCGCTCGATCACCCCCACCCCGCCGTCCGGGCGGGGTTCAACGCGTACGTCCTCCGGGACGACGGGACGCTCGCCTCCGCCGAGGCGCACGTCGTGGCGCCCGGCGGCGGGTCGCTGCACCGGACCCCGATCGCCGAGCGGCCGGGGGACGCATGAGGTACCGGCGCGTCCTCGTGATCGCGGAGCTCGGCGCGGACGCCTCCGCGCCGCTCGCCGCCGCGCGGGCCCTCGCGCCGGAGGCGGAGTCTCTCGTCGTCGTGGCCTGCCCCCCGCCACGGCCGTTCGCGTGGCCCTGGAGCGCCGCCGGGCCCGGACGCGCCCCGGACGCGAGCGCCTGGCTCGGCGCCGTCCGCGCCGCGGCCGCGCGCCTCGCGGCGCATCTCGAGGTCGGGCTCGCGCCGGACCTCGACGTGGACCGCCTCGCGGAGGTGGTCGCCGGGGCCGGCGTCGACCTGGTCGTCGCCGGCCCCGTCCCGCTCGCCGCGATCCCGATCCTCTCCGAGCTGCGCAGGCGTAGCCCGGTCGCGGTCCTCTGGGTCGCGTCGGCGGACGTGCCCCGGCGCGAGCGACCCGTCTCCGAGGTGCTCTGCGTCGCGCTCGGCGCGCGGGCAGAGGCGTCGCTCGCCGGCTTCCTGCGCGACCACGGCGACCGCACCCTGCACGCCACCGTGTACTCGCTCGCAGGGACGTCGCCCGGCGAGCTGGCCGCCGCGCTCGCGGTGTCCGGCGTCCGCGCCTCGGTGGAGCTGGGCGGCCCGCCGTGGCGCGCGCTCGACGCGCTCGCCCGCGAGCGCGCCATCGACCTCGTCGTCCTCGCGCGCTTCCCCGGGTTCCTCCTCCGGAGCGCGCGCGGACCGGCGCCGATCCTCGTGCTGCCGCCGATCGCCTCGGGCCGGCCGGCGATGGAACGCCCGCTCGACGTCCCCGATCCGGTGGACGACCGCGGCGTGGCCCGGATTCGCGTCGGATACGCGTTCGGCCTCGGCCGCAACCCGCCCATCCCCGACCAGGAGGTCGCGTTCGTCTCCAGCGGGAGGGTCGCGGCGGTCGTGAGCACCCGCGGCGGCGAGGCGGAGCTCGCGCTGCCGCCCGGGACGGACGGCGAGCCGCTCGGCGTGTTCCGCGTGGCCGGCCGCGCGGCCGACGATCCGCTCGCCGCGATCGAGCGGCGCGTGGCGGTCGTCCGCCCGGGGACGCGCCCGCTCGTCCTGTTCGACTCGGACCTGTCGGAGGAGGAGCTCGCCGCGCTCGCCGGGCTCGACGGCGCGGACGCGCTCGCCGTTCGCCTGCGTCCCTTCCGCAGCTGCCATCTCCTGCGCGAGCGCCTGCGCCAGGCCGGGCTCACGCCTCGCGTGGTGGACGCGAGCGCCGTGCTCGAGGAGGGCGACGCGGTGGACGTGAGCGACGCGTTCGATCACGTCCGGCTCGCGCGCGTCGCGACCCGCATGCGCGGGGCGGGGTTCCCGGTCGCGGCGATCGTGCACCGCGGGCCGCACGCGCCGGCGGCGATCGGGTTCACGGCCCTGCGCGCGCACGAGGCCGCGCGCCGCGCCTGGCGGCGGCCCGAGGTCTCGCCCTGGACGGCCTCGCTCGCGGCGCGGCTCGATGCGACGGCGGGAGCCGCGGCCCGGGACGGCCACCGGGTCGAGCTCGAGCTCGACAACGCGACGGCGCGGCGCTGGCTCCTCGACGCGATCGGAGGCGCCCGGCGGCGCCTCCACCTCCAGACGTACATGGTGACCGACGACGCCACCGCGCGCGCCGTCGAGACGGCGCTGCGCGACGCCGCCGGCCGCGGCGTCGCCGTCCGCGTGCTCGTCGACTCCCTGCGCGGGCTGCACGGGTCGTTCGGGATGCAGAACCCGCTCCTCGACCGGCTCTCGGCGTGCCCCGGGGTCGAGCTGCGCGTCTCGCGACCCGTCGCGGGCGTCCCCTCGCTCGAGGACCTGAAGCAGCGGGATCACCGCAAGCTCGTGGTCGCCGACGGACGGGTCGCGCTCCTCGGCGGCCGGAACCTCGCGCGCGAGTACTACACCGGGTTCGAGGAGGTGGCGCTCACGTCCGCGACGCCCTGGCGCGAGGTGCCGTGGCTCGACGCCGGCGCGCGCCTCGAGGGTCCGGCCGTCGCCGCCGTCGAGCGGTCGTTCCGCGAGGCCTGGATCACGGCGGGTGGTGGGGGCTTCGAGGTCCTCGAGCCGCCCCCGGCCGGTCCGACGTCGGCGCGCGTCGTCGTCCACCATGGGCTGCGCGACGCCCGCACGCTCGAGGCGTACCTCGCCCTCATCGAGACCGCCCGGTCCCACGTCTACGCGGTGAACGGGTTTCCGCTCCTGCTCGAGATCCAGCACGCGCTCGTGCGCGCGCTGCGCAGGGGCGTCCGCGTCCGCGCCCTCTTCGGTCCCGCCACGCCGACCCACGGCGGCGAGCGGTTCGAGGGGGACGGCGCCGCCGCGCGGATCCCCGCCACCTGGCTCGTCCAGTCGCGGATCGACGCGCTGGTGGCCGCGGGGGGCGAGGGCTTCCAGCTCGCGCTCCGCGACGTGCCGGGCTGGGCGCCGGACCTCGGCCTCGTGCACCCGCACGTCCACGCCAAGGCCGTGAGCGCCGACGGCCGCGCGTGCGCGGTCGGGAGCGCCAACCTCGACGTCACGGCGAGCTACTGGGAGAGCGAGCTGTTGCTCGTCGTGGAGGACGAGGCCGTCGCCCGCGCGTTCGAGGCGCGGCTGGAGGCGCTCGTCGCGGGCTCGGTCCGGGTCGATCCCGCGGATCCGGAGTGGCAGCGGCTCGCCCGTCGGCGCGAGTGGCTGCGGTGGTGGCCGGGCGTGCTCTCCGCGTAGCCCGTGGACGCCGGCGGCGGTCGTGACGATGGAACCCCCCGGCGCGAGGTCACCAGGCGTACGCCTCCGGCGCCTCGCCACCCGGACCCGGCCAGATCTGATCGATCCGCTCCAGCGTCCTCGCGTCGAGCTTCAGCTCCGCGGCGCGGAGCGCGTCCTCGAGCTGCTCCGTCGTGCGCGGGCCGACGATCGGCGACGTCACGCCGGGCCGGTGCAGGAGCCACGCGAGCGCCACGTCGGCGGGGCGCTGGCCGAGGTCGGCGCAGAGCTTCTCCCACCGCTCGAGCGCCGGGCGGTGCTGCTCGATCCGCTGCTGGATCCGCGGCGTCGCGCGGCGGCCGGCCGACGCCTTCTGGAGGACGCCCCCGAGCAGCCCGCCGCCGAGCGGGCTCCAGGGCAGGATCCCGACGCCGTACGCGCGGCACGCCGGCACGACCTCGAGCTCGATCGCCCGCGCCGCCAGGTTGTAGAGGCTCTGCTCCGACGCGAGCCCGAGGAACCCGCGGCGGGCCGCCGCCTCGCTCGCCTGCGCGACGTGCCAGCCGGCGAAGTTGGAGGAGCCGACGTACAGCACCTTGCCTTGCTGCACGAGGAGCTCCATCGCCTGCCAGATCTCGTCCCAGGGCGTCTCCCGGTCGACGTGGTGCATCTGGTAGAGGTCGATGTGATCGGTCTCGAGCCGCCGCAGGCTGTCCTCGCAGGCGCGGCGGACGTGGTACGCGGAGAGGCCGCGCCCGTTGGGCCCCGCCCACATCTGGCCGTAGACCTTGGTGGCGAGGACGACCTTCTCGCGGCGCCCGCCGCCCTGCGCGAGCCAGCGCCCGACGATCTGCTCGGTCGGGCCCTCGCGCGGCAACACGTCCCACTGGCCGAACTTGTAGCCGTACATGTCGGCGGTGTCGAAGAAGAACACCCCCGCGTCGAGCGCGCGGTCCATCATCCGCCGCGAGTCCTCCTCCGTCGCCTCGGGCCCGAAGTTCATCGTGCCGAGGCAGAGCCGGCTCACCCGAAGGCCGGTCCTTCCCAGCCGCGTCGCGTCCATCCGGAGATGATGGCGTCCCGCCGCGCGCACGTCACGGCGGGTTCGAGCCTCATCGGTGATCCCCCGATCAGGGCGCCCAGGCGAGCCCGACGTCGACCGTCGTGTCGGCCCCGCTCCACTCCGCCGCCCCCGCGACGCTGTGCCGGACCTGCCGCGCCACGGCCGCGGTCGCCGAGAGCCCGCGGCCCAGCGCGGCTCGCGCCGCGAGGCGGCCCGACAGCCACCGCTCGTCGAGGTGCGCAGTCGGGTGCCGGTCCGGGTTCGGGTCGGGCTGGTTCAGGGCGCGCAGCCAGTCGCCGCGACCCGAGGCCTCGAGCACGACCGGGCCAATCCGGACCTCGACGGCAGGGGCGAGTGCCGCTCCGACGCCGAAGTGGTAATCGTACGCGTTCTGCACCGTCGGCAGCTCCTCCGGCGGGACGGCGCCCGGGTCCACCGCGAGCGCGAGCGAGCGGACGCCGCCGAGCGTCGGCGCCGCGGCCAGCGAGGCCCTCGCGCGGACGAAGCCCGCCGACCAGGCCCCCTCCGCGGCGAGCGCCGGCAGCTCGACGACGGCGAGCCAATCTCCCGGGAGGCCCGCGCCCCAGTCGTGCATCCGGAACATGAAGCCGGCGCCGGCTCCTGCGAGCGCCTCGACGCCGCGCACGCGGGCGGGGCCGTCCTCGGCCAGATCGCGCGCGTGCACCGCCGCGAGCAGCACGCTCAATCGGATCGAGAGGTCCTGGACGCCGCGGTCCGAGAATGCCGCCTCGACCGCGGCCCCGGTCACGCCTGCGTCGAGGAGCGCGTGCGTCCCGGTCCCGGGTGCCCCCCACTCCGCGTCGCGGACGAGCCGCCACCCGAGGCCGAGCGACGCGAGACCGCGCCACGCACCTCCCTGGCGCACGGCGCCTCCTCCCGCGGTGAACGCGGACTCGAGCGCATCGCCCGGGTCGCCGCGGCGCGGCCGCGCGCCGTCCCAGGCGTCGGTCGCCTTCTTCGGCAGCCCCGAGACCCAGGCGAGCACCTCGCCAATCGTCGACCTCGGCGCGCGGTCGAAATGCGCCGCGAGCTCGAACAGCGGCGCCCCGATCGCGACGCCGCCGACCGGGGTCACGACGAGGTCGTTCAGTGAGGCGGACTCGCGAAACTCGATCGTCTCCCAGACCGCCGAGCCCGCGACGGACCAGAGGGCGGACTCCGCCGCGGAGAGCCGGTTCGAGCGGGCGAGCTGGTAGTAGATCGCCCCCGCCACCGGATGCGCGCCGAAGTTCGTGCGGAACGGGTTCGCGTCCAGGCGCACGCCGTCGAGCTTCGATCCGGAGACTGCGGTGGGGGAAGGCTTGAACGCGTACCCGGTCAGCGTGATGGCGAGGAAGGAGCCAATCTCGGCGACGGCGCGGAGCCGGTGGGACTCCGCGGGCGCCTCGTAGCGGAACGTGGGGGTCGGCCCGACCTCGACCGGAACGGGCGGCGCGAGCGGGGGCGCGAGCCGCGGCGCCGCCTCCCCGGGCGCGGCGAAATCCGAGACCTGGGCCGCTGCCGGGGCGGCGAGGGCGAGGCCGACGGCTGCGAGGAAGATCGTGCGCATGGTCTCGGGCGACCCCTCCACCCCTATCGGGACGCACACGCTCCGTCGATGGGACCTTCGGCCGGTCCAGCGCGCGCCCCGGGCCGGCCCCTAACCGCGCCCCTCGTCCGGGCCCCCTGCGACCATCGTCTCATCGCCGCCCTCGACGGATCGCGCCACGATCACCGCGGCGCACGACACGCGCGAGGAGATCACCATGGCGAACGCAGCGGCAGGCGCAGAGGCCCGGCGGCTCGAGGAGGCGCGCGAGCGCGACGTCCCCTGGAGGAAGTGGGGCCCTTACCTGAGCGAGCGCCAGTGGGGAACGGTCCGCGAGGACTACAGCGAGGGCGGCGACGCCTGGAACTACTTCACGCACGACCAGTCGCGCTCGCGCGCGTACCACTGGGGCGAGGACGGCCTCGCCGGCGTCTCCGACGACAAGCAGCGGCTCTGCTTCGCGCTCGCCCTCTGGAACGGGAAGGACCCGATCCTGAAGGAGCGGCTCTTCGGCCTCACGAACTGCCGAGGGCAACCACGGCGAGGACGTGAAGGAGTACTACTTCTACCTCGACTCGACGCCGACCCACTCGTACATGAAGTACCTCTACAAGTACCCGCAGCGGGCGTTCCCGTACGCGGATCTCGTGGAGACGAACCGCCGCCGCGGCAAGACGGAGCTCGAGTACGAGCTGCTCGACACCGGCGTCTTCGCGGACGATCGCTACTTCGACGTCTTCGTCGAGTACGCGAAGGCGGGGCCGGAGGACGTCTGCGTCCGGATCACCGTCGCGAACCGCGGGCCGGAGGCAGCGCCGCATCCACCTCCTCCCCACGCTCTGGTTCCGGAACACCTGGAGCTGGTGGGAGGACCCGCCGAAGCCGACGCTCCGGCAGGTGGACGGGCCCCGCGGCGCGTCGGTCGTCGCCGCGTCGCACGCGACGCTCGGGCGACCGCTGGCTCTACGTCGAGGGCGACGTCCCGCTCCTCTTCACCGAGAACGAGACCAACAACCAGCGGCTCTTCGGGACGCCGAACGCGACCCCGTTCGTGAAGGACGCGTTCCACGAGCACGTGGTCCACGGGGACGCGGGCGCGGTGAACCCGGCGAGGACCGGCACCAAGGCCGCGGCGCACCGGGTCGTCGAGGTGGGGCCGGGGAAGACCTCGGTGCTGCGGCTGCGCCTGTGCGACGTCGCGCCCGCGAAGCTGCGCGAGCCGTTCGCCGCGTTCGACGAGACCTTCGCCTCCCGCCTCGCCGACGCGGACGAGTTCTACGGGGGGCTCACGCCGCCGAAGGCGAGCGCGGACCAGGCGCTCGTGATGCGCCAGGCGCTCGCGGGGATGCTCTGGCGAAGCAGTACTACTACTTCGACGCGGAGAAGTGGCTCCGCGAGCACCACGTGGACCCCCGCGCCGGCACCGGCGGCGGCGTCCGCAATCAGCGAGTGGGGCCACATGGTCAACGACCACGTGATCTCCATGCCGGACAAGTGGGAGTACCCCTGGTACGCCGCGTGGGACCTCGCGTTCCACACGATCGCGCTCTCGAGCGTGGACGTCGACTTCGCGAAGTCAGCAGCTCGACGTCATGCTGCGCGAGGTCTACCTGCACCCGAGCGGCCAGATCCCGGCCTACGAGTGGAACTTCAGCGACGTGAACCCGCCCGTCCACGCCTGGGCGACGGTGTTCATCTACAACATGGAGCGGATGCTGCAAGGGCAGCGGCGACCTCGACTTCATGAAGCGCTCGTTCGGCAAGCTGCTCGCGAACTTCAGCTGGTGGGTGAACCGAAAGGACCGGTTCGGGAAGAACGTGTTCGAGGGTGGCTTCCTCGGCCTCGACAACATCGGCGTCTTCGATCGGTCGGCGCCGCTGCCCGACCGGCGGCCACCTCGAGCAGGCGGACGGCACGGCCTGGATGTCGCTCTTCTGCCAGACCATGCTCGACATCGGCGCGACGATCGCCGCCTCGGACCCCGTGTTCGACGACCTGTCGGTGAAGTTCGGCGAGCACTTCCTCTGGATCGCCCACGCCATGAACCAGGTCGGCGAGGGCGGCATGTGGGACGAGGAGGACGGCTTCTACTACGACGTGCTGCGGCGGCCGGACGGCACCGCGACGCGGCTCAAGGTCCGCTCGATGGTCGGGCTGCTGCCCCTGTGCGCGACGACCGTGTTCGAGCCGTCGGAGCGTCGAGCGGGTGCCGCGGCTCGTCGCCCACCTCCAGGAGCGGGTGCGGCGCTTCCCCGACCTGCTGGACAGCATCCACGTGCCGGGAAGCGGCGACTCGGGGCGGGCGAGGAGGAGTTCGCCTACGGCGAGCGCGCGCATCCTCGCGGTCGTGAAGACCGGACCGCCTGCGCCGCATCCTCGCGCGCATGCTCGACGAGAGCGAGTTCCTGAGCCCGTACGGCATCCGGGCGGTGTCGCGCTGCCACGTCGAGCATCCCTACGTCTTCCGCGCGGACGGCCAGGAGTACCGGTGGGCTACCTGCCCGCCGAGTCGGACAGCGGCATGTTCGGCGGCAACTCGAACTGGCGCGGGCCGATCTGGATGCCGGTGAACGCGCTCCTGATCCGCGCGCTGCTCAACTTCTACCTGTTCTACGGCGACGCGTTCAAGGATCGAGTGCCCCACCGGCTCGGGCAAGATGATGAACCTGTTCGAGGTGGCGAAGGAGATCGCGACCCGCCTCACGCGCATCTTCCTGCGCGACGCGAAGGGGCAACCGGCCCGTGTACGGCGGCGAGCGAGAAGTTCCAGAACGACCCGCACTGGCGCGACAACATCCTCGTTCTACGAGTACTTCCACGGCGACAACGGCGCGGGGATCGGCGCGATCGCACCAGACCGGCTGGACGGGGCTCGTCGCGACGCTCATCCAGATCTTCGGGTCCACCGACGCGAAGACCTTCCTCGAGACCGGCGCGAAGCAGGCGTTCGAGAAGGTCGTCCCGTCGACCGGGAAGCGGTGACGCCCGCCCCGGCGGGCGGCAGCCCGCGAGCTGGGCCGGGGGGGGCCGGACGCGGAGCCCGGGGCGCCCCGGGCTCCGGCCGAGGTATCCTGGGCGCCGTGGGAGGACGGACCCTGGCGCGAGGAGGTCTCCTCGCCGTCGCCATCGCGGCGGCGCTCGGCCACGTCGCGGCCGCGACCGAGCCGGACGCACGCACGCGCCGCGTCCTCTCCATCCACGCGTACGAGCCCGGCGTCCCGGCGGACGCCATCTTCACCGCCGCGCTCCGGGCCGCGCTTCCCCTCGGGAGCGAGGTAGCGCTCTACTCCGAGCACCTCGACCGCCTCAGGTTCCCCGATCCTGCCTACGAGGAAGGTTTCCGCGCCTGGCTCCGGGGGAAGTACGCGCGGACGCCGCCGGACGTGCTCGTGGCGGTCGGCGCGGACGCGATCGAGTTCCTCGCAGACCCCGCGACGACGCCGTTCCCGGGGGTGCCCGTCGTGTTCGGGTTGGTGGCGGAGGGCGCCGGCGCGCCGAGCCGGCCCCCGCCCAACTTCACGGGCGCCACCGAGCACTTCGCGATCCGGGAGACGCTCGACCTCGCGCTCGCGCTCTTCCCCGACACGGAGCACGTCGCGCTCGCGGGCGGCGCGTCCGCCCAGGACCGGCCGCTCAACGAGCTCCTGCGCCGCGAGGTCGCTGCCGCGGGTCACCCGCTCGACGTCATCGAGCTGTTCGGGCTTCCCATGCAGGAGCTGCAGCGGCGGCTCCGCGCCCTTCCCCCGCGGTCCATCGTCCTCGTGGTCTCGCTCTTCCGGGACGGCGCAGGGCGCCAGTTCGTGGGCACGCAGTCCGTCCCGGCGTTGGCGTCCGCGTCGTCGGCCCCCGTCTTCACCCTCTACTCGCACCTCCTCGGCCTCGGCACCGTCGGTGGCGTGCACACGGACTTCGGGGAGTCCGGGAGCATCGTCGCGCGGACGGTGCAGCGCATCCTCGCGGGCGAGCGGGTCGAGACGATCCCGGTGCAGCGGAGCGGATCGAGCCGCGCCGCGCTCGACGGCCGGCAGCTCGATCGCTGGGGCGTCGCGGACGCTCGGGTGCCCGCCGGGGTGGAGGTCCAGATGCGCGAGCGGTCGCCGTGGTCCCGGTACCGCTGGACGATCGTCCTCGCGTCGCTCGGCTTCCTCCTCCAGTCCGTGCTCATCGGGCTGCTCCTCCTCGAGCGGCGCAGGCGCTGGCGCGCCGAGGCCACGGCGCGCGAGAACCTCGCGGTGCTCGCCCACATGAACCGGGTCTCCGCCGTCGGCGAGCTGGTCGGCTCGCTCGCGCACGAGATCAACTCGCCGCTCGGGGCGGCGCTCAACAACGCGGAGGCGGCGCAGCGCCTCATGGCGGACGGCGCCCGCGACGAGGCCGAGCTCCGGTCCTGCCTCGAGGACATCGTCCGGGACGTCACGCGCGCCGGCGCGGTGCTCCGCCGCATCCGGGGCGTGCTGCGCCGCGAGGTCTCGACGCCGGTGGAGCTCGACGTCGCGGCGGTGATCCGCGACGCGCTCCACCTCGTGAAGGCGGACGCCCGGGACCGAGGCGTCACCGTCGATGAGCAGATCGCGCCGGCGCTCCCCACGGTGACCGGCGACGAGGTGCAGCTCTCGCAGGTGATCGTGAACCTTCTCATCAACGCGCTCGACGCGGTCGCAGGCGTCGCCGAGCCGCGGCGGCGCGTGCGGGTCGAGGCGGAGGTGCGCGGCGACCGCGTCGCGATCCGCGTCGTCGACTCGGGCCCGGGCGTCCCGCCCGCGCTGACCGGGCGCGTCTTCGAGCCCTTCTTCACGACGAAGCCCGTCGGGCTCGGGATGGGGCTCCCCATCAGCCGCTCGATCGTGGAGGCGCACGGCGGCACCATCGCCGTGTCGCAGGCGCCGGACGGCGGCGCGTCGTTCGAGGTGCTGCTGCCGGTGGCGCACGGCGCGGTCAAGCCCGGGAAGGCGAAGGCGACCGGCTGAGGCAGCGCGCCGTCGCGCGCCGTCCTCACCCGCCGAGCGCGACGATCACCGCGACGAGCACGACGCCGAGGAGGACCATCCAGAGCCCGAACCAGGCCGGGCGGCCTCCCGCCTGGCGCGACGCCGCGCGCCCGAGCAGGAACAGCATCGCGATCGCGATCCCGTTCGAGATCCGGAGCGCGGTCTTCGCGTCCTGCACGAAGAAGAACGGGATCACGACGGGGAACGTCGAGACGAAGACGAGCACGCAGACCGCGAGCGCGGCGAGGAGGTCGTCCCGCCCGAACGGCGGGGTCTTCGGCGGCTCCGGCGCGGCCAGGATCCGCTGGCGCAGCGGCTCGAGCTCCGCCGGCCCGAGCATCGCGGCGAGCCCCGGCGGCAGGGCGCTCGCGATGACTGCGTGGGCGCGCGTGGGATCCGAGGCGCTCCGGATGGCGCGCAGCATCACGATGCCGCGCCCGCGCACGATGAGCACCGTCAGGATCCACATCACCGCGTCCGCGATCCCCCAGGCGAGGTTGCAGCCGAGGGCGGCGCGCAGCATCGTGCCGACGTCCTCGCGTCCCGCCTCCGTCACGCTGATCGTGCCGGTGATGGTCACGACCATGATGAGGCCGAAGAGGATCTCCGCGAAGCGCTCGTCGGGATCGAGGAGCCGCCGGAGCGGACCCCGGTCGAGCGGCATGCCGAGCTCGTCGGTCCGGGTGCTGGGCTTCGCCGCAGGGTTCGCCACGGAACCTCCCACCTTCGCAGCTCCGGCCGCGGGCCCGGCGCACGGCCGCCCGCGGCCGCGAGCGGATCAGCGCCCGCCGCCGCCGTCGCGCGCGAGCGAGACGGCGTCGACCGCCAGGCGCAGCCGCGCGGCGAGCGACCTCGCCACCGCCCGGAACAGCTCGAGCCCGGCCTGAGGATTGCTGCCGAGCTTCTCGGCGAGCCGCGCCGGCCGCAGCGCGATCGCGTCGACGCGCTCGACGGCGACGACGGTCATCCCGGCCGGGCCGCCGTCGAGGAGCGACATCTGCCCGAAGGACTGCCCCGTGCCGAAGGTCACGGCCTGCGTCACGCCCTCGCGCGTCGCGCGGGCCGTCCCGCTGCGGATGAGGTAGAGCGCCTTCGCGGGCTGCGCCTCCGCCACGATGGGCTCGCCCGCCGAGAAGGTGACCTCCTCGGCGCCCTCGGCGACGAGCTTCAGGACTGCGTCCGGGACGTCCTTGAAGAGGAAGATCTGCTTCAGCTCTTTTGCGGTGACCATTGTATCGTTCTCCGGTTCGGGGTGTTCGGAGCCGAGGGGCTACCTCGGCGGCGCGGGCGCGGGGGCCGGCGCGGGCGGGGCCGGAGCGGCGGCCTCCTGCTGCTGCCACCCGCCGCCGAGCGCACGGTAGATCGACACCACGCTCAGGAGCTCGTCGCGCTGGGACTGGGCCAGCTCCAGCTCCGAGCTGAACTGGCGCCGCTGGGCGTCCAGCACCTCCAGGTAGCTCGACACGCCGCCCTCGTAGCGCAGCACGGCGAGGCGGGCCGCCTCCCTGGTGGCTGTCACCTCGATCTGCTTCTCCACCCGGACGGCGCGGGTCTTCTGCGTGGCCACGGCCGCGTCGGACACCTCGCCGAGCGCCACCTGCACCGACTTCCGGTAGGCCGCCCAGGACTGCTCGAAGCGCGCCCGCGCGGCCTCCTCGGCCGACTTGAGCCGCCCGCCCTGGAAGATCGGGGCGAGCAGCGAGCCGCCGGCGTTCCAGATGAGGCCGTCGGCGGTGAAGACCTCGGCCGCCGAGCGCCCCTCCAGGCCGATGAGGCCGGTGAGCGAGATGGTCGGCAGCCGGTTGGCCACGGCCACGCCGATCCGGGCGGCCGAGGCGATGACGTTCTGCTCGGCGGCCCGGAGGTCCGGGCGCCGCTCCAAGAGCGAGGCCGGCACGCCGGCCGGGAGCTCGGGCGGGAGCTGCGTGGCCAGGAGGTCGGCGCCGCGGGGGATGGGGCCCGGCGGCCGGCCCAGGAGCACGCAGATCTGGTGCTCCTTGAAGGCGATGGCCGCCTCGGTGGCCGGGATGGCGGCCCGGGTGACGGCGAGGTCGGCACGGGCCTGGTTCACCTCGAGGTCCGAGGCGATGCCGCCCCTGGCCCGGTTGTCGAACAGGGTCAGCGTGGTCTGGCGGGTCTCGGTGTTGGCCAGGGCGATCTGGAGCTCGAGGTCGAGCTCGCGCAACTCTAGATAAGCCTGGGCAACGCCGGAGACGAGCGCCAGCACCACGCTGCGCCGCCCCTCCTCGGTGGCGAGCAGGTCGGCCACCGCGGCGTCCCTGCCGCTGCGGACGCGGCCCCAGAGGTCGAGCTCCCAGCTGACGTTCATCTGGAGGGCGCCGAGCCCTCTCTCCGTGCTGCCCGGCAGCAGGTTCTTCGAGATGGTCTGCCCGTAGATCGCGTTGGCCTGGGCATTCACCTGCGGCCAGAAGTCGGCCCTGGCGATGCCGGCGTTGGCGCGCGCCTCGTCGACGCGGGACAGCGCGAGCTTGAGGTCCTCGTTGGCGGCCAGCGCCTCCCGGATGAGCCCCTGCAGCGTCGGATCCCTGTAGACCTCCCACCACGGCAGGTCGGCGACCGAGGCGGCCTCCTTCGACTCTGCGAAGCGGTAGGTGGCGGCCGGTGCCTCCGGCCGCTTCACTGCGGGCGAGAAGGCGCAGGCGGAGAGGGAGAGCAGCGCGGCGACGGCGTGGACGCGGTTCACGGGTGACCCCCTCCGTGCGACGGCGCGGCCGCGGCAGGCGCGGCGGGCGCGGCGTCCTTCTTCTTCCCGCCGGTGAGCTTCTCGACCACCACGTAGAGGACCGGGACCAGGACGACGCCCAGGATGGTGGCCACCAGCATGCCCGCGAAGACCGCCATGCCCATGACCTTGCGGGCCTCGGCGCCGGCACCGGCGGCGCGGACGAGTGGGACCACGCCGAGGATGAAGGCGAAGGCGGTCATGAGGATGGGGCGGAGGCGCAGCTTGGCCGCGTGGAGCGCCGCCTCGATGGCGGCATCCCCTTCTCGGACGACTCCTTGGCGAACTCGACGATGAGGATGGCGTTCTTCGCCGCCAGGCCGACCAGCATGACGAGGCCGATCTGGGCGAAGACGTTGGTGACGTAGGCCGGGCTGATGAGGCGGGCCAGCCAGAGGCCGAGGAAAGCCCCGAAGGCCGCGAACGGCGTGCCGAGCAGGACGCTCATGGGGAGCGACCAGCTCTCGTACTGGGCCGCCAGGATGAGGAAGACGAGCACGATGGCGAAGGCGAAGACCACGCCCGCCGTCCCCTCGGCCGCCTTCTCCTGGAAGGAGACGTTCGACCACGAGTAGCCGATCTCCGGCGGGAGGACCGCCTTGGCCGTCTCCTCGAGCGCCGTCAGCGCCTGCGACGAGCTGTAGCCGGGCGCCGGCTGGCCGGTGAGCTCGGCCGACCGGTACATGTTGAAGCGGTTGGTGAACTCCGGGCCCGCAGCGGGCTTGGTCGAGATCAGGGTGTCGAGAGGGACGGTCTCGCCGGAGGCGCTGCGGACCGAGAAGAGCCCCAGGCTCTTCACGTCGGCGCGGTACTCCGGCTCGGCCTGCATGTAGACCTTGTAGGTGCGGCCGAACCGGTTGAAGTCGTTCACGTAGGTGCCGCCCAGCAGCGTGCCCAGCGTGGCGTTGACGTCGGTGACCGGGATGCCGAGCTTGGTGACCTTGTCCCGGTCGATGTCGGCGAAGATCTGCGGCACCGAGGCCCGGTAGAAGGTGAGGGCGTTGCCGATCTCCGGCCGCTTGCGCGCCGCCGCCAGGAACTTCTGGGCGTTCTGCTCCAGGAACTGCGGCGTGCCGCCGCTCCGGTCCTGCAGCATCATGGTGAAGCCGGAGCCGGAGCCGAGGCCGATGATGGGCGGCGGGCCGAAGGTGACCGCCAGCGCCTCCGGCACCTCCTTGCGGAGCCGGGCGTTGAGCGACGCCATGAGCTCGAAGGCGTGCTCCTCCTTGGCCTTGCGCTCCTCCCAGGGCTTCAAGGAGACGAAGAGGAAGGCGGTGTTGGAGGCGTAGGCGCCGGTGATGAGCGAGAACCCGGTCACCGTGGTGACGTACTCGACCCCCTTGGTCCTGCCGATGATCTCCTCGACCCGCTTGGCGACCGCGTCGGTCCGCTCCAGCGAGGAGGCGTCGGGGAGCATGACGTTGGCCAGGAAGTAGCCGTTGTCCTCGTCGGGCACGAACCCGCCCGGGATCGATTTGGCGAGGAGCCCCGCGAAGACCGTGAAGACCAGCACCAGGACGGCGCTGCGGTAGGCCTTGCGGACCAGGATGCCGGTGAAGCCGACGTAGCCGTCGGTGAACTTGCCGAAGACCTTGTTGAAGCCGTTGTAGAACGGCTGCAGGAAGGACTTCTTTCCGCTGGCCGGCTTGAGGAGGATGGAGGCGAGCGCCGGCGAGAGGGTCAGGGCGTTGATGACCGAAAAGATCACCGAGATGGCGATGGTGATGGCGAACTGCTGGTAGAGCCGGCCGGTGATGCCGCTGATGAAGGCCACCGGGATGAAGACGGCGGTGAGCACCAGGCCGATGGCGATGACCGGGCCGGAGACCTCTTTCATGGCTTGCGCCGTGGCCTCCTTCGGGCTCATGCCCTGCTCGATGTGGTGCATCACGGCTTCCACCACCACGATGGCGTCGTCGACGACGATGCCGATGGCGAGGACGAGCCCGAGGAGCGAGAGGGTGTTCACCGAGAAGCCGAGCAGCGGGAACGCGATGAAGGTGCCGATGAGCGAGACCGGCACGGTGAGGAGCGGGATGAGGGTGGCGCGCCAGTTCTGCAGGAAGACGAAGACCACCAGGATGACGAGGATGACCGCCTCGAGGAGGGTGTGGACCACCTCGCTGATGCCCTCGGAGATGGAGGCGGTGGTGTCGAGGGTCATCTCCTGCTTCATGCCGGGCGGGAAGCGCTGCTCCAGCTCCGTCATGGTCTTCTTGACCGCCTGCTGGATCTGCAGGGCGTTGGTGCCGGGGATCTGGTAGATGGCGAGCGCGGCGGCCGGCTTGCCGTTGAGCCGTCCCACCGCGTTGTAGAGCACCGAGCCGAGCTCGGTCCGGGCCACGTCGGCGAGCCGCACCACCGAGCCGTCGGGGTTGGCGCGCACGATGATCTTGGCGAAGTCCTCCGGGGTGGGGAGCCGCCCCTGGGTGCGGACCACGTAGGTGAACTCGGTCCCCTTGGGCGCCGGCGGGCCGCCGATCTGGCCGGCCGGCTGCAGCACGTTCTGCTGCTTCACGGCGTTGACGAGGTCGGTGACGGTGAGGCCGAGCGCCTTGAGCCGGTCGGGCCGGACCCAGATGCGCATGGCGTAGTCGGAGCCGCCGAAGAGCGTCACCTGGCCGACGCCCGGGATGCGGGCGATCTGGTCGTTGATGTTGATGAGGGCGTAGTTGGAGAGGAAGTTGGAGTCGAAGGCGCCCGAGGGCGAGGTCAGCGTGACGAGGAGGAGCGGGAAGGAGAGCGACTTCTTCACGCTGACGCCGTAGTTCTTCACGTCGACCGGCAGCGACGGGTTGGCCTGCGAGACCCGGTTCTGGGTGAGGACGTTGGAGATGTCGAGGTCCGCCCCCACCTCGAACGACACCTCGAGCTTCAGGGTGCCGTCGTTGGCGTTGGTGGACTTCATGTAGATGGAGCGCTCGACGCCGTTCACCTGCTGCTCGATGGGCGTCGCCACCGTCTGCTCCACGTCGACGGCGCTGGCACCGACGTAGGTGGTGGTCACCTGGATGAGCGGCGGGGTGATCTCGGGGTAGTTGGCGATGGGCAGGCCCGAGAGCGCCACCAGGCCCACGATCACCGTGACGATGGAGATGACCATCGCCACGATGGGACGGCGGATGAAGAAGGAGCCCATCGCCTACTTCTCCTGCTTGGCGGGGGCGGCCGGGACGCCCTCGGGCGGCTGGGCGGCCCCCTCGGCAGGCGGGGCGGCCGGCGGCTCGGCCGGGACCACGGTGGGATTGACCACCATCCCGTCGCGGACCTTCTGCATCCCCTCGACGATCACCTGCTCGCCGGCCTTGAGCCCCTCCTCGATGAGCCAGAGGCTGCCCACCCGCGCCCCCGGCTTCACCTTGCGGGCCGCGGCCTTCTTCTCGGCGTCGACCACCACCACGGTGAACTGGCCCTGCAGCTCCTGGACTGCCCGCTGCGGCACCAGGATGGCGCCCCGAACCAGCTCGCTCTTGAAGCGCACCTTGCCGTAGAGGCCGGGGCGCAGCGTCCTCGTGGGGTTCGCGTAGGCCAGGTCCACGCGCAGCGTGCCGGTGGTGGTGTCCACCGAGCGGTCCACCATGACGATCCTGCCGCGGGACGGGTAGACCGAGCCGTCGCCCAGCACGAGCTCCGGCCCCTCTCCCTCCCCGGCGGCCGGCGCGGGCGCCCGCTCGCCCTTGGCGGCGGCGCCCTCGGCCGCGGCGAACCGGTCGGCGTAGCGCAGGTAGAGCGCCTCGGGGATCTGGACCGAGACGCGGACCGGGTCGAGCGTGGAGACGGTGGTGAGGAGCGTGGGCTCGCCCTTGCCGACGAGATTGCCCGGCTTCCGCTCCGCCCTGCCGGTCAGGCCGGTGATGGGCGAGGTGACGCGGCAGTAGCCGAGGTCGAGCTCGGCCTTCTCGGCGTCGGCCCGGGCGGCGTCCACCTCGGCGGCCGCGGCGCGCTGCGCGGCGAGCGCGTTGTCGAGCTCGGCCTGGCTGATGGCCCGCTGCTCGACGAGCGGCCTGAAGCGCTTCACGTCGGTGTCGGCCTTGCCGAAGGCCGCCTGGGCACGCGCCAGCGCCCCCCTGGCGCTCGCCACCTTGGTCCGGTACTGCGAGTCGTCGATGGTGAAGAGGAGCTGCCCCTTCTTCACCTCGGCCCCCTCCCGATAGTCGATCGTCTTGAGATAACCCTCGACGCGGGCCCGGATC
Organism: uncultured delta proteobacterium; assembly: GCA_963821195.1. Taxonomy (GTDB): domain Bacteria; phylum Myxococcota; class Myxococcia; order Myxococcales; family Anaeromyxobacteraceae; genus Anaeromyxobacter. The sequence goes on from CAWGDE010000023.1 coordinate 308,886, forward strand.
TCGACGTCCTCGAACCCCTTGATGGTGCCGGTGAGCTCGCTGCCGATGGGGACGTCCCGCTGCACCACCTGCGCGACCTGGACGTCCGGCGGCGGCGGCGCCTTCGGCGCCTCCTTCTTCCCGCAGGCCAGCGCGGCGAGCGCGACGGCCGCGAAGGCGGCGCCAAGGGGGATCGAGGACATCGAAGCGAGTGGTGCGGACCGGCGCTTGGTCGGGGGCATGAAACCCTCTCGGTGGCTTGGCGGACCGTGAGTTTCCCCTGAGGGGGCGGGGAAATCGAGTGGACTTTGGTGCAACATGGTCCCGCGAGGGGTACTTCACGCCTCCGGAGGGGAACCTTCAGCGGACCGCGAGGAGGTGCCAGGCGCCGCCCTCGAGATCGACGTAGATGCCAGGCCCCGCCATGTCCGCCCCCGACCGATCGAAGACCGTGCCGTCGAGCGCGTCCTTCAGGCGCCAGACCTTCGTCGCGATCTCCGGCCACGGGACGCGCACCAGCGCCTGCGACCTCTCGGACCCGAAGTTCACGACGACGATCCGGCGCTCCTCCCCGAGCTTCCAGCACCACGCGGCGAGGTTCCGGTAGGAGCGGTTGTCCTCCCAGCCGCTGAGGCCGCACGTCGCGAACGCGCCGTCGCGGTAGACCGGGTGGGCGGCCTCGGCGAGGAGCTTGCGGTAGAAGCCCAGAAGGCCCGGCTCGACCGGCTCGTCGGGACGTCGCCCGAGGAAGACGGGGAGTCGGACCTTGCGCCCCTCGAACTGGCCCTCGTGGAAGAGGCGCGCCCCCGGGAGCGTCGCCACCGCGACGCCGGCGGCGCGCGATCGCGCGCCGAGCGCGGCCGCGGCGCGCGGCTCGTCGTGGTTCTCGACGAACCGGACGAGCTTCTCCTGGTAGGCGAGCCCGGCGCCGAGGTGCGCCGCGACGCCGTCGCCGTGTCCTTCCACCATCCGGTCGTAGAGCCGCTTGTCGTAGCAGAAGTCGAACCCGAGCTGCTGCAGCTCCCACTCCATCTCCCAGTAGGCCTCGGCCATGAAGAGGAAGCCCGGCCTCCGCCGCTTCACCTCCGGGAGGACGTCCTTCCACAGCTCCGTCGCGGGCGGCGCGCCGACCCGCTCTCCCCAGGTCTTCGCGAAGACGCGGTTCACGAGGAGCATCGCCATGTCCGTCCGGACGGCGTCGCACTGGCCGGCGATCTCCGCGATCGTTTCGGTGAGCGCCCTCCGGTACCCCGGCGAGAACGCGTCGAGCTGCAGCACGTCCGGCCACGGCGGGAAGTACGGATCGCGGCCGCGCGCGTAGACCGAGGCGCCGACCCGCAGGTACGCCTCCGGCGAGCGGGCCGCCTCCTCCGCCGTGCCGCGCACGAAGTACTCCGGCGCCTCGCGCGCCCAGGGGTGGTCCGGCGCGACGTGGTTCGGGACGAGGTCGAGCACGAGGCGGATCCCTCGGCGGGCGAGCTGCTCGCGCGCCTTCGCGAGCCCGCTCGGGCCTCCGAGCCGCGCGTCCACGGTGTAGCGCCGGATGCAGTAGGGCGAGCCGGGGACGTCCTCGTCGACGTTCAGGTCCGGCAGCGCCTCGCGGAACGAGCGGACGAGCTCGTCGTTCCCGAGCGCGATGCGGCGCCCCTCCGGGCTCCGTTCCCACACGCCCATGAGCCACACGGCGTCCGGCTTCCACGCGGCGAGCGCGTCCCACTCCGCGGCCGGGACCGCGCCGAGTCCGACGGGCTTCCCGGCGCGGGCGCCGACCTCGCCGAGCCAGGCCCAGGTGTTCACCTCGTAGATGATCGGGTGTCGGGGCCAGGCGGGGCCGAGCGGCATGTCGTCCTCCGGGGCACGGGGCGGATCGTCCTCTGCATTACGCTCCCGGGGGAAGGCGTCGATTGGACGAACGTCTCACGCGGCGGATCGCCGCTGACGGGCCACCCCCGATCGACCACAATCATGGCGAATGGGTCCGCTGCTCGCGCTCTCGCTCGTGCTCGCCGCCGCCGCGGCCCCGGACGCGCCCGCTCCCGCCGCGCCCTCGTGCGCCGGAAGCGCGGAGTGCGCGCGCGACGTCGGCTACGGCAACGTCTGCGTCGAGGGGCGCTGCGCGCGGTACATGGACGCCCGCGATCTCCTCGAGATGATCAAGCTGAAGAAGAGCCGCGGCAAGCTCGAGCCCTGGAAGCTCTATCCCTCGATCATCCCGTCCGTGGGCTACACGCCGCAGAACGGGTTCCTCATCGGGATCACGAGCCTCGCCGGCATCTACCTCGGCGCCCCGGAGACGACGACGATCTCGAACATCGCGCTCATCGGGTTCTACACCTCGAAGAACCAGATCGTCCTCCAGTCGCGGAACACGCTGATGCTCCCGGACAACGCCTGGCAGCTGCAGGGCGACTACCGGTTCTTCATCACGAACCAGCCCACCTATGGCCTCGGCTCCGGGCGCGACACGGAGCTCGGCGTGAGCGTCGGGGGCCAGGGGACGACCGCGATCGTGCAGGGCCAGCAGGACATGGACTTCGACTTCGTGCGACTCCATCAGCTCGTCCTGAAGCGGATCCGCGGGCCGCTGTACGCCGGCGCGAGCTACCGGCTCGACCGCTACTTCGACATCGTCGACCGGCAGCTCCAGCCGGACGCGACGCCGCCGGTCGTCACGAGCCACTTTGCGTACAGCGAGCAGTTCGGCTTCAGCAAGAAGGCGTACGGCGCCTCCGGGATCGGCGCCGAGCTCGTCTACGACAGCCGCGACTCGACCATCAGCGCCTACCGCGGGTGGTACGTGAACCCGTCGTTCCGGGTCTACCCGAAGGCGCTCGGCTCGTCCCAGGACGCGACGTTCGCGCAGCTCGACGTGCGGACGTACATCGGGCTCTCGGACGGCGTGCCCCGGAACGTGCTCGCGTTCTGGTTCCTCGGCTCCGGCGTGACGAGCGGCCGGCTCCCGTACCTCGCCCTGCCCTCGATCGGCTGGGACTTCGGGAACCGGAGCGGGCGCGGGTACGTGCAGGGGCGGTTCCGCGGCGACGCCGAGCTGTACGGCGAGGCGGAGTGGAGGTTCCGGATCACGGGGAACGGGTTCCTCGGCGGGACGGTGTTCGCGAACGCGTCGACGTTCTCCCGCCCCGCCGTCGACATCGCGGGCTACTCCGAGCCGCGCGAGAAGCTCTTCTCGACGGTCCGGCCGGCGGGCGGCGTCGGGCTCCGGTTCATGATGAACCGGGAGGCGCGGAACGCGGTCACGCTCGACTTTGCCGCGGGTCAGGACTCGTTCGGCATCTACTTCGGCGCGGGCGAGGTGTTCTGAGGGCCCTGTCCGCGGTCCGTGGCCCGGTCGCTCGTGCGCACTGGGGCGGGCAAGCCCTACGGCGCTGCCGCTCGTGCGCGCTGGCCTTGCGGTCCGTTGTGTACGTTCGCTCGTGCACGCTGGGCCCGGGGGGCGTCCTCCGGCGCGCATGCTCGGCGGCACGTGACCGGGGCGCGCGCGCGTTCCCGGTCTCGAAGTGCGTCGCTCCGCCGGAACTCGCGCCGGCAGTGCGCTCGCTGCGCTCGCGCTGCCGGCGCTCGGACAGCCGACTCCGCGACACCGCTCGACCATCGCCGCGCGCGCGAACCGGGTCCTCACGGCGGCGCCTGCGCGACGCGCCTCCGGGCGCCCCCCGGGCCTGGCGCTCACTGGCCAATGCAGGAGCCCCCGCTCGCGATCCACCAACCCGAACTGCCCCGCCTCGCGGACCAAAGCCGCCGAAAGCGACCGGCCCCGCCGCAGAGCGGCCGCCCGCAGGCGCGCGCGGTGACGAACCTGGTCGCGCGCGCGGCTCCGTCAGTTTCCGCGGAGCCGGGTGTCTGAGCCTCCGCGGCGCGAGCGCAGCGAGCGTACCGCGGAGGCGAGTTCCGGCGGAGCGCCGACGTTCTCGACGGGGAACGCGCGCGTGCCCCTGCTCACGATGAGCGCGCCGAGGACCCGGCCGCGGCGCGGTGGGGCCGGGCGCCGGCGGCGTGGATCCAGCGCAGGCGTCGAACTCTCCCGCGAGCGCAGGGCGATGCCCGGCTCAGCGGCTCAGAGGACGTCGAACCGGTACTCGGTCCCCGCGAGGTACGTCGTGCGGCCGTTCAGGAACGTCGTCTCGAACCGGAACTGCCAGTTGCGGTCGAGCGCGTACTGCGCCCCGAGGATCATGTTCCAGACGCCGGCCGGCTTCTTGTCGAGCGAGTACTCGACCGTCGAGTTGGGGTCGTAGTTCCGCAGCCGATCGACGATCGCATTGCAGGCCGCCTTGCGGGCCAGATCGGTGGCCGGGATGGCGTCGCACCTGGCCTGCATGTCGGCGATCGTCTGGCTGCTCGGCGGCCCGACCACGTCCCCGAGCCTCACGGATCCCTTCGTCTCGACCTGCAGGAGCTGGCCCGCGGTCCCGGCCCAGAGCGCGATCCCCCGCCCCTGGGGGTTCAGCTTGTAGTTGTAGCCGAGGCGGAACGACAGCATGTTCGCGCCGACGGTGTCCGCGAGGCGGTCCACGTCGGACACCGAGGCGTTGAAGTCGGCCACGCCGAAGAAGCCCTTGTAGCCCATCTGGAACGTGGCCCCGAGCGAGAGCACCTGCGCGCCGCTCTTCGCGAGCGTGTTGAACTCGACCGGCGCGCCGGCGACCTCCGTGATGTGGACGTTCGTCTGCGTGTCGCCGATTGAGAACACGCCGTACACGGAGAGAAACGGGAGCACCATGACGTTCGGTCGGATCGCGAGGGCGCTGGCCTCCGTCCTCGCGTCGGGGATCTTGATGAGGCCGCTCGCGTCGTACATCGGCCCGCCGTTGAACCCGAGCTTCAGGTTCGTGATCTCGATGTCCGACTTCTGGTTGTAGTAGTTCACCATGAAGCCGAGGGGCTCGGGCAGGTCGAACCCCTTCGCCCGGACCCTGTCGCCCCAGATCGGGAAGAAGCCGTGCTTCGCCGCTTGCGGCGCGGCCACGGCGGCGGGCGCCTGGGTGATCGGGATCGTCGCGGTCGCGGACGGCGCAGCGGCGGACGGCGCAGGCACGCTCAGGTCGGGGGAAGCCTCGCCGCCGGGGGTTCCGGTTCCCTGCGCGCGCGCCGCGAGCGGCGCGACGAGGAGGAGGATGAGCAAGATCGTCTTCGTCGTCACGAGGAACCCCTTGGTTCGCCTCACCGCGGGCGCCTTCCGCTGCGCTCGTGCGCCTACCTCCGGCGGCCCCCGCCGCCGCCGCGGCTGCCGCCGCCCCCGCGGCTTCCTCCGCCGCCGTAGTTGCGCGCGGCCGCGTCCCTGTTCAGGCCGGCGGGCGCGCCGCCGTAGGACGGCTGCGGCGACGCGCGCGCGCCGCCGCCCCCGCCGCCCGCCGGCTGCTGCTTCGGAGCCGCGCCGGCGTTCTGCCATCCCCCTCCGGTGTTCTTGTCCCACCCGCCACCCTGGTTCTGGCGGTAGACGTTCCCGTTCTTGTCGCCGTAGACGTTGTTCGGCTGCGCCGAGACGTTGGGCTGCTGGCGCGTCGAGGGGGTCGCCTGCGCGTTGCGCCCCGAGTTGCCGGGCTGGTTGTAGATGTTCCTCGCCGGCTGCTGCGACGCGCTCGGTCCGCCGCCGCGGCCACCGGCGGGCAGCTGGCTCGGGCCACCCGGGCCGCCAGGCCCACCCGGTCCGCCGGGACCGCCGATTCCACCCGCGCCACCGACGCCGCCCACTCCGCCGACACCACCGACGCCGCCGGCCCCGCCCACTCCGCCGGGCCCACCAGGCCGCGAGCCGCCGTACCCGGGAGAGCCTCCTCCCCCATACCCCGGGTAATGGCCGGGCGGTGGCCGGTACCCGGGCGGCGGTGGCCGGTAGCCGTACGGCGGCGGATGGTGCGGATAGTAGCCGTGCGGGCCGTAGTACCCGCCGTAGCCGCCGAAGTGGATCCCGACGGACATGTACGGCGTCCCGTAGCTCACGCCGACGCCCCACCCCGTCCACGGGTTGTAGCTCATGTGCACGCCGAACGTGGCGGGATACGGGTAGCAGACCGTCGGCCCGATGTACGGCGGGTAGTAGTACCCGGTGCCGTAGACCACGGTGCCGTAGTACGGGTACACGCCGGTGTAGCCGGGCAGGTAGCCCACGTACACGACCTCGGGCGTCGCCTGGTACACGTAGACGTACTTCGTGTTGTAGACGGGCGCGCTCGGCGGGACCTGGTCGATCGAGGGCGGGCGCTTGTCGCTGACGACCCAGGGCCCCTTCGGCGAGGCGGCCACGTACCAGACGCCCTGGTGGCAGCACCAGAACTTCCCCGTGTCCTGGATGACCGAGAACTGCGTGTTCACCGCGTACGCGATCTGCGTCCCCTCGATCTGCTTGAACTTGGGCTCGCCGTCGTAGGTGACCTGGATCGTCTGGTCGCGCTTCACCGCGGTCGTCTGCGGGATCTTGGTGTCCGCGAGCGCGTCGGCGGCCTCGCCGGTCCCGGCGACGAAGGCACGCGCGTCCCCGACGGGCGAGTCCGGCGGGATGGACTTGAACGGGGCCGGGAGCTTGTCCGGCCGGACCGGCGTCCACGGACCGTCGAGGGAGGCGGCCTTGTACCAGCGCCCGGAGACGAGCACGAAGGTCTCGCTCGTCGGGACGTGCACCAGCACCTTGCCGTCCGTGTTGTCGGCGTACAGCAGGGTCCCGTCCTTGCCGACCGGGGCGTAGCTGGGCTTCCCGTCGAACACGACGAGCTCGGTCGGCACGGTCGCGACGACGATGCGCGGCTGGGCATCGGGCTGCTCGCTCGGCTTCTTCGCGGCGGGGACGACCTCGCCCTCAGCGGCGGGCGGCGGCGCCGGCGGCGGCGGCGGCGGGTTCTTCTCGTAGAACGCCTTCACCGTGGGCGAGAGCGTCATGGCGAGCGCCCACGGGCCCTTCGGATCGGGCGCCGAGTACCAGAACTTCGAGCCGGGGAGGTACACGCGGTTCTCCGCCGGATCGCGGACCACGAACATGGGCGTGTTCACGACGCGCTCGAGGCCGGCCCCCTCGATGGCCCTGAGCACGGGCTCGCCGTCGTACAGGAGCAGCACCGCGGGGTCGTTCGAGAACACGAGCTTGGGCGGAGCCACCGAGAGCCCCTTCTCGCTCTTGACCTCCCGCTCCGTCACCGCGATCGCGGCCTGGATCTCGTCGAGGCTCGCGCTCACGTCCCACTTCGGGACCTCGGCCTCGATGAGCTTCGCGACCGCCTTCTCCTTCTCCGGCGTGATGTTCGGGAAGCGCACCTTCGTCACGGTGGCCTGCTCGACGTGGATCTCGCGCTTGTCCTTGTCCACGAGGACCCGCGCGTCGAACCAGAACACGCCGAACACGGGCTGTCCGCCGGCCTTCGCCTGCCACGACACCGCGGAGCGGCCCGAGAGCGTCACGCCCTCGAACTTCTCGAGCTGCGCCTGGTACACGGTGAGCGTGCCCTGCTCGATCTGGATCGCGCGGGGCCACCGCTGCTTCGGCTGCTCCGGCGCGATCGCCTGCGGTGACGGCTGCAGCTGCGGGGGCAGCGGGGACTGTGCCGCGGCGCCGCTCGCCACCGCGGCGAGGGCGAGGATCGCGATGGTTCTCATGCCCATTCGTCTGCCTCGAAAGCGCCCCACGACGGAAGGCGACCTTGGGCCTACGCCTCATGCGGGGGTCTCCCGGGCTTGGTAGCATCGCCCGGGGGTAGCGGGCGACGCTCGAGGGAGGGACATCGTGACCACCATCGCGACGGTGCTGCGGGAGAACCCGGAGCTGGCGCTGTTCCTCGCCCTCGCGCTCGGCTTCCTCGTCGGCCGGATCAAGATCGGGACGTTCTCGTTCGGCCCCGTGCTCGGGACGCTCTTCGCCGGCGTGCTCATCGGCCAGACCGGCGTCGCGATCTCCGGTCCGGTCAAGACCGTCTTCTTCGACCTCTTCCTCTTCGCGACGGGCTACAAGGTCGGCCCGCAGTTCTTCCGTGGCCTCAAGAAGGACGCGCTGCCGCAGCTCGCCCTCACCGCCGTCATCTGCGTCGCGTCGCTCCTCACCGCCGTCGCCCTCTCCCGCCTCCTCGGGTACGACACCGGCATCGCGGCCGGCCTCCTCGCAGGCGCCTTCTCCGAGTCGACGGTGATCGGGACCGCGAGCCAGGCGATCCACGCCCTCGTGCTTCCGGACGCCGAGAAGCTGCGGCTCGTGAACGAGATCCCGGTGGCGTACGCGGTGACCTACCTCGTCGGCACGACCGCGGTGGTCTGGTTCCTGTCGGCCCTCGCCCCGCGGATCCTGCGCGTCGATCTGCGCGCGGCGGCCCGCGCCATCGAGGTGGAGCACTCGGGAAGGGCCGAGCCGGCGCCGGGGGTGCAGTCCGGCTACCACGCCTGGGACGTCCGCGCGTTCCGGGTGGAGGGGCCGGGCTGGGCGGGACGGACCGTCGCGCAGATCGAGCAGGCGGTCCCCGGCGCGCGCATGTTCGTGGAGCGCCTGCGCCAGGGCGGCAGCCTGCACGAGCCGGAGCCGGACACGGTGGTCGCGGCCGGCGACGCCGTCGCGCTCTTCGCGCCGCGGAGCGTCCTCGCCCAGGGTGCCGTCGCGTCGATCGGCCCGGAGCTCCAGGACCCCGACCTCCTCGACTACCCGGTCGCCGTCCTCGACGCGGTGGTCACGCGCAAGGACCTGTCCGGGAAGACGCTCGCCGAGCTGGCCGGCCTGCACGGGCGCGGCGTCGTGCTCCGCCGCCTCGTCCGCGGCGGGCAGGAGATGCCCTTCGAGCCGGGCACCGTCGTGAACCGCGGCGACCAGCTCCAGCTCTCGGGGCACGAGAGCGACGTGGAGCGCGCGGGCGCGGCGCTCGGCTACCTCGAGCGGCCGACGCCGGCGACGGACGTCGTCTTCGTCGGGCTCGGCATCGTGATAGGCGGGCTCGTCGGGCTCCTCGAGGTGAAGGTGGGCGGCGTCGCGCTCACGCTCACCGCGAGCGGCGGCGCGCTCGTCATGGGGCTCGTCTTCGGCTGGCTCCGCTCGACGCGGCCCACCTACGGCCGGATCCCCGAGGCCGCGCTCTGGGTGTTCGACAACGTCGGGCTCGCCGCCTTCATCGGCGCGATCGGGATCGCGGCGGGGCCGAGCTTCGTCTCCGGCGTGCGCCACACCGGGTTCGGGCTCGTGGGCGCGGGCCTCGTGGCGGCGCTCCTGCCGCACATGATCGGGCTCGTCGTCGGCCGGTACGTCCTGAAGATGGATCCGGTGATCCTGCTCGGCGCCTGCGCGGGCGCGGGCACCAGCACCGCGGGGCTGAAGGCGATCCAGGACGCCGCGGGCAGCAAGGTGCCGGTGCTCGGTTACACGGTGCCCTACGCGCTCGGGAACGTGCTCCTCACGGCGTGGGGACCGGTGCTCGTCGCGCTCATGAGCTGAAGACACGCCGGCCGCGGCGGTCCGTGCGCCGCCGCGGCCGGCTTGCTGCCCGCGCTGCGGCTACTTCCAGAAGTCCTTCGTGGTCGAGAAGGCGTACTTGGCCGAGATTCTGGACCCGCACGTCCTGGCCGTCCGCGCCGTCGTTGTCCGTCCGGCGGGCCCACTGCAGCTCCGGCCCGATGAGGAAGTTCGGGGCGGGGTGGGCGAGCACGTTCACCGAGGCGTACTCGCCGCGTTGATAGGCGGCCGCCGGCTGCAGGCTCGTGTTGTCGAGGTTCACGGTGCTGTAGCCGAACGAGCTCGTGAGGAACTTGTTCCAGTAGACGTCGAGGTACGCGGAGATCCCGACGAGCGGCACGGCCTCGCCCTTCGGTGCGGCCACCGTCCCACCCGCGCCGACGTCGGGCGTCGCGTCGTTCATGTAGTTCTCGCAGCCCGCCCCCGTCATGACGGCGGCGAGGAGGTGGACCTTGTCCGGCACGATCTTGACCGTCGAGCTCGCGTTCAGGCCCCAGCCGGTCACCGACCCCGTGGTCCCCGCGCCGTTGTTCCAGCCGAGCCGGCGGAGGATGCCGGACACCTGTACGTAGCCCCACTTCTGTGCGAGGCGGTAACGCGCGGTGAAGTCGGGGAGCTTGTTGTGCGACGACAGGTTCGGCAGCTGCTCCGGGTACGCCTGCAGGTCGGAACCGGGCCGCTCGATTGCGACCGCAAGCGAGTGCGGGCCCGGGAGCGGCGCGGTGTAGCGGAGCTGGACGTTTCGGAAGAACACCATCCCCGTCGGGCCCCAGTACTCGACGATGTTCGGCCAGTAGTCGTCGTCCATGAAGAGGCTGTCGGTGAGGCCGCCCAGGACGGGGCCCCACTCGCCGTAGGCGCGGCGCAGGCGGATCGAGCTCTGGCCGGCGGAGTCGGGCGAGCCGGTGCCGGTGCCGAAGAAGTCGAACTCGATCCGCGCCTTGAGGTCGTACTGGCCGCCGGGGAACGTCCCCTTCACGCCGAGCCGGCTCTGGCGGACGCTGAGGATGGCCTCGCCGTCGGGCCCGTACTGTCCGGCCACCGTCGGGACCTTCGACGCGCGGAGCATCGCGTTCCAGTCCGGATTCACGCGGTCGAAGTCCTGGATGTAGTCGACCTGGGCGAACCCGAACACCTCGAAGGTCGGCTGCTTCGCCTGTGCGCCGGCCAGGGCCGGCAGGAGCGCGGTCAGCGCCGCGAGTGTGGTCCTCGTCATGGTCTCCCCTTTCCCTGGCTAGTACTCGTCGAACATCTGCTGGACCGCCTTGACGTCCTTGGTCTTCGTGAGCGCGAGCTGCAGGAGCACCCTCGCCTTCTGCGGATTGAGCTCCTGGCCGGCGACGAACCCGAGCTTGTCGTCGTCGATCTCCACGTTGCGGGCGACCGCGCCCGAGTTCGTGCGCGAGCTGCGGACGACCACGATCCCGTTCTTCGCGGCCTGCGCGAGCGCGCCGATGAGCGCCTCGGTGCCGTTGCCGTCGCCGACGCCGGCGAGGACGAGCCCCTTCGCGCCCGCGGCGAGCGAGGCCTTCACGTGCTCCGGGCCGGCGTTCGCGTAGGCGTAGACGATATCGACGCGCGGCAGCGCGTCCGGGATGGCGCCCGCGAAGGCGCTCCCGGTCGTGTGCTTCCAGGTCGGCTTCGAGAACCAGCGCGGCTTCCCGAACAGCACGAAGCCCGCCGGGCCCCGGTTCGGCGACGCGAACGTATTGAGCGAGGTGGTGTTGGTCTTCGTCGTCTCGCGGGCGTAGTGGACGACGTCGTTCAGGACGACGAGCACGCCGCGGCCGCGAGCGCCGGGATCGGCGGCGACGGCCGCCGCGTTCAGGATGTTCATCGGGCCGTCGGCGCTCGTGGCCGTCGCGGGCCGCATCGAGCCGACCAATACGACGGGCTTGTCGCTCTTCGTGACGAGGTTCAGGAAGAACCCGGTCTCCTCCATGGTGTCGGTGCCGTGCGTGACGACCACGCCCGTGATCGACGGATCGGCGAGGACCGCGTTCACGCGGCGCGCGAGCTTGATCCAGACCGCGTCGGTCATGTCCTGGCTGCCGATGGACGCGACCTGCTCGCCGGAGATCTCGGGCGACCTCGCCGAGCCCCGGGACCGACTTGAGGAGCTCCTCGATCGGGTAGGCGCCGGACTTGTAGCCGACGTCCCCGGGCTTGGGCTGCGCGCCAGCGATGGTCCCGCCGGTCGCGAGGATGACGAGCTTCGCCTTCTCCGCCGCCGCGGCCGGCACGGCCAGCGCGACCGCGAGGGCCACCGCCGCGAGCTTCGTCCAGATCGTCTTCATGGTCCCCTCCGGGTTCACTTGTTCTCGTCCTGATCCTTGAACCACACCTTCTCGTGCTTCTTCTCCTTGGGGCCGCCGGCGATGCCGGGCTTCGTCATCTCGAACGGATCGAGGATGCGCGTCGAGCTGCTCCTTCGTGAGCACCTTGTCGCGCAGGATGAGCTCGCGGACGGGCTTGCCGGTGACGTTCGCCTCGCGCGCGATCTTGGCCGCGGTCTCGTAGCCGACGTGCGGGTTGATCGCGGTGATGACGCCGACGCTGTTGTCCACGTACGCCTTCATGCGGTCCGCGTTCGCGGTGATGCCCTCGACGCAGAAGGTGCGGAACACGCGGAACGCGTTCGTCATGATGCTGATCGACTGGAGCAGGTTGAACGCCAGCACCGGCTCCATGACGTTGAGCTCGAACTGGCCGGCCTCGGAGGCGAGGCAGACGGTGGTGTCGTTCCCGATCACCTGGAAGGCGACCTGGTTGATCACCTCCGCCATCACCGGGTTCACCTTGCCCGGCATGATCGACGAGCCCGGCTGCCGCGCCGGGAGGTTGATCTCGCCGAGGCCGCACCGCGGCCCGGACGCCATGAGGCGCAGGTCGTTGGCGATCTTCGAGAGGTTCATCATGCAGACCTTGAGGGCCGCCGAGACCTCGGTGTACGCGTCGGTGTTCTGGGTCCCGTCGACGAGGTCCGGCGCGCTCACGATGGGCCACCCGCTGAACTCGCCGAGGTACTTCACGACCGCCTTGATGTAGTCCGGGTCGGCGTTGAGGCCCGTGCCGACCGCGGTCGCGCCCATGTTCACCTCGACGAGCGTCTTGCCCGTGCCCCGGATCCGCTCGATGTCGCGGCCGATGACGCGCCGGTAGGCCCCGAACTCCTGGCCGAGCCGGATGGGCACCGCGTCCTGGATGTGGGTGCGGCCCATCTTGATGATCCCCTCGAACTCCTTCTCCTTCTTCGCGAAGGCCTGGTGCAGGAGCTGGAGCTCCTCGACCAGCTTCTTCCCGAGGTCGAGGGTGGCGAGGTGGATGCCCGTCGGGAACGCGTCGTTCGTCGACTGGGCCATGTTGACGTGCGAGTTCGGGCTGATGACCTCGTACTTGCCCTTCGGGTTGCCGAGGAGCTCGAGGGCGCGGTTCGCGATCACCTCGTTCGCGTTCATGTTGATCGAGGTGCCGGCGCCGCCCTGGATCGGGTCGACGATGAACCACGAGTTGAGCTTGCCGGCGATGACGTCGTCGGCGGCCTGCGCGATCGCGTTCGCGAGCTTTGGGTCGAGGTGGCCGGTGTCGCGGTTCGCGAGGGCCGCCGCCTTCTTCACGATCCCCATCGCGCGGATCAGCGCCGGGTGGATCGGGAGCCCCGTGATCGGGAAGTTCTCCGCGCCGCGCAGCGTCTGGACGCCGTAGTACGCGTCCGCCGGCACCTCGCGGTCGCCCAGGAAGTCGTGCTCCATCCGTACGTTCGCCATGACCGCTCCTTCCGGCGGGTGATCCCGCCTGTCCTCCGCCGCGCAGGCGGCGGAGGGCGCCTTCAGATGAGGAACTTACCGAGCACGAGCCCCGACACGACCGCCGTGATCGTCGCGACGAAGCCGGGCAGCATGAAGCTGTGGTTCAGGACGTACTTCCCGATCCGGGTGGTCCCGGTCCGGTCGAAGTTGATGGCCGCGACGAGGGTCGGGTAGTTCGGGATGAAGAAGTACCCGTTCACCGCGGGGAACGCCCCGATCATCCCGAACGCCGGCAGGCCGAGCGTCACGCCGAGCGGCCCGAGCGCGCGGATCGTCGCCGCCTGGCTGTAGAGCAGGATCGACATGACGAAGAGCGCGACCGCGAACAGCCACGGCGCGCTCTTCACCATCCCCTCCAGCGCCGGCTGGATGGAGGCGAGGTTCGCCTGGAAGAAGGTGTCGCCGAGCCAGGCGATGCCGAAGATGGCGATGACCGCCTGCATCCCGGCGCGGAAGACCGTCCCCTTCGCGACGTCCTCCACGCCCGCCTTGCAGAAGAGGACCATCGCCGCCGAGACCGAGAGCATCACGATCTCGATCGCGTGCGCCATCTCCATCCGCACGACCTTGCCGTCGATGTCCCAGGCCGGGCGGAGGCCGGGGAACGAGCCGAGGAGGACGATGGCGACCGCGGCGAGCAGGAACAGGAGGACCGCGACCTTGGCGGTCCCGGGGATGAGCGGCACGCCGCCGCCCGCCGCCTTCGCCTCCTTCGGCTCGGCCTTGATCTCGCCCGCCGCGAGCCGCTGCTGGTAGATCGGATCGTCCTTCAGGTCCACGCCGACGCGGAACACCGCGAACGCGCCGGCGATCACGCCGAGGAGCGTCGCCGGGACGCACACGGAGAGGATCTGCAGGAGGGTGACGTGGGCCGGCGCGAGGAGCGCGAGGAGCGCGACGGTCGCCGCCGAGATCGGGCTCGCGGTGATGGCCTGCTGCGAGGCGATGACCGAGATCGAGAGCGGCCGCTCCGGACGGACGCCGGCCTCGCGCGACACCTCCGCGATCACCGGGAGGACCGCGTACGCCACGTGGCCCGTGCCGGCGAAGAGCGTGAAGACGTAGGCGACGAGCGGCGCGACGAAGGTCACCGCGGGTGGGTACTTCCGCAGCGCCTTCTCCGCGACCTGGACGAGGTAGTCCATGCCGCGCGCGGCCTGCAGGGTCGCGGCCGCCGTGCAGACCGCCGCGATCATCAGCATGACGTCGATGGGGGGATCGGTCGGGCGCTGGCCGAAGCCGAACGACAGCACCGCGACGCCGAGGCCGCCCATCATGCCGAGTCCGACGCCGCCGAGGCGGGCGCCGATGAAGATCATCGCCAGGACGACGGCCAGCTGGACCCACACCATGGCGCCTCCCCCCCTTTCGCCAGCATCGCCCCGCCGGTCGCAAGTCCTCCATTCGACGTTCGTCCTACCCCGTTCCGCACACCCGACCGGGGGGGCGAGCCATCCTGCGGACGCCGCGAAAACGAGAAGGGGGCCGCGCGCGCGGCCCCCTTCCGGATCTGCCCGTCGCTCGGGCGCGGCGGCTCGGCTAGTACGACGTGTAGAGGCCGATGTTCACCGAGAGCGACGACGCGTCGGTCACCTTGGCGAAGTCGGCGGTCGTGTAGTTGTAGCGGACCGAGAGGTTCAGGCCGGCGCTCGTGGCGCCCCTCGCCGCGGTCAGGGTCAGCCCGACCTCCGGGCTCGCGATGAAGTCGAACCCGTCGTCGGCCGCCCCGAGGTCGTTCATCTGCTGGTACGAGTACGTCCAGACGCCGCCGAGCCCGATCCCGAGGTAGGGCCGCACGGCGCCGCTGCCGAGGTAATAGTGGACGAGGCCCTTGAACGCGAACTGGTCCGCGTAGCGGTACACCGGCCCGCTGAGCGTCCCGCCGCCCGCCGTCGTCTGCGTGAGGAGCGAGTGCGTCTGCGAGTACCGGTTGAAGTCGAACCCGAGGCCGACCGAGATCCGGTCGCGCACCATCGAGCGGCCCTCGAACCCGAACCCGCGCCAGCTCGTCTCGCTGATGAACTTGTCCGAGAAGCTGCCGAGGGCGCTCGAGACCTCGTAGTTGAAGATGTACATGCTCTCCTTCGGACGGTACGTCTCGAAGTACTGCGCGTCCGCGACGCCGGCGGCGGCGAGCAGCGCGCCGATCACGGCCACCCTGGCGATCATGGTCTTCATGGCGTTCCCTTTCACGATCCGTCAGTGGGTGTCGAGATAGGCCGACTGGCCGTAGGCCCGGTTGACCGCGTCCGTGATGCGCGGGATGTCGTACGCGGGCGTGCTCGCGACGCCGTACATCGCCGCGATCCAGCGGATCGGGAGGTTCGTGGTGCCGCCCGGGGGCACGGAGAAGTCGTTGAGGGACATCATCACGGTCCCGTACTTGTAGCTGCCCGCGTAGTACCAGTCGTAGCCGCAGTAATAGTAGTAGTAGGGGTCGCACCAGTACCCGCCGTACCAGTAGGTCCCCGTCCCCTTGGCTATCGCCATGCGGACCACCGTCGCCCCGGCCACGGGGGGCACGGGAATCGTGGTGAGCTTCGTGTACCCGAGCGCCTGCATGTTCGTGTCGACCGCGTTGACGATGCCGGTGTACTGGGCGTCCCTGAGATCGATCGTGGTGGGAAGCAGCGGGTCGTCCTCGAAGACCTTCACGACCGGGTCGAGGAAGTAGCTGTCGAGCGTCTTGAAGTCGAAGCCGGGCGCCGGCTGGGTGTACACGGCCTCGCCGTACAACACGTTGTCCGGCACGCTGTAGTCGGCGCAGGACGCGAGCAGCGCGATGGCGAGCGCCCAGGAGTAGCGGTGGGTCCTCATTCGATCCTCCAGCGGAAACCAGGTCACACGGATGATGATTCGCCCGTTACATCGCGCGTTTCGGCGCGTCGGAAAATGGGACCATGGACCTAGCGGACGCGCGGTCGTTCCCCGCGCGCCCGCCAGGCCCGGGGTCCGCTCACTTCGCCTCGACCACCGGAGGCTCGTAGTCCGCCGCGGTGAGGGCGATCTCGATGCGGCGGTTCTGGCTGCGGTTCGCGGGCGAGTCGTTGGGGGCGATCGGCCGGAACTGCGAGAAGCCGGCCGCACCGAGCATCACGGGCGGGACGCCCTTCGCCTCGAGGTAGCGGACGACCGCGATCGCGCGCGCCGTGGACAGCTCCCAGTTGTCCTTGTAGGAGCCGCCCGCCACCGGGACGTCGTCGGTGTACCCGGCGACGATCACGTTCTTCCCCTGCATGTCCTTGAACACGCCGGCGACGGCGTCGAGCGCCGCCTGCCCTTCCTTGTTGAGCTTCGCGGACCCCGACGAGAAGAGAACCTTGTCCTTCAGCTTCACCGTCATCTTGCCGCGCAGCTCGGAGATCTCGATCTGCCCGGCCTTGATCTGGCCCTGCAGCTGGCCCGCGAGCTGCTCGTACTGCTTGCTCTTCGCCTCGGCGGCGCCCTTCTCCTTGGCGAGCGAGGCGGCCTTCACCTGCAGCTCGTCGCGCGCCTGCGCGGTGGCGGTGAGCTCCTTCTGCAGCGCCTCGGCCTTCGCCTCGGACGCCGCCGCCTTCGCGCTCGCCTCGTCCGCGCGCGCGGCCGCGGCCGCGGCCTCCTTCGACTTCTTCTCGTACTTGCCCGACGTGACGCAGCCCGCCGTCGCGACGAGGAACAGCGCGGTCACGACCGTGATCGTCCTTCGCATGGCTCTCCCCTTGCCGTTGGTGTTCCGATGCACCGCATTACGCCGCCCGCGCCCCGGCCGAAACTGGGACGATGGACGCAGCCCCGAAAGGTGTCACCAAAAGTACTGGACCCGGATCTGGGCGATCGCTGCATCCGCGTCGAGCGACCGGACCGAGAAGCTCCTCCAGCCGACCTCGAGGCCGAGCGCGAGCGCGGGCCGGGCGGTGTAGTAGGCGGCGACCGAGTAGTCGAGGACGCGCGACACGCCGTTCGAGCCGATCGGCGCGGTCATGCGAAACGTGGCCAGGGCCGAGATCGGCGTGCTCGTGAACGTCCCGAAGTCGAGGTCGGCGGTGAACGCCGCGTCGATCCCCGACTCGGTCTGCCGGCTCGACCCCGTCTTCGCGAGCGACACCCACTGGTAGTCCACGCTCGCGGTGAGCCCGAGCGCCGGGGTCGGCGCGAACGCGGCGGCGACGCCCGGCTTCAGTGTCCAGGCGTTGCTCTCGCTGAACGCGGAGGCGCTGTCGAGGCCACCCTGCAGCGCCATCTGAATCGCCTCCAGCACCAGGATCCCGTACCTCGGGCCGTAGCTCGCGTCGAAGGTGAGGGCCCCGTGGACCGGACCGAGGCGGCGGCCGGCGGTCGCGCGTCCGAAGAGGCCGGCGCCGATCTCCGTGCCGACCACGACGACGGACGGACCGTCGATGCCCGAGTAGAGCTGGCTCACGACGCCTCCGCCGACCGAGACTCCCTCGGCGATCCTCGCGTCGTAGCCGAAGCTCTGGCCCTCGGCGGCGAACGTGTACGTCCTGTCTCCGATCGCGACGGCGGCGCTGTCGTAGGCCGGCCCCGTCGCGGTCCCGGATCCGTAGAGGAGGTCCGCCTGGAACGTGGTGACGGCGAACGGCGAGCGGATGAGGAGCCCCGGGGTGAAGACGTGGCCGTTCAGGGTCCGGTTGGCGGTTCCGGGCTGCGCCGCCGGGTCTGCCCGTCCCTCGGGCGCGGCGGCCGCGGGCGCTGCCGCCAGCGCGGCGAGCAGCGCGAGGGTGATCGTCCATCCTCTCATCGCATCCTCCCGTCCCCTCCCGGGACGAGGCTCATTCACGCAGGAACCCCCGCCTCGCAGGAATGCGACCAAGGACCTATCGGTCGCGGGGCCGCGCACTCGCCCCCACCCGGCCTCGGCCGTTCGTCCCATTCCCGCGATCCCGCCGATCTGGGACTCTCCGGGAGCCCCAGGAGGTGACCCGTGACCTCGATTCGCACCCCGCTCGTTCGGCTCCCGCTGCTCGCCGGCGTCCTCGCGCTCGTCGCGGTGCTCGCGGGAGGGCGCGCACGCGGCGGGGACGCCCCCTGCGTCGCGGACGCGGCCCGGCTCTGCCCCGGCATCCCCGCCTCCGGCGGCCAGCTCTGGGCGTGCCTCCAGCAGAAGCAGGGCCAGCTGTCCTCCGACTGCGTCCGCAACATCCAGCAGGTGCAGCGGCGCGCCGCCGAGTTCAACGCGGACTGCGGCGCCGACGTCTTCCGCTTCTGCCCGAGGGTGCAGGCCGGGCAGGGCCGGATCCTCCAGTGCCTGAGCCTCCACCTGGGCCGGCGCGAGCTCTCGACGAACTGCGAGGACGCGGTCGCCTCCGCGATCGAGAAGCTCCAGGAGTTCTCGGACGCCTGCTCGAACGAGGCGGCGGCGCTGTGCCAGGGAGTCCAGCCCGGGCGCGGGAGGCTGCTCATCTGCCTGCGGGCCCAGTCCGAGCGGCTCTCGACCCGCTGCAGGAAGGCGGTGAACCCGTGACCCGCGCGCTTCGCCTCGCGGCCGCCTCGCTCCTCGCGGCCTCCCTCTCCGCGGCGCCGGGGATCGCCGCCGCCGCGGCACCGGCGGGCCGCACCGGGCTCGTGAAGGTCGCGTACGACGAGCCCAAGAACCCCGCGCACCGCCCGCTCTACGAACGGCTCCGCGAGCGGAAGGTGCTCGAGACGTTCGCGGAGGTGCTCGGCACCATCCGCCTGCCGCGCCCGCTCACGCTCAAGTTCGCGGGCTGCGACGGCGAGTCGAACGCCTGGTACGAGGCGTCGGACCAGACCGTCACCTTCTGCTACGAGTTCGTCGCCGACTTCGAGAAGACCGCCGCCGGCGCCGCCCAGTACGGCATCTCCCGCGACGACGCGATCGACGGCGCGGTGGCGTTCGTGCTGCTCCACGAGTGCGGCCACGCGCTCTTCGCCCTCCTCGAGGTCCCGATCCTGGGCCGCGAGGAGGACGCGGCGGACCACGTCGCGGCGTACGTCCTCCTCCGCGCGGGCAAGGGCGTCGCCCGCCGGGCGCTCTCCGGGGCGGCGTGGATGTACAAGCACGACGCGTCGGCTCGCACCCTCGACGAGAGCGACTACTCGGACGTCCACGGCCTCGACGCGCAGCGGCTCTACAACGTCCTCTGCATGGCGTACGGCGGCGACCCCGGCTCGTACGCCGGGATGGTCGAGAAGGGCTACCTGCCGAAGGACCGCGCGGAGGGGTGCCACGACGAGTACGAGCAGGTCATGTTCGCGGTGAAGCGGCTCATCGCGAAGAACGTCGACGTCAAGGCGGCGAAGCGGACGCGAGAGATCCACAAGGCGAAGTGGGACGCGCCCGCGCCCGCGCCCGAGAAGAAGTGATCCGGCCCGCGACGCAGGACCCACCCAGCGATGCGCGCGCGCCTCCTCCTCGTCGCTCTCTCCCTCGCGGCGCGGGGCGCGCCCGCCGCGCGCGCCGCGGAAGAGCCCCGCGTGCCGCCGGGAGCCGAGCAGGTGTCGCCGGCGGTGCCGCTCCCCTTCGGCGCGGAGGTGGGCGGAGTGGTCCAGCCGGAACCGGCGACGCCCGCCCCCACCGTCGGGGAGGCCTGCACGGCGACGCGTGAGTGCGCCGCGCGCCTCGGCCGCGGGCAGGTCTGCGAGGCCGGGCGCTGCGTCCCATACTACGACCGGCGCGATCTCTTCGGCGTCGTGGGACTCCGGAAGTCCCCGGCGACCGCCCCCAGGCGCTACGCCCCCCTCATCGCGGCGGTGCCGGTGATCGGCTCGTCGCCCGCGACGGGGTTCTCGTTCGGCGTCGCGGGCACGGTCGGGATCCTCCTCGGGGACCCCGCCGACACGACCATCTCGAGCGCGACGAGCGCGCTCTGGTACACCACGAACAACCAGCTCACCGTCACCCTCGCCGCGACCGTGATGGCGCCGGGGAACACGTGGGAGCTCCTGAGCGACTGGCGCTTCCTCCTGTTCAACCAGGACACGTACGGGCTCGGCACGGGGCCGACGCCGATCAGCACCGGCATCACCCTGAACGGCCTCGGCACCCTCGCGGCGGTCCCGGGCGCGCAGCCGATGGACTTCAACCTGCTGCGCATCCACCAGAGCGCGCTCCGGCACGTCGCCGGGAGCTTCTATCTCGGCGGCGGCTACCGGCTCGACGACTACTCCGCGATCGTGGACCGGCGGCTCGATCTCGGGGCCGCGCCGCCGGTGGTGACGAGCCACTACGGGTACAGCCGGATCTACGGCTTCGATCCGGGCCATTACACCGCCTCCGGCCTGAGCCTCGACGCGATGGCCGATTCGCGCGACTCGACCATCGCGCCGTACCGGGGCTGGTACGGGCACGTCCGTTTCATCGGGTACCCGACCTGGCTCGGGAGCACGCAGTCGAGCACGATGGTCTCCGCGGAGGGGCGCCGGTACATCGGCCTCTCCGACTCCGACCCCCGGAACCTGCTCGCGCTCTGGGTGTACGCGGCGGGGGTGACGAGCGGGCACGTCCCGTACCTCGCGCTCCCGTCGAGCGGGTGGGACGCGCGCGGCACGACCGGCCGCGGCTACGTCCAGGGGCGCTTCCGCGGGACCGCCCTGGTCGACGCGGAGGCGGAGTGGAGGTTCCGGCTCTCCGCCGACGGGCTCTTCGGCGGGAGCGTGTTCGCGAGCGCGCAGACCCTCTCGCGCCCGGCCATCAGCCTGCCCGCGTACGGCTACGCGGAGGACGGCGAGAAGCTCTTCGAGACGATCCGCCCCGCGGGGGGAGTCGGGCTCCGGATCATGCTCCTCAAGCAGTCCCGCACCGCGCTCCGCATCGACTTCGCCGCCGGCGTGAAGTCCTACGGCTTCTACCTCGGGTCGGGCGAGGCGTTCTGACGCTGCGCGCCACGCCCGGTGGGACGAAGGTCCGATGGCGCGGGCGCGGCGGGGACGGGACGATGGGTCACCATCCCCGGCCGGGCGCGCGCCCGACGGACAAGGAGATCGACATGACCCGCACGCTCGCGCTCGCGGCCGCGCTCCTCGCGCTCGCCCGGACCACCGCGGCACAGACGCCCGTCGCCGCGCCGCAGCTCGTGCCGGAGGCCGCGCCCGCGACGGCGCCGGAAGCGGCGCCCGCCGTCGTACCGGCGGAGGCTCCCGCCGCCGCCCCGGCTGAAGCCGCTGCCCCCGCAGCCGCTGCAGCCGCTCCGGCCGCTGCCGCCGCTCCGGCCGCCGCGGCTGCGCCCGCGGCAGCGGCGGCCCCCCCGGTCGCGGCGCAGCCCGCCGCGGCCCCGCAGGCGGCGCCCCCGCCGCCGGCTCCCGCTCCGGCCGCGCAGCTCGCGGCGACGCCGGCACCCAAGGAGAAGATACCCCTCCGCAAGCGGCTCTTCTGGTGGGGCAGCGTCGGGACGACGTTCGCCTACGGCGAGAACTACGGGAACGCGAACCTCGGCGTCGGCTACATGTGGAAGGCGGGGCTCACGCCGAACGTCGAGGCTTCGTACATGTTCGGCGCCTCGCCGACGATCTGGGCGCTCCGGCCCGGCATCACCTGGTACTCGAGCATCCCGGTGCTGAGGCCGTACATCGGCGCGTACTACACGCGCTGGTTCGTGAGCAACCAGTCGGACCAGAACGGCGTCGGCGGCCGGCTCGGGATCTCGCTCGGGCGGATGATCTCGCTCGGAGTCACCTATGATCGCATGCTGAACTGCGACAAGAACTGCGACGCCTGGACGCCGATCGTCTCCGCCGGCATGTCGCTCTAGCGGCGGGAGCGCCGTCCCCCGGGCCTCCCGCTGTCAGCGGGAGGTCGCGGCGGCGGCGGCTGCCGGCACCGCGGCAGGCGTCTCCCACGCCGCGGCGCCGCCGGACGCGGCGATCCCGAGCCGGTCGGCCATGCGGACCAGCTCCGCGAGCGAGCCCGCCCCCATCTTCTCGATGACGCGCGCCCGCTGCACCTTCACCGTCTTCTCCGACGTCCCGAGCTCGAACCCCACCTGCTTGTTGAGCAGGCCCGCCGTGACGAGCGCGAACACCTGGCGCTCGCGGGGCGTGAGCGTCGCGTGGCGCTCGCGGAGGACGTCGACGCGGTGGCGGACCTCCGCGTGCGCCCGCGCGCGCTCGAGCGCCGCGGCGACCACGGGGAGGAGCACGGCGGCCGAGGCGGGCTTCTCGAGCAGGTCGACGGCGCCGTGCTTCATGGCGCGGACGGTGGTCTTCACGTCGGCGAACCCGGTGAGGAAGACGAGCGACGCGGGGGCGCTCCGCGACCGGAGCTCCTCCTGCAGGGCGAGCCCGTCCAAGCCCGGCATCCGGATGTCGCTCACGATGCAGCACGGGACGGAGACGCCCGGGAGCCGCTCGAGGAGCTGCCGCGCGTCGTCGAACGCCTCCACGGCGTACCCGGCGGAGCGGAGGATCCGCCCGAGTCCGGTCCGCACGGACCGGTCGTCGTCCACCACCAGCACCAGCGCGTCGGTCGTCATGCGGGCTTCCTCCTGCGGACCGCGGCGCCGGGCTGCGGCGCGGCGGGAAGGTGGAACTCGAACGTCGCGCCACGATCGGCGTTGTTGCGCGCGAGGAGCCGCCCGCCGTGGGCCTCCACGATGGCCCGGCTGATGCGCAGCCCCATGCCGAGGCCGTGGGGCTTCGTCGTGTAGAACGCCTCGAACGCGTGCGCGAGGGCCTCGTCGTCGAGCCCGGGCCCGCTGTCGCGGACCGAGACGTCGACGCCCTCGGGCTCCGTCGGACGCGCCCGCAGCGCGATGCTCCGCGGCGTCGCCTGCGCGGACATCGCCTCGAACGCGTTCAGGACGAGGTTCATCAGGACCTGCTCGAGCTGGATGAGATCCCCGTGCACCGCCGACAGACCCGGGACGATCTCCACGGACAGCCGGATGGACCGCGCGACCGCCTCCTCGCGGAACCGGCCCGCGACGACGTCGAGCAGCGCCGCCACGTCGACCGGGACGCGCGCGGAGTCCCTGCGCCGGAGCATCTCGCGCATGCGCCCCAGCACGTCCGCGGCGCGGCGCGTGTCGCTCACCACGTCGCGGAGCGTCTCGCGGAGCTCCCCGGACTCCTCCCCGCGCCCCGACGCCAGGAGCCGCTGGGCCGTCTCGGCGTTGCTGAGGATCGCGGTGAGCGGCTGGTTCAGCTCGTGGGCGATGCCCGAGCCCATCTCGGCGAGCATCGCCGTGCGGCCCATGAAGGCGAGCTCGTTCCGGAGGCGCGCCGCCTCGTCCTGCGCGCGCCGCTCCTCGCTGAGGTCGCGGATGGCACAGCAGAAGAGGCCCTCGCCCGGCGTGCGCAGCTCGCGCATCGTGACCGCGACCGGCAGCGTGGAGCCGTCCCCGCGCCGCGCCGCGAGCTGCAGCGGCGCGTCGCTCGCGAGGAGCGCGCCGAGCGTGCCGCGACCGCGGACCGGGGCGTCCGGGACGGGGGCGAGCAGGTCCTGCACGCGCGCGGCGCGGAGCTCGTGGTGCGTCCGGAGGAAGATCGCGGCGGCGCGCGCGTTCGCGAGCGCGATCCGCCCCGACGGGTGGACGAGCAGGAAGCCCTCCTGCCCGGCCTCCAGGACGGCGCCGAGCCGGGCGTCGGTCTCGAGCGACGCCTCGTGGGCGCGCCTGCGCACGACCGCGCCGGCGAGCACCACGCCCGCGCGCTCGAGGAAGGCCAGCGTCGCGGCGCCCCACGACCGCTCGCGCCTCATCGTCCCGACGGCGAGCACCGCGACCGTGGCGTCGCCGACGACGAGCGGGAGGAGCGCGGCCGAGCGGGGGCCGTGGCGCGAGAACAGCTTTCGCTCTTGGACCGCCTCGCGCGGGAGCGCCGCGCAGGTGCGGAACGTGACGCGGCGCCCCTCGCCCAGCTCGTGTGCGACCCACGGAAGGTCGTCCGGGGTGAGGCTCGTCAGGGGCGGAGCGCTGCCGTCCCTCGACCACTGATGCGTGTAGGCGATCCGGCGCTCGCCCCAGCGGGGATCCCAGAGCGTCACCCGGTCGGCGCGGATCCGGCGCCCGATCGCCTCGAGCGCTGCCGCGATCTCCTCGGCCAGCGCCGACGTCGGCGCGCGGGCGAGACGGCGCGCGTGCTCCTCGAGGAGATGGGCGGACGCCCCCGGCCTCCGCCCCGCTCGGAGATGGTGCTGCTTCATCCGCCCCCCAAACCGCCGTAACTGGACCCGTTGGGGCGATATCCTGGGAGAAAGCCGGTCCGACTTCAACCGGGCCGGAGGGTGTGCATCGTTACCAGACGGCAAACGCCTGAACCGAGAGTAGAAAATCCGTTTCGCCGACCGGGTCCGAGGCTGCGGCACGTCGACGCAGAGCGCCGAACGTCGTGTCTTCGGGCAGAAGACGGCGAGCGACCTGCGCGGGCCGGCGCGGACGGATCAACGCCGAGCGCCCGCGCTCGCGCGCGGCGTTCGACTGATGGTGAATGACCGGGCGGGGGTGTCCCGACCCCTGGCGAGGCGCGCCCGTGAGCCGCGGCGCACCCCGCCCGTCGGCGGCCGCTACTTCTTCGTCTTCGCCGGCGCCTTCTTCGCGGGCGCCTTGCCCGGCGCGACCGAGATCGCGAGCGCCTCGCTGTACGCGAACCCGACGCGCGTGCCGACCGTGACGCCTTCGAGGTTCTCGGGGTTCCGCACCGCGAGCTTCACGAGGTTCCCCTTCGGGCCCTTGAGCGTGACGGACTTCTTGTCCGACGCGATCCCCTCGACCGTCGCGACCCCGCTCAGGTCGGTCGTCATCATGCCGCCGGGCTTCTGGCCCTTCTGGGAGCGGTAGACGTCGGCGCCGACCGCGAGCTCCGGCGCGGGCTGGCCCTCCTGGAGGATCCACAGCGTGAGCGACTGGTCGAGCGTCGTGCTGACGACGTCGCCGACCTTCACCTTGTCGAGGTTCCGCACGTCCTCGCCGGCCTTGAACGTGGTCTCGACGGCGTCCTGGCCGACCAGGGTCACCTCGCGCGTCTTGAGATCGATCTTCTTGACCTTCGCGGTGAGCGTCTCGCTGCGCGACGCGCTGAACTCCTTCTGCACGGCCGAAGCATTCGCGGCGCCCAGGCACAGGGCCAGGGCGAAAGCGATCCTCGTCATCATGGACGGATCCTCCGTGGTCCCTCGAGAGCGGCTGCATGCCGCCGTGACCACCGGGACGCGGAGGGAGTATTCCCCGCGCGTCGAACGGAGGGTTATTGGCCGAAGGTCTAAGTGTGTCTCCCGGAGGATCGGGTCAGAGTGGCCCTCGAACGTGCGGGGCGCTCGGCGGCGAACGCGCGGCCGCGCGTTTCGCCGACCTGGAGACCCGAGAGGAGCGACGATGGCGGGCGCGGCGGCCGGACGCATCCTCGTCGTCGACGACGACGCCTCCGTGTGCCGCGCGCTGGCGCGTCTGCTCCGGTCTTACGGGTACGAGGTCGAGACCTTCGGATTGGGGGCGGAGCTTCTCGCCTCCGGTCCGCCCGAGGACACCCTCTGCCTCGTGACCGACGTGCGGATGCCCGGGATGGGCGGCGTCGAGCTGGTCGAGCAGCTCCACGCGGCCGGGCGCGACGTTCCCGCCGTGTTCGTCACCGCGCACGGCACGGAGGGCCTGCGATCGCTCGTGCTGCAGGGCGCGCCGATCCTCCAGAAGCCGGTCGCCGCCGAGCAGCTCCTCGCGGCGATCGAGTCGGTGAGCCGGGGCTCCCTCCATGCGGCGCGGCACTGAGCGGGTGGCCCTCCGGTCGAAGAGGCGCCGGACCCCGGGGTGAGCACCGATGCTCCCGCGTGCCATCGTCCTCGCGTTGCTCCTCGGGCCGGCCGCGGCGGTCCGCGCGCAGTCGGCGGCCCCGCCGGAGGCGCCCGCGGAGGCGCCCGCCCCTCCCGTCCCAGCCGCGCCGTCGCCCGCCGTGCCCGCGACCGCGGCCGCGGCCGGGGCACCCAACGCCGCGAGCCGGTTCGACGTGCAGGCGGGCTGGGGCTACTACGAGGTGACGCACGTCGGGGTGGCGTTGGCGCGCGACCGAGCGCGCGGCGTTCTCGCTCTTCGGCGGCTATGGCGTCGGGCGGAGCGACCAGGGCGGGACGATCGGACTCGGCTTCTCGCACGCGCTCTTCGGCCCGGTGTGGGGCTTCCAGCCCGGCTGGGACCTCAAGGCGATCTACTGGACCCAGTCCGACGCGTACTACGAGTGGAAGAACATGTCGATCGTCCTCGGGCCGCGGTTCGAGACGGACTTGGGCAACGGCCTCCGGTTCGCGCTCGACGCGGGGGTCGCGCTCTCCTTCGCGCTCGATTCCAACCGGCAGCAGGACTTCACCTTCGGCCACCCCACACGATGGAACGGCAGCGTATGCCTCGAGCTCTCGTACCGGTTCGGCGCGCGATGAGCGGCGCCGCGCGCGCGGCGATGGCCGCGGCGCTCGCGCTCGCCGCGTGCGACAAGATCGACTACATCCCCCCCAGCCCGGTGGAGGGGTGGCCGACGAAGGTGCTCGTCCACCGCGGTGGCGGCGACAGCTCCCCGTGTCCGCAGAACACGCTGCCCTCCGTGCGGTGGGGCGCGTCGGTCCCCGACCTCCACGGCGTCGAGGTGGACGTCGAGATCAGCAAGAGCGGGACGCTGTGGCTCGGCCACGACAACGAGGTGCTCGACTGCAGCGAGCAACCCGTGGGGAAGTGCTTCCAGGAGATGGACGACGCCGAGATCGACCAGTACGCGTACTGCGACGATCCGACGGCGGACCCGTTCTGCCAGGAGAGCGCAGGCGTCCAGCACTACGTCCGCCTGGACGACGTCCTCGCCGCGCTCTCGGCCGACTTCCCGGACCGGCTCATCTCCCTCGACATCAAGGGCCAGTACTGCAGGTCGGCCGGCGTCGACGAGGCGCGCGCGATGGCGGGCAAGGTGGACGAGCTCGTTCGCGCCCACGGCATGGACGGGAAGGTCCTGGTCGAGACCTCGCAGAAGGAGTTCATGGAGGGGATCGTCGACCGCGGGACGCCCGTGTACAGCTTCGTCGTCTCGCTCGGCGACATCGACGGCCCGCTCTCGGCGGCGGCGAACCAGCACGCGACCGGCATCTCGTTCAAGTACGCCCCGACGAGCGAGCCGCTCGACGCCGGCGTCGTCGCCGGGATCCACGGCGTCGGCTACCGGATCATCGCCTGGACGATCGACGCGCCCGAGGACGTCGCCGCGGTCTGGGCGATGCAGCCGGACGTCATCGAGACCGACCGGACCGACTTCATGAGCTGCGTGGCGGACCCGGCGAGCTGCCCGCCGTGACGGCGTCCGCTCAGGCCGGGACGAAGTAGGCCAGGAGCGCGAACAGCGCGTACATGACGACGAGCTGGATCCCCTTGAACCAGTTCGAGTGGCCGTCCCCCGCCACGACGGCGCCGACGATCACCGCGATGAGGCTCGTGCCCACGAGCACCCGTGGGAAGAGGAGCTGCAACGGCTGCGGCGCGATCGCGTAGCTCAGGAACACGAGCGCGGGCGCGACGAAGAGCGAGATCTGGATGCAGCTCCCGATGGCGATGCCGACCGAGAGGTCCATCCGGTTCTTCCGGGCCATCGCGATCGCCGAGCCGCTCTCGGCCGCGCCGCCCACGATGGCGAGGAACACGAGGCCGACGAAGGCCTGCGACATCCCGAGCGCCTCGCCCGTGCCCTCCGCCGCGCCCACGAGCACCTCGCTCATCCACGCGGCGAGCACGGAGGCCGCGACGAGCGTCAGGACGGACCGCGCCACGCTCCAGCGCTCGCCGCCCTCCCCGTGCGCCTCGCTCCCGCCCTCGGCGACGAAGAGGTGCGGGTGCGTCCTCAGCATGAACACGAGGTACAGCACGTAGAGCGCGACGAGGACCACCGCGACGGCGAGGTTCAGGCTCTGCTCGGCCGCGACGGCGCCTTTCGAGAACCCGCGGAACGTGGACGGCACGGCCATGCTGGTCACGGCGAGCAGCATCATCGAGATGTAGATGCGTGTCGCGCCGGCCTGGTACGTCTGGTCCTTGTGCTTCAGCCCGCCCAGGAAGAAGGAGAGGCCGAGGGCGAGGAGCAGGTTCGCGAGGATCGCGCCGACGAGCGACGCGAGCACCATGTCGTAGAGCCCGGCCCGGAGCGCGACCGCGCCGATGATGAGCTCCGGCGCGTTGCCGAAGGTCGCGTTGAGGAGGCCGCCCACGGCGTCGCCCGTGTAGTGGGCGAGCTGCTCGGTGGAGCGGACGATCCACGCCGCGATCGGCACGATGGAGAGCGCTGCCGCGAAGAAGACGAGGGGGGGGCGCGCCCCGCCGTGCTCGAGGGCGAGCGAGATCGGGATGAAGACGAGGAGCCACGAAACGGAGGGCTTGAGCCAGGCCGCCGCGGGGCGCGGCGGCTCGAGGGAGAGGTCGCGGGCCACGATGAGCCTCCGGCTAGAACTGGAGCGCGCCCGTCACGAGGTAGGTCGGCGTCGACCTCGTGAGCCCGTAGGCGTAGAAGCTCAGCGACCAGCCGCGGGCACCCGGCTGCCCGGCCCCGATCATCGGCCCGACGTCGACCTCGTTCGGGGAGCCGGCGGCCTTGAACCGCTGGAGCGAGCCGCCGGCCCACAGCCAGGGGACGAAGGAGTAGTAGAGCTCCGACCACGTGTAGAGGTAGTTCCCGGCGGAGTCCTTCAGATCGAACAGGTACTCCGACTCGAGCCAGTAGGTCACGCGGCCCCACTTCGCGTCGATCTCGAGGCCGGGCGCGAGGCCGCTCACGTTCCCCGCGACGGCGCCCAGCATCGGCGTGAGCTTCGCGTACCGCCTCTCGTCACCGAAGGTGAAGCCCCACCCCCCCCACAGCGAGATGGTGTCGAAGTCCTCGTAGTTGTAGCGGGCCTCGAGGTGGAGGGGGCCGCGGTCGGCGAAGATCGTCGGGACGATGTAGCCCGACTCGCCCGGGAGGAAGTAGGCGTCGACGTAGAGCGCGGCGGCCCAGTCGGGCTTCGCCTCCGCGGCGGGCGCCTCGGCCCGGGCCGTGGCTGGCAGCGCCGCCGCGAGCATCAGCGACATCACGACGTCGAGGCGTCTCATCCGTTCTCCCCGGGCGACGGTCGCGCCCTGTCGACGCCCGCCCCGGCGAGAGGCTCGGGCGTCCCGGGGAGTCTAGCCTCCGCGACGTCGCTCGAACCTAAGGCCTTGGACCTACTCGCCTGGCCGGGACGCGCGCCCGGCCGAGCGGCGCGGATGGTCCGTCCCGGCTCGCCGGTCACGTCGCAGCAGGCGATCGCGCCGCGCCGCGGCGGGTGCCCCCGCGGTGTCGCTCTGGTAGCGTGACGCCGGCGCATTCGCGGGGACCCGTCATGAACGTCACTTGCCTCGCCCTCGAGCCCGACGGCGGCATGAAGCCGGAGGCCGAGGCCACGACGCTCGCCGGATGGCGGGCCGGCGCAGGCCCGTACTGGATCCACCTCACCGAGGGTCGGCCGGAGTCCGTGACGGCCTGGCTCGCGGGACTGGGCCTGGATCCCGGGCTGCTCGAGCTCCTGAGGATCGGCGACGACGAGCCGAGGATCCTCCCGCTGGCCGACGCGGTGCTGGTCGCGTACCCCGTCCCCGGGAAGGAACCCGGAACGCCCGGTCACTTCGGCATCCTCTGTATCGATCGGCTCGTGATCACCGTCGCGCAGCCCGACGCGTCCTCGGTGCTCGAGGACTACCCGGTCGCGAGGCTGAAGCTCCGGGAAGGGACGGCCGCGGGCGTGGTCTGCGCCCTCGCCGTCGTGCATTCCGCGCGCCTGCGACGTCACGTGGTGACGCTCCGCGCGGCGGGGGACGCGCTCGCCGACAGGATGGACTCGGATCCGTGGGCGGTCTCGCTGGAGGAGATCCTGGCCTTGAAGCGCCGAGGGCTCTCGCTCGGCGGCGTCGTGGACGAGCAGCTCGCGGTGCTCCAGGTCCTGAAGGCGAGCGACCTGCCCCGGGGACGTCCGTTCCGGGGACCCCAGCCGTCCGCTGGTACTTTCCGGGCGCGAGCCCCGTAGATTCCCGAAACCACGAAGGGGAGGAAGCCATGCGTAAGCTCGTCGCGTCGTCTCTGGTGCTGGGGGCGCTGCTGTTCGCCGGGCAGGCCCGCGCCGCGGACACGCTCGCCGACAGCGTCAAGAAGGCCTGCCACAAGGAGCTCACCACGTTCTGCAAGGGCGTGCCCGCGGGCGAGGGGCGCATCCTCGCGTGCCTCTACGCGTTCCAGGACAAGGTCTCGGACAAGTGCGTCTACGCGGTGTACGACGCCGCCCAGCAGCTCGAGCAGGCGGTCGCGGCGCTCAAGTACGCCGCCACCGAGTGCAAGGGCGACCTCCAGAAGTTCTGCGCCGACGTCAAGCCCGGTCAGGGCCGCGGGCTGGCGTGCCTCAACAAGCACGACAAGGACGTGAGCCAGCCCTGCAAGGACGCGCTGAAGCAGACCGGCCTCCGGAAGTAGGCGCGCCTCGGCCCGCGAAATCCGGACCTCTCCCCCGCGCTGCGGCGGTGAGGTCCGGACCCCGGACGGGCGTGGTCCTCGCTGTCGAACCCGGCGGGCTAGAGCTCGGCACGCTGGAGAAGTTGCTCGAGGTCCAGCTGGCGCCGTGCCGCGCTCCCGCCGGACGCGCAGCTCAGCGCGGCGGTGGAGGCGAACGTCCGCTGGACGATGCGCCAGATCGCGGAATCGCCGGAGGCGCGGGTGCGCGCGGCCGAGGGCGTGATGAGGCTCGTGGGCGCGGTCGCGGACATCTCGACGGGGCGCGTGAGGTTCCTCGAGCCGGGCTGAGCGGATCCGGGTCCCCTCGCCCTCTCCGGCTGCCTCGAGCCGAGGTTGGACCAAGAGACGATTCGAGCCCCGTTCCGCTCGGCGTAGGGTGGGGTGCCGCAGCCGGGACCTCGACCTGGCGGGCGGGAGGACGCCATGAGCTGGTTGCAGCGCCATCGGATCAGGAGCCTCGTCAGGAACGCCGTGTGGCTCCCGCCGCTGCTCGGCATGGGGGCGGCGCTGCTGCTCCACCCCTGGATCCGGCGGCTCGACCTGAGCCTGGGCTGGACCGCCGTGCGTGAGCGTCGACGGCGCGCGCGCGCTCCTCGGCGCGCTCGCCTCGTCGATGCTCACGTTCATCGTCTTCGTCTTCTCCATCCTCCTCGTGGCGGTGCAGCTCGCGAGCGCCCAGCTGACGCCGCGGATCATCGTCCTCGTCTATCGGAACCCCATCCTCAAGTGGTCGCTGACGTTCTTCGTCTTCGAGTTCACGTTCACGCTCGCAGTGCTGGGCCGGATCGACCAGGCCGTGCCCCAGATCTCGACGTGGGTGGCCGCCTGGGGCAACGTCGCGTGCATCGGCCTCTTCGTCTACATGATCGACCACGTCGGGAAGTCGCTGCGTCCCGTGAGCCTGCTCACCCGGGTCGGCACCGCCGGGCAGGAGGTCATCCGCGAGGTGTACCCGCGGCCCGTCGCGGGGACGGTCGACACGCCGACCAACCTGCCCCTCAGCACCCGTCACGAGCCGACGCGCGTCGTCGAGAGCGGAGACACCGGAGTGGTGCTCGCGTTCGACGTGGCCGGGCTCGTGGACCTCGCCCGGCGCGCCGACTGCCTCGTCGAGCTCGTTCCCCAGGTCGGCGACTTCGTGACGCGCGGGGACCCGCTGTTCCGCCTGTACCGCGGCGGAGCGGCGATCACCGACCGTCAGCTGCAGCGAGTCCGTGGCCATCGGGCCGGAGCGCACGCTGGAGCAGGATCCGCAGTTCGCGTTCCGCATCGTCGTCGACATCGCCTCGAAGGCGCTCTCGCCCGCGATCAACGACCCGACCACCGGCGTGCTCGCCCTCGACCAGATCCACCGGCTGCTGGCGACGGTCGCCCGGCAGGAGCTGGACACGGGTCGGGTCCACGACGAAGCCGGCGTGCTGAGGCTCGCCTACCGGACGCCGGACTGGGAGGACTTCCTGAGCCTCTCGGTGACGGAGATCCGGCAGTTCGGCAGGCAGAGCATCCAGATCGTCCGCCGGATGCGGGCGATGCTGGAGAGCCTGACCCGGGTCGTGCCGCCTCAGCGCGTCGCCCTGCTGCGCGCCGAGCTCGACCTCCTGAGCCGCGGCGTGGACCAGGACTTCCGGGATCCGGAGGACCGGATCCGCGCGACGTCGGGGGACTCGCTCGGCGTGGGAGGAGCCTGACGTGGCCGCCGAACAGCTTCGGCTCGAGGAAGACCGCACGAAGAAGGCTCCCTGGAAGAAGTGGGGGCCCTACCTCAGCGAGCGGCAGTGGGGGACGGTGCGGGAGGACTACAGCGAGGGCGGCGACGCCTGGAACTACTTCACGCACGACCAGGCGCGCTCGCGGGCCTACCGCTGGGGCGAGGACGGCCTGGCCGGCGTCTCCGACGATCGTCAGGCGCTCTGCTTCGCGCTCGCGCTCTGGAACGGCAAGGATCCGATCCTGAAGGAGCGGCCGTTCGGGCTGAGCAACGGCGAGGGCAACCACGGCGAGGACGTGAAGGAGTACTACTTCTACCTCGACTCGACGCCGACCCACTCGTACATGAAGTACCTCTACAAGTACCCGCAGGCGGCGTATCCGTACGACGACCTCGTGAGGACGAACCGCGAGCGCGGCCGCGGGCAAGCCCGAGTACGAGCTGCTCGACACGGGCGTGTTCGACGGCGACCGCTACTTCGACGTGTTCGTGGAGTACGCGAAGGCGTCGCCCGAGGACCTGCTCGTCCGGATCACCGTCCACAACCGCGGCCCGGAACCGGCGACGCTCCAGCTCCTCCCCACCGTGTGGTTCCGGAACGACTGGTCGTGGGGAGACGACGTCGCTCGCCCCACCCTCCGTCAGCTGGCCCACGACAAGACCGGCGGGATCGTCGCGCTCTCGCATCGAGACCTCGGCGAGCGCTTCCTCTTCGCCGAGGGCGCGTCGGCGCTCCTCTTCACGGAGAACGACACCAACACCCAGCGGCTGTTCGGCACCCCCAACGCGTCGCCCTGGGTGAAGGACGCCTTCGACGGCTACGTCGTCCACGGCAAGAAGGACGTGGTCAATCCCGGCAAGACGGGCACGAAGGCGGCGGCCCACTACCCGCTCACCATCGGGGCCGGAGAATCCCGCACCGTCCGTCTGCGTCTCCGCGAGCGCGGACCCGCGGACCGCCAGAACCCCCTCCGCGAGCCTTTCTCGAGCGTTCGACTCGGTCTTCGAGGCCCGACTCCGCGAGGCCGACGAGTTCTACGCGGGCGTCATCCCACGCTCCCTCGATCCGGACGCGGCCAGCGTGATGCGGCAGGCGCTGGCCGGGATGCTCTGGTCGAAGCAGTTCTTCTTCTACGACGTCGGCCGCTGGCTCCGCGAGCACGGCGTCCAGCCGTTCCAGGCGAATCCCCGCTCCATCCGCAACGACCGCTGGGGACACATGGTCAACGCGGACGTGATGTCGATGCCGGACAAGTGGGAATACCCCTGGTACGCCGCCTGGGACTCCGCCTTCCACGTCACGGCCCTGACGCTCGTCGACGAGGACTTCGGGAAGGAGCAGCTCGAGCTGTTCCTCCGGCCCCGCTACCTCCACCCGAGCGGCCAGATCCCCGCGTACGAGTGGAACTTCGGGGACGTGAACCCGCCGGTCCACGCCTGGTCGACGATCTACACCTACTTCACGGATAGCTCACGTCGCGGGAAGGGCGACCTCGCCTGGCTCGAGCGCTGCTTCCACAAGCTGCTCTTCAACTTCAACTGGTGGGTGAACCGGAAGGACCGCGCCGGCAACAACGCGTTCGAAGGCGGCTTCCTCGGGCTCGACAACATCGGGGTCTTCGACCGATTCCGCTCCGCTGCCCACCGGCGGATACCTGGAACAGGCCGACGGCACGGCCTGGATGGCCCTCTTCTGCCAGAACATGGTCGAGCTCAGCTCGGAGCTGGCGATGGCCAATCCGGCGTACGTCCCGCTCACGCATGAAGTTCGTCGAGCACTTCCTCATGATCGCCTCGGGGATGATCCGGCCGGGCGACGAGACGGGATGTGGGACGAGCAGGACGGCTTCTTCTACGACGTGCTCCGCTCGCCGGACGGCCGGTCCGAGCGCCTGAAGGTCCGCTCGATGGTCGGGCTGCTGCCCTTCTGCGCGGTGACCGTCCTCGAGGGAAGCGTGCTGTCGAAGTACCCCGAGGTGGGCCGGACCGCGCGCGAGCTACCTCGAGGCGCGCCCCGAGCTGACCGCCTTCATCCACGATCCGCAGAAGCCCGGGCACCACGATCGGCTCCTGGGGTCGATCCTGAACGAGGCCAACCTCCGCCGCGTGCTGAAGATCCTGCTCGACGAGAAGGAGTTCCTGAGCCCCTTCGGCGTCCGAGCCCTCTCGCGCATCCACCAGGAGCACCCTTACGTCTACCGGGTCGGCGCGCAGGAGTACCGGGTGTCCTACCTCCCCGGCGAGTCGGACAACGACATGTTCGGCGGCAACTCGAACTGGCGCGGCCCGATCTGGATGCCGGTGAACATGCTGATCGTCCGCGCGCTCCTCCAGTACTACCTGTACTACGGGGATTCCTTCAGGATCGAGTGCCCGACCGGCTCGGGGAAGCAGATGAACCTGTACGAGGTGGCGGAGGAGATCGGGCGCCGGCTGTTCAGCATCTTCCGGAAGGACGCGCAGGGGAACCGGCCCGTGCACGGAGGGTCACGCCGTTTCCAGGAAGATCCCCACTGGAACGACTACCCCCTCTTCTACGAGTACTACCACGGCGACACCGGCGTGGGGGTCGGCGCGAGCCACCAGACGGGATGGTCCGGGACGATCGCGCGCATCGCGCACCTGTTCGCGTCGTCCAACGCGCGCGAGATCCTCGAGCAGAGGAAGGCGGTGTCGGCGGGCGCGCCTTCTCGCGAGGCGAGGAAGGCGTGACGCGGCCTCGTCGCCCGGTGGAGCCGGGGGGCTGCCGATGAACGAGCGCAGTCTTCCCTGGAGACTCTTCCTCTCCGAGCTGATCGGGACGGCGGTGCTCGTCCTCGTCGGCCTCTCGCTCGTGATCCTGATGTTCGGCGAGGGCACTCCGCTGCCGCGCATCGTCGCAAGCGAGGGGGCGCGGCGCGCGATCACCGGGTTCCTCTTCGGGACGACCGGCGCCTGCATCGCGCTCTCCGCCGTCGGGAAGGTGAGCGGCGCCCACCTCAACCCCGTCGTCACGATCGCGTTCGTGCTGATGCGCAAGCTCGACGTGCGGACGGCCCTCGGGTACGTCCTGGCCCAGTGCATCGGCGCGATCCTGGGGTCCTTGCCCCTCCTCCTCTGGGGAGAGATGGGGAGGAGCGTCGCGTTCGGGGCGACCTTGCCCGGTCCCGCCGCCACCCGCATGGCGGTCTTCCTCGGGGAGGCCGTCACGACGTTCGCGATGGTCGCGCTGCTCGCGGTGTTCCTCGGGTTCCGCAGGCTGCGGCCCTTCACGCCCGCGCTGTTCCCCCCGCTCTACGCGTTCATGGTGTGGGCCGAGGCGCCGATCTCGGGGACCAGCACGAACCCCGCACGCAGCCTCGGCCCGCGGATCATCTCCGGGCAGTGGCAGGGCTGGTGGCTCTACTCGGTCGGGCCGCTCGCGGGGATGCTGCTGGCGGTCGTCGCCTGCAGCTGGCTCGCGAGGCGCATCGAGGTCGCGAAGGTGTACCACTTCGACACCGACCGCGATCGCCTGTTCCGCCGGATGGCGGCGCCCCACGCACCCGGCGGCGCGGCGAGCTGACGACGGATACCGGGGCGGCCCGCGGCGAGCCTCGCAGGCCGTCACCGGCTCGTCCGCGCCCTCCACCCCTCGAGCGCCTTGCGGATCTCCGGCAGCCTCCGGCGGGCGGCGGCCTCGCCGGCGGCGATGGCGCGGTCCCTCGCGCCGAAGTCGATCAGGCTCACGTCGCCGACCGCGGGCGCCACGAGGACGTCCGCTCCGCGCGCGGACTTCTCGACCCCCTCGTGCGTGAGGATCGTGACGGCGCGCATCAGCACATCGACGAAGCTCGCCGGGTGCGCCTTCCCGGTCAGCTCGGTCACGTCCACCGCGATGACGACGTCGGCGCCGAGCTGGCGGGCGATCGCGACGGGCAGGTTCGCGACGACGCCGCCGTCGACGAGCAGCTTCCCGTCGAGCGAGACCGGCTCGAACACGCCGGGGATGGCGCTCGAGGCGCGCACCGCCCGGGCGACGTCGCCGCGATCGAGCACCACCACGCTGCCGTCGTCGAGGTCGGTCGCGACCGCGGCGTACGGGATCGCGAGCTGCTCGACGTTCCTCGCGCGCAAGTGGTGCTTCATCCACCGCTCGAGCCGCTCGCCGCTCGCGAGCCCCGTCCCGAAGAACGTGGGGCCCAGGCTGAAGTCGAAGAAGTCGTCGCGGCCGAGGTCGCGCGACAGGGCCTCGAGCTCGCGGGCGTTGTAGCCGTCCGCGTACAGCGCGCCGACGAGGCTGCCGACGCTCGTGCCGACGATGAGCTCGACGGGGATCCGCTCGTCCTCGAGCACGCGCAGGACGCCCACGTGCGCGAACCCGCGCGCCGCTCCGCCGCCGAGCACGAGCGCGACCTTGGGCGGGCGGCCGTCTCGGGGCGCCTGGGGGTACTCGTGGAGCTCCGGAGGGATCGTCGGCGCCGTCCGGCACGCGACGAGCGTGGCGAGCGCGACTGCGAGGGGAAGGTGGGAGGGGCGCACGGCTGCCGATCATAGCCGCCCCGTCACGCGGGGGGCGCGGAATCGCCGGCGCCCGGAAGCCACCTGATCACGCGCCCGCCCGTTCGGGAGGGCGCCCGCGGCCGGAGATCCGGCGGAGGTGGCCCATGACGTTCCGTGAGTGGCAGTTGGCTCGGCTCGCGACGCTCGTCCTCGTTAGAAGGGGCGAATGATCCTCGACCCCTTCGTCGAGCAGGCGATCCGGGCGGGCGCGAGCGACCTGCACCTCGAGCCAGGGCTCCCTCCCACCGTCCGCGTCCGTGGGCAGCTGCGCCCGGCCGGTGATCCCGTCCCGGGCGAGACGCTCCTCGCGGCCGCCCGGGACCTGCTCCCCGGCGACGCGTGGCCGGCCTTCGCCGAGCGGCGCTCGGCGGACCTCGGCCGCACCATCCTCGGCGTCCGCTGCCGCATCAACGCGTTCTGCACGATCCGCGGCGTGGGCCTCGCGATCCGGCTCCTCGTCCCGTTCCAGGCCTCGATCGAGCGCCTCAACCTGCACGAGGACCTCAAGAAGATCGTCCAGGCGACGCACGGGCTCGTCATCGTGAGCGGTCCCACGGGCTCCGGGAAGTCGTCGACGCTCGCGGCGCTCATCGAGGAGGTGAACCGGACCTCGCGCCGGCACGTGGTGACGATCGAGAGCCCGATCGAGTACACGTTCGCGCCGCGGCTCGCGCTCATCCGGCAGCGCGAGGTGGGGCGCGACACGCCGTCGTTCGAGCAGGCGCTCCACGACGCGCTCCGCGAGGATCCCGACGTGCTCATGGTCGGGGAGGTGCGCGACCCGGAGTCCATGCGCCTCGCGCTCACGGCGGCGGAGACCGGGCACCTCGTCCTGACGACGCTCCACTCGGGGACGACCGGCGAGGCCCTCGCGCGCGTCGTCTCCTCCTTCGCGCCGGAGATCCAGCCCTCGGTGTGCGCCCAGCTCGCGGACTCGCTCGTCGCGGTGGTGTGCCAGCGCCTCCGCTGGTTCCCCGAGCGCTCCGCCCTCGCGCCCGAGTGCGAGGTCCTGATGGCCACGACGCAGGCCCGGTCCATCGTCCGGCAGGGCCAGTTCTTCAAGATCCCGACCGCCCTCGAGACGGGCGGGCACGACGGGTGCTGGACGTTCCCCCGCTACCGCGAGTGGCTCGAGAAGCGCACCGAGTGGGCGAGCCCGCCCGCGCGCGGCGCGGAGGCGGCGCGCGACGAGGGGGAGGCGCCCGCGCAGCGGCTACCCGTGCCGCCCGCCCGCGCGCCGCAGCCGGCCGCGGCCTCGCGCCGCCCCGCGGCCGGGTCCGGCGCCGGCCGGCCGTCGGGCCCGCCCGTGTCGGAGGACGGGAGGCTCGCCATCGACGACGCCGACGACGACCTCGACGGGATCATGTCGGAGCTCGAGCGGAAGTAGGGTGCCGCCGGTTCACTCGGCGGCGATCCACTACCCGCGCCCGTGACCGCCGCCGCGCGCGGACCCACCGCTGCGCGCGGACCCGCGGCCGCCGCCCGTGACGTGCGGCTGACCGGACCCGCGGCCGCCACCCCCGACGTGCGGCTGAGCGAACCCGCGCCCGCCGCCGCCCTGGCCCGTGAACGCGGACCCGCCCCGCCGCGGCGCCGGGAACGCGGACCCGCCACCGCGCGGTGCAGGGGAAGCGGCCCCGCCGCGCTGCGCCGGGTACGCGGACCCGCCGCGCTGCGCCGGGTACGCGGCCCCACCGCGCGGCGCGGGGTACGCGGACCCGCCGCGCTGCGCCGGGTACGACGCCGGGGCCCGATATGATCCGGAGCCGCCGCGATAGGCGCCGCGGTACTGCGTCCCCGGCGCCCGGTACGGCGTCCCCGCCGGACGAGGCCAGCCTGCGCCCCGGTATCCGGGGGTGTTGTGGTAGCCGCCCGCGTAGCCGTAGCCGTGGTACGGAGCGGAGTAGTGCCAGCGCGCGGGGTACCGCCACCAGCCGTGGCCGTACCAGGCGTAGCGAGCGGGCCCGTAGACGCCGAACGTCGGCCACGGCCCGATGCCCCACACCCACGGCGCGGCGAGCCACGTCCAGCAGCTCCACGCGGGGGAGTAGACGTACGCGTACGGCGCGCCGTAGCCGCTCGAGGGCACCTGCGTGTACGCGTCGGAGTACGGCATCCAGATCCAGCCGTACTGCTGCGTGTAGACCCACTGGCCCGGGGGAACCGCCGCGGTCGCCTCGCCCTGCGGCTGTGCGTACTGCTGCGCGTATGGCTGCGCCTGCTCCTGGGTGTACGGCTGCGCGTACGGCTGCGCCTGCTCCTGCGCGTACGGCTGCGCCTGCTCCTGCGGCACGGGCGGCTGCTCGGCCGGGGGCGGCGGCGGAAACTCCTGCGGCTGCGGCGTCTGCGGCGACGCAGGCTCGTTCTCCCACTCCGACCCGTAGTCCTGCGCGATCGCGAGCGCCGGCGCGAGGACCATCACCGCGGACATCGCCAGGGTTCCGAAGAGCTTGGTCATGGCATTCACCCGAATGCGAATAGAGCATCGGACGTGCCACTCGAAGCTGCTGGATCTGCAACGGGTTTTGCCGGGGGAGTGTGCGCCCCCGGGCCCCGCCGTGACGGGACGGCACATCCGGGGAGGCCCGTCGGCCCACCGGGGTACGGGCGACCAGCCGAGC
Organism: uncultured delta proteobacterium; assembly: GCA_963821195.1. Lineage (GTDB taxonomy): Bacteria > Myxococcota > Myxococcia > Myxococcales > Anaeromyxobacteraceae > Anaeromyxobacter. Next base: position 348,384 of record CAWGDE010000023.1, read on the forward strand.
ATCGCTGCCGCGTGGTCGTCGATCTCCGCGGGCCTCGTGAAGTGTACCTCGGCAACGACACCGCGCCCCCGACACGATGGCGCGCTCGCTCGAGCGCCCCGTACGACCTTGGTCCGAATCCCGCTCGAGGCCTGACCGGCTACAGTCGGGCCGGCGGGGGCGCCGAGCGTCGGGGCAAGCAGAACGTGAGCTACGAGGTTCGACGAATGGTGACACGAGCCCTCGCCGCCGCAGCGACCCTCCTCCTCGCGGCGTGCGACCAGTTCACCTCCGTCGAGGGCACACCGGTCCAGCCCCTCGCCCGCCCCCTCGTCGTGATGCACCGGGGCGGCGGAGCGTCCAACCCGGACTACCGGGAGAACACGCTCCGGGCGATCCTCTTCGGCGCGGCGCTCTACGACGGCGCCGAGATGGACCTGCAGCTCGGCCGCGACGGGACGATCTGGCTCGGGCACGACAACGAGGTCCACGACTGCAGCGATCCCGCCGGCGGCTCCACGGCCGGCGCCGTCGTGGGCTGCTTCCAGGACCTCGGCGATTCGCAGATCGAGGGCATCGCAAACTGCGACGCCTTGACTGCCGCGCCCTGCACCGACCTCTCCGCGGCCACCTGCCTCCAGCACTACACGAAGCTCGCCGAGGTGTTCGAGCGGTTCTCGACCGATCCCTCCCTCCTCGAGAAGATCCTCGCCCTCGACGTGAAGGACCAGCTCTGCAGGTCCACGGGGCTCCCGGAGTCGCGGACGATGGCCGACGCGCTCCACGGGCTGGTCGTCACCTACGGCATGGACTGGCGCCTCATCGTCGAGTCGGACCAGACGACCTTCATGGACGAGTTCCACTCCAACGGGACGCCCACGTACCTCTTCGTCGAGGGGTACGGAGGCGTCGACCCCATCATCGAGGGCGCGGCGCGGCAGGGCGCGACGGGGATCTCCTACCGGTACACGAACGCGCCGTTCGAGCCGACGTTTCCGGAGGGGCTGCGCAACCGGGGCCTGCGCGTCATGGTCTGGCCGGTGCCGGAGCCGATCGACGCGGTCGCGGACATCGCGCCCGTGTGGGCCATGAACCCGGACGTCATCGCGACCGATCGTTCGGACTTCTGGATCTACGTCGACCTGCCGCCGCCGCTCTGAACGGGACCTCGGTTCCGGAGCCCGCCATGCCCGCCATTCGTTCGCTCTCCACCGCAGTCCTCGTCGCCGCGGCCCTCGCTCCGGCCGCTCCCGCTCGTGCGGACGACGGCGCCGCGCTCCGGACGGACACCTGGCGCGCCGCCGGGATCACGGTCGGCGCGCTGGTGCTGACCGAGGTGATCGCCGCGAGCTGGAAGACCACCGCGTGCCGGATCTGCGGCGCCGGCTCCTTCGACGAGAACGCCCGCGACGCGTTGCGCTGGAGCCATCCTGAGGACGCCCAGCGCGCGTCCGACGTCCTCGCGAAGCTGGCCCTCCCGATCCTCGCGGGGGCCGACGCGCTGCGCTCCACGCGCTCGTGGGGCAACGCCGGGCGGGACGTGCTGGTCGTGTCGGAGACGGCGTCGCTCACCATGCTCACCACCCAGATCGCGAAGGGCGGGTTCGCGCGCCTCCGCCCCGGACTGCCCGCGACGGACGGGCAGAGCTCGAGCGCCTACCACAGCCTGTGGTCGTACCATTCCTCGCTCGCGTTCTCGATCGCGGTCTCGCAGGCGATGCAGGACACGCTGCGCGGCGACGACGCGGCGCCCTGGGTGTGGGGGATCGGCCTGACGCTCGCGAGCGCGGTGGGATACCTCCGCGTCGCCGGCGATGCGCACTGGACCACGGACGTCCTCGCTGGCGCCGCGGTGGGGAGCGCGTTCGGGGTCGCCGTCCCCCTCCTCGAGAAGCGCCTCGTCCACGGCGTCACGATCTCGCCTGCGCCCGGCGGGGTGGCCCTGCACTTCTGACGCGGGCGCTCCCGGGTTGCAGGGGGAACGCGAACCGGCGCACGATCCGTCGCATGCGACGGAACCTGAACCGCGTGCGGCTCCTCCTGGTGGTCCTCGCCTTCGCGGCGCTCGCGGCGTGCGCGCATCAGCCGCCGCCGCTCGGGGTCGGCGGCGTGCCCGGCTTCTGGAGCGGGCTCGGACACGGGCTCATCGCGCCGATCGCGTTCGTGGTGAGCCTCTTCACCGACGTGCGGATGTACGCGTTCCCGAACTCGGGGGTCTGGTACGACTTCGGGTTCTTGCTCGGGATCGGCGTGTGGGGTGGAGGGGCGGCGGCGAGGCGGTGAGGCGTACGCGCCCACGGCCGTCGGCCCTGCCGTCCCGACGTTCGCCGCCTCAACGGGCGGCGATCCCCGGCGGTTGTTAAGGTGACCGGATGAAGCTCGTCGCCATCGTGCGCCCCCCGGCGCGCCCCGACGACGCCGCGCGGGCGGTCGCCGACGCCGCGGGCCTCACGCTGGCGGAGGCCCGCATGCGCCTCGCGCCCGAGCCGCCCGCGCTCCTCGCCCGGCTCGAGCCGGACGCGGCCGGCCGGCTCGTCGTCGCGCTGCGCAAGGCCGGGCTCGCGGCGCTCGCGGTCGACGCGCGCTGCCCGAGCGACGAGGACCGCACGGTGGCCCACGCCTTCGCGATCGACGACGCGGGCCTCATGGTCGCCCCCCGCTCCGGGGACTCGCTCGTCCTCGAGTGGCCCGGCGTGAAGGCCATCCTGCGCGGCGCCCGCGCGTCGCGCGCCGACGTCAGGCGCACCGAGAAGTCGAAGACCTTCTCCGCCACCGCCACCGTCCTGACCGGCGGGCTCGTCGTGACCCGCGCGTCCACGAAGACGGCGCGCTCGTCGGAGGAGGCGATCGAGCAGGTCGTCCTCGTGTACGCGCACGACGGGCGCGCCGCGATCCTCGCCGAGACCCAGCTCGAGTTCTCGTGCCTGGGGGCGGGCATGCAGCCCTCCAGCACCGCGAACATGGCCGAGGTCGCGCGGCGGATCCGCGAGAAGGCGAGGAGCGCCTTCTACGACGAGCGGCTCCTGCGCCTCGGTCGCCGGCCGCTGCCGTTCGTCGCGGGCCGCGAATCGCGCTCGCTCACGGCCACGACCGAGACGACCCGGACCGACACGAGCGACTCGCTCGACACGATCGCCGAGGTGATGCGGGCGGCGCTGGACGAGGGGCTGCTTCCGTGACGGAACCGCCCGGGGTTGCGGCGACATCGCCGCGCCTGGCCATCGGTGCCACCGATACGAGCGCCGGCCGATCGGTCTGCTGTCCCTCGTGGTGATCGGCGGCGGGGTTGGCCCATGGAAGCGCGCGCGCCGATCGACACGACCAGGAAGGCCGGGCTCGGCGGCGCGTCCCCCCGCCGATCGGGAGCGGTCTTCGCGATCGCCGTCCTGACGGCGATGAACCTGCTCAACTACGTCGACCGCTGGGTCCCGAGCGCGACGAAGGAGCTCTTCAAGAAGGAGCTCCACCTCACCGACGCGGAGACGAGCCTCCCGCTCACCGCGTTCGTCGTCGTCTACATGCTCGCGAGCCCGGTCTTCGGGTCGCTCGCCGATCGCTGGCCGAGGAAGGTGGTCATCGCGGCCGGCGTCGCGCTCTGGTCGCTCGCGACCGGCGCGGCGGCGTTCGCGGTCGGCTTCTGGACCCTCCTCGTCACGCGCGCGCTGGTCGGGGTGGGCGAGGCGGCGTACGCGACGCTCAGCCCGTCGCTCATCAGCGACCTGTACCCGCCGGCCGCCCGCAACCGGATCCTGACCCTCTTCTACGTGGCGATCCCGGTCGGATCGGCCATCGGCTTCTCGGTCGGCGGGCTCCTGGGCGCGAGCTACGGCTGGCGCGTCGCGTTCCTGGCCTGCGCGCTCCCCGGCCTGCTCGTGGCGGCGCTGGCGCTCTGGATCCGGGAGCCCACGAGAGGTGCCTTCGATCACGACGCAGGAGAGGCTCCGCCGCGCTGGCCCGACGCGCTCCGGGCCCTCGCGAGGAACCGCGAGTACGTGATCACCGTCGCGGGCTACACCGCGGTCACGTTCGCCTCGGGCGCGCTCGCCGACTGGTTCCCGGCGTTCCTCGCGCGCCAGCGCGGGATGGGGATCGGCGAGGCCGGGAGCCTCATCGGAACCGCGGCCGTGGTCGGCGGGCTCGGCGGGACGATCGCCGGCGGGTGGCTGGGCGACCGGCTGCGCGGGAAAACGCGCCAGCCCTACCTCGCGCTGAGCGCAGGGTCGATGGCCATCGCCACCGTGCTCGCCAGCCTCGCGCTGGTCGCCGAGGCGAGGTGGGCGATCGTCGCGCTGATGGTGACCGCGCAGTTCTTCATGTGGTTCTACAATGGACCGGTCAACGCGATCATCGTGAACTCGGTCAGCAGCAGCCTCCGCGCGCGGGCCGTCAGCATGTCGATCCTGTGCATCCACCTGTTCGGCGACGCGATCAGCCCCCCGGTCGTGGGCGCGATCGCCGACGCGACGCACAGCCTGCCGCTGGCGGTCGTGGTGGTCCCGATCGCGCTGACCCTCGGAACGGGGATCTGGCTCTACGGCTGGCGCAGGCTGCCCGAGGCCCGGCGATCATGAGGGCGCTGCTCCGGGCGGCATTCCTCGGCCTGGTTCGTCTCTTCTACCCGCGCATCGCGATCGCAGGGGCAGACCGCCTCCCCGTGGACGGCCCGGTGCTGATCGTCTCCAACCACCCGAACGGCCTGCTCGATCCCGTGGTGCTGAGCATCGGGCTCCGCCGGTCGGTCTCCTTCCTCGCGAAGAGCACCCTCTTCAAGAACGCGGTCGGACGCGCGCTCATGAACGCGTTCGGCGCCCTCCCGGTCTACCGGCCGCGAGACGGCGAGGACACGGCGAGGAACGAGGAGACCTTCGAGCGCTGCCGCGCCCTGCTCCGGCAGAAGGGCTGGCTCGCGATCTTCCCCGAGGGGACGAGCCACAGCGACCCGAAGATGAAGCCGCTCCGGAGCGGGGCGGCCCGCATCGCGCTGAGCGCCGAGGCGAGCGCGGGGTTCGCGCTCGGCCTCTCCATCGTCCCGGTGGGGCTGCTCTACGAGGACAAGGACGTCTTCCGGTCGCGCGTCGCCCTGAGCGTGGGCGCGCCGATCCGGATCGCCGACCTGGCGGGCCGCGAGGAGCGCGCGGCGGTCGACGCGCTGACCTCCCGCATCCACGAGGCGCTCGGCGCGGTCGTGCTGGAGGCGGACAGCTCGGAGCTCTGGCGCGGCTTCCTCGCGGTGGCCGCCTGGACGAGCGGCGAGGCGATGGCCGACGTGGCGGTCCGCGAGAGCCGGGCCCGGGAGCTGGCCCGGGCGTACCGGGTCCTGAACGAGGAGGCTCCGGAGCGCGCGCTGGAGATCGAGCGCAAGACGCGGCGCTTCGTCCGCGTGCTCCGCTCGGTCGGCATCTCCGATCCGCTGGCGCTCGAGGAGAGCCGCGCGCCGTCGCCCGGGGCGCTCGTCCTCTCCTGGCTCTCGCTGCTCCTGCTCTCGCCCGTCGCCCTGCTCGGAGCGATCCTCGGCTGGCTGCCGTACCGGCTGCTGCGCCCGGTCTCGATCCGGCTCTCGCGGGGAGAGGCGGATTTGATCGGCACGGTGAAGGCGCTCCTCGGCCTCGTGGTGATGACGCTGGTGTACGCGTCGGAGGCGGTGCTGGCGGGCCTCCGCTGGGGCGCGGCCGCCGGGCTGGCGCTCCTCGTGGTCGCGCCCCTGAGCGGGTTCGTCGCGCTCCGGTTCCAGGAGCGGCTCGACCTCCGGCGCGAGGCCTTGCGCGCGTTCTTCGTCCGCAGCACCTCGGAGCGCATCGCTCGCGCGGTCACCGAGGGGCGGCGCGAGCTCGTCGCGCTCGTCGAGGCGGAGCTGTCGAGGGCGCAGGGGCGGGACGGGCCCGCACGCGCGGGGGACCTCACTTCTTCTCGATGACCCCGCAGGCGATGCGGGCGCCCGAGTTGCCGGCCGGGTCCGACCTCTCGTCGTCCGGGTCGGCGTGGATCACGATCGCGGTGCCCTCGGGCCCGAACAGCGAGCCCTCTCCCTCGCCGAGCTTCGCGCCCTTCGCGGTGAAGGTCGCCTTGCCCTTGCCGTTCTTGCCGACGGTGAGGTTCGGGAGATTGCCGGCGTGCGCGCCCTCGGGGTTGTGGACGCCGTGCTTCTTTCCGGTCGGGTTGAAGTGGCCGCCCGCCGACTTGAAGTCCGGGGCCTCGCACTTCCCGACCGCGTGGACGTGGATGCCGTGCTTCCCGGGTGTGAGGTTCGCGACCTGGACCTGGATCTTCACGCCCCCGTGCGCCTCCGTGAAGGTCGCCGTGCCGACCTGCTTGCCCTGGGCGTCGTGGAGCACGGCCTTCCCGGTCGGGCCGGCGGCGGAGACGGCGAGCGGAACGGCGACGGCGGCGAAGGCTGCGAGAGCTCGGAACGTCATGAGGTCCTCCGGAGGTGAAGGTGCTGGCGTGGCGTGAACCTAGAAGCTGCAGCGCGGCGAGACGCGGGCCGGAAGGGTGCAGCCCCCGGGGGCCGGGACGGAGATGCTCAGGGCGAGGCGCGCCGCTCGTCGAGCCACGCCCGCCCCGCGCCCGTGTCCACCCCGGCGCCCTCGAGGCCCGGGAAGACCACCTCCTCGAGCGAGCGGACGAAGAGGTCGCGCTTCATGGCGTGCGGCAGCACGCCGAAGGCGAGGAGCGCCTCGTCCTCGCGGTCCGGCTCGGCCGGCAGGAACAGGTCGTCGTCGATGCTGCCCCGGAGCATGGCGGGGAGGAGCGGCCCGAGGAAGGCGGTCCGGCCGCGCGCCGCGGCGATGCCGAGGTGCGCCCAGCCGAGCCGCGCGTGCGCCACCTCGTCCTGCGCGAGCTCGCGGAGCACGGCGCGCAGCGAAGGGTCGCGTGCCGCGGGCAGGAGACCGGTGAGCACGGCCACGCTCACGCTCTCCGTCACGCAGCAGGCCGCCACGAGCTCGTAGGTCACCGCATCCTCCTCCGCGAGCCCCGAGGGTGCCACCGGGGACGGCTGGGCAGGCGGGCGTGCCGGGACCGGCTGGCCCAGCTCCGCGGCAAGCCGGGCGCAATGCGCCGCGTGGCGCCGCTCGTCGGCCGAGGCGCGGCGCGCCAGGCTGACGAGCTGCCGAGGTGCGCCGAGGGCCTCGAGGCGCGCGGCCAGGCCCGCGAACCGGGCTTCGGCCTCGCGCTCCACCTGCCAGCGGAAGAGCCAGGCCGAGACCGCCAGCGCGCGAATGGGCTCCGCAGGCTGGCCGCCGGGTCCGCTCACCAGCCCTGCACCCCGCCGCCGTCCGGCCCGGTCTCCTTCTTCTCCGCGGCGGCCTTCTTCTCGTTCGCGGTCTTCTTCTCCGCCTCCGTCGTGCCCTTCTCCTTGGCCTTGTCCTTCTCCTTCGCCTTGTCGGTCTTCTCGGCGGGGCGGGGGCCTTCTCGTCGGCGCGTGTCGCCCCGGCGACGCCCGCCAGGCCCAGGCCCCCGGCCACCAGCACCCGCAGGAGCTTGCTCACGTTGGTCTTGTTCGAGCTGGACATCGGTATCTCCACGTCCTCGAGCGGACCCCTGCCGACTAAGGGCCGCCGGGGGGCGACCGCCAATCCCTGGCGGGTGGACCCGCCTCGGCCCCGCCGGCGATCCGCCGGACGCCGGCGAGCAGCTGCTTCTTGCTGAAGGGCTTGAAGAGCACCGGCGCGGGAGCCAGCGCCTCGCGCACCGCGGGGACGGCGAGCCCGGTGACGAAGAGGCACCGGCACCGCGTCGAGCACCTCGCGGAGCGCGCGCGCCACGCCGAGGCCGCCGGCGTCGGGCAGGAACACGTCGATGACGGCGGCGTCGGGAGACGTGTCGCGGCCGGCCGAGATCGCAGCGGCGCCGGTCGCGGCGGCGACGACCTCGAAGCCGGCCTTCGCGAGGGCGCGCGTCATCGCCTCGCGCAGCGCCTCGTCGTCCTCGACGAGCAGGACGCGAACGCGGCGGGGCTGCACGGCAGGATCGGTCGCGATCATGGCTGCCTCCGGCTCCGAGGACACGCAGGTCGTTCGATGGTCACGCGATCAACCCACGGGTCCCTCCGGGCGTTCCGTTCCTTTCGGGGCCGCGAGGTGGATTGCCAGCGTGGCAGGCCGCGCGAGCCATCATTGACTTTCTGTCACGCTCTCGATCGGCCTCCGCCGATTTCAGGGCGAGTTTCCGGTGGCGCGAAGGTTGCTCCCCACACGCCGAGTCCCATGAGAGTGCTCATCGCCGAGAGCTTCCTGGCGAGCGTGGCGCGTCTGCAGGGCCGCGCCGCCGCCGACGTGAAGCGCGCTGCCTTCGACTTCCTGACGAGCCCGGACCAGCCGGGGCTCCACCTGCACAGGCTCGTGCACGCGGTCGACCGGGGCTTCTGGTCGCTCCGGGCGGGCAGGGATCTGAGAGTGATCGTGCACCGCAGCGGAGCGGACGCGGTGCTCTGCCACGCGGACCATCACGACCGCGCCTACGCCTGGGCCGCCCACCGCGTCTGGAACGGAGCGAGCGTCCGCTTGCCCGCGGTGGACGTCGAAGCGGGGGACGCGAGCCGCGACGCCGCGGTTCGCACCGAGCCGCCCCAGCGCTTCGCCCCGGACGAGCCCTTCGCCGCAGGCGAGGTTCCCGCGGAGCCCCCGACGACGTCGCCTCGCCGCGAGCGGACGCGCCAGCGCGCCGTGGCTCCGCTCATGCTCGAGGCCCCTCGCTCCGGCCGCGGAGGCTCGGCGCCGCCGCCGCTGCTCGAGCTGCTCCGCTTCGTCCGTCAGGCGCGCCCGGACCCGGGCCCTCCATGGCCCTGTCCAGCTCCGGAACCTGCGCCTCGCGGCTCGCCGAAAGCGGCCGCTCGAGCCGAGCCGGTTGCGCTCGTCGCGCTCGCCGTGCTCGCGGTGATGGCCGTCGCGTTCCTGGTCGGCGCCGGCCCAGCCAGCGCCGCCCGCATCGCTCACGGGGCGGTTGCGCAGGGCGTGGTGCTGCTCCTCCTCGTGGCCGGGCTTCGCCGCCACCGCGAGCTGGCGAGCCGCCAGGCGCGGGCCGAGCTCGCGCACCTCGCCGTCCTGCTCCGCGCGGGTCGCCTCGAGGCGCGCGCCGACCCCGCCCAGGTGGGCGCGTCGCTCCGGGCGATCGTCGAGCAGGCGAACGCGGCGGTCGAGGCCGCCGCGGCGCCTGCCCTGGCGATGGGCGCCGCCGTGACCGCGCTCTCACGAGGTGAGCGTGCGCCGCCTCTCGACGGACTCCCGGAAGCGCTGACCGGCCCGCGCGCGGCGGTCGAGATGCTCTCCCGGTTCCTCGTGCTGGAGCCGGACGATATCCGGCTGCTCGCCGGGCGCGCGTCGTGAGCTCGTTCCGCTCGCGGGGGTCCGCCGCCGCTACCGGGCGGGCGCGATGTTCTGGTTCTGCCGGAAGAGGTTCTCCGGGTCGTACCGGGCCTTCAGCTTGGAGAGCCGCTCGTAGTTGGCGCCGTAGGCGCCCCGGCTCACGCGCGAGGCCTCGTCCTCCGGCATGAAGTTGACGTACACGCCGCCGGTCGCGTGCGGCGCCATGCTGCCGAAGAACTCCCTCGCCCAGCCGATGCACTCCTCGTCCTGGGCGGCCTCTCCCCAGCGCGTGTGGACGTTCATCACGAAGTTCACGTCGCGGTGGGGATACGCGGTCGCGGCCGCGGGGACGCGGTTCACGGCCCCGCCGAGCTGAGCGATGAAGATCTCGCACTCCGGCGACGGGAGCCGGCTGGCGTAGCGGACGACTTCGTCGAGCGCGGCGTCGCCGAGCTCGAGGAAGTCATGGGACTTCCAGTAGTTGCGCCGGCCGGGGGTGAGCAGCGGATCGAACGCCTGCTGCCAGGCGGCGAACGGCGCCGGGCCGACCGCGTCCGCGATGGGCGTGCCGAGCGCGCGGAGCGGCGCGACGGCGGCCTCGCCCTTCGCCGGATCGCCCACGTAGCACACCGCGAGCACCAGGACCTCGCGCCCGTGCACCTCCGGCGGGAGGAACGGAAGCGGCGGCGCCTTGCGCAGGACGACCCAGCACGTGAGGTCGTCCGGCGCGCTCATGGCGACGCGGCGGTAGCCCTCGAGCACCTGCCGCGCGCTCGAGAACGGGTGCACGATGAGCCCGGCCAGCACCTCCGGGCCGATCGCGTGCAGGCGGTACTCGAACGAGGTGACGACGCCGAAGTTGCCGCCGCCGCCCCGGAGCGCCCAGAACAGGTCCGGGTGCTCGTCCGGGCTCGCGTGGACGGGCGCGCCGCTCGCCAGGACGACGTCGGCGGACAGCAGGTTGTCGACCGTGAGACCGTGCTTCCGGCTCACCCACCCGAATCCGCCGCCGAGGGTGAGCCCGGCCACGCCGGTCGTGGAGTTGATCCCGAGCGGCGTGGCGAGCCCGTACGCCTGCGCCTCCCGGTCGAACTCGGCGATCGTGACACCGGGCTCGACGCGCGCGGTGCGCCTGGAGGGATCCACCCGCACGGACTTCATCGGGGAGAGGTCCAGCATGAGGCCGCCCTCGCAGACGGCGCTGCCGGCGATGTTGTGGCCGCCGCCGCGAACGGACAGCGGGAGGTGGTGCTCGCGCGCGAAGTCGACCGCGTGCATGACGTCGGTCGGTCCGGCGGCGCGGATGACCGCGCCGGGGCGCCTGTCGATCATGGCGTTCCAGATCGTGCGCGCCTCGTCGTAGCCCGGGTCACCGGGCGCGCACAGCGCGCCGCGCAGGCGGCTGCGCAGCGCCTCCAGGACGTCCTGGGGGGGCACCCACGCCTGGCCGCCGCCGGTGTCGAAGGCCACCTGCGTCGTGCGGGCCGTGCTTGGCGTCTTCGTCATCTCGCTCTCCTGCTCGCCCCGGGGCCGGAGATCGGCCGTCCGTGTCATGGGCGCGGCCTCGCATCGCAGGCCGCGTGCCATCCGTGCTCGTCCGCCCGGCCCCGGCGATCTGAAGGGGATTTCGACCTAGAGGAGTCTCTGCCGGGGCTGGCCTGGTTTCGGCGGCGACGAGCTCTCGCCGTCGTTACGTCGAGGTCTCGTCGGCGGGCGGGAGGTCGAGATGTCCGCAGTCGAGGCGAGCGCGCGGCGGATCGACGAGGACGCGGCGCTCCGGGCGATCGTGGAAGGCACGGCCTCCGAGACGGGGCAGGAGTTCTATCGCGCCCTCGTCCGGAACCTCGCGGCCGCGCTCGACACCTACGGCGCCTGGCTGACGGAGGTCGACGAGGGCGGGACCCGGCTCCGGGCCATCGCGTTCTGGCTCGGGGACCGCTTCGTCGACCCCTACGAGTACGCGATCGCCGGCACGCCGTGCGAGACCACCGTGCGCGAGGGCCGGCTCGTCCACATCCCGGATCGGGTGCTCGAGCTGTACCCTGACGACCCGCTGGAGTTCCCCGAGGGCGTCGTCAGCTACCTCGGGATCCCGCTGTTCGGCGCCGCCGGCCGCCTCCTCGGCCACCTCGCGGTGGTGGACGTTCGCCCGATGAGCGACGACAAGCGCCTCCTCGCGCTGTTCCAGCTCTTCGCGAGCCGGGCGCTCGCCGAGATGCGCCGCGAGCGGCTCGAGGCGGACCTCCGCGATCGGCAGGAGCAGCTCGAGGGGCTCGTCGGCAGCGCGATGGACTCGATCGTGCAGGTGGACGCGGACCTCCGGATCACCGCGCTCAACGCCGCGGCGGAGAAGGTGTTCACCTGCGCCGGCGCCCGCGTCCGCGGCGAGCACCTCGATCGCGTGCTCGGGACCGCCGCGGCGCGGCAGGTCCGTGCGCTCGCCGACCTGCTCGAGCGCCGCACCGGAGACGAGCGCAGCCTGTGGATCCCCGACGGGCTCGTCGCGCAGCCGGCGGGAGGCCGGCCCTTCCCCGCCGAGGCGACGCTCTCCCGCTTCGAGGTGCGCCAGCGGCGCTTCTACTCGCTCATCCTTCGCAACGTCGACGAGCGGGTCGAGGCGGAGCGGACGATCCGGAGCCTGACGGCCAGGACGGAGTACCTCGCCGAGCAGATCGCCGAGGAGCGCGGGTTCGGGGAGGTCGTCGGGCGGAGCGCGCCGATGCGGGAGGCGCTGAACGCGGTCGCGCAGGTGGCGACGACGCCCGCCTCGGTGCTCATCCTGGGCGAGACCGGGACCGGGAAGGAGCTGTTCGCGCGCGCCATCCACGAGCGGAGCCCGAGGCGCGACCGGCCGCTCGTGAAGGTCAACTGCGCGGCGATCCCCGCGAGCCTCATCGAGAGCGAGCTCTTCGGCCACGAGCGCGGCGCCTTCACCGGCGCCACCCAGCGGCGGGAGGGCCGCTTCGCGCTCGCGGACGGCGGGACGATGTTCCTCGACGAGGTCGGCGAGCTCCCGCTGGAGCTCCAGGGCAAGCTGCTGCGCGTCCTGCAGGAGGGGGAGTTCGAGCCCGTGGGCGGCTCGCGGACGCGCAAGGTGGACGTGCGGGTCATCGCGGCGACGAACCGCGACCTCGAGCAGGACGCCCGCGCGGGGACCTTCCGCGCCGACCTGTACTACCGGCTGGCGGTGTTCCCGCTGCGGCTGCCGCCGCTCCGGGATCGGGACGACGACGTCGTCGTCCTCGCCGAGGCGATCGCCGGCGCGCTGGCGCGAAGCCTCGGGCGATCGATGGCGCCGCTCGACGCCTCCGACGTCGCCGTGCTCCGGGCCTACGGCTGGCCCGGCAACGTGCGCGAGCTGCGCAACGTGCTCGAGCGCGCCATCATCACCTCGACCGACGGCCGCCTTCACCTCTCGCGCGCGCTGCCCGCGCCGGCGCCGGCGGCCGGGCCGTCCGCGGGCGAGCCGCGCCAGACCGAGATCCTGAGCGAGCGCGCGGTGCGCCAGCTCGAGCGCGACAACATGCTGGCGGCCCTCGCGCGCGCGGGCTGGCGGGTCGGCGGCGCGGGCGGCGCCGCGGAGATCCTCGGGGTGCGGCCGTCCACGCTCAAGTCGCGGATGAGGGCGCTCGACGTCTGGCGGGGATCGGACCGCGCCGGCGGTCCCGGGCATCGGTCCCCGCCCCCGCCGGGGTCGGGCACGGCGGGGCGCGACCGGCCCTAGCATCACTCCCGCTTATCGGGGCGAGCGAGAATCTCGTTTTGACCGGGCCACGGCCCACGTGTCACCGTGACGTCATCCTGCTGCTGGTTGGCAATCGCATCGCCTCGCCGGGGACCGCATGAGCCCGAACCCGACCGCACTCCGTCGCCTCGTCACCGAAGAAGAAGTCGACGATCACCGCAGCGTGTGCTGCGCCAGGTACGACGACTGTCTCGACGCCGCGCTGCAGCACCGCTGGAAGAGCTGGAGCTGCGGGCTCTGCGCCCTCTTCCGGCTGGCCCGGGAGATGCGCGCCGCCCAGATCGTGGAGGAGTCCGCGCTCCGTCCGTTCGCGTAGCCGGCTCCACGCCGCGTCCCGGCGGCGAGCCAACCCGATCTCCTCGCGCGCAGCCCGCAGCTTCGAGCGCCGCGCGTGATACGTCGAACGAGCGAGCCGCCGCCTCGCCCCGAGACTTTCGCGATCTTGCGTCCGATCTTCGTCTTCTTGCAGCCAAATCGGGGCGCGAGACGCACCCGCGCTTGAAGCGGCGCCCGCGCGGCGCCTACTCGTCGCCGCGTCGGATCGCTGCGAGGACGAGACGGCCGTCGCCGCAACGGCGACGCAACCACGGGCACCTCGCGAGGAGGAGCACATGACGCTTTCCGGTTTGGCCAAGGCGGCAGTGTCCGCGTTCGCGGTGAGCGGCGTCGCGGCCGCGACGCCCATCACCTCTCCCGACTACCCCGGTGTCACCTGCGAGACGGTGATGGTGCCGATGCGCGACGGGACCCTGCTCGCGACCGACAGGTACAGCCCGACGGCGGCGGGGAAGTACCCCGTGATCCTGCTCCGCGACCCCTACACGCGAGGCTTCGGGGGCGGCTGCTTCAACGGGATCGGGGGTGCCGGGCTCGGGCCGGGGACGAGCCTCGCGATCTTCGCGCAGAACGGCTACGTCGCGCTCGTGCAGGAGGTCCGGGGCACGAACCGCTCGCAGGGCGCCTTCCGCGAGATGGTCCAGGAGGCGCAGGACGGCTACGACGCCGTCGAGTGGGCGGGCACCCAGCCGTGGTCCACCGGAAAGGTCGGGACGACGAGCGGGTCGTACCTCGGGCTCGTGCAGTGGCAGGCGGCGATCCACGCGCCTCCGCACCTCGCGGCGATCGCCCCGATGATCACGGCGTCCGACTACCACGACAACTGGACCTACGTGAACGGCGTCTTCGACCTGTGGTTCGGCATGAGCTGGCCGCCGGGCTGGGTCACCGATCAGCTCATCCGCGCGCTGCAGGCGACCGGGGCGCCGCAGTCGGAGATCGACGGCCGCGTGGCGGCGTGGAACGACAGCGTGAACGCCAACCTGGCGTCGAGCTGGGTCTGGCAGCTCCCGCTCACCGGGTTCGACAAGTTCACCGCGCTCGCCCCGTACTTCTACGACTGGGTCGACCACCCGAACTACGACGCCTTCTGGGCGGCGCTCGACGTCGAGACCCGCTGGAAGGACGTCCAGGTCCCGGCGCTCATCAACAGCGCCTGGTACGACATCTTCCAGGTGGGCGCGCTCCGCAACTTCGCGGGCATGAAGACCTTCGGCGGGACGCCCGAGGCGCGCCGGGGGACGAAGCTCGTCGTCGGCGCATACGGCCACGCCGGCGACAGCGGCACGCCCACGTTCGGGAGCGACGACGGCAACGGGCTGATCCTCCCGGTCGCGGCGCAGCTGCCCTTCTTCGACCGCTACCTCAAGGGCCTCCACAACGGCTGGGAGGGCGGGCCCAACGTGAGGCTCTACGTCCTCGTCCCGCCCGACGCCGGCAACGCCGGAACGGGATTCTGGGTGAGCGGCGACAGCTACCCGCTGCCGGGGACGCGCACCGGGACGATGTTCCTCTCGAGCCGCGGGCACGCGAACTCGAGCCGCGGCGACGGGCAGCTCGTCGACGACGTGCCGAGGTATGCCGGCACCGCTCCGGATCGCTTCGACTACGACCCGCGCAATCCCGTCCCGACCGTCGGCGGCAACATGTGCTGCAACGCGGTCCTGCTGGCGGACGGGGCGCAGGACCAGACGCAGGTCGAGCTGCGCGACGACGTGCTCGTCTACACCAGCGCGCCGCTCGATCGCGACCTCGCCGTCATCGGGCCGGTCGAGGCGAGCGTCTGGGCGACGTCGTCCGCGCGCGACACCGACTTCACGGCCAAGCTCGTCGACGTCCACCCCGACGGCGCGTCGCACAACGTCCTCGACCGCATCGTGCGCGCCAGGTTCCGCGACGGCTCGAAGTCGTCGCCGTCGCTCATCGAGCCGGGGAAGGCGTACGAGTACGGCATCCTCCTCGGCAACGCCGGGACCGTGTTCCGCAGGGGACACCGGATCCGGCTCGAGATCTCGTCCTCGAGCTTCCCGCACTACGACCGGAACCTGAACACGGGGCTCGTGAACGAGTGGACCTCGGAGATCGAGGTGGCGCACCAGACCATCCTGCACGACCGGCAGCACCCCTCGCGGCTGCTGCTGCCGGTGGCGAACGTCTCCGTCCCGAGACCGTAGGGCTGAACGAAGGAGAAGCCCCCGGAGGCCGCCGGCCTCCGGGGGCGCGCCGCCGCCGTCAGGCCGAGATCTTCGTGCCGAGGACCGCGAGGAACTTCGCGATCCAGTCCGGGTGGGCGGGCCACGCCGGCGCGGTCACGAAGTTCTTGTCCACGGCCGCCTTGTCGATCGCCACCTCGGCGTATTCGCCGCCCGCGGCGCGTACCTCCGGCGCGCAGGCCGGATATGCGGAGACGATGCGCCCCTTCACGACGCCGGCGGCGGTGAGGATCTGGGCGCCGTGACAGATGGCGGCGATGGGCTTCCCCGCCTGGGCGAAGTGCCGGACCACGTCGAGCACGCGCGCGTCGAGGCGCAGGTACTCCGGGGCGCGCCCGCCCGGGATGCAGAGCGCGTCGTACTCCGCCGGCTTCACCTCGTCGAAGGTGGCGTTGAGCGTGAAGTCGTGGCCGCGCTTCTCGCTGTACGTCTGGTCGCCCTCGAAGTCGTGGATCGCGGTGCGCACCTTGTCGCCCGCCTTCCGCTTCGGACAGACCGCGTCCACGCGATGGCCGACCGCCTGCAGCGCCTGGAACGGCACCATCACCTCGTAGTCCTCCACGTAATCGCCGACGAGCATCAGGATCTTCTTGGGCATGGCGCGACCGCCTCCGCTCTTGGGTTCGGACGGCCTCTAGCCCCGCCCCGGGCGGCGCTCAAGTCCGCGTCCGGGGCGTGCTCGGCTGGCGCTCGAAACGGCACCGCCGACGGACGATCGCCAGTCCCTGGCGGGTAATCACGGGGGAGGCGCTCACGTCCGTCGCGCCGTCATCGAGCTCGAGTGCGCTACTCTTGGCGCGCGTGCGTCTCGTGAACGTCGGCCGGCGCTCGCGCCGCGCCGCAAAGAGGAGCCGCCCCATGCAGATCCGCACCCTGCCCCTCGTCCTCGTGCTCCTCGCCGGGGCCCCGACCCTCGCGGCGGACGCGGGCGCTCGCACGGCGGCGGCGGCTGCCCCGGCGAACGAGTGGGCGCGCGGGGCCGTGTTCTACGAGGTCTTCGTGCGGAGCTTCTCGGACTCGGACGGCGACGGGAAGGGCGACCTGAAGGGGCTCATCGCGAAGCTCGACTACCTGAACGACGGCGATCCGCGGACGACGAGCGACCTCGGGGTGGACGCGCTCTGGCTCATGCCGGTCTTCAAGTCGCCGAGCTACCACGGCTACGACACCACCGACTACGAGACCATCAACCGCGACTACGGGACGAACGAGGACTTCGTCCGCCTGTGCCGGGAGGCGCACCGGCGCGGGATGAAGGTGCTCGTGGACCTCGTCCTCAACCACACTTCGTACCAGCACCCCTGGTTCCTGCTCTCGAGCTCGCGGAGCCCGGGCTCGTACCGCGACTGGTACGTGTGGCGCGGCGACAATCCTGGCTGGACGCGCACCTGGGACACGGTGCCGGCGTGGCACTGCCTCCGCGACCAGCCGGACCGCTGCTACTACGGGCTCTTCTGGGGGGGGATGCCCGACCTGAACCTCCGGAACCCGGCGGTGCGGGAGGAGGTGAGCTGGATCGCGAAGCTCTGGCTCGACCGGGGCGCCGACGGCTTCCGGCTCGACGCGATCCGCCATCTCATCGAGACCGGCCCGGGCCCCCGCGGCCAGGACGACACGGAGGAGACGCACGCCTTCCTGCGGGAGTTCGCGGCATACGTCCGCTCGATCCGTCCCGACGCTCTCCTCGTCGGAGAGGCCTGGACGGAGGACACCCCGGAGTTCGTGCGCTACTTCGGCGACACCGCGAAGGTCGCGAACGGCGACGAGATCCCCGCCCTCTTCGACTTCGCCCTCTCCTCGGCGATCCTCGAGGGGCTGAAGGCCGGGAGCGCCGGACCCATCGCCGCGCGGCTCGAGCAGATCGCGAGCGCCTACCCCCGGGGCGCCATCGACGCGCCCTTCCTCACGAACCACGACCAGCTCCGGGTCGCCACCCAGCTCGAGGGCGACCCCGCCCGGCTGCGCACCGCCGCAGCGCTCCTCCTCACGCTGCCCGGCGCGCCGTTCGTCTACTACGGCGAGGAGATCGGCATGCGCCAGCCCGGGAACAGCGACGACGAGTTCAAGCGGACGCCGATGCAGTGGAGCGCCGCCCCGGGCGCCGGGTTCACGGCTGGCAAGCCCTGGCAGCGCGTGCTCAAGGACTACGAGACGGTGAACGTGGCGGCCGAGGCGCGCGACCCGGCCTCGCTCCTCTCGCGCTACCGGACGCTCATCCGGCTGCGCCACGCGTCCGAGTCCCTGCGGAAGGGGTCGCTCGAGCTCCTCCCGTCCGAGGGCGGCGCCCTCGCCTTCCTCCGCCGGAGCGCGCGCGAGACGACGCTCGTCGTGCACAACCTCGGGGGCTCGGCGACGACGGTCGGCCCGCTCGCGCTGCCACGCGGAGCGGCGGCCGCGCTCCTCGTGGACCCGGGGGTGACGCTCGCGAAGGGCGCCGCGGGCTGGACGGCCATGCTGCCGCCGCGCTCGAGCGGGGTGTGGAGGATCGGGCGGTAGCGCCTGCCGGGCGGGCGACGCGCTCGGCGCACCGGCCACCGCGCGAGGATTCCGCGCGCGGCCGCTCACTGCTTCTCGACCACGACGCGGCCGTCCTTCGTGTAGACGCGGTACTTGCTGCCGTCCTTGCATGTGGCGACGTAGTCGTTGTCGCCCTTGCGCTCTGCTTGCGTGACCTCGCCGCAGGACAGGCCGTTCAGCGCGATGACGGCCGTGAGGTCCTTGCGGATCACGGCGTCGTCGGCGGCGAAGGACGGCAGCGCGAGCAGCGCCGCGACGGCGAGCAGCGCGGAAAAGCGGGCGTGCATGGGATTCTCCTAGATCAAGGCGAACTTGTTCTTGTCGGCCAGCACGCCCCAGATGGCCTCGCGCGATCGAGCGACATCGTCGGCGAGCGCGGGATCGTCCTTCTGCAGCAGCGACAGCACCTTCATGATGAGGAGCTCGTAGTTCGGCCGCAGGTCGGTGAGCGTCGGCGGCTGCTGGCCGTTGTGATAGGCGCGGAACTTGTCGAGCAGGTCGTCCACCTTGTTCTTGAGCGCGAGCTTGGTGAAGATGCCGACGGCCTTGGTGTCCTTCAGCCGCTGCTCGAGCCCCTTGAGATCGAGGTGCGGGGCCGCGTCGGCCTTGGCGGCGGCTGGCGCGGGGGTCGCGGGCGCTGTGGGCGCCGGCTTCGCAGCTCCGGCAACGGGAGCCTTCTGCGCGCCAGCCTTCTTCGATGGCGTAGCGGTGGCGGGAGCGGAGGCGGCTGGCGGCGCCGCGGCGGTGGCCGGCGAAGCGTCGGCCGGGGGCTTCGTCATGCTGGCGCAGCCGGCAGTCAGCGCCAGGAACAGTAAAGCGATGCTTCTCACCGTTGCTCCCACGAGATTGAGGTTGGCGCCCCATGGCAGGTGCCCGGAGGCCCGCTCGGCGAGACGGGTCCAGCTCAGCTGCCCGCACATATTAATCCTCATCTGCGAAGCGCGTCGCGGATCTCACGCAACAGGGCAACTTCCTCGGGGGGCGCGGCGGGAGCGGGAGCCGGCTGCGCCTTCCTCAGGCGATTGACCTGCTTCACCATGAGAAAGATGACGAGCGCCAGGATGGCGAAGTTGAGGGAGACGGTGACGAAGTTGCCGTAGGCGAACACCGGCACCGCCGCCTTCTTCATGGCGTCGAGCGTGTGCGCAGTCCCCGGCGGCACGTCCTTGAGCGGCAAGAAGTAGTTCGAGAAATCGAGCCCGCCGAAGACCCGCCCCACGACCGGCATGATGAGATCGCCCACGATGGAGTCCACGATCTTGCCGAACGCGGCGCCGATGATGACGCCGACCGCCAGATCGACGACGTTCCCTTTCAGCGCAAACGTCTTGAACTCCGCTCCGAAGCTCATGGTGTCCCCCGTGCTCGAAGGTGCGAGCCGCTCGATGGTGCCCGTCTTCACGGGGGACGGTAGAACGAATCGTGAGCATCCGTCGAATCCCGATCGGGAGCGGGCGACGTGATGCCGAATCGCCTCGCCGAGCAGCGGGCCGATGGCGCCGCCGCCGGCCGCATCGCAGCGCCGCCCCTGACGGGGTCCCAACCACGCCCCGGGCGCCGATCTGCTAGACCTCCGGCGGGTGGCGCCGGAGGATGCGCCTCGGGGAGGGCGGCGTGAACGGACTCGACGGATCGGGCCACCTCGGCCGGGTGGCGGTGCTGGATCGGCACGGCGGGGCACGCCGCGTGCTGCGCGCGCTCGGCGAGCTCGCGGCGGCGGGCCGGGTCGACGCGATCATCGCGATCTACGAGCCCGCGCACCGCTCGGCGCGGTTCGTCCGGGAGGCGGACGAGGCCGTCGAGCTCGGAGGCACGATCGAGGACGCGCTCCGGGCCGCCCGCGCGACGACCGCCTGGCTCGGCCCGGCGTCCCTCCAGCACCGGGCCGCGTTCACCGCTGCGTGCGAGAGCGCGGGCGTGGCGCCGGTCGGGCCAGGCGCCGCCGCCCTGGGCAGGCTCGTCGGGCCCCGCGCGATCCGAGATCTCGCGGCCGAGCTCGGCGTCCCACCCGACGAGCCCGAGGCGTACGAGACCTCCGTCCACGTCGTCGAGGTCGTGGCCGCTCGCGACGGTGCCGGCGCGATCCGCGTCCTCGGCGCCGGGGACTGCTCGCTCACGCTCGGCGACGTCGCCGTGTTCGCGGAATCGCCGCCGCCTGCGCTCGCCGCGGACGTCGAGGAGCGGGCCTTCGCGCTGGCGGAGCGCGCGCTCGTCGCGGTCGGGTGGCGCGGGATCGGCGCGGTCCGGTTCGTGGTGACGCACGGGGGCCAGCGGCTCGCCCTGTCCGCCGTCGACGCCTTCGCGCGGTCCGCACCGGCCGTCGAGGAGGTCTCCGGTCTCGACCTCGTCCGGCTCGCGCTCCGGATCGCCTGCGGCGGCACGGTCGAGCGCAGCCGCCCGGTCCGGCGCGGCCACGCGCTCGCCGCGCTGATCCAGGCGCGCGATCCGGAAGGGGAGCGCGCGCACACGGGCGAGGTCGAGCTCATGCGGCTTCCGTCGGGGCCCGGCATCCGCACCCACGCCGCGCTCGAGGAGGGGGACGAGGCGGTGCCGGGCGCGGTGCTCGCCACGGTGGTCGCGGTCGGCGAGGAGCGCGCGGAGGCGGTGGCGCGCCTCGAGCTCGCGCTCGCCGAGAGCGACGTGCTCGTGCGCGGCAGCGCGACGTCGCGCGCGTGGCTGCGCGGCCTGCTCGCGCGCCCGGAGGTGCGCGGGGCGCGCGCCGGACGAGGCTTCCTCGAGGGGTTCGTGCACCGGGACGAGGAGCTCGTGCGCAGGAACCCGGACGTCGCCCTGCTCGCGACGGCGATCGAGGTGTACGACGCGGAGCTCGAGGTCGAGCGGGCGCGCTTCATCGCCGAGGCTCGCCGCGGCCGCCCGCGCGTCGGGCCGTCGTCGGGGCGGACCGTCGAGCTCCGCTGGCACAGGCACCGCCGCCGGATCGAGGTCCGCCAGACGGGGCCGGACGCGTACCGCGTGGCGCCGGGGGGCGGGGCGGCGGTCGACGTTCGCGTCGAGCGCCTCGGCGGCGCCGAGCGGCGCCTCGCGTGCCTGGGTCGGCGCTGGCGCATCCTCTCGGCGGTGGACGGCGCGCGGCACCTCGTCGAGGTGGAGGGGGTCCCGCACGCGATCGAGCGGATCGCGGCGGGGATCGTCTTCTCCCCGATGCCGGCGGTGGTCGTCGCGATCCCGGTCGCGGCGGGGCAGCCGGTCTCGGCGGGCGACCCGGTCGCGCGGATCGAGTCGATGAAGGTCGAGATGGTGGTGACCGCGCCCGCGGCGGGGATCGTGCGCGAGGTGCTCACGGTCGCGAACGCCCAGGTGGACGCCGGCGCGCCGCTCGTGCGGATCGATCCGCCCGGAGAGCGGGCGTCCGACGACGTTCCGCCGCCGCCCGAGGCGCCCGCGGAGCCCGAGCGCGAGCTGGAGCCCAAGGCCCGGTACCTCGCGGCGCTCGATCAGCTCTGGCGCCTCGCGCTCGGGTTCGACCTCTCCCGGCCCGAGGCGAGGCGGCTGGGGCTGCGGTGGCGCGAGGTCGCCGACGCCGTGCCGCGAGAGGACGCCGACGTGCTCCGCGCGGAGGAGCGGGTCGCGCAGGCCTTCGCCGACGTCCAGTCGCTCTACTCTCGCGCGCGCCGGGCCGACGGCGGCACCGATGCGCGCCCGGCGCTCGAGGAGCTCTGGCGCTACCTCCACGAGCCGGAGCAGCGCGCCGACGGGCTCTCCCCGCGGTTCGTCGCGGCGCTCCGTCGCGCGCTCTCCCACTACGAGCTCACGCTCGACGAGCCCGGGCGCGCGCTCGAGATCGCCCTGCTCCGGATGCAGAAGGCGTACGAGCGCGCCGACGAGCAGCTCGCGCCGCTCCTCGCCATCCTGGAGCGGCGCCTCAAGGGCGAGGGCGTCCCGCCGGGCGGCGGCCCCGGGTCGCGCGCCCTGCTCGACACCCTCGCCGAGATCGGGGAGGAGCGGTTCCCCGCGCTCGCGGACCTGGCCCGCGAGCTCCGCTACCGCCGCTTCGATCAGCCCGCGCTCGAGGAGCTCCGGCGCGCCGCCTACGCGCAGGCCGAGGCGGACCTCGCGCGCCTCGGCGAGGCGCAGGGCCCCGAGCTCGAGGCGCTCGTCGAGCGGCTCGTCGAGCTCACGGCTCCGTTCGCCACCGCGCTCGTCCAGCGGATGGCGGAGGCCCCGCGGGCGCTCCGGCCGCGGCTCGTCGAGATCCTGCTCCGCCGGTACTACCGCGCGCGGCCGCTCTCGCCTGCGGTCGCGCGCGACGAGGAGGGCGTGCCCTGCGCGCTCGCCGACTACGTCTGGGCGGGCGATCAGTTCCGCGCGGGCGCGTGCTTCGCGCGCGCGGCCGACGTCGCCCTCGCGGCGCGCCAGCTCTCGCGCATGGCCGCCGAGCTGCCCGAGGGACGGGCGCTCGCTGGCGAGCTCTACCTCTGGCACCACGGTGATCCCCTCGCGAAGGACGCACAGGCGGAGGCGCTCCGGGGAGCCCTCGCGTCGGTGCCGTGGCCCCGGATGCCGGTGCGCGTGTCGGTGGTGATCGCCTTCGGAGGCCGCGGCCTCGGCCGCCGCACGAGCCAGCAGCACTTCACCTTCCGCGGGGACGGCGCCTGGACCGAGGACCGGCGGTATCGCGGCATCCACCCGATGCTGTTCCGGCGCATGCAGCTCACCCGGCTCGAGAAGTTCGACCTCGAGCGGCTCCCGTCGGCGGAGGACGTGTACCTCTTCCGCGGCGTCGCGCAGGGGAGCCCGAAGGACGAGCGCCTCTTCGCCGCGGCGGAGGTGCGCGACCTGACGCCGGT
The DNA here is from genome assembly GCA_963821195.1 of uncultured delta proteobacterium. Classification (GTDB taxonomy): domain Bacteria; phylum Myxococcota; class Myxococcia; order Myxococcales; family Anaeromyxobacteraceae; genus Anaeromyxobacter. The sequence goes on from CAWGDE010000023.1 coordinate 371,284, forward strand.
GCGCGACGCCGCGGGGCGGGTGGTGCAGCTGCCTCAAGTGGAGCGCCTGCTGCACGAGGCGCTCGCGGCCATGCGCAGGTTCCAGGCCGGCCGCGCACCGCACCAGCGCCTGGAATGGAACCGCATCCTCCTCACGGTGACGCCGCCGCTGCGCCTCTCCCGCGAGGAGATCCGCAGCCTCGCGGAGCGCCTCGCGCCCGCGACGAAGGGCGTCGGCCTCGAGATGGTGCTCATCGAGGCCCGGATCCCGGATCCCGCGACGGGGGCGCTGGTCGAGACGCTGCTCCGGGTCGTCGCCGCGGATCGCGGCGCGCGTCTCGATCCGCTGGGACAAGCACACCGACCGGCCGATCCAGCCGATGGCCGAGTACCAGCAGCGCGTCGTGCAGCTGCGCCGGCGTGGCCTCGTCCATCCGTTCGAGATCGCGCGCCTCCTCGCGCCGGAGGAGCCGCAGCCCGGCGTGCCGCGCGGCACCTTCGTCGAGCACGACCTCGACGCGTCCGGCGAGGCGCTCGTCCCGGTCGAGCGCCCGCCCGGGAAGAACGCCGCGAACATGGTCGCCGGCGTCGTCACGAGCTTCACGGAGCGTCACCCGGAGGGGATGAGGCGGGTCGTGCTGCTCGGGGATCCGAGCCGCGCGATGGGCTCGCTCGCCGAGCCGGAGTGCCGGCGCATCGCCGCCGCGATCGCGCTCGCCGAGCGGCTGCGGGTGCCGCTCGAGTGGTTCGCCGTCTCGGCGGGGGCGTTGATCTCGATGCAGAGCGGCACCGAGAACATGGACTGGATCTCGATCGTGCTGCGCCGCATCGTCGAGTTCACCCAGCGCGGCGGCGAGATCAACGTCGTGGTCACCGGCATCAACGTCGGCGCCCAGCCGTACTGGAACGCCGAGGCGACCATGCTCATGCACACCCGCGGCATCCTCGTCATGACGCGCGGATCGGCGATGGTGCTCACCGGGAAGGAGGCCCTGGACTACTCCGGCAGCGTGTCGGCGGAGGACAACGAGGGCATCGGCGGGTACGACCGCATCATGGGGCCGAACGGCCAGGCGCAGTACCACGCCGGGAGCGTGGGCGAGGCCGGTCCAGCTCCTCCTGCGCCACTACGAGCACACCTACGTCGCGCCCGGCGAGCGGTTCCCGCGCAAGGCGGCGACGCGCGATCCGGCGCGACCGGGACGTGCGGGACCACCCGCACGGCCCGGCGGGCGGCGCGGGGTTCGACACGGTCGGCGACGTGTTCAGCGCCGAGAAGAATCCGGATCGCAAGAAGCCGTTCGACATCCGGCGGGTGATGTCGGCGGTGCGTCGACCAGGACCACGCGCCGCTGGAGCGCTGGCGCGACCTGCGCGGCGGCGAGACCGCGGTGGTCTGGGACGCGCACCTCGGCGGCCGGCCGGTGTGCCTCGTCGGCATCGAGTCGCGGCCGCTGCCCGCGGCTCGAGTTCGTCCCGGCGGACGGCCCCGAGCTCTGGTCCGCGGGCACGCTCTTTCCGCAGTCCTCGAAGAAGATTGCGCGCGCCATCAACGCGGCGAGCGGCAACCGGCCGGTGGTGCGTGCTCGCCAACCTGTCCGGCTTCGACGGCTCGCCCGAGTCGATGCGGCGCCTGCAGCTCGAGTACGGCGCCGAGATCGGCCGCGCGGTGGTGAACTTCGACGGGCCGATCGTGTTCTGCGTGGTGTCGCGCTACCACGGCGGCGCGTTCGTCGTCTTCTCGAAGACGCTGCGCGAGAACATCGAGGTGGTCGCGGTCGAGGGCGCCCGCGCGTCGGTCATCGGCGGCGCGCCCGCGGCGGCGGTGGTGTTCGCGCGGGAGGTCGAGACGAGGCTCCGCAAGGACCCGCGCGTCGTCGAGGCGGAGCAGGCCGCGGCCGCGGGCGGCGCGGCGCGCGCGCGGCTCGACGAGCTCTTGAGGACGGTCCGCTCGGAGAAGGTGGGCGAGGTCGCGGAGGAGTTCGACCGCGATCCACACCGTCGAGCGGGCGCTGAAGGTCGGGTCGCTCGACCGGATCATCGCCGCGCGCGACCTCCGGCCGTACCTCGTGGAGGCGGTGGAGCGGAGGATCGCGGCGTACGCGGCGGGCGAGAAGAGGCCCCCGGTTCCGGCCGGATCCGGGGGCCCCTCGATTCGGCGAGACGGGAACTGAACGGGCCTTGAACCGGGAGGGCGCGAGGCGCGTGCGGCTCGCCCGGGTCTTGACCCCGCCCGCGCCCGACGGCAGGCACCGGATGACGCTCCGAGATCCCGAAGGGGCGCCCCCCGACCCGACCGCAGCGAGGAGAGCGCCATGTGCAGACACCTGAAGGCCGTCTCGACCCCTCGCAGAGAGGCGCTCGTGCCGAGCTCGAAGGGCTGCAAGGAGTGCCTCGAGACGGGAGGCGAGTGGGTGCACCTCAGGCTCTGCATGACCTGCGGCCACGTCGGGTGCTGCGACGACTCCCCGAACAAGCACGCGACGCGGCACTTCCACGCCACGAAGCACCCCGTCGTGAAGTCGTTCGAGCCGGGCGAGGACTGGGCGTGGTGCTACGTGGACGACGAGATGGCCGAGGTCATCCCCACGTTCCCGGCCGAGTCGCCGTCGCAGCACTACTGACCGCGAACCTGCCTCACTCGTCGACGCCGTGGCGCGCCCACGGCAACGCCGCCAGGCGCTCGTAGGGGATTGGCTCGCCGGTCTCCTCGCTCAAGCCGTACCTCCCCTCCGCGAGCTTCGCGAGCGCTCGCTCCACCTCCGCGAGGAGCGCGCGCTCGCGCGTCTCGATCCCGAGCCGCTGGTCGGCCTCGGCGGAGCGCTGCGCCGCCTCCTCCAGCTCGGGCCCGCGCGCCTCGGGAGGCGCCGCCGCGCCCGGCTCGTCGATCACGGCGAGGAGCCGGGCGCGCTCCTCCTCGAGGCGGCGCCGGAGCCCGTCGAGCTGCGACTTGGTGAGCGCGCTGGCCATGGTCGCTCTCCTCCGGGTCGGGACGTCCGCTTCGCGCCGGCCCACCCTGATCCTAGCGGGAAGGCCGTGGGCGCGCTCGGCGCGGTCACGGCTTGATGAACGTGCCGTCGCGGAGCTCCTGCAGCGCCTGGCGGACCTCCTCCTCGGTGTTCATGACGAACGGCCCCCATCGCGCGTACGGCTCCTCGAGGGGCTGCGCGGAGAGGAGCAGGAAGCGCGCCGGCCCGTTCGTCGCCTGGGCGCGGACCACGTCGCCGTCCCCGAGGACGACGAGGCGCGGCGCGCGGACGGCCGGGCCGCGCGCGGCGGGGCCGCCGATGGTCAGCTCTCCCTCGAACACGTAGAGGAGCGCGGTGTGCCCGCGGGTCACGGGCTGCTCGAAGGACCGGCCCGCCGGCAGCGAGACGTCGAGGTAGCTCGGGTCGGCGAAGATCTCCTTCACCGCGCCGTCCACGCCGTCCACGTGACCCGCCACGACGCGGACGCGGGCACCGCCCTCGCGCTCGACCTCGGGGATCCGGGCGGACGGGACGTCCTGGTAGCGCGGCCTCGTCATCTTGAGCTTGCGCGGGAGGTTCACCCAGACCTGGAAGCCGTCGAGGCGGCGCGGCCCGACCTTCGGCATCTCCTCGTGGAGGATGCCGCTCCCTGCCGTCATCCACTGCACGTCGCCGGCGCCGATGACCCCCGAGTTCCCGATGCTGTCGCGATGGGCGACGCTGCCGTCGAGCATGTACGTGATGGTCTCGATCCCGCGGTGCGGGTGGAGCGGGAACCCGGCGATGTAGTCGTCCGGGTTCTCCGAGCCGAAGTTGTCGAAGAGGAAGAACGGGTCGAGGTGGTCGAGGGTCGGGGTGGCGATGCTGCGCTTCAGCCTGACGCCGGCGCCGTCGCTGACCGGGGAGGGAGTGATCACGTCCTTTGCAAGGCGCTCGATCATGGTTCCCTCTTCCTAATCACTCCCGGAAGGCGCACAAGCGACCCCGGCGGCACGTGCCGGTCATCCGCGCTCCCACAGCTTCACCCCGCCGAGGAGCCCCGCGACGTTCTCCACCCGCCTCACGTTGGGAGGCAGCTCGATCGTCACCCTCGCCGCGTTGCCGCCGCCGACGTACAGCGTGTCGAAGTTGAAGGTGTGCTCGATCTGCGCGATGGCCCGCGCGAGCATCCGGTTCCACCTCCTCTTGCCGAGGCGCGCGAGGGCCTTCTTGCCGAGCACCTTCTCGTAGGTCTTCCCCTTGCGGAACGGGTGGTGGCCGAGCTCGATGTTCGGGACGTACTTGCCGTCCACGAAGAGCGCGAACCCCATGCCCGTGCCCAGCGTGATGCACACCTCCACGCCGCGGCCGCTGATCACCCCGTGCCCCTGCACTCCCGCGTCGTTGAGCACGCGCGTGGGCTTCCCGGTGAGCTTCTCGATCGCCCCCGCGAGGTCGAAGCCGGCCCAGGCCGGGTCGAGGTTCGGCGCGGTCCGGACCACGCCGTTCGACACCACGCCCGGGAAGCCCACGGAGACCCGGTCGTAGGATCCCGGGTCGGGCACGATTGTCTTCAGGGCGTCGGCCATCGCCTTCCGCGTGGCCGGCTGCGGCGTGTCGACGCGCGCACGCTCGCCGAGCGGCTTCCCCTGCGCGGAGACCCGCATCGTCTTGATGCCGGTCCCCCCGACGTCGATGCAGAGCGTGGTCGGCCCGGCCGCCTTCGTGCCCCGGACCGCCCTCGGAATCACCTTCGCGATCGTCTTTCGCACGTGTCCCTCACCAGCCCCGTCGTCCCCGTGGCTGCCCCCAACTCCATCGGAGCGACCGCCCGACGTCAAGCGAACGCGGATCGGGGCGGATGTTTACCCGCGCCCCCCCGAAAAGCTGCCTGGACTGGCAGCGAGCGGTGCGGCAAGTCTGTCCCGGGCTCAAGGTGATCGTCCTCAGCGTCCACGACGAGCAGTCCGTGCGCCGCGCCGCTATGAACGCTGGCGCCGACGCGTTCGTGCTGAGGCGCGCCATCGCCACCGACCTCTTGCCCGCCGCCGCGCGCGCCCGCGCAACCGCAGAAGACCGATGAGGTGATCTCCATGAAGCCCACGCAGAAGCTCCACGACCTCGGCCAGAGCCTCTGGCTCGACAACATCACCCGCGACCTCCTCGACGACGGCACGCTGAAGCGCTACGTCGACGAGCTCTCGGTCACCGGGCTCACCTCGAACCCGACCATCTTCGCCCTGGCCCTCAAGAACAGCCGGGGCTACGACCCCGCCATCGCGCGGAAGACGAAGGAGGGCAGGTCCGGGGAGGAGCTCTTCTTCGAGCTCGCCATCGAGGACCTCGGCCGGGCCGCGGACGTCTTCCGGCCCGTCCACGATCGGACGGCCGGCGTGGACGGCTTCGTCTCCCTGGAGGTCTCGCCGGCCCTGGCCCACGACACGAAGAGCACCATCGCCGCGGCGAAGGAGCTCCACGCGCGCGCGGGGCGCAAGAACCTGCTCATCAAGATCCCCGGGACGAGAGAGGGGCTCCCCGCCATCGAGGAGTCCATCTTCTCCGGGATCCCCGTGAACGTGACGCTCCTCTTCTCGCGCGAGCACTACCTCGCCGCCGCCGACGCCTACCTCCGCGGGATCGAGCGGCGCATCGCGGCCGGGCTCGACCCGTACGTCGCGTCGGTCGCCTCGGTGTTCATCAGCCGCTGGGACGCGGCGGTCGCCGGCCAGGTGCCCGACGCGCTGGTGAACCGGCTCGGCATCGCGATCGCCGGCCGGATCCACGCGGCGTACCGCAGCACGTTCGCCTCGCCCCGCTGGCGGCGCGCCTACAACATGGGCGCGCGCCCGCAACGCCTGCTCTGGGCGAGCACCGGGACGAAGGATCCCAAGGCGTCCGACACGCTCTACGTCGACGCGCTCGCCTCCCCCCTCACCGTGAACACGATGCCCGAGGGCACGCTGAAGGCGTTCGCGGACCACGGGAAGCTCGGCCCGCCCCTCCCGGACGACGGCGGCGAGTGCGAGGAGGTCCTCATCCGCTTCGCGCGGGCCGGCGTCGACGTCGAGGCCCTCGCGGCCCGGCTTCAGGACGAGGGCGCGAAGTCGTTCGTGAAGTCGTGGAACGAGCTGCTGGCCGGGATCGCGGCGAAGACTGCCCAGGTCGCGAGGGCCGGCTGAGCCGCGCCGAGGCCCCCCCCATGACCACCCCGCCCCCCCGCCTCCGGAAGTCATGGGCCGCGCTCGCCCTCCACCACGCGCAGGTGAAGGACCTGCACCTGCGCCAGCTCTTCGCGTCGGACCCGCGCCGCGGCGAGCGGCTGACGCTCGAGGCCGCGGGCATCTTCCTCGACTACTCCAAGAACCGGGTCACCGACGAGACGCTGCGGCTGCTGCTCCAGCTGGCGGAGGAGTCCGGGCTCCGCGGGAAGATCGACGCGATGTTCCGGGGCGAGAGGATCAACGTCACCGAGAACCGCGCCGTGCTCCACGTCGCGCTGCGCGCTCCGCGCGGCGCGTCGATCGTGGTGGACGGGAAGAACGTGGTGCCCGAGGTCCACGCGGTGCTCGACCGGATGGCCGCGTTCTCGAACGAGGTGCGCGGCGGCGCCTGGAAGGGGCACACCGGCAAGCGGATCCGGAACGTCGTCAACGTCGGCATCGGCGGCTCCGACCTCGGGCCGGTGATGGCCTACGAGGCGCTCCGACACTCCAGCGATCGGGCGCTGACGTTCCGCTTCGTCTCGAACGTGGACGGGACGGACCTCGTCGAGGCCACCCGCGACCTCGACGCGGCGGAGACCCTCTTCGTCGTCTCCTCGAAGACCTTCACCACGCTCGAGACGATGACGAACGCCCGCAGCGCGCGGGAGTGGGCGCTCGCCGGGCTCGGCGGCGACCCGAAGGCGGTGGCGCGCCACTTCGTGGCGGTCTCGACCAACGCCGAGAAGGTGGCCGAGTTCGGCATCGACACCGCCAACATGTTCGGCTTCTGGGACTGGGTGGGCGGTCGCTACTCGATGGACTCCGCCATCGGCCTCTCCACGATGCTCGCCATCGGCCCGGACGGCTTCCGCGCCATGCTCGGCGGGTTCCACGAGGTGGACGAGCACTTCCGGACCGCGCCCTTCGAGCGCAACCTCCCGGTCCTGAAGGCGCTGCTCTCCGTCTGGTACACGAACTTCTTCGGCGCCCAGACCGTGGCGGTGCTGCCGTACGAGCAATATCTGAAGCGCTTCCCAGCGTACCTCCAGCAGCTCACGATGGAGAGCAACGGGAAGCGCGTCACGCTGGATGGGCACCCGGTGGACTACGACACGGGGCCCATCTACTGGGGCGAGCCGGGCACGAACGGGCAGCACTCCTTCTACCAGCTCATCCACCAGGGGACGCGCCTCGTCCCGGTGGACTTCATCGCCTTCGCCCAGCCGCTCAACCCCCTCGGCCGGCACCACGATCTGCTCGTCGCGAACGTGCTCGCGCAGGCCGAGGCGCTCGCCTTCGGGAAGACGGCGGACGAGGTCCGCGCCGAGGGCACGCCGGAGGCGCTCGTGCCCCACCGGGTGTTCGAGGGGAACCGCCCCACCAACACGCTGCTCCTCGACCGCCTCGGCCCGGCCGCGCTCGGCCGGCTGGTGGCGCTCTACGAGCACGACGTCTTCACCCAGGGCGCGATCTGGGGGATCGACTGCTTCGACCAGTGGGGCGTGGAGCTCGGGAAGGTGCTCGCCCAGCGCGTCGCCTCCGAGCTCGAGGGGCCGGAGGAGCCGGCGCTCGCGCACGACAGCTCGACGAACGCGCTCATTCGCAGGTACCGGCGGGCGAGGCGTGCCACAGGGAAGTGACGGCGGCGCCTCCAGCGGAGCAAACCCATCGCGGGAAGGAGCAGGACATGCAGCTCGGGATGATCGGCCTGGGACGGATGGGCGCCAACATGGCGCGGCGGCTGCTTCGCGCGGGCCACTCGTGCGTGGCCTTCGACCTGTCTCCGAAGGCGGTGGAGGCGCTGGTCCGGGAGAAGGCGGTCGGCGCCTCGTCCTTCCAGGACTTCGTGAAGAAGCTCCAGAAGCCGCGGACCGTCTGGATGATGGTCCCGGCCGCCGCGGTCGACAAGACCATCGCCGAGCTCCTGCCCCACCTCGAGGCGGACGACGTCCTCGTCGACGGCGGCAACTCCTACTACGTGGACGACATCCGGCGGGCGAAGGAGCTCGCCAGGAAGGGCATCCACTACGTTGACGTCGGCACGAGCGGCGGCGTCTGGGGCCTGGAGCGGGGCTACTGCCAGATGATCGGCGGAGAGCCGGCGGTGGTGAAGCGCCTCGACCCGATCTTCTCCGCGCTGGCTCCGGGCGTCGCCTCGGCCCCGCGCTCGCCGGGGCGCGAGGGGAGCGTCTCGACCGCGGAGAACGGCTACCTGCACTGCGGGCCGAGCGGCGGCGGGCACTTCGTGAAGATGGTCCACAACGGCATCGAGTACGGGCTCATGGCCGCGTACGCGGAGGGGCTCAACATCCTGCGCGGCGCGTCGATCGGGAAGCACGCGCAGGAGGTGGACGCGGAGACGACCCCGCTCCGCGACCCCGGTCACTACCAGTACGAGTTCCCGCTCGCCGAGGTCGCCGAGCTCTGGCGGCGCGGCAGCGTGGTCGGCTCCTGGCTCCTCGACCTCACGGCGGGCGCGCTGGCGAAGGACCCCGAGCTGAAGGCCTTCGCGGGCAAGGTGTCGGACTCGGGGGAGGGACGCTGGACGATCCACGCCTCGATCGACGAGGGCGTCCCCTCTCCCGTGCTCACCGCCGCGCTCTACGAGCGCTTCTCGTCGCGCGGGAACGCGGACTACGCGGACAAGGTGCTCTCCGCGATGCGGTTCGCGTTCGGGGGGCACGAGGAGAAGAAGTCTTGAGCGCTGCGCCGGCGGACGCGCTCGTGTTCTACGGGGCGACGGGCGACCTCGCCTTCAAGAAGATCTTCCCGGCGCTCCAGGGGATGGTCCGGCGCGGCGTCCTCTCGGTCCCGGTCATCGGGGTCGCGAAGCAGGGATGGAAGCTCGAGGACCTGCGGAAGCGGGCCAGGGACAGCGTCGATGAGCACGGTGGCGGGGCGGACCGCGAGGCCTTCCCGAAGCTCGTGCAGCTCCTCCGCTACGTGGACGGCGACTACGCCGACGCGGCCACCTTCGCCGCCCTGAAGAAGGAGCTGGGCGGGGCGAGGCTGCCGGTCCACTACATGGCCATCCCCCAGGGGCTCTTCGAGCTGGTCGGGAGCCAGCTCGCCCGGGCCGGCCTGTCGCAGGGGGCGCGGCTCGTCGTCGAGAAGCCCTTCGGAAGCGACCTCGCCTCGGCCCGGGAGCTGAACGAGACGCTGCACGAGCACTTCCCCGAGGCGAACGTCTTCCGGATCGACCACTACCTCGGGAAGGGCACGGTCCAGAACCTGGTCTTCTTCCGGTTCGCGAACACCTTCCTCGAGCCCATCTGGAACCGGAACTACGTCGAGAACGTCCAGATCACGATGGCCGAGGACTTCGGGGTCCAGGGGCGCGGCACCTTCTACGACAGGGCCGGGACGATCCGGGACGTGTTCCAGAACCACCTCCTGCAGATCGTCTCGAACGTGGCCATGGAGCCCCCGCCGCGGACCCAGGACGCCGAGACCATCCGGGCCGAGAAGGTGAAGGTGCTGAAGGCCATCCCCCCCATCGACCCGAAGGACCTCGTTCGGGGCCGGTTCCGCGGTTACCTCGCCGAGCCGGGGGTCGCCGCGGGGTCGACGACGGAGACGTTCTTCGCGCTCAAGCTCCACCTGAACTCCTGGCGGTGGCAGGGGGTCCCGTTCTACGTCCGGGGGGGCAAGTGCCTGCCGGTGACGCGGACGGAGGTGGTGGCGAAGCTGCGGCGCCCGCCCTCAATCGTGGAGCACGTCCAGCTGCCGCCGAACTACGTCCGCTTCCGCCTGAGCCCGGACTTCGAGATCTCGCTGGGTGCGTCGATCAAGGCGCCCGGGGAGGCGCTGGCGGCGGAGCCGGTCGAGCTCGACGTGACCCACAGCCGGGCCGGCGACCTCGACCCGTACGAGGAGCTCCTGGGCGACGCGATGCGGGGCGACTCCTTCCGCTTCGCGCGCGAGGACTACGTGGAGGAGGCGTGGCGGATCGTCGATCCCGCCATCCAGGCGGACACCCCCGTCCACGAGTACGAGCCCGGGACCTGGGGACCGAAGGCGGCGGAGGAGCTGGTCCCCGGCGGCTGGTTCATCGCGAAGTCCTGAGGCGCGAAGGCGCGAGATGCTCCGGCTCGGGCTCATCCGGCACGGCGAGACGGCCTGGACGGAGGCCCCGTGAAGCTCGAGACCCTCCCGGACGCCGGCGCGGTCGCCGCCCGCGCCGCCCGCTGGCTCGCTGCCGCGGCGCGCGACGCGGTGGCCGCCCGCGGCCGGTTCGCGTTCGCGGTGAGCGGCGGACGCACGCCGTGGCAGATGCTGCGAGCGCTCGCGGCGGAGGACGTCCCGTGGGGGAAGGTCCACCTCTTCCAGGTGGACGAGCGCGTGGCACCCGCCGGCCACCCCGACCGGAACCTCACGCACGTCCGCGAGAGCCTGCTCGGGAGCGTCGATCTTCCCCCCGGGAACCTCCACCCGATGCGGGTGGAGGACGAGGATCTGCGCACGGCCGCGTTCCTCTACCAGCGCGAGCTCGAGGCGATCGCCGGGGCGCCGGCCGTCCTCGACGCCGTCCACCTCGGGCTCGGGGCCGACGGGCATACCGCGTCGCTCGTCCCCGGAGATGGGGTCCTCGACGTGGACGGAGCCGACGTCGCGATCACCGGGACCTACGCCGGGCACGTCCGGATGACGCTCACCTATCCCGTGCTCGACCGGGCGCGCGCACTTCTCTGGGTGGTCACCGGCGCCGAGAAGGCGCCCGTGCTGCCGCGCCTCCTCGACGGCGACCGCTCCATCCCGGCCGGGCGCGTGCGCCCCGCCCATGCCCTCGTGCTCGCCGACCGCGCCGCGGCGGCGAGCCTCTCACCGGATCCATGACGGAATCGCCCATGCCGACCCAGGCCGAACTCGACACGCTCGCCATCAACACCATCCGCACCCTCTCCATCGACGCCGTGCAGCAGGCGAAGTCGGGCCACCCCGGCACGCCCATGGCGCTCGCGCCGCTCGTCTACACGCTCTGGAACCGCGTCCTGAAGTTCGATCCCGCGGACCCGATCTGGCCGGACCGCGACCGGTTCGTGCTCTCGAACGGCCACGCCTCGATGCTCCTCTGGTCCGTGCTCCACCTCTCCGGGACGCAGGCCGTGAACTCCGACTACGAGCGGCTCGGGCAGCCTTCCGTGACGCTCGACGACATCAAGCGCTTCCGCCAGCTCGACAGCAAGGCGCCGGGTCACCCCGAGTACCGGTGGGTCTCGGGCGTCGAGACGACGACCGGGCCGCTCGGGCAGGGGGTCGCCACGAGCGTGGGCATGGCGATCGCGGAGAAGTGGCTCGCCGCGCGCTACAACCGCCCCGGCCTCGAGCTGTTCGACTACGCGGTCTACGCCATCGCCGGGGACGGCTGCCTCATGGAGGGGGTCGCGTCGGAGGCGGCCTCGCTCGCCGGCCACCTCGGCCTCGACAACCTCTGCTGGGTCTTCGACAACAACAACATCACGATCGAGGGGCGCACGGACATCGCGTTCACCGAGGACGTGACGGCGCGCTTCCTCGGTTACGGCTGGAACGTGCTGCGCGTCGGGGACGCGAACGACGTCGAGCGCATCCAGCACGCGCTCTCCGTGTTCCGGGCGACGAAGGGGCGCCCCACCCTCATCGTCCTCGACAGCCACATCGGCTACGGCTCCCCGAGCAAGCAGGACACCTCCGCCGCGCACGGCGAGCCGCTCGGCGACGACGAGGTCAAGCTCTGCAAGCGCGCCTACGGCTGGCCGGAGGACGCGAAGTTCCTCGTGCCCGACGGCGTGCGCGAGCACTTCGCCGCCGGGATCGGCGCGCGGGGCGCGGAGGCGAACCGGAGGTGGGCGGCGCTGTTCGCCGCCTACCGCGACGAGCACCCCGACCTCGCCGCGGAGATCGACCAGATGCAGCGCCGCGAGCTGCCCGCCGGCTGGGACCGGAACCTCCCGGTCTTCCCCGCCGATCCGAAGGGGCTCGCCGGCCGGGAGGCATCGGGCAAGGCGCTGAACGTCCTCGCGCAGAACGTGCCCTGGCTCCTGGGCGGCTCCGCGGACCTGGGCCCCTCGGTCAAGACCGCGCTCACCTTTCCGGGCGCGGGCGACTTCCAGGCCGCGACCCCGGGCGGCAGGAACCTCCACTTCGGCGTTCGCGAGCACGCCATGGCCGCGATCATGAACGGCCTCTCGCTCTCGAAGCTGCGGCCGTACGGGGGAACCTTCTTCATCTTCAGCGACTACATGCGCCCCGCCATCCGGCTCTCGGCGCTCATGGAGATCCCGCCGATCTACGTCTTCACCCACGACGCCATGGGGGACGGGGAGGACGGCCCCACCCACCAGCCGGTCGAGCAGCTCGCGTCGCTGCGCGCCGTCCCGGGGCTCGTCACGCTGCGACCCGGCGACGCGAACGAGGTGATCGAGGCCTACCGGCTCGTGATGCAGCTCCGCCATCAGCCCGCGGTGCTCGCGCTGTCCCGCCAGCCGCTGCCGACGCTGGACCGCACGCGCTACGCGCCGGCCTCGGGGGTCGCGCGCGGCGCCTACGTGCTCGCCGACGCGCCCGGTGGGAAGCCGGAGGTGATCCTCATCGCCACCGGGAGCGAGCTCTGCCTCGCCGTCGACGCCCACGAGAAGCTCGTCGCCGAGGGGATCCGCTCGCGGGTGGTCTCGATGCCGTCCTGGGACGTCTTCGAGCACCAGCCCCGCGAGTACCGGGACCAGGTGCTGCCGCCGGCCGTGAAGGCGCGCGTCGCCGTCGAGCAGGCCTCCACGTTCGGCTGGGAGCGCTACGTGGGGCCGGAGGGGAAGATCATCGGCATGCAGACGTTCGGCGCGTCCGCTCCGCTGAAGGAGCTGCAGCACCGGTTCGGCTTCGTGCCGGAGCGCGTGGCGGCGGCCGCGAGGGAAGCGCTGGGGAGGCGGTAGCCGTGCGCGTCCTCATCGGAGGCGATCCGGGGGCGGGACGACCGACCCTTCGTTCAACCAGGAGGTAGCCATGAAGCTCGAGAACAGAGTCGCGATCATCACCGGGGCCGCGAGCGGCATCGGAAAGAGCATGGCCGTGCGCTTCGCCCGTGAAGGCGCCAAGGTGGCAATCGCCGACCTCAATCGGGATGCGGCGGACGCGACGGCCAGGGAGATCCTCGCGGCTGGCGGCGTCGCCATGGCGGTGGCGATGGACGTCTGTGACGAGAAAGCCGTCAACGAGGGGGTCGCGGCGGTCGTCGCGAAGCTCGGCGGCGTGGACATCCTGGTCAGCAATGCGGGCGTCCAGATCGTCCACCCCCTCGAGGAGTTCCAGTTTGCCGAGTGGAAGAAGATGCTGGCCATCCACCTCGACGGCGCCTTCCTGACGACGAAGGCCTGCCTCCCGCACATGTACCGGTCGGGCCGGGGCGGCAGCGTGATCTACATGGGCTCGGTCCACTCGAAGGAGGCGTCGCTCCTGAAGGCGCCGTACGTCACCGCGAAGCACGGGCTGATCGGGCTGTGCAAGGTCCTGGCAAAGGAGGGAGCCGCGCACGGCGTCCGCGCCAACGTGATCTGCCCCGGCTTCGTGCGCACGCCGCTCGTGGAGAAGCAGATCCCCGAGCAGGCGAGGACCCTGGGCATCTCCGAGGAGGAGGTCGTCAAGAACGTCATGCTCAAGGCGACGGTGGACGGCGAGTTCACCACCCTCGACGACGTCGCAGAGGTGGCGCTGTTCTGCGCCGCGTTCCCGACCAACGCGATGACCGGCCAGTCCTTCGTCGTCAGCCACGGCTGGTTCATGCAGTAGCGGGAAGGGCCCGGCGACGACGTCTTCGCCTTCGCGCCCCGGCCCCCGGCCCGGTCCGCGCCGATCAGGCCGGCTCGCTCGCCCCCGTCCCGCCCTGGAGCTCGTCGACGACGTCGGCCACCGAGACCCTGCGGTCGATGTGGCCGACGAGCTCCTCCAGGCCTTCGGCCCGCAGGAGGTCGCGCACCGTCGCACGCGCCGCGACGAGCCGCAGGGCCACGCCCGCCTCCTGAAGCGCTGCCTGCAACGTCGTCAGCATGTGCGCGCCGGCGAGGTCCACGACGGGTGACGAGGAGAGATCGAAGATCACCAGCCTCAGCGGTCCGGCGACGGAGCCGAGCTTCCGCCGGACGGCGTCGCGCACGTGCTCGACGTTGAAGTAGAGCAGCGACGCCTCGACGCGGACCACCACCACGCCCGGGACGGCCTCGTTGTCCGGGTTGCGCTCCAGGTCGGAGAAGCTCCGGGTGCCGGGGATGCGGCCGAGGAAGGCCACGTTGGGATGGGCGGCGCGCCGGATGAGCAGCGCGAGCGAGACCACGGCCGCCACCATCACGCCCTTGAGGATGCCCAGCAGCAGCACGGCGGCGAAGGCGACCATCGACACGGTGAACTCGAAACGGCTCACCCGCCAGACGTGGCGCAGCGCGCGGACGTCGATCAGGCCCTTCACGGCGACCAGCACGATGGCCGCGAGCACCACGCTGGGCAGGTTGCTCAGCAGCCCCGTCAGGTACATCAGGCACAGACCGATCGTCGCCGAGGCGAAGACCAGCGCGAGCGGCGTCCTGGCGCCGGCCTTGTCGTTCACCGAGGACTGCGACAGGCCGCCGGCCACCGGGTAGGCCTGGAAGAGCGCCGCCCCCAGGTTCGCTGCGCCCAGCCCGAGCAGCTCCTGGCGCGGATCGATCTCGTAGCGGTGCGCCTGCGCCAGGGCGCGTGCCGCGGAGACGCTCTCCACGTACGCCAGCAACAGGCACGCGAACGCCAGCGGGATCACTCCATCCACGTCGCGCACCCGCAGCCCCGGAACGTGGAAGTCGGGCAGGCCCTGCGGCAGCGCGCCGACGACCTTGAAGCCGGCGGCACCCAGCGACGCCACCGACGACACCACGATGGAGATCACCACCACGAGCAGCGCGACCGGGCGCCCCGGCAGGAATCTCTCCCCGAGCAGCAGCACGGCGAGCGCGGCGACGCCGAAGGCCAGCACGGCGAGGTTGGTCTCGGGGAGCTGGCCGCCCAGGACGACGATGCGCTCGAAGAAGCCCTCCCCGCCGCCCTTGACCCCGAACAGCTTGGGCAGCTGGGTCATGGCGATGGTCAGCGCCGCGCCGGCCTTGAAGCCGAGCAGGATGGTCTCGCTGATGAAGTTGACCAGGGAGCTCAACCGCAGCAGCCACGCCAGCACGCACATGCCGGCCGTGACCAGCGCGGTCAGCGCCGCGACGTCGGCCCACCGCCCCGGATCGCCCGACGCCATGCCCGCCACCGTGACGCCGACGAGCATCGAGATCGCGGACGTGGGACCGATCGCGAGCTGGCGCGACGAGCCGAACGCCGCGTAGAAGACGCCGCCGGCCAGGTAGCCGTAGATGCCGTATTGCGGCGGCAGGCCGGCGAGCGTGGCGTAGGCGAGCGAGACCGGGATGCCGTACGCGGCGAGGGTCACGCCGGCGATCGCGTCGTGCGCCAGGAACTGCCGCCGATAGGCGGGGAGCCACTGCGCCGGGGGAAAGGCCGCGCGCCACCCACGGGCCTGAGCTCCGGCGGCGAGTGCACTGGCCGGCCGCGCTTCGTCGGTCATCGGGTCATCCCCGCTCGTCTGCCTCGCGCACGAGGACAGGGTGAGCCGACGGACCGAATCACCTCCCGCGTCCCGGGGCCACACCCCATTTGGCGCTTCTCGGTCGAACTCGCCTGGGTCAGGCTGATCCGTGACGAACGGCCCGTGAGCGAGCCCATGCCCAGCGACCCGGTGACATCCTCGAAGCA
Source organism: uncultured delta proteobacterium (assembly GCA_963821195.1). Taxonomy (GTDB): domain Bacteria; phylum Myxococcota; class Myxococcia; order Myxococcales; family Anaeromyxobacteraceae; genus Anaeromyxobacter. Next base: position 387,170 of record CAWGDE010000023.1, read on the forward strand.
GCGCGACCGAGCAGGTTCCACGGCAAGCCGGCGCCTCAGCCGGCCACCCTCCCGGGCGGAGCGGTACGCCGAGGGCAAGGCCCTGCGGAAGACCTGCCCCCGGGACGCGCACGGCGCCTGGAAGCCCCCCGCCGGCCGGCAGGACCCGGTCCAGCTCGTCTTGCAGGCGGAGAAGGGACGGATGCCCGACCTGCTCCCCCTCCGCCACGGGCGCATGGTCCGCTCCGCGTTCACCTTCTACCGCGGGGCGGCGCTCACGATGGCGTCCGACCTCGCCTCGACGCCGTCCACCGGGATCCGCGTCCAGTGCTGCGGGGACGCCCACCTGTGCAACTTCGGCGGCTTCGCCACCCCGGAGCGGAGGGTCATCTTCTCCATCAACGACCTCGACGAGACGCTCCCGGCCCCTTGGGAGTGGGACCTCAAGCGCCTCGGCGCGAGCTTCGTCGTGGCCTGCCGGGACAACGGCCTGAAGGACGCCGTGGCCGAGGACGTGGCCATGACCTGCGTCCGCACCTACCGCGAGTCCATGGCCGAGTTCAGCGAGCTGAAGACGCTGGAGCTGTGGTACCGGGCGCTCGGCTCCGAGGAGCTGCTGGCCAGCATCGAGGATCCCGTCTTCCGCGCGAGGGCCATGAAGCGCGTGCAGAAGGAGAGCGAGAAGAGCGTCGCCGAGGACATCTTCCCGAAGCTCGTGGAGCACAGGGGCGAAGCGCCCGTCATCAAGGACCAGCTCCCCACCATCTTCCACGCTCGAGGGGTATCCGCCCGGCGAGATCCAGCAGGTGCTCCTCGACGCGCTCGCCGGGTACCGCGCCACGCTCCCGCCCTCCTACCAGTCCCTGTTCGACCGCTACGAGCTCCGCGACGCCGCCATCAAGGTGGTGGGGATCGGCAGCGTCGGAACCATGTGCTCGGTCTTCCTCTTCACGGCGGGCGAAGGCGACCCCCTCTTCCTCCAGATCAAGGAGGCGCGCCCCTCGGTCCTGGAGCCGTACGCGGGCGCGAGCGTCTTTCCGAACCACGGCCAGCGCGTCGTCAACGGCTACCGGCTCATGCAGCCCGCCAGCGACATGTTCCTCGGCTGGACGCAGGGCCCGAAGCGCCACTTCTTCGTCCGCCAGCTGAGGGACATCAAGATCGGCATCCGCGTGGAGACCTTCGGCCGCGCCGAGATGGAGCTCTACGCCACCTGGTGCGGAAAGGCCCTCGCCCTGTCACACGCCCGCTCCGGAGCCGCCGCCCTGCTCAGCGGGTACATGGGGAAGAGCGACGCGATCGACCGGGCCATCGCGGCCTTCTCGATGGCGTACGCCGACCAGAACGACGAAGGACCACGCCGCCCTCGCCCGCGCGGTCCGCAAGGGCACGGTGAAGGCGGTCTTCGAAGAGGTCGGGTGACGGCGTCTCCCGCGCTTCGGCTTCGCCGGCACCGAGCCTCCGTAGAAGAGCTTCACGATGGCCTTCACGCCGCTCAACGCCCTGAACGCGTTCATCGCGGTCGCGCGCCGCCGCAGCTTCGCGGCTGCAGCGAGGCATCTCGGGGTTTCCACCTCGGCGCTGAGCCAGTCCGTTCGGCAGCTCGAGGGGCGCCTCGGCGTCACGCTGCTCACGCGGACGTCGCGGACCGTGGCGCTCACGGACGCGGGGCAGCGCCTGCTCGAGAACGCAGGCGCGGCGGTGGACCAGGCGCTGGAGTCCCTGAAGACGGTGTCGGTCCGGCCCGGCGAGGTCACGGGCCGGGTCCGGCTCTCGGTCCCGGCCGTGGCCGTGACGCTCGTCGTCGCTCGACTCCTGCCGCGCTTCGTCGAGCGGTATCCGAAGGTGGAGGTCGAGGTCCAGGTCGAGAATCGGTTCGTGAACATCGTCGCGGAGGGCCTCGACGCCGGGATCCGCCTGAGCGAGGCCATCGAGCGCGACATGGTCCAGGTGCGGCTCACCGATCCGGGCCGCTTCGTCGTGGCGGCGGCTCCCTCCTATCTCGCGCGACGCGGCACCCCGGAGAAGCCCCAGGACCTCCTCCAGCACGACTGCCTCTGCATCCGCGCGACCGCGAGCGGGGCCCGTTACGCCTGGGAGCTCGAGCGCGGGAGGAAGGCGTGGCGCGTTCCCGTCCAGGGAACGGTCACGACCAACGACACCGAGCTCATGCGACTCCTCGCCGTGTCGGGTGTGGGCCTCCTCTACGCGTTCGAGCCGCAGATCGCCGACGAGCTGCGCCGCGGGAGCCTCCGCCTCGTCCTCGAGCAGTACGCCGCGGCCGTGCCGGGGTTCTTCCTGTACTTCCCGAGCCGCGCCCAGGTGTCGCCCGCGCTCAGGGCGTTCGTGGACGTCGCGCGCGAGCTGGCGACCGAGTCGAAGCGCCGCGCACGCTGACCGGCGCGAGACCCATCAGCGTTCCGCCGGGACCGGAACCGAGCCCTTCACGACCGAGTCGACGCACACCTTCTTCTCCGCCGTGATCCGGTCGTAGAAGCCCTGCGCGAGGACCGTGAGGCCCATCGTCGCGACGGCGGCCCCGGCGGAGGCGACGGCCTCGAGCCGCTTCACCTCCAGCCTGGGCGAGGAGAGCGTCCCGCCGAGCTTGACGTAGGGGTTGGCGATCGCTCCCGGCGAGAGCCCGACGCCGGTCCGCGGCTTGAGCGTCCACTCGAGCTGGACGTCCTCCGTGCGGAAGTCGACCTTGCCCTGGCCGACCACGGTCATCTTGTCGGTCCGCACGGCGATCGGCTGGACGGACGCCTTGCCCTTGCTCAGGGTCGCCGACGCGATGGCACACTCGACGTCGGTGCGATCGGACGATGCTCGGAACGGATTCAGGGCGTCCAGCAGGCTCCGCGCCACGCCCGAGGTCAGGCGCTCGTGCGCGTTCGAGACCTGTCCGGAGCCCACAACCGCCGCGACCCGGCCGTCGAGGCTCGCGGCGATGTCGTGGAGCGATCGCCCCTCTCCCGTCAGGTCGAAGTCGGCGTCGAGCGACGGAGCCTTCTCCCGCGAAGCGGCCGTGCTCGAATCGACGAGCCGGACGCCCTCGACGCGGCCCCGGGCGCCGACCCGGTAGCCGCCTCCCGTCGGCTCCAGCGCCAGCCCGGCGCTGACCCGGCCTCCGTCGAGGCTGGTCCCCTCGGCGGAATCGAGCCGGAGCGCGCCGCCGCGCAGCGCTCCGGAGACCACCACGTCGCGCAACGACAGGCTCGGGGCCGGCAGCTCCGCCACCTCGATCCTGAACGTCGCGTCGACGGCTCGGAGCGCGCCGAGCTTCAGCGGGTCCTCGGGGACGAGGCGCCGGCCGCCGGACGGCCTCGCTGCCTCGGCGGGCGGGGCCCCGCCGGCGCGCCCCGCATCGAACCCGCGGAGCAGCTCGGCGACGTCCAGACGCCTCGAGCGCAGCTCGGCGTCCAGCGCCGGCGGCTTCTCGTGAATGCGCGCCGAGAAGCTTCCCTCGAGATCGCTCCCGCCGAGCCGCGCGGTCAAGCGCCTCGCGGCGAAGCGCTCGACGCTGCCCGCGAGTTCCGCGGACACCTCGAACGCCAGCGCCGGAGCGCCCGGGACCGCTCGGATCGATCCGAGGGTCGCAGCCAGATCGGGACCGGAGGCGTCGAGCCGGAGGTCGGTGCCGGCGAGGCCGTTCCCGGAACCGACCGTGCCCTCCACCCGGATCACCGCGTCTCCCGCCTTCGCGCGCACGCCGTGGAGCTCCCATCCCGACGGCACGCGCCGGACCCGCCCGGACACCTCGTACGCGGTGACGGGGATCCCCTCGGGCGCGGCGACCCCCGCGAGGGCCAGGAAGCGCGCGAGGCCGGCGAGGCTCGGCCCCGCCGCGCTCACCGCCGCGTCGAGCCGGGAGAGATCGGGGAGCGCGCCGAGCGCGCCGTCCACGCCCGCGCGGTCCGGCCCCACGTTCGCGACGACACCGTCGACGTGCCAGACGCCGCTCTCGATGCGAAGCCGTCCCTCGATCGAGAACGGGTCCGCGGGGAGGCGCCCGGGAAGTCCCCACGCCGCGAGGCCCGAGAGCTCCGGCCCCCGGGCGCGACAGGAGAGCGACGTGCCGTCGAGCCTGGCCGTCGCGCCGACGTGCCCCTCCACGGCGGCGGAGACGCGCCCCACGGACCCTTCGACCCCGTCGAGCTCGTAGCCGCCCTTCACGACGCGGACGCGGCCCTTCACGTCGAACGGCTCCGCGGGAGCGCCGCGAATCCCCGCGAGCGAGGCGAGCCTGGCGAGGTCCGGGCCCGCGACGCGCAGCTGGAGGCCGGTGCCCTCGAGCCCCTTCGCGAGCACCAGCCGGCCGCCGGCGCTCACCGTGTCGTCGCCCAGCCGGCCCTCCACGGCGTCGAGCAGGAGCGCGTCGCGGTCGCGCGCGACGCGTCCGCGCACCGTGAATGGCGCGCGGGGCAGGTGCACGGTCGCGAGCTCCGAGAACGCCGCGAGGTCCGGCCCCGAGGCATCGACCGTCAGGTCCAGGTTGGGGAGATGCGGCGGCTCGCCGAGGGTGCCCCCCGCGTGGAACACCGCATCGCGCAGCCGGAGCTCGACCGCGTCGATCGCGAGGCCGTCGGCGCGGCGAAGCAGCCGCCCCGCGACCTCGAACGAACCCGGGGGGAGGCGAAGCCCCGTCAGCTCCGACAGCTTCGAGAGGTCCTTCCCCGTCGCCCGGACGGTCAGGTCGGTGCCGACGAGGCGCGCCGCCGTGCCGAGCACCCCCGCCACGGCGAGCGAGGTCGGCCCGGCGCGAGCACTCACGCCGTCGAGGTGGAGCCGCCCGCCCTCGCGCCGCACCCGGCCCGAGAGGTCGAAGGGCCGGGGCGGCAGGCCCTGGACGCCGACCCACGATCCCACCACCGAGGCGTCCGGACCCGCGGCCTCGACGGTGACGTGGAACGCCTCGAGCGAGAGCCGCGCGCCGAGCGTGCCGCGCGCCTTCGCCGTGACCGCGCCGACGGCGGCGCTGACGTCGGCGTCCACTCCGCTCTTCGCCGGCGTGAGCAGCGCGCGCAGATGGAATTCCCCGGTGAGCGGCGACCGCAGGCCGAAGGTCCTCAGGGCCGCGACGACGTCGGGACCGTCGATGCTCGCCTCGAGGTCCGGCGCTCCGAGCGCCAGGGGATCGCCGATCCGCCCTCGGGCCTCCAGCGTCGCCGCGTCGAGGCGGGCGGAGAGCGCGAGGTCGAGGTCGCGGCCCTCGAGGAGCTTCTCGAGCGTACCGAGCCGGCCCGAGAGCTCCCACGGCGCCTCCTCGAGCCGCCCGGCGCCGCGGACCTCGATCATCCGGCTGGCCGGCTCGAGCCTCGCCTCGAGCTCGCGGACGCCCAGCGTGACCGGCCCTGCCTCCGGCCGCGGGCGATAGGACAGCTCGACGCCGCGGAGCGCCGCGCGTTCCAGGATTGCCTGTGGCCGTTTCGGGGGCTCGGAGGGTGTCGAGGCGGGCTCGCGCTCGAGGTCCCAGTTGCCGCGCCCGGTGCCGTCCCTCTCCAGCAGCAGCCGAGCGTCCTCGATCTCGAGCTCGCGCACCCGTGTCGGGCCCGACCACAGCGACACGAGGTCCACGACGACCGTCACGCGCCCGACCCGCAGCATGGACGGCTCGGACCCCCAGGGGGCGTTCGCCAGCGTGACGTCGCGGGCCGCGACGCGGGGCGCGAGCGAGAGCGAGACGTCGAGCGGTCCGGCGATCTTCAGATCTCGCCCGAGCGCTCGGCTCGCGAGCCGCTCCGCCGTCCCGCGAAGCCACGACGCGAGCAGCGCCTCCGCGCCGGTCCAGCTCGCCGAGACCGCAATTCCCGCGATCCCGAGCGCGATCAGGATCCGTCTGCGGCGCTTCGTCATCCGCGGCAGGCCCCCCGGGGCATCATGCCCGATCCCGGGGTCGGTGGAGCCCGCTCCTGCGCGCCTGGCCGTCGACGGGGCGTGCCTTCACGCTCCGCGGAACCGGGCCGGATCGAGGTGCGCCGACCAGAGCAGCCGGTACAGCTTGGGCCGCGAGATCCCGAGGTGCCGGGCCGTCTCGGCCACGCGCCCGCCGAATCGCCGGAGCAGGTCCTCGAGGCGAGCGCGGTCGAGCTCGACCGGGGGCGGCGCCTCCGGCGGGGGCTGGGAACGTTCGATGCGGTTCTCCTGTAGCGCCGCGCGCACCTCCGGGACGAGCCCGAGCGGCTGGCCCGCCGGCGTGGCGATGAGCGCCGTGGATAGGACGTTCGAGAGCCCGCGAACGTTGAGCGGCCAGGGATGAACGAGCAGCGCCTCCTCCAGATCCGCCGTCAGGGTATGGTCCGCCGCGCCGAGCTGCGCCAGCAGTGAACGGGTGAGCGCCGGGATGTCCTCGCGACGGTCGCGCAGCGCCGGGAGGCGGATCGTCCACTGCGCCAGGCGGGCGTAGAGATCGGCGCGAAATCGGCCTTGCTGGACCAGAGTGACGAGCTCGCGGTTGTTGGCGGCGATCACGCGCACGTCAACCGCGACGTCGCGGGAGCTCCCCACCGGGCGCACCTGCGAGTTCTCGAGCACGCGAAGGAGCGTCGGCTGCAGGGCCAGCGGAAGCTCGCCCACCTCGTCGAGGAGCAGCGACCCGCCGCGCGCGGCGCGGAAGAGCCCTTGCTGTTCCGTGACGGCGCCGGTGAAGGCTCCGCGCACGTGGCCGAAGAGCTCGCTGGCGAGCAGGCCCTCGGTGAACGCACCGCAGTTGACGGCTACGAACGGCCCGGCCCTGCCGCTGAGCCGGTAGAGCATGCGGGCCACGATCTCCTTCCCCGTGCCGGTCTCTCCGGTGACCAACACCGTCCGCGGGTGGGTGGCGACAGCCTTCACGCTGCGCCGGACGGCTTCGATGGAAGGGGTCGCGCCGGTCAGCTCCAGCTCGGCGGTGGGCCGCTCCATGCCGGCCGCGCGAGCTCGCTTCATGCTCGTGTAGACGAGCATGGTGTCGGCGAGGCGGAGCACGTCTCCCTCGAGCAGCGGGCGCGACGAGCGGATGGCGGAGCCGTTCACGAGGGTGCCGAAGGCGCTGCCGAGATCCTCCACCACGGCGTGCGCGCCGTGGAGGTGGATCTCGGCATGACGCGCAGACATCCCGGGATCGTCGAACGGCTCGTCGAACAGCAGCCTGCCGCGGCCGAGCAAGACCCCGCCGCGCGGGATGGAGCGGCTCTGCGCGGGGCCGCTACCACCCTTGGGAAAGGGGAGCAGGAGCGCCGGCGTCGCATCCGCTTCATCCACTGCCTGAGCGAGGGCAACCATTTCCTTTCCTCCGTGGCGACGGTTCGTGGCCGGCAGGGCTACGTTTCCACGCGCGTCATCATAGCCGCTGCGCTCTCCTGGATCGCGACAGCACGAAGGAGCGGCCACGTGCCGCAGCGGCGCTGAGCGCGGAGCGCAGGTTTGCGACGGCCCGCCGCAGCCGCCAAGGGTTGCCCATGCAGAGGGAGGGATCCCGAGTTTCGACTGCTTCCGAGGCCCGGCAAAGGAGTTCGCCATCTGTCCCGACCTGCCGGACGAGGAACGCAGCGGAAAGTTTGGATGCATAAGACTGCCTGCGGCTGGGACGGTTCGAGTTCTCGCACGACACCGACATCGGCCTCCTCGACGAGAACGGACTGACGCACGTCTACAAGCACAACGGCCCGCCCCTTGCTGGCTTCCCGCCGGACGCCCTGGTGGCGCTCCGCCGATCGCGAACGACGTGCGCTGCCTGCCGGGCTCTACCCAACGAACGCGCACGGCGCGACGTCACGAAGCCGATCGGCAGTTGTCTGAAGGTGGAGTGGACGACCCGACGCCGGGTGAGCGCATGGATGATGTCTTCGACACGCACCTGTTCACGGAGGGCGGCGCGCTGTGCGGCGCGGCGATGCCTTTCGCCTGGGCGTGGAGGGGGTCTCGAGTCACCTGTCCGGTGTGCCGGGCGATGCTCGAGCGAGGGACCATGAGCCGGCGTCATGAGTACCCGAGGTCGAAAGTGGCACGCACGGGGGACGAGAGCCCCGAGTAGACGCGCAACCGGCCTTGGGCGCCGCCCGACCTGGCCGAACGGTTCCGGACGCGAGTCCTACCGGCTCGCGACGACCGCGGCCGGGATCGAGACCGGCGCCGCCGCCGTCTCGCTCGCCTCCGCCGACGAGAGCTTCGGGAGGAACGCGCCCGCGTGCAGCGCGAACGCGACGAGGATCGCCGCGCCGAACGCGACGAGCGAGATGTCGCGGGAGCTGCGGACCGAGGCGAAGAGGCTGGGGGTCGTGTTCGTCATGGCGTCCTCCTGGTGAGCGGGAGGGGCCAGGACGGGCGGCGGATGTGACAACGGTCTCGAGCTCGCCGCCGGACTCCGTCCGGGCGAGGCGCCAGACACGCACCCCAAGGCGCACTCCGAAGCCCCAAGGGAGGCCCCCGAAGAGGCCGGGCCCGCCGTCCGATGATCGCGGAACGGCGGGCCCTTGGATGCTTGGGACGCCGAGGGGCTCAGTCCTGGAAGGTGCGCACCAGCTTGGCGATCGCGCCCGGCGTGGAACGCACGCGCACACGGCGGCCGGCCTCGTCGAACGCCTCGGAGACGACGCGCGCGGTCTCGTACACCTCGCCGATGCGCCCCTGGCTGGCGTACGGGATGAGCAGCTCGGCCTCGACCATCTGCGCCTCGAAGAAGTCGAGCACGGCCTGCCGGAGCGCGGCGACGTCCTCGGGGGCGTGCGCCGAGAGCAGGATCGCCCCGGGGAACCTCTCCTTCAACGCCGCGGCGCGCGGCCTCGTCGATCCGGTCGACCTTGTTGAGCAGCAGGAGGCTCGGCACCTCCGCCGCGCCGATGTCGCGCAGGACGGCCTTGGTGACCTCGAGCTGGGCCTCGCAGGTCGGGTCGGACGCGTCGACGACGTACAGCAGCAGCGAGGCCTCCAGCGCCTCGTCGAGCGTCGAGCGGAACGACGCGACCAGGTCGTGCGGCAGCTGCCGGAGGAAGCCCACGGTGTCCGACACCAGCACGCGGGGACGGGACTCCGGCTGCAGCGCCCGCACCGTCGTGTCGAGCGTCGCGAACAGCCGGTCCGCGACCAGCACCTCGCTGCCGGTGAGCGCCCGCATCAGCGACGACTTGCCGGCGTTGGTGTAGCCGACCAGGGCCACCCGCAGCTGGTCCTTCCGGGCGAAGCGACGGTGATCCTGATCCCGCTGAACCTGCGGCCAGCCCCTCCTTCAGCTCCGCCAGCCGGTCGCGGATCTTGCGGCGATCGAGCTCGACCGCGGAGTCGCCCGCGCCCCGCCCCTGCTGGCGCTCCGACCGGCCCGCCGACTCGCGCAGCCGGGGCGCCAGGTACTTCAGCCGGGCCATCTCGACCTGCATGCGCGCCTCGCGGCTGTGGGCGTGGCGGTGGAAGATGTCGACGATGACGCCGGTGCGATCGAGCACCAGCGCGCCGGTCGCCTTCTCGAGATTTCGCAGCTGGCTCGGGGACAGCTCGTGGTCGACGACCACCACCGTGGGCTTCTCCCCGGCCACGACGCTGCGGCCCGGCGCCGTCGGCCTCCTCGTCGGGGGAGCTCGTCGTCCTCGGCGGCCTCCGCCTCCCAGCGCTCCCTCGCCTTGGAGGTGCGGTCGGCGGCCCCCGAGGCGATGACGCCCGGGCCGCCGGTGAGGCTCGCGAGCTCCTTGAGCTTCCCCGTGCCGAGCACCGTGCCCGCGCCGGTCCCCGCGCGCCGCTGGCTGACCGTGGCCACCGTCTCGTAGCCGAGGGTGTGCACGAGCCGGCGGAGCTCGGCGAGGTGCGTGGCGTGCTCGAGGTCCGACGCCTCGGGCAGCTGGACGCCCACGAGGACGGCTCTCGGCCGATCGGGAAGTTGGTTCGACATGAGGGTGCTCGGAGTCGTCGAGTCAGCGGGCGCGGAAGACTTGCCACAGAATGGACCCGACAGGATAGACCCGCGACCTCACGCGCGCTGCCTACGTCGGCCGAGCCGTCGTGTACTGCCTCGTCCGCGAGGAAGCGTCGGAGCCCACGGCTGTCCAGGGGCGCATTTCCCCTCGGCAGCGGATCGCCATCGTGAAGGTTTCCTGAACGGCCCATCCGCTTTCCGCCCGTTTCGGGACGTCGCGCGCGCGCGTAGGTTCTCCTCCGTCACCTCGAGAAGCGCACCGACCCCCAAGACGTTCGCAAGGAAGGCCCATGTACAACGCCAAGGCTTACTCCGTCGCAAGCGCGACCTCGCCGTTCAGGCGCACGACCATCCAGCGGCGCGACCCCGCCCCGCACGACGTCCAGATCGAGATCCTCTTCTGCGGCATCTGCCACTCGGATCTCCACCAGGCTCGCAACGAGTGGAGCGGCATGCCCACCGTGTACCCCTGCGTCCCCGGCCACGAGATCGTCGGACGCGTCGACGAGGGTCGGCTCGGCCGTCACGAGCTTCAAGGCGGGCGACCTCGCCGGCGTCGGCTGCCTGGTCGACTCGGACGGCACGTGCCCCGAGTGCCGGGCGCACCACGAGCAGTTCTGCCCGAACGCCGTGTTCACCTACAACGCGCCCGACAAGCACACCGGCAGGGTCACGTACGGCGGCTACTCGGACAGCATCGTCGTGGACGAGCGCTTCGTCCTGCGCATCCCGACGAACCTCGACCTCGCCGGCGCCGCCCCGCTGCTCTGCGCCGGCATCACGACCTGGTCGCCGCTGCGCCGCCAGGGCGTCGGCAAGGGCAAGAAGGTCGGCGTCGTCGGGCTCGGCGGCCTCGGTCACATGGGCGTGAAGTTCGCCCGCGCGCTCGGCGCCCACGTCGTGGTCTTCACGACCTCCCCCGCGAAGACGGAGGACGCGCTGCGCCTCGGCGCCCACGAGGTGGTCGTCTCGCGGAACGCCGAACGAGATGGCGAAGCACGCCGGGACGCTTCGACTTCATCCTGGACACCGTCTCCGCGGTGCACGACCTCAACGCCGTACCTGCACGCGCTGCAGCGCGGACGGCAACCTCACGCTCGTCGGCGCGCCGGACAAGCCGCACGCGGTCTCGGCGTTCGGCCTCATCTTCGGGAACAAGAGCCTCTCCGGATCGCTCATCGGCGGCATCCGGACACCCAGGAGATGCTCGACTTCTGCGGCGAGCACGGCATCACCGCCGACGTCGAGGTCATCCCGATCCAGAAGGTCAACGAGGCGTACGAGCGGCTGCTCAGGTCGGACGTGAAGTACCGCTTCTCGATCGACATGGCGTCGCTGAAGGCCGAATGAGGCCCTGGAGCCCAGGGCGAGAGCCATGACGAACGTCCTCATCCTCGGCGCGAACGGGCAGCTCGCCCGCAATACGACGCGCGTCCTCCTGCGCAGAAGGGCCAGCCGTTCAAGGGCCACGACGTGTCGCTGAACGGCCTCTCCGATCTCATCGTGAAGCTGGCGCTCACGCCGGGCATGGAGACCCGCCACAGCATCGGCGTGAGCCGCGGCTGAGTCGCACCGAACGCAGACGTGAAGGAGGACGCAATGCAGAAGCGCAAGCTCGGCAAGAGCGGTCTCGAGGTCTCGGCCATCGGCCTCGGCTGCATGGGGATGAGCTTCGGCTACGGCCCGCCGCCCGACCGGAAGGAGATGATCGCGCTGATCCGCGCCGGCGGTCGAGCGCGGCGTCACGTTCTTCGACACCGCCGAGGTCTACGGCCCGTTCACGAACGAGGAGCTGGTCGGGCGAGGCGCTCGCGCCGTTCCGCGAGCCAGGTCGTCATCGCCACGAAGTTCGGCTTCGAAGCTCGGCGACCGAAGGCCGGCGCTGGACAGCCGGCCCGAGCACATCCGCGAGGTGGCCGAGGCCTCGCTGAAGCGGCTCCAGATCGACGCGATCGACCTCTTCTACCAGCACCGCGTCGATCCCGACGTGCCCATCGAGGACGTCGCGGGCGCGGTGAAGGACCTGATCCGCCAGGGCAAGGTGAAGCACTTCGGCCTGTCCGAGGCGGGCGTGGAGACGATCCGCCGGGCGCACGCCGTGCAGCCGGTGACCGCGCTCCAGAGCGAGTACTCGCTGTGGTGGCGGGAGCCGGAGGAGGAGATGCTCCCGACGCTCGAGGAGCTCGGCATCGGCTTCGTGCCGTTCAGCCCGCTCGGCAAGGGCTTCCTCACCGGCAAGATCGACGAGAAGACGACGTTCGACGAAGAACGACTTCCGCAACATCGTCCCGCGCTTCACGCCGGAGGCGCGCAAGGCGAACCAGGCGCTGGTCGATCTGCTCGGCGAGATCGCGCAGGCGGAAGCAGGCGACGCCGGCGCAGATCGCGCTCGCGTGGCTGCTGGCGCAGAAGCCCTGGATCGTGCCGATCCCGGGCACGACGAAGCTCGACCGCCTCGAGGAGAACCTCGGCGCGGCCAGCGTCGAGCTCACGACCGACGACCTCCGCGACATCGACGCTGCGGCCTCGAAGATCCAGGTGGAGGGCGCTCGTTATCCCGAGGAGCTGGAGAAGCGCACCGGGCTGTAGGCGTTCTCCAGGGATGGGGAGGCCCGGCGCGAACGATCCGCCCGGGAGAGCGAGGCCGCCCGCCGCAGCGGCGTCGGAGTGATCGGCGCGGCTCGGGGTAGCGGCAGTCTAGCGGGGCCTACGGGTCGAGGGTCGACAAGCGGGCCGTCCACTGCCGGGCCGCTCTTCACCCCAGCCCGGTGAACAGATCGAACAGCTCGGACATGGGGGGACCGCGGCTTGAAGCGACGCATCCGTTGATCCTCCGCCCACAGCGGGGAGGACTCAACGAAAGGGGATCAACTCCACGTTCAATGCCTCTCCTCTCCCGTCACGCAAGGTCAAACCGATCCAGGTTCATCACCTTGTTCCAGGCCGCCACGAAGTCCTGGACGAACTTCTTCTGCGCGTCCGCACTGCCATAGACCTCCGCCAGGGCGCGGAGCTGGGCGTTCGAGCCGAAGACGAGATCGACGCGCGTGCCGGTCCACTTGACCTTGCCCGTCTTGCGATCGCGCCCTTCGAACACGTCCGCCTCCTTCGAGACCGGCTTCCACTCCGTGCCCATGTCGAGCAGGTTCACGAAGAAGTCGTTGGTCAGCGCCTCCGGCCGCTTGGTGAACACGCCGTGCTGGGACTGTCCGACGTTGGTGTTCAGGACGCGCATGCCGCCCACGAGCACCGTCATCTCCGGCGCGGTCAGGGTCAGCAGTTGCGCCCTGTCGACCAGCAGCTCCTCGGCCGACACGGCGTACCGGGTCTTCTGGTAGTTGCGGAAGCCGTCCGCGACCGGTTCGAGCACGGCGAACGAAGCCACGTCGGTCTGCTCCTGCGAGGCGTCCATGCGACCCGGCGCGAAGGGGACCGTCACCTCGTGACCGGCGTTCTTCGCGGCCTGCTCGACGCCCGCGCACCCGCCCAGAACGATCAGGTCGGCCAGCGAGACCTTCTTGCCGCCCTTCTGGGCGTCGTTGAACGCGCTCTGGATGCCCTTCAGGGTCTTCAGCACCTTGGCCAGCTGGGCGGGCTGGTTGACCTCCCAATCCTTCTGGGGAGCGAGGCGGATGCGGGCCCCGTTCGCGCCGCCGCGCTTGTCGGAGCCACGGAAGGTGGACGCCGACGCCCAGGCGGTCGATACGAGCTGCGAGACCGACAGACCTGAAGCCAGGATCTTGCCCTTGAGGGAGGCAATGTCCCTTTGGCCAATCAGCTTGTGGTCGACCGCGGGGATGGGGTCCTGCCAGGTGAGCTCCTCGGCCGGAACCTCCGGGCCGAGATAGCGCGCGCGGGGGCCCATGTCCCGGTGCGTCAGCTTGAACCAGGCCCGCGCGAAGGCCTCCGCAAACTGGTCCGGGTTCTCCATGAAGCGCCGGGAGATCTTCTCGTACGCAGGGTCGAACCGTAGGGAGAGGTCCGTGGTCAGCATGGCCGGAGCGTGACGCTTCGACGTGTCGTGGGCGTCCGGCACGGTGCCGGCGCCCGCGCCGCCCTTCGGCCTCCACTGATTCGCGCCGGCCGGGCTCTTCGTCAGCTCCCATTCGTAGCCGAACAGGTTCTCGAAGAAGTCGTTGCTCCACTTCGTGGGCGTGGTGGTCCAGGTGACCTCCAGGCCGCTGCGTGATCGCGTCACCGTCCTTGCCCGTGCCGAAGCTGCTCTTCCAGCCCAGCCCCTGCTCCTCGATGCCGGCCGCTTCGGGCTCGGGCCCCACGTGCTTCACGTCGCCGGCGCCGTGGGTCTTGCCGAAGGTGTGGCCGCCCGCGATGAGCGCCACCGTCTCTTCGTCGTTCATCGCCATGCGGGCGAAGGTCTCGCGGATGTCCCTCGCCGCAGCGATGGGATCCGGATTGCCGTTCGGGCCCTCCGGGTTGACGTAGATGAGGCCCATCTGCACGGCGGCGAGCGGGTTCTCGAGCTCCCGGTCGCCGGAGTACCGCTTGTCCGCGAGCCACTTGTCCTCGGAACCCCAGTAGACGTCCTGCTCGGGCTCCCAGACGTCCTCGCGCCCGCCGCCGAAGCCGAAGGGTCTTGAACCCCATCGATTCCAGCGCCACGTTGCCCGCGAGGATCATGAGGTCCGCCCAGGAGATCTTCCGGCCGTACTTCTGCTTGATCGGCCACAGCAGCCGGCGCGCCTTGTCGAGGTTGACGTTGTCGGGCCAGCTGTTGAGGGGTGCGAAGCGCTGGCTGCCATGGCCCGCGCCGCCGCGACCGTCGCCGGTGCGGTAGGTGCCGGCGCTGTGCCATGCCATGCGGATGAACAGGGGGCCGTAGTGGCCGAAGTCCGCCGGCCACCAGTCCTGCGAGTCGGTCATCAGCGCCCGGAGGTCCTTCTTCACGGCCGCGAGGTCGAGGCTCCTGAACTCCTTCGCGTAGTCGAAGCGCCGGCCCATCGGATCGGACAGGGGCGAGCGCTGGTGCAGGATGTTCAACCTCAGCTGATTCGGCCACCAGTCTTGGATCGACGTGCCGCCGCCGGCGGTGTGATGGAACGGGCACTTGGCCTCGGTTGACATGCGGTCTCTCCCTTCGTCGGTTGGATTCACTTGCGCGCTCCCGGCGGCGGCGATCGGCGCGCCGAGCGTTTGCGGCATGCCCTGCAGAGGCCACGCAGCTGTACCTGAAAGCTCGTCACCTCGAAGCCGAACCTCGACGTGTCCGGGACGCACACCGCGTCGAGGCGGTCGTCCGAGATGTCCACGATGGCGTTGCAGCGGAGGCAGACCAGGTGGTGGTGAAGGTCGGTTCGGCGGTCGTAGCGGACCGCCTTGCCGGAGTGAGAGGCCTTGGCGATGAGCCCCATCGCTGCGAGCTCCTCCATCACGCGATAGACCGTGGTGCGTGAGAGGCTGCCAATCCGACGTGTCACGATGGCGTGAACGGCGTCGGCCGTCGGGTGGTCAGGACTCTCGAGCACGGCTTCGAGGATGGCGAGGCGCTGGCGGGTGCAGGGGATGCCCTTCGCCCGGCAGAGGTCTCGATAGCGTGCGAGCTCCTCGCTCACGTCCCGGAACGGCGGAGACGCCCCTCTCGTGCGGGACCGCATCGCGCCGGATGAAACAATGTTCTGTCTGTCCGATCCAGGCCCCGGACGGGGCAGGAAGACGCGGGGCGACCACCCGGAGGTAGCGCGAGGATTAGCCTTCCTTCTCGGGGCTGCTGGCGAGCGGCACGAGCGGGAGGCCGCTCCTTCGACGACTCATTCGGGCTCGTCCGTCGCGCGCGCCTCGTCGGGCTGACCGCGCCTTGCGGTCGCCAGCGAGACCATCGCGAAGCCGAAGCGCGCGCGGATGCTGTCGATGACCGCGCCGATCCGCTCGTTGCGATCAAAGAGCGGGAGCTGCTCGAAGATGCCCAGGTTCGATAGCTGAATGCCGAGCAGCCGGATCGGCAGCGACCGCGTCCGCGCCGCCACGAACATCTCCTTGACGATGGGATAGAGCTCGAGCTCCGAGTTGGTCGCCATCGTGGTTTGCGAACGCGTCAGCGTGTGGAAGTCGGCGTAGCGCAGCTTGAGGGTCACCGTGCGCGCCTTGACGTGGCGCTTGCGCGCGCGCCAGCAGACCCGCTCGCAGAGACGGCACAGGACCGCCTCGATCGACGCGGGGTCGGTCGCGTCCTCGCGGAACGTCCGTTCGTTGGAGATGCTGCCGACGGTCTCGCCCGCGGGATCGTGCTCGGCGAACGCCGGGCGCTCGCGGCCGAGGTCGCCCGAGCCCAGCCCCTGCACGCCGCGCGAGATCGACGCCGCCCACGCGCCGAAGATCTTCTGGAGATCCGCGACCGAGGCCTCGGCGACCGCGCCCAGCGTCTGGTAGCCGGCGGCGTGCAGCTTGGCCTCCGCGACGGGACCGATGCCGGGGATCGTCCCAAAGCGATGCACCACGGATCATGATGTTGCGCAGGGCGTCGGCCGCGTCAGTCGGCGGAAAAATCGTCAGACAGAACTGCACCGGAGCCCGGCGCAGCTCAGGCGAGAAAAGGCCGGAAAAGAGGATTTGCGGCACGATCACGATGGGAACGTATTGAATAAGCTGGAATTCGTTCGCGCGGAAGACGGGAGAGAAGCATGCCGAGGGCGAGCGAATTAGCGGCGAGGAGAAGGTTGATGAGCAGCACGGCGAAAAAGCCGCCTTCGTTGGGCATGCCGAGGACCCAGGTCAAGAAGCCCTGTACGACCAGAGTCTGGAAAACAACGAAAAGCCCAAAGCCGAAGGAAGTAGCCGCCGACGATCTCGCTGCACCACAGGCTCGTGGCGAGGATCCGTTCCAGCGTGCCCGAGATGCGTTCGCGGAGGAACGCGATGCCGGCGATGAGGAAGACGAAGAAGAAGATGAAGAAGCCCATGACGAGCGGCGAGATGATCGAACTCCTCCGGGTAGTTCGGACCCGTAGATGTATTCCACGGAGATGGTGAGGTCAAAGGGGCAATCAGCTCAGGCAGGCGGGACAACGACGCACAGGCCTTCCATCATCGACTCCAGCTTCATCATGACGAGCCCGGCGAGCGACATGTCGGCGCCCTCGAGAACGACGCGGATCTCGCCACCCAGACGATCTGGCGTCGCGGTCACCGGCGATCACCGGGCCTCGCGCGCTTCCTGCTCCGTGTAGTATTCCGCGATATCCATCTCGACGGTGAAGCGCTCGAGCCAGAGCTCAGGCACGTCGACAAGACCGACCCTCGGCATCGAAACGCCCGAGATGGAGGGATTGATCTTCAAAAGCAACAACGCGAAGACCAGCCGAACCAGAAGCACCACGGTACGGGGATCCTTACCGATTTGTAATATGATGCGGCGGGCGACGGCAAACATTCTCATCGAGTTCACCTCCACGGATACGCTCGAGAGCAAGGAAGGCCTCTTCGAGCGTGGCGACTCCGCGCTTTTGATCGGCGCCAACGGCGTGTCCACCACCGCGATGACCCGGCCCTCCCGCAGGAGCACGAGGCGGTCGCAGTTCATCGCCTCGTCCATGACGTCCGTCGTGACGAGCAGGGCGCGCGCGCTACTTTCTTCCCGGCGGAATTCGTCCCAGAACTTCCGGCGCAGAACCGGATGAGATCCCGATCATCAGGCTGCCATAGAGGATGAACAGCGGCACCATGGAGATCATCACGATGGCCATGGACGAACAGGCGCTTCGTCCGCCGAATAGTTGTCGACCTCTTGTTCCGGTGTAGGGTCAGGCCGACGGATTCGAGCGCGCCAAGCGATTTCTGCCTCGCGTCCTTTGCCGACCGCGCCCAGTTGGCCCGCGAGGAAGACCAGGTTGTCCAGCCAGGTCCGGTCCTGGTCAAGCGCGTCGGCCTGGGCCATGTCGCCGATCGATCCAGAACAGCCAGGTCCAGCGAACGGCTTTCCGGGCGTCGCCGCTGCCGGCTCCGGCCTCTCCATCCCGAGGATGATCTTGACGAGGGTCGTCTTGCCGAACCCGACGGGCCGAGCAGTCCAGACGATCTCGCCCCACCCGGATCTCGACGCTCACGTCCGAGAGAACGACCTGCTTTTCGTAGCGTTTGGTCACGCCCTTTACAGAGATGGCGGCAATGTCGTCCATACGACGCTCCTCTTCTCATTCTTTTCGCGGCCGTGCAGCCACGCCGTGTGCGCGATCAGATCGGCGAGACGATGGACATCGCCTTCGTTATCGGGAAACGTTTCCGGGAACAGCCGGGGCAGAAGAACTTCGCCGATAATCACGCTCATCACCAAGTTGGAGAAAAATGGTCCCCTCCCACATCGCGAATGGCTCCTTGCTTGCGCCAGCTCTCGTAGTTCTCATCGGAGAATTTTTTGATCTCTACCATGACGACGGCTCGAATAGGATCGAAAATTTCCGGATGGTGGAGCCCTTCGGTGACCACGGTCTCGACTAGATCGAGCCTGCCCTCGAACAGCGCCTTTCGATCTTCGATGAGTTTTGCCAGGACGTCCTCGAGCGGCAGGTTCTCCCTGTTTTCCGTGATTTCCCGCATCGACTTGAAAGCCAGCAGTACTGGCAGCTCGGATCCCGATAGGTGCGAGTAGGTCGAAAAGCAGATCCCGTTTTCGTTTTGAAATAGCGGAAGATCGTCCCTTCGGCCACCCCGGCCCGTAGGCGATGTCCTTGGTCCTTCCGCCGTCGAAGCCCTCTACGGCGAAGGCGCCGATCACCACCCTGAAGGATACGCTCCTTCGTCCGATCCGCCTTCGAGCCCGGTTCCACCACCGCCGAAGCGGAGTCTGCGTCCGGGGAAGCACCTCAGCCTCGATCTGATCCTTCTTTTTCGCTTCGCGCTTTCATTTCTTTACACGGCTTCCCCAAAAACTGATTAAAATAGCGATATGAGTGAGTACTCACTTTCAGATTATACAATACCAAACCCCCATCCATCATCCTGATCGGAAAATCAATGATGCCAGCGCCCCAAACCCAATTATCCATTACACCTCGAATTCATCCACCTATGAGCTTCAAATATATAAAATTATATTTGACAAAACCGGAAACCACTTTGTATAATCGTATCAACCGATATATAGAGCAGTCTAACTGTTCAGCCATTTTTATGTCATTCCCGCAACGCTTCGACTTCGCTCAGCGGAACAAGCGGGAATCCACTCTGCGAAACAGCGCCGTTGTCGGCGCACTGGCCCCCTGCTTTCACAGGGGTGGCGTCGTAGCTAATAGTTACAAACAAGTTTATTAAAAAGGTACAAAATGTCGCCAATAAATTACAGTGAAAGCAATTACCACCATTTTGGAGAAAAGGACCACCAGCCAAATTGCTCGTCGAATACCTTGTCCTGGAAGGCATCGGAATCCATTTCGGGATCAGCGGCGGCACCATCGTTCCCTTTCTCGAAGACCCTGGAGAAAGCACGACCGCATCCGATTCATCATGGCCCGGCACCAATCGGGCACCGCGTTCATGGCCGACATGTACACAAGGCTGTCCCGGCCGGCTCGGCGTCTGTCTTTCCACCACCAGTCCCGGCACCACGAACATGCTCACCGGGGTCACCTGCGCCCGACGCGACGGGATACCCCTCCTCGCCATCACCGGACAGCCCGCCCACACACACGACCGGCAAGGGCACCATGCAGGAGAGCACGGACTTCGGCGTGAACACCATCAAGATCTACGGCGAATGCTGCGGCATGAGCGTGGCGGTACACGACGCCTCCCTCTTCTCGCAGATGACGACGCTCGCCCTCCGCACGGCGCTCGGCGGACGCCCAGAGCGTTCACTTGAGTTTTCCGGCGGACGTTTCCTCCCACACCTTTCGAAATAGTCCGAAGTTCCCTTTCCACCAGGAACGTACACCGTCGCCTTCCACGTCAACCAGGAACCTCTCAAAAAAGCCACCACGGTCCTGCTCACTTCACCGCCGCGCGGCCATCCTGGTAGGGGACGGCACCCCGCCAAGCACCTCGAAGCTCCTTCAGAACTCGCCAGAATTCCTCCAAATGCCGCTGTCACGACGCCGGACGGGAAAGGCCAATATGCGGAAAGCCACGCCCTGTCCCTGGGGGTGTTCGGATTTGCGGGCTGTCCTCAGGCGAAGCGCTTCATTTACGAGGAGAAGCCAACATGCCCTGTTCGTCATCGGATCGAGGCTCTGCCAATGATGACCGAATAGTGGGATCCCCGGCTTTTGCCCCACCAGTTTCTCCTGCAGCTCGATTCGGACACCCAGAACATCGGCGAGAAATTTCCCCGTCAGCCTGGGCATCGTCGGCGATATCGTGACGGCGCTGAAGTTATCCTCAACCAGATCAGGGAAATCCTCGCGGGCGATCCGGATGCGCGGGACCTTCTGCGCGACAACTCCAGGCTTCGAACGGCGGAACTCGCCGCCCTGAAAGCCTCGACGCCCCGCTGGTCCGATGCCGCGGCCTTGACGATGCGT
>CAWGDE010000024.1:0-241371 GCA_963821195.1 uncultured delta proteobacterium
CGTGCGAGCTTCCTTCGAGTTTACCTTCGTGTTCGGTCGTGAGAGGCCTTCGGCCCTCACGCTCTTTCAAAGGTTTGCGGTGGCTATATCGGTGGGGTCACACCCGTTCCCATCCCGAACACGGAAGTTAAGCCCACCAGAGCCGATGGTACTGCACGGGAAGCCGTGTGGGAGAGTAGGTCGCTGCCGCATTTTTCTTCCTGGCCCGCCAGTGCACATGCACTGGCGGGCTCTTTTCTTTGGCGGGCCGCGCCTCCTTGCCGGCGGGGCGCCGTCCGTCCGTCCCCCCTCCCGCGCCGGCACCGGCACACACCGGACCCGGTGTAGACTGCCCCGTCCCGCAGGGGGCGGGGCCAGGAGGATTCGCGGATGGGGCAGCAGGTGGTCGGCGTCATCGGCGGCACCGGACTCGGCGAGGCGCTCGGCGGTCTCGGCGGCGGCGAGGTTCGCGAGATCGACACGCCGTTCGGGCGGCCGTCGGGGCCGATCACGCTGACCGAGGTCGAGGGCACGCGCGTCGCGCTGCTCTCGCGCCACGGGGACGGTCACATGCGGAACCCGTCCGCCGTCCCGTACCGCGCGAACGTCTGGGCGCTGAAGTCGCTCGGCGTGACGCACATCCTCGCCTCCGGCGCGGTCGGCTCGCTCCGGGAGGAGATCGCCCCGAAGCACCTCGTCATCCCGGACCAGGTCATCGACCGGACCTACCGCCGGGCGGGGACCTTCTTCGACGAGCTCGCGGTGCACGTGGAGCTGGCTGCCCCGTTCTGCCCGGCACTCAGGAACGTGCTCGCCAAGGCCGGCACCGGCTTCCCGGCCCGCATCCACCCGAGCGGCACCTACGTCTGCATGGAGGGGCCGCAGTTCTCGACGCGCGCCGAGAGCGAGCTGCACCGGAGCTGGGGCGCGTCGCTCATCGGGATGACGGTGATGCCCGAGGCGAAGCTCGCCCGGGAGGCGGAGATCTGCTACGCGCTCGTCGCGCTCCCCACCGACTACGACTGCTGGAAGCCGCACCCCGCGAACCTCGACCAGGCGAAGCTCATCGAGGAGATCCTCGGGAACGTGAAGGCGGCGACCCAGAACGCGCTGGAGCTCATCCGGCGCGCGATCCCCAAGATCGTCGAGGTCGCCGACAAGCCGTGCGCGTGCCAGTCGGCGCTCGCGCTCGCGATCTGGTCGGACAAGTCCCGGATCTCGCCCGAGACGAAGGAGCGGCTCCGGCCGATCCTCGGGAAGTACCTCTCGCCCTAGCCGCGACGAGCGCTGCCTCGCCGCCACGAGCCGTGCGAGGTCGTCGACGAGCCTGCCCGGCTCCCCGTGACGGGACGCGTCGTCAGGGGCGCGGGGTATCGAGGACGGGTGGACGGTCGCCATCGCGAT
Organism: uncultured delta proteobacterium; assembly: GCA_963821195.1. Taxonomy (GTDB): domain Bacteria; phylum Myxococcota; class Myxococcia; order Myxococcales; family Anaeromyxobacteraceae; genus Anaeromyxobacter. The sequence goes on from CAWGDE010000024.1 coordinate 1,384, forward strand.
CGGGGCGAGCGGCGTCGCGATGATCTCGCCGCGGCGCCCGGTCACATCGGACGGGCGTCCGGAGACCGGGCGGGCCGGGGTCACGGAGGGGCGGCGTGACCTCTCCGGCCGCACCTCGTCCCGGCGCGCCCGGCGCCGGCGCCCGCACCGGCAGCGCAAACCTGCCGCTCCACCGCGGGCGCGTGCCGCCGTGGCTCTTCGCGCGGATGGCGCGCCTCGGGCGCGTCCTCGCCGAGGCCATCGTGCATGCCTACGGGCGCGACGAGCTCCTCCGGCGCCTCTCGCACCCGTTCTGGTTCCAGTCGCTCGGGGCGCTCATGGGGATGGACTGGCACTCGTCGGGCATCACGACGAGCGTCGTCGGCGCGCTGCAGCGCGGGCTCGCGCCGCTCGAGCGGGAGCTCGGGCTCAAGGTCTGCGGCGGCCGCGGGCGGCACTCGCGCCGCACGCCGGACGAGCTCGCCGCCTTCGGCGAGCGGACCGGCCTCGACGGCGCCGTCCTCGCGCGCACGAGCCGGCTCGTCGCGAAGGTGGACGGCGCGGCGGTGCAGGACGGGTACGCGCTCTACCTCCACGCCTTCTTCGTGGCGGAGGACGGCCGCTGGGCGGTCGTGCAGCAGGGGATGGACACCGGGGCGCGGCGCGCGCGGCGCTACCACTGGCTGTCCGAAGGGCTCGAGAGCTTCGTGGACGAGCCGCACGCCGCGATCGAGGGGCGGCCGGGCGGCGCCATCGTGAACCTCGTCGACCGGCGGGCGGCGCCGTCGCGCGCGGCGCAGCTCGCGCTCGTCCGCGACGGGCCCGATCGCGTCCTCGCGGAGGTGCGCCGGATCGCGGAGGGTACGCCGAGCCTCGTCCTGCCGGCGCAGCACGACGTCCACCGCGGCGACGTCGTGCTCCGGCGCCTCCACGGCGCGCTCGCGGCGGCCGCCGAGCGCGGCCCGGTGGACTTCGCCGACCTGCTCCTCACGCCGGGGCTCGGGGCCCGGACCATCCTCGCGCTCGCGATGGCGGCCCAGGTGATCCACGGGGCGCCGTGCCGGTTCACGGATCCGGCGCGGTTCTCGCTCGCGCACGGGGGGAAGGACGGGCACCCGTACCCCGTTCCGCTCCGCGTGTACGACGAGACCCTGAGGGTGCTGCGAAGCGCGGTCGACCGCGCGCGGCTCGGGCAGGAGGATCGCGTGGCTGCGATCCGGCGGCTCGACCTCGAGGCACGTCGGCTGGAGGCGACGGCGAAGGGGCCGGGTTTCGAGGAATTCGTCGAGGGAGAGCGCGCGGCGAGCGCGACGTACGGGGGGAGGAGCGTGTTCGGGGAGACGCGGGCCGCGCCATCCACCGCGACCTCGACCTCGACCCAGCTCTCGCTCTTCTCGCGCCGCCGCTAGCCCACGCGAAGCGCGATCGCCGCGAGCTGCCGGACGTTCTCCGGGCACGGGATTCCCGGCAGCTCTCCCGCCCCGACCCAGCGCGCGCCGTCCCATTCGTCGCACGCCGCGAGGTCGCGCGACGCCACGTCCGCGACGAACGCGAAGTTCATGTGGAGCCCCTTCGAGCCGGCCGGGTGCTCCTCGTAGCCGATGAGCCCGGGCGGCGTGCCGTCCACGCCGAGTCCGGCAGGGAACGCCCCCTCCAGCCCGGTCTCCTCGCGCAGCTCCCGGCGCGCCGCCTCGAGCGGCGTCTCGCCGGGCTCGATCTCACCGCCCACCGGCAGCCACGTGCCGAGCCGCCGATGCCGCACGAGCAGCACCGCGCCGCCATTGCGGGCGAAGATCGCGACGGAGAAGGCTCGGCGGGTCGGGGGGGAGCCTGGGGTCGACATGCGACGGCGCAGCGTAGCACGGCGAGGCGGACCGCCCCGCGGGCGCCGCCGTGACGCGCGGCGGCCTGGACAGGCGCGCGCTCGCTCGTCGGGTGAAGCGGCGCGCGAGGTGGCCCTCGCCCCGGCGCGCGGATCGACGCGACTGCGATGGCACCGCGCGTGTTCGGTCTTCCCGTCGCGCGCCCGCACGCGCAGCCCCACCGGTGACGCCAGCGGCTGCTTGCCTCCCCATTCGGACGGGCGTCTTCTGCCATCGAAGGGGGTAAGAGGCGTGCCCACCGCGAGCGCGGAGCGCGAGGTGCTCGATCGGCTGCGCAGCGACGAGGCTGCGCTCGAGCGCGACGTGGCCGCCGCCCGTGCGGAGGCCGCCACCGCAATCGAGCACGCGCGGCGGGAGGCGGAGGGGATCGTCGCCGAGGCGCGCCGCGAGGCGGAGCGGGAGACGGAGCGGCTCCGGGCCGCGGCGGCCGAGGAGCTCGATCGCACGCTCGCGGACGCACACGCCGCCGTCGCCGCCGAGTTCGAGGAGCTGCGGCGGCGCGGGGAGCGAAACCGCGCGCGGGCCACCGCGCGCGCGATCGCCGCCGTCACCGGAGGGCGACCGTGATCCTTCCGATGGCGCGCGTCCAGCTCCTCGGCCCGCGCGACCTCCTGCCGGTCGCTCTCGTGCACCTCCAGGAGCAGGGGGCGCTCGAGCTGCGCGCGCCGCCTCCGGAGGACGCATTCGTACGTCCGGTCGCGGCCGGCCCCGGAGGACCGGAGCTCGAGCGGCGGTTGGCGGACGCGCTGCGCCGGCTCGACGCCGTCGCCGGACGCCTCCCCGCCGCGCCGCGGGAGGCGACCGAGCCGGTCGTGGACGTGCGCCTCCGGCGGAGCCTCGAGGCGCTCGCGGAGGCGCTCCCGCCGGCCGTCGAGACGCTCGAGCGCGACGCCGCCGCGCTCGAGGCGCGGCGGGCGTCGCTCGCAGCGGAGCGCGAGTCCACGGCGCGGTTCTCGCGCCTCATCGTCGCCCTCTCGCCGCTGCGGCACGGTCTGGATCCCTCGCTCCAGCCCGAGTACCACGGCCTCGTCCTGAAGAACGACCCCGAGGCCCTCGCGCTCCTGCGGGCAGAGGTGCGCCGGATCACCGGCGACACCTGCGAGATCGAGGCGCGACCCCTCGACGCCGACACGACCGGGGTCCTCGTCGTGGTCCCGCGCGCGTCCAGCCGTGCCCTCGCCTCCCTCCTCTTCGAGCGGGGGGTCGACGAGGTCAGGCTGCCGGCGGCCTACGCGGGGAGGCCGCTCTTCGAGGTGCTCCTCCTGCTCGCCGGGCGCGAGCGCGAGCTCCCGGGCGAGATCGCCGCGGCCGACGAGGGGCTCGAGGTGGAGGCGGCGCGCGTCGCCGCGCTCCGCGACGAGGTCCGGGAGGCGGTCAATCTCGCGTCGGCGCGCGGCCGCTGCGGCGAGACCCGCTTCGCGTTCGTGGTCACGGGCTACATGCCCGCGGAGCGGGTCGCGGAGGTCACGGCGGCGACCGCCGAGCGCTTCGGCGGCCGCGTGACGATGATCGCGAGCGTCCCCGATCGAGCGGAGTGGGGGAGCGTGCCCGTGGTGCTGCGGAACCGGCCCGCGCTGCGCCCGTTCGAGCTGCTCCTCGGGCTCGTCGCGCTGCCCCGCTACGGTTCGGTGGACGCGACGCCGTGGCTCGCCGTGTTCTTCCCGCTCTTCTTCGGGCTCGTGCTCGGGGACGTCGCGTTCGGGGTCGCCGGCGTCTCGCTCGCGCTCGTCGCGCGCGCGCGCGGGTGGGGCGGACGCACGGGACGGGAAGTCGCCTGGATCGCGCTCTGGTGCTCGGTCTCGGCGATCGTCTTCGGGATCCTGTTCGGCGAGGCGCTCGGCGAGCTCGGATCGCACCTGGGGCTCCACCCGATGCTCATGGATCGCCGCCGCGCCTTCATGACCTTCCTCGCGCTCGCGCTCGGCGTGGGCGGCGTGCACGTCGGGACGGGGCTCGTGCTCGGCACGGCCTCCGCGCTGCGCCGCGGGCACCGCCGCGAGGCGCTCGGGCGCGCGGCGAAGCTCCTGCTGCTCGTCGCCGCCGCGGTCGTCGCCTGCGCGCTCGCGGGGCAGCTCCCCCGCGCGGCGATCCGCCCGGCGCTCCTCTCCGGCGTCGCGCTGCTCGCCGTCGCCGTCGTCGCCGACGGGCCCATGGCGCTCCTCGAGCTCGTCCTCTCGCTCGGGAACGTCCTCTCGTACGCCCGCCTCATGGCGCTCGGGCTCGCCTCCGTCATGCTCGCGGAGGTCGCGAACCTCGTCGCGGTGACGCTCCAGCCCGCCGCCGCGGGCGTCGCCATCGCCGTGCTCCTGCACGCCGTGAACTTCACGCTCGGGCTCATCAGCCCGACGGTCGCCGCGCTCCGCCTCCATTACGTCGAGTTCTTCGAGAAGTTCTACGACGAGGGCGGGGAGCCCTTCCGGCCGTTCGCGCTGTCCGGCTGACGGCGCGCCGGCCGGGGTGACCGGGAAGGGACGTACGCCGCCGTGCAGAAGGAGGTCGCCGTGGAGAAGGTCATCGTCGCACTGGCCGCCGCGCTCGCCGTGGGAGTGTCCGCGCTCGCTACCGCGTGGGTCCAGTCGCGGATCGGGTCCGCGGGCGCGGGCGCGCTCGCCGAGAAGCCCGAGCTGCGCGGCTCGATCATCGTGATGCTCGCGATTCCCGAGACGCTCGTCATCCTCGGGTTCGTCGTGGCCGTGCTGATCCTCACCGGAGCGTGAGCCGTGGGGTACCCGGAGCTGCTCCGCGTCCTCGAGGACGAGGCGGCGCGCGAGGCCCGCGACATCCGGGCCGCGGCCCGGCGCGACGCCACGGCGATCGTCGAGGAGGCGAAGCGGGCGGCGTGGGCCGCGCGCGACGCGCTCATCGCGCGCGAGCGCGCCGAGGCGGAGGCCCGCCGCCGCGCCGCCGTCGAGTCGCTCGGCCTCGAGCGGGAGCGGACGCTCCTGTTCGAGCACCGCAGGCTCCTCGACGCGCTTCGGGAGGAGATCCAGCGGGCGCTGCCCGGCGCCGGGTCGCCGGAGCTGGACGCGCGTCTCCTCGCGGAGGTGCTCCCGGAGGCGGGGGAGGGGCCGGTCGAGGTGGTCGTTGACCCCGGCCGCGAGGACGCCGTGCGCGCCGCGCTCGGCGGCCGGCCCGGGGCGGTCGTGCGGGCGGCGCCGGTCGCGCGCGGCGGCGTCGAGGTCGTGGCGGGCCGGCTCGTGCTCGACGACACGCTGCCCGCGCGCCTCGAGCGCGCCTGGCCCGAGCTCGAGGCGGAGCTCGCGGCCCTCCTGCTGGAGGAGCGCTAAGGTGGCCCGGCTCGACTACGCGAACGCCCGGCTGGGGGCCCGCCGCGCGCAGCTCCTCGGAGCCCGGGCGCTGCGCGAGGTCCTCGCCCGGCCGTCGCTCGAGGCGCGCCTCGACCTGCTGCGCCGGATGCGGCTCGGCGCCGTGCTGCCGGACGCCCCCGGCGCGGATGCGCTCGCCGCGACCGAGGCCGCGCTCCGCGAGGGCTGGCGCCACGAGGCGGCGTCCGTGCTCGCCGACGCGGAGGGCGCGCGGCCCCGGGCGCTCCTCCGGGCCTTCCTCGGCATCGACGACGCGGCGGCGGTGAAGGCGGTCCTCCGGGCGGTCGTCCGGGGCCTCGGGGCCGACCGCGCGCTCGCGGCCGCCCCGCCGACCCCCGGCCTCGACGAGGACGCGCTGCGCGAGGCCGCGGCGGCCGCGAGCGTCCCGGAGGCGGTCGGGCGGCTCGAGGCGGCGGCGCCGGAGCTCGGGAGGGCCCTCCGGGCCGCGCTCCCGGCGAGCGCGGCGGGCGACCTCCTGCCGCTCGAGCTCGCGGCCGATCGCGTCGTGATGGACCGCGCCCGGCTGGCGGCGAGCGGGCGCGACGAGGACGCCTCGATCCTCCTTCGCCACCTCGAGGATCGGATCGACGCGCGGAACGCGGCGACGCTCCTCGCGCTCGCGGGCTCGCCGCCGCACGCGGACGCATTCCTCACGGGCGGCCGGCGGCTCCGCGAGCCCGAGTTCCGCCGGCTCGCGGGCGCCGCGGCGGACGTGGTCCGCGCGGCGGTGGCCCGGCTCGTCCCCGCCGGCGACGCGGCGGCGCTCGCGACGCCGTGGGGAGCGGACGCGGCGCTCGAGCGGGCCTGGATCGCCCCGCTGCGGCGCGAGGCGCGCATGCGGCCGCTCTCGATCGCGGTCCCGCTCTCGTACCTCGCCGAGCGGCGCGCCGAGGTCCGGCGCGTCGCGCTCCTCCTGCGCGGGGCGGAGCTGGGGCTCGCGGCGGACGAGCTCCTGGACCTCGTGGAGGCCTGACGTGGCGAAGCGCACGGCGAGCGGCGCGGGCGTGAGCGGCGAGGGGACGAGCCTCTCGGTGGCGGTCGCGGTGCGCCCGGGCGACGGCCTCGGCTTCCGGCTCGCGGGCGTCGCCGTCGAGGAGGTGCCGCGCGGCGGCGAGATGGCTGCGTTCCGGCGGCTGCTCTCCGACCCGCGCGCGGGGGTCCTCGCGGTGGAGGAGGAGCTCCTGCAGGCCGCCCCGGAGCGGCTCCTCCGGCGCGCGCGCGAGCGCGGCCTCCCGGTGATCCTCCCGTTCGCGCTCCCCCGCCGGATCGGCGAGGAGGGGCGGGGCCGCGCCTACGTGGCGGCGCTCATCCGGCGCGCCATCGGTTACGGCGTGAAGCTCGGCGGAGGCGCGTCGTGACCGCGCGGCTCGTGAGGGTGGCCGGCCCGACCGTCGCCGTGACCGGCCTCCCGGGCGTCGCCCTGAACGAGGTCGTCTACATCGGCCAGGAGCGCCTGCTCGGCGAGGTGATCCGGATCGAGGGCGGCGTCGCGACGGTGCAGGTGTACGAGGAGACCGCGGGGCTCGCGCTCGGCGAGCCCGCGGAGGCGACGGGCGAGGCGCTCTCGGTGGAGCTCGGGCCGGGGCTCCTCGGCCGGGTGTTCGACGGCGTGCAGCGCCCGCTCTCGGAGCTCGCCGAGCGGCAGGGCGACTTCCTCGGGCGCGGCGTGCGGCATCCCCGCGCTCGACCGCGAGCGGCGCTGGGACTTCGAGCCGTCGGTCGCGCCGGGCGATCTCCTCCGCGGCGGCGCTCGCGTCGGCACGGCCCGCGGCGGCGGCGAGGAGCACCCCGTGCTCGCGCCCCCCGCCGTCGAGGGCCGGGTCGCGGAGGTGCGTCCGGGGCCCGCGACGGTGGAGACGCCGGTGGTCGTGCTCGAGGGGGGCGCCGCCGTCGCCCTCGCGCAGCGCTGGCCCGTGCGGCGCCCGCGTCCGGTGAAGCGCCGGATCGCGGCGGACGCGCCGTTCCTCACCGGGCAGCGAGTCCTCGACTGCTTCTTCCCGGTCTGCGCCGGCGGGACCGCCATGGTGCCGGGCGGCTTCGGGACCGGGAAGACGATCCTCGAGCAGAGCCTCGCGAAGTGGGGCGCCGCCGACGTGGTCGTGTACGTCGGGTGCGGCGAGCGCGGCAACGAGATGGCCGAGGTGATCGACGAGTTCCCGAGGCTCGATCGATCCGCGCACCGGCGGCCCGCTCCTCGCCCGCACGGTGCTCGTGGTGAACACCTCGAACATGCCCGTGGCCGCGCGCGAGGCGTCCATCTACACGGGCTGCACCATCGCCGAGTACTTCCGCGACATGGGGAAGTCGGTCGCGCTCATGATCGACTCGACGTCGCGCTGGGCCGAGGCGCTCCGGGAGATCTCCGCGCGCCTCGAGGAGATGCCCGGCGAGGAGGGCTACCCCACCTACCTCGCCTCGCGCCTCGCCCGGTTCTACGAGCGGGCCGGGCGCGTCGTGACGCTCGGCGGCGGTGAGGGTGCGGTCACCATCGTCGGCGCCGTGTCGCCTCCGGGCGGCGACCTCTCCGAGCCGGTCACGCAGGCTTCGCTGCGCGCCACGGGGGCGCTCTGGGCGCTCTCCGCCGACCTCGCCCACCGCCGGCACTATCCGGCCATCGACTGGGGCGTCTCCTTCAGCCTCGACGCGGAGCGGCTCCGCGCCTGGTTCGAGCGCGAGGGGGGGCACGGGTACGGCGCGCTGCGCGACGAGGCGATGAAGCTCCTCCAGAAGGAGCGCGAGATCGCGGAGGTCGCGGAGCTCGTCGGCACCGAGTCCCTGCAGGACGCGGAGCGGCTCGTGCTCGAGACGGCGCGCCTCCTGCGCGAGGGCTTCCTGCGCCAGAGCGCCTACGACCCGGCGGACGCGTCGTGCCCGCCGCACAAGGCGTTCCAGATGCTGAAGGCGTTCCTGGAGTGGCACCGGAGCGCCTCCGGCGCGGTGGCGAACGGCGTGCCGCTCCAATCGGTGCTCGACACCGGGACGGGGACGAAGCTCGTGCGGCTCGGGCTGACCCCGGCGGCGGAGATGGGCGCGGCCGCGGCGGCGCTGCGCGCGGAGATCGACGGGGCGATCGAGCGCCTCGAGGCGGAGTGAGGGGACGATGGACCTCGTCACGCGACGAATCCGGGGAGCGCACGCGATCGCGGGACCGCTCCTGTTCCTGGAGTCGGTGCCGTCCGCCCGGCTCGGCGAGATCGTCCGGATCCGGTCCGGGCCCGAGGAGCGCCGCGGGCAGATCATCGAGATCTCCGGGACGCGCGTGGCCGTGCAGGTGCTCGAGGAGACGCGCGGCATCGCGCCCGACCGGGTCGAGGTGACCCTCACCGGCGAGATCGCGAAGCTCGGCGTGTCGCGCGGGATGCTCGGGCGGGTGCTCGACGGGCTCGGCCGGCCGTCGGACGGCATCCCGCCGCCGATCGCCGAGGCCCGCCTCCCCATCGCCGGCGCAGCCCTCAACGTCATGCGCCGCGAGAAGCCGCAGGACTTCATCGAGACCGGCGTCTCCGCGATCGACGGCATGAACACGCTCGTGCGCGGGCAGAAGCTGCCCATCTTCTCCTGCGCGGGACTGCCCGCCGGCCGTCTCGCGACCCAGATCGTGTGCCAGGCGCGGGTGAGGGGCGGCGAGCGGTTCGCGGTGGTGTTCGCGGCGATGGGCGCGCCGTTCCGCGAGTACGACGCCTACCTCGAGACGTTCCGCGCGGCGGGCGTCCTCGACCGCACCGTCGTCTTCCTCTCGAAGGCCGACGACCCGCCCATCGAGCGGCTCATGACGCCGCGCTGCGCGCTCACCTGCGCCGAGCACCTCGCGCTCGCGCACGGCATGCACGTCCTCGTCGTGCTGACGGACATGACGAGCTACTGCGAGGCGCTCCGCGAGGTCGCGCTCGCGCGCGAGGAGGTGCCGGGCCGGCGCGGCTACCCCGGGTACATGTACACGGACCTCGCCACGATCTACGAGCGCGCCGGCCGGATCGTGGGCCGGGCCGGATCGGTGACGCAGCTCCCGGTCCTCACGATGCCGGACGACGACCTCACCCACCCGATCCCGGACCTCTCCGGCTACATCACCGAGGGGCAGATCGTCCTCTCCCGCGACCTCGACCGGAAGGGCATCTACCCGCCCATCGACGTGCTCCCCTCGCTGTCGCGGCTCATGGGGCTCGGGGCGGGGCCGGGCCGCACGCGCGACGACCACCGGCCCGTGGCGGATCAGCTCTACGCCCTCTACGCGCGCGGCCGCGACGTGCGCCGCATGGCCGCCATCGTCGGCGCGGCGAACCTCGGCGAGGAGGAGCGGCGCTTCCTCGAGTTCGCGGACCGGTTCGAGGCCGAGCTCGTCGGCCAGGGCGGCACGTTCCGCTCGATCGAGGAGCACGCTCGAGCTCGGCTGGAAGCTCCTGGCCGCGTTCCCGCCGGACGTCCTGACCCGCATCCCGGCCGCGCTCGTCGAGGCGCGGCGGCCGAAGGGGGCCGCGTGAGCCGGTCGCCGACCACGCGGATGGGGCTGCTCGAGGTCCGTGGCCGGCGCGACATCGCCGGGAAGGGCGCGCGGCTCCTGCGGGCGAAGCGCGAGGTCCTCGCCGGCGAGATTCTGGCGGATGATGCGCGAGGTGCTGGAGGGGCGCGCGAAGCTCGACGAGGCGCTGCGGGAGGCGGTGAAGGCGCTGGCGCTCGCGAAGGCGCTCGACGGGCAGGGCGCGCTCGAGTCGCTCGGCGACGTGGCCGGGCGCGACGTGCCGGTGCACGTCGCGGTGCGGCGGGTGTGGGGCGTCCCGACCCCGTCCGTCTCGTCGCCGCCGCTCGCGCGCGCCGCGGACGCGCGCGGCAGCTCGCCGACGAGCTGGGGGCCGGCGGGGGTCGCGGCGGCGCGGCGCCACGAGGAGGCGGTCGAGGTCCTGCTCCGGATCGCGTCCCGGGAGCTGCACCTCGCCCGGCTGGGCGAGGAGACGCAGGAGACCTCGCGGCGCATCAACGCGCTCGAGCAGCTGCTCCTCCCGTCGCTCGGCGCCGAGGCGGCGCGGATCGAGGCGGCGCTGGACGAGCGCGACCGCGAGGATGCGGTGCGGCTGAAGCGGCTGCGGCAGAAGCGCGCGCGGTGAGGCGCGGGACTCAGGACGGCCGCTCCTCCTCGTACAGCGCGTCGAGCACCGCCCGGTACTTCTCCTCCACGGCCCGACGGCGGAGCTTCATGGTGGGCGTGAGCTCGCCGCCCGCGACCGAGAAGTCCTCCGGCAGGATCGCGAACCGCTTGATCGTCGCGAACCGCGGGAGCTCCGCGTTCACCGCGTCCACCGCCCGCTGGATGCGCGCGCCGATCCTCGGGTCCCGCGACGCTGGAGCCGGGACCGTCACGCCCTCCGTCTCCGCCCAGCGTCCGATTGCCGCCGCGTCCAGGGTGAGGAGCGCGCCGACGAACCGGCGCGCGTGGCCGTGCACGAGGACGTGCGACAGCATCGGCTCGGCTGCCTTGAGCTCCTTCTCGAGCGCCTGCGGCGCGACCATCTTGCCGCCCGACGTCTTGAACACGTCCTTCTTCCGGTCGGTGATGCGCAGGTACCCGTCGGCGTCGAGCGCGCCCACGTCGCCGGTGTGGAGCCAGCCGTCGCGGACGACCTCGGCGGTCGCGTCCGGGTCCTGCCAGTAGCCCGCCATGAGCGACGGGCCGCGCACGAGGATCTCGCCGTCCTCGGCGATCCGGAGCTCCATGCCGGGGAGGGGAGGGCCGACGGTCCCGATGCGGTTCCGGCCGGGACGGTTCGCGGTGGCCGCCGCGCTGCACTCCGTGAGGGCGTAGCCCTCGAGGATTGGGAGACCGATCGCTTCGAAGAACCGGCCGATGCGCGGCGAGAGCGGCGCGGAGCCGGACGCGAGGATCCGCATCCGCCCGCCGAGGCGCGCCTGGAGCGTTCCCGCGACCTTCGGGAACACGATCCGCCGCGCGAAGGCGAGCGCGACGCCGCCCGACCTGGCTCCCGCGTCCTGCGCCGCCGACCAGCGGTCGAAGGCGGCCATCGCCGTGCGGAAGAGCCGCCCGCGGACGCCCGGCTCGCTCGCGCCCTTCGAGACCACCGCCCCGAAGACCTTCTCGTACACGCGCGGCGGCGCGGGCAGCACGGTGGGCCGGACCTCGCCCGCGTTCTCGAGGAGCTTCTCGACCGACTCGGCGAACGCGAGGCGGGCGCCCGTCTGGATCCAGCCGAACTCGCAGAGCTTCGCGAACGAGTGGGCCATCGGGAGGAAGAGCAGGACCAGGTCGTCCGGCCGGACGACGTCGAGCGCCCCGATCGCCGCGCCGGCGTGGAGCCAGTTCCCGTGCGTGAGCACGACGCCCTTCGGCGCGCCGGTCGTCCCGGAGGTCCAGAGGATGCACGCGGGATTGTCGGGCTCGATCTCGGCGATCCGCTCCGCGTGGTCCTCCGGGTGGTCGTGGCCGTGCGCGCGCCCGAGCGCCTCGAGCGCTGCGAGCGTCAGCTCCGTACCGTCCCCCGTCGCTCCCTCGAAGAGCACGACGCCGCGGAGCGCGGGGAGGCGCCCGCGGGCCTCGCGGACCTTGAGCGCCTGCGCCTCGTCCTCGCACAAGATCGACGACGCGCCGGAGCGCAGGAGCGCGTCCTCCACCTCGCGGGCGGTGCTCGTCTGGTAGATCGGCACCGCGATCGCGCCGGTCGCCATCGTGCCGAGGTCCACGACGAGCGCCTCGAGGCGGGTCTGCGAGAGCACCGCCACGCGGTCGCCGTGTTCGACGCCCAGGGCGGCGAGGCCGTCGGCGACGTCCCGGACGCGGCGGGCGAGGTCGGACCAGGCGTGCTCGCGCCAGGCGCCGTCGCGCTTCGCGAGGACGGCCGTGCGGGCGCCGAGCGCGGCCGCGCGCGCCTCGAACAGCGCGGAGAGGCTCGAGGCCTCGAGCGCGGGCGGTACGAGCGATTCCGGGGGCGGGTGCATTCCGTTCGACGTGGACGAGTTGATCACGGGCGCCCCTCTCCCCCTTCCCGAGCCACATCTACACGAGGCCGCGGAGCCGCGCCGTGCCCCGGAAGGGACCGACGGCGCCGCGCCGGCCGGAAGCGAAGCGGCCGCTCACCCGGCGGTGTCGCCCTCGCCGGTGCCGTCCAGGACGAGGAGCGTCGCCGTGCCGTGCGCGACGAGCGCGCCCCGCTGGTCCTCGACGCGGACGGTGAGGCTCGCCGTCCGCCGGCCGAGGTGGAGGAGGTCCGAGCGCGACGTGAGGACGTCGCCGATCTTGGGCGCGCGCACGTAGCTCACGGCGAGGCTCGCCGTCGTCACGGCGCGCCCGGAGGGCAGGAGCGGCTTCGGGAAGAAGCAGACGGTGTCGACGAGGGTCGCGATGAGCCCGCCGTGTACGCCGCCGAAGTAGTTCCGGTGGTCGGGCCCGACCTCGACCCGCATCACCGCGTGCTGGTCGCCGATCTCCACGAGCCGGATGTCGAGCGAGACGAGGAACGGGATGCGGTTCGCGGACTCGAGCGTGGCGGGGGCGATCGGCATGGCGGCTCCGCCCTACCCGCACTGCAGCACGAGCCACGCCTTGTCGAACGCGCCCTCCGCGAGGTCCGCGCGCCGGATCCAGAAGTAGATGCGGCCGCAGTCGCCCCACATCCAGCCCGGCCCGTCTTCGTCGGTGTCGATCTGGAGGAGCAGCCGCCACTCGGCGGGCGCGGCTCGCAGCAGCTCCTGCGTGCGCTCCCCTTGAAACGCCTCGGGCTTGCCCACGTAAACGCCGCTCGTCACGAGCTGGCACTCGCCGCGCATGTCGCCCTGCACGAGCTGCGGGTTGCCGAGCAGGTGGTGGTACCGGGCGTCGACGGCCTCGATCCCCGAGAGCGCCGCCGACACCTCGAGGTAGGCGTCGAGGCGCGCGTCGTCGAACGGGACGCGCGCCTTCTCGAGGAGCTCGTCCCCGGCGTCCGGGAGGTCGATCGCGGGCGTGAACCTCAGGCGGCAGCACTCGAAGGGCCCACCCGCGGGGTCCACCTGCGGGTGCGGACGGCGCGCCAGCGCGCCGCGCGCGGCGTCGACGTGGATCACGCGGGCGCCGCCGGCGTCCATCGGGTCGAAGCCCCAGGGCTGCTCGACGGCGTCGTAGAAGAAGAGGAGCCACCCGGAGGCGGGCAGGCCGGGCGCGCGGACCTCCGCGAGGTCGAGCTGGGCGAGGAACGTGAGCGGTCTCCCGCCACGCTCCGGCCAGACGAAGCCCGGCGGGACGTCCGGCGCTCCCCCGAACCTCGACGCGCCGGGCGAAAGGGCGTCGATCGCGGTGCGCTCGGCGGTGATCCGGATTGAGGGCTCGGCGAGCCGGGCGAGCGCTTCCGCGTGCAGGATTCCGGCGCGGCGCAACGCCTCGGCGGCCGAGGCGGGGCCGGGAGGGGGGAGGGAGGCCATGCCGGGACTGTACCGCGGCCCGCGCGTCGCGCGTTGCCGGTCGGCGGCGGTGCGGGCATCGCTGCGACCGGCCGGTTCTGGGCCGACCCGCAAGGTGCGAGATCCTCTCCGGGTTCGCCCTTGCGTGTCAGAGGGATCGAAAGGCGAGCCCGCCGACCTCGTCGGCTTTCGCGGCACCACCGCGACTGCTCGCCCGGCGCCCCAGTATCCCGTGGGGCGAGGGGCCGCCCCTTGGTACCCTGCCGCCGTTCACCTCTCGACGCCAGCCCGTCCCCGTAGCGGCGGCGGGTGCACCAAGGAGGACGCACGATGTCCGCACGAGCCGCCCTGTCCCTGTTCGTCGTCCTCACGATCGCTCGCACGGCAACCGCGCAGGAAGCCGTGCCCCCCGGCGCCGCGACCCCCGCGCCCGTCGCCGCCCCGGCCGCCGCTCCCGAGGACTTGTCGCTCGCGCCGAGGCGCGTCCTGAACGGCCACGTCTTCATGCCCTCCTTCACGGTCGCGGGCGCCCTGACCACGACGAGCTTCGGCACGTACCTCATCCTCGGGTACGGAAGCACGTCCTCGTCCATCCAGCTGGGCGACAAGACGTACGCCGGCAGCTTCGACTACGCCGGCGCTGGCGCTGCCCTTGCCTACGAGTACGCGTTCCAGCGGTACTTCTCCGCCCGGTTCCAGCTGTCCGACGTCATCTACTCCGGGATTGACGGACCGTCGGCCATCGTGGTGGGGACGTCACTGCAGTTCGCGGGGTCGCTCGGGGTGACGGCGAGCCTCCCCGTGGGCGACTCGCTGCGGGTCGGCGTGCTCTTCGACGCCGGGATCACCCCTGGGCTCGGGCTGACCATCGGCAACGGGCTCAGGACCATCATCGACCTCTGCCGGGCCGACCCGACGAACTGCAACCCCGACACGGGGAGCATCTTCGCAATCCACAAGGCGACGACGCTCCAGCCTGCCATCGCCGCGAACTGGGCCCCGTGGCGCCCGCTCGGCTTCACCGCGAACGCCGCCTACCTCTCCGTGAGCCAGTCCCAGGGCGGCAAGACCTTCACGGGGCAGGCGGTGAGCCTGGCCGGCGCCGCGGACTTCGACTTCCTCGCCGTGTCCAAGGTGCCGGTCGGGTTGCAGCTCGCCCTCTCCTGGACCGCTCCCATCGGCGGCACGGTGCTCCAGCACATCACCGACTTCGGCGGCGGGATCTTCTACACGGGGAGCCAGCACCTGTCGCTCGGGCTGCAGCTCGTCTCGCGGCGGTTCGCCGTCGAGCCGAACGTGAACGTCAGCTGGAGCACGTTCCTGACGACGATCGGGCTCCGCTACTACTGGTAGTCGCCCTCGCGTCTCCGACGCGGCCGGGCAAGCACCGAGCGGCGGCTGAAGAGACGACGGGCGGTTCCGCTCTCGCGAAACCGCCCGTCCGGTGTGGCTCCCCAGCGTGGACTCGAACCACGGACAAGCGGATTAACAGTCCGCTGCTCTGCCAACTGAGCTACTGGGGAATGGCAGGGGCGCGAATGTAGAGAAGCGCCGGGGGCCCGTCAAGGGGCTCGCGCGCGGACGCGGGGCCCGTCAGCCCTGGGCGACGCCGCTGCCGAGGAGCCGCGCCTGGAGGGCGATCCGGGCGGCGCGGAGCCCGGCGAGCCGGCGCTCCTCGAGCTCGAACGCGGGGTCCCGCCGGACGTCCTGGAGCGCGTCCGCGTCCCGCAGGTCGTCCTCCGTGATCTCGGGCCGGACCCGGCGCGCGGCGGCGAGCACCCTCGCACGCTGCCGCGCGATGAGCTCTTCGAGGGTCTCGAGCGCCGTCATGGCAGTCTCGACGTCGAGGTGGGTCGTCGCCATGGTGGCGCACTCTACTGGCCGCGGCGGACCCGGAGAAGCACCCCGCCGGGCGCTGCCCCGCCTCAGCCCCGGGAGGCGGGGAGCGCGCGGGCGAGCCATCCCTTCGTCGTGTGCCCGAGGAGGCTCCGGAGGTTCCGCCGGGCGGCGAGGGCGCGCGCGTCCTCCGCGTAGGTCGTCGGATGCACCGCCGGCACGCCCTCCGGCGCGAGGGCCGCGTCCACGTTCACGAACGTGAACAGGCACGAGTTGGAGAGGGCGCGGGCGGTGCGGTCGCGGCTCACCCGCTCGATGGAGGTCTCGACGCAGATTGCCGGCCCCTCGCTGTGGACGACGCGGCTCGTCAGGTGGATCTTGTCCCCGATCCGCACCGGCTCGAAGAAGCTGATCTGGTTCACCGCGGCGATGACGGGGCGCCCGGGCGCGATCAGCTCCGCGCAGATGGACGAGAGCTCGTGAGCGCGGCGCATGATGTATCCGCCGAAGATCACCTTCGAGAGGTTCTCCTGCTCGGGGTAGGTGCGCTCCCACGACTCCGCGACGAGCGCGGAGGAGAGCGCGCCCGAGAAGCCGGGCGCCTCCTGCGCCCGGTGCAGGCGAGCGAGCCACAGGTACTCCTCGCGCGAGGGCGGCTCGACCGCGGCCTCGGCCTCCCTGCGCGACGCCGCGCGACGCTCGAGCGCCCGCGCGGAGCGCGCCACCGCGAGACCGTCGCCCTGCTCGAGCGGCGGCACCGCGATGCTCCGCGCGTCCGGTCCGTCGCCGTCCCGCGCGACCATCACGAAGTAGCAGGAGGCGACGTGGCTCGCGCCGCCGTCCTGGTCGACGCGCACGCCGACCTCCATCGAGGTCCGGCCGACGTGGTTGATGCGCGCGACGCAGCGGAGGTCGCGCGTCACGTCGGCGACGCCGCGGACGACGATCTCGTCGAGCGCCGCCGTGACGACGCGCGCGTCCGGCCGGGTCCGGCGCGCGTAGTCGAGCGCGACGTCCGCCGCGAGCCGGTCGAGCACCTCGAGGATCATCCCGAACCGGATGTTTCCGGGGATGGGCTCGTTCAGGACCGCGAACCGCCGGCGGAGGTCGGGGTCGGTGGTGAACGGCAGGATCGACTCGCGGGAGGTCTCTTCGGGGTGCACTGGGGATCCTCCGGAAGGGAAGACCGATACCGCAGGGACCGGCGCCCGTCCACG
Source organism: uncultured delta proteobacterium (assembly GCA_963821195.1). Classification (GTDB taxonomy): domain Bacteria; phylum Myxococcota; class Myxococcia; order Myxococcales; family Anaeromyxobacteraceae; genus Anaeromyxobacter. Next base: position 18,007 of record CAWGDE010000024.1, read on the forward strand.
GCGCCCGGACGGCAGGTCGAGCGCGTCGAGCTGCTGGTGCCGAGCCCGGCTTCGCGTCACTATGACGGCCGGATGGTCGTCCCCGGCTTCACCCACCGGCCCGGCGTGCACTGCGGATCGACGGCGCTCGCCGACGTCCTCCGGCTCCGCGGCGTGGACGTCTCCGAGGCGATGGCGTTCGGCCTCGGCGCCGGCCTGGGCTTCTACTACCTCGTCTCGCCGGCGCTCTCGCCGAGCCACCTCTTCCAGGGCCGCCAGGCGCTCCTCGAGCGCACCGCCTGCGAGGTCCTCGGCGCGCCGTGCCGCGAGCGGGAGGAGGACGACGCGGCGCGGGCCTGGGAGGCGGTGCGGGCGGCCGTCGACCGCGGCGTCGCGCCCATCCTCTCGACCGACCTCTCGGAGCTCCCGTACTGGCGGACGAAGACGCGCTTCGGCGGCCACCGGGTCGTGCTCGCCGGGTACGACGAGGGGCGGGGCGTCGCGATCGTCGCGGACGGCGACCGGCCCGGCCTCGACGAGGTCCCGCTCGAGGCGCTCGAGCGCGCGCGGGCCTCCATCGCGCCGCCGTTCGGGATCCCCGGCCGCCCGTGGCTCGAGATCGACGCGCCGCCGCGGCCGCGCCCGCTCGCCGGCGCGCTCCGCGAGGCCCTGCGGCGTCAGGCGCGCGACATGCTCCTCGAGCCGGACGGCGCGGCAGGCATCCCGGCGCTGGAGCGGTTCGCCGCGGAGCTCCCGCAGTGGCCCGCCCGGGCGACCGGCGAGGCCGACCGGGCCTGGTGCTTCCGCTACGCATACCAGGTGATCGAGCTGCGCGGGACCGGCGGCGGCCTCTTCCGCGCCCTCTACGCGAGCTTCCTGCGGGAGGCGGAGGCGGTCGTCCCCGGGCTCGCGCCCCTCGGGCTCTCCGGGCGGATGAGCGAGCTCGCGGAGTCGTGGGCGAGCTTCGCGCGGGCGCTCCGCGAGATCTCGGACGTCCCGAACGGCCTCGTCCCGCCGGCGGTCGCCCGGGCCGCGGCCGCGCTCGCGCGGGACGAGCGGCGCTTCCACGAGGACCTCGCGGCCCGGGTGCCCTGATGCCGCTCGCGCTCGAGAGCCGGGCCCGCGCCCGCTTCGCCGCGGCCATCGAGCGCGATCCGGTGCCGCTCGACGAGGCCGTGCTCGCGATCGCCGAGGAGGAGTATCCGGACCTCGAGGTGGAGGAGGTCCTCGTGAGGCTCGACCGCCTGGGCGAGCGCGTGCGGGCGCGCGCGCCGGCGCGCGAGCGCGCGGCCTCGACCCTGAGCGCGCTCCGCCAGGTGCTCGTCGAGGAGGAGGGGCTCCGTGGCAACGACCGCAGACTACCACGATCCCCGCAACTCGTTCCTGAACGAGGTCCTGGAACGGAAGGTCGGCATCCCGATCAGCCTCTCGGTGGTGTGGATGGAGGTCGCCCGCCGCGCGGGCTCCGCCTCGACGGCGTCGGGTTCCCGGGCCACTTCCTCGCGAAGTACGTGTCGCCCGAGCGGGATCGAGGTCTTCGTGGACGCGTTCAACGGCGGCGAGCTCCTGTCCGCCGACGAGTGCGTCGCGCGCTTCCGTGCCCGCACCGGGGGCGCGACCTCGACCGCCGCTACCTCGACGCGGTGGCGCCCCGGCAGATCCTCGCCCGCATGCTCCACAACCTCCGGCGCATCTACGTCGAGCGGAGTGACGACGTGCGCGCATGGTGGGTGCTCGACCGGATCCTGATGCTCACCCCCGGCCATCTCGAGGCCCTGCGCGATCGCGGGCTCGTCGCCGCCCGGCTGGGCGGCGCCGCCGCGGCGGCGCGCGACCTCGAGGCGTACCTGGCGCGCGAGCTGGGGCCGACGCCGTCCGCAGCGGACGGCGACGACGTGCGCCGGGTCCTCGCGGGGCTGCGCGGCAAGCGACCGTTCGTGAACTAGCCGAACGTTCTTGCAGCCGCAGCCGCTCGACCGGATGCCGCCACGAGGTGGCTCTCGACGATCTCGGGCACGTCCTCCGGCCGGACGTGGCCGTACCAGACGCCCTCCGGGTAGACGACGACGGTCGGCCCGTCGGCGCAGTCGTCGAGGCAGCCCGAGCCCGTTGGCGCGGACGACGCCCTTCAGACCCGCGCCGGTGCAGCTCGGCCTTGAACGCCTGGCGGATCGCCTCGCTGCCCTTCGCGCGCAGCAGCCGCGCGGGTCCGACGGTGCGCCGGTTCTCGCAGACGAAGACGTGGTGGCGGAAGCGCATGGCACCCCTACGGCTCGCGGGAGACGATCTGGCCCCGCGGCACGACGAGCAACGCGCCGCCGGAGACGCCCAGGTCCTCGCCGACGAGGTGGCCGGACGCCTCGCTCGCGAGGTAGAGCGCGGCGTGAACGCACGTCGTCGACCTCGCCGACCCGCCGGTTCGGGAGCGCGCCGGCGATCGCGGCCGCCGATCGTCGCGCGAGCTCGGCCTCCGCCATCGGCGTCCGCACCCACCCCGGCGAGATCACGTTGACGCGGGTCCGCGGCGCGAGCTCGACCGCGAGGCTCATCGCGAGCGACTGGAGCGCCCCCTTGGTCGCGGCGTAGTGGCCGTGGCGCGCCTCGCCACGCTGGCCGGCGGTCGAGCCGATGAAGATCACGTTGCCGCGGCCGTTCCGCCCGAGGAACGGGAGCGCCTGGCGCACGAGGTAGAACGCGCTGAAGACGTTCACCCGGAAGATCTCCTCGAGCTGGGGCCCGGCGATGCGGCCGATCGGCCCCTCGTTCCAGATCGCGGCCGAGTGGACGATCTGGTCGAGGCCGCCGAGCGCGCGCGCCGCGTCGGCGACGCACGCGACGCAGCCCGCCTCCGTCCCGAGGTCGGCGCCGACCGGGAAGGCCCTGCCCGGATGGCGCGCCGCGAGCGTCTCCGCGGCGGCCCGGTTGGAGCGGTAGTGCACCGCGACCGACATCCCCTGCGCGAGGAACGCCTCCGCGATGCCGAGCCCGATCCCGCTCGAGGCGCCGGTCACGAGCGCCTTGCGCCCCGCGAGGTCCGCGTAGGTGGCGAGCGCCTTCATCCGCGCCTCCCCGTCCCGGTGCCGCGCCGCGAGGCTCGCCCAGCGGCGCGAAGGCGAGGTGGGGCGGTGCGCGCCGCGCCGGTCCAGCGCGCCCCGTCCACGATCTCGAGCACCTGCGTGAAGCTGGAGATGGAGAGCGGCCAGCGCTGCGGCGTCTCGTCCGCGACGTGGCGGCGCGTCACCGACTTCGCGGAGATGATCGCGAGCCGCTCGCGGTACTCGCTCGAGACGTAGGTGCCGTACTCGGCCCAGACGCCGGTCGCGCCGCACGCCTCCGCCACCGGCATGTCCTTCTTCACGTTGTCGCCGACGTAGATCACCTCGCGTCCGGCGAGCCGGAAGTCCTCCAGGATCCGGGCGAGGCCGTCCTTGGCCGGCTTCTCGGCGGCGTGCGGCAGCTCGAACACGGGGGTCCTCGAGCGGTAGTGCCCGGCCTCCTCCTTCCGGCGGATCTCCGGGTCGACGTTCTCGGGGAGCGGATAGCCGGGGAGGGTGTAGAGCGCGTCGAAGTGGCCGTCGAGCCGGAGGTGCTTGAGCCGGAGCTCCGCGGCGTTCCGCGGGGCGTCGGTGAGCCCGACCACCTTCAGGCCGCGCGCGCGAAGCGCGTCCAGGGTCTCGCGGACGCCAGGGTAGGCCTTCAGGTACTTCTCGCGCGCCGCGACGAACGCGTCGCGCGCCGGGCGCAGGACGAGGGCGTTGAACGAGTCGAAGTCCGCCTCGTAGGGCTCGAAGATGCCGGACTCCTGGATCGCGAACGGGTACTCGTTCGACTCGTACTTCGAGTAGACGGCCTTCAGCGCCTGGACGATCCGGACGCGCGGGAGCCCCGTCGTCGCCACGAGGGAGGCGACCATCGCCTCCAGGCTGGGTACGATGTAGTCGACCCACGGATAGAGCGTGTTGTCGAGGTCCGTGACGACGGCGCGAAAGCGCGGCACGCGCGCATCCTAGCCGGGCGCCCTCGGCGCCGCCATCGGGCCGGCGGGGATGGCGCAGGCGGTGCCCGCCCGGTGTACCATCGAGCCGTGGCCCGCGCCGGACGCTTCACCACGATCGCCCCGCTCCCGCCGCACGGCGAGTGGCGCCGCGCCCTCGCGCTCGACCGCGGGGCCGGCACGCCGCGGCCGGTCGTGCTCTCGTTCGTCCCCTCCTCCGTCCTCGACGCGCCGGAGCGGCTCGCGGCGCTGTCGCGCGACGTGGAGGCCGCCGGGCGGCTGCACCACCCGAGCGCGATGCCGGTGCTGGGGACCGAGACCGTCGGGGACGCGCTCGCGATCGTCGAGGAGTGGCGGCCGGGCGCGACGGTCCGCGCGCTCCTCGACGCCGGGGGGCGGCTGCCCGCCGACCTCGCGGCCCGCATCGCGGCCGACGTGTGCGGCGCGCTCGCCCGGGCGCACGCGACCGACGCCGGCGACGGCCGGCGGCTCGCGCACGGGGCGCTCTCCGCGGACCACGTGCTCGTCGGGGAGGACGGGATCGCGCGGCTGTGCGGCTTCGGCGAGGCTGCCGGAGGCGACCCGCCCGGTGACCTGAGGGCGCTCGCTTCAGTGCTCCACGAGTGCCTCGCCGGCGAGCCCCCCGGGCCAGCCGCGGCGCGGCTCGACGCCCCCGGGGTGCCGCCCGCGCTCGCCGCCGCGGTGGACCGCGCCCTCGGCGCCGCGCCAGGCGGGCCCTACGGGTCGGCGGCGGCGCTCACGGAGGCCATCGCCGCGACGCCGCTCGCGTCGCAGCCGGACGTGGCCGCGTACGCGGAGGCAATCGTGCCCGCCGAGGAGGGCGGCCGCGGCGCGCTGCGGCGCGCCGTCGCGCAGGCGGCTGGCGCCGAGCCTTCCGAGGAGGTCTCGGAGGACTACATCGTCGAGCCGACCGATCCGCTCGTGCAGCCTCCGCCGCGGGATCTGCCGCGGCCGCCGCAGACGCGCCCCGGGGTCGACCCGGCCGGCGTGTTCCACGCTCCGGCCGCGCCGCCGCCGCGCTCCCCGGTCCCGATCGTGCTCGCGGTGGCTGCGCTCTGCGCCGTCGCCGGGTTCGCGATCGGGTTCGCGTGGTCGCTGGCGCGCGTGCCGCCGCCGCCGCCCGTGTCCCTGGAGCTGCCCGCGCCGGACCCGGGCGCGCCGCCCGCCGCGGCCCAGGCCGCGGCGCCGGCAGGCGCCGTGGCGACGAGCGCGGCGACGAAGCCGCCGGCCCCTGCGCGAGGGAAGGCGCCGCCGCACGCGGCGAAGGCTCCCGCGAAGCCAGCGAAGCTCGCGCAGAAGGCCGCGGCGCCGGCGGGGAAGGGGAAGCTCTCCGTCTCGGCTCCCGACGACGCCGAGGTGTTCCTCGACGGGAAGAAGATCGGTCGGGGAAGCCTCGAGGTCGAGATCGCCGCGGGCGCGCACCGGCTCGAGGTGCGCCGCGGAGACGCGAAGGTCGGTGAGAAGTTCAGCGTCGAGCCGAACGAGACCTGGACGTACGACGTGACGCCGACGGCGACGTCGACGCCGGCGCCCTAGCCGTGATCGTGCCCGTGACCGTCGGGCCCGTGCGAGTGGCCGTGCGCGATCTCGTCGGCCGTCGCCGCACGGACCTCGCGGACGGTCACGTCGAAATGCAGCGTCTTCCCCGCGAGCGGGTGGTTCAGGTCGATGACGACCGTCTCCGGCCGGACCTCCCGGACCGAGAACGGCACGGGCTCGCCGTTCGGCCCCTCCGCCGTCAGCTCCATCCCGACCTTCGGCTCGAAGTCCGGCGGGAACGCGCCCCTCGGGACCTCTTGCAGGCCGTGCGGGTCATGCTCCCCGTAACCCTCGCCGGGGGTCAGGACGACCTGCTTCTTGTCTCCGACCGAGAGCCCCTCGAGCGCGGACTCGAGCCCGGGCACGATCTGCCCCTCGCCGTGCAGGTAGGTCATGGGCTCGCCCGGCCCGGAGGCGTCGATCACCTTTCCGTCTCCGAGGTGGAGCGAGTAGTCGATGCCGACGACGCTGCCGCTCGCGATCTTCATGAGGTGAGGTCTCCCGGGTTCGACCACTCAGCTTAAAGACGGAGCGCCGGCCGCGCCCGGGCAGCTTGCGCGCCTTGCCGGCAGGCACCCGCCACACCGCTGCGAAAGCCCTGCGCGTACGTCTACCAGTAGCCCCACCTCCGGCGGAGGGTCCACTCCGCCGCGAGCGTCGCCGCGAGCGCGGCGAGATACCACCAGCGATCCCAGATCGGCACCGACTTGCGGCGGCCGATCTCCACCACCTCGGGGTCCGCCAGGGCGAGATCCGGAAGGCCGCCGCCGGGCAGGGCGGAGGCGCGGCCCCCGGTCGCCTCGGCGATCGCCGACAGGAGGTCCGGCCGCGGCGCCGCGTCGGAGTCCTCCGGCCCGGTCCCGCGCACGGCGACGGCACCCGTCGCGACGTCCGGTCCGCCCTCCCCGTGGGCCACGATCTTGTACGCGCCCGGTCCCGGCGGGACGAGCTCGAGGCGCGCCGTCCCGTCCTGGTCGGCGACGCCCTCGCCGCGCGCGACCGTCTTCCCGTCCTCGGAGACGAGCTCCGCGGAGACGCGCCGCCCGGCGGCGGGCCCCCAGTCCGGACCCCTTGCGGTGATCGCGATCCCCACGGGCTGCCCCGGCTCGACCGCCGGCGCGTCCGGCTCCACCTGCAGCGGCGCGAGGCCCGGGTCGCGGACGAGCCAGCGCAGCGCCGCGTTCCAGAACTTCAGATAGGAGCGATTTCCCTGGCCGCTCTCCGCCGCGACGAAGCCCCAGCGCCACGACGAGTCGGTCGTCACCGCGAGCGTGCGGCCCGCGCCGATCTCGCGGACGGCGACGAGCGGCGCCGGCGCGCCCTGGATCTGGATCCCGGGGACGTCGAGCAGCACCGACGCCCCGGAGCCGGGGGGCAGCGCGCGCGTCGGGTTCACCGACGTCACGGCGGGGAGGGCGCCCCAGGTGGCTTCGTTCTGCGCGTCGCCCGGTGCGAGGCTCGTCACCGGGTGGCGCCGCCCGTCGGCGGTGAGGCGCGGCCGCACCTCGCCGTCGATCATCTGCGTCCCGTCGATCGGCGCGACCGGCAGCACCTCCGCGAGCGGGGTCTCGCCGTAGCGGCCGTCGCCGAAGCTCTGCTCGCCCCCGACCATCGCGAGCGCGCCGCCGTTCCGGACGTAGTCGCGCAGGTTGGGCAGGTAGCGCTCGATCTCGAGGCCGCGGTAGGGCGCGTAGGCGAAGTCGAGGAACAGGACCGCGTCGAACGTGCGGAGCTGGTCGCCGAAGATCTCCTGCACCGGGAACGGGATGAGCGACAGCTCGTGCTGCGGCCCCGGGTCGTCCGCGTTCGAGCGGAGGATGAAGAACGAGACGAGATCGACGTTCGGGTCCTGCTTGAGGAGGCCGCGAAGGAAGCGGACGTCCCACGACGGCCTCCCTGCGACGAGGAGCACGCGGACGCGATCGCGGATCACCCGCAGCACGAACGAGCGCGCGTTGTTCTCCGTGACCGCCTCGCCGGGGAACACCGGCGCCGCGACGGTGAACACGAACGTGCCGGTCTGGTCGGGGGCGAACGCCAGCGGGACGGTGTACCGGTCCTTCCCGCGCTCGAGCCGGACGACGCTCGACGCGACGACGGTCCCCTCGCGCCGGAGCACGACCCGGACCTCCTCGTCGGAGAACCCACGGGCGCGGAGCGTCGCCTCGACGGTGACCGTGTTCCGGACGAAGGCGAAGTCGTCCACCGCGACCCTCTCGACGGCGAGGTCCTTCGGCGCGCTCCGGCCGACGGAGAGCGTGTTCACGGGGACGCCGAGCGCGCGAAGGCGGCCGCGCGCCTCGGGCCCGAGCCCGTCGGCGAGCGAGGTGTTGTCCGAGCCATCCGAGACGACGAGCGCGCCGGCGAGCTTGCGCGAGGATCCGCCCGCGCCCGAGGCGACGGCCTCGAGCGCGCCGAGCACGTCCGTCGCGCCCGCGCGCGGCGCGATGCCCTTCATGGCCTCGGCCGGGTCCGCGGGCGCGACGTCGCCGCCGAACGCGTACCACTCGACGTCCACGCGGTCCGCGAGCCCGTCGAGCACCCGGCGGCCGTCCTTCAGCGCCGCGGCCGCCGCGGCGGCGCGCGACGCGCCGTCCGGCTCGATCGGGAACCCCATCGATCGCGACGCGTCGACGAGGACGGCGAAGCGGTTCCGGACGCGGGCGGTCTGGAGCAGCTCGACCGCGGGCTCCACGAGGAGGAACACGGCGAGGGTGGCCGACACCGCGCGGAGGGCGAGCAGCGCCACCCGGCGTCTCGGCCGCGTCTCCCCGCGCAGCCCGCGCCAGGCGAGCGCGACCGCGGCGGCGGCGCACAGCCCGAGCAGCGCGAGCGCCCAGTGCGGGAGCGGCGAGAGCGCCGCGAGCCGCCAGGCGTTGTAGGTGGCGCCATCCACTAGAGCGCCTCCCATAACCCGGACGCCTGCTGCGACGCACGCTGGCTGCCTGCGCCGGGCAGACTCCTCCCTGCGCTGCTCGCCGCACCTCGGGGTGCGGCTGCGCTGCTCGGTCGTCGTGTGCCCGGCTCGGCGACGCCATCGTGCGTCTCGCGACGGCGCCGGGTTGAGGGAGGCACTCTCTAGCTCCGCCGGCGCATGATGAAGGGGAGGTGCACCGCGTCGTCCTTGTAGTCGGTGCAGAGCGCGTACATCGCGAGGTTCACCCCGAGCCGGATGGCGGTCTCGCGCTGCGGCTCGCCGCCGGGCGTGCACGGGTACTCCCAGTCGCCGAGCTCCGTCCGGGCCCACGCGCCACCCAGGTCGTTCTGCGCGTAGACGACCGCGAGCCGGCCCTCCAGCACCTGCGCCTCGAGCCAGGGCTTCACGAGCACGCGCCCCCCCTGCCGGTCGAGCAGGTAGAAGCTCTTGTAGAGCACGTGGTCGCGGGCGATGGGCTGGAGCGGCGCGGCTGGGAGCACCCTCGCGAGCTCCCGCCGCGCGGACGAGTCGAAGCCGCCGCCGTCCGAGCCGTCGGCCGCGTCGACGAGGAGGAACCCGCCGTACTGGAGGTGGCGCCGGAGCGCGGCGCGCTCGGCGTCGGAGAGCGCCGGCAGCGGGCCCGCGCCCGCGAGGTACAGCATCGGGTAGCGGTGCAGCCCGGGCCGGTCGAGCCGGATGGTGGCCGCCTCGTTGGAGGGCTCGATCGAGGTGCGGCGCGACAGCTCCCACCCGAGCCGCCGGAGCGCGGAGGGGCGGGGGTTCCAGTTGCCCCCGTGCTGCACGTGGCCGATGACGAGGCGCGAGGCGTCGGAGAGGGCCCGCGCGCGGCGCGGGAGCGCGGCGGCGGCGGCGAGGATGGCCACCCCGCCGAGGAACGCACGGCGGGAGAGGCCCGGGGAGCGCGGCATCGGCGTTGATGTTAGGCGGGAGCCGGGGAGGCCGCCAGGCCAATCCGATCTCCGCGCCAGGCACTCTTCGCGCAGCGAGATGTGCCGGCCCGCTCCCTGCGGCCTGCCACTCGGGCCCGTCTACCGCGCCGGCACGAACCCGGCGTTCGCGATCGCTGCCTGCCCCTCCGGCGAGAGCGCCAGCTCGAACAGCGCGGCGAGGGCGCCCTGGGGAGGCTCGCGGGCGACGAGGACGAGGGGCCGCGTGAGGGGATAGCGGCTCGCGCGCACGTGGACCGGCAGGGGCTCGAGGCCGTCCACGGTCACGACGCGGACGCCCGGGACCGCGTACGCGACGCTCGCGGCGGCAATCGCGCCCGGCTCACGGGCGACGAAGGCGAGGCAGTCCGCCGGGTCCTCGAGCTCGGTCACCTTGCCGTAGGCAGCGCCGCCCAGCGCGAGCGTCCGGAAGGCGTCCAGCGTCGCCCGCTCGCTGTCGAGCCGCTCCGTGCACGGGAGGATCTTCCTGGCCTTCCCGCCGAGCTCCCTCCAGCTCGCCGCGCTGCCCGTGAAGGCCGCCTTGAGCTGGGCGCGCGTGAGATCGCGCACGGGGTTCGCCTCGTTCACGTAGACCGCGATGGCGTCGTAGCCGATGATCTGGAAGTAGGGCTTGCGGGCGAGCTCGGCGGCCGTGAGGCTCCGGGAGACGCCGGCCACGTCCACCTCGCCGGCGAGGACGCGGCGCAGCCCGACCCCGGCGCCGCTCCGCTCGATGCGGAGCGGGACGCCCGTCCTCGCCTTCAACGCTGGTGCGATCGCCGGCAGGATCCGGCCCGAGATCGTCGTCGCGCCGTCGTAGCGGATCTGGGCGGGCGGGGGAGGGGCGTCCGCGCGCTTGCCGCCGCACGCCGCCGCGCACAGGCCGATCGCCCAGAGCACGCCACGACCCGCGGGTCGGCGTTGTCGCCCCTGTCCCATCCGCTACCTACCTCCCGCCCCCGGATCCTCGGACATGCCTAGCGGTTCCCCGTGACCTCCACAAGAAACTGGCCGCCCGCCCGCTGGCGGGTGCCCCGGGGGCGCTGCTAGATTCCGCGCCATGCCGCCCCGCTCCGAGCGCCGCTCGCGGATCCAGTCCCTGCTCGACGTCGGGGACCACGGCGGCGCGCGCGCCGAGGCCCACGCCGTGCTCGCCGATCCCGAGGCGCCGGACCGGGACCGCGCCGCGGCACAGGCCGCGCTCGCGTCGCTCGCGCCCGACCGCGGCGTCGTCGCCGCCGGTGCGGTCGGCGTCGTCGTCGCGGTCGCGATCGCGGTCGGCGTCCTGCTGCGGGGGTGAGCGTGGGCGCCCCGATCGCCGCGGGGATCTCCGGCCGGATCGCGGACGCGGTCGCCGGGCTCGGCGCCGCCGCAGAGGCGGTGCGGGCGTGGGGCCCCTGGACCGGCGCCTTGCTCGTGCTCGCGGGCGCGGCGGCGCTCACGGTGTCGGCGCGGTCGCGCCACGTCCTCGCGGTGCTCGGCGGCGCCGCGCTCTGCGCGTGCGCGGCGCTCGCGGCCCGCGGGTGGCTCGCGGCGCATCTCGGGCTCTCGCCCGGCGCGGCCGCGGCGCTGGGGTCGGCGGCCGGCGCGGCGTTCGGCGCCGCGTGGCCGGCGGCGTTCCCCTTCGCGGCGGGAGCGGTGCCGGGCGCCGTCCTCGGCGCAGGGGTCCCGCTGTCGGGCCGGGCATTCCTGGGGGCCGCGGCAGGCGCCGTCGTGGGAGGCGTCGTCGGGCTCGCGGTGGGGCGGCCGGCGGCGACCGCGCTCGCGTCGCTCGCCGGCGGCGCGCTGGTCGCGGTCGGTGGGGTGGCGATGGTCGGCCCGCGTCCGATCGCGGCTGAGCTCGCGGGACGACCGTTCGCGCTCGCCGCGATGGCGATCGTGCTCGGCATCGGAGGGGCGGCGTACCAGATCGCGCGCGTGCCGGGCGGGGCGCGCGAAGCGCGGGCAGCCCGGCCGGACGACCGCCTTCAGGGGCCGTGAGCGTTCGTTCCGCCTGGCACGATCGGCCGGGCAGATCGTGGCGCGCTGGCGCCGGCGTGGGCGGAGGTCGCACCTCGGCCCCGACCCGTCGGCGGGTTCCGGCCGCTCGGTCGCCTCGTGTATGGGGTGTCCCAGGTTCGCATGACGCCTGATCGCGGGACGCGCCGGAACTCGGCGTGCTCACGCGACGCGAAAGGGAGAACTCCGAAATGAGCTCCTCGAGGTGCATCGTCGCCGGCACGCTGATGCTCGCCGTGCTCTCCGCATGCAGCCCCGCTCCGGCGGGACACACCCCCGCCGCCCCGCAGACGGTGACGGTCGACGTCGCGCCCCCATCGGCCCAGGTCCAGGTGGGTGGCAGCGCGCGGTTCGCCGCCGCGGTGACGGGGACGGTCGACACGGCGGTGCTCTGGGACGTCGCGGAGGCGGGCGGCGGCTCCGTCGATGCGTCCGGCCTCTACACCGCGCCCGCGACCGTCGGCGTCTTCCATGTCCGCGCGAGGAGCCATGCGGCGCCTGGCGTGCAGTCGGAGAGCACGGTGTCGGTGGTCGCAACCCCGGTCGTCACCGTGACGATCTCGCCGCGGACACCGTCGGTCGTGGCGGGGGGAACGGTTGCCTTCACGGCAGTCGTGGCGAACGCGTCGAACACGGCGGTCACGTGGTCCGTCCCCGGGACGGGCTGCGGCACGATCACGCAGGCGGGCGTGTACTCCGCGCCTCCCGCCGCGGCCGTCTGCACGGTCGTCGCGACGAGCCAGCAGGATCCGTCCAAGTCCGACTGGGCGACCGTGACGGTCACGGCGCTGCCTCCTCCGGTCACCGTGACGATCTCGCCGCGGACCCCGTCGGTCGTGGCGGGGGGAACGGTTGCCTTCACGGCAGTCGTGGCGAACGCGTCGAACACGGCGGTCACGTGGTCCGTCCCCGGGGCGGGGTGCGGCACGATCACGCAGGCGGGCGTGTACTCCGCGCCTCCCACCGCGGCCGTCTGCTCGGTCGCCGCGACGAGCCAGCAGGATCCATCCAAGTCCGACGCGGCGACCGTGACGGTCACGGCGCTGCCTCCTCCGGTCATCGTGACGATCACGCCGTCGCCCGCGGCAGCGGACTCCTGTGGGACGGTCACATTCTCGGCGACCGTCACCGGCACGTCGAACACGAGCGTGACGTGGAGTGTCCAGGAGGGGACCGCGGGCGGCACGATCACCTCCGCGGGCGTCTACACGGCTCCGTCGAACGCCGGCACCTATCACGTCGCCGCGACGAGCGCCGCCGACACGTCGAAGAGCGCAGTCGCGACGGTGACCGTGTCGGACCGGATCCTGAGCGTCGCGGTCAACCCGGCGACGATCCAGGTGGCGCCGGGCGGGAGCACCCAGTTCACCGCCACCGTCACGACGACCTGTGGCACGTCGACGGCGACGAGCAGCGTCGCGGTGACGGCCTCCGGCGAGGTCGTGGTGCAGTGACCCGCGCTCGGGCCGCTCAGCGCGTGCCGAGCGGATGCCTCCAGACGCTCACGAAGATCGTGCAGTCGGCCTCGCCGTCGCCCGTGTAGCCGACGCGACCCGAGAGCGCGTCCGCGACCGGCTCGAGATCCATCCAGCGCGGGTCCTCGTGCAGCGGATCGCCGATCACCGCGTGGCCGATCTCGTGGACGAGGACGGTCTGCTCCACGCAACGGAAGGTCCCGAAGGAAGGATCCGCCGTCGTGATCCGGATGTCCCCGTCGTAGCAGCCGAGCGCGCGGGGATTCCCTCGGCACGAGACGTACGGCTCGCCGGACAGCGTGATCGTCGTTCCGCGCAGGTCCTTCCAGTTGCCACCCCAGTACGCGAGCGCGACCGCGACGGTGCTCTCGATCCGCGCCGGGAACTCGGGCCGGCTCGCGAAGGCCGCGGACGTGTTCACGACCACGGCGGTGTCGCGAACGTAGAAGTCCGCCTGCCGTCCGTCGCAGGAGGCCGCGACGACGGTCAGGAGCACGAAGTTCGCCGAGAGTGACGTCCGCAACGAGGTCCTCCTGGACCGCGTTCACGGGCGGATGATCCCACTCCGACATGGGCGGTGCAGCGCCCACGTTGTGTGACACGCGGTCACGGGACACGCGGCGGGACGCACGCGTCACGTCTGGGCGCGGCAGCTCGCCTCGGTTCAGCGGTTCCGCCGCGGGAGGGCGAGGGCGCTCTCCGGGCCGAAGTCGTCGGGGTGGGCGGACCTCGCGGGAAGCCGCTGCGGTCGAGCGTTCAGGGGAGGGCGGCGCACGCTCGGGACGAGCCGCGGGCCCGTCGAGCCCACCGGCTCCGGCCCGAGCACCTTCGCGTGCTCGACGAGCCGTTCGAGCCACTCCGCCGGCGTCAGGTTTCCCGTGCGCGAGGCGGACGCGAAGTTGACGCCGACGCGCTGCCCCGACACCCAGGCCGCGTAGCCGGTCACCTCGAGCACCTCGGAGAAGAGGTCGCTCGCGAGCGTCAGCTCGAGGAGCGATCCGATCCGCGGGCTCTTCGTGGTGACGAGTCGGCAACCTCTGGGCGACACGTCGTCCGTGACGGCCGTCCAGATGCCGAACCGGTCGCGCACGTCGACGCGGCAGCACACCTTCACTCTTGGTATACGACGGAGCTCGTCCTCGTTCATTCGCAGCCCCCCCGGGCTCCGATGACCCTAAGCGCGAGCGGTCGCCCGCTGTATCCCACGAATCGCGGACTCACGGTTGCGCGAGCCCCGTCGACCCTTCGGGGTATGCGGCGCGATATCGCTCAGCTCCAGAGGTCCCAGCGATCGAGCCCGAGGACGGCGACCGCGATGGCCGTGTTCGCCAGCACGTGCGCCAGCACGGCGTCCGAGAGACGACCGCGCGCCTGCCTCGCGAACGCGAAGGCGGCGCCTGCGAGCGTGCCGAGCGCCAGATGATCGTGAAGGGCTCCGAAGGCGAGGGAAGAGAGGACGACCGCCGGCAAGGTCCAGGTGCGCGGAGACACGGCTTCGAAGTCGGGCGCGATGAGCCACGGGAGGAGGAATCCGCGAAACGCGAGCTCCTCGACGAGCGGCAGGACGAGGCAGGAGGCGACGAGGTGGAGGGCGATCCAGGCGAGCCTCGCCGAGGGCGAGAGGCGAGCGACGGCGGCGGCCAGCGGCGCGCCGTCGGACGGATGCCACGCGATCCAGACCGCCCCCAACGCGGCGCCCGCGAGGACGGCCGTCCAGGAGAACGAGACGGAACAGCGGGGCAAGTCCTTGCGCCAAGCGATGAGCGCGACCGCCGGGGCGAGCGCTCGCGCGCCGTACCACGGGTCGAAGGCGTCGCTCGCGGACAGGCTGGTGAGGAGCGCGACCGCGATCGCGGCGAAGAGGGGACCGACGTACGCCGCTGCCCGCCGGGGAACGCCTTCCTCGGCCGCGGCAGCCACCGCGCCGGGACGACGGAACCACGCGACGCGCTCGGAGATCAGGACCGTCGCGAGCGCGATCGCGAGGAACAGGAGCCACCCGAGCTTCGAGTGGAATGCTCCCATCGCGAGCTGCTCGTGTCCCGACGCGCCCAGCCCGACGAGAATCGCGATCCGGACGACGTTCGCGCCGAGCGCCGCCGCCGCGCCGATCGGCAGCAGGAGCAACGCCCTGCCGAGCACGAGGCGCCCGCGCGCCAGCGCAAGCCACAGCATCTGGAACACCAGCACGAGCCCCAGGCCGTCCACGCCGGAGCACACGGGCGCGATGGCCACCCGGAATCCGGCCAGGCCGACGATGCTCTGCTCCGGAAGGAAGACCGCGTCCGGGCGCACGGACAGGAGCAGCGCGCCGACGGCGTGAACCGTGGCGCCGCGCAGAACGCCCCAGAGGCCCTCGGCGAGAACCGCCGCTCGCCACGCAAGCAGCCCCACGCCGGCCGCCGCGATCTCGACGCCGAGGTGGACTCGGACGAGCCTCGCGATCCACGCCAGCGGTGCCGCCGTGGAGAGCGCGAGGAGCGTGCACACGGCCACGCCCCCGAGGACGGCGAGGAGCCGCGCGACCGACGGCGGTGGCGCGCCCGGCCCGAGCGCGCGCTCCGCGAACCAGGCGGTCGCTCCGAACGCGCCCAGCTGGAGCGCCAGGAGGGGCCAGGGCCGCCACGGTGGCAGGGAGCGGAACCCTTCGCCGACGGCGGGTCGTACTCCGCGGCGGGAGATGAGCCAGCCCGCAGTGAAGGCGCCCAGGCCAGCAGGCACCATCAGCCGGGCGGCGGATGCGACCCCGAGCGCCGGACCCGACGTCGGCAGGTCGACGAGGGTCGAGAGGAACGCGTACTCTGCGACGAGAAGCGCCGCCGGTAGGCTCCAGCGGAGCGAGGAGCGCCCGCCGGGGGCGGCAGCCGGAGCCGCGGCGGGCGCGCTCAATTCTTCTTGCGGCGGGCGAGGAGCACGCCGCCACCGGCGACGAGCGCCGCGATCGCGCCGACGGCGGCGGGATCGAACTCCGGCACGGAGAAAGCCGACCCCTGGTTGTTGTTGTTGCCGCCCTGGTTGTTGCCGCCCTGGTTGTCTGCCGCCCTGGTTGTTGCCGCCCTGGTTGTTGCCCGCAAGCGCAGACCCGGAGGCGAGCACCGCAGCCGTGACGCCGGCTGCGAGCAACCGCGTGAGCACGCTGAGTTTCATGGCATTCCCCCCTCGCGCCGGCCGGCGTGGGCGCGAGATCACCAGTGTCGCGAATCGGCGCCCATCGCGCTACTGCCATGACCACGGGACATCGGCCGGGTTGCGGCAGGAGGGCGCGCCTCCGTATGACTATGAGCAAAATGGCCCCCGGTCGGGCCAGGTCATCGCACGGGCCGATCGGGGGGCACGCGGACTTGACCCGGGGGCGCCAACCGGCGTGCAATGCGCCGAGACGCACCACATGAGCTCCGAACTGACCCCGTTCTCGGTCTACGCAGGCGGGCTGTCCGCCCGCGGCGATGCTGCGCCGCCGGAGCGCGAGCATCAGGAGCTCTGGCTGTCCGTGGCCCGGCTCCCCTGGGCGTCGCTCGTCCTCGTCCCTGCGGACTCCGGTGGCTCCACCGCGGATCTCGCGACGGCTCTCGCCCGGGTGGGAACGCTGCTTCGCGAGACGCCGGTGACCGCGGTCGTCGTGAATCGGCTGGACTTCGCCGCGGCGCGTGCGCTCGCGGAGCTCCAGCCGCGGCTGCAGGACGAGCTGAGGTGGCCGGCGCCCATCGAGGTCGAAGCGAAGCCCGTCGCGGTCGGGGCCGAGGGATCGTCGCAGGCCATGCGTCCGGTCCGCGAAGCGACGCCCCTGCCGCCCCTCGGGCGGGCCATCGTCGCGATCCAGCCCGTCGTCGACGAGCCGCTCGGCGTCGCCGTGGCGCAGGCCGCCGATGCGGTCGTGCTCTGCATCGAGCTCGGGAAGACCCGCATGGCCGCCGCCCGCCGCACGATCGACATCATCGGCGCGGACCGCCTGATCGGCGCCGTGCTCATCAAGTGACCCGTTGCCCCGCCGGTGTCGCGGGGCGCATGCGTCGGGGCACGCGGTGGGGCGGCGCTCGGCCCGTGGCGCACTGCCGGCGAATGCCGGCGAGACGGCGATCTCGGCGACCGATCGTGCCGTAGCGGTCGCCGGGCGCCCGGGCGTTCCGCCGCACGAGGGACGACGCGGCGGGGCGTCGTGCCGCGCCCTGCGCGCCGTGCGTCCGGAAGGCCTCGCACGCGCGTGCCCACGAGCCTACCCCTCAGGGATGAATGATCGGGCCCGAGAAGGGGCCCTCCTACGCGCTGCGACGAGACGCAAGGCGCACGATCACGGTTCCATTCACTCTCCGTGCATGAGTGCGGCAGGCTGTCCCGAGCGCCGCTGTCACGTGGTCGTGGGGTAGTTGTACACATTTGGTCACGTCCGCACGCGAGGTGGTCGTGGTAATCGTCGACGCGATCGGGTCGGCTTCGGGGGAGTGCGTGCTGCAGAGCAACGACGTCTCGTACAGGCCGGGCATCAGGGTTTTCGACGTGGCGGTGCTGGCGCTCGCCTTTCCCTTGGCGCACGCGCTGTACCTGCGGCTCGTCGCGAACCCGACGTTGGGGCTCGACGTTCAGGAGTACTGGCCGCGGCTCGTGATCGTGCTGCTGCTCTGGTCCGCGAGCGCGTGGATGCACGCGCTCTACGACGCGCCGTTCGGGCGCACCGGACCCGTGGAGCTCGTCCGCGCGCTCCGCGTCTTCGCCACGGTGGCCGTGGGCCTCGCCGCGCTCGCGTTCGCAACCGGGCAGCAGGAGCTGTCGCGGCTCTTCCTCGCCCTTTACTTCGGCGTCGCGTTCGCGCTGGTGTTCGGCGCGCGCGTCGTCACGCGCGCGGTCGCGCGCGCCCGCGGCCGCGGCAAGAACGCCCAGCGCGTCGCCGTGGTGGGGACGGGCGGCATGGCGCGCGAGCTCGTCGAGATCCTCTCTGCCAATCCGGAGTGGGGCCTCTCCTTCGCCGGCTTCGTGCTCGTCGACGGGATGCCCGCTCGCTCGCGCGGCCCGGTGCTCGGAACGCTCTCCGACCTCGGCGCGATCCTCGAGCGCGAGGTCCTCGACGTCGTCGTGTTCGCGGTGCCCCGCGACGAGCTCGGCTCCGTCCAGCGCGGGATCCAGCTCTGCGAGGAGCAGGGGATCGAGGTCCGGATCTCGCTCGACGTCCTGCGCTTCGGTCCGGGTCGGATGACGATCTCGGAGTTCGACGGCATCCCGATGCTCGGGTTCTCGCGGACGCCCTCCGACACGCTCGCGCTCGCGGCGAAGCGCGTGTTCGACGTGCTCGTGAGCGCCTCGGTGCTCGCGTTCCTCGCCCCGGTCCTCGCCGGCGTCGCGATCGCCATCAAGCTCGACTCGCCGGGCCCGGTGTTCTTCGGCCAGCGGCGCGTCGGGCGGAACGGCCGCCCGTTCCGGATGCTCAAGTTCCGCTCGATGCACGTGAACGCGGAGGCCCAGCTCGAGGCGCTCCGCGCGCGGAACGAGGTGAGCGGTCCCGTGTTCAAGATCCGGAAGGATCCGCGCGTGACGAAGGTCGGCGCCTTACTGCGCAAGACCTCCCTCGACGAGTTCCCTCAGTTCATCAACGTTCTGCTCGGCGACATGAGCGTCGTCGGTCCGCGGCCCCCGATCCCCGGCGAGGTGAGCCAGTACCGTCGCTGGCACCGCCGCCGGCTCAGCGTGAAGCCGGGAATCACGTGCCTCTGGCAGATCAGCGGCCGGAGCAACATCGGCTTCGACCGCTGGATGGAGCTCGACCTCGAGTACATCGACAAGTGGTCGCTCTGGGGCGATTTCCTGATCTGCCTGAAGACGGTGCCCGCGGTGATCGCCGCCCGCGGTGCATCCTAGCAGGCACGCGTCAATCCCCCGGCGGCCCCAGCAGCTCGAAGTCGGGGATCTCCGCGCGGACAAACTCGCGCAGCCGAGCGGTGAGCTTCGCCTCGATCTGCCGCGCGCGCTCGCGCGTCAGCCGGAACCGGTCGCCGATCTCCTGGAGCGTGAGCGGTGCCTCGCCGTCCTTCGGGAGGAGGCGCTTCTCGAAGATGTAGCGCTCCTTCTCGTCCGTGATCGTCTTCGCGAAGACCTCGAGCTTCTCGCGGAACACCCGGCGCAGCTCCTCGTCCCCGATCCGCTCGTCGGGCGGGGCGGCGCCGTCCTGCGCGACGCGGTCGAGCCGCGTCTGGCGCGACTGGTCCTCGTCGCCGTGCAGCGGCGCGTCGAGCGAGAGGTCGTCGGCCGCCATCCGCGCGCTCATCTCCTCGACGTCCTTCACCTCGACCTGGAGGTTCTTCGCGAGGAGGCGCGGCGTCGGCTCGATCCCCCGGGCGAGGAGCTTCTCCCGCTCCTTCGAGAGGTTGAAGAAGAGCTTCCGCTGCGCCTGGGTGGTCCCGAGCTTCACCATCCGCCAGTTGTCCATGACGAACCGGATGATGTACGCGCGGATCCACCAGGCCGCGTAGGAGGACAGCTTCACGCCCTTCCATGGATCGTACTTCTTCACCGCCTGCATGAGCCCCATGTTCCCCTCCTGGACGAGGTCCAGGAGCTGGAACGCGGTGCGGCGGTACTCGTGCGCGATCTTCACCACCAGGCGGAGGTTCGACGCGACGAGCTTGTACGCGGCGTCGACGTCCCCCGTCTCGCGGTACCGGACCGCGAGCGCGTGCTCCTCGCCCGGCGAGAGCAGGGGGTGGCGCTGGACCTCCGCCATGTACGCGCGGAGCGGGTCGTAGCGGACGAGGCCGCCCGCGTCTCGCCCCGCCGGGCCAGCCTTCGCCGGGAGCGCCCTGCGAGGCCGGGGCGGCGCCTGATCGTCGTCGCGGGGATCGTCGGCGGCCATGGGGAAGGGTGGGCCCGGCGAAGGAATGGCGCCCGGCCAGGCCCGTTTGATATAGATGATGCGAAGTTCGCGCAAGCGCGCGGACGACGCACCACCGGCGCATGGCGGGTCTCGCGGAACGGCGCGGGTCCCGGTCCGTTCGAGCGCGCGAATCGCGCGCTCGCCTAGGAAGGCGGACCGGGGTCGACGCGGTTCAAAGCGAGCTGCCGCCATGCGCCACTGATCGGCCCCCCGGAACGGGGCGGCCCGGAGTGACGAATGGAAGACGTGCAGCAGGCGCCCTCGCAGGCGCCGTCGGACTACGTTTCGGAAGCATCCTTCGACGATATGGGCCTGTCGGAGCCCGTGCGGCGCGCGATCGCCGAGCGCGGCTACGAGAAGCCGACGCCAGTGCAGTCGGCGGCCTACCGCCCGATCCGCGACGGCAAGGACGTGATCGTCCGGTCGAAGACCGGCACCGGGAAGACCGCCGCGTTCGGCATCCCCATCCTGGAGCGCATCCCGGACGGGCGCCGGAAGGCGTCGGCGCTCGTCATGACGCCGACCCGCGAGCTGGCGCTCCAGGTCGCCGCGGAGCTCGCCGACCTCGCGAAGCACAAGGACCTGCGCGTCGTCACCGTCTACGGCGGCGCCTCGATGGGCGACCAGAAGGACGCCCTCGACGCCGGCGCCGAGATCGTCGTCGGCACGCCGGGGCGCATCTACGACTTCATCCGCCGCAAGACGCTGAAGCTCGACGAGGCGATGGTCTGCTGCCTCGACGAGGCCGACGAGATGCTCAACATGGGGTTCTTCGAGGAGGTGACCCGGATCCTCGACCACCTCCCGGACGACTGCCAGCAGCTCCTCTTCTCGGCGACGGTCCCCGCGGACATCGAGCAGATCATCCACGAGTACCTGACCGCGCCCGAGACCATCCTGCTCTCCGGCGACGAGTACACGGTCGAGAACATCCACAACGTGATGTACCCGGCGGTCGACGCTTACCCGAAGCCGCGGAACCTCCTCTACATGATCGAGATCGAGGAGCCCGAGGCCGCGATCGTGTTCTGCAACACGCGCACGGACACGTCGCTCGTCACCGCGGTGCTGAACCGGAACGGGTACGACGCGGAGCTCCTGAACGGCGACCTGCCGCAGAAGGAGCGCGAGCGGGTGATGGCGAAGGTGAAGCGCGGCGAGGTGCGCTTCATGGTCGCGACCGACATCGCCGCGCGCGGCATCGACATCTCCGACCTGTCGCACGTCATCAACTACTCGCTCCCCGAGGACCCGGGCGTCTTCCTCCACCGGGTCGGCCGCACCGGCCGCATCGGCAAGAAGGGGACGAGCCTCTCGATCGTCTCGGGCGGCGACATCCACACGCTCACCGCGCTCCAGAAGAAGTACGGCGTGGTCTTCGAGGAGAAGAAGCTGCCGACGCCGGAGGAGGCGCGGAAGGTCTGGACCGACCGCCACGTGGTGGAGCTGAAGGACGCGATGAGCTCCTCGATCTTCGAGGCGTTCATCCCGCTCGCGCAGGAGCTCCGGAACCGGCAGGACGGCGACTGGCTCGTCGCGTTCGCGCTCAAGTACTTCTTCACGCACCACCGCATCGAGAAGATGACGGACCTCCAGAAGGCCGAGCACAAGCGCAAGGAGCACGAGCGCAAGGAGGCGGTCCCGAAGGCGCTCGAGGGCCGCGGCCGCGACGGCGGCCGCAGGCGCGAAGGCGAGGGCCGCCGGGCGCGCGGCGGCGACGAGGGGCGCGGCCGCGACGAACGCCACCGCGGCGATCGGTACGAGCGCGACCGCGGCGAGCGCCGCGAGCGGGGCGACCGGGACGGCGACGAGCGGCACGCGCGCTCCGGCGGCGAGCCCCGCGAGATCCCGATCACGCGCGAGGACCGCGGGGGCGGCGCCGAGGCCGTCGAGGTCCCCGCCACGATCGTCGCCTCGAGCGCGGCCGCCGAAGGCGCTCCGTCGGGCGAGCAGAGCCCGACCCGCGCGAAGATCTTCGTCTCGCTCGGCGAGATGGACGGCGCAAACGAGGCGAAGGTCCGAGAGGCCGTCGCGACGCTCGCCCCCGGCACGGAGGTCCGCGCCGTCGAGGTCCGCCGGAGCCACAGCTTCGTCGAGGTCGCCCCCGAGTCGCTCGACGCGGCGGTGCAGGGGCTCCACGGCAAGGAGTGGAACGGGAAGTCGCTCACCGCCGAGCGCGCCCGGCGGCGGCGGCGGTAGGCGCGACGACCGGCCCCGCATCGACAGGTCCGTGAGCGCCAGGCCCCGGGGGGCGCCCGGAGGCGCGTCGCGCAGGCGGCCGCCGTTACGACCCGGATCGCGCGCGCGCCGAGGATCGACCGGTGCCGCGGAGGCGGCTGTCCGAGGGTCCGCGGCGCGAAGGGCACCGCGGACCCGAGTTCCGCCAAAGCGGTGAGCAGATGGGTCTGGCACGCGCGCGCTCCGGATCGCATGCCGCCGAGCATGCGCGCCGAAGGGCGCCCGCGGGGCCCAGCGTGCACGAGCGACCGGTCAGCGCAGGCTACAGGGCGGCGAGATCACCCTCGAGCTTCGCCCGCATCGGCGAGATCTTCTCCCGGAAGTCGGGCATCCACTTCTCGGGGATGGGCGCCTCGCGCGGCACCTTGAGCTGCAGCGGGTTCATGAACGCCCCGCCGCGCTTCACCGCGTAGTGGAGGTGCGGTCCGGTCGCCATGCCGGTCTGGCCGACGTAGCCGATGATCTGCTTCTGCGACACGGGCTTCCCGGCCGAGACCGCGACCCCGGACAGGTGGCAGTAGACCGTCTCGTAGCCGTTCCGGTGCCGCAGCGTGACGCTCTTGCCGCAGCCGCCGTTCCAGCCGGACTGCTCCACGCGCCCGTCGCCCACCGCCCAGACCGGCGTGCCGGTCGGGGCGCCGTAGTCGATGCCCTCGTGCGCCTTCTGGTACCCGAGGATCGGGTGCACGCGGTTGCCGAACCGCGACGTGATGTTCGCGTACTTGAGCGGTGACCTGAGGAACCCGCGCCGCGCGCTCTGGCCCTCGTCGTCGAAGTAGCTCGTCTGGCCCTCGGGATCGGTGTAGCGGAAGAGGCGCTTGCGGCCCGTGGCTGCGCCGTCGTACTCGGCGGCGAGCACCTCGCCGTAGCGGACGAGCTTCCCGTCGGCGATCACCTTCTCGACCACCATCCGCATCCGGTCGCCGGCGCGGACGTCCTGGTAGAAGTCGACGTCCCAGGCGAGCACGTCCGCCGCGAGCACCGCAAGGTTCGGGTCCTCTCCGGCCTTCTGGAGCGACTCGTAGAGCGACGACTGGATCGTCACGCCGACGCGCGCCACCTCCGTCGTGAGCTCGACGGGCCGCTTCGAGCCGCGGAGCGTCCCGTCGGGCAGGCGCTCGACGATCCACTCGTCGGCCGGCCCCTGGCGGTAGCTGATCCGCTGCACCTCGGTGTCGCCCTCGCGCCGCTCGACGCGGACCTGGTCGCCCGGCCGCGCGTGGTTGAACGGGAATTGGCCCCGCAGCGCGTCCACGACCGCGCGCACCTGGGCGCCGTCGAGGTCGAGCTTGAAGAGCGCCTGCGCGAGCGTCTGGTTCCGGGCGAGGCGCGAGGTGACCGCGACGACGCGCTCGGGCGGCATCGGCGCGATCGAGGGCGGCTGGGCGGGCGAGGGGTCGGCCGTGGCGGTCGGGGGCGGCGGCGCCTCGGCCGGGATCACCGGCACGGTGCGGACGCGGCCGGCGGCGCCCGCGAGGGCGAGCCCGAAGATGGCGGCGGCGCCCAGGCCTGCGGCGGCGGCGGGGATGCGGCTCCGGCGGGGGACGTCGGGGTCGTGCTGCATTCGCATCGCAATCTAGCAGGTGAGCCCGCCGGGACGAAATCCTCCACCGGGTCGGGCGATCGGATCGCGCCGCGCGGGGCAGGGCCGAGGCGGGTGGGACGTCGTGGTCAGATCTCGTACCGCTTGTCCGAGTGCTCCTTGCCGTCGAAGCGGAAGAGCGTGCCGCGCCCCTCCACCTTCGAGACGAGGTTCACCGGCCGCCGCCACAGCGTCTGGACGTTCCGGAGCGTGTCGCGCGCGTAGTCGAGCTTCAGGTCGACGCCGTCGTGCTTGTGCACGAGGAGGAGCTCGCCGCGGTTCTCGAAGTTCCCGTCCTCGACCGCGATCGTCGGCTGGCCGAAGTTGGTCAGCATGTGGAGGAGCTTCTCCTTCACCTTCTTGAACTCGCGCTCGAGGATCTCCCAGCGCTGGTGCTTCTCGTTGTACCCGTAGGTGAAGAGCTTCTGCTGCATCACGAACTCGAGGGTCAGGAACTCGTCGATGAACGTGACGTCGTTGTAGTGCTTGCGGACCTCGAAGATCTTCTCGCGCCCGAGGCCGAGCTTCTTGTCCCACTGCCTGCGCTCGACGAAGGAGTCGCACTCGTCGAACTCCTTGCCGAAGCGGCCGCGGTTCCAGCGGTCCTCGATGTCGCGCCAGAGCTCGACGCCGAGCTTGTAGGGGTTGAGCTGCCCCGGCTGCGTCGCGAGCGTACCGGAGTGGTGGTCGGCGTAGTCGACGACCTCGGAGGCGTCGAGCGCCTTCTCCGTCATGATCGTGGAGTGCCAGTAGGTGGCCCAGCCCTCGTTCATGATCTTGGTCTGGCCCTGCGGCGCGAAGTAGTAGGCCTCCTCGCGCACGATGGAGAGCACGTCGTGCTCCCAGCGCTGGAGCGGCCCGTGCTCGAGCAGGAAGTGCAGCACGTCGCGCTCGGGCCGCTCCGGGAACCTCTTCTTGCGCGCGGCCTCCTCGTCGAGCTTCTTCTGCTGCGCCTGGAGGAACTCCGGCGGGTTGATGTACTCCCGCATGTACTCGCGCGAGGTCTTGAACCCCTGCGCCACCTTCCGGGCCGAATCCTCCTCGTCCTCCTCCTCGCCGCCGGTCGGCGCGCCGCTTCACGTAAGGCGACTGGTAGTCGATGAGGTTCTCGATCGAGAGGCACCGGTCGATGAAGTCCTCGACCGTCTCGACCCCGAGCTTGTCCTGGTAGCGGCGGACTCGCGTCGCGTGGTTCGCCATCTGGTCCATCATCTTCCGGTTGGTGTGCCGGAACATGAAGTTGTTCTTGAAGAAGTCGACGTGCCCGAACACGTGGGCCATCACGAGCTTCTGGTCCACGTCCATGTTGGACTCGAGCAGGTACGCGTACGAGGGGTCGTTGTTGATGACCATCTCGTAGATCTTGGAGAGCCCGTACTCGTAGCCCTTCGAGAGCCGCTCGTAGTCCATGCCGAACCGCCAGTGCGGGTAGCGGTTCGGGAAGCCGCCGTAGGCGGCGACCATGTTGATCTCGTCGAAGCCGAGCACCTCGAAGATCGTGTCGTAGAAGTCGAGCCCGTACCCGCG
Source organism: uncultured delta proteobacterium (assembly GCA_963821195.1). Lineage (GTDB taxonomy): Bacteria > Myxococcota > Myxococcia > Myxococcales > Anaeromyxobacteraceae > Anaeromyxobacter. The sequence continues at coordinate 43,083 of CAWGDE010000024.1, forward strand.
GGCGTAGGCCTCGACGCGGGTCCGGATGTCGTGCAGGTGGGCGGGGAGATGGGCGCGCTTGTCCATCGTCATCTCCCCGAGCCGAGGAACGCCTTGATGGACCCGTAGATCCCCTCCTTGTCGGGGATCTCGGAGAGCGCGACGTTCTCGCGGTCGCCGACGCTGTCCTTCAGGTCCTTGATGAACTGGCCGGAGCCGTAGGGGCTCTCCACCTGGCCGTAGCAGAAGAGGTTCACCGCCGGCAGGATCTTCCCCTGCAGGAGCTCGACGCAGAGCCGGGTGTCGTCCGCGCTCCAGTTGTCGCCGTCGGAGAAGTGGAACGGGTAGACGTTCCAGGACGAAGGCGCGTAGTCCGTCTCGATGATCTCGAGCGCGAGCTTGTAGGCGGACGAGATCATCGTCCCGCCCGACTCGCGCGTGTGGAAGAAGGTGTCGCGGTCCACCTCGCGCGCGACCGCGTCGTGGATCACGAACCGCGTCTCGAGGCCCTTGTAGTGCTTGCGCAGCCAGGTGTCGATCCAGAAGGACTCGATCCGCACGATCTCCTTCTGCTCGTCGCCCATCGACCCCGAGACGTCCATCATGTAGATGACGACGGCGTTCGTCTCCGGGAGCGGGACCTCCTTCCACGTCCGGTAGCGGCGGTCCTCGCGCACCGGCACGATCACCGGCCGGCGCCAGTTGTACGAGCCGCTCGCGATCTGCCGCCGCAGCGCCTGCTTGTAGGTGCGCTTGAAGTGGCGCAGCGACTCGGGTCCGGACGGTGCGACGCCGGTGTACCTGAGCCGCGTCGAGACGATGCGGTCCTTCCCCCTCGGCTCGATGCGGGGGAGCGACAGCTCCTCGCCGAGGATGTCGGCGAGCTCCTCGAGCGGGACGTCGACCTCGAGGATGTGCTGCCCCTCGCCCTGGCCGGCGTTGCCGCTGCCGGGCTGCGGGTCGCCGGGGGAGAGCGGATCGCCGGGCTCGCCGTCGCCCTGGCCCACGCCGCCCTGCGAGCGCTCCCCGTAGCGGAAGTGCGGGATGTCGATGGTCGGGACGGGGATGGTGATGAAGTCCTTCCCCTTCTTCCCGATCAGCTCCCCCTTCTGGACGTACTTCTTGAGGTTGCGCTTGATCCGGCCGCGGACGATGTCGCGGAAGCGTGCGTGGTCCTGCTTGATCTTGAGCGCCATCGGCCGGCCCCGCTCCCGCGCCCCCGCCCTAGTCCTTCGCGTCGCCGCGGGCGAAGATCGAGGCGACGAAGTTGAGGACGTCGGTCGAGCAGATCTCGCAGTAGCCGTAGTTCTTCACGAGCCGCTGCTTCACCACGTCGATCTTCTCCTGCGTCTCGCGGTCCACCACCGAGGCGACGAGGTTCTTCAGCTTGATCGAGTCCTTCTGGTCCTCGAACAGCTTCAGCTCGAGCGCCTTGTGGAGCCGCTCGTTCGTCCGGTAGTTGAAGGTCTTCCCCTCGATCGCGAGCGCGCCGATGTAGTTCATGATCTCGCGGCGGAAGTCGTCCTTGCGGCTCTCCGCGATGTCGATCTTCTCCTCGATCGACCGCATGAGCCGCTCGTCCGGCTCCTCGTACTGGCCGGTGTACTTGTTCCGGACCTTCTCGCGCTGCGTGTACGCCTTGATGTTGTCGATGTAGTTCGCGCAGAGCTTCGTGATCGCGTCCTCGTCCGCGCTGATGGCGCGCTGGACCTCGTTCTTCACGACGTCCTCGTACTCGCGCTTCACGTCGGTGAGGAGGTCGCGGAACCGCTTGCGCTGCTCCTCGGAGCTGATGAGCGAGTGCTGGCGCAGCCCGTTCTCGAGCTCGTTCAGCACCATGAACGGGTTCACGCAGCCCTCGCCCCTGTCCGACACGAGCGCGTTCGAGATCTTGTCCTGGATGTACCGGGGGCTGATGCCCTCCATGCCCTCGCGGTGCGCCTCCTTGCGGAGCTCCTTGATGTTGTCCTCGGTGAAGTTGGGCAGCGACTTCCCGTTGTAGAGCTTCAGCTTCTGGACGAGCGTGAGGTTGTGCTTCTTCGGCTCCTCGAGCCGGGTGAGCACGCCCCACATCGCGGCCATCTCGAGCGTGTGCGGGGCGATGTGCTTCCCGCGGATCTTGTGGCTGTTGTAGTCGCGCTCGTAGATCTTCACCTCCTCGTCGAGGCGGGAGATGTACGGGATGTCGATCTTCACGGTCCGGTCCCGCAGCGCCTCCATGAACTCGTTCGACTGGAGCTTGCGGTACTCGGGCTCGTTCGTGTGCCCGACGATGACCTCGTCGATGTCGGTCTGCGGGAACTTCTTCGGCTTGATCTTGTGCTCCTGCGTCGCGCCGAGGAGGTCGTAGAGGAAGGCGACGTCGAGCTTCAGGATCTCGACGAACTCGATGATCCCGCGGTTCGCGATGTTGAACTCGCCGTCGAAGTTGAACGCGCGCGGGTCCGAGTCGGAGCCGTACTCGGCGATCTTGCGGTAGTTGATGTCGCCGGTGAGCTCGGTCGAGTCCTGGTTCTTCTCGTCCTTCGGCTGGAAGGTGCCGACGCCGATCCGGTCCTTCTCGGAGAGGATGAGCCGGTGCACGCGCACGTGGCCCATCACCTTCTCCCAGTCGCCCTTGTACTCGGTCATGAGCTCCTTGAAGACGAAGCGGCAGGCCGGGCAGAGGTCGCCCGCGTCCGTGACGCGGAACCCCGACTCGGGCGGGGAGAGCTCCGCGCACACCTTCGCGCGCCACTCGTGCGGCACGAGGTGGAGCGGCTCCTCGTGCATCGGGCAGGGCATGAGCTCGCGACGCTTCACGCCGTCCGGGTTCGTCCGCTCGACGTCCCACGCGTACGTGTAGAGCGCCCCCTCCGCCGTCTTCGAGTACGCCTCGAGCCCCTTCTTGAGGAGCCGCGCGATGGTCGACTTCGACGAGCCGACCGGACCGTGCAGGAGGATGACGCGCTTCTCGGTGCCGTAGCCCTGCGCCGCGCTCTTGAAGACGTTCACGAGCTTCATGAGCGGGATGTCGAGGCCGTAGATGGCGTCCTTCCCGCCGAAGTCCGGGTCCGTGAAGAAGTCGTAGCGGACGAGCTTCTTCTTGTTGTCGATGTACTCGCTCTTCCCGTGGGACAGGATCATGTCGTAGACGCGCTGGAACGCCGTCCGCGTGACCTTCGGGTTCTGCCGCACGAGGGCGAGGTACTCGTCGAACGAACCTTCCCAGTGCTGCTCGGAGTAGGCCTCGCGATCCTGGAAGGACGCGATCCGGGAGACCCAGCTTCCCTGCGTGGCTTCGGGCATCTTGCCGACCTCGATCTCTCTCTAAGGGCTCGGCGGCGCCCGGGCGCGGGTCGCCGACCTGATGGAGGATAAGGACCGGACGCCCGCGCTGCAGTCCGGGGCGCAGCGGCTCGGGTGCGAAGTCCCCGTCGGGGTGGGACCGACGGGGCAGGTCGCGTGCGCGCGCGGACGGGCTCAGCGCTGCGCGTGCCGGAAGAAGTCCACCTGGAACTTCTTCACGGCGGCGTTGTGGCAGGCGAGGTCGGGGCAGAAGACGTGCGAGCCGTCGTTCCGCGACACGAAGAAGAGGTCCTTGCACTCCGCCGGCGCGAGCGCGGCGCGCAGCGCGGCGGCGCCCGGGTTCGCGATCGGACCGGGGGGCAGGCCCGCGGTCGTGTAGGTGTTGTACGGGTGAGGGGCGAGCAGGTCCGCTCGGCTGATGTTCTTGGACCAGCGGCCGGTCCTCAGGAGCGTCGCGTACATCACGCTCGGGTCGGTCTGGAGGCGCATCCCGAGCCGCAGCCGGTTGTGGAACACGCAGGCGATCCGGGGACGCTCGTCCGGCCGGCCCGTCTCCTTCTCGACGATCGACGCGAGCGTCGCCGCCTCGCCGACCGTGAGCACCACGCCCGGCCTCCGCAGCTGGTCGGCGGCGGCGTACTCCTCCTTGAACCGCGCCACCATGGCGTCCGCGATGGCGCGGGCGGAGACGCCCCGCGGAAAGGCGTAGGTGTCCGGGAACAGGAACCCCTCCAGCGTCGGGAACGGCAGGCCGAGCGCGCGGGCGACCTCCGGATCGCGCGCGAGCCGGCGGAACTCGGCCTCGTCGGCGAGCCCGGTCGCGCCGACGACCTCCGCGATCTCGTCGAGCCGGAGCCCCTCGGGGACGGTGAGGCGGTGGAGCTTCACCTCGCCGCGGTACACGCGCTCGAGCACGTCGTCGGGCCGCAGAGGGCCCGAGAAGGAGTACTCCCCGGCGCGGAAGGGGCGGGCGTCGCGCTTCACCCAGCGGACGTACCTCCACGCCCGAGCGTCGTCCGAGAGCGCTCCGGCGTGGGCGAGGGCGCGGACCACGGCGCGCGCGGTCGCTCCGGGCGGCACGACGACGACCTTCTCCTCGAGCGCCCCGTAGGGCGTCTCGCGGAAGATCGACAACGCGTGCCACGCGAGCCCGATCGTGACGAGGGCGGCGGCGACCGCGAGGGCGGCGAGCGCGAGGAGCGAGCGCCTCATCGGTCGTCCCTGTCGAGCCAGCCCTGGAGGATCACCGCCGCGGCCTCCGCGTCCACGCGCGAGCGCCGATCCTTCGCAGAGAAGCCCTGATCGCGCAAGCGGATCTCCGCCTCGAAGGTGGAGAGCCGCTCGTCGAACAGATCGACGGGGACGCCGAGCGCCGCCGCGAGCTTCGGCGCGAACGCGCGCGCGAGGCGCGCGGAGGGGCCCTCGGTCCCGTCCATGTTGAGCGGGAGGCCGAGCACGACGCGCTCGACCTCGTACTCGCGCGCCGCCTCCGCGATCGCGGCGAGGTCCGCGGCCTCGGCGCGGCGCTCGACGACGCGGAGCGGCCGTGCGGTACGCAGGACGTCGTCGGCCAGCGCGAGGCCGATCCGGACGCGGCCGAGGTCGACGCCGAGCGTGCGCACTGCCGGAAGATCTAGGCGGGTGCGGGGGGCGCGTCAAACGTCCGGGGCGCGGACGCCCGGCGCGGAGGCGGCCCCCCGCGCCCGCACAACCCCGCGGGATCACGGGCGACGCGGCAGGCACGCGGCGCGCTTCTCGCCGGCTCGTCCACGCGGCCCAAGGGGCCGCACACGAAAGGAACCCGCATGGTGAACGCCTCCAACCTCGCGTCCGTGGCCGGCGCCGCCGCCGGGGCCGCGGCGGGCGCAGCCGCCGGTGCCGCTGCCGGCGCGGACGCCGCCGCGTCCCCCGCCGTCCGGCGCACCGCGGCGCGCGCCACGGCCGCGGCCGTGAAGTCCAAGGAGAGCTCGACGAGCTCGCTCTTCGACCAGGTCGTCCTCGCGGCGCTCGGCCGCCCCACCGGGACGGTGATGCCGAGCGGGGGGCGAACGGCCGTGCCGGGGTACGCGTCCGCGACGACCTCCACCACGAGGTCGTCGCCGAAGGCGGCGTCCTCGACCTCCTCGTCGTCCAAGTCCGCGCTGTCCTTCCTCTCCGATCCGAAGCTCTCGATCGAGGAGAAGCTCATGCGCCTCATGGCGTACCTGAACGACAAGTACGAGAAGGAGATGCAGGCGAAGATGGACGAGATCGCCGGCAAGCCGAAGACGACGAGCTCGAGCGCGAAGAAGAAGAGCGGCGGCATCCTCGGGAAGGTCGCGAGCGCCGTGTCAGGCCTCGTGGGTGGCGAGACCCTGAAGGCCGTGTCCGGGTTCCTGAAGCTGCCCGGGGTGAAGTCGATGCTCGACAAGGTTGCCGGCCCGATCCTGGCCGCGGGAGCGAGCGCGCTCGGCTTCCCCGCCGCTGCGCCGCTCCTCCTTCAGTACGGCTCCAAGGTGGTCGATGTGGTCGGCGGCGTCGCGAGCGCCGCCTCCTCCTCGTCCTCGACCGGCGGGACCGGGACCACCAGCGAAACGGGCGGGAAGAGCGACCAGCTCATGATGATGGAGCTCCAGCGGCTGCAGGAGAAGCAGCAGCAGATGTTCGGGCTCGTCTCGAACATCCTGAAGAGCACTCACGACACGCGGATGGCGGCGATCAACAACATCCGCTGAAAGGGACGACCATGAGCGACGTCATCGAAGCCCTCGCGAGCGGCCGCACCCTCGCGCAAGAGCAGGGAATCCCCCAGGAGATCGGCGACGCCATCGCATGCCTCGCCGAGGCGGAGCTCGGCGCCGGGCGCGTCGACGCCGCCCGCGCGATCCTCGAGGGGCTCGTCGTCACGAACCACCTCGACCCCGCGGCGTGGGCGCTCCTCTCGCGGGCCCACCGCCGCCTCGGCCAGCCGCTCGCCGCACGGTTCTGCGCCGAGGTCGCCGTGCGGCTCGCGCCCGCCGATCCGCACGTGCGGCTCGCCCGGGCGGAGAGCCTGCTCGCCGTCCCCGAAGAGCGCGGGGCCGCGCGCGCGGAGCTGGGCTCGCTCGCCGCCGCCCAGGACACGGACGTGGGCACGCGCGCCCGGGCGCTGCTCGGGGCGCTCTCGGAGTGAAGTCGGCCGCGGGTCCGGCGCCACTGCTGGACCTCGCAAGTCCATTTCTGCGCGCAGCTTTCGCGCGCGCAGCTTGACCGTCCCGCGGTGTTTCGGGGATAGTTCGCGCCCAGGTCGGGAGGCCCGTGACCTCCCGGCCTCGCGCGAGTCGGCGGTCGACGCGCGCCGCAATCGAAGAAGGAAACGTGAAGCGATGGCGAACGGTACCGTGAAGTGGTTCAACGACGCGAAGGGCTATGGGTTCATCTCGCAGGAGGGCGGCGAGGACGTCTTCGTCCACCACACCGCGATCAACATGGACGGGTTCCGCACCCTGAAGGAGGGTGAGCGCGTCGAGTTCGACGTCACCCAGGGCCCCAAGGGGCTGCAGGCGGCGAACGTCCGGAAGGCGTAAATCAACCGGCCGGAAAGTTTCGAGCGGCCTCGGGTCACCGGGGCCGCTCGCGTTAGGAAGCCAGCACGGGAGATCGATGAGCGAGAAGGAAGCGGGCATCGAGGTACAGGGGACCGTCGAGGAGGCCCTCGCCGGCGGCATGTACCGCGTCAAGGTGGATCAGGGTCCGACGGTGCTCGCCTACGCGTCCGGCAAGATGAAGAAGTTCCATATCCGCATCATCCCGGGCGATCGGGTGAAGCTGGAGCTGTCCCCGTACGACCTCACGCGCGGCCGCATCACCTACCGCGACAAGTGAGCCCCGGCGCCGCGAGGCGCCATCGCGCGGAGCGCCCCCGCGTGAGCATGTTCGAGGCGCATCCCGGCGCCGGCTCGAGGCGGGCCTCGCCCCCGACCCCGCCCCCGACAAGGGATCCCCCAGAGGGGCGTCCGCTTACCGTTCGCCCGCTTAATGTGCGCCCGTGGGGGAGAGAAACGGCTGCCCTCCTGTTAAAATTGGCGACCGATGACCCACCTCGGCCCGAGCCTCAGGCGCGCGAAGGTCCGGGAGCGCCCCGCACGCCGATCCGCGGTGGCGCTGGTCACGTCGATCCTCCTGAATGCGCTCCTGTTCCTGCTCCTCGTGCGGGCGGGCGCGTTCGACGTGCCGCCGCAGTCGGCGCGCGTCTCCCTCGCTCCGGTCTCCGCGTCGCAGTGGGCGTCGAACCGTGCCATCCGGCCCGACGCCGGGTCGGCGAGCAGGCCGGTCCGGCCGCCGACCGCCGCGCCGAAGCCGCCCGCGGCGCCGCCGCCCGAGCCGCGCATGCCGGGGCAGGTCGTCGACGTCGCGCCGTCGCCCAACTCGACCCCGCCGAAGGACACTCGCTTCCTCTCGGACCGCGACAACTCGGTCGAGAAGGAGACGCGCTCGCGACACGCGAAGGCCGGTTACGAGCGGACCCTGCCCACGCCGCAGGCGCCGGGCGTCGAGAGCATGCCGTCGCCCGGTCAGGGCGGCCGCAGCGCGAAGGCGATCCCCGGCCTCGAGGGCGAGCGGCCCGCGCCCGAGGCTCCGAAGGGCGCGCCGAAGCTCGCGCTCGCGCCGGGCACGGACGGCAATCTCGCGGTGGGCCACGCGGCGGGCGAGGAGGGCGCGCGCCCGCGGGCCCCCGGCGTGGGCGAGGGCGGGCAGCTCAAGGAAGGCCCCGCCAACCTGCTCAGGATGACGCCGGGAACGCTGGCGCGCCTCTCCGGTGGCCCCGCGCCGGATCACCTCCAGGGGATCGAGGAGGGCGAGGGGACGTACCTCAACACGCGCGGCTGGAAGTACGCGACCTACTTCAACCGCATCAAGCAGCAGGTCGCCGCCGCGTGGGACCCGATGACGCCGCTCGAGGCGCGCGATCCCGACCGCTCCATGTTCGGCTACAAGGACCGCTTCACGCTCCTCGGCGTGACGCTCGATGACACCGGCCACGTGAAGAACCTCGTCGTCGAGCAGACGAGCGGCGCGGACTTCCTCGATCGCGCGGCGCTGACCGCCTTCCGCAGCGCGCAGCCGTTCATGAACCCGCCGAACGGGATCGTCGACGCGAACGGCGAGATCAAGTTCTCCTTCGGCTTCTTCCTCGAGGTGGGCCGGCCCGGGATGCGCGTCTACCGCGCCCCGATCCCGGCGATGCCGTAGCGCTTCCGCCCGGGGCGCGGCCTCGGCTATCCTCGCGCGCCCGATGGGACCGACCCCTCCCGAGCTCGCGGCCTCGGCCCACCCCGCGCTCGCGTGGCTCCTCTGGACCGCCGCCGCCTTCTACGGCGGCGCGCTCCTCGCGGCGGCCGTCCGGCCCGGCCGCCTCGCGCGCGCCCTCCTCGTCGCAGGGGCCGCGGTCCACCTCGCGGGCACGGCAGGGCGCGGGATCGCCATCGGCTTCTTCCCGCTCACGAACAAGATGGAGTCCTTCAACGCGGCGGCGCTCGCGATCGCGATCGTCGCGGCGGTCGCCTGGCGGCCCGCGCGCGCCTACGTCCTCCCGCTCCTCGCGGTGCTCGCCGCAGCGACCGCGGCGGCGATGGCGCTGCCGGGCGACCTCCGCTGGCCGCCACCGCTCATGCGCACCGTCTGGTACCCGCTCCACGTGCCGCTCTCTTTCCTCGCGTACGGCACGTGGGCCGCGGCGGCGTCCGCGTCGGTCGCGTGGTGGGCGCGCGCCGAGGGCGAGTGGCTCGCGCTCGTCGACCGGCTCGCGCTCTGGGGCCTCGTCCTGTGGTCGCTCGCGATGGTGACGGGCGGCGTCTGGGGCGTCCTCGCCTGGGGCGCCTGGTTCATGTGGGACCCGAAGGTGATCTGGTCCGTCATCCTGTGGTTCCACTACGCGGCGTTCGTGCACGTGAAGCTGACGCCGTCGATGCAGCCGCACGCGTGGGTGCGCCCCGCGCTCGCCGTCGCCGGGTTCGCGTTCGTGCTCGTCGCGTACGTCGGCACGTCCTTCTTCTTCGGCCGGTCCTCGCATGCCTTCGGCTAGCGGTCTCGCCCGGCTCGCCTGGCTCCGGTCGCAGGGGCTCGGGCTCGCCTGCGGGCTCGCGACGGTCGCGCTCCTCGCGATCGGCTCGTTCGTGCTCGCAGCGACGCGCGACGGCGCGTCCGCGGGGATCGGCATGGACGACCTGCGCGGCTTCTTCGATCCGCTGCGGCTCGCGCACGCCTGGCTCTACCTGCTCTTCCCGGTCGCCGGCCTCTACGCGGTGAACACCGTGCTCGCCACGTGGGACACGGTCGTGCGGCGGTGGCGCGGTGGCGCCCGGGCCCCCTCGGCCTACGCGGCCGCGATCGTCCACGCCGGCTTCCTGCTCGGGCTCGTGGCGCACGCGGCGGCCGGGTTCCGCGCGGAGGACCGCGGCGAGGTGCTCGTGTCGGCGGGGTGGCAGCGCCTCCCCGGCTTCGGGGCGGCGCGCCTCCTGTCGCTCGACGTCGATCCGCTCCCGGGCGGGATGCCGCGCGCGGTGACGGCGCGGCTCGAGGTGCGCGACGAGGCGGGCCGCGTCCGCTCCGAGACGGTCGGCTACAACGCGCCGCTCTCCGCCGGGGCGGGCGGGCGGCTCGCGCTCCTCGGCGACTTCGGCCGCGTGCGCGTCGCGCGGCTCGCCTCCGGCGCCGAGGAGCTCGCGGTCGCCGAGGGGCAGGCCGGCGTCGTCGCCGGTGAGACGGTGCGTGTCGTCGCAATCGGCTCCGCGCCCGGCGGGGGCGCCGCCGCGCTGGTCCGGGCACGCGGCCCCTCGGGGCTCGAGGAGGCGCGCTGGCTCGGCCGCGACGGCGAGCTCGCGCTCGCGGACGGGCGGCCGCTCCAGCTGGCGTCCGTCGGGATCGAGCCCGGCGTCCTCCTCCGTGTCCGCGAGGCGCCGGGGAACCCCTGGGCGCTCGCGGCGGCGGTCGTCCTCAGCGCCGGGGTCGCGCTCATGTGGCGAAAGCTGGCGCGCTGAACGCGCGCGGCGGGCGGCCGCGTCAGAGCTTCAGCGTCAGCCGGAGCCCCGCCTGCAGCCAGCCGTGGGTCGCGCGGCTCTCCACGGCGCCGCTCGAGGTGGAGCCTCCGGGCGGGCGCGCGGACGCGCTCGTGAACTGGGCGAACGACGCGGACGCGTACGGCCCGATCGTGAGGACGTCGGAGATCGCGAGGTCGAGCCCCGCCTCGACCGGCAGCTCGAGGCCGTCCCAGCTCAGCTCCCACGCGTCCGGCGTGCCCGTGGACGGCGGGGCGGTCGCCTGGATGTGCTCGAACCCGAACCCGACGCCGAGCCACGGGTCGAGCCAGGAGCGCGGCGCGGGGTGGAGCTGGAAGAGGAGGCCGGAGCGGACGTCGAACGCCGAGCACGCCGCGCCGGTCGGGCAATCGACGAGCGACATGGGCGCGAGCTCGAAGTAGAGCGTGCTGCGGAAGTAGCCGTTGAAGCGGTAGCCGACCTCGAGCCACAGCGGCACCTTGCCGTCCACGAGCTCGGAGAGCGGCGCGTCGCGGACGACGTCGCCGAACGGGATGGCCCAGCCGCCGCGCAGGCCGAAGAGGATCCCGTCGTCGTCGGGCGCGGCCCGCGTCGCCGCCGAGGCCGGGCTGGCGGCGAGCAGAGCGGCGAGGAGCAGCGGGCGCGCGCGCATCGGGATCTCCGGGCCCCGGACGGCGGCCCGCGCGCGATCATACGCGGACGGCGCGCGTCGCGGCCGGACCGGGAGGGTCGGCCGAAGGCCCCATCCGGCCCGGGCCGGGGCCTACTCGACCTTCATCCCCGGCCGCCAGCGGAGGACGGGCTTGCGGGCGGCCCGGGTCTCGTCGAGCCGCGCGCGGAAGGAGCGTCGTCGGCGCGGCCTTGACCGCGTCGGGGTCCGTCTTCGCCTCCTCGGCGATCGCCTTCATCGCGTCGACGAAGCGCTCGAGCGTCTCCTTGGACTCGGTCTCGGTCGGCTCGATCATGATCGCGCCGTGGACGACGAGCGGGAAGTAGACCGTCGGCGGGTGGAAGCCGTGGTCGATGAGCCGCTTCGCGACGTCCATCGTCGTGACGCCGGTCTCCTTCTGGCTGCGTGTCGTCGAAGACGACCTCGTGGAGGGAGTCGGTCTCGTAGGGCAGGTGGTAGACGCCGCTGCAGGAGCGCGCGGACGTAGTTGGCGTTCAGCACGGCGAGCTCGCCGCGTCTGCGCGAGCCCTTCCGGCCCGTACTCGCGGATGTAGCGCCCAGGCGCGGACGAACATCGCGAAGTTGCCCCAGAACTCGCGCAGCCGGCCGACGCTCTGCGGGCGCTCCTTCGCGTCGGTGACGAGCCGGTACGTCTCGCCGTCCTTCACGACCGGCGGGGAGGGGCAGGAACGGCGCGAGCGCGGCCTTCACCGCCACCGGGCCGGAGCCCGGGCCGCCGCCGCCGTGCGGCGTCGCGAACGTCTTGTGCAGGTTGTACTGGATGACGTCGAACGCCCATGTCGCCCGGGCGCGCCACGCCGAGCAGCGCGTTCATGTTCGCGCCGTCGCCGTACACGAGCGCCGCCCTTCGCGTGGACGATCTCCGCGATCTCCTGGATGTGGCTCTCGAAGATCCCGAGCGTGTTCGGGTTCGTGATCATGATCGCGGCGACGTCCTCGTCCATGGCGGCCGCGACCGTCCTCCGGGTGGAGCCGCCCGTCCGGCGCCGATCGCGAGCTGGACGACCTGGTAGCCGTTCAGCGCGCGCGGACGCCGGGTTCGTGCCGTGCGCGGTGTCGGGGATGAGCACCTTCTTGCGCGGGTTCCCGCGCGCGACGTGGTACGCGCGGATCACCATCAGCCCGCAGAGCTCGCCGTGCGCGCCCGCCGCGGGCGGCAGCGTCGTCGCGTCGAACCCGGCGATCTCGGTGAGCGCGCGCTCGCAGCGCGCACATGAGCTCGAGCGCGCCCTGCGCCATCTCCGCCGGCGCGAGCGGGTGGAGGTTCGCGAAGCCCGGCAGGCGCGCGAGCGCCTCCGAGGACTTCGGGTTGTACTTCATGGTGCACGAGCCGAGCGGGTAGAAGCCCGGTGTCGATGCCGTAGTTCCACGTCGAGAGCCGCGTGAAGTGGCGGATCGCCTCGAGCTCGGAGATCTCCGGGAGGCCGTCGACGGCGTCGCGCCGGAGCGCCGCCGGGATCGCCGCGGTGGGGTCGGCGCCGGGCGCGAGGGCGGGCAGCGAGACGCCGCTCCGGCCCGTGGACCCGCGCTCGAACAGGAGCGGCTCCTCGTGTGCGATGCCGCGGGTCGCGAGGCCGGCGCCCGGGCCGCCGGGTGCCTCGGCGGCGCCGCCGCCCTTCGCGTCCTTCTCCATGGTGGGCTTCCAGCCGGTCGGGTTCGCCATGATCAGCCCCTCACCGACTTCGCGAAGAGCTCGATGAGCTCGGGGGAGTGGAGCTCCGTCGCGACGCAGAGGAGCGCGCCCTTCGCCCGCGGGAGGTCGGGGTACCAGCGCGCGAGCGGCGCGCCGGCGACGATGCCTCGCTTCGCGAGCCGCGCCACGACGGCCTCGGCGTCGCCCACGTCGTAGACCGCCTCGTTGAAGGTCGGGCCGGAGAACACGGGCGCGCACCCGGCGCGCTTCATCGCGTCTCGCAGGAGCGCCGCCCGTTCGAGGTTGAGCCGCGCGAGCTGGGCGAGCCCCTTCTTCCCGAGCAGCGCGAGGTGGATCGTCGCGGCGAGCGCGGTGAGGCCGGAGTTCGTGCAGATGTTGGAGGTCGCCTTCTCGCGGCGGATGTGCTGCTCGCGCGTCGAGAGGGTGAGGACGAAGCCGCGGCGGCCGTGCTTGTCGATCGTGGCGCCGCAGAGCCGGCCCGGCATCTGCCGGACGCTCGCCTCGCGGGTCGCGAAGAAGCCCGGCGCCGGGCCCGCCGAAGGTCATGGGGTTGCCGAAGCTCTGGAACGTCCCGACGGCGACGTCCGCGCCGAGCGCGCCGGGCGCCTGGAGCGCGCCCGAGGGCCACCGCCTCCGCGGTGACGGCGACGGACAGCGCGCCCGCCTTCTTCGCGAGCGCCGCGATCTCGGGGAGCGGCTCGACGACGCCGAGGAAGTTCGGCCAGCCGGCGATCACGCAGGCGGTCTCGCCGTCCACCGCCTTGCCGAGCGCGGCGAGGTCCGTCCGGCCGTCCGGGCCGAAGGGGACGACCGCGATCTCGTCGTGCGTGGAGCGCAGGTACGTCGCGAGCACCTTGCGGTACTCCGGGTGCAGCGCCGCGGAGACGACGATCTTCTTCCGGCCGGTGAGCCGCGTCGCCATGAGCGCCGCCTCGGCCGTCGACGGTCGCGCCGTCGTACATCGACGCGTTCGACACGTCCATGCCGGTGAGGAGGCACACGAAGGTCTGCCACTCGAAGAGCGCCTGCAGCGTGCCCTGCGAGATCTCCGGCTGGTACGGCGTGTAGGCCGTGAAGAACTCGCCGCGGAGGAGGAGCTGGTCGACGACCGGCGGGACGTGGTGGGGGTAGCAGCCGGCGCCCGCGAACGGCGGATGGGCGACCTCGTTCCGCTCGGCGAGCCGGCGGAACTCGGCGAAGAGCGAGATCTCGTCGAGGGCGGGCGGCACGTCGAGCGGCCGCGTGAGGCGCAGCGGCTGCGGGATCGAGCGGAACAGGTCGTCCAGGCTCTTCGCTCCGGCGGCGTCGAGCATCGCCCGGACGTCCTCGGGCGTGTGCGGGTGGTAGCGCAAGGTGGGCTCCGGCTATTCCTGCTCCTCGACGAACGCGCGGTACGCCTTCGCGTCCATGAGCGCTTCGAGCTCCTTCGGATCGGAGGGCTCGATCACGATCATCCAGCCCTCCTCGTACGGATCGTCGTTCACGGTCTCGGGCGCGTCCGAGAGGGGATCGTTCACCTCGACGATCTTCCCGGTGAGCGGCGCGAACAGCTCCGAGACGGCCTTCGTCGACTCGACGACGCCGAACGACTCGCCCTTCTTCACGGGGTCGCCCACGTCGGGGAGCTCGACGTAGACCACGTCGCCGAGCTGGCTCTGCGCGAAGTCGGTGATGCCGACCACGAAGTTTCCGCCCTTCTTCCGCGCCCACTCGTGCTCGCGCGTGTACCTGAGGTCCTCGGGGAAGTCCATGTGCTCTCCTCTCTCCGAAACGGTCAAGAACGCGTGTAGAACGGGGTCTTCGCGACGCGCGCCGCCGCCGCGCGCCCGCGGATGTCGACCGCGAAGGTGGATCCCTCGGCCGCGAGCGCGGTCGGCACGTAGGCGAGGCCGATCGACGTCCCGAGCGACGGGCTCTTCGTCCCGCTCGTCACCTCGCCAACCTTCCGGCCGTCCTGCAGCACCGCGTAGCCGTGCCGCGCGATCCCGGGGTCGGTGAGGACGAAGCCGACGAGCTTGCGCGTGAGGCCCGCCTCCTTCTGCTTCAGGAGCGCGCCGCGCCCGACGAAGTCGCCCTTGTCGAGCTTCACGACCCACGCGAGCCCCGCCTCGAGCGGCGTCGTCGAGTCGTCCATGTCCGAGCCGTAGAGGCGGTAGGCCATCTCGAGCCGGAGCGAGTCGCGCGCCCCGAGGCCCGCCGGATCGACCTTCTCCGGCCGGCCGGCGTCCATGATCGCGGCCCACAGCGCGGGAGCGCGAGCGGGCGGGCAGAACAGCTCGAAGCCGTCCTCGCCGGTGTAGCCGGTCCGCGCCACGATGCACGCGACGCCCGCCACCTCTCCGGAGGAGAACCGGTAGGTCTTGATCGCCGAGAGGTTCACCTTCGTGAGCCGCTGGAGGACCTGCGCCGCGACCGGGCCCTGGAGCGCGAGCTGCGCCCAGTCGTCCGACTCGTTCTTCACGTCCGCGCCGCCCGCGTGCGCGGCGAGCCACTCGAAGTCCTTCGCGCGGTTCGCGGCGTTCACGCACACGAGGAGGTCGTCCGCGGCGCGGCGGTACACGACGACGTCGTCCACGATCCCGCCGCTCTCGCGGCACAGGCACCCGTACTGCGCCTGGCCGTCCACCGTCTTCGACAGGTCGTTCGTGAACACGCGCGAGAGCGCGTCGAGCGCCTTCGGGCCGCGGAACACGACCTCGCCCATGTGCGAGACGTCGAAGAGCCCCGCGCGCGTCCGCACCGCCTCGTGCTCTGCGAGGATCCCGGCGTACTGGACCGGCATGTCCCAGCCGGCGAACTCGACCATCCGGGCGCCAGCCTGGACGTGCGTGTCGTAGAGGGGGGTTCGGAGCGGCATGGGCGGGCTCGTTGGGCGGGAGGCGGGCGGATATTAGCACCGGCCATCCGGGGGTGCTGTCGGGATCTCGCGGGCACCGGACGGGGCGGCAGAGCGCGCCGCGCCGGGGGGAACCGGTGCGCTACGGGCAGGTCGTCGGCTCGCACGGGCCGGCGCCCGTCGCGGTGCAGCAGTAGAGCGGCAGCGACCGCTCGTCCTCGAACCGGTACCGCCAGCCGCCCGGCCAGACCTCGACAATCCCGTAGCCCCACCGCACCGACGCGAAGAGGAGGGTCGCCCCCGCCGAGGTCCCCGTGAACGTCTCGCGCCACCGGCCCTGTGAGCCGTTTCCGGAGACGAAGACCTCGAGGCCCGCCGGAGTCCGGGCGTGCTGCAGGTCGTGATCGTGCCCTGCGAGCCACGCGCGGATCCGGCCGTCGCCCGCGTCGAGGAGGCGCTGCATGCGCGCGAGGTACGTCCCGGTCGCGTCGGAGCGGTGGTCGCCGGCGGTCGCGGGCGGATGGTGGCCGACGAGGAAGCAGACGCGGTCGGCGCAGCCCGCGCTCTGGTCCGCGACGAAGGCGACCTCGTCGTCGAGCGTGAAGCCGCCGTAGTCCCGCGTGACGAGGTTCGAGTCCACCACGATGAAGCGCGCCGGGCCGCGATCCACCGCGTAGTGGCGGCCCGGCATCACCCACTGCGGCGCCGCGTGGGCCACCTCGAGGCAGGCCTTGAGACGTGCGGCGGCCTCGTCCTCCGTCCCGCACTTCCCGCCGGTCGCCACGTCGTGGTTCCCGAGCGCGACGTAGATCGGCGTCGCGCCGAAGAAGGCGAGGGGCCCGTCGTGCACGCCGAAGGACGGGTCGGCGGGCGGCGTGAAGCCGGGCGCGACGGTGTTCCCGTCGGCGGCGAACGCGCACGCGTCGGAGCCGGAGAGCCCCGCGTTCGGCCCGCAGGGATAGATGAGGTCGCCGACGGCGAAGCCCAGGTCGAACGGCGCCCGTCCGTTCGCGCCGGAGATCGCGGCGGTCACCGCCGCCTGCTGGCACGTCGAGTCGCCGAAGTCGCCGAAGTGGAGGATGCGCGCCGAGGGTGCCGGGGCGGGCGGGGCCGGCGGCGGCGAGAGGGCGGCGCCGCTCCGGACGGTGAAGCTCGGCGAGCCGGGGCAGGCGCAGCAACCGGACAGTCCGGCGAGGAGGACGGCCACCGACGCGGCGGCGCCGCCGCGGCTCATCGCGCCGCGCGCCTCGCGAGGTCGATGGTGTTGACGAGGAGCATCGCCCGGGTCATCGGGCCGACGCCGCCCGGGACCGGCGTGATCGCCGACGCGCGCTTCGCCGCGGGGGCATACTCGACGTCGCCGACGAGCTTGCCGTCGTCGAGCCGGTTCATGCCGACGTCGATCACCACGGCGCCCTCCTTCACCCAGGCGCCCTTCACGAGCTCGGCCTTGCCGATCGCGGCGACGAGGATGTCGGCGCGGCCGACCTCGGCGGCGAGGTCGGCGGTGCGGGAGTGGGCGATCGTCACGGTCGCGTGGCGCTCGAGCAGCATGATCGCCATCGGCTTCCCGACGATGTTCGAGCGGCCCACCACGAGCGCGCGCTTCCCCTTGGGGTCGACCTTCGACTCGTCGATCATCCGCATCACGCCCGCGGGCGTGCACGGGCGCGGCGTGCCGGGGATGCCGATCGAGAGCGCGCCGACGTTGAAGGGGTGGAAGCCGTCCGCGTCCTTCCTCGGGTCGATCGCGTCGAGGACGGCGCGGTCGTCGAGCCCCTTCGGCAGCGGCAGCTGCACGAGGATCCCGTGGACCGCCGGGTCCGCGTTGAGCCGCGCGACGAGCGCCATGAGCTCGGCCTGCGCGGTGGTCGCGGGGAGGTGGTGCTCGTCGGACCGGATCCCCACCTCCTCGCAGTCCTTCCGCTTCCCGCGCACGTAGATCGCTGAGGCGGGGTCGTCGCCGACGCGCACCACCGTGAGCCCGGGGTGGATCCCCCTCGCCCGCAGCTCCTGGACCGCCTGCGCCACCTCGCCGCGGACCTTCGCCGCGATGCCCTTGCCGTCGATGATCATGGGGCGCGGAGTCTACACCAAGGCGAACCGGGTGTGCCCCGCGACGGGGCGCTCGCCCCGCCGACGCGCGCGATCTCGGTCGCGCTGGAGCGGGGCGGTTCGCCGCGTCCCATCCGGGCCCGCTGAACCCGCTCCGCGCGGGCGTCCCCCCTTCCGGCTATGATCGCGGTGCGCGCAGCGCGCTGGAGGACGCCATGGCCGGTCTCTGCGAGAAGTGCCGCAGCACGCCCCTCGACGACGCGGGCCGGTGCGTGACCTGCGAGGCGGACGCGGAGGGGCTGAAGGTCCTCATCCGCTCCGGATTCGCGTCCATCCGCGAGATGATGTCGTACCTCGAGACGCAGGGGCTCGCGCCCGAGATGGAGAAGGTGCCCGCGGGGCGCGAGGAGGAGAAGGCACACCCGCTCTGGAACCTGTACGTCCCGGAGCCGGAGGTGCCGCGGGCGCGCGAGCTCCTGAAGAAGGACTGGGCGGGCATGCTCGAGGCCCCCGATGCGCTCGCCGCCGCGGTGCGCGGGCAGGAAGGGATCGACCTCGACAAGGGCGGGGAGGTGTCGTGCCCGGCCTGCGGCCACACCTTCACGCCGTCCGGCCGCGAGGCGGAGTGCCCGGAGTGCGGGCTCGCCCTCGGCGCGCCGTCGAACGCCGCGCCCGACGAGGCGCAGTCCACATGACGAAGCCGCACCCGCAGGCCTCGGAGGACGCATCGGATCGACCCGCCGCGCGAGAGCCGAGGCCCGCCTCGCCCGCGCGCCGCGAGCTCACCGACCTCCACATCCACGTCGGCGGCGCCGTCGCGCCGCACGTCCTCTGGTCCATCGCCCACGACCAGGGCTTCAAGCTCCCGGTGTCCGACTACTGGGAGTTCAAGGAGCTCGTCTCGGCGCGGCCGGGGAAGGTGAAGTCGCTCGACGAGTACCTCGCCGTCCTCCACCAGTGGACGGAGAAGATCCAGTCCTCGCCGCAGGCGATGGAGCGGAGCGTCTACGAGGTGATCGGGAAGGAGTACCGCTCCTCCCGCGTCTCGCTCATCGAGCTCCGGTTCAACCCGATGAAGCGGAACGTCGGCGGCGAGCGCGATCTCGATCACATCGTCCACGCCTCGCTCCGCGGCATGGACCGCGCCATGCTCGAGTACGGCGTGCGCGCCGGCCTCATCTTCTGTCTCGCCCGCGAGTTCGACCTGCGCCTCAACGAGATCCTCGTCGACAAGGCCATCAAGTACCGCCGCCGCGGCGTGGTCGGCATCGACCTCGCCGGGACCGAGAAGAACGCGATCGAGCTGCGGCCGGAGGAGATCCAGCGCTACCGCGCGCTCTTCGAGCGCGCGCGGGCCGCCGGCCTCAAGACCACCGTCCACACCGGCGAGACCGCCGGCACCGGCGCCGAGGGCGTCCGGGCGGTGGTCGAGGCGCTCGCGCCGCACCGGATCGGCCACGGCATCTGCGCCGCGAAGGACGAGCGCGTGATGGACCTCCTGCGCGAGCGCGGGATCGTCCTCGAGATCTGCCCGTCCTCGAACCTCGCCACGCGGGCGGTCGCCTCGCTCGAGGAGCTCGGGACGGTGCTCCGCCGCTTCTGGGAGCGCGGGGTGAAGTTCACCATCAACACCGACGGCCCCTACCTCCTCGACACGAACATGCGGAGCGAGGTGAAGATGCTCCGCGAGGCGGGGCTGCTCTCCGACGCGCAGCTCGACCAGACCTTCCGCTGGGCGCGGGAGGCGACGTTCGTGGAGGACGGGGGCGCGCCAGCGCCACCGTAGATGACGCCTCGCATGGCGACGCCCGAACCCGGCCCGGACCGCGGCGCTCGGATCCGCGAGCTGGCGGTCCTCTTCGCGCGCCTGGGGACCACCGCGTTCGGCGGCCCGGCCGCCCACATCGCCATGATGGAAGACGAGGTCGTGCGCCGGCGCCGCTGGCTCTCGCGCCAGGAGTTCCTCGACATGCTCGGGGCCACGAACCTCATCCCGGGTCCGAACTCCACCGAGATGGCCATCCACGTCGGGCGCGCGCGGGCCGGGACGGCGGGGCTCGTCGTCGCGGGGGCGTGCTTCATCCTGCCTGCCGCGGCGATGACGCTCGCCATCGCGTGGGGCTACGTGCGCTTCGGCGCCTTGCCCCAGGTCTCCTCGCTCCTCTACGGGGTGAAGCCGGTCATCACGGTCGTCGTGCTCCAGGCGCTGTGGCGGCTCGGCCGCAGCGCCGTCAAGTCGAGCACGCTCGGGGTGCTCACGGCCGCAGCCGTCGCCGCGAGCGCGCTGGGCGTCCACGAGCTGATCGTCCTGCTGGGCGGCGGGCTCGTGGCCGCCCTGTGGGATCGCGGGCGCGCGCCGGGGGGTGAGCTGGCCGCGGTCGTTCCCTGGAGCGCGGGGCCGTCGATGGCCGCCGCCGCCCTCGCGGGCGCGGCGGCGGTGCCGTTCTCGCTCCCGGCCCTGTTCCTCTTCTTCCTCAAGGTGGGGTCGGTGCTCTTCGGCAGCGGATACGTCCTCCTGGCGTTCCTCCGCGCGGACCTCGTCGAGCGCTGGCACTGGCTCACGAACGCCGAGCTGCTGGACGCCGTCGCGGTCGGGCAGTTCACGCCCGGTCCGGTGTTCTGCACCGCGACGTTCATCGGGTACCTGCTGGGCCGAACGCCCGGCGCGGTCCTCGCGACGCTCGGCATCTTCCTGCCCGCGTTCGTGTTCGTGGCGCTCAGCGGCCTCGTGCTCCCCCGACTCCGCCGGTCCCGCTTCGCCGGCGCCTTCCTCGACGGGCTGAACGTCGCCTCGCTGGCGCTCATGGCCACCGTCAGCCTCGAGCTGGCGCGAACGGCGCTCGTCGACGGGCGGGCGCTCCTCCTCGCCGCGGCGGGCGCGGTCGGGCTCGCGGTGCGGATCAACTCGGCGTGGCTCGTGCTCGGCGGCGGGCTCGCCGGATACCTGCTCTCGCGGTGATCGGCTTCGGCCTTCGGCGACCTGCGCGCTCGCTCCGGCCAGCTACCCCCGCTTCGTGAACTCCTGCATGAACGAGCAGAGCGTGTCCACCCAGGCGGGCTCCACCGCGTTGTAGAGCGACACGCGGATGCCGCCGACGGAGCGGTGGCCCTTGAGGCCCACCATCCCGCGCTTCTTCGCCTCGGCGACGAACGTCTCCTCGAGCGCCTCGATCGGCAGGCGGAACACGACGTTCATCACCGAGCGGCTCTCCTTCTCGACGGGGCGCGGTAGAAGCTCGCGTTCGCGTCGATGGCGTCGTAGCAGCTTCTCGGCCTTCTCGCGGTTCCGCTTCTCGATCGCGCCGAGGCCGCCCAGGTCCTTGATCCACGCGAGGACGTTGCGGACCATGTAGATGGCGAACGTCGGCGGCGTGTTGTAGAGCGAGTCGTTCTCGGCGGCGGTACGGAGCTGGAAGATCTTCGGGATGTCCTTGCGGCCCTTCGCGATGAAGTCCTTGCGCGCGATCGACGACGACGACGCCGCTCGGGCCGATGTTCTTCTGCGCGCCCGCGTAGACGAGCGCGAACTGCGAGACGTCGATCTTCCGCCAGAGGAAGTCGCTCGACATGTCGGCGACGAGCGGGCGCCGCGCCTTTCGGGAACGGCCGCGAGGGATCGACGTCGTACTGCGACGCCGTGGATGGTCTCGTTGCTCGTGAGGTGCAGGTACGCGGCGCGCGGCGTCGCGTTCGACCTCCGACGGCTGCGGCACGCGCACGTAGCTCTTCTCCTTGCCGTCGCCGCTCCCGGTCGAGCAGGCGACGCGGGCGTCGGCGCCTGCGAGCGCGGCGACGATCTTCGCCTCGGAGAGCGCCTTCTCGCCCCACGCGCCGGTCACGACGTAGTCGGCGCGGCTGCCCTCGGGGAGGAAGTTCATCGGGATCTGCGCGAACAGCTGCGACGCGCCACCCTGGAGGAAGAGCACCTCGTACGCCGCGGGCACGGCGAGGAGCTCGCGCAGGAGCGCGATCGCCTCGTCGTGGACCGCCTCGTACTCCTTGCCGCGGTGGCTGTGCTCCATCACGGACATGCCGGTGCCGGCGAAGTCCAGGAGCTCGTCGCGGGCGCGCTCGAGGGCGGGGAGCGGGAAGGGCGGCGGGGCCGGCGTTGAAGTTCATCACGCGGGACATGGGGACTCCTCCTCGGCGGGACGCCTCAGGTTGTGCGGCCGGCAGACCTTCGCCGTCAAGCGTCCACGGGGGTGCGGTCTTCAGGAGTGCGCCGCGAGCTTCGCCTCGGCCGCGAGGAGCGCGTCCTCCGTCCGGGCGAGGTCCTCCGGCGAGCGGAACTCGCGCGGCTCGTGCGCGGCGGCCTCGACGGTGCCCCAGACCGCGTGCGGCAGCTCCACCCCCGGGAAGTAGCGAGGCCGGCGCGTGGCCAGCGCGGCGAGCGCCTCGTCGAGCGGTGAGCCGAGGCGCGTTCCCTCGCCGGCGCGCTCCAGGATCTTCTTCGCGCGCCAGGACAGCTCGAGCACGCGCCCGAACCCCTCCTGGAAGATCCGCTTCACCGGCGTCTCCGCGAGCACCTCGGCCGCGCGCGCGTCGTCCCGGCCGGCGAGCTTCTCGAGCCCGAGCTCGAGGGAGGCGCGCGCGGACTCGAACGCGCCCCTCACCCGTTCCGGGTCGCCGGGATCGATCGCGTCCGCGACGAGCACGGCGTTCGCCGCGGCGACGATCTGCGGCTCGACGCCATCGCGGTCCTCCGGGGCGAGCTGCGCCATGGCACGGGCGAGGAGGGAGCCGCGCGCGAAGGCGGCGAGGAAGAAGCCCGGGGTGCGGCCGGGCGGCCCGGGCGGCTGGGCCGGCGCTCGCGGCGGCCGCGCGAACCACGACGCCGCCTCCTCGACGGAGGGGAACCCCAGATCCGCGAGGCGGCCCGTTCGCCAGCGGAGCGCCGACTCCTCCAGCTCCGAGGGGAGGTCCGACTGGATGGACGAGAGGAGCCGGGTCGCCAGAAACGGATCCTCGGCGTAGAGGTCGTCGAGCACGCCGCGCACCGCCGCGTACTCCGTGCCGTCGACGAGGAACTCGACGATGTACTTGCCCTCGGGCGTCCGCATGAAGCGGTCGCTCTCGAACTCGGGGTCGGGATCCACCTCGAGGTCGTGGAGCCGGAGCGTGTCGCGCAGCAGGAGGTAGAGGAGCTCGCGGTCGATCCCGGCGAGCTTGCGCGCCCAGCGCGCCGCCGCCTTCGGCTCCATGTTCGCGCCAGCGCGCGCGGCGCGGAGCCAGGGGAGGGCGCGGCGCGTGTCGAGCTCGCCGCGCGTCCAGGCGGCGAGGTCGAGGAAGACCTTGAACTGGTGGGCCGAAGCGAGCTGGACGAGGGGGACCGCGTCGCCGAGGCCGATCTCACGGATGACGAGGTAGAGCTCGTCCGCAGGGAGGGCGCGCACGAGGGCCTGCGGGTCGCGGGCGTCGAGGATGACGTCGAGCCGCCTGCGTCCGCGAGCCTGCGCGAGCGCCTCGCGGGCGGCGCGCAGCTCGGAAGTGGTGAGAGCTTTCTCCTTCGCTGGTTTCATCGTCTGGCGTCCCGCGACCCCGACCCCGACCGCGACCCCGACCGCGACCTCGACCGCGACCCCGACCCCGACCTCGACCCCGCAGCGTCGATCGCCGCGGTCACGTCCCACCCGGATGCTTCGAGTAACCGCCGGGCGACCCCGGCGCTCACCCCGGCGAGGTCCGCGACGTTCCGCACCGCCCGCGCCCGGAGCTTCGCGCTCCCGGCCCGAAGCGCGACCATCCGTCCCGAGCGGACGGCCCCGAGCCGGACGAACGCGGCGGTCGAGAGGAGGCCGAGCGCCATCTTCGCGGCGGTGCCGGCCTTCATCCGCGTCGAGCCCGCGACGCGCTCGGGGCCGGTCTCGAGCACGATGCGCCGGTCGGCCGCGGCGCGCGCGGACGGGTTCGAGGTGACGAGCGCGGTCCCTGCCCCGCGTCTGCGTGCCTCCGCGAGCGCGGCGAGGACGTACGGTGTCGTCCCGGACGCGGAGATGCCGACGACGAGGTCGCGCGCGCCGATCCGCGCCCGCCGCACCGCGGCGGCGCCGGCGGTGGCGTCGTCCTCCGCCCCCTCGACCGCGCGCCGGAGGGCCCGCGGGCCCCCCGCGACGAGCGCGACCACGCGCGACGGCGCGACGCCGAACGTCGGCGGGCACTCGGCGGCGTCGAGCGCGCCGAGCCGGCCCGACGTGCCGGCGCCGGCGTAGACGAGCCGGCCGCCCGACCGCAGCGTGCGGGCGACCTCGTCCGCCAGGGCGGCGATGGCCGGGAGCGCACCCCCCACGGCGCGCACCGCCTCCCGGTCGCCGCCGTGGAGGCGCGCGACGAGGCGGGACGTCGGGAGTCGCTCGAGGTCTCGTCCGGCGGGGTGGGGCGTCTCGGTGACCGGTAGCCGGCGCACCGCGGAGGACTTACGCCTGCGCGGCCGTCCGCGATCCGCCGCGGCCCGCCTTCACGACCTTGCCCGCCTTGAGGCACCGCGTGCAGACGCGGATGTGCCGCACGTCGCCCTGCACCTTGGCGCGGACCGAGCGCAGGTTCGGGAGCGACCGCGTCTTCGTCTTGTTGTTCGCGTGGGAGACGTTGTGGCCGACGAGCGGCCCCTTCCCACAGATGTCGCAGCGGCGTGCCATGGGTGACTCCGAAAACCGAAAAGAGCGCGGCATATTACGCAACGCGCCCGAAAACGCAAGGGGCACCGCTCGCCCGGCTGCCCGCGCGGGGGCGGCGCGGGACGGCGCCGGCGCCTACCTGAGGACGTCCTTCCGCCCGAGCAGCGCCGCGACGTGCCCCGCCGCCTGGATGCCGGCGTAGAACTCGCCCTCGATCCCGAGCCCCGGCACGACCTCGCGGCCCGCGAAGAACAGGTTCTTCCACGGTCCGCGGACGGGGAGCGCCGAGATCCCGAGCCGGGCGTCCGTGTCCCCTTGGTAGAGGGGGTGCACGGGGGGCAGCTTGGCGCGCGCGGGATTGGCGAGGAGCGGCGACGACTCGGCGACGAGGTGGCGCTCGAAGAAGGGGATCGCGTCGGCGACGGCCTCGCGGATTCCGTCCAGCCGCGTCGCGGAGCGCCTCCGCGCCGCCACCCGCAGCCACGAATCCCGACGCGCAGACGACGCGCTCGTCGGCGACGTCCGCGACGGGCGCCTTCTCGCCCGGCCCCTTGCGAGCGTCCCGCCGCGCGGGGAGCACCTGCAGGAACACCGCGTTGTCGAGCCCGTCGCCGCCCGCGGCGTCGCGCAGGGCGAGCACGTTCTCGCCGAGCGCGGGCGGCAGCGCCGCGTGCTTCACGACGAGGTTCACCGAGACGAGCTGCCGGCTCACGCGCACCCGGTCGAGCGTCGCGGCCTGCCTCGACCGGGACACGTCGGCGGGGAGGAGCGCGCGGAGCCGGTCGGCGTCGGTCGCGACGACGAACGCGCGCGCCACGTGCGCGTCCGGCGACTCGGAGAGCCGGACCGCCTCGACGCGCCCGCCCGCGATCTCGAGGCCGGTCACCACCGCCGGCTCGCCCGGCCCGCCGCGGAGCTCGCCGCGCGACTCCGCGATCCGGCGCCGCACCATCTCCCGCAGCGTGCCGATGCCGCCCGGCAGCCGGTTCGTCCCGCGGAGCGCGCCGCCGAGCAGCCGCACCAGGGAGAGCGGCGAGGCGTCGCCATCGAGGTAGGTGAGGAAGCGGTGCGCGGCGAGGAGGCTCCGGACGAGCTCCTCGTCCTCGAGCCCGCGGAACGGCCGCGCCTCGTCGACCGGGACGGGCGGCGCGCCCGGGGCGGACGACGCGACCTTCAGCGCCTTCGAGACCGCGCGCCGCTCGCCGAAGCCTTCCGGCGGGAGGGGCGGCGCGGCGCGCAGGAAGAAGCCCGCGAAGTCGAACAGCGTCCCGAGCGTCGCGACGGCGGCCTCGAGCCGCTCCGCCTCCTTCGGCCACTCCCGCTTCAGCTCGGTGCGCAGCACGGCCGGGTCGCGCGACACGTCGACGCGGTGGCGCGGGAGGAGGACCTGCAGGTCCGGGTCGGACGGCGCGAGCGCGCGCGAGAAGTCCGTCGTGAGCCCCAGCTCGGAGAGCACCGCCTCCGCCGCCGGGAGGTGCCGCGGGTTCGGCACGACGGCCGGGCCGAACGGCAGGACGTAGCCGTGGTCCACGTAGTGGAACCCGGGGTCGTCGTGCGCGACGTGGAGGACGCGCAGCCCGCGGCGCGCGAGGAGCGCGCCCGCGACGACGCCCCCGAGCTGGGAGCCGACGACGCAGACGTCGTAGAGGCGCTGGGTCGCCGGAGGCTTGAAGGTCTGGGCCAAGGCGAGCGGAGTCTACTCGACTGCCGCGCTGCGCCAAACCGGGACTTGGGAGCGGGCGGGCGCCCGGACGGGCCGGGGTCAGATCTCCACGGCCGGGTTCGAGAGCGGCGTCACGGTGGGCGGCCGGCCGCCGTCCACCGCGACCGCTCGGCCCGAGACCGACAGGCGGCCCTGCGCGAACCACTGGATCGCCTGCGGGTACAGCCGGTGCTCCTGCAGGAGGATGCGCGCCGCGAGGTCCTCCTCCCGGTCGCCGGGGAGGACCGGGACGACCGCCTGAACGATCACCGGGCCGGTGTCGGTTCCCTCGTCGACGAAGTGGACGGTGCAGCCGGCGAAGCGCGCGCCGTAGTCCACGCACTGCTTCTGCGCGTGCAGCCCCGGGAAGCTCGGCAGCAGCCCGGGGTGGACGTTCACGACCCGCGGGCAGCCGCGCGTCGCCGCCGACGGGCCGAACGCCCGCAGGAACGCGGGCGTCACGATCCGCATGTACCCGGCGAGGCAGACGAGGTCCACGCGCCGCGCGCGCAGCGCCTCCACGAGCTGGAGGTCGTACGCCTCGCGATCCGCGACGCCCTTCGACGGGATCAGGAGGGCCTCGACGTCCGCCCGCCGCGCCCGGTCGAGCGCGCCCGCGGTGGGCACGTTCGAGACCACGACCGCGACCTCGGCGTCGATCCGCCGCGCCGCGCAGGCGTCGAGGATCGCCTGGAGGTTGGTGCCGCCGCCGGAGGCGAGGACGCCGAGCCGGATCACCGCACCACCTCGCAGGTCGCCTCGCCCTCGCCCTTCTCGATCGCGCCCACGGTCCAGGCGGCGAGCCCGCGCTCGCGGAGCACCGCGTGCGCGGCCGCCTCGTCGCCGGGCGCGACCACCGCGACGAGCCCGAGCCCCATGTTGAAGGTCCGGTACATCTCGTCGCGCGGGACCTGCCCCTCCCGCTCGACGAGGTCGAACACCGGCGGCCGCGGCCAGCGCCGCTCGTCCACCACGGCGCGCGTGCCGTCCGGGAGGTTCCGCGGCACGTTCCCCGGGAGGCCTCCGCCCGTGACGTGGGCGAAGGACTTCACCGGCACCTTCGCGAGGAGCGCGAGCACGTCCTGCGCGTAGATCCGCGTCGGCTCGAGGAGCGTGTCCGCGAGCGTCCTCCCGCCGAGCGCGTCGAACTTCCGGTCGAGCGGGTGCTTCTCCAGCGCCTTGCGCGCCAGGGAGTAGCCGTTCGAGTGGAGCCCGGACGAGGCGATGCCGACGACGACGTCGCCCGGAACGACGGACTTCCCGTCCACGATCTTCGCCCGCTCGACGCATCCGACCGAGAACCCGGCGAGGTCGTACTCGCCGGCGGCGTAGAACCCGGGCAGCTCGGCGGTCTCGCCGCCGATGAGGGCGCAGCCCGCGATCCGGCAGCCCTCCGCGATCCCCTTCACCACCTGCGCGGCGCGATCCGCGGCGAGCTTCCCGGTCGCGAAGTAGTCGAGGAAGAAGAGCGGCTCGGCGCCGACGACGGCGACGTCGTTCACGCACATCGCGACGAGGTCCTGGCCGATGGTGTCGTGCCGGTCGGTGGCAAAGGCCACCTTGAGCTTCGTCCCGACGCCGTCGGTGCCGGAGACGAGGACGGGCTGCTTCCACTTGGCGAGGTCGAGCGCGAAGAGGCCGCCGAAGCCGCCGATGCCGGCGAGGACCTCGGGGCGGAGCGTGCGCCGGGCGAACGGCTTGATGAGCTCGACGAGCCGGTCGCCCTCGTCGATGTCCACGCCCGCGTCGCGGTAGGTGAGCGCCATGGCCCGCGTCTACCGCGACGGCGCTGCCGCCGCAAGGCCAGGCAGGCCGCCCCCATGTCCGGGCCAGGCCGCTTCAATCTCCGGGCCAGGCGCTTTTCGCGCAGCGAAGTGCGCCGGCCCGCTCCCTGCGGCCTGCTACAGGGCCACCGCGAGGAGCACGAGGACCGCGAGGACGAAGAGCGCCGGACTCGAGCGGGTGGCCACGGACGAAGGCTACCCGACCGCCGCGCAAGCGCCAGTTTCGGGCGGCCGGTGCTACGCTCGACCGCGATGCCCCGGCGCCGGCGCAAGGCCCTCCTGAAGGTCAACGCGTTCCGGCTCGCGCTCTGGGCGGGGCTCCTGTTCACCGGGCTCCACTTCCTGAACGGCGTCTTCCTCGGGCGCGGCTTCGAGCTGCCGGTGGTGGCGCGCATCGAGCACGCGGCGCAGGACTGGGCGCTCACCTCGCTCCGCGGCCCGCGCCGGCCCTCCGGCGAGGTCGTCGTCGTCGCGATCGA
This sequence comes from uncultured delta proteobacterium, assembly GCA_963821195.1. Taxonomy (GTDB): domain Bacteria; phylum Myxococcota; class Myxococcia; order Myxococcales; family Anaeromyxobacteraceae; genus Anaeromyxobacter. The sequence goes on from CAWGDE010000024.1 coordinate 71,181, forward strand.
CGAGCGCTCGATCGAGGCGGAGGGGCTCTGGCCGTGGAGCCGGGCGAAGATGGCGCGGCTCGTCGACCGGCTCGCCGAGGGCGGCGTCCGCGCGGCCGGGTTCGACGTCGTCTGGAGCGAGGAGGACGAGCTCGGCCGGCGCATGGCGAGGGTGGCCGCGCTCGCCCGCGACGGGAAGCTCGGCGCGCGCGACGCCGAGGCCGCTCGCCGGTTCGAGGAGGTGTGGAGGGCGGCGGCCGGCGCCGACCCCGAGGCCGCCGCGGACGTCGACCCGACGGAGCAGCTCGCCGACGCGATCGAGCGCGCCCGCAACGTGACGATCGGCTTCATGTTCCTGTCGGGCCAGGACGCGCGCGCCGCGGCGCGCCCGGCGCGGATCGAGAAGCTCCGCTTCTTCCGGACGGAGCCGCCCCACGTCTTCGCGGGAGGGAAGCTCGCCCCCGCGGGCGAGGGCGTCGAGCTCCTCGGCCGGTTCGCGGGCGTCGTGCCCCCCGTCGACGCGCTCGTCGCGGTCGCGGACTCCGGCGGGTTCGTCACCGTGCTCCCGGATCGCGACGGGACCATCCGCCGGTACCGCACCGTCGCGAGCGCCGGCGGCACGCCGTTCCCCTCGCTCGGTGTCGCCCTGCTCGCGCGCGCCGTCGGGAAGGACGGGGTCCCCGCGCCGGTGATCCCCGTCGGAGCCGAGGGCGCGCCCGAGACGCTGCAGCAGGTCCGCGTCGGCGACGTCGCGCTCGACGTGGACGACCTCGGCCGCGTGGGGCTCGACTACTACGGCCCGTACCGCGCGTTCCCCGCCTGGTCCGCGACGGACGTCCTGCACGGACGCATCCCGCGCGAGGAGATGCGAGGGAGGATCGCGATCGTGGGAACGACCGCCGCGGGGACGTGGGACCAGCGCGTCACCCCGTTCGACGACATCGCGCCGGGCGTGATCACCCACGCCACGTTCGTCGAGAACGCGCTTCGGGGCGAGCTCCTCGAGCGCTCGGGAGCGGTGCTCGCCGCCGAGGTGGCGCTCATGCTCGCGCTCTCCTTCGGGCTCGCCTGGACGTTCTCGCGCGTCTCCTCGCTCGCCGCCGCGCCCGCGCTCGTCCTCGCCGCGGGCGCGTGGGGGGCCGTCGCGGCGCTCGCGCTCGGGCGCGCGAACGTGGTGCTCGCCCTCGGGATGCCCGTCGCGCAGGTGCTCACGATGTTCGTCGCCGCGACGACCTACCGGTTCTTCTCGGAGGAGCGCGACAAGCGGCGCGCACGAGAGACCTTCAGCCGGTTCCTCGCGCCCGCGATCGTCGACGAGGTGCTCGCGGAGGAGGGCGCGGTCAGGCTCGGCGGCGAGAAGCGCGTCCTCACCGTCCTGTTCAGCGACATCCGCGGCTTCACGTCGATCTCGGAGAAGCTCGACCCGCACGTCCTGCTCGGGCTCCTGAACGAGTACCTGACGCCGATGACCGACGTCGTCGTGTCGGGCCATCAGGGCACGCTCGACAAGTACATCGGCGACGCGATCATGGCGTTCTGGGGCGCGCCCCGCGAGCAGCCGGACCACGCGCTCCGGGCCTGCCGGGCCGCCCTCGCGATGATCGAGGGGCTCGCGCCGCTCCGCGCGCGGTGGAAGGCGCAGGGGCTCCCCGACGTGGACGTGGGGATCGGCGTCAACACCGGGCCGATGTCCGTCGGCTTCGTCGGGAGCGAGAACCGCTTCTACAACTACACGGTGCTCGGAGACGCGGTGAACCTCGCCTCGCGCCTCGAGGGCGCGAACAAGGAGTACGGGACGCGGATCATCCTCGGGCCGGCGACGTACGCGATGGCGAGGGACGCGGTCGTCGCCCGCGAGCTCGACCTCGTGCGCGTCATGGGGAAGCGGGAGCCGGTGCAGATCCACGAGCTGCTCGCGCTCCGGCCCGCGCCGCCGGCGCTCGCCGCGTTCCTCGAGGCGTTCGCCGGGGGACTCTCAGCCTACAAGGCGCAGCGCTGGGACGAGGCGGCGGCGCGCTTCTGCGAGGCCGACGCGCTCCGCGGCGGCGATCCGCCGAGCCGGAAGTACCTGGAGCGCTGCGAGGCGATGCGCCGCGAGCCACCCGGGGCGGAGTGGGACGGCGTCTTCGAATTGAAGACGAAGTGAATCAGGTCGCGTCCCGGGCGCACGTGGGGGTGCGGCGACGCGTGGCGTCGCCGCACGGCGGGGCGCCGGCCCTTTCGTTGACAGTCCTCTCCGAGGTCGGCTAACACCGGACCGGACCGCGAGGTCACGGACCGCGAGATGGCCGACGATCAGCTCTTCCAGCGCTTCGGCAAGACCTTCCCGCGCGGGACCGTCCTCTTCCGCGAGGGCGAGCCCGGCCGGGACATGTACGTCGTCCAGAGCGGCCGCGTGAACGTCTCCAAGAAGGCGGGCGAGGTCGAGAAGATCCTCGCCTCGCTCGGCCCGGGCGAGTTCCTCGGCGAGATGTCCATCCTCAACAACAAGCCGCGCTCCGCCACCGCGACCTGCGCGGAGGACGCGAAGCTCCTCGTCATCGACGCGAAGACCTTCGAGGCGATGATCCGGGGCAACGCCGAGATCGCCATCCGGATGATCAAGAAGCTCGCCGACCGGCTCGCCGAGGCGAACGACCAGATCGAGAACCTCCTCTTCGCCGACGCCTCCACGCGGGTCGTCCACTACCTCGCGACGCTGGCGGAGAAGGCGCCGAAGGGCCCGGCGGGCCACGAGCTCCACATCGTCCCCAAGGAGCTGCCGGCGCGCGTCGGAGTGAAGGCGGAGCAGGCGGACGAGGTGCTGATGAAGCTCCTCAAGGCGAAGATCGTCTCGGTCCGCCCCGACGGCCTCGTCGTCCCCGACGTCGCGAAGCTCCGCCACTTCCTCGAGTTCCTCCAGATGAAGGCGCAGTTCGGGGACATCGGGTGAAGCTCAAGGTCCTCGGCTGCTCGGGCGGCGAGCTCCCCCGGCACCGGACCACGTGCTTCCTCGTGGACCGCAAGCTCGCCGTCGACGCCGGCGCGCTCACCGCGAGCCTCTCCCTCGAGGAGCTGCTGGAGGTGGACGACATCCTCCTCACGCACTCTCACTTCGACCACGTGAAGGACGTGCCGCTCCTCGCCGACCTGCTGGTCGGCCGCCGCGAGACGCCGGTGCGCGTCCACGCCTCGACCGCCTGCGCGCGCACGCTGAGGGAGAGCGTCTTCAACGACGAGCTCTGGCCGGACTTCACGAGGATCCCGGACCTCGCGCAGCCGGTGATCGAGATCGTGCCCTTCGAGCCGACCCGGCCGTTCCGGATCGGCAAGTACGCCATCACGCCGGTGCCGGTGGACCACCCGGTCGAGTCGGTCGGGTTCGTCGTGTCGGACGGGAAGAGCGCGTTCGCGATCTCGGGGGACACCGGGCCGACCGCCCGCTTCTGGAAGAAGGTGAACGCGCAGGCGCGCCTCGGCGCGCTCCTCGTGGAGCTGTCGTTCCCGAACGCGCTGCAGGAGCTCGCCGACGTGTCCGGCCACCTCACGCCCCGGACGCTCGCCGTAGAGCTCGCGAAGCTCGACCGGAACGGCTTCCCGGTCCTGCTGTACCACCTCAAGCCCGCACACGTGGCGGAGCTGAAGCGCGAGGTCGCCCGGCTCGCGCTGCCGAACGTGCGCGTCCTGCGGCGCGGGGACGAGTTCACGCTCTAGATTGGGAAGGTCATGGCCTGGTTCTCGAAGCAGAAGAAGATGAAGACGAAGGAGTCCACCCCCGCCGCGCCGCCGCCGCCGGCGGCGAAGGGGGAGGGCATCTGGTACAAGTGCGACGCCTGCGAGGGCGTCGTCGCGCGGGCCGAGTGGGAGAAGGCCTGGAACGTCTGCCCGTCCTGCGGCCAGCACGACATGCTCCCGCTCCGCCGCCGCCTCGACCTCGTGCTCGATCCGGGCTCGTTCCAGGAGCTCGACGCCGAGCTGACGCCCCAGGATCCGCTCGGGTTCGTGGACTCGAAGAGGTACCGGGACAGGCTGCGCTCGACCCGGAAGGCCTCCGGCCTGCGCGACGCCTTCGTCGAAGGCGTGGGCGCGATCGGGGGGAGCCCCGTCTCGATCGGCTGCTTCGCCTTCGAGTTCATGGGCGGCTCGATGGGCTCGGTCGTCGGCGAGAAGGTCGCGCGCGTGTTCGACCGCGCCTACGAGCGGCGCATCCCCGCGATCGTGTTCAGCTCGACGGGCGGCGCGCGCATGCAGGAGGGGATCTTCTCCCTCATGCAGATGGCGAAGACGTCGGCGGCGCTGAACCGGTTCCGCGCCGTCCGCAAGCCGTACGTCTCGGTCATGCTCCACCCGACGACCGGCGGCGTCGCCGCGAGCTTCGCCTGGCTCGGCGACGTCGTGATCGCCGAGCCGAAGGCGCTCATCGGTTTCGCGGGGCCGCGCGTCATCGAGCAGACGATCCGCGAGAAGCTGCCGCCCGGCTTCCAGCGGAGCGAGTTCCTGCTCGAGCACGGCATGGTCGACGCCATCGTGCACCGGCACGAGATGCGCGACCGCCTGGTCCAGGTCCTCGGGCTGCTCGGCTGATGCCGGCGCGCCGGCTCGCGCCATGGACCCGCACCCGTACCTCGCCGGGCTGCACCCGCTCGCCATCCGGTTCGGCCTCGAGCGGATGGAGCGCGCGCTCGACGCGCTCGGCCACCCCGAGCGTGCCTACGACGTCCTGCACGTCGGCGGCACGAACGGGAAGGGCTCGACCTGCGCGATGGCGGCCGCCGCGCTCCGGGCGGCCGGCCACCACGTCGGGCTCTACACGTCGCCCCACCTCGTCCGGTTCAACGAGCGGATCGCGGTGGACGGTGCGCCCATCTCCGACGCCGCGCTCGAAGCGGCGGTGGACGAGATCAGGCGCGCGTGCCCGTGGCACGAGGCGGGCGAGGAGGGCGATCGGCTCACCTACTTCGAGTTCGCGACGCTCGTCGGGTTCCTCCACCTCGCGCGCGAGGGCGTGCGCGTCGCGGTGGTCGAGGTGGGGCTCGGCGGCCGCTTCGACGCGACGAACGTCGTCGTGCCGCGGGTCGCGGCCATCGCGCGGATCGGCCTCGACCACACGCAGCTGCTCGGCGACACCGTGGAGCAGATCGCCTTCGAGAAGGCGGGCATCTTCAAGGCCGGCGTCCCGGCGGTGGTGCACGCGAACCAGCCGCCCGGCGCGCTCGAGACGCTGCGCGCCGAGGCGCTCCGGCGCGGCGCGCCGTTCGTGGTCGCCGCCGGCGACTGGCCGGGGCTGGTCGCGCTCGCGGGCCCGCACCAGCGGGGGAACGCCGCGCTCGCCGCCGCCGCGCTCCGGCAGCTCGCGCGCGCCGGCGTCGCCGCCCCGGAGGCCGCGATCGCGCGCGGCATCGCCACCGCGCGCTGGCCGGGCCGGCTCGAGGAGGTCGACGGCGTGCTCCTCGACGGGGCGCACAACCCGGACGGCGCCGCCGCGCTCGCGGCCGCGCTCCGCGCGCTCCACCCGGGCCGTCCGGTCGAGCTCGTGTTCGGCGTCCTCTCCGACAAGGACCACGCCGGCATGCTCGCCGCCCTCGCGGGGGCCGTGCGCCGCCTCCACGTGGTCGCCCCGGCGACGCCGCGGGCGCGTCCGGCCGCCGAGGTGCGCGCGCTCGCGGCCTCGCTGGGCGTGGACGCCGACGCGCACGCGTCCACCGCGGACGCGATCGCCTGCGCGCGTCGAGCTGCGGCGGACGGTGCGCTGGTGTGCGTCGCCGGCTCCCTGTATCTCGTCGGGGAGGCGCGCGCGCTCCTCCGTGCGGGCGCCCCGGACGCCGCCGGGTAGCGCGTCGGGGCGGCCCGCGCGTGCGTGAGCGCCGGCGTTTCCGCGCGCGAGGTAGGGAGATATCGCCCGGACAGCGCTCGGGATTTTTGGGTGGTCGATGGTCGCGTGCTATCCTCGCGGACATCTTCTTCCGGGAGATCCCGATGTCCGCTCGGCACGTCCTCGCGCTCGTCGTTCTCGCCGCTGCAGGGACGGCGCGCGCCCAGGCCGACCTGAACGTCATCACGGCGGTCGCCGTGAAGGACGAGGGCGCGAACGTCGTCCTCGAGGTCCAGGGCTCGAAGCCGCCGAACTTCACGACCTTCTCGATGGCCGATCCCCCCCGGTTCGTGATCGACCTCTCCGAGGCGAAGTTCCAGGGGATCCCCGAGGACATGCCGGTGAACGACGGCACGATCCTCGTCGTGAAGAACCTCTCCTACGGCTCCGACGCGACCTCGATCGCGCGCGTCATGGTCGCGTTCGTGAACGACGTCGAGCCGCCCGACGTCCAGGCCGTCGGGAACGCGCTCATCGTGAAGATCGCGAGACCGGCCGGCGGCGGCGCCGTGGCGCGCGCCGACGACTCCGCGCAGCGCGCGCGGGAGCAGGCCGACGCGAAGGCCAAGGCCGAGGCGGAGGCGCAGGCGAAGGCTGAGGCGGAGCGCCGTGCCCGCGAGGAGCAGGAGCAGCAGGCGAAGGCGACTTACGCGGCGGCGCAGGCGACCGCGCTCGCGCAGGCGGCGGCGGATCGCGCCGCTCGCGAGGAGGCCGAGGCGAAGGCCAAGGCCGAGGTCCAGGCGGAGCTCAAGGCCGAGGCGGAGCGCACGCAGAAGGCCGAGGCCGAGAAGGCCGCGCAGCCGAAGGCGGAGGCCGAGAAGGTCGCGCAGCAGGGCGGGGCGGCCTCGGAGGCCGTGGCGCCGACGGCGGCCGCAGGCGGGGCCGCCGCGACTGCCGCGACTGCCGCGACCGCCGCGACTGCCGCGACCGCCGCCGCGGCGGCCGGCGCCGAGCCCGAGAAGAAGCCGGAGGAGGCGCGCCAGGCGGACGCGGACTACGAGCGGCAGCGGCAGGACGCCATCGCCGCCGCGAAGGAAGAGGCCGAGCGCAGGCGCGTCGAGGCCGAGCAGAAGGCGGCCGAAGAGAGGCGCGTGCGCGAGGAGGCGAAGCTCGCGCAGCAGCAGGAGAAGCAGCGCAAGGCCGACGAGGCGCGCGCGGCGAAGGAGGCCGAGAAGCAGAAGCGCGAGGAGGCCCGGCTCGCCGCCCTGGAGGAGAGGAAGCGCAGGGCCGAGGAGGCCCGCGCCGCGAAGGAGGCCGCGAAGCAGAAGGCGGAGGAGGAGCGGCAGGCGAAGCTCGCCGCGCGCGAGGAAGCGAAGCGCACGCGGGAGGCCGCGGCCCAGCTCGCCGCCGGCGCCCCGTCCGCGCTGCTCCGCGAGATCGGCTTCCGGCAGATGCCGGGCGCCTCCCGCGTCTTCGTGCGCACGAGCGCCCCGCCCCAGTTCACGATCCAGGACGTGGGCGAGAACACCATCCGGGTCGAGCTGGCGAACACGAAGGTGTCGCGCCGGAACGACACGCGCTTCCTCGACACGTCCTTCTTCACGTCCGCGGTCGCGATGATCACGCCGTCGAAGCGCGGCTCCACGTACGTCGTGGACATCAAGCTGAAGCAGCGCGTGCCGTACCAGCAGAAGCTCGAGGGCGACGTGCTCGCCATCGACTTCGAGCGGCCCGGTGCGCCTGCCGCTGCGTCGCCCGAGCCCGGCGCCGCCTCGCCCGCGGCGGAAGCGGAGGCGGCGCCCGCCGCGGTCGAGGCGGAGCCGGCCGCGCCGGCCGAGGTCGAGAAGAAGTAGCCACGGCCCGCCGGCGCGGGCGGGTACAATCCCCCCGCCCGTGCCGACCCTCGCCGTCCTCGCCGCCGCCGGGCTCGTCGCCCGAATCGCCGCCGCGGCGCCGCCCGCCGCGAGCGCGCTCGCGGGGACGGGCGACGTCCAGATCCAGGGCGACGTCACCTACGAGCCCGGCACCGGACTGATCCTCGTCCAGAACGGCGCCGTGCTCCGGCGCGGACCCATCGTGCTGCGCGCCCGCTCCGCCACGTACGATCCCGTCTCCGGCGAGGCCCGCGCCTCGGGCGGCGTCCTCCTCACCGACGCGACCCGCGCCGTCGCCGCCGACGGCGTGCGGTTCCTCTTCGCCGGTCCGTTCGAGGCCGAGGGTGTCGTCGCGTTCGTGAAGGACGTCCCGGTCGATCTGTCCGGCGTGGCGACGATGGACGAGGCCCGCCGCGCCGGCCCGAGCCGCCTGTCGTTCTCCGGCGCGCGCATGCAGGGCGACGCCCGCGGGAGGTTCGTCCTGGAGGGCGCCCGGCTCACGCTCTGCGACTGCGGGCCCGGCTGCGCGCCGTCGTGGGAGGTGACGTCGCGGCACGCGGACGTGATCCCCGGAGTGCGCGCGACGCTCTCGTGGCCGGTGCTGCGCGTGACGCCGCGGTTCCTGTTCATCGACCACCCGGTCCCCGTGCTCGTCCTGCCGTGGCTGTACGTCCCGCTCAGCGATCGTCAGACCGGGCTCCTCCTGCCGGAGATTGACTCCACGCCCGCGACGGGATGGGCGGCCTTCGAGCCGGTGTTCGTGACGCTCGGTCGCAGCGCCGACGCGACGGTGACGCCGGGGTACGCGTTCGGACGGAAGCGGTCCGATGTCGAGGCGGGGAAGGCCGCCGTCCGCGGCCCCGGCGCGCGGCTCGAGCTGCGCTGGGCGCCCGCGGAGGGCGCCGACGGCCGGCTCCTCCTCTCCTGGGTGAACGACCTCGACGCGGAGCCGGCCGGCGAGAGCGGGAACCGCTTCGCCGCCATCGGCCGCCACGCGCAGCTGCTCTCGGAGCGGACGTCGCTGCAGGCGTCGCTGCGGCTCTTCGGCGATCCGGTGTGGGTCCGCGACCTCACCTCCGACGTGCTCGGCCGGGAAGCGCCGTACGCGCGCTCGGACGTCCTCCTGTCGCACCGCCGGGAGGCGCTCGTCCTCGAGGTGGGCGCGAACTACCTCGAGCCGCTGCGGCCGTACGGCTACTTGAAGAACGAGGCGACCGGCGTGTACGAGGACCCGAACGGCTTCGGCACGCTCGGCGCCGGGCTCGACGTGGCCAGCCGCTGGCCCGCGGCGTCCGCCACGCTCCTCCCGGTCGGCCTCGGCCCGGTCCGCGTGTCGGGGCGCGCCGGCTTCGCGCGGTTTGCGCCGCCGTCCTCCGCGTGGGACTCGGGCGACTGCTGGAATCAGCCCCCGGGGACCTGCGTCGAGGATCCACGCCGCGCTGCCGCGGATCGCGCGGACGTCCGGGCGGAGGTCTCCGCGCCGCTCCTCCTGGGCGACGTCGCCTCCCTCACGCCGTACGTGCGGGGCGCCGGGACCGCCTACGCATTCGAGGCGGATTACCCCGCGACGGGCGAGGCGTGGGCCGTCGGCGGCGTCGTCCTCGGGACGGAGGTGTCCCGCCGCTTCGGCGCGGTACGGCACGCGGTCGCGCCCCGGCTCGAGTGGCGCGGCGGGACCGGGAGCGCGGGCGAGGGCATCGCCTGGAACGCGTACGACCTCTTCGACCGGACCGGCACGGGGGCCCTGTCCGCGGCGCCGCCGGGGCCCTGGCAGCAGCTCCGGGCTGCCGCCGAGACACGGCTGACGGCGGGGGGCGCCGATCTCCTCCGTCTCGAGGTCGGACAGGACTACGACGTGCGTCTCGGCCGGCTCGGAGAGACCTTCGCGGGCGCCGGCGTGGCCTGGCGCCGCTTCTCCGCCTCGGCGGCCGCGCGCGCCTTCGCCTTCGAAGCCCGTCCCTATCCCACGCCGCCGGCGCGGATCCCGTCCTCGTTCCTCGACCGCTTCACGGAGCTCAGCGGATCGGCGTCGCTCGCGGATCACCGCGGCGACGTCGTGCACGCCGGCTTCTACTCCATCGGGGCCGGTGGGTCGGGGAGCCTCCTCGCCGGGATCGACCCGCTGTTCGACCTGCGGCCGACCGCGACGGAGCCGTCCGCCTCCGCCACGGTCGGCGCGCGCGCAGTCTGGAGCGGGGCGACGCTCGGGTACGACGTCCTCCTGTACGGCCGCGCCGGGTACGTCGCCTCGTGCTCCGGTGGAGGCGGCGAGCGGCGCGTCGAGGCGGGGCAGCCGCAGCAGCACGTCGTTACCGCCGTGTGGGACTCGCCGTGCAACTGCTTCCGGATTGCCGCGGTCGGACGGTTGAACGACTGCGGGGAGCCCTCCGGCTCGCTGGTGCTCGATCTCTCGCACCTCGGGGGCGCGCGCGCGTCCCGGTGAGCGCCGTCCCGGTCGGGGCGTCCGGCCGGTGAGCGCCGGGATTCCGGTTGCGGGCCGCGCGCGCGTGATTGCAGAATCGGCCCGTGCCGCGCACCCGATCTCCGCATCCTGCGTCGAGGTCCCCGAGCGACGGCGAGCCCGAGAAGCGCCGGGCGATCCTCCACGCCGCGGTGCGGGTGTTCGCCGAGAAGGGCTACCACGGCTGCCGCATCGCCGACGTCGCGCGCGCGGCGGGCGTCGCCTACGGGCTCGTCTACCACTACTTCCGCAACAAGGACGAGCTCCTCGAGAGCGTGTTCGCCGAGCAGTGGGCGATCCTGGTCAATGCGCTCCGCGCGATCGACGAAGGGCCGGGGACCGCGGCGGAGAAGATCGCGGCCGTCTACGGGTTCGTCTTCGACGTCTTCAAGACCGCGCCGGCGGCCGTGCGCGTGCTCATCCTCGAGGTCACCCGCACGCCGCACTCGCTCCGCGCCGGCTCGACGCGCGAGACCTTCGAGCAGGCGGTCCGGCTCGTCGCGGGCGTCGTGCGGCAGGGCCAGGCGCGCGGCGAGCTGCGGCCGGAGCTCGACCCCGTGGTGGCCGCGGCCGGCCTCCTCGGCGCGCTCGAGCTCTCCGTCTCCGGGATGGTCGTCGGCCTCGTGCCCGCGAGCGGCGAGGAGGACGTGGACCACGCGAAGCAGGCGATCACCGACATGGTCCTGCGTGGGCTCCGCGCTGGGTAGCGCCGGCGCCTGCGCGGACTTGCCGCGGCCCCGACGTTCCGTTGACGCAGCGCCGCACGGTCGCTAACTCCCGGATTCCTTTCGTGGAGGGTTGCGATGGCGGCGCGCGTTCTCGTCTCCGACGATCTCTCGGCCGAGGCGGTCCGGATCCTCTCGGACGCCGGCCTCGAGGTGGACGTGAAGGTCGGGCTCAAGCCCGAGGCGCTCGAGGCGGTGATCGCGGGCTACGACGCGCTCGCGGTCCGGAGCGCCACCAAGGTCACGGCGCGCCTGCTCGAGAAGGCGGCGCGTCTCAAGGTCGTCGGGCGCGCGGGCGTCGGCGTCGACAATGTCGACCTCGACGCCGCGACGCGGCAGGGCGTGGTGGTCATGAACACGCCCGGCGGCTCGTCCGTCACCGTCGCGGAGCTCGCCCTCGGGATGATCCTCTCCCTGTACCGGCACGTGCCCGCGGCGACGGCGAGCGTGAAGGGCGGCAAGTGGGAGAAGAAGCGGTTCCAGGGGCGCGAGATCGCCGGGAAGACGCTGGGCGTGGTCGGGATCGGCAACATCGGCTCGGTGCTCGTGGACCGCGCGCTCGCGATGAAGATGCGGGTGGTCGCCTACGACCCGTTCATCACGCCCGAGGCGGCGGCGAAGCTCGGGGCGGCGCTCGTCGACCTCGACACGCTGTGGCGCGAGGCGGACGTCGTGTCGCTGCACGTGCCCCTCACGGAGCAGACGCGGAACCTCGTCGACGCAACCACCCTCGCGAAGATGAAGAAGGGCGCCATCGTCGTGAACTGCGCGCGCGGCGGCATCGTGGACGAGCGCGCCCTCGCCGAGGCGCTCGCGTCGGGCCACCTCGGCGGCGCGGCGCTCGACGTGTTCGAGAAGGAGCCGCCCCCGCCCGACCACCCCCTCTTCGCGCAGGACGACTTCGTGTGCACGCCGCACATCGGCGCGGCCACGGAGGAGGCGCAGTCGGCGGTGGCGGTCGCGCTCGCCGAGCAGCTCGTGGCCTTCCTGAAGGACGGGGTGGTGCAGAACGCGGTCAACGCGCCCGGTCTCCCGAAGGAGATCCTGGACCAGCTCGCGCCGTTCCTCCCGCTCGCGGAGAAGCTCGGCGCGCTCGCCGCCCAGCTCGCCCCGCAGGGCGCGTCCGAGATCGACGTCGAGGTCTCCGGCGAGCTCGCGGCGATCCCGATGCGGCCGCTCAGCGCCCGCGCGCTCGTCGGCGTCCTCCGGCACTTCCTGCACACGCCGGTGAACGAGGTGAACGCCCCCGCCATCGCGAAGGAGCGCGGCATCCACGTCCGCGAGGTGCGGTCGGCGGAGCCGCACGACTTCGCGAGCCTCGTCACGGTCAAGGTGCGCGGCCCCGCCGGCGAGACGAGCGTCGCCGGGACCGTGTACGGCAAGCGCGACGCGCGGATCGTCCGGGTCGGCGCGTTCCGCGTCGAGGCGGTGCCCGAGGGGCACGTCATCGTGTGCGAGAACGACGACGCGCCCGGCGTCGTCGGGAACCTCGGGACCGCGCTCGGCGCGGCCGGCGTCAACATCGCCCGCATCTCCCTCTCGCGGCTCGAAGACCGCTCGGGCGCCTTCTCGTTCCTGAACGTGGACTCGGCGCCCACCGCGGAGATCCTGGAGGCGGTCCGCCGCCTGCCCCATGTGCGGACGGTGAAGGCCCTGCGGCTCTAGCGGGCGCTCGGCGAAGGCGGCGCGCCCGGACCCCGCCCTCTCCGTTTTGCGCTAGAGTCCGCCCGCGATGCTGCTCGACCTCTCCCTCCCGTCCGGCCTGCGCGACCTGCTCCCCGACCACTCGGCGCACCTCGCCGAGCTGTCGTCGCGGCTGCAGGAGGTCTTCTCCCGCTTCGGCTACCGGCGCGTGTTCCTGCCGACCCTCGAGCGGCTCGACGTCGTCGAGCGCGGGCTCTCTCCCGCCGCGCTCGCGGACGTCATGAAGTTCGTCGAGCCCGGGTCCGGCGAGGTCGTCGCGATCCGCCCCGACATCACGCCGCAGATCGCGCGCCTCTACGCGGCGCGCCCGGACGCGCTGCCGTCGCCGGCCCGGCTCTGCTACGACGGGCCGGTGCTCCGCGCGCGCGAGGCGCGGGCCGGCCGGCCGCGCGAGGTCTACCAGGCGGGCGTCGAGATGCTCGGCGCAGGCGGCGCGGCCGCGGACGCGGAGATGCTCGTGGTCCTGTCTCGCGCGCTCGAGAGCGTCGGGCTCGCCGGCGCTCGCGTCGAGGTCGGCCACGCCCGGTTCGCGGGCGCCGTCGTCGAGGCCGCGCGGCTCCCCGAGCGCGCGCGCGCCGAGGCCTGGGCTGCCCTCGGGCGCAAGGACGAGGCGGCGCTCGACGCCCTCGCCCGGAAGGCCCGCGGCGCGCCGCGGGCGCGGGCGGCGCTTCCGGCGCTCGCCACGCTCTACGGCGACGGGGCGCTCGCCCGGGCGCGCGCCATCGCGCGCGAGGTGCCCGGCGCGGCGGCGGCCCTCGCCGAGGTCGAGGCCGCGCTGCGGATCGCGGGCCGGAGGCGCGCGGGGCCGTTCGCGGTGGACCTCGGGGAGGCGCGCGGCCTCGGCTACTACACCGGGATCACGTTCGCCGGCTACGCGCCGGGCGCGGGCAGCAGCGTGGCGGCGGGCGGACGGTACGACGCCCTCCTGGCGCGCTTCGGCCGCCCCGGGCCCGCCATCGGCTTCGCGGTCGATCTCGAGTTCGCGACGCAGGCCCTGGAGCGCGCCGGCGCGGCGTCCCGCCGCGGCGCGCGCCGCGCCAGCCGGGCCGCGCGTCGTAAGCGCCAGCCGGGCCGCGCGTCGTAAGCGCTAGCCGGGCGGCACGTCGTCCGCGCTAGCCCGCGCCCACCCGCCCTGCTATGGTGCGGCACCTGCGCCGCGGCCCGCCCGTTCCCCGGGCGGCGACCGGCCTGCGGTCCTTCTCGGACCGCGAGGTGAGCGGCCGAGGGAGTCGAGAGCATGGCGAACGTGGTCGTCGTCGGCGCCCAGTGGGGCGACGAGGGCAAGGGCAAGATCGTCGACCTCCTCACCGAGGACGCGGACGTGGTCGTCCGCTTCCAGGGCGGGAACAACGCGGGCCACACCCTCGTCGTCGGCGGCGAGAAGACCGTCCTCGCACCTCATCCCGGCGGGCATCCTCCACCCGGGCAAGACGTGCGTCATCGGCAACGGCGTGGTCGTCGATCCCGACGGTGCTCGTCGATGGAGATCGACCGGCTCGAAGGCGAAGGGCGCGCTCAAGGACGACGCCCAGCTCGTGGTCTCGCTCGACGCGCACGTGATCATGCCGTGGCACAAGGCCATCGACATCGCGCGCGAGGCGGCGGCGGGCGAGGGCAAGATCGGGACGACCGGCCGCGGCATCGGCCCGACCTACGAGGACAAGGTCGCCCGGCGCGGGCTGCGGATCCGCGACATCGTCGACGAGGCCCGCCTCGCGCGGAAGGTGAAGGAGCGGCTCCCCGCGGCGCGCGAGGAGCTGAAGCGGCTCGGCGCGACGCCCGATCTCGACGAGGCCGGCATCGTGAAGCAGTACGCCGAGCTCGGCCGCCGGATCTCGAGGTACGCGACCGACGCCTCGCTGTGGCTCCACCGCGCGCTGAAGCAGGGCAAGCAGCTCCTCTTCGAGGGCGCGCAGGGGACGATGCTCGACGTCGACCACGGGACCTACCCGTTCGTCACGAGCTCGAACACCGTCGCCGGCAACGCGGTCGTGGGCTGCGGCCTCGGCCCCACCGCCGTCGACTACGTGCTCGGGATCTCGAAGGCGTACTCGACCCGCGTCGGCGGCGGCCCGTACCCGACCGAGCTCAAGGACGAGGTCGGCGAGCGGCTCCGCAAGATCGGCGGGGAGTTCGGCGCCACCACCGGGCGCCCGCGGCGCACGCGGCTGGCTCGACGTCCTCGCGCTCCGCTACGCAGCGCGGGTAAACGGCCTGGACGGCATCGCGATGACGAAGCTCGACGTCCTGACCGGCTTCGACAAGGTGAAGATCGCGGTCGCGTACGAGCTCGACGGCAAGAGGCTCGACGAGATGCCGTCCGATCTCGAGGCGCTCGAGCGCGCGAAGGCGATCTACGAGGAGCTGCCGGGCTGGCGGGAGAAGGTGGACCACCTCCGCACCTGGGACGACCTGCCGCCGAACGCGCGCGCGTACGTGAAGCGCGTCGAGGAGCTCGTCGGCGTGAAGGTGATCGGCGTGTCCGTCGGCGCCGACCGCGGCGAGACGATCCTGCGCGAGAACCCCTTCCGCGCGTAGATCTGCGGAAACGTGGGACAAGGGCCGGCCGAGGATTCCGGCCGGCCCTGTCGTATCATCGGGGCGCATGCGCGCCCTCTCGCTCCTGCTCGTCCTCGCGGCCGCTCCGGCCCCCGCGACGCCGGCGGACGCCGCTCCCGTTCCCGCCGCCGCGCGGCCGCCTCCCGTCTCCGCGCCCGCGTCGACTCCGATCGCCCGGCCGACGATGGTGATCGCCGAGCCGGCGCAGGCGGCACCCGCAGTGGCGCCGGTCCCGGTGACCGCGGCGCAGGCGGCGGCCGCGACCGCGACCGCAGCGAAGGCGCCCCCTGCGCCGGTTCCGCAGGCCCTGGTCGAGAAGCTCGGGCAGGGAGACCGCGCGTTCCTCGCGGGCGATCACCGGAACGCGCTGTTCGCCTACCAGGACGCCGTCTACCTCGCTCCGAGGAGCGCCGTGGCGCGCGTGCGGCTCGGACGGGCGTACCTCGCGCTGCGCTACCCCGCGCAGGCGGCCGCGCAGGCGGACCAGGCGCTCGCGCTCGACCCGGAGAGCGTCGAGGCGCGGAAGCTGCTCGACGAGGCGAAGGCGGCCCCCGTGCGCCCTGCCGTGCAGGCCGTGACCTCCCCGCCGCGGACGCCGCCCGGGGAGATGGCGCCGGTGCTCGCGGCGCCGCGGAACGGCGCGACGCCTGCGGGCGCGGGGGTCGCGGCGGCTGGTGCAACCGCGGCTGCCACCGCACCGCACGTGTATCGGTTCACGGAGCCGGACTCCGCGGCCTCGGGCGCAGCGGCGCCCGGCGCGCCCTCGACCCCGACCGCGCTCGCGGCAGCCCCGGTCGTGGCGACCGCCGCGGTCGTCGCGGCCGCTCCCGCCGCGCCCCGCGCGCTCGCGCCCGAGGAGACGGCCCCGGGCCGGAACGTCGCGATCGCCGAGTTCGCGGCCGTCGGAGCCGTCGCGGCTGCCGGCAGCGATCCGGAGCCGCCTCGATCACAGGCGCCTGCGACGGCGGTCGCCCCGGCCGCGGCGGTGGCGCCGCCGGCAGGGGGCCCGACCGCGGCGCAGCGCTATCGCACCGCGCTCGAGCTCCTCGCGAACCGCGAGTTCGACAAGGCCGCGAACGAGCTGACCCAGGCCATCGTCCTCGACCCGCGCCTCGCGGTCGCGTACGCCGCCCGCGCGAGCGCGAGGTTCGGCCTCGGCCGCTACAAGGACGCGGCGGACGACTACCAGGCGGCGCTCGCGCTCGACGCGAACCTCGGCACGCCGCTCTACGGCCTCGCCGAGTGCTATCGCGTCCTCGGGGACGGTCAGCGCGCGTCCGAGATGTACCAGCGCTACGCCGACAGCCGGGCGACGGACGTGCGGGAGGACCTCCGCGCGATCTCGGCCAAGCGGGCACAGGAGCTCAGGTGAGGACGCGCGGCCCCGGGCCCGCGGTCCCACGCACGCGGTCGCCCGCCCGGAGACCGGCCGTACGCCCGGACGCAAATCCCGTGCGCCCGTCCGCGCCCGGCCGTACCGTATTCGGGTGAGCGACGGCGTGCGGATCTACCGGACGCGGCTGCCGCTGCGCATCGCGGTGGGGCTCGCGGCCTGCGTCTGGGCGGCAGCGCTCGTCTTGCTGCTGCGCCTGCCGGAAGCGGACACGCGGCTCGTCGCCGGGTGCGCGGCGCTCGTCATCTTCTTCGCCGCGTCGGCCGTCGTCTACGGCAGGACGTCTATCACGGTGACGGGAGACGGCATCGTCGCCGCGTCGGCGTTCCGGCGCCGGCCGATCGCCTGGGACGACATCCTCGACGCCGTCGTGCGCGACGGGCTCGGCGGCCGCGAGTACGCGCTCGTCACGCGCCGCGGTCCGGTCCACTTCACGAGCCTGATCGCGCGCCACCGCGAGCTGTTCGACCTGCTGCTCGACCGCGCCCACCTGCGCTCGCGCGTCGCGTAGAGCGCATCCCGCGTGGCGGATCACGACGCCGCGACCGCGAGCGCGGCCGCCGAGAGCGCGAGGAGGAGCGCGGCCGCGAACGCGGGCGGGATCCGCGCGCCGCGCCGGCGCGCGCGCGGCGCTGCGCGCTCCGGGCGGGCGGCGGCGGGCTCCGGATCCGCGGGCCACGGATCCTCCAGGCACAGCCGCGTGTCCCCGAGCGCGATCTCGTCGCCCGGCCGGAGGGGGTACGGGCGGCGGTCGACCTTCACGCCGTTCACGCGCACGCCGTTCTTCGAGCGCAGATCCTCGACCGTGGCGCCCCCCGGTGCGGGGCGGATCCTGAGGTGGACGCGCGAGGCGAGCGGATCCGGGATGCGGATCGAAGCGCCGCGCCCGCGGCCGACCGTCGCCCCCTCGCCGAGCGCGTGGCGCTCTCCGGCGCCGAGGCCCGGTGAGGACGAGGATCGCGGCGCCGTCCCCGGGGATCTCGCCGCGGAGGACCGGGGACGCCGCCGCGCCGCGTGCCGTCCGGCAGCGGCGCGGCTCCGGCCGCGAGCGCCACGCCCGCCACCTCGGCCCGCTCGCCGGGACGGAGGACGCGCCGCGCGCCGGGGTGGACGGGGTGCCCGCCGATGCGCACGCCCGCTGCTCCCGCCTCGATGACGATGCCGGCCGCGGCGGCGGAGAGGCGAAGCGCGCCCGGCGGCGCGCCGGGGAGGAGGATGCCGTCCGCGCGGGAGCCTCCCGCGGTCAGGGGCGCGCCGATCTCGTGCCGGACGGGCTCGACGCCGGGGGCGTGGACCGTGAGGACGCGGGCCATGGACCGGCGGGATCCACGCGCCGTGCCCCCGCGAAAACGCCGTCACCGCGCGGGGTTCGGGACGAGGTGGTCGACGGCGGCGTCCGCGCGGCGGCCGGGGGGGGGGCGCCGTGCGGGCGGGCATCAGGGCAGGTGCGGATCCACGGTCCAGTGGCTCTCCGCGCGCGACCGGACCGACGGTGCGCGCTCCCCGAGGATCGCCAGGGGGTCGAGGGCCGATTCCGCGGGGAGGCGCCGGACCGCCCGCCCGTCCGAGAGGAATCCGGATCGCCCCCCCGTCCGTCCGCAGCACCTCCGCACCCACGGCGCGCCAGCGGGCGATCGCCTCCGCGTGCGGGAAGCCGTAGCGATTCCCGGCTCCGAGGCTCACGACGGCGAGCCGAGGGCCCACCGCCCGGACGAACGGCTCGGTGGACGACGTCCGGCTGCCGTGATGCGGGATCTTCACGACGTCCACGCGGAGCCCGCCGCGCGCGACGGCGGCGGACTCGCCCGGCGCTGCTCCACGTCGCCCGGGAACAGGAAGGCGGTCCGGCCGTACACGACCCGCAGGACGAGCGACGCGTCGTTCGGGCCCAGCGCCTCGCGCGGCCCGCCGAGGGCCTCGAAGCCGACGCCGGCCCGTTCCCAGCGCTCGCCGGGCGCGAGCGCGACCGGCGCGAGCGCCGCGAGCACCTCGCGCGCCTCGCCGTCGCCCCCGTCGCCGTTCGAGAAGACCCGCTCGACGGGAAAGGCGTCGGCGACCGCGGCGAGCCCGAGCACGTGGTCCGGGTGCGGGTGCGAGACGAAGACGGCCGCGAGCCGCCGGACGCCGAGGTCGCGGAGGAGCGGCACGACGTCGCGCGCGCCCGGGTCCGCCCCGCCGTCGGGTGCGCCGCCCGCGTCCACGAGCACGGCCGAGCCGTCCGGGAGCCGGAGCAGCGCCGCGTCGCCCTGCCCGACCGACACGAAGATCACCTCGAGGCCGCCGCGCGCCCGCGCCGCCGCGGCCCGGAGCGGGCCCGGCGCGAGGAGGAATCCCACCGCGGCGAGCGCGAGCGCGGCGCGCCACGCGCCCCGCAGCCGCGTCGCGAGGATCGCGGCGGCGGCGAACCCGGCCGCCCCGGCGAGGCCGGGGGAGGCGACGCCGACGACGCCCCAGCGCGGCGCGGCGGCCCAGTCGGAGAGGGCGACGAGCGCCGCCGCAAGCGGCCGGCAGACGAGGAGGAACGGCGTCGCGAGCGGGGGCCACGCCGCGGCGGCGAGGGCCGCCAGCGCGGAGACGGCGGTGAGCGCGGATCCGATCGGCACGCCGGCGACGTTCGCGAGGAGCCCGAGCAGCGGCAGCTGCCGGAAGTGGAACGCGAGCACGGGCGCGGTCGCCGACCGACGCGGCCAGGGTCGCGCACGCCCCGGAGAGGACCGGCTCGAGCAGCCGGCGCGCCACGTCCCGCGCCTCGGCTGCGCGACCGGCAGGCTGCGGCGGAGCGGGCCCGACCAGAGCGCGAGCCCCGCGACGGCGGCGAAGGAGAGCTGCAGCGAGGGATCGAGCGCGGAGCCGGGATCGCCGGCGAGCAGGACGAGGAGCGCGAGGGCGAGCCCGTTCGCGGCGCGCGCCTCGCGCCGGAGGAGGACCCCGCCGAGCGCGATGCCGGCCGCGATCGCCGACCGGAGGACCGGCGCGCCCGCTCCCGTCGCGAGCGCGTAGAGCGGCACCGCCGGGAGGACGATCGCGGCGGAGACGGTGCGGGGATCGGCGCGGGCGGCGAGCGGCTCGATCCGGAGCAGGAGCCACCGGAGCAGTCGCTCGAGGCCGAACGCGACGACGACGAGGTGCAGCCCCGAGACCGCGAGCACGTGGGCGAGGCCGCTCCGCGCGAAGGACAGCGTGGTGGCGCGGTCGACGGCGCCCCGGTCGCCCGTGCCGATGGCGCGGACGACGCCCGCCTCGCGTGCGGGGAGCACCCGGTCCGCCGCGGCGGCGAACCGCTCCCGCGCGGCCGCGACGGGCGCGAGCGGGCTCGGGGCCGACGTCCGGATCGCGGGGCCGGCCGCGAACGCCTGGAGCGCGACGCCGGCCGCGGCGAGGCGAGCCGCGGGGTCCCGGCCGCCCGGGTTCCTGGGGCCGGCCGGCGCGCGGAGGGCGGCGCCGAGCCGGACGTCGTCGCCGGGGGCGAGTGGCCACGGCGAGGGCGGCGCGAACGCGTCGAGCTGCCGCCCATCCGCCGTCCGCAGCCGGAACCGGACCCGGTCCCCGAGCGGCTCGGGGACGGACGCCACGCGGCCGTCGAGGCGGACCGAGCCCTCCCGCGGCTCGGCGGGAGGGGCGCGCCCGGCGGCGGCGAGGAGCCACCCGGCGGATGCGAACGCCAGCGGGGCGAGGGGCGGCGAGAGGCCCAGCGCCAGCGCCGCCAGCGCCGCCGGCGGGTAGGGCGCCCCCTGGAGCCCTACCGCGATCCCCACCAGGAACCCCAGCGAGGGGACCGCTGATGGGGCACGGACGATCATCCCGTCCCCCGTTCGCCCCCATCCGGAGGTATGCGGTCAATCCGAATTTCCCGAGCGTTATTGACCCCCTCGGAACTGTATGGTAAGCTCCGCGAACCAAGCTCCCGCCCCGTCGTCGACCGTCCTGGTCGGCATCCGGGTAGTCGCAGCGCGCGAGGTCGCTGGGAGCGGAGGAAGGAATGTCCCTCACTCAGGTCGTTACCACGGCGTCCCCGAGCTTCAAGGTCGGGGACAAGGCAGTCTATCCCGGTCAGGGCGTCGGCGAGGTGATGGGGATCGAGCACAAGGAGGTCGCCGGTCAGCGGCAGTCCTTCTACGTGCTCCGGATCCTCGAGAACGGGATGAAGATCATGATCCCGATGAACAAGGTGGGCTCGGTCGGCCTGCGGGAGATCATCGGGGAGAAGGACGTCCGCAAGGTCTACACGATCCTGCGGGAGAAGGAGGTCTCGGTCGACTCGACGACCTGGAACCGCCGCTACCGGGAGTACATGGACAAGATCAAGACCGGCAGCGTGTTCGAGATCGCCGAGGTGCTGCGCGATCTCTACCTGCTCCGGTCGGACAAGGACCTCTCCTTCGGCGAGCGGAAGATGCTCGACACGGCGCGGTCGCTCCTCATCAAGGAGCTCGCGATCGCGAAGGAGTGCCACGAGGACGACGTCGAGGACGACCTGAAGAAGATCTTCAACATCAACTGACCGGCCGCGCCGGCGCCCCTGCGCCGGCGTGGGGCCGAAGCGACCGCCGCACGGACGAGAGTCCGCGCGGCGTTCGCTTTTCGGGCTCGGCGTGCGCCGCGGCTCGGTGGTAGAAGCCACGAGCGAGCCCCGGTAGCAGGCGCGGTGCCAGCGCGAGGGGCGCGAGGAGACCCCGGATGATCCGCGGAGAGCGGGTGACGGCGATCCTGGCTGCGGGCGGCTCCGGCGTGCGCGCCGGCGTCGCGAAGCAGTGGCTCGTCCTCGGAGGCGAGACGGTGCTGCGACGCTCCGCTCGAGCGCTCGCGGGCTGCCCGGCCGTGGACGACCTCGTCGCGGTGGTGCCCTCCGGGGAGGAGGCGCGCGGCGCCGCGGAGCTGGAGGGGCTCGGTCGCCCGGCGCGCGCGGTCGCGGGCGGCGCGGCGCGGGCGGACTCGGTCCGGAACGGCCTCGCTGCCGCGGAGGGCGCCGCGGTCGTGCTCGTCCACGACGCGGCGCGTCCGTTCGCGACGGCGGACCTCGCGGCGCGGGTGGCGGAGGCGGCGGCGCGCGACGGGGCGGCGCTCGCGGCGCTCCCCGTGACCGACACCGTGAAGCGCGCGGCGCCCGTCGCGGGCGGCGCCGCGCCGCGCGTGGCGCAGACGCTCGACCGGAACACCCTCTGGCTCGCGCAGACGCCGCAGGGGTTCCGGCGGGACCTGCTGCTGCGCGCCTACGCGGCGGCGGGGGCGGGTGCCTCGGCCGCGACCGACGAGTGCGCGCTCGTCGAGGCCATCGGCGCGCCCGTGACGCTCGTCCCCGGCGAGCCCGGGAACTTCAAGCTCACCGGGGCGGACGACGTGGAGCGGGCGCGGGCGGCCCTCGAGGCGCCGGTCGCGATGGGCGTCGGCTACGACACGCACCGCTTCGCGGCCGGAAGGAAGCTCGTCCTCGGCGGCGTCGAGTTCGAGGGCGACGGGCTCCTCGGCCACTCCGATGCCGACGTCTGCGCGCACGCGATCGGCGACGCGATCCTGGGCGCGGCGGGGCTCGGCGACCTCGGGCGGCACTTCCCGGACACCGACCCGAGGTGGAAGGGCGTCTCGTCGCTCGTCCTGCTGCGCGAGATCGCGCGCAAGGCCGCCGAGCGCGGCTGGCGGGTCGGGAACTGCGACGTGACGCTCGCGGCGAGGCGGCCGAAGATCGCGCCGCGCGCGGAGGAGATGCGGGCGCGGCTCGCCGAGGCGCTCGGCGTCGGCCCGGCGCAGGTGAACGTGAAGGCGACGACCGGGGAGGGGATGGGCTTCGTCGGACGCGAGGAGGGGATCGCGGCGCACGCGGTCGCGCTCCTCGTGCGGGTGGCGCGATGACCGATGCTCGGCGCCCCGAGGAGGAGTTCTTCGCGGGCGAAGGCTCCGGCGCCCCGCCGCTCCCGCCGCCGCCCCGCCGCGAGCCGTCGCTCCTCCGGCGGAGCCCCGTGGTCGCGATTGTCGCGCTCGCGGTCTGCGCGTGGCTGCTCTGGGACTGGTGTCCGGAGGCGGCGTGGTTCTTCGCACCGCGGACGCCCGTCGACCTGGGCGGGCCGGGCGCGTACCACCTCGCGCTCGCGCGGGAGAACCGGCTCGCGGCGATCCGGGGCGAGCTCGTCGACGCCGTCCCCGTCACCGAGGCGCGCTCGGGTCAGCAGCGGACGGTCGGCCGCGTGGCGGGGACGAACCTCGTCGTCGACCGGCCGGGGCGCGGCGGGCCGCCGGTGTTCGAGGGCCGCGTCCTCCCGGCGGGGAAGCGCGCGGACTACGCCGCGGCGGTCGCCGCGATGCGCGCGCACGGCGCGCCGGGGCTCGACGGCTGGCTCGTCCTGCGCGACGGCGAGCGGCCGCGCACGAGGTGGCTCCCCGTCGCGGGATTGGCCGTCCTCGCGCTCCTCGTCCTGCCGTGAACCTGCGCGCGCTCGTGAAGCACCTCACCGCCTCGCCCGGGAATTGAACGCGATGCCCATCGTCCTCCACGACACCCTCACCGGCGCGAAGCGCGAGCTCGTCACGATCGAGCCCGGGAAGGTCCGCTTCTACGCCTGCGGCCCGACGGTCTACGACTTCTCGCACGTCGGCCACGCGCGCAGCTACGTGGTCTGGGACGTCGTCGTCCGGCACCTGCGCGCGCGCGGCTACGCGGTGAAGTACGTCCGCAACTTCACCGACGTGGACGACAAGATCATCAAGCGCGCGAACGAGCGCGGCGAGGACCCGGTGGCGCTCGCCGACCGCTTCGCCCGCGCCTTCGACGAGGACATGGACGCGCTCGGCAACCTCCGGCCGGACGTCGCGCCGAGCGTCTCCGAGCACCTGCCGCGAGATCGTGGCGCTCATCGAGGATCTCGTCGCGAAGGGGTTCGCCTACGCGGCCGGGAACGGCGACGTGTACTACTCGGTCCGCAAGTTCCCCGACTACGGCCGGCTCGCCAAGCGCAACCTCGACGACCTGCTCGGCCGGCGCGCGCGTCGAGCCGGGCGAGGCGAAGCGCGACCCGCTCGACTTCGCGCTCTGGAAGACGGCGAAGCCGGGCGAGCCGTCGTGGGCCTCGCCCTGGGGGAAGGGACGGCCGGGCTGGCACATCGAGTGCTCGGCGATGACGCTCGCGCACCTCGGCGTGCCCATCGACCTCCACGGCGGCGGCAAGGACCTCGTCTTCCCGCACCACACGAACGAGATCGCGCAGTCCGTCGCGGCGGTCGGCGACGGCGAAGACGGCCGAGAGCTTCGCGCCGGTACTGGATGCACCACGGCTTCGTCGAGATCGACAGCGAGAAGATGTCGAAGTCGCTGGGCAACTTCTTCACGCATCCGCGAGGTGCTCGCGCAAGTTCGACCGCCGAGGTGCTGCGGCTCTTCCTGCTCGGCACGCACTACCGCAACCCCATCAACTACTCCGACGCGATCCTCCAGGAGGCGGAGCGGCGGCTGCGCTACCTCTACAAGACCCTCGAGAAGGTCGACCGGCTCGCCGCGGGCGCGTCGCCCGCCGGCCGCGGCGGCGAGATTGTCGAGGCCGCGCGGCGCGCGCTCGACGACGACTTCAACGCGCCGCAGGTGCTCGCGGTGCTCGCCGACGCCTTCACCGAGGCGAACGCCCTCGCCGACAAGAAGGGGAAGAAGGCGCCGGAGGAGAAGGCGGCGCTCGCCGCGTTCGCGCGCGACGCGCGCGAGATTGGCCGGACGCTCGGGCTCCTGCAGCGCGCGCCGGCCGGGGCGGTGCTCGCGCTCCGCGGCAAGGCGAGCGCGCGGCGCGGGATCGACGCGGCGGAGGTGGAGGCGCGGATCGCCGAGCGCGCGGAGGCGCGGAAGGCGAAGGACTTCGCGCGGGGAGACGCGATCCGCGACGCGCTCCTCGCGCGCGGCGTGGCCCTGCTCGACGGTCCCGACGGGACGACCTGGGACGCCGAGTAGGCCGGCGGGATCTCCGGGCCAGGCACTCTTCGTGAAGCGAGATGTGCCGGCCCGCTCCCTGCGGCCTGCAGCGCGGCTCACTCCTCCGGGAGCGGCTGCGGGCCGGGGATGATCCCGGCGATGTCCGGGTCCTCGCCCGGGGTGAGCGGCTGGCCGGGATTCTCGGCCTTCTCCCGCTTGCGCTGCTCCTTCTTCTCCGCCTTCTTGCGTTGGTAGTCCCTGCGCGCTGCTTCCTTCTGACGCTTCGTGGCTCCGGGGTTGAAGGCCATCGGTCGCTCCTCGCCTCGCGGGCGTCTGGGAAATAAACGAAGGCCCGGCCGAGCAGCCGGGCCTCCATCTGATGCGTGCCCGCCCGGCTAGACCGGCCGGACGTTGGCCGCCTGGAGGCCCTTCGGGCCCTTCTTCACCTCGAACTCGACCTTCTGCCCTTCCTGCAGGCTACGGAAGCCCTCGGACTGGATCGCGGTGTGATGGACGAACACGTCCTCGCCGCCGCCGTCCTGCGTGATGAAGCCGAATCCCTTCGCGTCGTTGAACCACTTCACGGTACCACTGGCCATCGCTGCACACCTCTTCGTGTTCGATACGGGAACTACTCCCGCACGTTCCCGAGCCGTACGGGCGTGGGACCGGCGTAAATTAGTCGGCGGCCGCGAAAATGTCGAGAGTCTCGGGGGCGAGCCACCGGACGGGCGAGGCCCCGTCGGGTTAGTTCCAGTTCGGGGTGCCGGCGGTCGGGCACTGGCACACGAGGCTCTGGATCAGCACGGCCCGCCCGCGGAGGGGGTCGGCCGTGCCGCCGTAGCACCAGGTGCCGCAGGCGGCAGGTGTGACGCCAGGGAGTGTCTGCCACGCGAAGCAGGCCTGGCTCGCGCACTGGAGCATGAGCCCGGGACCTGCTGGCCCGACGCCAGCCAGGCCCGCGCCGCCTTCTCGGCCTGCGTCACGTCGTACGTTCCGAGCGGCACGCAGTCGTAGAAGTTCTGGCCGAGGCCGGGGACCCCGATGCCGTTCGAGTGCTGCGTCTGGCAGGCATCGCTCGCGCAGCAGCCGTTCCCGGCGCAGCAGTTCCCGCCGGAGCCGGGCGTGCCGCACAGCAGGGGCTTTGCTGCGGGACATGGGCAGCTCCCGGCGGTGCACGTCGCGCCGGTCCCGCACGCGTACCCGCACCCGCCGCAGTTGGCCTCGTCCGTCACCGTGTTCACGCAAGCACCGCTGCAGACGGTCTCGGTGCCCGGGCAGACGCAGCTGCGGCTCGTGCACGTCGCCCCGGTCGCGCAGACGGTCGCGCACCCGCCGCAGTTGGACGGGTCGCTCGCGAGGTCCACGCAGGTCGAGCCGCACGTGTCCGGCAGCGCCGTCGGGCACTCGCAGGTCCCGCCGACGCACACGTCGTTCGTGAGCGGGCAGCTCGTGTCGCAAGCCCCGCAGTGCGCGGCGTCCGTCTGGAGGTTCGTGCAGAACGTCCCGCAGTCGTCCGCGTAGGGCGCGACGCACTGGCACGTGCTGCCCGCGCACCCCTCCTGCGGCCGCGCGCAGGCGTGGCCGCACGTCCCGCAGTTGAGCGGGTCGGTCGTCAAATCCGCGGAGCACCGCGGGTTGCTCGCCGGGCAGAGCGTCCCGCCTTCGCACTGGCACGCTCCGGCCACGCACGTCCCGAACCCGCAGGCGATCCCGCAGGCGCCGCAGTTCCGCGGGTCGGTCGCGTACGACGCCGGGTCCGTGCAGAAGTTGTTGCACGGCACCTGACCCGACGGGCACCCCGCCGGCTCGGAGCTGGACGTGCATCCCGAGACGAGGAGCGCCGCGGTGAACGCCGCGAGCGACCGGAGCGAGCGCGTCATGGCAACCATGATACGGCCGCCCGCGCGACCAGAGCGAGCGCGATCCTGGGTGCCGGTGAATGCGGCAGGGTGCCGCGTTAGAGTCCCCCGGTGGCGTTCGACCTCCAGAGCGTCTTCCAGCCGACCGGCGACCAGCCGCGCGCGATCGGCGAGCTCGTCGCGGGCCTGAAGCGCGGCGACAAGCACCAGGTCCTCCTCGGCGTCACCGGCTCCGGGAAGACCTTCACGGTCGCGAACGTCGTCGCCGACGTGAAGCGGCCGACGCTCGTCATCGCGCACAACAAGACGCTCGCGGCGCAGCTCTACGGGGAGTTCAAGGAGCTCTTCCCCTCGGCCGCCGTCCACTACTTCGTCAGCTACTACGACTACTACCAGCCCGAGGCGTACGTCCCGACGACGGACACGTACATCGAGAAGGACTCGTCCATCAACGACGAGATCGACCGGATGCGCCACGCGGCGACACACGCGCTCCTCACCCGGAACGACGTGCTCATCGTGGCCTCGGTCTCCTGCATCTACGGCCTCGGCACCGCCGAGGCGTACTTCGGGCTCCTCCAGCAGGTCGAGCGGGGGCAGGAGTTCATGCGCGACCGCTTCATCCGGTCGCTCATCGACATCCAGTACGAGCGGAACGACATCGACTTCCACCGCGGGACGTTCCGCGTCCGCGGCGACACCATCGAGGTGTTCCCGCCCTACGAGGAGGACCGCGCCATCCGGATCGAGTTCTTCGGCGACGTCGTCGAGTCGATCCACGAGTTCGACCCGCTCCGCGGCACGACGCTCGCCGAGCTCGACAAGGCGGCGATCTTCCCGAACAGCCACTACGTCTCGGCCCCCGAGACCCGCAAGCGCGCCATCGACGGGATCCGCGAGGAGCTGCGCGAGCGGCTGGGGGAGCTGAAGTCCGCGAACAAGCTCGTCGAGGCCCAGCGGCTGGAGCAGCGGACGATGTTCGACCTCGAGATGCTCGAGCAGATGGGGTTCTGCTCCGGGATCGAGAACTACTCGCGCTGGCTCTCCGGCCGGAAGGCGGGCGATCCGCCGCCCTGCCTCCTCGACTACTTCCCGGACGACTTCCTCCTGGTCATCGACGAGTGCCACCAGACCATCCCGCAGATCGGCGCGATGTACCGCGGCGACCGCTCGCGGAAGGAGACGCTCGTCGAGTACGGCTTCCGGCTCCCGTCGGCGCTCGACAACCGGCCGCTCAAGTTCGAGGAGTTCGAGGCGCTCGTGAACCAGGCGATCTACGTCTCCGCGACGCCCTCCGAGTACGAGCTCCGGAAGGCCCAGGGCGTCGTGGTCGAGCAGATCATCCGGCCGACCGGGCTCACCGATCCGGAGGTCGAGGTCCGCCCCGTCGGGACGCAGGTGGACGACCTCCTCGGCGAGGTGCGCAAGCGCGCCGAGGCGAGCGAGCGCGTGCTCATCACGACGCTCACGAAGCGGATGGCGGAGGACCTCACCGAGTACTTCACCGACGTGGGCGTCCGCTGCCGCTACCTCCACTCCGACATCGACACCCTCGAGCGGAGCGCGCTCATCCGCGACCTCCGCCGCGGCGAGTTCGACGTGCTCATCGGGATCAACCTGCTGCGAGAAGGGCTCGACATCCCGGAGGTGTCGCTCGTCGCGGTGCTCGACGCCGACAAGGAGGGCTTCCTGCGGTCGTCGGTGTCGCTCATCCAGACCATCGGCCGCGCGTCGCGCAACGTGAGCGGGCGGGTGATCCTGTACGCCGACACGGTGACGGACTCGATGCGCCGCGCGCTCGACGAGACGAACCGGCGGCGCGAGCTCCAGAAGCAGTACAACGCGGAGCACGGGATCACGCCGCAGACCGTGAAGCGGAACATCACCGACCTCGGCATGGCGATCGTCGAGGCGGACTACCTGACCGTGCCGATGGCCGCCGAGGACGGCGCGGAGTACAAGCCCGAGCAGATCCCGGAGATCGTCGCCGCGCTCGAGCAGGAGATGAAGGAGGCCGCCCAGGGGCTCGAGTTCGAGAGGGCGGCGCAGCTCCGCGACCGGATCCTGGCGCTGAAGGACCTCCAGCTCGGGCTCCCCGCGAAGGCGGCCGGGATGAAGGGGATCGGGGTGAGGGGCTCGCTCGGCTCGGGCGCCATCGCGAGCGCCGCGGCGATGGGGACCCTCCGGGGGAGCCGCCGGCCGCAGCAGCGGCGGCGGCGCAGGTGAGGGGGGCCGCCGGCCGCAGCAGCGGCGGCGACGGCGCTGAACGGCGTCCGGTCGGCCGTCCGCGCGCCCGGCCGTCGCTGGCCAGCTCGCTGCGGGGGCGCCCCGGCCGTGGGGACCGCGCGGATCACGGCGCCGGGACGAGCTTCAGGATCGCCCCGCCGTACGACACGACGTACAGCTCGCCGCAACCGTCCTCGCCGAAGGACGAGACGTTGCCGGCCCCCGCGAACGCGGCGGACACGTCGTGCTGCTCCGACGCCACTCCTGCCACCATGCGGAGCGTCCGCACGAAGCCGCTGCCGAAGTCCGCGTAGAAGTAGGTCCCGGTGGCCGCGAGGTCCGGCATCGCCACCCCGCGATAGACGAAGCCGCCGGTGACCGCAGTGCCCTCGGCGTGCGAGTACTCGGCGATGGGGAGCGACTTCCCCGTGGTGTCGCAGCCGGACGCCGGGGCGTAGCAGTGGGTTCCCTCCATCACGTGCCAGCCCCAGTTCGTCCCTGCCGGCGCCGCCGCGCCGCCTCCGGGAGAGGGGGCGAAGTCCACCTCCTCCCAGAGGTCCTGGCCGACGTCGCCGACGTAGAGATCGCCCGTGAGCCGGTCGAAGGAGAAGCGCCACGGGTTCCGCAGGCCGTAGTGGTAGACGGCGTTGCCGAACGGGTTCCCGCCGACCGGCGTCGCCGGGGCGTCGGGGTCGATCCGCAGGAGCTTCCCGAGCAGCGACGTCGTGGTCTGGGCGTTGTTCGACGGGTCGCCCGCGCCCCCGCCGTCGCCGACGCCGGCGTAGAGGAGCCCGTCGGGCCCGAACGCGAGCTGTCCGCCGTCGTGGTTCGTGAGTGGGTGAGGGATCGCGACGAGGACGATCTCGCTCGCCGGGTCGGCGGCGCCGGCGGCCGGGTCGGGGGCGTGGAACTCCGAGACGTCGGATCTCCCCCGTGCTCGCCGCCGTGTAGTACACGAAGAACCGGCCGTTCGAGGCGTACTCCGGGTGGAACGCGACCGAGAGCAGCCCCCGCTCGCCGCCTGCGGCGACGCGGTCGGTGAGGTCGAGGAACGGCGTCGGGGCCGTCCGGCCGGCCGTGACAATCCGGATCCTCCCCTCCTGCTCGACCACGAAGAGGCGGGGGTCGTCCCTGGGCGCGGCGAGATGGACGGGGCTCGAGAGCCCCGTGGCGACGGCCTCGGAGGTGAAGGCCGTCCCCGCGACGGGCACGATCGCGGCGCACGTCGGGGTCGCGACGCATCCGGCGAGCGGATCGCAGCGCTGGCCCGCGCCGCAGAGGGCGTCGTCCGGCGTGTGCGTGACGACCCCGCTCCAGGGGTCACACGAGTCGACGGTGCATGCGTTCCCGTCGTCCGCCGACGCCGGGCAGGGCGGGGCAGAGGCCGGATGGGCGGCGCTGCAGCCCGCGAGCAGGACGATCGTGAGGGCGGGCGTGCGCATCTCGGCCTTCCGGCGACGCCACGGTCTTGCCGGGGGCGCGCCTCGGTGGCAACCGGATCGCGCGGAGCGGACCGCGGCGGCAGCGCGAGCGGCCGGCGCCTCGCCGGCGTGATTCCCGGCCCGTTTCCGGGTAAGTCCAAGGGCTCGGATGGACCCCGCCCTCCGGAAGACCCTCGACGAGCTCCCCGCGGAGCCCGGCTGCTACCTCATGAAGGACCGCAGCGGGGAGGTCGTGTACGTCGGCAAGGCGGCGAGCCTGCGCTCGCGCGTCCGGCAGTACTTCGACGCGGGGGGCGGGGACGACCGGATCTTCATCCCGCTCCTCGAGGACCTGCTCGGCAACGTCGAGGTCATCGTCACGCGCTCCGAGAAGGAGGCGGTGCTCCTCGAGAACGAGCTCATCAAGAAGCACAAGCCCCGCTTCAACGTCCGGCTCCGCGACGACAAGGACTTCATCGTCCTCCGGCTGGACGAGCGCCACCCGTACCCGCGCCTCGAGGTCCGGCGCGCCCGCGAGAAGCGGCTGCCGCACGCGCGCTACTTCGGGCCGTACTCGTCGGCGTCGTCGATCCGCGAGACGCTCCGGGTCGTGAACCGCTTCTTCCAGCTCCGCACGTGCACCGACCACGTGCTCGAGCACCGGAAGCGGCCCTGCATCCTGTACCAGATCCACCGCTGCCCAGCGCCGTGCGTGTACGACATCCCCGAGGCGGAGTACCGCCAGAACGTCGAGGACGCGGTCGAGTTCCTGGAGGGGCGCGAGAGCGAGCTCGTGGACCGGCTCCGCGCGCGCATGGACGAGGCCGCGCGCGAGCTCCGCTTCGAGGACGCGGCGCGGCTCCGCGATCAGCTGGGCGCGGTCGAGCGGAGCCTCGAGAAGCAGCGCGTCCTCATGGCGGATCGCGCCGACCGCGACGTCGTCGGGCTCTACCGCGAGGGGCCGGACCTCGTCGTCCAGGTGCTCTCGATGCGCGGCGGGAAGCTCCAGGACTCGCGCAGCCTCCCGTTCCGCGAGCAGGAGTTCCCGGACGACGAGATCGTGTCGTCCTTCCTGTCGCTCTACTACGAGCAGAACCCCGCGCCGGACGAGATCCTCGTCCCGGTCGAGCCGGTGCAGGCGGAGGCGCTCGCCGACGTGCTCTCCGAGCGGCGCGGCCGCCGGGTACGCCTCCTCACGCCCCAGCGCGGCGCGAAGGCGGACCTGCTCGAGGTCGCCGCGATGAACGCGGAGCAGGGGTTCAAGAGCTGGCACGAGAAGGACGAGCTGCGCGAGAAGGCCATCGCCGCGCTCACCCGCGCGCTGCACCTCGCGAAGCCGCCGCGCTGGGCCGAGTGCTACGACATCTCGACCTTCCAGGGCGCGCTCGCGGTCGGCTCCGGCGTCTCGATGAAGGACGGCGAGCCCGACAAGGAGAACTACCGCCGGTACAAGGTGAAGGGGGTCGCCGGCCAGGACGACTTCGCGATGCTCCACGAGGTCATCACGCGCCGGCTCAAGCGCGCCATCGGCGAGGGGCAGTTCCCGGACCTCCTCGTCATCGACGGCGGGAAGGGGCAGCTCAACGCGGCGCTCGCGGCGGCGAAGGACCTCGGCGTCGGCACCTCGCCGGTGACCGGCATCCCGGGCGCGCCGTTCGTCGAGATGGTCGGCCTCGCGAAGAGCCGGCTCGTGGACGCCGTCGCGCTCGGGACGACGCGCGTCGTGGGGCGCCGCGCCTCGCGCGGGCGAGCGTCGGCGCTCGCGGACGCGGCGGAGTCGCGGGAGAAGGGGTTCGTCCCGGAGCAGGCGCGGAGCCCGGAGCGGGTGTTCCTCCCCGGGCGGAAGGACCCGGTCGTGCTGCGGCAGAACTCCGCGGAGCTGTTCCTCCTCGCGCGCCTTCGCGACGAGGCGCACCGGTTCGCCATCACCTTCCACCGCAAGCTCCGCCGCGAGCGGAACTTCCAGAGCGTGCTCGAGGAGATCCCCGGCATCGGCGAGGGGCGGAAGCGCGCGCTCCTGCGCCACTTCGGATCGCTGAAGCGGGTGAAGGACGCGCCGGTCGAGCAGATCGCGGCGGTCGAGGGCTTCGGGCCGAAGCAGGCGGCCTCCGTCTTCGAGTTCTTCCACCGGCCGGAGCCGGAGGCGGAGACGGCGCCCGAGGCGGCACCGGACGCGGTACCGGTCGGGGAGGCGGTGAGCGAGGCGGAGATCGACGCTGCGCTCGTGGACGAGGTGGACCCGGGCTGAACCCACCCGTGGCCCGCCCCGGCGGCGCTTGCCCGGGGGCGCCCGCTCGCTTAGAACGGGACTGGTCCGGTCCATTATTACGTAAGCAAACGTTTCCGACTGGGGGCCTCACATGCGCATCGCCGAAGACATCACGAAGACCGTCGGCAACACGCCGCTCGTGCGGCTCAACCGCGTCATGGACGGCGCGCGCGCGACCGTCGCCGCGAAGCTCGAGAGCCGGAACCCGGCGGGCAGCGTGAAGGACCGGATCGGCGTCTCGATGATCGAGGCCGCCGAGCGCGAGGGGAAGATCAAGAAGGACACGATCCTCCTCGAGCCCACCTCCGGGAACACCGGCATCGGCCTCGCGTTCGCCGCGGCCGCGAAGGGCTACAAGCTCGCCCTCCTGATGCCGGACACGATGAGCATGGAGCGGCGGAAGCTCCTCGCCGCGCTCGGCTCGCAGCTCATCCTGACGCCGGGCGCCGAGGGGATGAAGGGCGCCATCAAGCGGGCCGAGGACATGGCGGCCGCGGACAAGCGCTACCTCATCCTCCAGCAGTTCGAGAACCCGGCGAACCCCGAGATCCACCGGAAGACGACGGCCGAGGAGATCTGGGCCGACACCGACGGGAAGGTCGACGTCATCGTCTCGGGGATCGGGACGGGCGGGACCGCCACCGGCTGCGCCCAGGTCCTGAAGCCGCGCCGGTCGTCGCTCAAGATCGTCGCCGCCGAGCCCGCCGACTCGGCGGTGCTCTCGGGCGGGAAGCCCGGCCCTCACAAGATCCAGGGCTGGGGCGCCGGGTTCGTCCCGAAGGTCCTCGACACGAAGCTCCTCGACGAGATCGTCACGGTGAAGAACGAGGACGCCGGCGAGATGGCGCGCCGCGTGTGCAAGGAGGAGGGGATCCTCTGCGGCATCTCCGGGGGAGGCGCGATCTGGGCGGCGCGCGAGGTCGCGCGGAAGAAGGAGAGCGAGGGGAAGATCATCGTGGTCATCGTGCCCGACTCGGGCGAGCGGTACCTCTCGACCTGGCTCTTCGAGGAGGCCAAGTGAGCGCGGCGGCCAAGACCCCGGCCATCGACCTCGTGGCGCTGGCGCCCGTCGTGGACGAGCTGTGCTCGGAGAAGAGCGGCCTCTCGCAGTTCCCCGGCGGGCGGATCGTGCTGCCCTCCCGCGACGCGGTGATCGCCATCGTCGAGGAGGTCCGCTCGGTCCTCTTCCCCGGCTACTTCGGGACGAGCGACCTCAACGACGAGAGCCTGCACTACTTCGTCGGGGCGACGCTCGCCCGGGCGATGCGCCACCTCGAGGAGCAGATCCGGCGCGGGTTCGCGTTCACCGAGCGGCACGACTACGAGACCTGCGACCACTGCGCCGAGTTCGCCCAGAAGGCCACCAAGGCGTTCCTCGGCAAGATCCCCGGCATCCGCCGGCTCGTGCGCTCCGACGTGGAGGCCGCCTACGAGGGCGACCCGGCGCTGAAGAGCCGCGACGAGGCGATCTTCGCGTACCCCGGCGTGTTCGCGGTCACGAACCAGCGGATCGCGCACGAGCTGCACGTCCTCGGCGTGCCGCTCATCCCGCGCATCATCACCGAGCACGCGCACACCATCACCGGGATCGACATCCACCCGGGCGCCGCCATCGGCGAGAAGTTCTTCATCGACCACGGGACCGGCGTCGTCGTCGGCGAGACCGCGATCATCGGCAAGAACGTGACGCTCTACCAGGGCGTCACGCTCGGCGCGAAGAGCTTCCCCCTCGACGCGCAGGGGAACCCCATCAAGGGCATCCCGCGCCACCCCATCGTCGAGGACGAGGTGGTGGTATACGCGGGGGCGACGATCCTCGGCCGGATCACCATCGGGAAGGGTTCGTCGGTGGGCGGGAACGTGTGGCTCACCAACAGCGTGCCCCCGGGAACCCGCGTGACGCAGGCCGAGGTCCGCGACCAGCGCCACTCGCACGGCTCCGGCATCTAGCCGGCCGGGCGGGGGCCCGAGGAGGGGACCGTGGCCTACCACCCGTGGCACGACGTGGCGCTCCCGCGCTACGTCGAGGACCCGATCCCCGCCATCATCGAGATCCCGACCGGCTCGAAGGTGAAGTACGAGCTGGACAAGAAGTCCGGCCTCCTCATCGTCGACCGGATCCTGTTCTCCGCCGTGCACTACCCGGCGAACTACGGGTTCGTGCCGCGCACCTACTGCGACGACGGGGACCCGCTCGACATCCTCGTGCTCTGCTCGGAGACGATCCAGCCGCTCGCGATCATGCGCGCCAAGGTGATCGGCGTGATGAAGATGCGCGACGACAAGGGCGAGGACGACAAGCTCATCGCGGTGCACGCGGACGACCCGAACTACTCGGACTACGGCGACGTGTCCGAGATCCCGGCGCACCGGCTCCGCGAGCTGCAGCGGTTCTTCGAGGACTACAAGGCGCTCGAGAACAAGAAGGTGCTCGTGGGGGCGCCGCAGGCGCGCTCGGCCGGGCTCGAGGTGCTGCGCGACGCGATCCGGCTCTACGACCGCGAGCGGGAGCGGCTGATGGAGTCGCCGGAGCCGGTGCCCCCGCCGACCGCGGCGGCCCGCCGGCGGGACGAGGGCGCGCGCGGTGGGCGCGGGGCGGGGCGGCGCAGGCGGTAGACCGTTCGGGGGCAAGAACCCCTTCGGCCGGCGCGGGCTCCCACCCCCGCGATGCCCATCTACGAGTTCGCCTGCACGCCGTGCGGCAAGAAGTTCGAGGACCTCATCATCCGGAAGTCCGACGAGGCCGAGGTGAAGTGCCCGGCCTGCGGCAGCCAGGACGTCTCCCGGCAGATGTCGCGCCCCGCGGCCGCGCGCGTGGGCGGCGGTGGCGGAGCGGGCTCGTTCTCGCCTCCCTCCTCGTGCGGCCCCGTCGGCTGAGCAATCTGACCTCCTCGCCCGGTCGGGCGAGTCGCACCTACATCCCGGTATTTTCTGGGGAACGGCGGACCGGGTTAGACTCCGGACCGCGTGCCCAGGACCTACCGCGCCACCGAGTACACGCTGGAGCTCGTGGCGGACCTCCTCGCCAAGGCGGGAGTCATCACCGACGACCAGCGCCGGACCGCGTTCGCGCGCGAGAACGTGCAGCGCGCGCGCCTCCTGCGCGACCAGGCGTCGCGCTCCGGCGGTCGCGCCCTGCGCCGCGCCGAGATCTCGCCGGTGGAGGTCCTCGCCTCCTTCGAGTTCCCGGACGCGCGGCACGAGGCGGAGCTCGTCGACGAGGACAAGGCGACCCAGACCGTCGCGCAGGCCCTCGGCGTCGCGTACCGCAAGATCGACCCGCTGAAGCTCGACGCGCAGCTCATCACGCGGACGCTCTCGAAGCCGTTCGCGCGCAAGCACGGCGTCCTCCCCATCGAGCGGAAGAACGGGGCGCTCGTCGTCGCGACGGCGAACCCGTTCGACCGCGAGCTGCTCGAGAGCCTGCGCGGCCTCGTCGGCTCCGAGGTGGAGCCCGTGCTGTCCGCGCCCTCGGACATCCACCGCGCCATCGCCGAGGTCTACGGCTTCCGCCAGCAGATCAGGGAGGCCCACGTCCAGCTCCAGGACGCCTCCGCGCCGGCGACGGACGTGACCAACCTCGAGCAGTTCGTGAACCTCACGGGGATCGACGCGCTCGAGGCGTCGTCCGAGCCGGTGATCGCGGCGGTGGAGTACCTGCTCCACTACGCGTTCGAGCAGCGGGCGAGCGACATCCACATCGAGCCGCGCCGGGAGGAGTCGTTCATCCGGATGCGGATCGACGGCGTGCTCCACCCGATCCACCGCATCCCGAAGTCGGTCCACGGCGCCATCGCCAACCGCTTCAAGATCATGAGCCGGCTCGACATCTCGCTGAAGCGCCCGCAGGACGGCCGCATCCGGACCGCGCGCGGCGACACCGAGATGGAGCTGCGCGTCTCCACGATCCCGACCACGTTCGGCGACAAGGTCGTGATCCGGATCCTCGACCCGAACGTCCTCGTCCGCGACCTCCCCGAGCTGGGCTTCCTCCCCGACGAGCGGGACGCGTTCGAGCGCTGGCTCATGCGGCCGCACGGGCTCGTGCTCGTGACCGGCCCGACCGGGAGCGGCAAGACGACGACCCTCTACTCGGCGCTCCAGGCGCTCGCCTCGCCCGAGGTGAACGTCGTCACCATCGAGGACCCCGTCGAGATGGTCCACGAGGACTTCAACCAGATCCAGGCGAACCCGAAGACCGGGACCGGGTTCGCCGAGGCGCTCCGGCACGTGCTGCGGCAGGACCCGGACGTGGTGATGGTCGGCGAGGTGCGCGACGCGGACACCGCCGCGCAGGTCGTCCAGGCCGCGCTCACCGGCCACATGGTGCTCACGACGCTCCACACGAGCGACACGGTCGGCGCGATCGCGCGCCTCCGCGACCTGGGCGTTCCGAGCTTCCTCGTCGCGGCGACGCTGACCGGCGTCGTCGCGCAGCGCCTCGTCCGGCAGGTCTGCCCTTCGTGCGCGGGCGACGTGCCGCTCACCGCCGACGAGGTCCACGCCCTCGGCGTGCCGCACCCCGAGGACTACGCGGGCCGGCTCGTGGCGCGCCGCGGCGAGGGCTGCGCGAAGTGCCGCTACACCGGCTACTACGGCCGCGCCGGGATCTTCGAGGTCCTCGGCGTGAACCCGCGCCTGCGCCACCTCATCGCGGAGGGCGCGACGCCGGAGGTGCTGATGCGGACGGCGCGCCAGGACGGGCTGCGGTCGCTCCGCGAGCACGCGATCCGGAAGGTCGCCTCGGGCTCGACGTCCTTCGAGGAGGCGATGCGCGCCACCGCCGACGCGGAGGGGGCGCCGTGATCCCGATCGCCCAGGAGATCGCTGAGCTCTGGTCGGCCGGGACGCCGATCGTCTACCTCGTGACGCCGGAGGAGGAGCGGGCGATCGCGTTCTGCGAGGCCGCCGCGCGCTCGTTCGACGCGCGCGCCGCGGTCTGGTCGGCGCACCGCGGCCTCGCCGAGGTCGCCCCCGCCGCGAAGGATCCGGCCGCGTTCCTCGACGCGTTCGTGAAGCTCCCCGGCCCGGCGATCGCGATCGCGCTCGACTTCCACCTCGCGCTCCGGGACCCGCTCGTCGCGCGCAAGGTCCGCGATCTCCTGCCGCGGCTCGCCGGCGAGGGACGCTGCCTCGCGGTCGTCGCGCCGCGCCTCGAGGTCCCGGAGGGGCTGCAGGGCGAGGTCGCGGTCGTGCGCCTCCCGCTCCCCGACGACGCCGAGCTCGCCGCGCTGCTCGACGCGGTGCAGGCGGGGCTCGCCCATCCCAAGAAGCCGGCGCCGGTCGCCCCCGAGGTCCGCCACCGGGCGCTCGTCGCCGCGCGCGGCCTCTCCGAGACGCAGGCCCGGCGCGCCTTCACGCGCGCGCTCCGGCACGATCCCGCGCTCGGCCAGGCGGGCGCCGCGACCATCGCGGACGAGAAGAAGCGGCTCCTCTCGCGCGACCTCGGGCTCGAGCTCGTCGAGTCGGCGGAGCGGCCGGAGGATCTCGGCGGCCTCCCGGGCTTCAAGGCGTGGATGGAGGAGCGGGCGCTCGCGTTCGACCCGGACGCGTCGCGCTACGGGCTCCCCCCGCCGCGCGGCGTCCTGCTCGTGGGCGTGCAGGGCTGCGGGAAGTCGCTCGCGGCGAAGGCCGCCGCGGCGCGGCTCGGCGTCCCGATCCTGCGGCTCGACCTCCCGCGCGTGCTGGGCGCGTCGGCGGCGGAGGAGAGCCTGCACCGCGCGCTCGAGGCGGCCGAGGCGCTCGCGCCGGTCGCGCTCTGGGTGGACGAGATCGAGAAGGGCTTCGCGGGGTCGAGCCCGGCCGACGGCGCCGACCCCCGCGCCGCGCGGCTCCTCGGCGCGTTCTCGACGTGGCTCCAGGAGCGGAAGGGGCCCGTGTTCGTCGTCGCGACCGCGAACGACGTGTCGCGCCTCCCGCCCGAGCTGCTCCGGCGCGGCCGGTTCGACGAGCTGTTCTTCGTGGACCTGCCCGACTTCGACGCGCGCAAGGAGATCCTCGAGCTGCACCTCCGCCGCCGCGGGCGCGAGCCGGACAGCGTGGACGTCCCGGCCATCGCCGGCCTCTGCGGCGACTACTCGGGCGCGGAGCTCGAGCAGGTGGTCGTCGGCGCGCTCCACCGCGCGTACGCGCTCGGGCGCGAGCTCGAGACGGGCGACCTCCGGCGCGTCGCGCAGGACGTGGTCCCGCTGTTCGTGACGTACGAGGAGCAGATCAAGTCGCTCCGCGAGTGGGCGCGGGGGCGCGCGCGGATCGCGGGGCGCGCCGGCGCGGTGGTCGACCTGTTCCGGCAGACGGGCGGGTAGGGGCGCCGGGCGCTAGCATCGCGGCCATGCCTCCTCGCCGCGCGGCCGCCGTCGCCCCGAAGCTCGCCATCCGACCGCTCACGTCCGAGCGCTGGCCCGATCTCGTGAAGCTCTTCGGCCCGCGCGGCGCGTGCGCCGGGTGCTGGTGCACGTGGTGGCGGCTCCCCCGGGCGGAGTTCGACGCCGGCAAGGGCGAGGTGAACCGCCGCCGCCAGGAACGCTACGTGAAGGCCGGCCACGTCGCCGGCCTCCTCGCGTACGCGGGCGGCGAGCCGGTCGGCTGGGTCGCGATCGAGCCGCGGGAGGCATACCCGCGCCTCGCCCGCTCCCGGACGCTCGCGCCGGTGGACGACCGGCCGGTCTGGTCGATCACCTGCTTCTTCGTCGCGCGGCCGCACCGCGGGAAGGGGCTGACGCGCGTCCTGATCGAGGCGGCCGTCCGGTTCGCGCGCTCGCGCGGGGCCGCGATCGTGGAGGCGTACCCGGTGGAGCTCGGCCGCGAGGTCGCGGACGCGTGGGTGTACACGGGGTCGGCGTCGACGTTCCGCGCGCTCGGGTTCGAGGAGGTCGCGCGGAGGAGCAGGACCCGGCCGATCGTGAGGAACAGGGCGCCGCGGTAGTCCGCTTCGTGGCCGGCAGAGTCGCGGCGCGGTAGTCTGGGTCGGGATTCCCCGATGGACGACTTCCCGGTCGGTGCCGGCACCTCGATAGACGCCTTCATCGCCGCCGCCGTGGCGCTCTGGTTCCTAGTCAGCGCAGGGTACGCCGCGACGGTCGCCGTGTCCGCGATCCGGACGCAGACCTACGCGCCCGACCTCGGGCTGGACGTTCGCGGACGGGCGGCGTCCGTGCTGGGCTGGGTGACGCTCGTCGTCGCGGCCGCGCTCCTCGCTGCGGGGCTGCTCGTCGCGTTCGTCGGGTCGCACGGGTGACGCGCCGACCTTCTCCACCATCGGCAAGATCACGCTCGACCGTCACGCCGCGCTGCTGAAGGCGGGCGTGCGCTTCTGAGCGAGCCAACCGCCGGGATTTGAAGAGGTATCGGCGTCCCGTGTTTCGGGGACCCGCGCGGGTCTTTGGGGACCCGCGAGGCGAGGCGCAACCCACCCGTCCGCGCGGCTTCGCCGCGTAAACCCTGAGTAAATCGGCACGCCGGCCGTGGGCCAGCGTTTGCACCGCTGGTACCCGGAGATCCATGCCCAGCCCGACCCACATCCAACCACCGGACGTCGCTGCCGTTTCAGGCGCGGCGCGAGCGCTTCACGCACCGTCTCGCACCGCGGGCGTCCCCCACCGAACGAGAGGACTCATGAAGACCACAGCGCTCCTCCGGCTCGCCGCCGTCACGGCGGGCCTCGCCCTCGCCACGCCCGCGCTCGCGGCGCCGAGGATCACGTTCTCGATCGCCCAGCTCAAGGAGGTCGTCGAGCAGAAGGGCGGCGCGCGGGCGACGAAGATGGTCCCCGCCGACTCCGTCTCGCCCGGCGACGTCGTCGAGTACGTCCTCACCTACACGAACCAGGGCGACGCGCTCGCGACCGACGCCAACATCGACGACGCGATCCCGAAGGGCACCACCTACGTCGCGAACAGCGCGGCGGGGGAGGGCGCCGAGATCGCGTTCTCCGCCGATGGCGGCAAGACCTTCGCACCACCGGTGAAGGTCGCCTACGAGTATCGCCTCCCGTCCGGCGCGGTCGAGAAGCGCGTCGCGACGCCCGCGGAGTACACGCACGTCCGCTGGACGCTGAAGCGCGTCGCGCCCGGCGCGACGGGCAAGGTCTCGTTCCGCGTCAAGGTCAACTGATCCCCTTCCCGGCGGCCCGCGGCTCGCCGCCTCGAGTTCACCGCAGGTTCACCCAAGCCCCACCCACCGCAGCGTTCACCCGCCTCACCGCCTCACAAAAGGAGAAGCCGAATGAAGCGCACCGTCCAGCAGTCCGTCCTCCGGGGAGCCCTGGCGCTCTCCGTCCTCGCCCTCGCCCTCGCGGCGACGGAGGCTCGCGCCTCCACCGCCGCGAACACGCAGATCACCAACACCGCCACCGTCAACTTCAACGACGCCGGCGGCGTCGCGCAGACGCCGGTGACGGCGACCGTGACGGTGACGGTCACGCTCGTCCCGTCGGCGGTGGTCCTCTCCTCGCCGGCGAACCAGAGCATCGCGCAGGGCACGAGCGCGACGCTCGTGTACACCGTCACCTCCACCGCGAACGGCCCGGATACGTACAACCTCTCCTCCAGCGACACGCTCGCCAACATCACCGGCGGGACGGCGACGCCGCCCGCCAACGTCGTCCTCGGCGGGACCACCCTCGCGGCCGCCGCGAACAACGGCGACACCACCATCACCGTCCCGTACGACGGCGTCGCGGGCGCGTCCGTCAACGGCATCGCGGTCGGCGACACCATCGTCGTCGGCGCGAACGCCTACGTCGTCTCGAGCGTCGTGAAGAACGCTCCGGCCAACACGGCGGCCGTCGGCCTCGCCAGCGCGATCGCGGGCGGCAGCGTCGCCGCCGGCCAGGTCGTCGGCGAGCGGCAGACCTTCAACGTGATCGTGACGTCCGGCACCGTCACGGCCGGCGCCTCGGGCACGGAGACGGTGAGCACCACCGCCACGTCCGCGACCGCCCCGAACCCCGCGACGACGCAGACCACCCCGACGGTGGTCACCGTGAACCGGCCGACGCTCACCGTGACGAAGGAGGTCTCGATCGACGGCGGCACGACGTTCGTCGCCTCCGCGAACGCGACCCCGGGCACGAGCCTCGTGTACAAGGTCATCGCCCACAACACCGGCGCGACCCCCGCGTCGGCGGTCTCGTTCACCGACGTCATCCCGGCCTACCTGACGTACGTCGCCGGGCAGTCCAAGTACGCGACGGCGGCCGCGACGACATACGCCGCGGCGACCGCCCTCGTCGAGGGCGCGGGTGGCCTCACCTTCGCCGCGGGCACCGTCACGTACAACCCCGGCGGCGCCACCGGCACCGTCGCGGCCAACGGCGACCTCGTCCTCTTCTTCCGGGCGACCATCAACTGATCGGCCGGCGACCCGGTGCGCCGCGCGGAGCGGCGCACCGGGCCCGCTCCTGGCATGGCCCACCGGGTCCGCCAGACGCTCCTCGCCGCCCTCCTGTGCGCGCTGGCACCGTCCGCGCTCGCGCAGGGGGCGACGCCCGTCCAGGGCGACCAGATCGCGAACGTCGCGACGGTCACCTCGAGCGTGGACCCCGCCCCGAACACCTCCGCCGCCGCCGTCGTGACGGTGCGCATCCCCTCGACGGCCTCCATCGACATCCTGGAGTACGCGCCCGCCGCGCCAGCCGCCGTCCCGACGCCGGTGGTGCAGGGCGCCTATCGGACCGGCCCGAACCCGGCCGACCCCTTCGCGCCGCTCGCGCTCCCGCAACCCGCCGGAGCCCCGGCGCCGCTCCCGCTGCCCGGGAACCTCCCGCTCCTCGTCACCGGGCAGGTCCACCAGGGCGACCCGGTCTTCGTCCGCGTCTCCGATCCCGACCAGAACATGGATCGCGGCGCGCGCGAGACGATCGTCGTCACCGTCACCGACGACGTCACCGGCGACGCGGGGGTCGTGCGCCTCACCGAGACGGGCCCCGACACGGGCGTCTTCGCGGGGTACGTCCCGACCGCCCGCTCGGCGGCCGCGGTCCCCTTCGACGGCGTCCTGCAGGTCGTCGAGTCGAGCCGCATCACGGCGCGCTACGTCGACGCGGCGAACGCGACCGACGTGGCCTCGACCGCCGTGCTCGTCGATCCCGCCGGCCTCGTCTTCGACAGCCGCAACGGCCAGCCCGTGAACGGCGCCCAGATCACCATCCTCGACCAGGCGACCGGCCAGCCCGCGACCGTCCTCTCCGACGACGGCGTCTCCTCGTTCCCCTCGACCGTCACGACCGGCGGGACCGTCACCGACGGCGCCGGCCGCGTGATCGCGTTCGGCCCGGGGCAGTACCGGTTCCCGTCGCTCGCGCCCGGCACGTACCGGTACGACGTCCGCCCGCCCGCCGGGTGGTCCGCGCCGTCGCTCGCGAGCGACGCGGCGCTGCAGGCGCTTCCGGGGGCGCCCTTCGCCCTCGTCACCGGGCTCCCGCGGCGAGCCGTTCACCCTCGTCGCGGGGCCCGCCGTCGCGCATCGACATCCCGGTCGACCCCGGCGAGCGGCGCGCTGTGGGTCCGCAAGACCGCGTCCGCCACGCGGGTCGGCGTGGGCGACTTCCTCTCGTACGAGATCGCGGTCACGAACCTCGACCCGCGCGCTGCGGCGGCGGCCGTCAGCGCGGTGGACCAGCTCCCCGGTGGGCTTCCGGTACCAGGCCGGCTCCGCGCGCCTGAACGGCGCCCGCGCAGCCGACCCGGCCGTGAGCGCCGACGGGCGCGTCCTCACCTTCGCGGTCGGGGACCTCGCGGTGGGCGCGACCGCGACCGTTCGCCTCGTCGTGCAGGTCGGGGCGGCGGCCCGCGTGGGCAAGGACGCGGTCAACTCGGCGAGCGCCGCGAGCACGAGCGGCGCCAGCTCGAACGTCGCGACCGCCGCGGTGCGCGTCGCGGACGACCTCCTCGCCCAGCGCAGCTTCCTCATGGGCGCGGGTGACCACCGGCGCCTGCGACGAGCGGGACGGGGTGGGGGACGACGGCGTCCCGGGCGTCCGCGTCTTCCTCGAGGACGGCACGTTCGCGGTGTCCGACGATCGCGGGATGTTCCACTTCGAGGCGGTGCGGCGCGGGCTCCACGTCGTCCAGCTCGACGTCGCGTCGCTGCCCGCCGGGGGTGGAGGCGGTCTCCTGCACGCAGAACGACCGCTTCGCGGGGCGCGCGTTCTCGCAGCTGGTCGACGTGCAGGGCAACACGCTCTGGCGCGTCGACTTCCACGTCCGCAAGCCGGACGCCGCTGCCGCAGGCGCACCCGCCGCCGCTCCCGCAGGCGCACCCGCCGCCGCGTCGCAGGCCGCTCCGGCCGCTTCGCGGCCTGCGGCCGCCGCGGGTCCGCTGGCCGCCCCCGCGGGTGGACCGGGGGCCGCCGCCGCGACGGGAGAGGGCGCGCGCGCCGCGCCGCCGCGCCTCGCCGCCGTGCCGCTGCCGCCGCCGCCGTCGTCCGAGACTCCGCGCGGGCAGGCGTCGATCGCGCGTCCCACCGGTGGTCGATCGGCTCGAGGCCAGTTACCGCGCGTCGATGCGGGGCCTCCGCGCGCCGCTCG
The DNA here is from genome assembly GCA_963821195.1 of uncultured delta proteobacterium. Lineage (GTDB taxonomy): Bacteria > Myxococcota > Myxococcia > Myxococcales > Anaeromyxobacteraceae > Anaeromyxobacter. The sequence continues at coordinate 114,858 of CAWGDE010000024.1, forward strand.
CGGGCGCGCGGCTCGTCGTCACGCTCCCGGAGTCGATCGCGTACGCGCCGGGGTCGAGCACGCTCGACGGGGCGCCCGCCCCGACCCGGCGATCGACGGCGCGAGGCTCGTGTACGCGCTCGGGGACCTCCCCGGCGGACTGGCGGCGGACGGTGACGTTCCGAGTCGCGCGCCGACGAGAAGGTGAAGAAGGGCGAGCACGCCGCCGTGGCGTTCGTGGAGGGCGAGGGGACCGCGTCGCGCGTCGAGGCGCCCCCGTCCGAGGACGCGGTGCGCGTGGTCACGCGGGAGGTCCGCGGTCCGCTCAAGTTCGTGACGCGGCCGCACTTCCGCTCGTTCGGGGCGGAGATCGGGCCGCGCGATCGGCGCGAGCTCGCGGACGTGGCGTCGAAGCTCCGGGGTAAGCGCCCCCGGCACCTCGTCGTCGTCGGCCACACCGACGGGCGCCCCATCAACCCGCGCTCGCGCCGGATCTACGCGGACAACGCGGAGCTCTCGCTCGCGCGGGCGCAGAGCGTCCGCGCGTTCCTGATGGACGCGCTCGAGATGTCGGTCGACCAGATCGACGCGCAGGGAAAGGGCGACGCCGAGCCGCTCGCCCCGAACGACACGGCGAGGGGTCGCGCGCTCAACCGCCGCGTCGAGGTGATGATCCACGTGCCGGAGTTCGTGGACGTGCCGTCGCTCGCGGAGCCTGCGCCGGCGAGCGCGGCGGCGGCGGCGGCCGACGGCGAGGTCCGCGCGCAGGCGACGGCGCCCGAGGCCGAGGCGCGCGTGCAGACGGTCGCGGCGGCGCCGGCCGCCGGAGCTGCCGCCGGGGGGCCGGTGGCGACGGCGGTCGCGATCCCGGTCGCCATGACCACCGCGACCACGACGGCGACGGCGACCACGGCCCCGAACCCGACCCCGACCGCGACCTCGACCGCGACCCCGGCCGCGACCCCGGCCGCGACCCCGGCCGCGGCGGCGCCGAAGCCTCCCCCTCCGGACGGCTTCCTCTCTCCGGCGGATGGCGACCTCCTTCCGGACCGGATCACGGCGGTCCAGGTGCGGCTGCCGTCCCACCTCACGCCCGCGCTCTCGGTGGACGGCAAGGAGGTCCCGCCGGAGCGGATCGGCTACCGCGCCGTCGACGCGCGCACGGGGAAGACCGTCTACACCTACGTCGGCGTCGAGGTCGGCGACGCGGGGAGCCGCGAGCTGAAGGTGACCGGCAAGGACCCGTTCGGGAACGTGCGCCTCTCGGAGGCCATCCACGTGGTGCGGACCGGCGAGATCGCGTCGATCCGCTTCGTCTCGGCCGACGGCAACGTCGCGGACGGACGCACGCCGGTCCGCGCGCGCATCGAGCTGCGCGACGGCTCGGGCGACGCGATCCGCGGCGCGACCCGCCTCGAGCTGCGCGGCGGCACCTTGCGCCCGCTGCGCGTCGAAAGCGAGAGCCGGACCGTGGAGGACGCCGCCGCGAGCCGCACGGTCACGATGGACAAGGACGGCTGGGTGCTCTTCGATCCGGTCACGGCGACCGGCTCGCACCACGCCCTGCTCGCCGCGGGCGGTCAGACCGCCGAGGTGGAGACCTGGGCGTCGCCCGAGCTGCGCGACTGGATCCTGGTCGGCCTCGCGGAGGGGACCGCGGGCTACGCCGCCGTCACCGGGAACATGGAGACGCTCGACGCGACGGATCCGGACCTCGGGGACGAGTGGCACGCCGACGGCCGGGTCGCCTTCTACGCGAAGGGGCGCGTGAAGGGCGGCTGGCTCGTCACGGCGTCGTACGACTCCGCGAAGCCGTCCCCCGTCGGGGAGGGCGGCCTGTTCCAGCAGATCGACCCTCAGACCTACTTCACGCTGTACGGCGACGGCGCGGAGATGACGCGCGACGCGCCGAGCGTGCGGAAGATCTACGTGAAGATCGAGCGCCAGCAGCTCTACGCGATGTTCGGCGACTTCGACACCGGCCTCACCGTCGCCGAGCTGTCGCGCTACGTCCGCAAGATGAACGGCGCCAAGGCGGAGCTCCGCACGAGGAACGTCGAGCTCGCCGCCTTCGCGGCGCAGACGGATCAGTTCCACGTGAAGGACGAGCTCCCCGGCGACGGGACCTCCGGGCTCTACCGCCTCTCGCACGGGCGCATCGTGGTCAACTCCGAGACGATCACGATCCTCACGCGCGACCGGTTCCGGAGCGAGGTGGTGATCTCGTCCCGCCGGCTCACCCGCTTCATCGATTACTCCTTCGACTTCGACCTCGGCACGATCTTCTTCCGCGAGCCGATCCCGTCCCGCGACCTCGAGTTCAACCCGGTCACGATCGTCGCCGAGTACGAGACGACCGGGACGGGCCAGGACTGGACCCTCGGCGGCCGCGCGGGCGTCCGGCTCCTCGACGACCGGCTCCGCGCGGGCGCGACGGCGATCCACGAGGGCCAGGGCGCGGTGGACCGGGACCTGTACGCCGCCGACCTTCGCCTCGACGTCGGCCCGGGCACGCGCGTGCGCGCCGAGGCCGCGACGACGGACACCCGCGGCTCGGGCGCGGACGGCTGGTCGAGCGCGTACCTCGCCGAGGTGGCGCACGCGAGCCGCGCGCTGGAGGGGAGGGCTTACTACCGGCTGCAGGAGACCGGGTTCGGCCTCGGCCAGCAACCGCTCTCCGAGGCGGGCACGCGCAAGTACGGGTTCGAGGTGCGCGGCCGGATCACCGATCGGCTGTCGCTCTTCGGCCAGGCGTACAAGCAGGACACGTTCCCGACCGGCGCCGAACGGATCGTCGGCGAGGCGCGCGTCGACTGGGCCTCGGGACCGTGGGGCGCGCACGCCGGCCTGCTCGACGCGACGGACCGGCTCGCGGACGGGAGCCACCACGAGTCCGGGCAGCTCACCGCGGGCGGAAAGCTCACGACCCTCCGCGACCGGCTCCTCCTCGGTCTCGACTGGGCGCAGTCGGCGTGGGGCGCCGGGAACGTCGACTTCCCGACGCGCGTCGCGGCGCGCGCCGAGTACAAGCTCACGAACGCCGTCACCCTCGTCGGCGCGCAGGAGCTGACCTGGGGCGACGTCGCGACCACCGCGACCACGCGGATCGGCCTCCGCTCGAACCTCTGGAGCGGCGGCAGCCTCACGGGCAACGTCTCGCGCGACATGACCGAGAACGCGTCGCGCGTCTTCGGCAACGTCGGGCTCCGTCAGACGCTGCAGCTCACCGAGACCTGGAAGGTGGACGCGGGCCTGGAGCGGAGCCAGACGGTCCTGAAGAGCGGCTGGTACCAGCCGAACCCGGCGGTGCCGCCCGCGTCGGGCACGACCGGCGAGGACTTCACCGCGGTGTCGGTGGGCGGCTCGTACCAGATTCCGCACCTCGTCTGGGACTCGCGCGCGGAGCTCCGGATCGGCTCGCAGGAGGACAAGCTCTCGCTCCTCACCGGCGTCGTCGCCGAGCGGCAGGGCGGGTGGGGCTTCTCCGGCCGCGGCCAGTACCTCGCGACGCGCGCGGGCCCCGGCGACACGACGAGCGCCAACCTCCGCTTCGGCCTCGTGTACCGGCCGCCGCGGACGCGCTGGATCCTGCTCGAGCGGCTCGACTGGTGGCTCGACCGAGGCGCCCCGGCGGTCGGGGGCGCCTCGCCCGGCGACCTCGCGCGCGCCGAAGCCTGGCGGATCGTGGACAACCTCCTCGCGAGCTGGCGGCCGCGGAAGGACCTGCAGGCGTCGATCGGATACGGCGCGAAGTGGGTGAGCCAGCGGTTCGACGGGGCCACGCACGAGGGCTACACGGACCAGGCCTCGCTGGAGGTGCGCTACGATCTCTCGCCGGCCTGGGACGTGGGGCTGCGCGGGAGCGTCCTCCACGCCTGGAACGGCGGAGAGGTCGCGTACAGCGCCGGCCCGTCGGTGGGCGTCAGCCCCGCCACGAACGTCTGGATCGGGGTGGGGTTCAACGTCGGCGGCTACCAGGACCAGGACTTCTCGGCCTCCAACCACACCGCCTACGGCCCCTACGTCCGCATGCGGCTCAAGTTCGACCAGGAGTCGGTCCGCGAGGCCGCGGCCTGGCTCAACCGCCAGTGACCATGGCGACGACGCGCGCGAACGGGCTCGGCACGCTCCTCGGGGTCGCCCTCGGGCTCCTGGGCGCGCTCCCGTCGCCCGCGCGCGCGCAGACGGTGACGGCGTACAACGGCCTGAGCTGCGCGGGGACACGGGCCGGCCGCAACTTCGTCTGTACGTCGGCGAACTTCGCCCAGCTCGGCCCGTTCGCGCAGCCGGCGCCCGCGCTGACCTCCTGCCTCGCGGGGGGCGCCATCACCCTCGACGTCGTCGCGACCATCGCTCGAAACGGGGGCACGAACCGCTACGACGGCGCCGTCTTCTTCGGGGAGCGGGGCAACGATCCCAGCCTGAACGACGCCACGCAGAGCTGCTCGCTGGGCGTCTTCCCGACGGCGCCGGCCCCGTTCTGGAACGGCGACGGGGACGGCGTCGGCGACTTCCTGGGCAACGGCAGCGCGCCGCTCACGATCCGGGGGGTCGCCGCGACCTGCACGCCGGCGACCGGCAGCAACGTCCTCAGGCTCCCGTACATCCTGGTGTTCGACAACAACAACGTCCCGGCGGTCACGTACCAGACGGTCACCGCGACGGGGAACAACCGCTGCGTCGAGAACGCCCAGGCCCAGGTCACCGGCGTGGTCGTGCAGGGCTGGATCCGGCTCACCGCCCAGACCACGCCGGGCGGCGACCCGCAGACGTTCTCCTTCACGGCGAGCGGCACGGCCACGCCGAGCCCGGCGGCCTTCTCGCTCTCCGCGGGGCAGACGCAGACGGTCCAGATCGCCCTGAGCGCCACCGGCGGGACGCAGACCCTCCGGATCGACGAGGCGCTCGTCCCGGGCTGGATCTCGAACGCCACCATCACCTGCACGAACCCCGCCGGCGGCGCGGCGCCGTACGTGGCGGTGGACGGGGCGAACCGCCGGATCACGGCGTCGCTCACCGCGGCGAACTACGGCACGATCTGCACCATCACGAACACCAAGCTCGCCCGGGTCACGATGAGGGAGCAGACCGCGGGTGGGACCGGCGCGTTCACGTTCGCCGGCACGAACGGTCTCCCCGCGTCCTTCACGCTCGACACGACCACCTCGAACCCGGCGAGCGGCGGACCGTACGCTGTGACCGCGAACGGCACGGCGGTGACGATCACCCAGACCGTCCCCGGCGGCTGGCTGCCCCCGAGCGCGTCGTGCACCGACGGTACGACCACCTTCGGGACGCTCGCGGGCGCCGTCCTCACGATCGCCGCCGCCGAGGTCACCGCCGGCCGGAACATCACGTGCACGTTCGCGAACGACAGGAACGTGCCCAACCTGGTCATGGTCAAGGCGGCCAGCTCGGGGACGGCGAGGCCGGGCGACGTCGTGACCTGGACGCTCGTGGTCCAGAACACTGGCCCCGGCGTCGCGACCTCGGTGCTGCTCTCGGATCCGATCTCGCGGTACCTTGCCTGGGGCGTGAACTCGTACGGCGCGGGCGTCGCGTTCCAGCTCACGGACGGCGTGCCCGCCTCCGGGATCACGCTCGGCACGCCGGCCTACTCGTCCGACGGCGGCGCGACCTGGACCTTCACCCCGGTCTCCGGGGGCGGCGGCGCGCCCGCCGGGTTCGACGGCCGCGTCACGAACTGGCGCATCCCCATGAACGGGACGATGTTGGCGGGACGCCAGTTCACGCTCACGTACAGGGCCGCGGTGAAGTAAGGGGCCTCGCGGGCCTCGACCTCGGTGCAAGGCATCATGGAGAAGGCGCCATCGTGAGACGCTCGGCCCTCGTCATCCTCGCAGTCGCGCTCCTCCCTGCCGCGTCCCGGGCCGCGACCGTCTGCGCGAATCCCGGCAAGGACGGACCGGCATCGGTCTCGGGCGTCGTGAACAGCTACTACCCGGGGAGCCTCGGGGTCACCGTGGGCGCAGGCTCCACGTCGATCCCGGTCGGCGCCCTCGACACGAGCGGCGGCGGCTCCTCCACCCCGGTCGCCGCGGGCGATCTCGTCGTCGTGATGCAGATGCAGGACGCCGACATCTCGTCCACGAACGGCTCGGGCTACGGAGGATCGGCTCCGGGCTCCGGCTACACGGCACTCAACAATGCGGGCGCGTACGAGTACGCCACGGTGTCCTCCTCGTACGCCGGGGGCAGCCCGATCCTGCTCTCGTCGCCGCTCCAGAACACGTACCGGAGCACGAGCTACGCGGCCGGCGCGAGCGGGCAGCGGCGATACCAGGTCATTCGAGTCCCGCAGCTCAGCTCGGCCACCCTGATCGGAACCGTCACCGCCCCGCCCTGGAACGGCTCGACGGGTGGCGTCGTCGTCCTCGAGGTCGCCGGCACCCTGAGCTGGAACGGCCAGACGATAGACGTGACCGCGCGCGGATTCCGGGGTGGGGCCGGACTCTACCTGAAGGGGGACGGCGGCGCTGGTCAGGGGCCGTATGCGGCCACCGACTACCGGACCACGCTCGACACCATCCCTCCGGCCATCTCGCCGAACCCATGCTCGACCTGCGGTCCCTTCCCCGGCTCCAACGGCGCGAAGGGGGAAGGGATCGCCGGCACGCCGCGCTACCTGTTCGTCCCGTCCACGGTCGGAGCCGCGACGAACGGCGCCGGTGCCGTCTACGACAACGGCGTCGAGGGATACCCGTACGGCAGCCTGGCGCGCGGCGCGCCCGGGAACGCCGGTGGAGGCGGCACGGACGGCGACCCGCAGGTCGCCTACGCCGGCGGCAACGACCAGAACACCGGCGGCGGAGGGGGCGGGGGGTACGCGCCCGGAGGCATCGGGGGATATGGCTGGACTCCCGGAACGCCGCCCGGCTCGCAGACCGGCGGATTCGGAGGCGATGGCGTGCCGATGAGCCCGGCGCGCCTCACGATGGGCGGCGGCGGCGGCGCCGGCACCACGAACAACGGCACCGGCTCCCCGAACTACGGCCTCGCCACGAGCGGCGCGCCGGGCGGCGGCGTCGTCATCGTCCGGGCGAAGACCATCACCGGGTCGGGCACGATCAGCGCGAACGGCGCCTCCGCGAACCCGATCGTCTGCAACGACGCCTCGGGCGGCGGCGGCGGCGGCGGCGCGGTGCTCGTCTTCGCGTCCGGGAACAACGGAAGCGTCGGGAGCCTCGCCGTCAATGCGAACGGCGGAACCGGCGGCAGCAACACGGGCGCCGGCACCGGCGAGAACGCCACCGCCTGCGCGGCGTACGACAACAACCCGCACGGCCCCGGCGGCGGTGGCGGTGGCGGCTTCGTCGCGCTGACGAGCGCTTCGGGCGCCCTCATCAGCGTGAACGGCGGGGCGGGCGGGACGACGTCGCCGAGCGGCACCACGGCCCCGAGCTACGGCTCGGCTGCGTCCTCCGGCGGCTACCAGAATCTACACGGACCCGGCGAGCATCCCGGGCGTGAGCTCGGGTCCGCTCTGCTACCCGCTGCTCACCGTCACGAAGGTCACGAACCAGGCCAACACGGTCCAGGGCGGCACGACGGGCTACACCATCACCGTCACGAACCAGGCCGGCCGCGGCCCCGCGACGGGCGTCTCGTTGACCGACGTGCTCCCGGTGCCCTTCACCTACGCCGCCACGAGTGCGGTCACCCTGAGCGCCGGCGCGACGCGCCCCGTCACGACGAACCCCGCACCGGGCGCCACGGCGCCCGGGTGGTCGACGTTCCGCCTCCCGGGCGGCGCGTCGGTGGCGCTGACGTTCACGTCCAACGTACCGGGCGCGACCGCCCTCGGGACGTACCAGAACCCCGCGACGGTGACCTACGACGACCCGACCCGCTCCGCGTCGGGCCAGACCGTGACCCCGGGAGGCACGTACGCGGCGGGCGATTACGTCCAGGGCTCGAACTACAACCCGTCCTCCTCCGCCCAGGAGGACGTGACGGTCCGTGCACCGGCGGTGGTCACGAAGGGCTTCAGCCCGCCGAGCTTCGTCCCCGGTGGAACGACCCAGCTCTCGATCACGGTGAGCAACCCGAACGCGGGCGCGGTCTCGTCCGCGGCCTTCGCCGACGCGTTCCCGAGCGGGCTCGTCGCGAGCGGGGGCGCCGTGACGGTCACGGGGGCTGGCTGCACGGGGTTCCTGCCCGCGACCGTGTCCGCCGGCGCGACCACGCTCGCCCAGTCGGGGGGCACCATCCCGGCCGGTGGCTCCTGCACGTTCACGACCGGCGTGACCTCCAGCCTCGCCCAGAGCTACACGAACACGATCCCCGCCGGCGCGTTCACGAACGCGCTGAACGTGATCAACGTGGCGTCCGGTGCAGCGACGCTGCTCGCCCGCCCGACCCTCGCGACCGCCTTCTCGCCCGTGGCGGTCGCCACGAACACGGACAGCACGCTGAGCTTCACGATCACGAACCCGAACCCCTCGCAGCCGCTGACCACGGCGACGTTCGCGGCCACGTTCCCGACCGGCCTGGTCGCGACGGGCGGGGCGGTCACCGTGGCGGGCGCCGGCTGCGCCGGGTTCTCCCCCACGGCCGTCTCGAGCGGCACCACCTCCTTCTCCCTGACCGGCGGCACGCTGCCCGCCGGCGGCACGTGCACCGTGTCGTTCGCGGTCCGCAGCGCGACCGCGGGCAGCTACTCCCTGGCTGGAGGCGGCGTCACGACCACCGAGACGCAGGTCGCAGGGAACCCGTCCGCGCCGGCTACGCTCGGCGTGGGGGTCGTCAACATCGCGAAGGCGTTCGCGCCGGCGCGCATCGCGCGCGGCGGGACCTCCACCGTGACGCTCACGCTCACGAACGCGAGCGGGGTCGCGCAGACCGCCGGGGCCTTCACCGACGCGCTCACCGGGATGGCGGTGAGCGCGAACCAGACCGTCGGCGGGACCTGCACCGGCGTGACCCCGAGCTCGCTCGGCGCCGGACAGACGAGCCTCTCCTTCACCGGCATCTCCATCCCCGCGGCCGGGTGCACGATCACGTTCATCGTGTCGAGCTCGACGTCGGGGACGCTCACCAACACCACGAGCGGCGTGCAGACCGCGCTCCTGCCGGCGGGGCCGACCTCGAACACCGCGACCTTGACCGTGACCGCGGCGCCGGGCATCGCGACGGCGTTCGCCCCGACCACCGTCCAGACCGGGCAGGCGAGCGTCGCCACGTTCACGATCTCGAACAACGACGTCATCCCGCTCACCGGCGCCGCCTTCACCGACGTCCTCCCGGCCGGCCTGCAGGTCGCGGGGAGCGGCACGGTGAGCGCGGGCGGGACCTGCGCCGGAGCCTCGGCGAACGCCTTCACGGCGGGCGTGAGCGGCGCGACGCTCGCCTTCTCGGGTCTCACCATCCCCGCCGGCGGGTCGTGCACCGTCACGATCGCGCTCACCAGCGCCTCGCCCAGCACCGCCACCGGGTACGCGAACTCCACGGGCGGCGTCACGGCGAACGAGTCGCCCGCCGGCGCGGGGTCGAACGTCGCGAACCTCGTCGTGGCCGGCGCGCCGTCGATCGCGAAGGCGTTCGGCACGAGCCCCATCGCGCCGGGCGGCACGAGCCTGCTCACCTTCACGCTGACGAATCCGAGCGCGATTGCCCTCACCGGCGGCAGGTTCACCGACGCCCTCACGAACCTGCAGGTGAGCGCGGCGGGCGCCGCCGGAGGAACCTGCGCGGGGGCGAGCTCGAACACGTTCACCTCCGGGCAGACCGGGACGCTCGCCTTCTCCGGGCTCACGCTGCCGGCGTCGGGGAGCTGCACGGTCACCGTGGGGGTGACGAGCACCACCGGCGGGACCCTGCCGAACACCGCGAGCGGCGTGACGACCGACCAGACCCCCACCGCCGGAGCGGGGTCGAACACCGCGAGCCTCTCGGTCTACTTCCCCCTGCAGCTCTCCCTCGGATTCAGCCCCGGCCTCATCCTCTCGAGCGCGAGCGTCCCCACGAGCAACACGACGTTGACCGTCACGCTCGTGGACCAGAACGCGATCGCGCTCACCGGCGTCGCGTTCACGCAGACGCTGGTGAGCATGCAGGTGTACGCGGCGGGCGCGGCGGGCGGCACCTGCGCGGGCGCCTCCGGGAACGTGCTCGCGGCGGGCCAGACGAGCCTCTCGTTCTCCGGCATCACGGTGCCCGCCAGCGGCTCCTGCACGGTCACCTTCCCCGTCTCGAGCGGGAGCATCAGCCCGGCGGCCGGATGGCCCACCGCGACGACCGGCGCGACGAGCACCCAGACGCCCCTCGCCGGCCCCGCCCCGGCGCCCGCGTTCCTGACCGTCGTCGGCTACGCCACCATCGCGAAGAGCTTCAACCCCACGGCGGTCGACACGAACCAGGTCACGACCATCACGTTCACGCTCGCGAACCCGAACTCGGTGAACCTGACGAACGCGGCCTTCACCGACGCCTTCCCCGCCAACATGAGGACGAGCGGGGTCGCCCAGACGCTGGTCGGCGCCGGCCGCGGGACCTGTGCCGGCACGAACCCGGCCGCGCTGGGCACGACCCAGGTGACGAGCCTCGCCTTCACCGGGATCACCATCCCGGCGAACTCGAGCTGCACCATCCTGGTGGACGTCGTCGTGAGCAACGCGGCGAACTACACGAACACCACGTCGGGCGTGACCGCGAACGAGACGGGGACGGGCGCCGGCCCGGCGTCGAACGCGGCGACGCTGGGCGTCGGTCGGGTCGCGATCTCGAAGGCGTTCTCGCAGGCGTCGGTCGGCGTGGGCCAGAAATCCACGCTGACGCTCCAGATCTCGAACCCCAACGGGGCGACCTACACGAACAACGTGAACTTCACGGACGCCTTCCCGGCGGGTTTGACCGTCGCCTCGCCGGTGACGACCAGCAACGGCTGCGGCGGCGCGCTGCGCAACCCCGCGAACACCGCCAACACCGCCGCAGGCGACGCGGGCATCCGGCTCGTGAACGGGACGATCGCAGCGAACTCGACCTGCACCATCACCGTCCAGGTCACGCCGGCCGCCGCGGGCGGCTACTCGAACACCACGGGGGCGGTGACGTACGGCGGCGGACCGACCACCGGGACGGCGAGCAACACCGCCGTGCTCACCGCGGTCGCGCTCCCGACCATCGCCCTCGCCATCAGCCCGGCGTCGGCCGATGCCTACCGGAACGCGACGATGACGTTCACCGTCACGAACCCGAGCGCGTCGGCGCTGACCGGCTGCAGGTTCACCGACACGCTCACGGGCTTCTTCGTGTCGAATCCCGCCGCCATCGGCGGGACCTGCGTCGGAGCGACGAACTCACCTGCGCTCGCGTACGGCGCCACCGCGATCTCCATAACGATCCCGGCGGTCAACACCGGGAGCTGCACGGTCTCGTTCCCGGTGACGAGCGGGACCGCCGGCAGCTATTCGACGACCGCCAGCGGCGTGAAGTGCAACGAGCTGGCCTCGGCCGGAAGCGGGAGCAACGGCGCCGGGGTCACGTTCAACAAGCTCCCCATCCAGTTCACGCAGGGCGCGAGCGTCCTCACGGCCGCGCCCGGGACCCCCGTCACCTACACGATGACGTACACGAACCCGAACGCCGCGATGCCCCTACTGAACGTGGTGATCACCGACGCCATCCCGGCGTACACGACCTTCGTGAGCGCGAGCTGCGGGCCGCTTCCCGCGTCCATCACCTCGTGCACGATCTCGGCGCCGCCGGTCGGCGGCACGGGCACCGTCACCTGGACGCTCGGGGGCAGCCTCGACGCCGGCGGCTCGGGCACCGTGAGCCTCACCGTCGCCGTGAAATGAGTCGCCCCGGCCGCGTCAGGCCGCCCGGACGACGACGCCCGTCGCGGTCTCCGCGAACCGCAGCTCCGGGTGGAACCTCTCCGCCGTCCGGAGCGCCCACTCGCGGTCGAACAGCACGACCATGCGGCCGCGCACGTCGAGCACCACGAGCCCCTCCACCGCGCTCGAGATCGCGTCCGGGTCCACCGTCGCCCCGTCCGCGCGCGAGACCCAGCGCGCGAGCTGGTACGGCACCGGCTCGAGCCGCACCTCGACGCCGTACTCCGCCTCGAGCCTGTACTTCACCACCTCGAACTGGAGCTGGCCGAGCGCGCCGAGCACGAGATCCCCGACGCGCCCCGCCGGCGGCCGGTAGAGCTGGACCGTCCCCTCCTGCGCGAGCTGCTCGATGCCGCGGGAGAACTGCTTCCGCCGCAGCGGGTCCACGAGCGCGAGCCGCGCGAAGTGCTCGGGCGCGAAGCTCGGGATCCCCTCGAACTCGAACCGCGAGCCGCCGGTCAGCGTGTCCCCGATCTCGAAGGTCCCCGGATTGTGGATGCCCACGACGTCCCCGGCGAACCCGTCCTCGACGACGCTCCGCTCCCGCGCGAGGAACTGGGTCGGATTCGCGAGCCTCACGTCCTTGCCGGTGCGGACGTGGTGCACCTTCATCCCGCGCGTCATCTTCCCCGAGCAGATCCGGACGAAGGCGACGCGGTCGCGGTGCGCCTTGTCCATGTTCGCCTGGATCTTGAACACGAACCCGCTGAACTCGTCGCGGGTGGGCGGGATTGGCCCCTGGTCCGAGGCGCGCGGGCGGGGCGGCGGCATGAGCTCGCAGAACGTCTCCAGGAACGGCTCGAGCCCGAAGTTGTTGATGGCGCTCCCGAAGAACATCGGGGACAGCTCGCCCGCCTCGAAGCGCTCCCTGTCGAACGCGTCGCCGGCGGCCTCGAGCAGCTCGGCGTCGTGGCGGAGCCGGTCGAAGCCGTCCTGATCGAGCGCCTCGCGCAGCGCGGGATTGTCGATGCCGGTCACCTCGACCGGGGGCCGCTCCGCGCCGACGCCGGCGGACGACCCGGCGTGGTCCGCGTCGAACAGGTACACGCGCTTCGCGAGCCTGTGCCACACGCCGCGGAACGTCCGGCCGCGGAACACCGGCCAGATGACCGGGTAGACGCCGATGCCGAGCACGCTCTCGACCTCGCCGATGAGCTCGAAGGGATCGCGCCCCGGTCGGTCCATCTTGTTCACGAACGTGAAGATCGGGATCGCGCGCTGCCGGCACACGCGGAAGAGCTTTCGCGTCTGCGACTCGACGCCCTTCGCGCTGTCGAGCAGCATCACGGCGCCGTCCACCGCATGGAGCGTGCGGTAGGTGTCCTCGCTGAAGTCGGCGTGGCCCGGGGTGTCGAGGAGGTTGAGCTGGAGGCCCCGGTAGGGGAACTGCAGCACGCTCGTCGTGATCGAGATCCCGCGCTCGCGCTCCATCTCCATCCAGTCGGACACGGCGCTCGCGCGGCCGCGCTTCGCCTTCACGGCGCCGGCGAGCTGGATGACGCCCCCGTAGAGGAGGAGCTTCTCCGTGAGCGTCGTCTTCCCCGCGTCGGGGTGCGAGATGATCGCGAAGGTCCGCCGCCGGCGGATCTCGTGGAGCGGGCTCATGTGGTCTCTATCCCTGGCGCCGCGCGACCCGGGTGCGCGCCCTGCCGGCCGGCGGCCGGGGGCTCGCTCCGCGGGGGCGGGGAGGGATATATGGCGTGAAAGGCGCCGGAAGTCGAGTCCGCGACGCGGTCAGCCCGCCCGGAACGCCGGCGCGAACACCTCCGCCGCCCACTTCTCGATCGACGTCGGCGTGGCGGTCGCCGCGGTCCGCGGCTGCGTCACCTTCAGCTTCCCGTCGTTGAACCCCTTCGCCATCTCCACGTAGAGCGCGGCCATCTCCTGCGGCAGCCCCGCCGCGACCATTCCCTTCTCCGCGTCGGCGTAGGGGAACTGCATGTACTTCAGGTCCGGCTTACCGATGGCCTTCCCGAGCGCCGTCGCGACCTCCGCCATCGTGAGCTCGCGCTGCCCCTGCAGCTCCTGGACGGTGGGCCCGCTCCAGTCGAGCGCGAGGAGCCGCTTCGCGGCCGCCTCGGCGATGTCCCGCGTCCCGATCTGCGCCATCTTCAGATCCGCTCGGAGCGCGCCCCCGAGCGCGCCCATCCCCTTGATCATCCCGATCGCGCCGAGGTGGTTCTCGAAGAAGTAGCCGGGGCGCAGGTGGAGCGGCGCGAGCCCGCGGATCCGGCCGAGCCGCTGCTCGAGCACGTGGAGCCCGGCGATGGGGCCGCTCCCGCCCGGCTGGTCCGCGCCGATGCTCGAGAGCGTCACGGAGCGAGCGACCTTCGCGGCCTCGAGCGCGTCGCCGATCGCCGCGGCGGCCCGGTCCTGCCACGCCCGGATCCCCGGCGCGAGGTTCGGCGGCAGGAGCACGAACGCCGCGCCCGCGCCCTGGAACGCGCGCTTCAGGAACCCGGGATCGTCGATGGACCCCGTGACGATCTCCGCCCCGCGTGCGGCGAACCCCTCGAGCTTATCGGCGCTCCGCGCCGCGACCCGCACCTTCTTCTTCGCGTCGAGCAGCCGCTCCGCGATGGTCCCGCCGACGTGGCCGGAGGCCCCGAGGACGGAATACAGCGTGTCCGCCATGTTCTGCCCCTTCGTGGTTGCAGTCGTGGAGCGAGAGATGGCGGCCCCTGGGCGTGGGCGCCCGGTCCGGAAGGGTCGAGGTCGCGGTCGAGGTCGCGGTCGAGGTCGGGGTCGCGGTCGGGGTCGGGGTCGCGGTCGGGGAACGCTTCACCGCCCGGCGAGCGCCCGCACCACGTGCTCGTGCACGAGCCCGTTCGACGCGACGCAGCTGCCGGACGTGTGCGTGGGCCTGCCCTCGAGGTCGGTGAACCTTCCTCCCGCCTCCTCGACGAGGACGGGGAGGGGCCCGAGGTCCCAGATTTGCACGCCCGCCTCGACCCACGCCTCCGCCTTCCCCTGGAGGACGAGGGCGCAGCCGGCGAGGTCGCCGTAGCAGCGGGCGGCCTGCGCGGAGAGCGCGAGCGCGGCGAGCCGCTCGAGCATGGGCGGACGGAAGAGCACGTGCGGCTCGCCGAACGACAGCGTCGCGTCGGCCCAGTCGCCGATGTCGGACACCCGGAGCCGCTCCGGGGCGGCGTCGCCCGAGCGCAGCCACGCGCCGAGGCCCCGCGCCGCCCAGTAGGTCTCGCCGAGCGCGGGCAGGGCCATCCCGCCCGCCACGATCCGCCCCTGGTGCTCGAGCGCGACGAGCGCGCCCCAGAACCCGCGGCCGCGCGTGAACCCCTTCGTCCCGTCGAGCGGGTCCACGATCCAGCGGGTCTCCGCGCTGCCCGCGTGCGCGCCGGTCTCCTCGCCCAGGAAGGCGTGGTCCGGGAACGCCTCGCGGACGACGGCGAGGATCGCCGCCTCGGAGTCGCGGTCGGCCTGCGTCACCGGCGTCCGGTCCGGCTTCCGCTCGACGCGCACGCCGCGCCTGAAGTGGGCGAGGCTGGCGGCGGACGCCGCCTCGACGGCGCGGCGCGCGACGTCCATGGCCTTCGCGAGATCGAGGTCGGGCATGCGGGGAGCTTAGGCGCGAGACGCTCGAAAGGAAACGGCGGCCGCGTCGCCGCGACCGCCGTCCCGTGTGTTCACGCTTCGGAAAGGCCTACTTGCCCGGCTTCTTCCGCATGTCGCCCGTGGCGAGGTAGTTCGTGTGGAACCCGAACGCCTCGGAGAACATGTGCGGCGACTGGAGGCCCGCGGACGGGTTCTTCATCGCGCGCTTGAAGTAGTCCCACAGGAGCGGCCGGTACTCCGGGGCGGCGCACTTGTCGATGATCTCCTTCGCCTTCTCCTTCGGGCTCCGCATGCGGAGGTCGGCGAAGCCGAACTCGGTCACGATGCCGTGCACGTCGTGCTCGGTGTGATCGATGTGCGTCGCGAAGGGCACGATGGCCGAGATCTTCCCGTCCTTGGCGGTCGCCGGGGACATGAAGATCGTGTAGGCCGAGTTGCGGGCGAAGTCACCCGACCCGCCGATGCCGTTCTCGATGCCCTTGCCGGCGATGTGGGTCGAGTTGATGTGGCCGTAGATGTCGGCCTCGACGAACCCGTTCATCGCGATGCAGCCGAGGCGGCGGATGACCTCCGGGTTGTTCGAGATCTCCTGCGGGCGCAGGATGATCAGCTTGCGGTACCGGTCGATGTTCTTGTTGAACCGGGTCTGGCCCTCGGGCGAGACCGAGAACGCCGTGGCCGAGGCGGCCTTGAGCTTCCCGGAGTCGAGCATGTCGAGCATGCCGTCCTGGACGACCTCGGTGTAGGACAGCATCTGCTCGAAGGGGCCCTCGTTCAGGCCGACGAGCACGGCGTTCGCGATGTTGCCGACGCCGGACTGCAGCGGCGTGAGGTGCTTCGAGACCCGGCCCGCCTTCACCTCACCCTGGAAGAAATCCATGATGTGGTTGGCGATCTTCTTGTGGATCTCCTCGGGGGCCTTGAAGGGCGCGTTGCGGTCGGGGTTGTTCGTCTCGACCACCGCGACGACCTTGTTGATGTCGAACTTCCAGTACTTCGAGCCCTTGCGGTCGTCGGCGGCGAGGATCGGGATCGGCACGCGCTCGCCGTGCACCGACGACATCGAGATGATGTCGTGCATGCCCTCGAGCCGCTCGTCCTGCCACTCGTTCACCTCGAGGATGATCTTCTCGGCGAGCTCGAGGTAGGCGTTGTTGTTGCCGCAGGACGACGAGGGGACGCAGGTGCCGTCCTCGTTGATCCGCGTGACCTCGATGACGGCGAAGTGGACCTTGCCGTAGTGGCCGTGGCGCACCAGCGAGCCGGCGTGGCTCAGGTGCATGTCCTGGTACTCCATCACGCCCGCGTTGATCTTCTCGCGGGTGACCGCGTCGCCCTGGTACGGGAAGCGGAACCGCTGGGCGTCGACGAACGACATCATCGTGTCCTGCTCGGGACCCGTGGACGCGCCGGTGAGGACGTTGAACCGGAGCGGCTTGCCCGAGAGCTTCTCGTCGAGGGCGCGCTTCGCGAGCGACATCGGAACGGCCTTCGGGTACCCGGCACCGGTGAAGCCCGACATGCCGATCGTCGCGCCGTTCGGGATCAGCGCGGCGGCGGCGTCGGCGGACATCACCTTGGCCTTGAGTCCCTTGTGGAGAATCCGGTTGGACATTGCGATCTGCCTCCTGGGGTATCGTCCTGCTGCGGAACGAGCTGGTACGACGCGGGGTGCATCACTTGCGCGCGGGGCGCGGAATGGACGCGCAGATTAGCGCGGGTGCGGGTGCGGTTGGAAGCGCCGAGCCCCTCGAAAATGAGCGGAGAACCGGAGCGATTCCGTCCACGAACGTTTACCGCCGCACGCGCTGCGTCACGACGCGAGTAACGGAGCGATGACGTCCACGATGTCGCGCAACCCCGCGCCGCCGTCTCGCACCGAGAGCTCTCCCGCCGACTCCGCGACGACGCCCTGCGAAACGAGCCACTCCAGCGCGTTCTCCACGTGCGCTTTCGACAGCGATTCGCGCAGCACGATGCCGCCGGAGAGGAACGCCGCCCGCCCGCGCTCGAGCGCGTCCTTCACGACATCGCGCCGGTCAAATGTCCCGGTCTTGCCGGCAAGGAGGGCGAGTGCCGTCTCGGCCGTCAGCCGGTACGCCTCGAGGTACGCACGCACGAACTCGGCCAGGAACGAGAGCGTCCAGGGCTCGGCGCCGGGCGCGAGCCGGTCGCCGTCCCGTGCGAGCGCGCCCACGCGGACGAGGAACGTGAGGTTCTCCTCGAACACCTCGTCGAACCGGACGTTCGGCCGGTACATGAACTCGAGCTTGAAGAGGCGGGACAGCCACAGCGTACGCGCCCGCACCTCGTCGACGGTGCCGCCGGCGCGCGCCACGGCCGCGAGGAGCGCTGGCGCGACGTAGCGGTGGATCACGGCGTTGCGGTGGTAGTCGAGGAGCGGCCGCTTTTCGTCCGCGACGATGTAGATCGTCTCGCCCGCGGCGAGCTCGACCCGGAGCAGCCCGTCCGCCTTCAGCCGGCGGATCGCGTCCGCGATCGGGCCACCCTCGCGCGGATCCGACGGGGCGCCGGCGAGGTCGCGCGCGAACCGGGCGCCGCCCCCCGCCGCGACGTAGCGGAGGAGCTCGACCCGGCGCGCCACGTCCTCGGCTGCGAGGCCGCGCCGCACGTGCGAGAGCAGCGCGGCGGCGACGAGGCCGACCGGCGTCACCGTCACCGCCCGGCTGATCCCGTACGCGATCCGGTTCGCGAGCGCCTGCACGAGCTGCCGCTTCGCCGCGGCGCCCGCGCCGGGGCTTCCGGGCGCGAGCGCCGCCGCGCGCTCGGTCTCGCCGCCCCACGCCTCGTCGAGGCCGAGCCGCCCCGCCGCCTCCCCGAGTCGCTCCTCGGCCAGCGTGCGGAGCGAGATCGGCTCCTCGAACTGGACGTAGAGCCGCTCGTAGCGCCGCCAGAGGACCTTCGCCGCCCCGAGGAGCCCGCGCAGGCTCTCCTTCTCCTTCTCGCCGCCGGCGAGCTCCTTCACGTACGACGACGCCTCGATGAGCTTCTCGTAGTCGATGGCGATCGGCACGAAGACGACGTCGTCCGCCGCGCCGTCGAGCCACGCGTCGACCTCCATCGACACGAGCCCGGTCTTCGGGAAGAGGAGCTTGCCCGTGCGGCTGCGGCCACCCTCGACGTAGAACTCCTGCGGGAAGCGGTCGCGGAGCAGGTGCTTCACGTACGCGCGCAGCACCGCCGTGTAGACCCGGTCGCCCTTCACCTTGCGCCGGATGAAGAACGCGCCGCCCCGCCGCGCGATCGCGCCGAACGGCCAGAAGGCGAGGTTGATGCCCGGCCGCGACGTGCGGCGCCGTCATGCCGTGCTCGTAGAGCGCCCACGAGACGAGGAGGTAGTCGACGTGGCTCTTGTGGCTCGGGCAGAGGACGATCGGCGCCGACGACGCGGCGCGCTTCACGCGCGCGAGCCCGTCCTCGTCCACCTCGACGCTCGTGTAGAGCCGGCCGAAGATCCACGCCAGGATCGGCCGCGCGATCTGGACGAAGCGCGGGTCGTAGCGGCTCGCCACCTCGCGGAGGTCCCTCCCGGCCTCGGCGACGACCGAGGGGAGCGACCGCCCCGTGTCGCGCGCGACCGCCTCCACCGCGGCGCGCAGCGTCCGGTCGCGCAGCACGCGCTCCTGGACGCGCGCGGGCGCCTTGAGCGGCGGGCCCACCGCGGTGCGGAACACGCGGGCGAGGTGCTGGTGGAGGGCGCCGCGGACCTTGCGCCCGAGCACCGCGTCGGGATCCTGGGGCCGCTCCGCGAGCGCTGCCTTGAGGTCGAGCGGCCGGCCCACGTCGAAGAAGGCGTGCTGGTACGAGCGGAGGAAGGCGATCGCGTTCGCGAACGCGCTCGGCGCCTCCGGCGAGCCGTAGAGCACGTCCCACAGCGACGGCTTCAGCTTCTGCGCGCGCCGGCTCCAGACGAGCAGCACCGGGACGAGGAAGACCGGCTGGAAGAGGTCGCGCTGGTGGCGGACGAGCGCGGCGAAGGGATCCTTCTCGGTGGGCCGGCCGAGGAACACGACCGACGCGTCGCCGCCCGCGACGGCGTCCTCGAAGGCGCGGCGCGAGCGGCGCACGCGGGCGATCCACCCGAAGAACCCGTGGAAGCCCTGCGCCGCGCGCAGCGGCGGCAGCCCGCTCCACCGCAGGAACCAGCGCAGGTAGAGGAAGTTGAGGAGCCCCGCAGAGCGCATCACGAACACGAGGCTCCCGCGCGACGCGAGGTCGAGCAGGTCCTTCGGCGCCTCGCGCGTGACGCGCACCGGCTCGAACCACCGCCCGAGCAGCGTGCGCTGCGCGCCCGGCGCCCGGGTCCCGGGGGTCCCGTTCGGCTGCGGGCCGGGGGCGTCGGTCACGGGAGCGAGTGTAGCCGGTTCGGAGGGCTACCCGCGCTTCTTCACGCGCCCCTCGCGGTCGAGGAAGAAGGGCTCGACGAGGAGCGCCTCGACCGTGGGGCGGTGGCCCTTCACGTCGGCGCCGAGCGTCGCGAGCGCGTCCAGGACCTCACCGCGCACCCGCGCGTTGTCGCGATCGCGAAGGAGGAGCTGGATGAGCGCGTCCCGCGCCTTCTCCCCGGTCGCCACGGAGACGAGGGCGCGCGTCGCGCTGATGCGGACGTCGTCCGAGAAGTCCTCGAGGAGCGGCAGCAGCGCCGGCTCGATGTCCGCGCCGGACGCGCCGGCGTGGTGCTCGAGCAGCCAGGTGAGGAGGACGATCTTCTTCTCCGGGTCGCGCGTGTAGATGGTGCCGAGGCGGCGGAGCTCGCCGACGACGACCGCGAGCACCTTGTCCGGGGGCGCGATCTCGGCGAGGACGCGGAGCGCCCAGGCGATTCCCTCCTCCTCCTCGCGGACGAAGCTCTCGATGGGCCCGATCGCCTCCGCGCCCTCGTCCACCAGCATCTGGCGGACGGTCTCCTTGTCCTCGGCGTCGGTGATGCCCGGCTCCGCGTTGACGGTGAAGCGCAGGCAGAGCGTCCGGAGCGCCGCGGGCGTGCCGATGTCCGACAGCTGCTGCATCGCCTTCTGGCGGTTCTCCGGCGGGCCGTAGCGCTCGGTCACCTTCTTCGCGAGCTTCCTGAGCGCCCCCTGCTCGCGCTCCTCCTTCGACCCGAACAGCCCGAACAGTCCCATGGCGCTCCTTCTACAACGAGATGCCAGCTCTGGGGTCGCCTTCGTAGAGCGCCGCGAGGGGACGGACCGCCTCCTCGACGGCGTCGCTCGCCTTCGGGAGCACCACCTGGACGATCGCGTAGAGGTCGCCGCGCGGGCCGCCCTTCAGGTCGGGGAGCCCCTTGCCGCGGAGGCGCAGGCGCATCCCGCTCTGCGCGCCCTTCGGGACGCGCAGCGACACCGGCCCCTCGAACGTGGGCAGCCGGACCTCGGCGCCGCTCACCGCCTCCGGCACCGTCACGGGCAGGTCGAGGAACAGGTCCTTCCCCTCGCGCCGCACGTGCGGGTGGTCGGCGATCTTCACCTCGAGGAACAGGTCGCCGGCGGGCCCCCCGTTCTGGCCCGGTCCGCCCTGGCCGGCGAGGCGGATCCGCGAGCCGTCGCCGACCCCCGGGGGGATCTTCACCCGGAGCGTCCTTCCGTCGATGCGGAAGTCGCGCTCGGCGCCGAGCACCGCGTCGCGCAGCGAGACCTCGACCGTGGCGAGCACGTCCGCACCCGGCGTCGCGAACGGCGCCCGGCGCCCCCGCGCGCGCCCGCGGCTGCCCCCGCCGCCGAAGATGTCGCCGAAGATCGATCCGAAGTCGAACGAGCCCATGTCGCCGACGTTCACGGTCGCGAAGTCGCCGAAGTCGAAGGGCATCCCGCCGGGGGGCGCGCCCTGCCGCTTCCAGCGCCGGTACTCCTCCGCACGCTTCTCGTCGAAGCCGGTCCGCAGCGCGTCGGCGCCGAACTCGTCGTAGAGCTTGCGCCGCTTCTCGTCGGAGAGGACCTCGAACGCGGCGGACACCTCCTTGAACTTCTCCTCGGCACCCTTGTTCCCGGGGTTCACGTCCGGGTGGTACTGCTTCGCGAGCCGGCGATAGGCCTTCTTGATCTCCTCGGCCGTCGCCGTCCGTGGGACCCCGAGGACTGCGTAGAGATCGCGCTCCGCCACGGTGGAGAACGTAACCGTTCCAGGGGGGGCGTCAACGACGGAGGAGCCCCCCGCGGGCGGGGGGGCTACAATTCGCCCATGCCGGTCCTGCTCCTCGCCGTCGCGCTCGCCGCGCCCCCACCTCCCGGCGGCCGCGTCGTCGAGGAGATCGTCGCGGTGGTCCGGAATCCAGCGTCCGCCCCGCCTCGCGTGGTGACGCTCACGAAGCTCACCGAGGAGGCGCGGATCGCGCTCGTGTCCCGCGGGGCGACCGCGGCGGCCACCGGACCGCTCGACGCGGAGGCGCTCCGGGCGGCGCTCGACTGGCTCCTCGACCAGATGCTCCTCGCCGACGACGCGGCGCGGCTGCGCGTGGACGAGGTCCCGCGCGAGGACGTCCTCGCCGAGCTGCGCCGGTTCCGCTTCCAGCTCGGCACGGCGCAGGACTACGCTCGCTTCCTCCAGGAGTCGGACCTGACCGAGGACGAGCTCCAGGTGACGCTCGCGCGCATGGTGCGCGTCCAGCGGTACGTCGCGAGCCGCGTCGGCCGGGCGGCGCGGGTGCCGGACGACGAGGTGGACCGCTGGTTGCGCGAGCGCGGGCTCACGGCCGCCCCGGGGCCGGCGCGCGAGGCGGCCCGCGCGCAGATCGCGGACGAGCGGACGCGCTCGCAGGTGAAGGAGCTCGTCTCGGAGCTCCGCTCCCGGGCGGACGTGCGGGTCGTCTCCGCGCCACGCGACTCGGGGGAGGGCGGCGCGCGGTGAGGCGACCCGTCGAGCCCGGCGACCAGAGCGCCGAGTGGAGGCTGCGGCCGGCCCGTGCCGCCGACATCGACCGGATCGTCGACATCGAGAAGGATGGGTTCCTCCACCCGTGGTCGCGCGAGCTGATCGAGCGCGAGCTCGGCCACTCCTGGTCGCGGATCGTGCTCGCCTGCGACGAGGATCGCCTCGGGGACGAGCGCGTCCTCGGCTACATCGTGTTCTGGATCGTGCACGACGAGGTGCACGTCCTGAACGTCGCGACCGCGCTCGAGGCCCGCCGGCGCGGCGTGGGGCGCGCGCTGATGGAGGCGGCGGAGGAGGAGGGCCGCTCCCGGGGCGCGCGGCTCTCGACGCTCGAGGTGCGCCGGTCGAACGTGGGCGCCATCGCGCTCTACCGCGCGATCGCGTACCGGCAGGTGGGGGTCAGGCCGAAGTACTACGCCGAGGAGAACGAGGACGCGATCGTGATGGTGAAGATGCTCGGGTGATCCGACCCCTCGACCTCGGCCCCCGACCTCGACCTTCGATCCCGACCCCGACCTCGACCCCGACCGCGACCTCGACCGCGACCTCGACCTCGACCTCGAACCACCCCCGGATCTCAGACCTCGGCCCCCGCTCCCGACTGCGACAGAGTCGCACTCATGATGCGCCGCGGCGTGCGAATGGGTGGACCGATGTGGGCCTGGTGGGGTAATCACGCCCCCCGATGTTCTGGCCCGGCCTCCGCTGGCTCCTGTTCCAGCTCGACCCCGAGCGCGCCCACGGCGTCGCCCACGCGGCGCTGCACCGGGTGACGCCGGCGGCGGCCCGGCGGCGCCGCCCGGCGGTCCCGCCCTCGCTCGCGGTCCGCGCCCTCGGGCTCTCCTTCGACGGCCCCATCGGCCTCGCCGCCGGGTTCGACAAGGGGCAGGTCGCGGTCGCGGGCCTGTTCGGCCTCGGGTTCTCGCACGTCGAGATCGGGACCATCACCCCCCGTCCGCAGCCCGGGAACGACCGGCCGCGCCTCTTCCGGCTGCCCGAGCACCGCGCCCTCATCAACCGGATGGGGTTCAACAACGAGGGGGCGGAGGCCTGCGCCCGGCGCCTCGAGGCCCTCCCGAAGGAGGCCCGCCTCGGGCCCGTCGGGGTCAATGTCGGGAAGAACAAGAGCACGCCCAACGAGGACGCCGCCTCGGACTACCTGGCCTGCATCGACCGGCTGCACCCGTACGCCGACTACCTCGTCGTGAACATCTCCTCGCCGAACACCCCCGGGCTCCGCGCGCTCCAGGAGAAGGACCAGCTCGACCGGCTTCTGCGCGCCTGCGTGGGGCGGCTCCGGGAGCGCGCGCCGGGGAAGCCGCTCCTCGTGAAGCTCGCGCCCGACCTGGCGCCGGAGGCGCTCGACGAGGCGGTGGACGTCGCGGTCGCCGCGGGAGTCTCCGGGATTATCGCGACGAACACGACGCTCTCGCGCGCGGGCGTCGAGCGGCACCCCCGCGCGGCCGAGCAGGGCGGGCTCTCGGGCGCGCCCCTCGAGGCGCTCGCGACGTCCGTCGTTGCGCGCTGCTACGCGCGGGCCGCGGGCCGGGTGCCGATCGTAGGGGTCGGCGGCGTCATGGACGCAGCGGGGGCGTACGCGAAGATCCGCGCGGGCGCGACGCTCGTGCAGGTCTACACCGGGCTCGTCTATGGAGGGCCGGCGTTCGTGAAGAGCCTGAACGACGGGCTCGCCAAGCTCCTCGCGCTGGACGGGTTCGCCTCGATCGCAGACGCGATAGGCGCAGATCAGCGGCTCAATGCCTCACCCGGCGGCGGTAGCCCCGGTGTAGCGGGAACCCGATAGGGGGGCTTCTTATGCTCGCACGGGGACGCACTTAGACTCACCTGGGTAACGCGTCGCGTTGGGTGTGTTGAACGGAGTGACGCGTCGCGTTAAGGTAGGTGGAGGGAGCAGCCAACCAACCGGCTCCCCCGGAGGATTTATGGCGGAGACCCAGAAGACGGACAGCGGCCGGAACGTGAAGGTTCCTGAATTCCTTCGCGAGCCGCTCGTCGCGGCGCAGGCGCGGCTGGAGCACCTGGAGGAGGAGGCCCAGCGCGTCCTGCGGGACCTCATGGACAGGGGACGTGCGAGCCGGAAGGACATCGAGCACATGGTCCACCGCCTCTCGCAGCAGGACTGGTCTTTCCCCGAGATGAGGGAGCGGATCGAGAAGCTCCGGGATCAGGGCGTGGAGCGCGCGGCGGAGTGGCGGGGGCGGGCGGAGACGTTCAGGGCGGAGGCGCTGGAGCGGATGATCGAGCTGCAGAACCGGGCGGTCGCCTTCCTCGGAGTCGCGACCCGCGAGCAGGTGGAGGAGCTCTCGAAGGAGCTCGACCGCCTCGCGCGCCGCATCGGTGAGAAGGGCGGGAAGCCGAAGCGCGCCAAGAAGGCCGTCAAGGGCGGGGAAGCCTAGCCATGGCCGACGTGCGCGAGATCTTCAAGGATGCCTGGTCGCAGGCGCTCGCCGGCGTCAACGCGGCCGAGGCCGAGGCGGAGAAGGTCCTCACCAAGCTGGCGGACGCGGCGGGGTTCTCGGCGGACGACGTGAAGCGCCACGCGCGGGAGTTCGGGGAGCGGCTCACGGCCCAGCGCCGCGAGGTCGAGAAGGCGATCGACGACGCGGTCCGGACCGCGGCGAACCGGTTCCGCATCCCCACGAAGGAGGACATCGCGGCCCTCCAGAAGCGGCTCGACGCCGTCACGGAGCGGGTCGACGCGCTGTCGAAGGAGCAGGCGAAGGAGCAGGCGAAGGGCGCCAAGCTCGAAGGATGAGAAAGCCCAATATCAGAGGCCTCGCGGGGGCCACGATCGCGGTCGGCGTCTTCGTCGCCGCGTTCGCGTTGCCGTCGTCGCTCGGCGAGGGGCCGCGCGTGCTCGGCGCATCCGATCACGTGCCGCTCCCGTGCGTCGACTCCGCCTGCGAGCCCGGGCCCGCGGGGCTGTTCGAACGGGTCGAAGCCGAGCTCCTCGTCCGGATCCCGCAGCTCGACGGGTTCGAGCGCCGCCTGCTCGCGCGCACCATCGTGGTCGAGGCGGGGGCGGCCCGGATCGACCCGCTCCTCGTCCTCGCGCTGATCGAGGTCGAGTCGTCGTTCGACCCGGACGCGCTCTCCGGCCGCGGCGCGATGGGGCTCATGCAGCTCCGCGAGCCGACGCTGCGGCGCGAGCTCGAGCGGGCGGGGCTCGAGTCGAACTACCCGAACGACCCGGTCGCGAACGTGCAGGCCGGCGTGCGCTACCTGCGGCGCCTCCTCGATGCCTTCGGGCGCGAGGAGGTGGCGCTCATGGCGTACAACGCCGGGCCGAACCGGATCCTGGGGTACCTGCGCGAGGGCGAGATCCCGCCGCGGTTCCACGTCTACCCGCGGCGGGTGAAGGCCGAGCTGCGCAGGCTGCGGCGGAGCACGGGGGCGGAGCAGGCGGTCATCGTCGCGGACGCGCGCTGATCGCGCCCTCGCGTGATGGGCGCGCGCCGTCGCGCTAGAACCCTCCTCCGTGCGGGTCACCGAGATCTTCGTGAGCATCCAGGGCGAGGGCTCCCGGGCCGGGAGGCCCTGCCAGTTCGTCCGCTTCACGGGGTGCGACCTGCGCTGCGTCTACTGCGACACCGCCTACGCCTTCCACGGCGGCGGTGAAATGACGCGCGAGGAGATCGTCGCCGCGCTCGGCCGCCACCCGGCGAAGCTCGTGTGCCTCACGGGCGGAGAGCCGCTCCTCCAGCGCGAGCTCCCCGAGCTCGCGCGCGACCTCCTCGCGCGCGGCTACGAGGTGTCGGTCGAGACGCACGGGCAGCGGCCGCTCGACGCCCTCCCGCCCGAGGCGATCAAGATCGTCGACGTCAAGACGCCGGGCTCCGGCGAGCCCGCGACGGATCTCGCCTGGCTCGACCGGCTCGCCCGCCACGACGAGGTGAAGTTCGTGGTGTGCTCCGAGGACGACTTCCGCTGGTCCGTCGACGTCGTGCGCCGGCACGCGCTGGAGGGCCGGGTCACGGTGCTCTTCTCGCCGGTGTGGGGGCAGGTGGACCCGAAGGACCTCGTCCGCTGGCTGCTCGAGGCGGGGCTCGACGCGCGGCTCAGCCTCCAGCTCCACAAGGTCATCTGGGGCCCCGACGTCCACGGCGTGTAGGCAGGCGCGGCGGGCAGGAATGCGCCGGCGCCTCCGTGCGTCCAACACGAGAGCGCGGCCGTCACCGGCCGCCGCGTTCTTGACGCGAGCGCCCGGCCGGGGCTACGAAGGCGAACGGATGCGCCCACTTGCGCTGCTCCTCGCGGTCGCCCTGGCGGGCAGTGCCGCCCCGGCCCTCGCGGCGCCGTCGGTGACGCTGAACGGCGTCAACATCGACGGCGTCACGGGCCAGAGGTTCGAGAACTGCACCGTCACCATCGACGGGCAGGGGAACGTCCACATCGAGGCGAAGGGGTACGCCGTGAAGTCCGGCGCGGCCCCCGACCCCGGCCGTGTCCCGGTCGCGGCCGCGGCGACGTCCGCCACGCGCCCGGCCGATCCGCGGCCGCCGCCCGGGAAGGTGACCCGGCGGTACTTCCTCGCGACGGAGCACACGGCGCCCGGCACGCAGTACGACCTCGCCATCTTCATCAACGCGCAGTGGATCCGCGAGGTGAAGGCGAGCGAGCCGCAGCTCGTCATGGAGATCACGAAGTACCTCCGCCCCGGCCCGAACAAGGTGACGCTCGCCGCGACGAAGCGGATCGCGGGCGACCGGCTCGCCTACGGGAGCGACGTCCAGCTCAAGGTCGTCATCGGGGAGGGGAACGTGGGCGGCGGCCACGTGATGATCGACGTCCCGCTCGTCGAGACCGTGCGCACCGCGGCGGAGATGGACGACAAGACGGAAGAGTTCGTCGTCGAGGCGCGCTGACACCGCGCGAGGAGCCCACGTGCCGTTCAAGCCCGAGCCGAGCCTCACGTGGATCCAGGCCGCGCGCGAGCAGGTCGTGGCCGTGGTGGAGAGCATCAACCAGCCGCAGGTGGGGATCCCCGGCAAGACGTCGCAGCAGGTCTTCGGGCACCTCACCGGCGTCCGCAACGCGAACGGCACCTTCTCGATCTACGTCGGGCTCCACCTCCCGGCGAGCGGCGAGAACGTGATCTACGTCCACGAGCGGCGGCAGCTCACGGTGGACGAGTACCGCGACGTCGAGGCCGAGGGGCTGAACTTCCTCGAGTCGATGGGGTTCATGCTCGACAACGTGAACTTCCGGAACCTCTCGCCGGAGGTGCAGGAGCAGACGCTGAAGCGGATCCCGCTCTTCTCGCCGCCGCGCCCGCCCGGCGAGGTCCCCACCTCGCCGGTCGCCGCGCGCCCCGCCGGCCCGGACCCCGCGCGGCTCGCGCGCCTGCTCGCCTCGTTCTGACGTCCCCATGAGATCGACCGCCGTCGTCGCCGTCGCCGCGCTCGCCTGCGCCCATACCAGCCCGAGCGATCGCCACTCGGCGGAGATCCACCACGACCTCGGCGTCGAGGCGCTGCGGGCGGGGCGCTCGCCCGACGCGCTGAAGGAGTTCGACGCCGCGCTCGCGATCGACGCCCGCTTCGCGGAGGCGTGGTACGGCCGGGGCCTCGTCCTCGACTTCTCCTTCGGGCGGGCCGACGAGGCGGAGAAGGACTACCGGCGCGCAATCGAGATCCGGCCGGCGTACTCCGAGGCGCACAACGCGCTCGGGCAGCTCCTCGCGCGCACCGGCCGGTACCCGGAGGCGCTCGCCGAGTTCGACGCCGCGCTCGGGAACATGCTCTACAAGGAGCCGTACCTCGCGCGCTGCAACAAGGCGCTCGTGCTCTACCGCATGGGGCGCAAGGAGGAGGGGCTCGCCGAGCTGCGCTCGACGGTCCAGGCCGCGCCCACGTTCTGCAAGGCGCGCCGCGAGCTCGGCCGGATCCTGCTCGACGAGGGGAAGCCGAAGGAGGCGGTGGAGGAGCTGTCGTCGTACGCCCGCTGGTGCGACAAGGTGCCGGACGCGCACCTCCAGCTCGGCCTCGCCCGGATGCGCGCAGGCGACGTCGCCGGGGCGAAGGAGTCGTTCGAGCGCTGCCGCGACCTGGGCAGCGGGACGCCGGACGGCGAGGAGTGCCGGCGCTCCCTGTCGCTCCTCGAGTAGCCATGGGCGACGCGGACGCGAACGCCGAGGACGGCGATCGGCTCGAGGCGTTCGGGCGCTGGCTCGTGCGGGAGCGCGAGCTGCGCTCGCTCGCGCGCGACGACGTCGTCCGCGCGACGAAGCTCGCGCCGGCCGTGGTCGAGGCGCTCGAGTCGGGCGAGGCCGCGCGCATCCCGCCGCACGCGTACGTCGTCGGCTACCTGCGCGCGTACGCCGTCGCGGTCGGGCTCGACGCCGACGAGGTGGTGCTGCGGTTCCAGGAGACCGCCCGCCCCGCGGGCGTGCCCGCCGCCGGGCGCCGCTCGGCGGCGCCTTTCCGGATCGCGATCGCGGTCGTGCTCGCCGTGGCCGTGGTGGCCGCAGGCCTGTGGATGCTGCTGAGGTCCTGACGGGGGTTCCGGGAGGCGGCTGTGGGAGTCATCGACGGCGGAGCGGGGCTCGCGAGGCTCGAGGGCTACGTCGCCGCGCTGCCGGGCGGCCTCGCGGCGTACCCGGAGGCGCAGGCGAAGGGCTCCGTCATCCGGACCGTCCTCGCCGGGCAGCCGCGCGCCGAGCTCCTCGCGCGGCTCCCCGCGCCGCTGCGGGGGCTCGCGGAGGATCCACCGGTCGGCAGCGAGTGGGTGCCGGAGGCGCACCTCGGCGGGCTCGTGCACGGGATCGCGGACGTCCGCGGCATGACGGACGACGACGTCTCCGCCTGGGCGCGCGCCCACAACCGGGCGCTCTTCGCGAGCCCCGCGTATCGCATCCTGATGGCCGTGATGTCGCCCGACGCGCTGGTCCGGTTCGCGGGCCGGCGATGGGAGACCTGGCACCGCGGGACGCGCCTCGACGTCCTCGGCGCGTCGGACGACGGCGTGCGGCTCGAGCTCACGTTCCCGCCGGGGCTCTTCGACGCGCTCCTGCTCCGAGTCTTCGGCGAGGCGTTCGCCGCCGCGCTCGAGCTCTCGAAGGCGACGCGCCCGGTCGTCACGGTGGAGGCGAGCGGGCACGGATGGCGCCGTACCTCGCGCGGGGGTCGAGGAGGCCGTGACCGCGCGCGCGAAGCTCACCGGGATCGTGCTCCGCACCGTGGACACGGGCGAGTCGGACCGGGTCGTGACGCTGCTCACGCGGGAGCGCGGGAAGGTGGCGGCGTACGCACGCGGCGCGCGGGCGTCGCGGCGGCGGTTCGGCGGGTCGCTCGAGCCGTTCACGCTCGTGGCCGCGGAGGTGCGCGAGCGTACGGGGTCCGAGCTGCTCGGGCTCGACTCGGTCTCGCCCATCGCGGCGTTCGGGGGGATCCGGGGCGACCTCGCGCGGATCGCGTGCGCCTCGTACGCGGCGGAGCTGGCGCGCGAGCTCGTGCGGGATCACGAGCCCCATGACGATCTCTTCGATCTCCTGGCGGCGTACCTCGGCGTCCTCGACGCGGGGCCGGCGCGGCCAGCGGCGCTGCGCGCGTTCGAGCTGGGCGCCCTGCGGGCCGCCGGGCTCTCGCCGCGGCTCGACGCCTGTGTGCGATGCGGGGGGACGCTCGCCGTCGATCGGGCGGTGCGGCTCGACCCGGCGCAAGGAGGCTTCCTGTGCGCCGCGTGCCAGGGGCTCGCGGCGCCGGGGGCGCCCAGCGTGTCGCCCGGGACGGCGGCCGCGCTGGCGAGGCTCGCGGAGGGTGGGCTGGGCGCGGCGGCGGGTGAGACGCTCGAGGCGCCGGCGGGGCGCGAGGCGCGGGATGCGCTGACGGCGTTCATCGAGTACCACCTCGGGAAGCGGCTGCAGGCGCGGAGGTTCCTGGAGGAGATCGGGCCGTTGCTCGGGGAGTGAGGCGTGTTCCCGGCCCGCCCCTGGGCGGCGGGGCAAGGGCGGGCGCCTCAGACATGCGAGCGGGGTTCGGCATCGAGGGGCCCGGCGGCCGCGGCGTTGCTGCGGAGAGCGAGGCGGCGCCGCGCGATCGGCTCACCGGCGATCCGAGATGTCGGCGCACGCCCCAAATGGCTGCAGTTCGCATTTGACACTCATTCACTGTGAGATGACTCGCGAGCGGCGTTCCGCGCACGAACGCCGCTGCTGATGCGCCGGATCCCGCCTCTGCCGAGTCCGGATGACGACCGCGAGGGGTCGCGGCGCCCCCGCGCGGCGATCGCGCCACAACGCGAATGCGTGCGTTTCAGGAGGGCTCGCGAGCTCGTGAGACACTCGCTGCATGGAAAACGCACGCACGTTCACCGAGCGTCTCGCCGATCTCCTCCGGCGCGAGCGCGTTGCACTCGCCGATTTCCTCGTCGCGCTCGCGGAGTTCGACGCGCGAGCGCTCTGGGTCGAGCTGGGGTACTCGTCGCTCTTCGACTTCCTGCACCGCGAGCTCGGCCTCTCGAAGGCGTCGACCTTCTACCGGATGCGCGCTGCCGAGCTGATCCGGCGGTTCCCCGACATCGTCGAGCCGCTCCGGGACGGTCGCCTGTGCCTGACGACCGTCGTCGAGGTCGCCAAGGTCCTCACCCCCGAGAACCGGGACGAGGTGCTCCCCCGGTTCTTCCAGCTGTCCAAGCGGGAGGCGAAGGCGGTCTCGGCGGCCATCCGGCCGGACGAGGCGCCGCCGCGCCGGGACGTCGTGACCGCGGTTCGGATCCCGGCTGCGGCGCCTGCGCTGGCGGTCCCGGCCGCGCCGATAGAGCAGCCGATTTCACTCCGAGTGGTTCGTCCGGACGAACCAGCCCGTGCCAACGCGTCGGAGCGGTGCTCCTCTCCGCCCACGCCGGCCACCACCCCTGCTGCGCCGGCTGCCACGGCCGAGCCGCTCACGGCCGAGCTGAACCGGCTGCACCTCACTGTCTCCCGCGAGTTCCTGAAGAAGCTCGACGCCGCGCGCCGCGCCCTGTCGCACTCCCACCCGGGCGCGAGCGCTCAGGAGGTCCTCGAGGCCGGACTCGACCTCCTCCTCGAGCGCCATGCGAAGCGGAGGGGCCTCGTGAAGAAGCCTCGCCACGGGGTGCGGCCGTCGAAGCACGACCACATCCCGGCGCACGTCCGGCGGGCGGTCTGGGAGCGCGACGGCGGGAAGTGCCAGGCAGGCTCGCGTCGGGGGAGATCTGCGGCTCGACTCTTCGCGTGGAGATCGATCACGTGATCCCGCGCGCCACGGGCGGGCCCTCGACAATCGAGAACTGCCGGCTTGCGTGCCGCGTGCACAATGACCGCGCGGCGCGCCGGGTCTTGGGAACGCCTGCATGGATCGGTACACGCGGAACCCGGGCGTGCGGGCGGCCGCCGGGCAACCCGAGGATGCGTGATTCGTGTGCTACGGTCGGTCCATGACGCGCCGGGAGGGGATGCAAGGTTCGTCGCTCATCGCGAAGACAGGCCAGGGCTGGAAAGAGACGGTCGGGTGGGGCGGGCTTCTCGTCGCCGGAGCCGCCGGGCTCGTTCAGTTTCTCGGGCCGCGCGAGGTGACCGGGCCCGCATTCTTCGTAGTCCTCGCCTTCGGGATTGTGGGCGTCGCGGCGGAATGGTCCATCCGGTGCCCGAAGTGCCGGCGCTCACTGGGCTGGTGGGCGTACAGCACCGGGTCGCCCACGAAGGCGCGCGACATGCTCGTGAACGCGACGGAGTTCCCGTACGCGGATACGCCGGATCCGAGGCACGCGAGTCGCGCTAGACCTGGGCGCAAGGACGATCGCACCGCCATGCAGTCCCCCACCCCCGACCTCGACGTCCTCTGCCTCGGCGAGGCGCTCGTCGACCTGCTCCCCGACCGCCGCGGCCGGCTCGAGGACTGCGATCGCTTCGAGGTCTGCTCGGGCGGCGCGCCCGCGAACGTCGCGACCGGGCTCGCCCGGCTCGGGCTCCGCGTCGCGTTCCGCGGCGTCGTCGGCGACGATCCGTTCGGCCGGCTGCTCGCGCGCAAGCTCGCGGGGGAGGGCGTGGAGTGCGCGTTCCGGTTCGCGAAGGAGCGGCCCACCGGCATGTGGTTCGTCGCGCTCGACGGCCGCGGCGACCGGACCTTCTTCTCGCCGAACGCGCGCTTCAGCGCGGACAAGCTGCTCGCGCCGTCCGACGTGGACCGCGCGCTCCTCGCGCGCGCCCGCTGGTTGCACGTCGGCTCGTCTGCGCACGTGCTCCCCGCGGGCCAGGACGCGCTCCGCGAGGCGGTCGCGGCGGCGCGCGCGGCGGGAGTCCGGGTGTCGTTCGATCCCAACGTCCGGCTCCACCTCTGGGACGACGTCGAGCCGCTCCGGCGCCTCTGCGCCGACGTCCTCCCGCTCTGCGACGTCGCGAAGGTCGCGGCGGACGAGGCGGAGCTGTGCACGGGCGAGCGCGACCCGGAGCGCGCGGCGGCGCGCCTCCACGAGATGGGCGTCTCGCTCGCGTGCATCACGCTGGCGGAGGAGGGAGCGCTCGTCCGGCGAGGCGCCGACGTCCTGCACGTCCCGGCGGAGCGCGTCGAGGTCGTGGACACCACGGGCGCGGGGGACGCGTTCGTCGCCGGGCTGCTCTCCGCCGTCGCACGCGCCGGTCCGATCGCCTCGCTCTCGCGCGCCGATCTCGAGCGCGCGGTCCGGCTCGCGAACCGCGTCGCGGCGCGGGTCGTGACGCGCGTCGGGGCGGTCGCGGGGCTCCCGCGGGCGGGCGAGATCTCCGTTTGACATCGAGTCCTTACGGCCCTACCGTGCCGCTTCCGGACGGCGGCCGGGCGCCCGTGGCGCTCGCGAACGCGAGGAGAAGTGCGTGTATTTCCAGGACCTCATCTTGAAGCTGCAGTCCTACTGGGCGAGCCGGAACTGCATCCTCACCCAGGGCTACGACCTCGAGGTCGGGGCGGGGACGATGAACCCGGCGACGTTCCTCCGCGTGCTCGGGCCCGAGCCGTGGAACGTCGCTTACGTCGAGCCCTCGCGCCGCCCCGCGGACGGCCGCTTCGGCGAGAACCCGAACCGTCTCTACCAGCACCACCAGTTCCAGGTGATCCTGAAGCCCAACCCGCCCGACGTGCAGGATCTCTACCTCGGCTCGCTGCGCGCCATCGGCATCGACCCCCGCGAGCACGACATCCGCTTCGTCGAGGACGACTGGGAGAGCCCGACGCTCGGCGCCTGGGGCCTCGGCTGGGAGGTCTGGTGCGACGGGATGGAGATCACCCAGTACACCTACTTCCAGCAGGCGGGCGGCTTCGAGATCCGCCCGGTCGCGGCGGAGCTCACCTACGGGCTCGAGCGCATCGCGATGTACCTGCAGGACGTCGAGAACGTGTTCGACGTCGAGTGGGTGAAGGGCGTCAAGTACCGCGAGGTCTTCCACCGGAACGAGGTGGAGATGAGCGAGTACTCGTTCCGCGCGTCCGACCCGAAGATGCTGTTCGGGCTCTTCGACACGTACGAGGCGGAGTGCAAGCGGCTCCTCGCGGAGAAGCTCCCGCTCCCCGCGTACGACTACTGCCTGAAGTGCTCGCACACGTTCAACAACCTCGACGCGCGCGGCGCGATCAGCGTGACGGAGCGCGCCGCGTACATCGGCCGGGTCCGCGCGCTCGCCCACGAGTGCGCGAAGGGCTACCTCGACTCGCGCGAGGCGCTCGGGTTCCCGCTCCTCCCGCCGGCGCAGCGCAAGGCCGCGGTCGAGGCGGCCCGCGCGGCGCGCGAGACGCGGGAAGGGAAGGCGGCCTGAGCCATGTCGGACCTCTTCCTCGAGATCGGTGCAGAGGAGATCCCGGCGGGCTTCGTCCCGCCCGCGCTCGAGCAGCTCGAGCGCGACCTCGCGAAGGCGCTCGACGACGCGCGCCTCGCCCACGGCGAGGTCAAGGCGGCCGGCACGCCGCGGCGGCTCGCGGTGTGGGCCCGCGACGTCGCGCCGAAGCAGCCCGACGCGCAGAGCCAGGCGCTCGGACCGCCGGTCGCGCACGCGTTCGACGCGGAGGGGAAGCCCACGCCCGCCGCGCTCGGCTTCGCGAGGAGCCAGGGCGTGGACGTCGCCGCGCTCGAGCGGGCGCAGACGCCGAAGGGCGAGCGGCTCGCGGTGACCAAGGTCGAGAAGGGCCGCCGCGCGGAGCAGGTGCTCCCGGCGCTCCTCGACCGGCTCGTCGCCGGCGTGAAGTTCAGGAAGTCGATGCGCTCGCGCTACGACGACGTGACCTTCGCGCGCCCGGTCCGCTGGATCGTCGCGCTCTACGGCGGGAAGCCCCTCAAGGTCCGCTTCGGCGAGGTCGTCTCCGGGAAGGTCACCTACGGCCACCGCTTCCTCGCGCCGAGGGCGATCGCCCTCACCGGCAAGCCCGAGGACTACGTCGCGAAGCTGCGCAAGGCGTTCGTCGTGGTCGACCCCGCCGAGCGGCGCGCGCTCGTCCTGCAGGAGGTCGCGCGCGCGGCGAAGGCGGCCGGCGGCAAGCCCCTCGACAACCCCGGCCTCGTCGACGAGGTCACCTTCCTCGTCGAGAGCCCGACCGGCATCGCCGGCGAGTTCGAGAGGTCGAACCTCGAGCTGCCGCGCGAGGTGGTCATCTCCGAGATGCGGAGCCACCAGCGCTACTTCGCCGTGGTGGACTCCGCCGGGAAGCTCAAGAACAGGTTCGTCGCGGTCGCGGGCACGAAGGTGAAGGACCCGAAGGTCGCCCAGCACGGCTACGAGCGCGTCCTGCGCGCCCGGCTCGCCGACGCCCGCTTCTTCTTCGAGCAGGACAAGAAGAGGAAGCTCCGCGACCGGATCGAGCTCCTGGGCCGCCGGACGTACCAGGCGAAGCTCGGGAGCGAGCTCGACCGGACGCACCGGATCGGCGCGATCGCGAGCGCGCTCGCGCGGACGCTCGGGAAGGGCGACCTCGTCCCGGACGTCCTCGAGGCGTCGCGGCTCGCGAAGACCGACCTCACGACCGGCATGGTCGGGGAGTTCCCCGAGCTGCAGGGGATCATGGGCGCGCACTACGCGCGCGACGAGGGCATGAAGCCCGAGATCGCGGACGCCCTCGAGGACCACTACAGGCCCGTCGGCGCCACCGGGGACATGCCCCGCGGCGATCTCGGCGCCCTCGTCGGCCTCGCCGACCGGCTGCACCAGCTCGTCGGCATCGTCGGGGTGGGGGAGAAGGCCACGGGCGCCGCCGACCCGTTCGGCCTGCGCCGCGCGGCGATCGGCATCCTCCGGATCCTGCTCGACCGCGGCTACCACGTGTCGCTCGCCGCGGCGATCGAGGAGACCCTGAACGCGCTCCAGGGCGTGAAGCTCGCGCAGGACCGCGCGGTCGTCGCCGAGCAGGTGCTCGACTTCGTCCGCGGCCGCCTCAAGGCGCAGTGGAGCGAGGAGTTCCCGCCCGACCTCGTCGAGGCGGTGCTCGCGGCCGGGTTCGACGACGTCGTGGACGCGCGCAAGCGGCTCGAGGCGCTCGCCGAGGTGAAGGCGCGGCCGGACTTCCTGCCGCTCGCGGTCGCGTTCAAGCGCGTCGCGAACATCCAGGAGAAGGCGGGCGGGCCGGGCGCGGCGAAGGTGGACCCGCAGCTCCTCCGGGACGACGCGGAGCGGACGCTCCTCTCCGAGATCGAGCGCGTCGAGTCCGAGACGTCGTCGCTCCGCGAGCGGCGGAACTACCCCGCCGTGCTCCGGAACGTCGCGACGCTCGAGCCGGCGGTCGCGAAGTTCTTCGACGACGTGCTCGTCATGGCGGAGGAGCCCGCGCTTCGCGCGAACCGGCTCGGCCTCATGCGGCGCGTCGCGGCGCTGTTCGCCGACCTCGCCGACTTCCGCAAGATCCAGGCGGAGCTGCCGCAGGAGGGCCGGTGAGGAGGCTCGCGCTCGCCGCCGCGGCGGCGGCCATCGCCTGCGGCAACCCGACCGTCCAGCGCGAGGCGGGGCCGCTGGACCGGTTCTTCTACCCGGTCGGGGTCGCGGTCCTCGACCACCGGCTCATCGTCGCGTCGTCGGACGCCGACCTCACCTACAGCCCCGACGACGGCGGGTCGGTGATCGCCGTGGATCCGACCGCGGAGCCGATCCCCGTCACGGGGGCCGTCAACGTCCTCCCGTTCGCGGGCGAGATCGGGCTCGCCGACCTCGCGGCGTGCCCGGCCGCCCTCGTGACGGCGGGGTCCAGCGCGCTGGCGCTCGTCCCGATCCGTGGCGCGGACCTCGTCTACCGGCTCGACGTCGGGACCGACGGCGCGCTCTCCTGCGAGGACTGCCAGATCCACGTCGGCAGCGCGGAGCGCGGAGATCCGTTCGCGATGGGGATCGCCTGCGACTCCCCGACGACGCCGGGCGTCACGCCGGTCGCCCGGGCCTACGTCGGATACCTCCGCTCCTCGCTGGGCCAGGCGTGGCTCACGCAGATCGACCTCACGCGGCCCCCGACCGACGAGCAGTACGTCCAGCACGCGTTCTGGGACGCCGGCCAGATCCGCTCGTTCGCCTACGACGCGTCCCGGCGGCGGCTCTACGTCACGCGCAGCGCCACGGGCTCCTCGACGTCCCTCCGCTACGTCGATCTCGCGAACGAATGTCGGATCGACCGCCTCCCCATCGAAGGTGGGTGCCGCAGCGACACCACCCGCGCCGGCGCCGTGCCGCCCGGAGTCGAGCTGCGCGGCATCGCGCTCTCGAACGAGACCGATCCCGCCTCTCCGGTGCGCCGCGCCTACGTGACCGCCCGCATCTACGACGCCGCCGCCGCCGCCACCGCAGGCTTCGCCGTCGGCGACTTCGACGGCCTGCTGCTCGTCGTCGACCTCTCCGAGGACGCCGCCGGCAAGCTCCGGTTCGACGTCGTGGACAAGATCCCCATCGGCTACGGGGCGGCGTACGTGCACGTGCTGCCCGCGCGACCCGGCAAGCGGGACGTCGTCGCGGCGATCGCCGCGAACGACGGCGTCGTCTGGATCTACGACGACGACACCGGGACGCGCGTCGCGATCGGGCGCGACCCCGTCACCGGCGCTCCGCTCGTCGGAGGAGGCCCGTTCGACATCGCCGCCGACCCCGTGCCGCTCCCCGGCAGCATCACCGTCGCGGCGCCGAACGGCGTCGCGCGCGTGTACGTCGGGTCCTTCCGCCAGCACTTCGTGACGCCGATCGACGTGCCGCTCGACGATCCGGAATCCGCCGCCATCCCGCTCACTCTGGGCGTCCCGGTCCGGATCGCCGGGGGGGTGCTGCAGTGATCCGCTCCCGTACCGTCCTCGCCGCCGCCCTCGCGCTCGCCGCCTCCGGCCTCGCCTGCACGAAGGCGAACACCACGCCTGCCGGCGTCCGGTTCCGCCAGCCGTCCGACGTCGCGGTGTTCCGGGGCAGGACCATCCAGGACCCGCAGGCGGTGAAGCCGTACATCGTGGTGGCGAACGCGTCCCGGAACGACCTGTCGATCCTGGACGCCGTCACCAATCTCCCGGTCGCGTCCCCGATCAAGCTCCGCACGCTCGTCCTCACCGTCGAGGACCGGCCGTCCCTCCTCGCCGCGGCGTCGCTCGGCGACGACGACCCGAACGACCCCGCCACCGCGAAGCCCGACCTCCTCGTCGCGGTGGCCGGTGGCGACTCGGTGCTCCAGGTCGTCGAGACGTGGAATCCCGCGAACACCGTCCACTCCGACCCGGGGAGGCGCGCTCGCGGTGGACCTCGGCTTCGACGTCCTCGCGCTCGCGCGATCCCGTCCGATCCGGCACGCGTCCGCACGGGCGTCACTGGCCGGGCCCGGGTCGCCGCCGCGCTGGCGGACCGGGGCACGTCGCGGTCGTCGAGTGCCGCAGCCCGACGCCGCCTCGGCGAGGCGATCGAGCTCGCCGGCCCGCCCGTCGTTCGCGACCTCGCTACCGTTCGAGCCCGCAGGCGATCGCGGCGATGCCGGACGACCCGGACGTCAGCGGCCTCCAGACCGCGCTGTACGTCGCGACGCTCGACGCGGTCGGCGGCTTCTTCGGCGTCGCCGAGATCGCCGCCGACCTCTCGACGCATCCGCGCCGCGCGTCCTCGGCGCGCGCGCCCCGACGCGACTCGTCGCGGCGGCGCGGCTCCAGGAGCGAAGGCCCGACTCGGCGGCGTCCGACGCCTCGGCCTTCGCCGGCCGTCCGCGCGTCCCGCGCGTGTACGCCGTCCTCGACGAGTCCGGCTGCGGGGTCTCGAAGCCCATCGACTGCGGCATCGTCGCGCTCGATCCGGCGCTGGCCGGCGGACAGGCCATCCCCACCGACGACGAGTACGGCAACATCATGCCGTACCGCGCGCCGATGCGGATCGCGTCGGCCCGCGGTCGCGCGGTCCGGATCGCCGCGTCCGGCCCGCCCGTGCGGCAGGCCGCGCACGTCGAGGGCGAGCCCGACTTCCCGGCCGGCTTCATGCGGCTCTACATGGGGACGATCGCGCGCGCGACGACCGGCGTGGCCGCCGTCGCGAGCGACGACGGGTACGTCTACTTCCTCGACCTCGGCCGCTTCGAGACGGCGACGACGCAGCCGATCGTGCAGAGCAAGATCACGGGCACCCCTTCCGCGGCCTACGTCGACGACAAGCGCCTCTGGATCCAGAACCCCGCCGACGGCACGTTCGCCGGGGACGGCACCGCGGCGGCCGCGTTC
This sequence comes from uncultured delta proteobacterium, assembly GCA_963821195.1. GTDB lineage: Bacteria > Myxococcota > Myxococcia > Myxococcales > Anaeromyxobacteraceae > Anaeromyxobacter. The sequence goes on from CAWGDE010000024.1 coordinate 153,809, forward strand.
ATCACGGTCACCCCCGGCTTCACGCCCGACGACGCCTGGACCGTCACGTACCAGGGCATCCTCACGCCAGCCGACCTCGCGGCGCGGGCGGGCGAGGCGGGCGAGCTCGCGCCGGGGCAGCCGTGGCTCGCGCTCCAGCTCGGCGACGGGCCCGGAGGCGGCCCCCGCATCCTGAACGAGGTCGTCCGGCTCTGGCACCCGTCGCTCGGCGTCAAGGCGGGAGACATCCTCGTCATCAAGGCGAAGGGCATGCCGGCGGGCTGCGTCGGAACCGATCCCCCGGAGACCTGCGGTCGGCGCCGACCCCGCAACGATCGAGAAGGAGTTCGAGCTCCGGATCGCCGACCTGCTCGCGCCGACGGCGGACTACCCGGGCGGCGCGGTGAGCGTCGTCGCGCCCTCCGGTACGGACCCGGCGGAGTGGCTCGCCTGCTACGGCGCGCTTGCGGGCGCCGCGACCGGAACGAACGTCGTGACCGGCCTCACGGTCACCGTGCGTGCGCAGGGGCTCGTGCTCATCGGGTCGGTCGTCGGGTACGCAGGCCGTCCGGAGCTCGGGGTGAAGTACACCCTCGCGTACCCGACCAGCCCACCCGACGAGGATGCGCTCGCGGGCGCCTGCCCCGTCGCGGACTGGACCGGCACGCTGCCCGCGCCCGCGTGCGACGCCGGCGTGCCGGACCGTGTGCGAGCGGCTCGTCCTCGCCCGCAAGTCGCGCCGGGTGACCCAGGTGTCCGTCGACTGCTCGACGAACCTCGCCGACACGGGCTGCGCGGATCGCTGGCCCGGGAACACCTTCCCGGTCGCGAACGGGCCCGCGCTCGCGTTCCAGGTGGGCGTGCAGACCCGGCGGTCGGCGCCCGCGGACCCCGTGCGCAACCAGGTGATCGACCTGGCGCCCGCGAGCGGCGTCTTCCCGAACCGCGCGCGAGGAGCGTCCACGGCGCCGTTCCAGGCGAGCGGCATCGCCGCGTTCGACCGGACCCCGTGGACCGACCCGATCGCCGGGTACCGGTTCCTCGTGTCGTACCCCGCCGACTTCGTCCTCGACACGACGCCCAGCCAGAACCCGGCCGCCGCCATCGTCGTCCGCTGACGCACGGCGCCTCCTCCCTCCCACACCCGTCCATCTGCTACGGTGGGCGGGTCCGGCGTTGCCCGTGCCGTGGAGGGAGACGTGAAGACGACGAGGCGCATCGAGATCGCCGATCACCTGTGGGACACCTTCGGCCGCATGGCCGAGGAGATGGGCTCGGATCGGGACCTGCTCGTGAACCAGGCGATGCACGCGTTCGCGCGGCAGAGCGGGTTCGCGGTGCCGGGCGGCCCGGAGGGCGCGAAGGCCGGCGCGGCGGCCCCGCCGCCCAAGGCCACTCCGCCCGCCGTGGCCGCGCCGCCCGCGGTCCCCGCGGCCGCCGGCCCGAACCCGAACCCGAACCCCGCCGTCGGGGAGGTGCTCGAGGCCGCCGCCCGGCTCGAGGAGGCGATCGCCGAGCCGACGCCGGTCGAGGTGCAGCGCGCGATCGGCCTCGTCGTCGTCCGCGAGGACGGCACGACGCTGGAGGTCGGGAAGGACCGCTTCCTCATCGGGCGCGGCCGCCACTGCGACCTCGTCATCGACTCGCCGAAGATCTCGCGCGAGCACGCGGCCATCGCGCGCGACGGGACGGGCTGGGTCATCGAGGATCTCGGCTCGTCGAACGGGACCTGGCACCGGCGCGAGCGGATCGAGCGGCGGCGCATCGTCGACGGCGACGAGTTCTTCGTCTGCTCGGAGAAGATCAAGTGCGTGCTGCGCTGATCGCAGTCGCGCTCGCGGCGGCGGCTCCGGCGCGCGCCGCCCCTCCGGCCGCGACGGCCGCGGCGGGCGTCCCGCTCGCGCTCGCCGAGCGCCAGGTGGTGACGCTCGAGTTCGACCGGCCGGTCGCGCGGGTGTCCGTGACCGATCCTGACCTGCTCGCGATCCGCACGCACGGCTCGCGCGTCGAGGTCGGCGCGCAGCGGGGCGGGCGGGCGGCGCTCGAGATCGCGTTCGAGGACGGCGCGACGGTCGCGTACGACGTGAGCGTCGCGCTCGCGCGGCGCCCTGCCGCGGCCGCAGCCGGCACGCCGGAGACGATCGCGCTCGGAGTGGGCGAGGAGCGGCGGCTCCGCGCACCCGGGGTCGCGCGCGTGCTCGTCGAGGAGAACGGCGTCGCGCGCGTGCGCGTGCAGGGCGAGACCGTCACGGTCGTCGCCGTGTCACCCGGAGTGACCTCGCTCGTGCTGGTGGACGCGGCCGGCGCGCGGACGACCTGGGCGGTCGCCGTCCGTTAGCGAGATCTTTCTCGTCCGTTTGGGGTAGGCCTCCGATCGTACTCGCTCTTATAGTGTAAGTCCCAAAAGGGGCACCGGTTGCCCAGCAACCGGGCACCCGGCTCGCGGGCGCGTTCGAGCAGCCCTACATCACTGAAAGTAAGCGACATTTATCTTCCTGTTTCACCGCCGCGGATTGGCTTCCGGCGCTTGATCTACGTCATTCACGGTGCGTCATCTGGTCTGAGGCGACCGGGTGGGCCCGTGCGCTCCCGTGGCCGAGGTGTCGTTTGTCGGTGCCCGTGTGGGGGATGGTCGCATCCCCCGATCTGCACAATCGTGACGCCCAAGGTATTCCGCGAGGGCCGCTTCACCAATCGTGATGAAGCGAGCCCGAGGGAGGAGGGCGTATGAAGGTTGCGTTGAGGACGTGTGTCGCGATTCTCGGGCTCGCGCTGGCGGTGACGGCGAGTGCGCAGCTGCCGGCGCCGTCGACGCCGCCGCGGTTGAACACGACCGGGCTCCCGGCGGACCCCGGTCCGAACACGCTGTTCCCGCGGCAGAACGTCAACGGACCGTTCGGCCCCGCGGCGCAGGTGAACTACCCGTATGACGGGCAGTGCATCGCGAATCCGGCGAACTCGAAGTACTTCCCCGCGCTCCCGGCGTGCACGCTGGCCAACGCCCCGTCCTTCGCGTGTCCGTCGGGCCTCACGGCGGGCGGCTGGGCCGCGTGGCAACCCCAACGCCGTGTTCAACGAGCTGGCGCTGCTCGCGCCGCCGCCGACGGTCCCGTTGTTGGCCGGGGGCTATGCCAAGTTCCAGTACGAAGTCCTGAACCCGCCCGCGTACGCGCCGGACCTGACGACGTATCCCGGGGCGGACTACTACGAGATCCAGCTGCACGAGGCGTGGGGCTACCAGGGCCTGGCAGGGGCCGGCCTGTTCCCGCTTCCCCCGGCCGGCTTCACCGTCCCGAACGGCAAGCAGTGGACGGGCCTCCGGTGCAGCCCGGTGGCGCCGGCGACGACGTGCTCGGGCGGGGTCACCGCGGGTACGCCGCTCTTCACGCCGATCTGGGGCATCGGGTCGAAGAAGAACTTCCCGGTCCAGGCGCTCCAGACCTTCCCGGCGGCTCCGCACGGCGCCCCCGCCTCCTGGTCCAACAACGACTACTTCGCCACCTGGCCCTCGATCAGCATCTGGGCGACGAAGGGCAAGCCGGTCGTCGTGAAGTGGATCAACGAGTTCCCGAACCAGCACGTGTTCTGCCCGCACCCCGAGGCGGCGGACTGGACCTGCGCGATCGACCGCACGTTCATGGGCGTGAAGGCGAAGATCGACCCGGCGCTCGCCAATGGCGTCGTTCCCTGGCAGGGCGTGAACCAGTACGGCAGCCCGCAGCAGCCCGACGACTCCTGGGTGACGCACCTGCACGGCGGTGACATCCCGTCGTCGGTGGACGGCTTCGCCGAGAAGTGGTTCGGCAACGCGAACACGGCCGTCGCCTACAACGGCGTGTCGCAGAACTTCGTGAGCCCGCCGTTCGAGAACCCCCTCAACGTCGCGCTGAAGCGCCCCGCGGGCGTCAACTTCGCCACGTATGCGTATCCTGGGCAGCCGGACGAGGCGACGATCTGGTGGCACGACCACACCCTCGGCAAGACGCACCACAACGTGATCGCGGGCCCCGCGGGGTTCTTCCCCGTGTTCGATCCCGCTCGGCACGCGGTCGGCGGCGACCTCGCCTGGCTGAACGAGCTGGGGCCCACCGCCTCGGCGACGAACAAGAGCGCCCTGGGCGTGCCGCTGTACGACGTGTTCCTCGCGATCCAGGACCGGTCGTTCAACGACGACGGCAGCATCAACTTCTCGAACGGCCTCGGCCAGCCGCCCCCGGTGCCTCCGCTGGCGGCGGGCGCGTCGTCCATCACCGCGGGCGCGAACCCGCAGGTCCACCCGGTGTGGGTGCCCGAGTACTTCGGCGATCACGTGCTCGTGAATGGCGTGCTCTGGCCGAAGCTGACGGCGGACGCGGGCTGGTACCGGCTCCGCATCGTGGACGGGTCCGACTCGCGCTGCTACACGATCGGCTTCTCGACCCTCGTCCCGGCCCCCGGGACGAAGCCGAACACGAACGTCAACTTCTACGTCCTCGCGAACGACCAGGGCTACCTCAGGACGCCGGTCCTCGCGCCCGCGGGCGATCTCACGATGTGCCCGGGCGAGCGGTACGAGATCCTCGTGGACTTCAGCGCCCAGGCCGGCAAGACGATCACGATGGTCAACAAGGCGCCGGCCCCGTTCCCGGCGGGGATCACGCCGTGGGCGGCGGCGAGCCCCTATGCCGACATGAACGTGATCATGCAGTTCAACGTGAAGACCGCGGCGACCTCGAACCCGACACGGGTGCTTGCGCTGAACCCCGCGGCCCGGCTCATGAACTTCGTCGACCTGCGTCCGGCCGCAGGGGTGATCCCGGCGGGCTCGATCGTCCGCCAGGTCTACCTGAACGAGCGGATCGATGGCGTCACGCTGGCCCCGCTGGGCATGCAGCTCAACGGCGTGCCGTTCGAGTACAAGGTCACCGAGACGCCGAAGAAGGGCTCCACGGAGTACTGGCAGTTCGTGAACCTGACGGTCGACGCGCACCCCATGCACCCGCACCTCGTGAAGCACCAGGGCGTCTCCCGCCAGAACTTCAACGTCGGCGCGTACAAGACGCTCCTGTGCGGCCAGGCGAAGTGCCAGCCCGGCACCGCGCCGGGCGGCGAGATGCAGGTGGTCCCGGACGTCACGCCGACGCTGGCGCTGGCCGCCCCGACCCTCATCACCGCCGCGACGGTGGAGGGCGGCTGGAAGGACACGACCCAGGCTCCGCCCGGGATGGTGACGACCATCGTCGCCACGTGGGACGGCCACTGGTCGCCGGTCGCGGCCGCCGGAGTGGCCGCGACGGCGCCAGGGACCGCGGGCGGGCCTGCCGACGGCGCGTGCCCCTTGGCCGGCGCCCCGTGCGCCACCGCGGCCTGGACGTTCGAGGACGTGTCGAGCGGCCCGTACGTGTGGCACTGCCACATCAACTCCCACGAGGACTCGGAGATGATGCGGACGAGCATGGTGGTGCCGTAGCGGCAGCAATCCTGTCGTGACGAGAGGGGCGGTGCCCTCGCGGCGCCGCCCTTCTTTCGTCCATGGACGCCGGCCGTGCGGCGACAGGTCTTGAAGACGAGGGGCGGCGTCCTCCGGGGTGCCGCCCCTCTCGTCCTCCGCGGCCGCGGGGCTGCTACGGCGTCAGCGCGTGCAGCAGCCGGTACTTCCCCCCCGCAGGAGCGTCGGGGAACGGGAAGCTCCGGCCGCGGAACACGCTCTGCGCGCAGGCGATGACGCCGTCGCTCGCGCCGCCCCGCGTCTCCACGGGCGCGTCCACGATCCGGGCCCGGCCGCTTCCGGTCTCGATGTGGAGCATGAGCACCGGGGTGCCGGTGTCCGGCAGCGAGGCCTCCGTCGAGACGGTGTGGGGCTGCGCGCCGAAGCGAGCCGCCGTGTCCTCGTCGAAGCAGGCGGCGAGCTGCACGTCCAGGTCGTTGAGGCCGCGGGCGATCACGCCGCCGAGCGGCCCGAGCGCCGAGGGTCGCGCGGCCACCGCGACGGCCTCCCAGGATCCCTTCGGAGGCTCGACCCGGGGCGGGCCATACTCCACGATGAACTTCTCGGGCGGCGGCGGCACGGGGACGGACGGCGCGGCCCCGGACGGCGCCGGCGGGATTCGGGACCGCGATCGGAGGCGAGCTCGCCGCCGGGCCTCCCCCCGGCGAGGCGTCGCGACCCGGCCTCGTCAGGACCCAGATCGCGCCGATGGCGGCGAGCGTGAACGCGCCGATGACGGCGACGCCGATGACGAGCTTGCGCACGATCACTCCCCGCGCCGCGGAGGGCGCCGCCTAGAAAGAGACCTCGAACACCACCTCGCCCGTCTTCCCGGCGCTGGCGGGGACGAGGCGGGCCCGGTACGTCCCGTGGACGGCCCACCACCCGGGTCGCGCCGGATCCGGCTTCACGCTCCGGAACGTCAGCGTCACCTCGCCGCGCTGGCTCGACGTCTTCGTGGCGGTGTAGAGGGCGCCCCCTTCGACCGCCAGGCTCGCCATCCCGAGGCCGAGGTCGGCGAGCGTGTACGTCCTCGCCTCCGGCGCGCCGGGCAGCTCGAACGCGCCGGGCTTGTAGACGGGGACGTCCGCGATTGTATCCCTGGGCGTGATCACGAACACCGGCGTGCCGGCCTCGGTCCGCTCCACGTCCGCGAGGCAGGTGAAGGTCGCGGTGACGGGCCCCGTGATCTTGCCTGTGCACACGCCGGGCTCCGCCGGGCGCGGGGCTGCCGAGAGCGAGAGCGCCGCGACCGGCGCGAGCACGAGAAGGCGGATTCGCATGGGGTCCCCGGAGCGCCGGCGCAGCGGCTCAGTTCTTGGACGGCGCGGGCGCGGCTTCCGCGGCGGGAGATGGGGCGGCCGCTGCGCGGAGCGCGCGGTCCGCCTCGGCGATCGCGGGCTCGAGCTCCTGGTTCGTCCTGCGGAGCGCCGTGAGCACCGCGGTTCCCTTGGCCACGCAGTCCTGCACGTCCGCCCGCGCCGAGGCGAGCTGCCGCTCCTTTGCCGGGGTCGCGCCCGAGAGCATCACGCCCTCGAAGTTCAGGCGCTCGTAGCGGCAGACACGGATCCTGCCCACGGGCCACTGGGACCCCATGACCGACGCGTTCGCCTCCCACTTCTCGGCGAGCCGGGTCGCGATCGCCTCCGCCGCCTCGGCGGACAGGCCGCCTCGCTGGGCCGGGTCGCGCAGGCGCTCCAGGAGCCGGGCCGCCTTCGCGCCGGCCTGCAGCCGCAACGACGTGGCCTGCTCGACCACGAGGTCGTTGTCGAGGTCGTAGCAGGTCTTCCAGATCGCCTGGTCCGCGGGCGTCCCCGGCGGCGGCTGCGTGAAGTCGCGGGACGTGCCCGCGGAGTCGAGCGCGATGCCCGGAGCGGCCGCGGCGGGAGGGGCCGCGAGCCCGAGGGAGAGCGCGAGCGCGAGCGTTGGCGTCAGCATGCGAGGCCGATGATAGCGCGGAAGCGGGGGGCCCAGAGGGTGCGGCATGGCGCGCAGGGCGCTTCGCGGGGCGAGGCTGCCGAGGCGGTCAAGCTCCCACGCGGGTCGCCGGGGGCCGGTGCCGCGCGCGAGCCCCGCAGGCCGGGTCGGCCCTGTCGCGAGAGCCGCTTCCGCGCGAGAATGGCCGCCGCTCGCCGTGGAGGGGACATGACTGAGAACCTGCTCCGGACCGTGCTGCTCGCCTGTGCGTCCGCCGCGCTCGCGACCGCCGCGGCGGTCGCGGCCGAGCACCCGTCGCAGCCGGCGGCGGGCGACGGCGACTGGCGCGCGGCGCGGTGGGGCATGACGGCGGACGAGGTCCTGGGGGCGTTTCCCGGCGAGGCGAAGCGGCTCGAGCCGGCCCCGAAGCTGAAGGACGGCAACACGGTCGCGGTCGGGATCGACCGACACGCGATCGGCGCCACCGAGTTCCGCGTGCGCTTCGTGTTCGACCCCGCGGGCAAGCTCGCCCTCGTGAGCCTGCGGACGGACCCGAAGACCTACGCCAAGCCCGAGGCGTTCCTCGCGGCGAGGAAGACCCTCGTGGATCGGCTCGGCCCCCCGGGGGCCGAGTCCTCGGACGCCAACTACGTGGACCTCCGGCAGGTGAGCTGGTGGACGGCGCGGGACCGGATAGATCTCAAGTACGTGGACGGCGTGGTCGTCGTGCTGTACTCGCCGACGGACGGCGGGCCGCCCGCGACGACCGGGGTCCCGCCGCTGCTCGCCGCGCCGCCGCAGCCGGAGAAGCGATAGGTCCGACCCCGACCTCGACCGCGGCCCCGACCTCGCGCGCGCCGATTCCCGCTGCCTCCGCGGCCCCGCGCGGCTATCGTTCGTCCCGCGCATGCCCACGCTGACCCTCATCGACGGCTCGGGGTTCATCTTCCGTGCCTACCACGCGATCCCCCACCTCTCGACGACCAAGGGCATCCCGACGAACGCCGTCTACGGGTTCACGACGATGCTCCTCAAGGCGCTGCGCGAGCACGCGCCGACGCACGTCGCGCTCGTCTTCGACGCCGCGCGCCGCACCTTCCGCCACGACATCGACCCCGGCTACAAGGCGAGCCGACCGGAGGCGCCGGACGACCTCAGGTCACAGTTCCCGCTCGTCCGCGACGTCGCCCGCGCGCTCGCGGTCCCCATCGTAGAGGAGGAGGGGCGTCGAGGCGGACGACGTCATCGCGACGCTCGCCTCCCGTGCGCGCGAGCGCGGCTGGGACGTCGTCGTCGTCACCGGCGACAAGGACTTCGCGCAGCTCGTGGACGACAAGCTCTCGCTCTACGACCCGATGGCGGAGGCGAGCGGGCGGGGAGGGTGGACCGGGCCCGACGAGGTGGCGAGGAAGCTCGGCGTCCGGCCGGACCAGGTCGTCGAGTACATGGCGATCCTGGGCGACAAGATCGACGACGTACCGGGTATCCCTGGAGTCGGCGAGGTGACCGCGGCGGCGCTCATCAAGCACTTCGGCTCCATCGAGGAGATGCTGAAGCGCCCCGACGAGATCCCGAAGGCGGTCGCGCGCGGCGGCGAGAAGCTGAAGGAGAAGCTCGTCGCGAACGCAGAGCGGATCCGGACGAACCGGCGGCTCGTGGACCTCCGGCGCGACCTCGTCCTGCCGTTCGCGCCGGACACCTTCGGGCGGAAGGTCCCGGACGACGCGAAGGTCCGCGCGCTCTTCTCCGAGCTCGAGTTCTCGCGGCTCCTCAAGGACCTCCCCGCGCCGCCCCCCACTGCACGCGTCGAGAAGGCCGAGGCCGTGCTCGACGCGGACGCGCTCGCGGCGGCGGTCCGGGTGCTCCGAGACGCCCCGGCGGTCGGGCTCCGGCCCGTGCTCGCCGGCGGCTCCCCGCGCACGGACCCGGTCGTCGGGCTCGCCCTCGCGGGCGGCGGGCGCGCGTTCTACGTTCCCCTCGCGCACCGGTTCCTCGGTGCGCCCGCGCAGCTCTCGCGCGACGCGGTCGCAGCGGCGCTCCGCCCTATTCTCGAGGGCGACCGCCCAGTGCACGTCCACGATCGGAAGGGCGCGATGCACGCGCTCGCGCAGCTCGGCCTCGCGCTCCGCGCGCCCGGTGTGGACACGGAGCTCGCGAGCCGGCTCCTCCTGCCGACCCGCCGCGAGCACGCCCTCGCCGACGTCGCGCGCGAGCGGATCTCCAGCGAGCTGCCGCGCGACCCGAGCGGCGGCGACGCCGCGCGGAAGGCGGAGCGGGTCCCCATGGAGGGGCTCGAGGTGGAGCGGGTCGGCGCGTGGGCGGCCCCCTGCGCGGCAGCGCTCCTCGACCTCACGCCCGTCCTCGAGCGCGCCATGGCGGAGGAGGGCGTCGCGAAGCTCTACGTCGAGATCGAGCGCCCGCTCGTGCCGGTGCTGTTCGAGATGGAGCGGACCGGCATCCTCGTGGACCGCGGCGCCATGACCGGCATGAGCGACGAGTTCGGGAAGGCGATGCAGGACCTCGAGTCGCGCATCCACTCGGCCGCGGGCCACGCGTTCAACATCGCCTCGACGCGGGAGCTCGCGCAGGTCCTCTTCACGGAGCTCGAGCTGCCCGGTCCTGAAGCGGCTCAAGACCGGCCCTTCGACCGACCAGGACGTGCTCGAGAAGCTCGCGGAGCAGCACGAGCTGCCGCGGCTCGTCCTCGAGCACCGGTCGCTCTCGAAGCTGAAGGGCACGTACGTGGACGCGCTCCCGCTGCTCATCGACCCTGCGGACGGCCGGATCCACACCACGTTCAACCAGGGCGGAGCCGCGACCGGGCGGCTCTCCTCGTCCGATCCGAACCTCCAGAACATCCCCATTCGCACCGAGCTCTCGCGCCGCATCCGCGCCGCGTTCGTGGCGCCGCCCGGGCGGCGGCTCCTCTCGGCGGACTACTCGCAGATCGAGCTGCGGATCCTCGCGCACTACTCGCACGACCCCGGGCTACTCGAGGCGTTCCGGACGCGCCAGGACGTGCACACCCGGACCGCGGCGGAAACGTACGGCGTCGCCCCCGGCGACGTCACGCCCGACATGCGGCGGGTCGCGAAGATGCTGAACTTCGGCATCGCCTACGGCCTCTCCGCCTTCGGCCTCGCGCAGCGGCTCGATCTCCCCGACGCGGAGGCGCGCGGCATCATCGAGCGCTACTTCGCCCGGTACGCGGGCGTGAAGACGTACATCGACCAGGCCATCGCCGACGCGCGCCGGACGGGTGAGTCGCGCACGCTCTTCGGCCGGGTCCGGGCGATGCCGGAGATCGCGGCGCGGAACCCCGGGCTCCGCATGGCCGCCGAGCGCACCGCCATCAACACGCCGATCCAGGGGACCGCCGCGGACATCGTGAAGATCGCCATGCTGCGCGTCCACGCCGCGCTCGAGCAGGAGCGCCGCGACGCGAGGCTCCTCCTGCAGGTCCACGACGAGCTCGTGCTCGAGGTGGGGGAGAAGGACCTCGCGCCGGTCGAGACGCTCGTGAAGCGCGAGATGGAGGGCGCGGCGACGCTCGACGTGCCGCTCGACGTCGAGGTGGGGCACGGGCGGTCGTGGGCGGAGGCGCACTGACATGGCGACGCCATCCGGAACGCCCGAGCAGCCGCGATCCTCATGCCAGGGCGGTGCCCGGCGGTTTGGCCGGACAAACCACTCGGAGTGAAGACGTCGTCCGCGAAGACGTCGAGCTACTCCTCGACCGCCTTCTTCCGCGGAATGTACTGCACCGCCTCCTCGCGGGCGGGCTCGCGGAACGCGTCGAGGAGCTTCACGTGGCTCTCGACGAGCGTGCGGACGTTCGTCTCGAACTGGAGCCGCTGGCGCTTCAGCTCGTTGATGTCGTCGACGATGCGCAGGAACCGGGCGTGGGCGGCCTGGACGATCTTCTCCGCCTGCAGCTCGGCGTCGGAGATGGTGATCTCCGACTCCTTGCGCGCCGAGTCCCGGATCTCCTCGGACGCGCGCTGCGCCGCGACGAGCGTCTCCTGGAGCGCCCGCTCGCGGCTCTTGAACTCGGCGATGTCCTCGGCCTTGCGCTGGTTGTCCTCCCGGAGCGCGAGCGCGTCCTTCACGAGCGCCTCGAACTCGACGGCGACGAGGCCGAGGAAAGCCTCGACCTCTTCGGGGTCCAGGCCGCGGAACACCTTCTTGAACTGCTTCTGGGTGATGTCGAGGGGCGTGATGTTCATGGGGTGCTCCGGTCGACCATGATACCGGGGGCCTCACGGCTGTCCATTTCGCCCACCTACCTCCGCCTACACCCCCGCCGGGACGCGTGCGCCGGCCCGAAATGTCGCCTATGTTCCGGGCGATTCGGTCGTTCACCGGCCGGGCGGGGCAGGGGATGACAGCGGTTCTCCTCATCGTGGCGTGCGCGCTCGCGGCCGTCTCGGTCGCGGCGGCGCTGAGCGTGCGGGCCGAGCGCGACGCGCTGCGGCGTCGCCTCGAGGAGGTGGAGCAGTCGCGGGACGAGCTCGTGGCCTCCGTCTCGCACGAGCTCCGCACGCCGCTCAACACCGTGCTCGGGTGGGCGCGCCTCCTCCGGTGCGGAAAGCTCGATGCCGCCGCCACGGCCCGCGCGGTGGACGCGATCGAGCGCGGCGCCATGGCCCAGGCGCGGATCGTGGACGACCTCCTCGACGTCGCGTGCGTCGCGCGGGGCGAGCTGAGGCTCGACGTGCGCACGATCGAGCTCGTGCCGATCGTCGAGGCCGCGCTCGCGGCCGTGCGCCCGGCCGCGTGCGCGCGCGGCATCGCGCTCTCCGTCGCGCTCGAGCCCGGCGCGGGCCCGGTGTCCGGCGATCCGGGGCGGCTGCAGCAGGTGGTCTGGAACCTCCTCTCGAACGCGGTGAAGTTCACGCCGGAGGGCGGGCGCATCGAGGTCCGGCTGCGTCCGGAGGACGGCCACGCGGTGATCCGGGTGACGGACACCGGCGAGGGGTTCGAGCCCGCGTTCGCGCCGCACCTGTTCGAGCGGTTCCGTCAGGCGGACTCCTCGTCGACGCGGCCGCACGGCGGCATCGGCGCGGGACTCGCCCTCGTGCGGCACGTCGTGGAGGCGCACGGCGGGACCGTCTCGGCGCAGAGCGAGGGGCGCGGGAAGGGCGCGACGTTCACCGTGAGGCTGCCGGGCGTGCATCGCGACACCGCGGCGGGCGCGGGCGCGACGGGGCCGCGGACGGCGGCGGCGCGGCACCCCTGAGCATGCCGGAAGCGCCCGTCGGGTCGGGCGCCTATGCTATCTTCCGCGCCCCGCATGCCGTTCTCGGAGGTCATCGCGCAGGACCGCGCGCTCACGCCCCTGCGCTCCGCGCTGCGCCGCGGGGCCCTGCACCACGCCTACCTGTTCGGCGGGCCGGAGGGGGTCGGGAAGGCGATGGCGGCCCGCCTCCTCGCGCAGGCGGCGAACTGCGAGGGCGGAGAGGGCGGGCCGGCCGGCTTCCGCGACGACCCCTGCGGCGCGTGCGGCCCGTGCCGGAAGATCGCGAAGGGCATCCACCCGGACGTGATCGTGCTCCACGAGGAGCGCGTCATGGCGAAGGCGGGCGTCTGGGACCCGAAGGGCGGCCGCTCGCCGTCGAAGGACATCGTGGTCGACCAGGTCCGCGACGTGGTGGACCGGCGGCTCTCGCTCAAGCGCTACGAGGGGCGGCGCCGGTTCGTGATCGTCGACCCCGCCGACGCGATGAACGCGCAGGCTCAGAACGCGCTCCTCAAGACGCTCGAGGAGCCGCCCGACGACACGACGCTCGTGCTCGTCGCGTCGAGCCCGGACTCGCTCCTGCCCACGATCCGCTCCCGCTGCATGCGCGTGGCCTTCGCCCCGCTGCCGGCGGACGCCATCGCGCCGCGGCTCGAGGAGCGGCTCCCGAAGCTCGTCGAGCGGCGCCTCGAGGAGCTCGAGAAGGAGCGCGAGGCGGAGCCCGGCGACGCCGACCGGCGCCGGGTCGAGGCCGAGCTGCGCGAGGAGATCCCGCTCGCGATCGCGCTCTCGGGCGGCTCGCTCGGGCGCGCGCTCCAGCTCTTCGGCACGCTCCGGGCGCACCGCGACGCGGTGCTCGCCGCGGCCGCGCTCGACGCCCGCGACGCCGGCGCGTGGCTCGTCTTCGCGCGCGACCACGGCGGCGACCGCGAGACGGCGGGCGAGCTGTGCGATCTCCTGCTCCTCTGGTGGCGCGACGTCGCCGCCGCGCAGGCGGGCGCCGGCGCGCTCGCGCTCGGCGGCGTCCGGGACGCCACGCTGCGCGTCGCGTCCGCGCTGTCGCCCGCGGAGGCGCTCCGGCGGCGCCGCGAGGTGCGGCGCACGGCGGACGCGCTCCGGCAGAACGCGTCGCCGGTCCTCGCGCTCGAGCGGATGCTCGTGGGGTGGTTCCACCATGGCGGGTAGGCCGGGATCGAAGGCGGCCGGCGCCACGGTCGAGACCTGCCTCGTCGAGGCGAAGGCGGGGAAGGCGAGGCCCGTGTACCTGTTCGACGGCGACGCGTTCCTCTCGCTCCGCGCCGCGCGCGAGCTCGCGGGCGCGCTCGTCCCCGAGGCCCAGCGTGCGCTCAACCTCGTCGAGCTCGACGCCGCGGCGTCGCCCGCCGAGGTGGCCGCCGAGGTCGCGACCGGCGGGCTCTTCGGCGGCGGCAAGGTGGTGCTCGTCCAGGAGCCCGCGTTCCTCACCTCGAAGGAGGACGCGCAGGACGCGTTCGCGCGCGCTTCCGGGATGTGGGCCGAGGGGCGGCAGCGCGAGGCGGCGCGCCGGCTGCTCGCGCTCGCCGCGAAGGGGGGCTGGTCGGCCTCCGACCTCGACCCGCGGAGCGACCCCGCCCCCGACCTCGAGGCCTTCGCGAAGGAGCTCGGGCTCGTCCTCGACGAGGTGCCCGGCGCGCGCGAGTTCGTCGCCGGCGCCGCGCGCCTCGCGGTCGAGCGCGAGATGAAGGTCGCGAAGGACGACGCGTCCGCGCTCGACGCGGCGATCGACAAGGGGTTCCCGCCCGGCCACGTGCTCGTCGTCGCCGCCGGCAAGGTGGACGGCCGCCTCCCGCTCGTGAAGAAGCTCGCGGCCGCCGGGCGGCGCGTCTCGGTCCAGGTCGAGAAGGAGGGGACCTGGGACGCGCAGCGGCTCGTGCTCGGGCCGGTGCTGGAGTCGCTCCTCGCCGGGACCGGGAAGAAGGTGGACCGGGGAGGGGAGGCGCGGCTCGCCGAGCTCGTCGGCGACGACGCGCGCGTGCTCTCCTCCGAGGTCGCGAAGCTCGTCGCGTACGTCGGCGACCGCAAGACCATCGGCGCGAAGGACGTGGACGAGATCGTGACGCGCGTCGCCGAGGACCCGTTCTACGCGCTCGGGAACGCGGTCGAGGCGCGCGACCTCGAGGGCGCGATCGGCGTGCTCGACCGGGCCGTCCAGGACGGCGCCTCGCCGTTCATGCTGCTCGGCTCGCTCGCGGGCACGGTCCGCCGGCTCGTCGCCGAGCGCGAGCGGGCGCGCAAGGCCGCGGGCGAGCGCCGCATCGGCAGCTTCGCCGAGTGGCAGCAGAAGGTGCTGCCGGAGATCCCCGAGGACGAGCTCGGGGACAAGAAGCCGTACGGGTTCTGGATGAAGTACCAGGCGTCGACGCGGTTCGGCCGCGGCGAGCTGCTCGACGCCCTCGCCGGCCTCGCCGAGGCCGACGTCGCCATGAAGACCGGGCAGGACGGGCGGATCCGGCTGGAGCGGGTCCTCGTCGGGCTGCTCGCGGCACGGACACCGGAAAGGAGCCCTCCTTGAGCCAGCGACTCCTCGTCACGAGCGCGCTGCCCTACGCGAACGGGTCGATCCACCTCGGCCACCTCGTCGAGTACATCCAGACCGACGTCTACGTCCGGTTCCGCAAGGCCTGCGGCGACGACGTCACCTACGTGTGCGCGGCCGACTCGCACGGCACGCCGATCGAGGTGAACGCCGCCAAGGCCGGGATGACGCCCAAGGCGTTCGTCGAGAAGTACAGGGTCGAGCAGCACGAGGACTTCAAGAAGTTCGGCGTCGAGTTCGCGACCTACTACACGACCGACTCCGAGGAGAACCGGAAGTGGGCGTACCGCATCTACGACGCCCTCAAGGCGAAGGGGCTCATCTACAAGAAGTCGGTCGAGCAGCTCTACTGCGAGACCGACCGGCGCTTCCTGCCCGACCGCTTCGTGAAGGGCACCTGCCCGAAGTGCGGCACGCCGGACCAGTACGGCGACGTCTGCGAGAAGTGCGGCACGACCTACGACCCGCGCGAGCTGAAGGGGCCGTACTGCGCGATCTGCGGAAACCCGCCGGTCGTCCGCTCGAGCGACCACGCGTACGTGAACCTCCGGAAGCCGGAGGTGTTCGCGGTGATCGACGGCTGGGTGAACGCCGAGGGGCACCTCGTGCCGTCCGTGCGCGAGCAGGTGAAGGGCTGGCTCGCCGACCTCCAGGACTGGTGCATCACGCGCGACGAGCCGTACTTCGGGTTCCCGGTGAACGATCCCGAGTTCGCGGGCAAGTACCTCTACGTCTGGGTGGACGCGCCCATCGGCTACCTCTCGAGCGCCGAGCACTACTTCAAGGACGAGGCGCCCGGCGCGAAGCGGCTCTCCCCCGCGGAGTTCGAGCGGCAGTACCTCGCCGACGATCGGAAGGCGGCGCGCCTCGAGCACTTCATCGGGAAGGACATCCTTCGCTTCCACGCGGTGTTCTGGCCCGCGATGCTCTGGGCGACGGGCCTCAAGCGCCCGGATCGGATGCCGGTGCACGGTCACCTCACCGTGAACGGCGAGAAGATGTCGAAGACGCGCGGCTCGTTCATCACCGGGAAGGCGTACCTCGACTCCGGCCTCGACCCCGAGCTGCTCCGCTACTTCTACGCGTCGAGCCTGTCGCCGGGCATCTACGACATCGACCTCTCGCTCGACGAGTTCCGCAACCGCATCAACGCCGATCTCCAGAAGCGCATCGCGAACCTCGCGGCGCGCGTCCACTCGCCGGTCGCGAAGCTCGGCGAGCTCGGGGGGGCGGCGGCCGGCGGGACGCCGCGCTTCGACCGGAAGGCCGTCGCGGACGCGCTCGCGACGTCGCGGGCGGCGTTCCTCGAGCTCGAGTACCGGGCGGCGATCCGCGCCGTGAACGAGCTCGCGGACGTCGCGAACAAGGCCGTCCAGGACAACAAGCCCTGGGAGACGCCCTCGGCGCCGGAGACGCAGGCGCTCCTGTACGACCTCGCGAAGGCGCTCCACGCCATCGCGGTGATGCTGGCCCGCCGTGATGCCGCGGTTCGCGGCCGGCCTCGCCGACGCGCTCGGCGGGCTCCCGCTCGCCTGGCCGGAGGGCTTCACGCCCTTCGACGGGAAGCCGGTGCGCTTCTCCGCGAAGCCGCCCGCCATCCTGCCGATCGACGCAAAGCAGGTGGCGAAGCTCATCGTGGTGCCGCCGGACGCGAAGGAGGCGCCGAGGGTCTCCAAGGCCCCGAGCCCCGCCGAGACCGCGACGAAGTCGACCGCGAAGGCCGCGCCGCCCTCGCCTCCGGGCGTCATCACCTACGACGACTTCGCGAAGGTGGAGCTGCGCGTCGCGGTGATCAGGACGGCCGAGAAGGTGGAGAAGGCGGACAAGCTCCTCGAGCTGTCCGTGGACGTCGGCGAGCCCGAGCCGCGCACCATCGTCGCCGGGATCGCGCAGGCGTACCCGGATCCCGCCGCCCTCGTCGGGAGGCGGATCGTCGTGGTCGCGAACCTCGCGCCGCGTCCGCTCCGCGGGATCACCTCGCACGGGATGCTCCTCGCGGCCGGCGAGGCGCCGAACCTCTCGCTCGTGACCGTCGCGGACTCGATCGCGCCCGGGACGCGGGTGAAGTAGATCGACCGCTTGGGCCTCATCGACTCCCACGCCCACCTCGACTTCGAGGACTACGCGAACGACCTCGACGGCGTCGTCTCCCGCGCCCGGGCCGCCGGCCTCGAGCGGATCGTCTGCGTCGGGCTCTGGCGAGCCCCGGGCAGCTTCGGGAACGCCCTCGACCTCGCCGCGCGCGATCCCGCCTTCTTCGCGGCGACCGTCGGGGTCCACCCGCACGAGTGCGCGCGCGTGCCCGAGGAGGACTGGGCGCGGCACGAGGCGCTCGCCCGCGACCCCCGCGTCGTCGCCGTCGGCGAGACCGGGCTGGACTTCCACTACGATCACTCGCCGCGGCCGGTGCAGGAGGCGTCGTTCCGCCGGTCGCTCGCGATCGCCCGGGCGGCGGGGAAGCCCGCCGTGATCCACGTCCGCGAGGCCGACGGGGCCTGCGCGCGCGTCCTCCGCGAGGAGGGCGTCCCGCCCGCGGGCGGCGTCATCCACTGCTTCACGGGGGACACCGCGTCGGTGCGCGCCTACCTCGACCTCGGGCTGTACATCTCGGTCGCGGGCGTCGTGACCTTCAAGACCGCGGAGCCCATCCGCGAGGCCGTCCGCATCGTCCCGCGCGACCGGCTCCTCGTCGAGACCGACTGCCCGTTCCTCGCGCCGATCCCCTACCGCGGAAAGCGGAACGAGCCCGCGTACGTGGTCGAGACCGCGAAGAAGGTCGCCGAGCTGTGGGGCGCGCCGCCGGACGAGGTGGCGCGCGTCACGACGGAAAACGTGAAGCGGCTGTTCCGGCTGTAGCCGGCGCCCCCTCTTCCCGGCCCTCTCTCCCCGACCGCTCTTGCCGGTCTGCCGCGGCTGCGCTCGAGCTCGCGGCTCGCATCGCGGGCTCCGCGAGGAGGTACGCGAGGAGCCTCTCGTGCCGCCGGTTGAGCCCGCCGAGCCTCACCCGCTGGTCGCGGCCCAGCGCGTACCCGAGGAACGCGAGCCCGGTGGGGTGGACTTCCCGGAGCGCGGACACGTCCACGTGGACGCGCACGCCAGGCGGGAGGGCCTCGATCTCTGCGACCAGCCGGCGGGCCTCGTCGAGGTCGAGCGGATCCTCGGGGCGGACCACCACGTCCTGGTGCTCGCCGCGTCCGTTCGACACCCCCGCTCGTCCGCTTCCGCTCGGCTTCGTGCGCATCGCGCCTCCTGTTCGCCGGGGAACGTAAGGAGCGGTCACGCTCACGAAAAGGAGATAGTTCGAGCTGGATACCGAGGGAAAACAAATGAGTCGCCACCCCGGCCGGGCGCGCCACCCGCGGCGGCTACGCCGCCCCGAGCCAGCGATCGATCCCGGCCTCGCACCGCGCGCGGCCCGACGCGAGGGCGCGCTCGAGGATCTCCTCGTTCCGCCCGAGCGCGGCGCGGCTCGCCTCGCGGTGGTGGAGGTGCCACGCGACGCCGCGGAGCTTGAACCAGCGGCGGCGCAGGCCGCGGCGGTAGAAGCGGATCACGAGGTCCGTGTCCTCGCGACCCCAGCCGGTGAAGGCCTCGTCGTAGCCGTTGACCGCGACGAAGTCGTCGCGCCAGAACCCCATGTTGCCGCCGCGGACGCTCTCGATGCCCCCCGCCGGCACGACCGCCGCGAGCGCCGCGCCGAGCGCGGGCAGCCGGAGCGCGTTGAGGCGGTTCCGCACGCCGCGGTCGAAGGGCCGGGGCGGCGCGCCGCCCTCGAGCACGCGGCGCGACACCTCCGCGTCGAGGAGCACGCGGCTCCCGCCGACGAAGCGGCCGGGCTCCGCCGCGGCGAGGTGGTCCTCCACGAAGCCCCGGTGGAGCACCATGTCCCCGTCGATCTGGATGACGTACGCGCCCGTCGCGCGGGCGACCGCCTTGTTCCGGATCTGGGCGAGCTTGAAGCCCTCGTCGGGGTGCCAGACGTGGACGAGCGGGCAGGGCAGGCCGGCCCGCGCCGCCTCGATCGCGCGGCGGGTCGGCTCCTTCGAGCCGTCGTCGGCGATCACCACCTCCGTCGGCGGGACGGTCTGGCGGCGGACGCTCGCGAGCACCGCCGCGAGCGCCTCAGGCCACTCGTACGTCGCGACGACGAGCGAGGAGGTGGGGCGCGGGGTCACGGGCGCGCGCTCCCGTCGCTGGCGTCGGCGCCGTCGCGCCCCGGTTCCGCGGGCGCGGGCGGGAGGGCGCGCTCCACCGCCTGGGCGCGCGCCGCGCGGTCGAGGTCCCAGAGCTTCGCCTGCTTCAGGAACGCGGCGTTCGCGTGGAGCGCGGCGAGGACGAGGCCGTGCAGCCCGTCGAGGAACCCGAGCTTCAGGACGTACGCCTTCAGGAGCACCGCGAGCGGCGAGAGGAGGGTCTTCGCGATCGACGGCCGCTTCCCGCGCCGGAGCGCGTCCTCCGCCGCGAGGCTCGTGTACCGGTTCGCCTTCGCGACGTGCTCCTCGATCTTCGCGTAGGTGTAGTGCAGCAGGTGGCCGTCGAGGCGGGTCACCGCGAGCGGCTCCGCGAAGGTGAGGCCCTCGTGGACCAGGCTCTCGTTCCAGGAGACCTTGCTCCGGGGGAAGAGCCGCACCTTCCGGTCCGGGTATTCGAGCCCGTGCCGCAGGAAGCGGCCGTAGTACCAGTTGAGCCGCGAGATCTCGTAGGCGCCGCGGAGGCCCGCCGCCTTCGCCTCGGCGATGGCGCGCTGCAGGAACGGGTCGAGCGCCTCGTCGGCGTCCACCGACAGGACCCACTCGTTCCGCGCGAGCCCGTTCGCCATGTTCTTCTGCGGGCCGAAGCCGAGCCAGCCGTGCTGCACGACGCGCGCGCCGAGCCGCTCGCAGCGGGCCACCGTGTCGTCGGTCGAGAAGCCGTCCACGACGACGATCTCGTCCACCACGGGCGCGAGCGAGGCGAGGCAGCGCTCGACGTTGCGCGCCTCGTCCTTCGTGATGAGGACGGCTGAGATCCGGTCCATCCGTCAGCCGCCCCAGCTGCCCCACTCGTCGGCGAGGTCGGCCTGGTCGCCGGGGCGGTTCCGCTCCCGCCACTCGACGATCTCCCAGCCGCGCCGGCGGGCGTGCTCCCGGAACGGAGCCTTCGGGTTCACCACCACCGGATTGCCGACGTCCTCGAACAGCGGCACGTCGGCGGAGGAGTCGGAGTAGAGGTAGCTCCGCGCGATGTCGAGGTCGAGCTTCTCGAGCAGGGCCTCGACCGCGGCGCGCTTCCCCTCCCTGAACACCACCGGCGGGACGATCTGATCGGTCGCCTTGCCGTCCACGATCCGCGTCCGCGTGCCGATCGCCTCGTGGACGCGGAGGTGCCGGCCGACCTCGTCGACGATGTACTGCGGCGAGCCCGACGCGACGACCACGAAGTGGCCGGAGAGGAGGTGCTTGCGGATCTGGCGGATCGCGCCGGAGGTGATGCGCTTGCGCAGGTGACGCTCGAAGCAGAGGTGCGCGTGATGGCGGAGCTGGTCCGCGTAGAGCCCCACCTGACACCGCGAGCCCAGCTCGACCATGTCCTGCTCGGTGAGCCGGTGGCGGGCGTACTCGTAGATGGTCCGCGGGACGCGCGACCGCACGTCGGGCCGCATGAGCTTCTCGCTGTAGAGGTACCAGGTGAAGATCGTGCCGGCGTTCCCGTCGAGGAGCGAGTCGTCGACGTCGAAGATCGCGGCGATGCGGCCGAAGGGGACCATGGCTGTCGGGCGCGGCGGCGGGGCCGCGCCGCCCCGATTCTACGTCCCCTCGCTCGGCTTCGGCTCGGCGGCGGGCGCCTCGGTCGGGGGGGCGGTCTCGGGTGGCGCCGTCTCGGCCATCGCTGGCGGCGGCGTCTCGGGAGCAGCGGCCGGAGCGGCCTCGAGCTCCGGAGCCGGCGGGGCCTCCGCCACCTCGGGCTTCTTCTCGCCCGCGCCCTCGAGCTTCTGGGCGAGCGCGGCGAACGGGTTGTGCGTCAGCTTCTTGTTCTCCGCGGGCCGGCCGTGAGGGCCCCTGTCGCCGGGGAGCCGCGGCCCCTGGTACCCGCGCTTCTTGTCGCCGAACCCGCCGCCGCCGCCGAACCCACGCTGCTCGCGCGGGCCGCGGTCCGGGCGCTCCGGCCGCGGGGGCCGGTCGGGCCGCGCCTCTCGCGCCTGCGCGGGCGCGCCCTCGGCCGTCGCAGCCGCGGCGCCCTCGGAAGGTGTCGCCTCGCCGCCGGCGGCCGCAGGCCTCGGCTCGGGCCGGCGCTTCTCCTTCGGCTTCCGCGGCTGGCCCTGACCCTGCCCGCCCGGCCGCGGCACGTAGATCACGGGCGTCATGAGCTCGGCGGGTGGGCCCTTCTTCTCGGCCTGGACCGTCGGCAGCGCGCCGCGCCAGATCGGCTGCTCGTAGACGTTGTCGGAGCTCGTCCAGCGGCGGTTCCCGCCCTCCCGTCCCATGAGGTTGAGCCAGGAGTTCACGCGGCTGTCGAGCTCGTCGATGTAGTGCGTGAGGAGCGCCTCGAGCGTCATCGGCACCTTGGGCGAGCCGAACTCGAGCCGGCCGTGGTGCGCGAGCGCCAGGTGGACGATGTGGTGCTCGAGGTCGCGGGGGGCGCCGATCCGCCGCGCCTTGTCGTGGATCCACTGCGCGACCATGACGAGGTGCCCGACGAGCTTGCCCTCGTCGGTGTACTCGACGTTCCTCTCGCCCGAGAGCTCGCGGATCTTGCCGAGGTCGTGGAAGAAGGCGCCCGCGACGAGGAGGTCGCGATCGACCTGCGGGTAGTGATCGGCGAGCCGGTGCGCGAGCTTGAGGCAGGAGACGGTGTGCTCGAGCAGGCCGCCCGGGTACGCGTGGTGGACGGTCTTCGCGGCGGCGGAGCGGCGCAGCCGCGCCGCGACGTCCTCGTCCTGCACGAACGCCTGCACGAGCTCCTTCACGTGCTGGTCGGCGATCGCGTCGACGAGCCCGAGCAGCTCCTTCCAGAGCGCGTCCTCGCCCTCGCCGCCGGCCGGCTTCTCGGGCTTCTTCGGCTCGGGGGGCGGCACCCAGGTGAAGTCGGCCGCGTCGAGGCCCGCGGGGTCCACCTTCGCGAGCGACTCGATCCGGATCTGCGGCCGCCCCTGGAACGTGCCGACGATCCCCTCGACCTCGACGTAGTCCTTCTCCTCGAACGCCGCCGTGAGCTCCTCGACGCGCTCGAACGCGCGCGCCTCGAGCTCGCCGGTCTTGTCATGGAAGAGGGCGGCGAGGTACGTCTTCCCGCTCTTCGCGGTGTTGATCGCCTTGCGGGCCACGAGGTAGACGCTCTTCGGGCGGTCTCCCTCCTTGACGTCCTTGACCCAGATCTTGTCCATGGTCCGCGCAAGCTAGCTCAGCCCGGCCGTTTGGACAACGGCGCGTTAAAGGGTTGGGAGGAGGCCAGGCCATGCGGATCGACCGCGATTCCGACGCCCTCGTCGTCGTGGACCTGCAGCGCGACTTCCTCCCCGGCGGCGCCCTCGCCGTCGCCGGGGGGGACGCGGTGGTCGCCCCGATCGCCGCGCTCGCGCCCGCGTTCGCGACGGTCGTCGCGACCCAGGACTGGCACCCCCCCGGCCACGTCTCCTTCGCGTCGGCCCACCCGGGCCGGAGGCCGTACGAGACCCTCCAGCTCCCGCAGGGCCCGCAGGAGCTCTGGCCCGACCACTGCCTCGCCGGCTCGCCGGGCGCCGCGCTCCACCCGGCGCTGCCCGACGCGGCGATCACGCTCGTCCTGCGCAAGGGGACGCGGCGAGAGGTGGACTCGTACAGCGCGTTCCGGGAGAACGTCGGGCCCGAGGGCGGCCGGCCGAGCACCGGGCTCGGCGCCTGGCTCGCCGCACGCGGCGTCCGGCGGGTGTTCGTCTGCGGGCTCGCCCGCGACTTCTGCGTTCGCGCGACGGCGGTCGACGGAGCAGGCGAGGGGCTCGAGGTCGTCGTGCTCGACGACCTCACGCGCGCCGTGTTCCCTGACCGCCGCGGCGAGATCGACGCGCTCCTCGGCCGCGCGGGCGTTCGCCTCTCGGAGAGCACGGCCCTCGGACGCTAGCGTGCATCCCGTGACCCGGCACCGTCGCGCGCCCGGCCGGCCCGCGGCCCGTCGGGACGGGTCCGCCGCGCGGTCCACCGCATCCCCGAGCACCGTCCGGGGCGGTGGGTCGGTCTCATCGTGCAGCCGGGCGCACGCCCGTGAGGGACCCCGCTCGTAAGGCGCCCCTCCGCGGCCCGAGGCGCTGCTAGAATGCGATGTAGGAGGTCCGTCATTTGCCCGCGGTGACTCGCGTCCTCGTGCCCATCGACTTCTCGCCGTCCTCGCGCGCGGCCCTGGAGTACGCCACCTTCCTCGCCGGGAAGTTCGGCGCGGAGCTCGACGTCCTCCACGTCTGGGAGCCGCCCGGATACGTCGGCCCGGACACCCTCGCGCTCCTCCCCGTCGCCGCGGGGCAGCCGGGGTGGGATCAGACGCGCACGGACGTCACCCGCGAGGTCGAGCACTTCCTCGGGAAGACCGGCGCGAGGCCGAAGCAGCTCAGCGTCCGCGTCGAGGGGGGCGAGCCCTCCGACACGATCCTCCAGATCGCGAAGGACGGCGGAGCGGACCTCATCGTGATGGGGACGCACGGGCGCACGGGGCTCTCGCGCCTCCTCATCGGGAGCGTCGCGGAGGCGGTCCTCCGGCGCTCCACGTGCCCGGTGCTGACGATCCGGGTTCCGTCGAAGACGTCGCGCGACGCGGTGCCGTTGTAGGCCGCGGCGCACGGAGGGCGCCATGACGCTCGTATCCGAAGCGATGAACCGCTCGCTCGTCACGGTGATGCCGGACTCCCCGGTCGCGGACGTCCTCGCGCTCGTCCGCCGCACCGGCGCCGAGCACGTGCTCGTGATGGAGGCCCAGAACCTCGTCGGGATGCTCTGCGCGTGCGACCTGCGCGGCGCGCGTCCCGAGGAGCCGGTCTGCGATCGGATGACCGTGCCGGTCCTCACGGTGCGGCCCGACGCGAACGTGGAGGAGGCGGCCACGACGATGTACGAGTGCGGCGTGGGCTGTCTCCCGGTCGCGCTCGGCGGGCTCATCCTCGGAACCGTCAGCGAGGCCGAGATCGCCCGCGCCGGCGTCCACGCCCCGCGTCCGCACTGCCATCACACGCACCGGCACGCGGAGCGGTACCGGCACTGAGCCGCGCCGACGCGCGGAGGGCAGGGGAAGATGGCCAGGCACACCGTCCAGGAGTACATGAGCATCGCTCCGGTCGTCGCCGCGGGAGATTGGACGCTCGCGGAGGCGCACCGCCTCATGCGCGAGCGCAACATCCGCCACCTGCCGGTCGTGGACCAGGGGCGGCTCGTCGGCGTCGTCTCGCAGCGCGACCTCTACCTGCTCGAGACGCTGAAGGGCGTCGATCCCGGGACCGAGACGGTGCGCGAGGCGATGGCGCCCGACCCATACGCCGTGGCGCCGGACGCGCCGCTCGAGGAGGTCGCGGAGGCGATGGCAGAGAGCAAGTACGGGTCGGCCGTCGTGGTCGACCGCGGGGCGGTCATCGGGCTCTTCACGACCGTCGACGCGCTCCGGGCGCTCGCTGCGGTCGTCGGTCGCCGGCGCGGGCGGGCCGGGGAGCGCGGGCCCGCGCGGGAGGCGTGAGGGCGGTCCCTGCGCAAGCGGTGCGCAGATCGGCCCTCCGGGTGCAACTCTCGCGGGGAACCCCACGGGAATTCCGAGGTTTCCCCTGGGCACGCCGCGTGAAAGAGCGGGTCGGCATGAGCCGCCTCGAGGCGGAGGCACGCGAGGTCCTGCTGCGTCGCCGCCGATCACTCTCCGACGATCCCGCGGTCCCCGGGGACCCTGCCGCGCGCTGGTCCGACTACGAGGCCGCCCCCGAGCCAAGGAGCGAGGCGGTGCGGCGCGAGCTCGCCGAGATCGAGGCCGCGCTCGTGCGGATCCAGGAAGGGCGCTACGGCAACTGCCTCAACTGCGGCGGTCCGATGGGGCTGCAGCGGCTGCGCGCGATCCCCGAGGCGCGGTACTGCGTCGCCTGCAGCGGCCACCCGCACCCGCTCGACTAGGACCCGACGTCGGCGGTGGATCGTGCGGTGGCGCCCCGTCCGTCCTCCTGCTAGACACCGGGGCCCGTGAAGCCCGAAGCGCGCATCCCCGGCGAACCCGTGCTCGCGTACGTGCTCGGGGACGCGCTCTACCTGAACCTCACGAGCGCCTGCACGCTCGCCTGCACCTTCTGCCCGAAGATCCGGGACGGCGACTGGGTGGTCGGCGGGTTCGACCTGAAGCTCGACCGCGCGCCCTCCGCCGACGAGGTCTGGGCGGCGGCCGTCCGCGCCGGGATCGAGGGGCGGTCCGAGGTCGTGTTCACGGGGCTCGGCGAGCCGACCCGCCGGCTCGAGGTCCTGCTCGAAGTGGCCCGCCGCTTGAGGGCGGCGGGAGCCCGGCGCATCCGGGTCGACACGGATGGCCTCGCGAGCCTGCGCGAGGGGTTGAACGTCCCGGTGCTCCTCGCTGAAGCGGGCGTGAACGCCGTCTCCGTCTCCCTCAACGCGCCCGACGCGGAGGCCTACGTGCGCATCTGCCCGAGCCAGTACGGCGCGGCCGCGTATCCTGCCGTGAAGGAGTTCATCCGGAGCTGCGTCGGGACGATCCCCGACGTCGCAGCGAGCGCGGTCGCGCTCCCGGGGATGTCCGAGGCCGCCTGTCGGAGCGTCGCCGAGTCGCTTGGAGCGCGGTTCCGGTGGCGCCCCTACGATCGGCTGGGCCGCATCGAGGGGACGACCGGCGTCACCTCCCCCGAGACTGGGTGACGTGGCGCGCCATTTCGCCCCAAGGGATGGATTGTCCCCGAGGTTTCGCGCGTTCCGTGGCCAGTTTGGCTGGACGCCGCACCCGGAATCGTGCATAACCTGCGGGCTTCCGCACCGTTTGCGCGCTCCGGTCAAGGCTGGCACGGCATGATCATCCCCAACTCAGGTACCCGCGCGGGCAAGGAGCGGATCCTCGTCGTCGACGACGAGCAGAACGCTCGCGTCGCGCTCCGGACGATCCTCACGGAGGAGGGGTACGAGATCGCGGAGGCCGCGGATGGCGAGGAGGCGCTCGCGCTGCTCCCCGGGTTCGCGCCGGCGGCCGTGCTCGCCGACGTCCGCATGCCGCGCATGGACGGCATCACGCTCCTGAAGCGCGCGCGCGAGCAGGGCTCCGACGCGGTGTTCGTGATGATGACGGCGTTCGCGAGCGTCGAGGCCGCGGTCGAGGCGATGCGCGCCGGCGCCGAGAACTACCTCGTCAAGCCGCTCGACGTGAACGCGGTGCTCGTCGTCATCGAGAAGGCGCTCGAGAAGCTGCGCCTCCAGCGCGACACCGCGAACCTGCGCGAGCGCGTCCGGGAGCGTTACCGCTTCCACAACATCGTCGGCGACGCGCCGGAGCTGCAGGCGGTCTACGAGGTCGTGAAGCGCGCCGCGCCCACCCGCGCGACCGTCCTCATCCTGGGCGAGTCCGGCACCGGCAAGGAGCTCATCGCGCAGGCGCTCCACGAGGAGTCGCCGCGCGCGGAGAAGCCGTTCATCAAGGTGAACTGCGCGGCGCTCTCCGAGACGCTCCTCGAGTCGGAGCTGTTCGGCCACGAGAAGGGCGCCTTCACCGGCGCCATCGGCCGCAAGGAGGGGCGCTTCGAGCTCGCCGACGGCGGCACGCTCTTCCTCGACGAGATCGGCGACATCTCGCCCGCACTCCAGATCAAGCTCCTGCGGGTCCTCCAGCAGAAGGAGTTCGAGCGCGTCGGCGGGACGCAGACCATCAAGGTGGACGTCCGGCTCGTCGCCGCGACGAACCGCGACCTCGCCGCCGAGGTGAAGACCGGGAAGTTCCGCGAGGACCTCTACTACCGGCTCAACGTCGTGGCGGTGACGCTGCCGCCGCTCCGCCAGCGCAAGGGCGACATCCCGGCGCTCGTCTCGCACTTCATCGACAAGTACTCGAAGGCGTACGGGAAGGAGATCCGGGGCCTCGCGCCCGGCACGCTGAACGCGCTCCTCTCCCACGACTGGCCCGGGAACGTCCGCGAGCTCGAGAACGTCGTCGAGCGCGCGGTCGTGCTCTGCAAGGGCGCCGAGCTCACCGCCGACGACCTCCCGCCGACGCTCCGGGGGCCGCGCCCGCGGGAGCGCACCCCCGGCGCGCTGATCCCGGGCGCGACGCTCTACGAGATCGAGCGGGAGGCGATCCTCCGCACGCTCGAGATGGTCGGCGGGTCGACCTCACGCGCCGCGGAGATCCTCGGGATCAGCGTCCGCAAGATCCAGTACCGGCTCAAGGAGTACGCCGCCGGCGGCCGCGACGCGACCCGCGAGGTGCCGGACGTCGACGACGCCTAGCTGCGGCGGCTGACGCCGCCGCAGCTCGCCCGTGCGCACGGGCACCGCCGGTTGCCTAACGCATCACGCCCGCGCGCCTGCGCTCGCGCTGCGCCGTCGGCGCCGCTGCGAGCAGGGCCTCGACGAACTCGCCCGGCCGCTCCGGCGTGAGCACGTGGGCGCGCCGCGCGGTCTGGACGAGGACGAAACCCTCGCTCCGGGTCGCGTCGAGCCGCAGCGGCCCGAGCACCGGCGACCGGAAGATCCCGTACGACCCGAAGAGCCCGCCGATCCCGACGAGCCGGGTCGAGCCCTGGAGCGCGTCCGGCCCGATCTCGCCCGCGGACCGGACCTCGCAGAGCGGGATGGCGGTGCCGAACCAGCCGTTGCGGAGGATCCGGACGGCGCCGTCCCCGATCTCGAAGGCGCGGGGCGCGAGCGCCCACGCGGCCACGGCCATCCCGCCGGCGAGCAGCGCCATCGCGGCGGCGACGCCGCGCATGTCGACCCGGGCCGCCGTCGAGAAGCCCGCCGTCGCGGTGAACAGGATCACGGCGAGCAGGAACACGGTGCTGAGGAGCAGGGCACGGTCCCAGGGAGCGCTGAAGCGCCGCACACCGGCATCGTACCGCCGGCCGCGCGCGGAGGACAGCCGTCAGCGCGCGGGCGGCAGCACCAGCACGAACCGGGCGCCGCCCTCCGGCGAATCCTCCACCTGGATGCGCCCGCCGTGCTGCGTGACGATGGCGTGCACGATCGACAGGCCCAGGCCGGATCCCCTCGCCTTGGTGGTGAAGAACGGCTCGAAGATCCGGTCGCGCGACTCGGGTGGCACGCCGGACCCGTCGTCGTCGATCCGGATCGCCACCCCGGGCCCGGCGCCGGCGCGGTCGGGGTCGGGCGGCTCGAGCCGGCACGACACGCGCACGAGGCCGCCGTGGCTCACCGCCTCGATCGCGTTCAGGCCGAGGTTCACGAGCACCTGGCGGAGCCGGCCCTCGTCGCCGGCGACGGCGGGGACGGCGTCGAGGTCTCGCTCGAGCCGGATCCCCCGCCGCTCCGCCTCGCCGCCGAGCAGGTCGAGGACGCGCGAGAGCGACCGTCACCACGTCCACCGGCTTCGCGACGAACTCGCGCGGCCGGGCGAACTGGAGGAAGTCCTCGAGGATGTGGTCGAGGCGCCGGATCTCGTCCTTCACGAGCGTGAGGGGCTCGAGCAGCCCCGGTTGCGTCTCCCTGGCGAGCCGCTGGATGCGCCGCTCGAGCACGGAGAGCTGCAGCGCGGCCGCGTTGAGGGGGTTCCGGATCTCGTGGGAGAGGCCGGCCGTCATCGTCCCGACCGCGGCGAGCTTCTCCGCCATCTGGGCGCGCCGCGAGAGGTCGCGCTTCTCGCCGTGGAGCCGCACCTGTCGCATCGCCTGCTCGACGGTGACGAGCAGCTCCTGCGTCGCGCAGGGCTTGACGAGGTACGCGCAGGCGCCGGCGCGCACCGCGGCGACGGCCGACTCGAGGGTGGCGAACCCGGTGAGGAGCACCACCTCGCCGTCGGGCGCGATCTCCTTCAGCTGGGGCGCGAGCGCCGTCCCGTCGCCGTCGGGCAGCCGGAGGTCGACGAGCGCGACGTCGAAGCCCTCGAGCGCGAGGGGGAGGGCGGCCGCGCAGGTCCCGGCGCCGAGCACCGCGTACCCCGCCCCCTCGAGGATCTCCGAGAGGTTCTCCACGAGCTCCGCGTTGTCGTCGACGATGAGGATCCGCGGCTTCCTGGCGGCGTCGGCGATCATCGGACCGGCTCGCCCCCCGCGCGCGCGGTGCAGCCGCGCGACGGCGGCGAGCAGCTCCCCCGTGTCGAACGGCTTCGAGAAGAGCCCCTCGTGCGGGACGGCGGGGACGTCGGCCAGCGCGGTCACGACGATCATCGGCAGCCCCGGGTACTTCGCGCCGAGCCGGCGCATCGCCTCGCCGTCCGGGCCGCCCGGGAGGCGGAGGTCGACGAGCGCGCAGAAGGGGCGCACCGGCCCGAGCCGCTCCGTCTCGATGACGGACGAGGCCGTCACGGCGGCGAAGCCCCGCGACCGGAGCGCCTCGCAGAGGTTGTCGGACAGGCGCACGTCGTCCTCGATCACCGCGACGAGGCCGTCGCGGCGGGCGGCGGCGAGCAGCTCGAGCAGGCGCGGCACGTCCACCGGCTTGGGGAGCACCGCGAGGAGGCCCTCGCGGCGGGCGGCCTCGAGGGCGTCGTCGCCGACGTGGGCGGTGATCACCATCGCCGGCACCCCCGGATCGCTCCGCCGCACCTCGTGCACGACCTCCGCGCCGCCCATGAGCGGCATCCGCATGTCGGTGAGGACCGCGTCGAAGCGGCGCGCGCGCGCGAGGGCGACCGCCTCCTCGCCGCTCGCCGCGACGGCGACGTCGTCGCCGCGATCGCGCAGGATCTCGGCGAGGTTCTCGGCGAAGTCCCGGTTGTCGTCCACGACGAGGTAGGTCCGCATGGGCTCTCCGGGCTCAGGCCGCGCCGGCCGGCAGGCGGACCGTGAACCGCGCGCCGCCGCCCGGGCGGTTCGAATAGGAGACGGAGCCCGCGTGGCGCTCCGCGATCCGCTTCACGAGCGCGAGGCCGAGGCCGATGCCGTGCTCCTTCGTCGTGATGAGCGGCTCGAACAGCCGCCGCTGCGTGACGGCGTCGACGCCCTGGCCGGTGTCCTCGACGCTCGAGCTCGACCGCGCCCTCGAGGCGCCGCCCGCGCACCGCCACCTCGCCGCGCGGCGAGGCCGCGTACACGGCGTTCTCGATCAGGTTCACGAACACTTGGCGGAGCTGCACGGGATCGCCCTCCACGACCGGGAGCGCGTCGATCCCGTCGAGGACGAGCGCCACGCCCTCCGGACGGCGGACGGCGCTCGACGCGCCCGCGACGACGTCGGCGAGCCGCACCGGCTCCTTCGCGAGCGGGCGGTTGCGGATCATGTCGAGCAGGTTGGTGATGATGCCGTTCGCGACCCCGAGCTGCTCCGTGATCCGGTCGAGGTGCTTGACCGTGCGCGGGTCCTCGCCCACGCGGCCGCGCAGGATGAAGAGCGAGGTCTCGATGACGCCGAGCGGGTTCCGCAGGTCGTGGCCGATCGAGCCGACGAGCTGGCCGAAGGCCGAGAGCCGCTCGACCCGCGCCTGCTGGGCGAGGAGGTCGTCGCGGTAGGTGTGGAGCATCACCGCGAGCTCGAGGTCGAGGACCTTGCCGAGCGCGTTCCGGACGACCTCCAGCTCACCGGGATCCGGGTGGAAGCGCTCGTACGCGATCGTCGCGAGCTCGCCCCGGATGACGTTCATCGCGCCGAACATGTAGTGCTGCGGGAGCCCGATCCGGACGTGCACGCGGCCGATCGCGCACCGGGACTGCCAGTACGCCTCGTCCCACGGACCGCAGAGCAGGCGTCGAGCCACGCGCTGGAGCGTCACCTTGAGGTGGCCGACCTGGCACTCGCCGCCGACCAGGACGGCGCGCGCTCCTCGTGCGCCAGGATGCCGGTCGTAGAACGCCTCCGCCACCCGCTCGAACCGCGGCGCGGCGGCGGCGTGGAGCGAGCGCAGCGCCCGCTCGTCCTCGTCGCGGAAGCGGATGTACCGCTTCAGCTCCTGGAAGAAGGTCTCCGGCATGCGCCCCGTTTGTAGGCGGGCGGGCGGCCGGATTCAACGTTCGAGCCGGGGACGCGATGAGGCTGCGCCCGGCCCCGCTCGCTCCGGGCCAGCCCATCCGGCTGCCCGCGCTCGCCACGTGCAGCGCGCTACGCGTCGCCGGTCTGCGACGCGCGCGCACCGCCTCGGCGACGAGGTCGAGGTCGCGCACGACGTCCGCGGCGAAGCGCACGAAGTCGGCCTCCGTCACGATGCCGACCAGCGTCCCGTCGTCCTCGCAGACGGGGAGGCATCCGAACTTCTGCTCCAGCATGAGCCGGGCCGCCTGCGCGAGGCCGAGGGCCGGGCGCACCGAGGTCGGGGCCTTCGTCATCACCTCCGAGACCGCGAGCTCGCGCGCGGACGGCTTCCCCGACATCCCGGACCTGAGCACGTCGCGCTGAGTCAGGATGCCGACGAGCTTCCGGTCGCGGACGACCGGGAGGTGGCGGATCCCGCCGAGCTTCAGGAGCGCCTCCGCGAGCGCGAGGTCGTCGGCCTCACGGACCGTGACGAGATCCTTCGTCATGAAATCGGAGACCGAGATGATCGCGCGCTCCTGGAGAGTTCACGATTCGAACGTGCGATGGCAGAGAGGTAGGCCGCAGGAGCGGACCGGCGTGTTTCGCTTCGCGAAGCGTGCCTGGCCCGAGATCGGAGCGGCCTAGTGCATCACCAGCACGGGCTTCGGGCTGATGTGCACGAGCCGGTCGGACACGCTGCCGAGGAACACCCGCGCGACCGCGCCGCGCCCGCGGCTGCCGATCACGATCATCCCGATGTCGGCCGCAGCGCCCTCCTGGGCGATCGCCTCGGCGGGCGACCCGTAGAGGACCGTCGTCGAGACGTCGAGGCCCGGCTCGTCCAGCGAGGCGACCGCGTTCTCGAGGAGCCGGTCCGCGTACGCCTCGGTGCTCCTTCTCGACCTCCGCGATGGTGAGCCCGTACACGTCCGGAGGCAGAAGGAGCTTCGGGACGACGTGGCAGAGCGTCAGCTTCGACCCGAACCGGAGCGCGACGTCGGCGGCGATCCGCGCCGCCTTCAGCGAAGGCTCGGAGCCGTCCACCGCGACGAGGATTCGCTTCATGGCTTCACCCTTTCCCTGGGCGATCATGTCCCCTTCAAGGGGGATGCCGCAACGGGACATGAGGGCCGTCGCGGGTCCACCCGAGCGCGCCCGGCCGGGGTGCGACAGCAGTGCGCACGCGGGCCGGCGCCCGCGTGCGCGTCGTGATCGACGCGTGGAGCTCGGCGCCCGTGACGAGCGAGGTGGAGGCGTCGCTCGCGGCGATCGGCGAGGGCTCCCGGCTCGAGCGGAAAGGAAAGTGGGACGCGTCCGGCGCCCGGGGCCCTGGCTGCGAGCCGATGCCTTTCGCGCCGCACCGCCACCGTCGCGATCTCCAGGCTCGCCCGGGCCAGCCCGCACCGGGCGAATCGCGGCGGGAGCGTTGCGGCTCGGCGCCCGCTCCCGTGGAGCGGGGGCTCGAGCGGCGTGCCCCGGGGGCGTTTCGCGTCCCTCGTCCGTATCGAGCAAGGCCGGGGCCAGGGTGCGCGGCGAGCGCGGCCGGTAAGGACGGGGTCGGACCCGGACCGTGGCGCGCGTCTTGAATCGCCGGGGTCGTCGCGTCGCGCGAGGGCGCGAGTTTCCCGAGAGGAGCCGCGGACGAGCGAGCTCCCAGCCGGCCGCATCGACGACCGCCTCTCGAGGTCCGGACCGTCGAGGTGATTCTCCGGACGGGGCACGTCGGTGACACTCTCGAGCGTGCGCTGCCCCGTCCGAGGACCGCGCGCCGCGGTGGAGGCGTGCGTGGAGTGCGGTCAGGGCGGCGCGATCGCGCAAGATGCGCTCGCGCGCGGCGAGCCACGGGGCGTGCGTGCGCCGGAAATGCAGACGGGCGCGGCCCGCGCCGCGCCCGCCAAGTCCCTGGATTCCGCCGAGGCGCTACGCCTTGTGCGCCGGGTCGGACGGCTGAGTCGTCGGGGGCGCCGGCTTCTCCTCGTCCTGACCCTCGAACGACTTCTTGAAGCTGCGGATCCCCTCGCCGAGGCCCTTGCCGAGCTGCGGAAGCTTGTTCGCGCCGAACAGGACCAAGACGATGACGAGGATGACGATGAGCTCGCCCATCCCGAGCTTGCCACCAAACATGGAACGTCCTTTCTCTCGCCCTCAGCGGCTGGGTGACCTCCTTCTAACAGGGTCAGGCCGCGTTGTCTTCCATGGCAATCGCGGCGAGCCGGCGCTGATCGAGCACGCGGACCCCGCGGGAGGCGTCCACCACGCCGTCCTTCTCGAGCCGCGTGAGGCAGCGGGAGAGGGTCTCGGGGCGCATCCCGAGGAGCCGGGCGACGACCTGCTTGCGGACGGCGTTCGGCCGGTCGGCGAGGAACCGCGCGTGGGCGAGCGCGAACCGCGCGACACGCGAGAGGCAGTCGCCCTGCCGCCAGTTCACCTCGTCGCGCTGCTGGCGCGACTCGGTGAGGAGGAGGTCGAGGACGACGCGGGCGGCGCTCTTCTCGGGGCCGACCCACTGCGAGAGCGCGTCGCCGCTGATCCCGCAGATCTTCACCCGGGACAGCGCGCGGACCTCGAACGGCGAGGGCTCGCTCTGCAGCGACTCGGTGCAGAGGAGCGAGGCGGGGCCGCGGAGCGACAGGAGCAGCTCCGACCCGCGCGGGCTCACGGCGGACAGCGCGACGAAGCCTTCCTTCACGAAGTAGACGGTCCGAGGGCGCTCGCCCTGGGCGCAGATCGTGGCGCCGGACTCCCGGCTCGTTGGCGTCAGCCGGCAGCGGCCCTGGGAGGCGAGGCCGAGCGAGCAGGCGTTGCAGTCCGTCACGGGAGCATTGGAGAGCACGCGCGTCCTCCTGGGGTGTCTGGGCGCTTGATCGCGGTCTGTTTGCATCAGCCAGGCCCGCGTACATCCGATGGTTTTTCGGCGTGTGCGTGCAGAGGTTGCGTTTTGCCGCGGATCAAGCTTGATCCTGCGCAACCTTTGCAGCCCCGAGCGGGGGGCATCATACAGGGTATTCAGCACCTTCTCGGGATTCGCGCGTCCGGAGGGCGCGGAGGCTCTCCCCGAAGACGCGAGGTGACGGCGTGGCTGCTCAACGAAGACGCGGCGTGACGTCGAATCGCGGCGCGGCCCCCAGTTTCGTCGCGGTGTCCGGCCGGAGCGGCGCGGGCAAGACGCGCCTCCTCGCGCGCCTCATCCCGGCGCTCGCGCGGCGCGGCGTGAGCTGCGCCGTCGTGAAGCACACGCGCCACCCGCACCCGCTCGACCGCCCGGGCAAGGACACGGAGGTCCTCCGTCGTGCAGGCGCGATCGCGACCGCGATCGAGGGGCCGGCGGGCATGGCCTGGTTCGGGCCACCTGCGGGTGGGCTCGCGGCGCTCGTCGCCCGCATGCCGCCCGTCCCGCTCGTGCTCGCGGAGGGGTTTCGCGACGCGCCCGTCCCCCGGATCGAGGTGCACCGCCGCAGCGTCTCCCGCGAGTTCCTCTGCGCGCGCGACCCGCGCGTGTTCGCGGTCGTCACGGACGAGGCGCCGCCGCGCGCCGTCCCGGCCTTCGCGCCGGACGACGTCGAGCCGCTCGCCGACCTCCTCTGCGCGACGCTCGGGCTCGTGCGGACGCCCCGCGCGCGGCCCCGCCTGCGGCCGCGCCCGCAAGTGAGCAGGGTTCCGCCCAGGAGCGGGCGCACGAAGACGTCGGGGCGCGGAGACCGCCGCGGCGGCGGGTCGTCGCGTCGCTCCCGCTCCTCGTCGCGGTAGCGCGGGTCGTCGAAGGACGGGCGTCCGAGAATATTCCCCTCCGGGGGCGGTTGGGCCATGATCGGAACCCCCAGAGTCGCCCCCGGAGGTCTCGATGCGCGGCGTCCGCGCGCGCTGCCCGATCGCCGTCCTCGTGCTCGCCGCGTGCGCTCCGGCGCCGCGCGAACGGCTCGTGCTCGGGACCATGCACTTCCCGGCGCTCGGGCTCGTGTACATCGCGCAGGCGAAGGGGTACTTCGCGGCGCACGGTGTCGAGGTCGAGCCGCGGCGGTTCACGACGGGGCGCGACGCCATCGTGGCGCTCGGCGCCGGGCGCATCGACGTCGCGACGGCGTTCGAGACCCCGGTGGTCCTACGCGCCGTGCACGATCCGCTCCTCCGGGTGCTGACGACGCTCCACGTCTCGGGCGGCAACACCCGGCTCGTCGCGCGCGCCGACCGCGGCATCTCCGCGCCGTCGGACCTCGCCGGGAAGCGGATCGGCGTGCCGCGCGACACGAACGCCGACTACTTCCTCGACGTGCTTCTCGCCTGGGGCGGGGTCCGCGAGCGCGACGTGCTGAAGATCGACGTCGCCCCGGAAGCGGCCGCCGACGCACTCGCCTCCGGTGAGGTGGACGCGCTGGCGATTCGGACGCCCCACGCGGAGCGAGCTCGGCGCATGGCCGGCCCGCGTGGCGTGGTCGAGATCGGCTCGGAGGTGTACACGGAGCTGTCGATGCTCGTGACGCGCGAGCCGGTGCTCGCGACGCGCCGGAGCGCGCTCGTGAAGCTCGTGGCGGCGCTCGCGGACGCGGAGCGTCTGGTCCGCGACCGACCTTGGGAGGCGTTCGCGGTGATGCGGGCCGAGTTCCCCGAGGCGAGCGAGACGGACCTCGCCGAGGCCTGGCGCCGCGTGCGGCCGACGCTCGGGCTCACGCACCAGCTCGCGGCGGTGCTCGAGGACGAGTCTCGCTGGTCCCGCGCGGCCGGCCGGGCCGAGGGTGGGCCTCTCGACGTCGGCGTCCTCCTGGAGCCCGACGTGCTCGCGGAGGTGGACCCCGAAGCGGTGACGTTCGTCCCCACGCCGCGTCACGTCGGAGCGAGGTGAGCCGGGATGCGGCGGCTCCTCCTCCTGCCGACCCTGATCGTCGCCGTGCTCGCGGTGGCCGCGCTCGCCGCCGTCGCCGTGACGTCCCGGTCCGCCACCCGCGACGTCGAGGAGCGGATCCAGCAGGTGCGGCGCGCGAACGCGCTCGCGTTCCGGATGGCGCACCTCGCCGCGGAGGAGGAGCGCGAGGTGCTGACCTACCGCGTGGAGCGCAGCCCGGCCGCGCGGGAGCGGATGGGGGCGACGGACGCCGGGCTGGCGGCGGTGGCCGAGCAGATGGCGCAGGTGGAGCTGCCGCCCCGCGGTCGCGAGCTCTGGAACGACGCGACCGCCGCGCGGGAGGTGCAGGAGCGCGAGCGGCGCGCCCTCGTCGCGGCGCTGGACGGGGGCGCACCGGAGGGCGGGACCGCGTTCGTCCGCTGGCAGCTCGCGACGGGGCGGGCGGGCCCGCTCGCCGCGGACCTGACGGTGTTCAACCTCCGCAGGCTGGAGCGCGCCGTCTCCGAGCTCGAGCGCGTCCGGTCCCGATCGGTCGAGCTCCTGTTCGCGGTGCTCGCCGCCAGCGTGGCGCTCGCGGTCGGCTTCTCGCTCGCGGTGGACCGCTGGCTCGTCCGCCCGGTCCACGCCATGACCGAGGCGGCGAGGCGGATCGCGAAGGAGCGCGTCGCGATTCCGGTCCCGGGGGGCCACCGGCGCGACGAGCTCGGCGTGCTCGCCCGCGCCATGACGCGGACCGGGGGCGATCTCGTCCGCGCGAACGCGGAGCTCGCGCGCGCGATCTCCGCGCGCGACGAGTTCGTGTCGATCGCCTCGCACGAGCTGAAGACGCCCCTCACCGCCCTCAAGCTCCAGCTCCAGATCGGGCAGCGCCGCGAGGGCCAGGCAGGGGCGCCCTGGCTCGCGGCCGCGCTCAGGCAGGTCGACCGCGTCGCGGGGCTCGTGGCGGAGCTGCTCGACCTCGCCCGCATCCGTGGCGGGCGGCTCACGCTCGAGGTGAGGCCCGTGGACCTCGCCGAGCTCGCGTGCAGCGTCGCCGCGCGGCTCGCCGACGTCCTCGAGCGGAGCGGAAACGCGCTCGAGATCGAGGCGCCGGCGCCGGTCGGGGCGGCCTGCGACCCCGCGCGGATCGAGCAGGTGCTCGCGAACCTGCTCGTGAACGCCTCGCGTCACGCGCCGGGCGCGCACGTCCAGCTGCGGGTGTTCGGCGACGGCGGCCAGGCGGTGGTCGTGGTGGAGGACGACGGGCCGGGCATCCCGCCGGCGGCGCTCGAGCGGGTGTTCGGCGCGTACGAGAAGGTCGAGCGGGGCGGGCAGGAGCAGGGGCTCGGGCTCGGGCTCTACATCGTCCGGCAGATCGTGGAGGCCCACGGCGGGACGATCCGTGCGAGCGCTGGCCGCGCCGCGGGTGCCTCGTTCCGCGTCGAGCTGCCCGGGGCGGCGCTCGTCCCGTCGCCGGGCGAGCGCGACCCGGAGCGTGCCGCCGCCGGGACGGCGTCTTGACACCCCCGATCCGCCGCCGATAGGTTCCGACGCCCGATGGCACAGGAGGACGCGACGAGGGCTCGACCCGACCCGGCTGCCGGGCGCGCGGCGTTCATCTCGCCGGAGACGCGGTACCTCGACGTGCCCGGCCCGTTCGCGCTCGAGCTCGGCGGCGCGCTCCCCGCGCTCCGGATCGGGTACCGGACGTGGGGCACGCTCGACGCGGAGGGCGGGAACGCGGTCGTCGTGTGCCACGCGCTCACCGGGTCCGCGGACGCGGACCTGTGGTGGACGAACATGTTCGGGCCGGGGAGGGCGCTCGACCCGGATCGCGACTTCATCGTCTGCTCGAACATCCTCGGCAGCTGCTACGGCACCACCGGACCGACGTCGATCGACCCGGCGACCGGGGCGCCCTGGCTCGGCGCGTTCCCGCCCATCACGGTCCGCGACATGGTGCGGGCGCAGCACGCGCTCGGGACCGCGCTCGGGGTGCGGCGCGTCCGGATGGTGATCGGCGGATCGCTCGGCGGGATGCAGGCGCTCGAGTGGGCCCTCGCGTACCCCGCCCTCGTCGAGTCCGTGGTGTTCATCGCCTCGACGGCACGCCACTCGGCCTGGTGCATCGGGCTCTCCGAGGCGCAGCGGCAGGCGATCTTCGCCGACCCGCGCTGGCGGGGCGGGCGTTACGACCCGGCCGCTCCGCCCTCCGCCGGCCTCGCCGCGGCGCGGATGATGGCGATGCTCTCGTACCGCAGCCAGCCGTCCTTCGAGATGCGCTTCGGCCGGCGCCGCCAGACCGAGGACCAGTACGCCGTCGAGAGCTATCTCGAGTACCAGGGCGCCCAGCTCGTGGACCGGTTCGACGCGGCGACCTACGTGACCCTCACCCGCGCCATGGACACGCACGACGTGTCGCGGGGGCGCGGCGACTTCGACGACGTGGTCCGCTCGGTCCGGCAGCCGGTCCTCGTCGTCTCGATCGACTCCGACGTGCTGTACTGGCCCTGGGAGCAGCGCGAGGTCGCGACGCTCGCGCCGAACGCGCGGCTCGCGGTGATGGACTCGCCGCACGGACACGACGCGTTCCTCATCGACGTCGACCGGCTGTCGGACATGGTCGTCGACTTCCGCGGCCGCGCCCCCGCCCGCGCGCCCGTCGCCGCCGGCGAGCCGATGGCGCGCGCCTGGGCGGAGCACGGCGTCGCGCTCCTCGTGGTCGGGAAGGGCAAGGTCGGCTCGGAGCTCCTCGACCAGGTCCGCACCCAGCGGACCGAGCTGGAGCGCGACCACGACGTCGTCCTCCGCGTGGTCGGCGTCGCAGACCGGCGCGGCGCCGCGTTCGACGAGGCGGGCATCGACCTCGGCGCCTGGCGCGAGGCGCTCGCCGCGGCGCCCGCGACGGGCCCGGTGGACGCCGCGAGCGCGCCGGCCCTCCTCGACCGCCTCGCCGGGCTTCCGCGCCCGGTGCTCGTCGACCTCACCGCCGCCGACGGGATGGAGGAGGTCTACGAGCAGGCCTTCCGGCGCGGCATCCACGTCGTCGCGTCGAACAAGCGCCCGCTCGCGGTGGCGTCGCGGCGCCTCGACCATCTCCGCCAGCTCCGGCGCCAGCACCACGTGCGGTACCTCTACGACACCTCCGTGGGCGCCAGCCTGCCGGTGATCGGCACGCTCCGCCGCCTCGTCGAGGCGGGCGACCGCGTCCGGCTCGTGGAGGGCTCCCTGTCGG
The DNA here is from genome assembly GCA_963821195.1 of uncultured delta proteobacterium. Taxonomy (GTDB): domain Bacteria; phylum Myxococcota; class Myxococcia; order Myxococcales; family Anaeromyxobacteraceae; genus Anaeromyxobacter. Next base: position 193,122 of record CAWGDE010000024.1, read on the forward strand.
GAACGCTCGGGTACCTCTGCACCGAGGTCGCGCGCGGCGTCCCGCTGTCGCTCGCGACGCGCTGGGCGATGGGGCTCGGCTACACCGAGGCGGATCCGCGCGACGACCTCTCCGGCCTCGACTCCGCCCGGAAGGCGCTGATCCTCGCCCGCGAGATGGGCGCGCAGGTCGCGCTCGAGGACGTGCGGGTCGAGCCGTTCGTGCCCGCCGCGCTGCTCGCGCCGGGGACGCCGGACGAGCTCATCGCGTCGCTCCGCCGGCACGACGAGCCGATGGCCGCCGAGGTGCGGCGCCTCGCCGGGGAGGGGAAGGCGCTCCGGTACCTCGCGCGGATCGCGTCGGGCGCCGACGGGCGCACCGAGATCCGCGTCGGCCCGGAGGCGGTGGACGCGTCGATCCGGCCGCCCGGCTCGTCGGGGTCGAGGCGCTCGTCGCGTTCACGACGGCGCGCCACCCGGACCGGCCGGTCGTCGTCCAGGGCACGGGCGTCGGTGGCGCGAACACCGCGGGCGGCGTGCTCGCGGAGATCCTGCGGATGTTCGGCCAGGGCGCTCGCTAGGCCGTTCGGCAGGTGCCGTAGGCCGCAAGGCGTGGGCCGGCACATCTCGCTGCGCGAAGAGTGCCTGGCCCAGGGATCTCAGCGGCCTACAGTTTCGCGGGCTCCCCCGGCGCGGCCGCCTTCGCGGCGCGCGCCGGTACGGCGCCCTCGATCGGGACGAGGACGATCTCGATCCGGCGGTTGAGGCTCCGCCCCTCCGGGCTGTCGTTCGACGCGATGGGCTGGAACTGCGAGAAGCCCGCCCCGGAGATGCGGGTGGGATCGACGCCGGCGTCCTGGAGGAAGTGGACGACCGCGAGCGCCCGCGCGGTGGAGAGCTCCCAGTTGGAGGGGAACGGCCCGGACATACCGGTCGGGACGTCGTCGGTGTGGCCCTCGACCCGGATCACCTTCCCCTGCATGCCGCGGAGCGCGTCCGCGACGAGGCGCAGCGCGACCTTGCCGTCCGGCCCGAGGGTGGCGGAGCCGGACGCGAACAGGATCTTGTCCTTCATCTTCACGGTGGTCCGGCCGCGCAGCTCCATGAGCTCGATCCGGCCCGCCTCGATCTCCCCGCGCAGCGACGAGGCGAGCTGCTCGTACTCGCCGCTCTTCTTCTCGAGCTCGGCCTTCGCCGCCTCGAGCTTCTTCTTCGACTTCGACAGCTCGTCCACGAGCGCCTGCAGCTCGACGAGCCGGTCGCGCGAGGCGCGGAGCTCGACCTCCTTCACCGTGAGGCTCCCCTCGTCCGACTGGATCTTCTCGCGCAGCGAGGTCGCGTCGGCGACGAGCGTGTCGAGCTGCGCCTGCATCGACGCGATCCTCTCCTGCAGGACGGCGCGCTTCGCGACCTCGTCCTCCCAGTCCTGGCGGAACCGGCTCGCCTCCGCCTCCTTCTTCTTGTACGTGTCGAGCGACACGCAGCCGGTGAAGGACACGGCGAGGGCGGCGAACGCGAGGGCGCGGCGCATGCGGGGGCCTCCGGAGAGGGGGAGCCGGCATCGTACCGCGGGCGAAGTGCGCCGGGCTTGATCGCGGTCGCCGTGTAGGGCGAGGTCGCTTGTCCTCCCGAGCGATGCGAGGCAGGGCCCGCGGACGGCGGGCACCGGCCGTGAAGCGGCGTCAGCTCGGCCGCGTCCGGACGCCGGCGGCGATCCCGTACTTCTTCATCTTGCCCTGCAGCGTCGTCGGGCGCAGGCCGAGCAACGCGGCGGCGCCGCCGGGTCCGTACACGCGCCCGCCGGCGTGCTCCAGCGCCCGCTCGATCACCGCGCGCACCTCGTCCTCGAAGTGGCCGGGCGCGTCGGCGGGCTGCGCCTCGGCGGGCGCGGCGCGGAGCGGATCGGCCGGGAGCTCGGGGAGGGTGAGATCGGGGCCCGGGGAGAGGATGAGGGCCCGCTGCACGAAGTTCTCGAGCTCGCGCACGTTCCCCGGCCAGTCGTGGGCCTCGAGGGCGCGCCAGACCTCGTCGGAGACGCGCGGCGGCCGCCGGTGCATGGCGGCGGCGTGGCGCACGAGGAAGTGGCTCGCGAGCGGCCGGACCTCCTCGCGCCGCTCGCGGAGCGGCGGCAGCTCGACCGGGAACACCGCGAGCCGGTAGTAGAGGTCCGCGCGGAAGGTGCCGCGCGCGACCATCTCCTCGAGGTTCCGGTTCGTCGCCGCGACGACGCGCACGTCGACCGCGACCGGCTCGGTCCCGCCGACTCGCTCGATGACGCGCTCCTGCAGCACGCGCAGGAGCCGCACCTGCACGGACGGCGGCGCGTCGCCCACCTCGTCGAGGAACAGCGTCCCGCCGTCGGCCTGCTCGAAGCGCCCGGGCCGGCGCCGGCTCGCGCCGGTGAAGGCGCCCTTCTCGTGGCCGAACAGCTCGCTCTCGATGAGCCCCTCCGGCATCGCGCCGAGGTTCACGGGTACGAAGGGCGCGTTGAAGCGCGGGCTGAACTCGTGGACCATCCGCGCGAGCCCTTCCTTCCCGGTGCCGGTCTCGCCGCGGATGAGGACGGTCGTCGTCGAGGGGGCGACGAGCCGGATGCGCTCGACGACCTCCTTCATCTGCGGGCTCTCGGCGACGTAGCGCGCCTCGCGCTTGATCTGGCGGATCTCCTCCTTGAGGAGGGCGTTCTCCTTGCCGAGGAGCCGGTTGAGCCGCTGGACCTCCTCCACCATGACGCTGTTGTGGAGCGCGATCGCGACGAGGTGCGCGACCTGGCGCGCGACCTCGAAGCAGCACGCGAGCAGCCCCTCGCGAGGCGGGTGGGCGATGTCGAGCGTGCCGAGGAGCTCGTTCTCGAAGACGAGCGGGAACGAGACGAGGGAGCCGTAGCCGTAGGCGGCGAGGAGCGGCTCCTCGCGGAAGCGTGGCGTCTTCGGCTGGAGGGGGTCGAGCACGCACGGCGCACGGTCCGCGAGCGCCTTGCCCGCCGCGGAGCCGGCGAGCGGGAACGACGTGCCGACGTCGGGCGACGGCTGCCGCGGGTCGGAGACGAGCACGACCTCGGCCCGCGTCGCGTCGGTCGGCGAGATGCGGTTGATGGCGACCCGCGTCTCGCCGAAGTGGCGCCGGAGGAGCTGGCCGGTGCGATCGAGCACCACGCGCAGATCGACCGTGGACAGGACCGCCTCGATCGCGTCCTCCACGATCCGGCGGTGCGCATCGTCCTCGCCGATCACCGGGAGCCCCGGCAGCCCGTGCTCCACCATGGGTGGGTGTCTACCGAAATGCCGGTGCACCGTGCAACCGGAACTGGGTGCGGATCCGGGCGCGTTCGCACAAACGGCAAGGAATTCCATGTGATGCGGGTCGGCAGGACTCTTGCTCATGGCTCACGCTGGGAACGGACCGGCGACGCCGGAGAGAGGTGGAGCGATGGATGCCATCGAGACGCTGATGAACGAGCACCGGACGATCGAGCGGGTGCTCGACGCCCTGGTCGGCTTCTCGGAGGACGCGGTCCGCCGCGGCGCGACCGAGAAGGGGGAGCTCGGGCGGTTCGTGACGTTCGTCCGCGAGTTCGCCGACGCCCGCCACCACGGCAAGGAGGAGGACATCCTCTTCGCCGCGATGGTCGAGGCGGGGTTCCCGCGGAACGGCGGCCCGATCGCGGTGATGCTCCACGAGCACGGTCAGGGCCGCGCGCTCGTCCAGATCCTGAAGGCGCGCGCGGAGCAGCCCGGCGAGTGGAGCGACGCCGACCGGCAGGAGATCGCGGAGGTCGCGCGCGGCTACTCGCAGATGCTCCACGCGCACATCCACAAGGAGGACGCGGTCCTCTACCCGATGGCGGAGCAGCACCTGCCTCCGGAGGAGATGTATCGCGTCGGCGAGGCCTGCGAGGCGTACGAGGCCGCGCGCGAAGGGAGCCACGAGCGGCTCCTCGCGCTCGCGGAGGCGCTCGTCGCGACGCACGCGCCCGCCGTCCACCCGCCGTCGAGCCCGCACGCGCACCGCTTCGGCTGCTGCGGCTAGCCGCGGCGCAGCGGGTCGAGCTTCGGCCGGCGGTCCTCCCCCCTGCGCCGGCCGACCGAGGGCGGCGCCGGTCTCCCGGTGCCTCTCTCGGCCCATCCGCCGGGAGGGCGGTGCGCGTTGCCCCGCCGCCGCCATTCCCTTAGAAACCGGCCCGTGAACGAACTCGAGGTCGCATCCCGAGCGCGGCCGGGCCGCAACGACCCGTGCTGGTGCGGGAGCGGGCAGAAGTACAAGAAGTGCCACCTCGACGCCGACGCGCGCGGGGAGGCGGCGCGCCCGGCGCGGCGGGCGCTGCGTCCCGCCCAGGTCACGCCGCGGCGCCCCGTGCCGCCCCAGATCGTCCGCCCGGACTACGCGACGACCGGGCGCCCGCGGAGCCTGGGGAAGGACGTCAAGACGCCCGAGGAGCTCGAGCGGCTCCGGCGCGCGTGCCGCGCCGCCGCCCGGGTGCTCCGGGTGACGGGCGAGGCGGTGCGGGCCGGGCTCACGACCGACGCCCTCGACGAGATCGCCCACGACGAGACCATCCGGCTCGGCGGCTACCCGAGCCCGCTCAACTACCGCGGGTTCCCGAAGTCGCTCTGCACGTCCGTGAACGAGGTCATCTGCCACGGGATCCCCGACGCGCGGCCGCTCGAGGGCGGCGACATCGTGAACCTCGACGTGACCGTGTTCCTCGACGGCATGCACGGCGACTGCTCCGCGACGTTCCTCGTCGGCGACGTGGACGCGGGGGGCCGCAAGCTCGTCGAGGTCGCCCGCGAGTGCCTGGAGCGCGGCATCGGGGCGGTCCAGCCGGGCCGGCCGATCTCCGACATCGGCAAGGCGATCGAAGCCCACGCCTCGCGCCACGGCTACGGCGTCGTGCGTGCCTATTGCGGGCACGGCATCGGCGAGTCGTTCCACACCGCGCTCCAGATCCCGCACCACTACGACCCCTCGATGAAGCGCGTCATGGAGCCGGGGCTGACGTTCACCGTGGAGCCGATGATCACCGAGGGCACCTGGCAGGACCTCCTCTGGGACGACGGCTGGACGGCCGTCACCGCCGACGGGAAGCGCTCGGCGCAGTTCGAGCACACGCTCGTCGTGACGGACGACGGCGCGGAGATCCTCACGGTCGAGTAGGGCTCAGACCCGCAGCCCGACCGCCCGCATGAGCGCGATCGCGTTCGAGTGCGCGACGACGCCCGGCCGGAGCCGGTAGTCGAAGGCGATCTCGCCGTCCCGCACCTGGTCCTCGAAGTGCGCGTTCGCGAGCTGGCCCTCGGGGCCCGCCAGCTCGGTGAGCGCGAGGTCGTGCGTCGTCACGAGGCCGACGGCGCCCTTCGCGACGAGACCGCGGAGGATCGCCTCCGCGCCGATCCGCCGGTCGTGCGAGTTCGTGCCGTGCAGGATCTCGTCGAGCAGGAAGAGGAGGGGGACCTCGCCCTCGGCGATGTCCGCGAGCTCCTTGAGGCGCGTGATCTCCGCGTAGAAGCGGGAGCGGCCTGCCTGGAGCGAGTCCTGGATCCGCAGCGTCGCGCCGGCGCGCAGCGGCGTGAGCGCGAGGCGGCCGGCGGCGACCTTCGCGCCGGCGAGCGCGAGCACGACGTTGACGCCCACGGTCCGGAGGTAGGTGGACTTCCCGGACATGTTCGATCCCGAGACGAGCAGCACCCGCGGGCCGTCGCCGCCGAGGACGACGTCGTTCGGCACCGCGCCCTGCAGCAGCGGGTGCCGGAGCGCCTCGCCGCGCAGGATCGCCGACCGCCCGGGGCCGGCGTCGAGGATCTCGGGGAACGGATCGGCGGGGTGCTCGTACGCGTGCCCCGCGAGCGACGAGAGCGCCTCGAGCTCGGCGACGGCGTCGAGCCAGCGCAGGATCTCGCCGCCGCTGCGGCGGCGCCAGCGCTCGACGAGCGCGGCGTGGAGCGGGAGCCAGGCGAGCGCGAACGCTACGGGCGCGAAGAGCTGGTTCCGGGACCACTCCACGCGCGACACGGTCGAGACGAGGGCGGAGATCCGCGCCGAGGCGGGCTCGCCGCCCGCACCGAGCGCCTCCTGCAGCTCGAGGAGGCGCGGCTCGTCGAAGGGCTCGCGCTCGAGGCGGCCGACGAGCAGGGCGAGGACCCGCAGCTCCGCCGCGGGGCGCTCGACGCCCCCCAGCGCGCGCGCGATCGGGTCGCGGAGGGTGCGCGCGAAGCCCCACTCGGCGAGGAGCACGGCCAGGAAGGGCAACGGGCCGAGCCCCGCCGCCCACGCCGCGGCCCCGAGGATCGCCGCGCCCGCGAGCGCGAGCGCGGCCGGCAGGAGCCAGCCCTCCACGAGCGCGCCCTCCGCGCCCCACGTCGCGAGGGCGCGCGCGTCGACGCCGGCCCGCACGTCCTCGCCGAGCACGGCGAGGTCCTCGCGCAGATCGAGCCTCGGCGCGAGCGCCGCGACCGCGCGCTGGCGCGCGCGGAGCGCGTCGGGCGCCGCGGAGGCGAGGAGCCACGACGCGAGCCGCTCCTCGCCGGGGCGGGTCCGGGCCGCGCAGAGCAGCTCGAAGAGCGAGCCCGCGCCGAAGAGATCGAGGTCCTGCGCGTACGGGTGAGCCGGATCCGCGAAGCCGTCGCCGGGCGTCCCCGTCCCCGCGAACCGGCCGTCGAGTCTCCCGAGCGCGCGCTCGTGGAAGGCGATGGCGCGGCGCGCGCGGCTGCGGTCCGTGAAGACGCGGTCGTGGACGGCGGCGAGGGCGACGAAGGCGGCGAGCGGGACGAGGAGCCAGGCGAGCGCGAGCGTCCGGGTCGCGAGGGAGAGCCAGCCGGCGGCGATCGCCGCGGCGAACACCGCGAGCCGCGCCCCCGCGATGATCGCGTCGCGCCGGTCCTGGCGGGCGACCTCGTCCCGCCGGGCCGCGAGGCGGCGGGAGATCTCGTCGCGCGGAGTGGTCACGGACGGAGGCTATCTCAGGTGCTGCGCCCCGCCGGGGGGAAGTTCGGGGGCCGGGTCGGGGCGCGAACGCCCTCTTGGGATCCCGATTTCGTTGCGTCCCCCCCGTCGCGTGACGACCTTTCCGCGATGCGGCGCGGACCGCCCGGCGCGGCACCCCACCTGGAAGAGAGCGAGCGGCCGCGGCGGGCCGCGGCGGTCGCGGCGCGGCTCGCGGCCGTGCGCAGCGCGACCCTCGCGCTCGCGGCGCCGCTCTCCGCCGAGGACGCGATGGTGCAGTCGATGGCTGACGCGAGCCCGGCGAAGTGGCACCTCGCGCACACGACCTGGTTCTTCGAGACGTTCGTCCTCGCCGCCGCGGAGCCCGGGGCGAAGCCGTTCGACCCTGCCTACGCGTTCCTCTTCAACTCCTACTACGACGCGGTCGGCCCCCGGCAGCCGCGGCCGGAGCGCGGGTTCCTCTCGCGCCCGCCGCTCGAGGACGTCCTCCGCTATCGGCGTCAGGTCGACGAGCGCCTCGGCGCGATGCTCGCGGGAGCTCACGGGGACGAGCTGCTCGGCGTGGTGGAGCTCGGCATCGCCCACGAGGAGCAGCACCAGGAGCTGCTCCTCACCGACGTGAAGCACGCCTTCTTCTCCCAGCCGCTCCGCCCCGCGTACGGGCCGCCGCCGCCGCGCGCCCGCGCGCCGGCGCCGCCGCTCGCGTTCGTGCCACGCGAGGGCGGCGTGCGCGAGCTCGGCGCGGGTCCGGAGGGCTTCGCGTTCGACAACGAGCGGCCGCGCCACCGCGCGCTGCTCGAGCCCCACGCGCTCGCCTCCCGCCCGATCACCTGCGGCGAGTGGCTCGCGTTCATGGACGCGGGCGGGTACGAGCGGCCCGAGCACTGGCTGTCCGACGGCTGGGCCGCCGCGGCGCGGAACGGCTGGCGCGCTCCGCTCTACTGGGTCCGCGACGGAAGCGCCTGGTGGCAGTTCACTCTCGGCGGGATGCGTCCGGTCGACGGGGCGGAGCCGGTCGCTCACGTCTCGTACTTCGAGGCCGACGCGTACGCGCGCTGGGCGGGCGCGCGGCTGCCCTCGGAGGAGGAGTGGGAGGCAGCCGCCTCCGAGACGCGATCCGGCAGGCAACTTCGCGGACTCGGGGCGCCTCCATCCCGAGTCGGCTCGGTCCGGCCCCGCCCTCCGGCAGCTCCTCGGCGACGTCTGGGAGTGGACGAAGAGCGCCTACGCGCCGTACCCGGGCTTCCGTCCCGCGGCGGGCGCTCTCGGCGAGTACAACGGGAAGTTCATGGTGAGCCAGCTCGTCCTGCGCGGCGGCTCGTGCGCGACGCCGCCGGGGCACGTGCGGCCGAGCTACCGCAACTTCTTCTACCCGGATGCGCGCTGGCAGTTCTCCGGCGTGCGCCTCGCGAGGGACGCATGATCGGCATGGAGGGGGCAGGGCTCGCGGTTGGGCCGGCGGGTGGCTTCGCGGAGGACGTGGTGCGCGGGCTCTCGGCCGCGCCGAAGGCGCTCCCGCCGAAGTGGCTCTACGACGCGCGCGGATCGGCGCTCTACGAGCTCATCTGCGATCAGCCGGAGTACTACCCGCCGCGGGTCGAGACGGCGCTCCTCGAGCGGCACGGGCGCGAGATCGCGGAGGCGATCGGGCCCGACGCGCTCCTCTTCGAGTACGGCGCCGGGAGCGCGCGGAAGACGGCGCTCCTCGTCGCCGCGATGACGCGTCCGGCCGCGTACGTGCCGGTGGACATCTCCCGCGAGGCGCTCCTCGGCGCCGCCGAGGCGCTCGGCCGCCGCTTCCCGCGCCTGCCAATCCGGCCGGTGGTGGCGGACTTCGCGGGGCCGGTCGCGCTCCCCCTCGACGCGCGGTGCTCGCGGCGCGTCGCGTTCTTCCCCGGCTCGACCATCGGGAACCTCGATCCCGCCGAGGCGGTGGCGTTCCTGCACCGCATGGCGGTGCAGGCGGGGAGGGGCGGCGCGCTCGTCATCGGCGTGGACCTGCCGAAGGACGAGGCGACGCTCGTGCGCGCCTACGACGACGCGCGCGGCGTCACGGCCGCGTTCGACCTGAACCTCCTCGCGCGGATCAACCGCGAGCTCGACGGCGACTTCCGGCTGTCCGCGTTCCGACACCGCGCGCGCTGGGACGGGCGGCTCTCCCGGATCGAGATGCACCTCGAGGCGCAGGAGCCGCTCGTCGCGCGGGCGGCGGGCGCGGCGTTCGCGTTCGAGGCCGGCGAGACCATCCACACCGAGAGCGCCTACAAGTGGGAGCCGCGCGCCTTCGACGCCCTCGCCGCGATCGCCGGCTGGCGCGCCGAGCGGACGTGGACGGACGAGCGGGCCTGGTTCGCGGTCAAGCTCTACGTCGCGGCGTAAGCTCAGCGCGGGCCGGCCCGGCCGCGGTACCCGAGCGTGAGGGAGCCCGAGAACCAGGGCCCGAGGTTCGCGGCGCCGTGCGCGCCGAGGACGACGTCGCTCGCGCCGAGCCGGAGGACGGCGACCTCGATCCCCGCGCGAAGGCCGCAGGTGAGCAAGAGCGCCCACTCGCCGCTCGTCGCGCGGCGGTAGCCGATGAGCCCGCTCCCGAGGCCGCCGCCGGCGCGGCAGCGGCCGGCGTCGTACCAGACCTCGGGGCTGCGGGCGCTGGCGCCGGAGGGAGCGTGAGCGCACCGCTCGTCGACGCTCGAGCCGGGACCCTTCCGGAGCGCCTCCCGCACGGTCTCGCCGCGCTCCGCCGGGCTCCGGTCGCGCACCCCGGGCCGAGTCACCGGTCCCACCAGCGCGAGAGGTTCTGCCCGGGGTGCCGGGGGTGGTCGGCGTAGTGGGAGACGTCGTTGAAGAGCATCAGGCGCGCCCGCGACGCGTCCTTGAAGTCCACGACGTTCAGGCACGCCGGCGACTGGTCGAGGCGGTCGCGGTAGCCGCGCGCGTCGAACCCGAGCAGCGAGAGCACGAGCCGCATCGTCGCCTTGTGCGAGACGACGAGCACCGTCGAGCCCTCGTGCGAGACGACGATGTGGCGGATCACCGGCAGCGCGCGGGCCAGCACCGCGAGGCCCGACTCGCCGCCCTCGGGCGCGAAGGTGAACGGGTCCGCCTCCCAGGTCGCGTACTCTCCCGGGAAGCGCTCCTCGACCTCGGCGCGGGTGAGGCCCTCCCAGCGCCCGTGGCCGATCTCGCGCAGCCCGTCCTCCGGGATCGGCGCGAGCCGGTGGGGCCGCGCGAGGATGGCCGCCGTCTCGACGGTGCGGGAGAGCGGGCTCGTGTAGACGGCGGCGATGTCGTCGCCCGCGAGGCGCTCGGCGAGCCGGCGCACCTGGGCGCGCCCCTCCTCCGACAGGTCCACGCCGACGGAGCCGGCGAAGCGGTTCTCGGCGGTCAGCTGCGTCGCGCCGTGGCGCACGAGGTAGACGCGGGTCGTCATGGGCTCACAGATAGCCTTTCCAGGCGTCGGCGGGGAGGCCGGGACCGGGGCGGGGCGACGAGGGCCAGTGGCGGGCCCGGACGGGGCGCGCGAGGCGAGCGTGCGGCGGTCCCGGAGGCGGCCATGGGGCGCGCATCCAGCCACTCCACGCTCGCCTGCCGAACCGTCCCCGCTACGCCACCGGCACCGCCGTCGGCGCGGGCGGGATCGGGCGCTGCTCGTCGTGCGGCGGTGGCTTCGCGCCGATCACGGGCTGCGGCGGCCGCAGGTCCTCGACCGTGAGCCCGAGGCCCATCCCGCCCTTCTCCATCCAGGCGTGCTCGCCAGCGAGCACCGCGCGGCCCATGCGGTAAGCGGCGTCGTCGTCGTTCGACCAGAGCGCGTCGAAGAGGCCGTGGACCTTCCGGCGGGCCCCGAGGCAGAAGTGGTCCGCCATCCGGACCGCCTGCGCGGCCTCGGGGCGGCCGGCCTTGCGGAGCGCCTGGGCGCGCGAGACGCTCGCGGCGATGGCGAAGAGCTCGTTCGCGATGTCGACGAGCCGGAACAGGAACGCCTGCTTCCGCTCGGCGGCGGCGCGGAACACCAGCATCGAGTGGAAGATCTCGCGCGCGAGCTTGCGCGACGAGCGCTCCACGAACCGCAGGTGCTTCGCGAGCGGTCCGAACTCGCCGAACCGCGGCGCGCTGAGCGCCCGGATCCACAGGCCCAGGTACCAGGACACGTAGAAGGCGCCGACCCGGGGGAGCGCGGCGAGCTTCTTCCCGACCGGAACCTTGGGGTCGATGAGCGCGCCGGCGACCTCGAGGTGCTTGTCCACCGCCTCGCGCGCCATGAAGAGGTGCATGATCTCCGACGAGCCCTCGAAGATCAGGTTGATGCGGAGGTCTCGCATCGCGCGCTCGACGCCCACCGGCGCCTCGCCGCGCGCGGCGAGCGAGGACTCCTTCTCGTAGCCGCGGCCGCCGCGGATCTGCATCGTCTCGTCGACCAGGCGCCAGGCCTGGACCGTGTTCCACTCCTTCGCCGCCGCGGCCTCGAGCCGGATGTCGTAGCCCTTCTTGTCCGCGAGCGACTGGGCGAGATCCGACACCGCCTCCATCGCGTAGACCGTCGACGCCATCCCGGCGAGCTTGTGCGCGATCGCCTCGTGCTTCCCGATCTCCTGGCCCCACTGGACGCGGGCCGTGGACCACTTCCGGCACAGCTCGAGGAAGATCTTCCCGCCGCCGACCATCGCCGCCGGCAGCGAGAGCCGCCCGGTGTTGAGCGTGGTGAGCGCGATCTTGAGGCCGCGCCCCTCCTTGCCGATGACGTTCTCGGCCGGGACCTTCACGTTCGTGAACTGGATCGCGGCGTTCGCGAGCGCGCGGAGCCCCATGAACCGGCAGCGGTGCGTCACCTCGACGCCGGGCCACGACGTCTCCACGACGAAGGCGCTGATCGCGTTCGTGCTCGGATTGCGCGCCATGACGACGAGCAGCTCCGCGATGGTGCCGTTCGTGCACCAGAGCTTCGAGCCGTTCAGGATGAAGTGCTTCCCGTCCGGCGTCGGCTCCGCCGTCGTCGCGAGGCGGGCCGGGTCGGAGCCGACGTTCGCCTCGGTCAGCGCGAACGCGCTGATGGCGCCCTTCGCGATCCGCGGCAGGTACTTCTTCCTCAGCTCCGGCGAGCCGAAGAGCTTGAGCGGCTGCGGCACGCCAATCGACTGGTGCGCGGAGAGGAGCGCGGTGAGGTTCGCGTCCCAGCTCCCGAGGAGCTGCATCACCTTCCCGTACTCGACCTGGTTGAGGCCGAGCCCGCCGTACTCGACCGGCACCTTCATCCCGAACGCGCCGAGCTTGCGCAGCCCCTCCACGACGTCGGGCGGGTACTCGCCCGTCTCGTCGATCTTCTCCGGGTCGACCTTCTCCCGGAGGAACCGCTCCAGCTCGGCGTAGAACTTCTGGAACTCGGGCCGCTCCGACCCGGCGAGCGGGTAGGGGTGGATGAGATCGAGATCGAAGCTCCCCAGGAACAGCTCGCGGAGGAACCCCGCCCCCTGCCACTCCGACTCGCGCGCCGCCTCGGCGACCTCGCGGGAGTGCTGCACCTCGCTGCTTGCGTTCGGCATGTCCGTCCTCGGATCCTCGCGGGTTGGTGCCCCGGCTCGTCTCGGTCGATTCCATAATCAAGATGCCGCGCTGCGTCTTGCCGAGCCGGACGACCCGACAGGGGGCGGACGGCACGCCTGGCCGCCGGGTTAGAGAGCGGACGAGAGCGAGGACACCGTGATCGGACCGAAGATGCAGGAGGCGCTGAACCGCCACGTGCAGCACGAGACCTTCTCGTCGTACCTGTACGTGTCGATGTCGGCGTGGTGCGAGGCGAAGGCCTGGAAGGGGTTCGCGCGCTGGCTGCGGGCTCAGGTGGACGAGGAGCGGATGCACGCGGCGAAGAGCCTCGAGTACCTGCTCGCGCGCGGCGGCGAGGCGCGGCTCGGGTCCATCGAGGCGCCGCCGTTCGCCTGGCCGACCATCAACGCGGTCTTCGACGCCGTGCTCCAGCACGAGCGCAACGTGACCGCGTTCGTGAACGACCTGCACTCGGTCGCCGTCCAGGAGAAGGACACCGCGGCGCAGGTCTTCCTCCAGTGGTTCGTCGCCGAGCAGGTGGAGGAGGAGGCGCGGGTCACGGAGATCGTGGACAGGCTCCGGATGGTCGGCGACCGGCCGGGCGCAGCGCTCTACCTCGACAAGGAGTACGGGAAGCGCGGGAAGGCGCCTGCCTAGCCGCCGCAAGAGGAGCTCGTGAGCCACTGCCGCCTGCATCGCCTCGCCGCTGCCGCCGTCGCGCTCGCGACCGCCGCCGCGGCGCGCGCCGAGGACCAGACGTGGGAGGGCCTCACGCGCGTGCCCGCGAAGAACCTCGAGTACGTCTACCTCCTCGAGGGTGCCGACTTCCGGCCGTACACGAAGGTGATGATCGCCCCGCCCGAGGTGTCGTTGCGGAAGGACTGGGCGCAGGACGTGAACCGCGGGGTGCGCGACCCCGGCCGGCGGATCACGAGCTCGGACGTGGAGCGCATCCAGAAGGCGCTCGCGCAGGGGTTCGACAAGAGCCTGTCCGCGAGCTTCGCGAAGGCGGGCTGGCAGGTGGTGAAGGCGCCGGGGCCGGACGTGCTCCTGCTCACGCCGATGCTCGTGAACGTCGACGGGACCGCCCCGCAGCGGAGGTCCGACACGCCGCAGAACACGTACGCCGTCCAGGCCGGCTCAGCGACGGTCGGGCTCGACGTCCGCGACTCGGAGACGCGTCAGCTCCTCGGCCGCGCCGCCGACCGGAGGGGGACGAGCAGCTACGCCGGCAAGCTCGTGGTCACGGATCGCGTGACGAACCAGGCGGACTTCGAGGCCCTCCTGAACGCCTGGTCGAAGACCTTCGTGGAGGGGCTCGCGACGCTGAAGGCGGCGTCGCCGCTCGGCGCGACGCCGCGCCCGTGAGCCACCGCGCGCGTCAGGGCACGAGCACCGCGGCGCCCCGCACGCGCCCGCCGCGGAGGTCCGCGAGCGCCTCGTTCGCCCGCGCGAGCGGGTAGGGCACGACCTCCGTCCGGACCGGCACGCGCGGCGCGAGCGCGAGGAGCGCGTCGCCGTCGGCGCGGGTGAGGTTCGCGACGGAGCGGACCGTCCGCTCGCCCCAGAGCAGCGCGTACGGGAACGAGGGGATGTCGCTCATGTGGATCCCGGCGCAGACGACCGTCGCGCCCGGGGCGGACGCGGCGAGCGCCGCCGGGACGAGCGCGCCGACCGGCGCGAACAGGATCGCCGCGTCGAGCGGCTCGGGTGGAGCGTCGCCGGAGGCGCCCGTCCACTCGGCGCCGAGCGCCCGCGCGAACGCCTGCGCCTCCGCATCGCCCGCGCGCGTGAACGCGAACACGCGCTGCCCGGCGTGGCGCGCGAGCTGCGCGACGATGTGGGCGGCCGCGCCGAACCCGTAGATCCCGAGGCGCGCCGCGCCGCGTACGGGCGCCCAGGCGCGGTAGCCGATGAGCCCCGCGCAGAGGAGCGGTGCCGCCTCGGCGTCGCCGTAGCCCTCCGGGATCGGGAATGCGTAGCGGGCGTCGGCGAGCGCCGCCTCGGCGTAGCCGCCGTCGCGCTGGTAGCCCGTGAACCTCGCCCGCGGGCAGAGGTTCTCGCGGCCGGAGACGCACGCGGGGCAGACGCCGCAGGTCCAGCCCAGCCACGGGATCCCCACGCGGTCGCCGGCCTGGAACCGGTCCACGCCGGGCCCGAGCGCGTCCACGCGGCCGACGATCTCGTGCCCGAGCACGAGCGGCAGCTTCGGATCCGACAGCTCCCCGTCCGCCACGTGGAGGTCCGTCCGGCAGACACCGCACGCGACGACGCGGATCCGGATCTCCCCCGGCCCCGGCTCGGGGGCCGGCAGCTCGGCTGGGACGAGGGGCGTCCGCGGGGAGCGCAGGATCATCGCGCGCACGCACCGACGACACCGCCGGCGCGCGCGCCCGTCAAGTGCGTTCGAGCGGGCGACCGGGCGCGGCCCCGGAAGGGAGCCCGCCAACTTCGCGTTGCCGCGCGCCCGGCACCCTGCGCATCCTCCCCGCCGGCCCGCAGCGAGGACCTCGAATGCCCCACCCGACCGACGACCGGAAGTTCAGGCTGGCCCGCGACGTGCGACCGACGGCGTACGAGGCGGCGCTCTCGCTCGACCCCGACGCGCGGACCTTCGGCGGCAGCGCCCGGGTGGACCTCGTGCTCGATGCGCCGCGCGACGAGATCGTGCTGCACGCGGCGGGGCTCGACGTACGGGAGGTCCGGCTGCGCGCGGGCGGGGGCCCGGTGGCGCCCGTCGAGATCAGGCTCGCGGCCGCGAGCGAGACGGTCGTGCTCCGCTTCGCATCTCCCGTGCCGCGCGGTCCGGCGACGCTGGAGATCGCCTGGACGGGTCGGATGACGGACGGCCTGCGCGGCCTCTACCCGGCGGGCGCGGGCATCGCCGCCACCCAGTTCGAGGCCGCCGACGCGCGCCGGGTGTTCCCGTGCTTCGACGAGCCGGGGTTCAAGGCGACGTGGCGGCTCGACGTCGAGGCGCCCAAGGGGATCGCCGTCCTCTCGAACGGCCGGCCGGAGCGCGAGGAGGACCTCGGCGGCCGCCGCCGCATCCACTTCGCGCAGACGCCGCCGCTCCCGACGTACCTCGTGGCGCTCGTCGCGGGACGGATCGACGCGCACGCGCAGGTCACAGTCCGCGGCGTCCCGGTGCGGACCTTCGCACAGCCGGAGAAGCTGCCGCTCACCGGGTTCGGGCAGGACGTCGCCGTCGAGGTGCTGCCGCGGCTCGAGGACTACTTCGGCGTGCCGTACGCGTTCGGCAAGCTCGACCAGGTCGGCCTCCCCGAGTTCGAGGCGGGCGCGATGGAGAACGCCGGGCTCGTCACCTACCGCGAGGTCGCGCTCCTCCTCGACCCGGCCACCGCGTCGCTCGCCCAGAAGAAGCGCGTCGCCGAGGTGGTGACCCACGAGCTCGCGCACCAGTGGTTCGGGAACTGGGTGACGATGACCTGGTGGGACGACCTCTGGCTCAACGAGGCGTTCGCCACCTGGATGGCCTTCAAGATCGTGGACGCCTGGAACCCGGCCTGGCGCGTCTGGCTCGAGTTCGACCAGGGCAAGGCGGCGGCGATGCACCTCGACGCGCTCCGCTCGACCCACCCGATCCGCGCCGAGATCCACGACGTCGCCGAGGCAGGCGAGGCCTTCGATCTCATCACGTACGAGAAGGGCGGGGCGGTGCTCCGCATGATCGAGGGCTATCTCGGCGAGGACCGGTTCCGGGAAGGCATCCGGCTCTACATGCGCCGCCACGCGAAGGGGAACGCCGTGGCGGACGACCTCTGGAGCGCGCTCGGCGAGGCCTCGCGCGAGCCGGTCGTGGAGCTCGCGAACGCCTGGATCCGGCAGCCCGGGTTCCCGCTCGTCCGCGTCGAGCGTGCGGGCCGCACGCTCCGGCTCGAGCAGCGCCGGTTCTTCTCGGATCCGGCCGCCGCGCGCGGCACGGACGACGGGGCCGCCTGGCCCGTTCCGCTCGTCCTGCGCGTGCACGACGGGGAGCGCGCGCTCGAGCAGCGGGTCCTGCTCCGCGGACGCACCGCCGAGGTGACCCTCGAGGGCGAGCGCGAGCCCGCGTTCGTGTTCGCGAACGCTGCCGCGACCGGCTTCTACCGGGTCGCCTACGACGCGGCGTCGCTCGCCGCCCTCGCGCGGAACCTCCCGCGGCTCGAGACCTCCGAGCGGATCGCGCTCCTCTCCGACGAGTGGGCGCTGGTGCGCGCGGGCGAGCGCG
Organism: uncultured delta proteobacterium; assembly: GCA_963821195.1. GTDB lineage: Bacteria > Myxococcota > Myxococcia > Myxococcales > Anaeromyxobacteraceae > Anaeromyxobacter. The sequence continues at coordinate 209,811 of CAWGDE010000024.1, forward strand.
ACGTCGGCGCGTTCCTCGACCTCTGCGCCGGGTTCGGCGGCGAGGAGGACTACGCCGTGCTCGACGAGCTCGTCGGCAGGCTCGCCGCGATCGAGCACCGGCTCGTCGCGGAGGCCGATCGGGGAGCGCTGCAGGCGTTCGTCGCCCGGCTCTTCCGGCCCCAGCTCGACGCGACGGGCTGGGACCCGGCGCCCGGCGAGCCCGACGCGGTGCGGCTGCGCCGCGCCGCCGCAGTCCGCGCCCTCGGCCTCGTCGCCCGCGTTCCGGCGGTGGTCTCGGAGGCGCGCGCGCGCCTCGACCGCTGGCTCGCGGGCGATCGCGCGGCGCTCGAGCAGAACCTCCAGGACGCGGCGGTGACGCTCGCGGCGCGGAGCGGCGACGGCGGACGCTTCGAGGCGTTCCGCGGCTTCTTCGCGAGGGAGACGGACCCGGCGTTCCGGCGCCGCTACCTCCTCGCGCTCGCCTCTTTCGAGGACCCGGCGCTCGCCGCGCGCGGCGTCGACCTCGGGTTCACGGACGAGGTGCCGCTCCAGGACGTCGCGTCGTTCGTCGGCGTGCTCCTCGGGAACCGCGCGGCGCGGGAGCCGGCCTGGGCGCGCGTCCGGGACGACTGGGAGCGCCTGCGGGGGCGGCTCGCGCAGGCGCCGATGCTGCTCCGCCGCGTGGTCGAGGCGATCGGCGCGCTCGTCGAGCGCAGGCACCTCGGCGAGGCGGAGGCGTTCCTCGGCGCGCACCCGGTCGAGGAGGCCCGGCAGGCGATCGCACAGACGCTGGAGCGGCTCCGCCAGGACGTGGAGCTGAGGGAGCGCACGGCGCCCGCCATCGGGCGCTGGCTCGCGCGCTGAGGCCGCGACCCGTGAGCGCCACGCTCGTCCTCCACGACCGCCCGACCTCGCGCTTCGCGATGAACGCGCTCCTCGGCGCGGTCGAGAGCGAGCCGCGCACGCGCGAGCTCCCCGTCGCCGTCGCGCGCTCGCCCGAGGCGATCGCGTCGGCGATCCGCGCCGCCCTGGACGCGGGCCGCACCCCCGTCGTCGGCTGGTCCTTCTACACGGCGAGCTTCGCGGGCGTCGCCGCCGAGCTCGCACGCGTCCGCGCCGCCGCGCCGGACCCTCGCGCCGTCCACCTCGCCGGCGGAGTCCACGCGAGCGCCGCGCCGGAGGAGACGCTGCGCGCGGGGTTCGACCTCGTCGCGATCGGCGAAGGCGAGGAGACCCTGCCGGCGGTGCTCCACGCCCTCGACTCGGGCGCGGATCCGCGGGCCGTCCCCGGCCTCGCGTGGCTCGACCGCGGCGCGCTCCGGACGAGCGGACGCGCGCGGCCGGTGGACCTCGATCGATTCCCGCCGTGCGCGCCGCGCGCGGGCCGCTTCGGGCCAATCGAGAATCACCCGCGGGTGCATCTGGGCGTGCCGGTTCTGCCAGACTCCGTTCCAGTTCAAGGCGCGGTTCCGCCACCGCTCGCTCGAGGAGATCGTCCGGTGGGTGCGCGCCGGCGGCCCCGGCGGCAAGGACGTCCGGTTCGTGACGCCGTCCGCGCTCTCGTGGGGGTCGCAGGGCTCGGGCTGCGACCTCGCGGCGATCGAGGCCCTGCTCGCGGCCGTACGCGAGGCCGCCGGCCCGGACCGGAAGGTGATCCTCGGCGCCTTCCCCTCGGAGCTTCGCCCCGAGCACGTCACGCCGCGCGCGCTCGCGTTCGTCCGCCGCTTCTGCGACAACCGCCAGGTGATCCTCGGGGGGCAGTCCGGCTCGGACCGCATGCTCGCCGCAATGGGGCGGGGCCACGACGCGGAGACGATCACCCGCGCCGCCGCGGTCGCGCTCGAGGCAGGGTTCCGACCGAGCGTCGACTTCATCTTCGGCCTGCCCGGAGAGGACGAGGACGATCGGGAGGCGACGCGCCGCCAGCTCGCGCTCCTCGCGCGGATGGGCGCGCGGGTGCACGCCCACGCCTTCGATCCGCTGCCCGGGACGCCGTGGGCGCGCGCGCCGCGCGGCGCCGTCGACGCCGCCACCGAGGCGCTGCTCTCGCGCCTGCGCGGGAGCGGGCGGGCCTACGGCGAGCTCGACGCGTCGGCGTGTTTCTAAATCCCGAGTGATCCGGTGCTATTACGCCGCGGGCGCCCTTTCTGGGCCCCCCGAAGCTCTGATATGGATCAAACGGCAGATCCGGCCGCGGGATACCCTCGCGCTCACCTGGAGGTCGAATGCACCGAGCGCCCACACCCCGCTTCGTCCTCGCGCTCGCCGCCGCGCTCCTCGCATCGAGCGCCGCCGCGTCGCCACCCGCCGCGAAGCCCGCGGCCCCGCCGGAGAGGAAGCCCGAGGTCCTCATCGAGGCGCGTCCGCCGCCCTTCTCCGAGGGGATCTTCCCCTGCATGGAGTGCCACAAGGACCAGCACGACAAGACGCGCCGCGAGCTCGCGTTCCACGACGAGCAGCAGTCCATCTTCGACCACGACGCCGAGCATCGCTGGTGCCTCGACTGCCACGACTTCGAGAACCGGAACATGCTCCGGCTCGCGAGCGGTACGCTCGTGCCGTTCACGGAGTCGTACCGGCTGTGCGGCCAGTGCCACGGCGACAAGTTTCGCGACTGGCGCGTCGGCGTGCACGGCAAGCGCGTCGGGATGTGGGACGGGGCGAAGACGTACCTGCTCTGCGTCTCCTGCCACAACCCGCACTCGCCCGCGTTCAAGGGCATCAAGGACATCGAGGTGGACGGCAAGATGACCGTCGCGCCCACGCTGGAGAAGATCCGCCCCGAGCCGAGGCCGAAGCGGCCCGAGGAGATGCGGCCATGAGCGCGCCCAAGAGCCTGAAGGTCCTCCCCGACGGGGCCGGCCCCGACCTCCTCCCCGAGGGGCCGGTGGAGCCGGCCCGGCGCGCCTTCATGCGCACCGCGGCCGCGGGCGCGGCCGTTTCGGCGCTCGCCTCGTGCGGCGTGTCGATGGACGACTTCCTCCGCAAGCACTTCAAGGAGCTCTCGAAGGACGACCTCGCGAAGGTGCTCGCGAAGGTCGAGCGGAAGAACAAGGAGCGGTTCGGCCGCGACACGAAGGTCACCGCGGAGGGGCCGATGCCCGGCGTCGAGTTCGGGTACGGCCTCGACCTGTCGCGCTGCATCGGCTGCCGCCGCTGCGTCTACGCCTGCGTGAAGGAGAACAACCAGTCGCGCGAGGAGCCGCAGATCCACTGGATCCGGGTCCTCGAGATGGAGAAGGAGGAGGGCGTCGACCTCGTGCCACGCGAACCTGTACTACGAACGCGGAGGCCGTCCCGCGCCCCGGGAAGTTCTACTTCCCGGTGCAGTGCCAGCAGTGCCGGAATCCGCCCTGCGTGAAGGTGTGCCCGACGCAGGCGACGTGGAAGGAGCCGGACGGCATCGTCGTGGTCGACTACGACTGGTGCATCGGCTGCCGCTGCTGCATGTCCGGCGTGCCCTTACGGCGCGCGCCACTTCAACTGGGCGGACCCGAAGCTGCCCGCGGCCGAGCTGAACCCGGTCCAGCACTACCTCGGCAACCGCCCGCGCCCGAAGGGCGTCGTCGAGAAGTGCACCTTCTGCATCCAGCGGACGCGGAACGGGCGCTACCCGGCGTGCGTCGAGATCTGCCCGGTCGGCGCGCGCAAGTTCGGCAACCTCCTCGACCCGGAGAGCGAGATCCGCCAGGTGATGGAGCGGAAGCGCGTCTTCGTCTTCAAGGAGGAGCTCGCCACCGCACCCGCAGTTCTACTACTTCTACGCGACCTAGCGCGGAGCCCTCATGTCCGGCGTCTTCGAGTTCCTCAAGGGGTGCGGCCGCCAGGTGCTGACGGGCGGCAAGGCCTACTAGGCCTGGGTCGCGTTCCTCCTCGCTCACTGATCGCGGTCGGGCTCGGCCTACGCGCACCAGTGCAGCCACGGGCTCATCGTGACCAACATGCGCGACCAGGTGTCCTGGGCGTTCTACATCGGCAACTTCACCTTCCTCGTCGGCGTCGCGGCGGCGGCGGTGCTGCTCGTCATCCCCGCCTACGTCTACCACTGGAAGCCGATCAAGGAGGTCGTCGATCCTCGGCGAGCTCCTCGCCATCAGCGCGATCGTCATGTGCCTGCTCTTCGTCCTCGTCGACATGGGGCGGCCGGACCGCTTCCTGGCACATCATGCCGTTCATCGGCACGCCCAACTTCCCGCGCTCGATGCTGACCTGGGACGTGCTCGTCCTGAACGTCTACCTGCTCGTGAACCTCGTCCTGGTCTCGTACCTGCTCTTCAAGACCTACCGCGGCGAGGCCTACAACAAGCGGATCTTCGTGCCGCTCGTGCTGTTCTCGATCCCGGCGTCGGTTCGCATCCACACGGTCACGGCGTTCCTCTACGACGGCCTGGCGGCGCGCCCGTACTGGAATGCGTCGATCCTCGCGCCGCGCTTCATCGCCTCGGCGTTCTGCTCGGGGCCGGCGGTCATGCTCATCCTCTTCCAGATCCTCCAGCGGACGACCAAGCTGGACATCAAGGACGAGGCCATCTGGAAGATCGCCGAGCTGATGGCGTACGCGATGTTCCTGAACCTGTTCCTGCTCGGCGCCGAGCTCTTCAAGGAGTTCTACTCGGCGACCGAGCACCTCCTGTACACGCAGTACCTCTGGACCGGGATCGGCGAGCACAAGGCCCTCGTGCCGTTCGCCTGGTTCTCGCTCATCTGCAGCGTGATCGCGTTCGTGCTGTTCCTCATCCCGCGGACTCGGCGGAACTACGTGACGCTGAACCTCGGGTGCCTGCTCATCTAGGCGGGCGTCTACATCGAGAAGGGGATCGGGCTCGTCATCCCCGGCATGACCCCGGACACGCTCGGGCGAGATCTACGAGTACCGTCCGACCCTCACGGAGTGGGGCATCGCCGCGGCGGTGTTTGGCATCGGGTTCCTCGTCTTCACGATGCTCGTGAAGATCGCGACCCCGATCCTCGTCGGGACCTTCCGGGCGGCGGATCGGCCGGCCGCCGACGCCCCCGCCGCGCCGGCGGGGTTCGCAGCGCACTAGCATCCGAAAGGACACAACGACATGAAGCGCATCCTGCTCGCTCTCGCCGTCGTCGCGTTCGCCGCCGCCGCCCGCGCGGACGACGCCGCGACCCTGTTCCAGAAGAAGTGCACCGCCTGCCACGGCAAGGACGGCAAGGGCTCGCCGGCCGGGCTCAAGCTCGGCGCGAAGGACCTCACCGTCACGAAGCTCTCCGAGCCGGACCTCGAGAACGTGATCACGAACGGCCGCAACAAGATGACGCCGAACAAGGGCAAGCTCACCGAGGCCGAGATCAGGTCGCTCGCGAAGTACGTGAAGGGCGGTCTGAAGTAGCCCCCGAGGCGAGCGCGGCGAGGAACTCGACGCCGCGCCGCTCCGCCCAGAAGCTCGGCCAGAACGGCCACCCGCCGACGAAGGCGACGTGGCCCCCCGCGGCCGTCGTCTCGAGCGTGATCGCGGGGTTCGCCCGCGCCTCCGCGACCGGGACGGCGGCCGCAGGCACGATCGGGTCGTCGAGCGAGGAGATCGCGAGGAGCGGCCGCCTCACGCCGGCGAGGAACCGCCGCGCCGAGCACGAGGACCAGTAGGCCTCCGCCGACGGGAACCCGTGGAGCGGCGCGGTCACGAGCGCGTCGAACTCGGCGAAGGTGCGCGCGCGGGCCGCGGCCGCGCCGTCGAACGCGTCCGGGAAGCGGCGCGCCTTCTCCGCCGCCTTGCGGCGGAGCTTGCGCATGAACCGCGCGCGGTAGACGTTGCTCCAGAAGCCGGGGCCGTCGATGGCACGGGCGCAGGCGGCGAGGTCGAAGGGGACCGAGATCGCGACGGCCCCGAGCACCTCGGGCGGCAGCGCCTCGCCGCGCTCGCCCAGGTACTTCACGACGACGTTGCCGCCGAGCGAGAACCCGGCGATGAGGACGGGACGGCCGGGGCGCTCGGCGACGAGCCGGTCGACGGCGAGGGCGAGGTCGCCCGTCTCGCCGGAGTGGTAGAAGCGGGGCAGCCGGTTCGTCTCGCCCGAGCAGCCGCGGAAGTTGAGCGCGAGCGCGGCGAGGCCGCGCGAGAGCGCCATCGCGACGAGGCCGCGGACGTACCCGGCGCGCGAGGAGCCCTCGAGGCCGTGGCAGATCACGAGCACCGGCGCGTCCGCGGGATCGCCGCCGCCGGGCGGGTCGGGCGCGTAGCGGTCGACGTCGAGGAAGTCGCCGTCCGGCAGTTCCCAGCGCTCGCGCTGGCCGCGCGGGCGCGGGAACACGCGGGCGACGCTCGCGAAGACGGTCATCGCGTGCGCGGATGGGAGCCAGCGGGCAGGGGCGTAGGTCATGGCGCGCGGAACTGGGGGTGCTCGCGGACGCGCGCGAGCGCGTCGGGCGGCGCGTCCGCCGGGAAGGGCGCCGACGACCGCGCGAGCCGCGCGAGCCAGCGCGCGTCGAGCGGGCGCGCGAGGAGTCCGGGGGCGGCCGCGGCGGCGGTGGTCTCCTGCTTCGGCCCCGAGGGATCGCCCGCGCCCACGAAGAACCCGGCGAGGAGGAGGGCGGAGCGGGTCGCCGTCGCGGTGCTGTAGGTGAAGACGCGCGCGCGCTCGGCGCAGCGCGCGCGCAGCGCGGCGAACGCGGCGAGGGTCCAGAGGTCCGGGTTCGCGCGCGGGGAGAAGGGGTCCCAGAAGACGAGGTGGGCGCGGGCGGGCTCCGCGGGCAGGGTGTCGCGCACGTCGCCGCGGACGAGGCGCCAGATTACGCGCGGGGACTCGGACCGGCCGGTCGCGAGGAGGGCACGCGCGGCCGCGAGCGGGCCCGGCGCGAGGGCGAGCCGCGCCGCGCCGTCGTCGGTGGTCGCTAGGGCGAGCGCGCCGGTGTCGGCCTCGAAGCTCACGAGCTCGAGACGGCGACCCGGGGGCGCGCCCTCCGCCGCGGCGACGGCGGCGAGCGCGTTCGAGCCGGCGCCGAGCCCGACGTCGAAGAGGACGAGCGGCGGCCCCGGCTCGGCGAGCGCCTCGCGCAGGCGCGACTGGGCGACGTAGAGCCGCTCCGACTCGACCGAGGGGCCGACGACCGGGTGCATGACCTCGCCCAGGACCGCGTCGCGGACCGCGGGGACGCCGAGCGAGGTGAGGACGATCCCGTAGCGGGCGGCGGTCGGGGGCGAGGTCGGGGTCGAGGGAACGCGCCGTCTCCCCGGCGGCCGCCGCGCCGGATCGTGCTCGTGCCGATCCAGCTCGTCGAGCCGCTCGCGCGCGAACGCGCCGTAGCTCCCCGTCTCGATCGCCGCCCGCGCGTCGCGCATGAGGTCGAGGTAGTGCGCGAGGTTGTGGATGGACACCAGGCGGGGCCCGAGCGGCTCCGAGCACTTGAACAGGTGGTGCAGGTACCCGCGCGAGAACGTCGCGCACGTCGAGCAGCCGCAGCGCGCGTCGATGGGCTCGTCCGAGAGCCGGTGCTCGCCGCGCGTGAGGCGGACGCGCCCGGTCGAGGCGAACGCCGTCCCCTGCCAGGCGAGCGTCGTGGGGAGCACGCAGTCGAACATGTCGACGCCCTGCCCGATCGCCTCGAGGAGATCGGGCGGCGTGCCGACGCCCATGAGGTAGCGCGGCCGCTCCTCCGGAAGCAGCTCCGCGGCGCGCGCCACCACCTCCGTCCGTTCCGCGCGGGTGTCGCCCACGGCGAGGCCGCCGATGGCGAACCCGTCGAAAGGGTGCGAGGTGAGGAAGGCCGCGGACTCGGCCCGCAGCTCCGGCACGAGCCCGCCCTGCACGATCGCGAAGAGCGCCTGCTCCGGGTCGGGTCGCGCGGCGAGACTCCGGAGCGCCCAGCGGTGCGTGCGCCCCATGGCCTCGCGGATCTCGGCGGGCCCGGCGGTGGAGGGCAAGCACACGTCGAGCGCCATCATCACGTCGGATCCGATGGCGGTCTGCACCTCGATGGACCGCTCCGGCGAGAGCAGGTGCGGGCGCCCGTCCACGTAGCTCCGGAACCGCGCGCCCTCCTCCGTGACGGTCCTGTCCTCCGCGAGCGAGAAGATCTGGAAGCCGCCCGAGTCGGTGAGCACCGGCCCGTCCCAGCGCATGAAGCGGTGGATGCCGCCGAGCCGGCGGAAGGCGTCCGGCCCCGGGCGAAGCATGAGGTGGTAGGTGTTCGCGAGGACGATCTGCGCGCCGAGGCCGGCGACGTCTGCGGGCGTGAGCCCGGTCACGGATGCGCGGGTGCCGACCGGCATGAACGCGGGCGTCTCGACGCGTCCGTGGCGCGTCGTGAAGGCGCCGCGGCGCGCGCGCGTCCCCGCGTCGCGGGCTCCCGTGCGGAAGGTGAAGGGCATCGGCCACCCCGCCGGGCGCCGCCCGGCGGGCCCCCGATCTAGCACGGGGCGGGCCGGGCCGCCGCCACGGTGGCGCGCGACGCGGCCGGCGGTTAACCGTCGCCCATGGTGCGGATCAGGCTCTACACGGATTTCGTGTGACCCTTCTGCTTCGTCGCGGAGCGGAGCAGCCTGGTCAGGCTGCGGGGCGAGTACGAGATCGAGGTCGAGTGGGTGGGCTACGAGCTCCACCCCGAGACGCCGCCCGGCGGCGTCGCGCTCTCCTCGTACCTGCGCGACGCAGACGCGATGCTCCAGTACGTCCGGCAGTTCGCGGCGGGCTTCGGGATCGACGACCTCCGGGCGCCGGAGCGACTCGCGAACACGCGCCGCGCCATGGCCGCCGCCCGGCACGCGCGCGAGCTGGGCCGCCTCGAGGCCTTCTCGGCGGCAGCGTACGACGCCTACTGGCGGCGCGGCGCGGGGATCGAGTCGGACGAGGAGATCGCGGCGATCGCGCGCGACGCGGGCGTCGACCCCGCCGCCGCGGTGGCGGCGGCGAGCGATCCCGCGCTCCTCGCGGTGGTCGACGCCGCCCGCCGCGCCGCGAGCGCTGCGGGGGTCACCGGGATCCCGACGTTCGACTTCGCGCCCCGGCCCGGCACCTCGGGCTCCGGCGCGCGCGTCGTCGGCTGCCAGCGGTACGAGGTCCTCGCCGAGGCGGCGCGGCGCGCCGGTGGCCGGCGCCGGCCCGGGGTGCTCGTGTGAACGACCCCGACGCGACCTCGACCCCGGCCCGGGCGCTCCCCCCGCTCCCGCCCCGCGTCCCGCTGGCCCGACTTCCGACCCCGCTCGAGCCCTCGCCGCGGCTCGGGGCGGAGCTCGGCCTCGACCTCCTGTACAAGCGGGACGACCTGACCGGGCTCGAGCTGTCCGGCAACAAGTCCCGCAAGCTCGAGTTCCTCGTCGCGGAGGCCGAGCGGCAGGGCGCCGACACGCTCGTGACCTGCGGCGGCGTGCAGTCGAACCACTGCCGGGCGACCGCGTTCGCCGCGGCGAAGCGTGGGCTCCGCTCGATCGTGCTCCTCCGCGTCCCGGATCCGACGCGTCCGCCGCCGCTCGAGGCGAACAGCCTGCTCGACCGGCTCGCGGGCGCGGAGCTGAGGTGGATCTCTCACGATGGCTACCGCCGGCGGGGCGAGGCGATGGCGGAGATCGCGGCGGAGCTGCGCGCGGCCGGTCGGCGAGCGTACGTGATCCCGGAGGGCGGCTCGAGCGCGCTCGGGAGCCTCGGCTACGTCCTCGCGGTTGCGGAGCTGCGCGAGCAGCTCCCGGACGCATGGCGGTCGGGGCCGGTGACGCTCGCCTACGCCGCGGGCTCCGGCGGCACCGGCGCCGGCATCGAGATGGGGGTGCGGCTCCTCGGCTGGCGGGACGCGCGCGTCGTCGGGTTCGCGGTGTGCAACGACGCCCGGTATTTCCGGGACGCCATCGCGGAGATCTGCGCCGAGGCGCGGCGAGCGTGGCCCGTGTTTCCGGAGGTCGGGTCCGGGGAGGTCCGGATCGACGGGGGGTTCGTCGGGCCCGGGTACGCGCAGGCCACCGCGGAGGGGCTCGACCTCATCCGGCGGGCCGCGCGGCTCGACGGCGTGCTCCTCGATCCGGTCTACACCGGGAAGGCCATGCTGGGCGTGGCAGTCCGCGCGGGGGAGCCGGAGGGGCTGCCGTCGCGCCGCGTCGTGCTCTTCCACACCGGCGGGGCGTTCGGCACGTTCCCGTTCGCCAGCTCGCTCGCCGGCTGAGGACGCATCCGCGTGGCCGGCCGGACCCCGGGGGGTTATGTAGCGCCCGTTCACCCAGACACGCCGTTCGGAGGGGCGCATGGCGAAGGCGAAGCAGATCTCGGCGTGGGTCGAGGATCGCCCGGGCATGCTGGGCCGGGTCGCCGCGGCGCTCGGCGAGAAAGGCGTGAGCATCCGCGCGTTCATGGCGGCCGTCATGGACGGCCGCGGGTTCGTGCGCGTCGTCGTGGACAAGCCCGCGGCCGCGAAGCGCATCTTCACGGCGCACGGGTGGCGCGTCACCGAGGACGAGGTCATCGAGGTGACGGTGCCGGACCGGCCCGGCGCCCTCGGCGAGGTGGCGGATTGGCTCGGCGCGGCGGGCGTCAACGTCGAGTACGCCTACCTCGGCACGGCGGGCAGCGCCCGCAAGGTGAACCTCTACCTCGCCGTGTCCGACCTGAAGGCGGGGGCCGTGGCGCTCCGGTGACGTTTGCCGCGCTGCGCCAAACTGCTAGGTTGTTCCCGTGAGCCGGGTCGGACTCGTCCTGACGGGCGGCGGCGCGAGGGCCGCGTACCAGGTGGGCGCCATCCGCGCGTTCGCGGAGATCGTCGGCCGCGGCGCGCAGCCCTTCGACATCCTCTGCGGCATCTCCGCCGGCGCGATCAACGCGGTCGGGCTCGCCACCGCCGCGGACGACTTCCAGAAGGCGGCGGACCGCCTGGTGTCCACCTGGTCCGGCCTCACGCCGGACCGGATCTACCGGACCGGCGCGCTCCGGCTCGCGCGCATCGGGAGCCGCTGGGTCCGCGATCTGTCGACGGGCGGGCTCGTGGGGAGGACCGGCATCAACTACCTGCTCGATCCGGCCCCGCTCCACGAGCTCATCGAGAAGGAGCTGCTCCTCGGCCGGATGCGGCGGCACGTCCGCGCGGGGCGGCTCCGCGGGGTCGCGGTGACCGCGACGAACTACAACACGGGCAACGGCGTCACGTTCTTCGAGGCGGCCGCGGACGTGCAGCCGTGGACGCGCTCCACCCGGGTCGGGGTCCGCGCCCGCATCACCGCCGCACACGTGATGGCGTCGTCTGCGATCCCGGTATTCTTCCCGCCGGTCGCGATCCAGGGCTCGTTCTTCGGCGACGGGTGCGTGCGGATGCACTACCCGATGAGCCCGGCGATCCACATGGGCGCCGAGCGGATCGTGGCGATCAGCCAGCGGTACCTCGGGGCGCCGGACGAATCGGTCGCCCGCGAGAGCCGCACGAACGCGCCGAGCATGCCGATGTCGGAGATCGCGGGCGTGCTGCTGAACGCGGTCTTCCTCGACTCGCTCGACTCCGACCTCGAGCGGCTGAACCGGATCAACCGGACCCTCCAGCTCATCCCGCGGAGCAGGCTCGAGAACGGCGATCTCGACCTGCGGCCGCTCCCGGCGCTCGTCCTCCGGCCCTCGCAAGACCTCGGCAAGCTCGCGACGGACGAGTACCACCGCTTCCCGGCGATGCTCCGCTACCTCCTGAAGGGCATCGGCGCGACCGGGCACGCCGGCGAGGATCTCCTGAGCTACCTCGCCTTCGAGCCGATCTACGTGCGGCGCGTGATGGACCTCGGCTACGCCGACACGATCGCGCGGCGCGACGAGGTCGCCGAGTTCCTCCAGATCCCGCAGCGGCAGCTCTCTCGCGCGCGCGCGTAGGAGCCGGGTTCAGCCGAGCTTCGGCGTGAGGAAGGGCGCGAGCGTCCGCCACGCCGTCGCGCCGAGCACGACCGCGCCGCCCGCGATCGCCCAGGGCCCCGGGCGCTCGCCCGCGACGAGGAAGGTCCAGATCGGGTTCAGCACCGGCTCGAGCAGGATGAGGAGCGACGCCTCGATGGCGGGCGTTCCGGTGACGCCCCGGGAGAAGGCCAGGTACGCGAGGCCGAGCTGGAAGATCCCGAGGTAGGCGAGGATCGCGAGATCGGCGCCGGTCGCGGCCGGCCCGCGCGGCCACAGCGGGAGCGTCGCGAGCGCCGCGATCACGTTGCCGTAGACGAGCGCCGCCGGCCCGTCGTGGCGCAGGAGCCTCAGGCCGACGATCGAGAGCGCGAACGCGATGCCCGAGGCGAGCGCGACCGCGTTGCCCGCGGCCTGACCCGCCGTCAGCTCGTCGAGGAAGAAGAGGCCGAGGCCGACGCCGTAGACCGGGATCGCGAGCAGCTCGCCCCGGGTCGGACGCTCGCCGAGGAGCCACGGCGAGAGGAGCAGCACCCAGAGCGGGGCCGTGTCCTGGATGAAGATGGCGTTCGCGGCGGTGGTGAGCTTCGTCGCGACGACGAAGAGCACGACCGTGAACGCGTACGCGACCGAGACCGCGAGCACGCGCAGGGCGGGGCGGACGCGCGCCTCGGGGACGAGCGCGAGAAGGAAGGCGGCCGCGACGAGCGAGCGGCCGCCCGCGATCTGCCAGCCGTCGAGCCCGCAGCTCTTGATGGCGGCGCCCGCCGTGGACCACAGGACCGCGGCGGCGAGCAAGAGGAGACGGCTCCGGAGCATGGGGCGCGGAGTCTACACCACAGCTGCGCGGCGCTCGCGCCGCGCAACTCGCCCGCGCGCACCCGGCTGCGCGGCGCTTGCGCCGCGCAATTCAGCCGTGCGCACGGATCCCCGACCGGCGTCGCAACCCCACAGCTACGACGCCGCGGGTCGCCCCGCCTCCGCCCGCTGCAGCCGGGAGGGGAGGACGACCGTGAACGTGCTCCCCTCGCCGACCCGCGACTCGAGCGCGATCGTCCCGCCGAGGCTGATCACCATCTCGCGCACGAGCGCGAGCCCGAGCCCCATGCCCGGCGTGTGCTTCTGGGCGATCTCCTCGAGCTGCTCGAACGGCTCGAAGATCCTCGCCTGGTCCGCGAGCGCGATCCCGCGACCGGTGTCGCGGACGGCGATCCGGTGCTCCTCGCCGTCGGCGACGATCGACACGGTGACCGAGCCCGCCGCGGTGAACTTGATCGCGTTCGACAGCAGGTTCAGGAGCACGAGCCGGAGGAGCCGCGCATCGGTCTCGAGGTGCGCCACGGTGCCGGGCGCGGGACCGGAGACCTCGAGCCCCTTCGCCTGCGCGTGCGGCCGCAGCTCCTCGAGCGCCTCGCCGGCGAGCCGGGCGGGGTCGAGGACCTCGGGCTCGAGCGTCACGCGCCCCGCCTCCATCCGCGCGAACTCGAGGAGCGACTCGACGAGCCCGGTGAGCCGCTGGGTCGCGGACCGCATCCGGGCGACCGCGTCGCGGTGCGCGGGCGAGAGGTGGGCGGCGTCGCGGCGGAGCCGGTCCACCTGGAGCAGGACCGCGGAGAGCGGCGTGCGCAGCTCGTGCGAGACGAGCCGGAGCAGCCCGGTCTTCTGGGCGCTCGCGCGGTCCGCCTGCTCGCGGGCGAAGCGCATCGCGTCGAGGGCGGTCTCGAGCTCCCGCTTCCGCCGGCCGAGCTCGCCCGCGAGCCGCTCGACGTCCTCGGCCTGGTCCTCGAGCTCCTCGCGCAGGAGCTCTCGCGCGCGGCGCATCGGCGTCACGTCGCGACCCTCCGCGAGGACGAGGACGACGGCGCCCGTCGCGTCGCACAAGGGCCGGAGCGACACGTCGATCGCGGTCGTCCGGCCGGACGGCGAGATCGTGAAGTCCGACTCGTACCGGACGAACTCCCCGGACGCCGCGCGGCGGAGCGCGCTCGCGATCTGGTCGCGGGCGTCCCGGGTCGTGAAGACGGGTGCCTCCCACACCGGCTGCCCGACGAGCGCCTCGAGCGGGACGCCGCCGGCGCGCACCGCCGGGACGTTCGCGTCGAGCACGGTTCCGTCCGGCCGGAGCACGACGACGAGCTCGTACATCTCGTCCACCGCGATGCGCGCGACGAGGTCCCGGACGTGCGGGGTGACGGGCTGCGCGCGGTCCGCGGGGTCGATCCGGGCGAGCTCGCGCACGAGCGCCTCGACCGCTTCCGCGTTTGCGGGGTGCGTGGGAGGGGTGAGCGGCATCCGTTCGGGTCGGCGCGGCGGTCAGGGGTCCCGCGCGAAAAGATCACTTTCGCGCTCGCGCCGGCCTCGTGACAAGCGCCCTCCGAGCTCCGGAAGGGGTGCGACCCCGGACGGGCGCAGCGGGGCGGGGTGCGTGGCGGAGGAGCGGTCGCCCGCCGTGTCAGGCCGTCACCCACTCCCGCAGGACCTCGTCGATCTGCGCCTCGGAGAGCTCGCCCTTGTCGGCGAGCTCCTTGATCCGCTTCGTGATGGCCTTGAGCTCGGACTCTCCGAACGTGATGCCCATCTCGCGGGCCCGGTACGCGATGGCGTGGCGCCCGGTGAGCCGGCTCCCGAGGATGAGCCGGCGCGAGAGGCCGAACGCCTCCGGCGGGATGATCTCGTACGAGCCAGGATTCGCCATCATCGACTTGAGGTGCATGCCCGCCTTGTGCGAGTAGGCGGTCTCCCCGGTCACGTAGTTGTTGAACGGGATCTCGATCCCGGTGATGCGCGCGACGAGTCGCTCGAGCTCCCGGAGCTGGCCCAGCCGGTAGCGCTCCGCCACCGCCTGCGGCTCGAGCGAGAACATCCGCGCCACGATCCCGCCGAGCGAGGTGATCCCGACGCGCTCGCCGATGCCGAGCACCGAGACGTCGACGTGCGTCGCGCCCGCCGCGATCGCCTCGTAGGCGTTCGCGACGGCGCAGCCCGTGTCGTTGTGGCCGTGGAACCCGATGTCGCACTTCACCGCGTGGCGCACCTCGCGAAACAGGGCGTACACCTGCCGCGGCGTCGCGATCCCGACGGTGTCGGCGATGCCGACCCGGTGCACGCCCATCCGCTCCGCCGCCAGGTACACGGCGAGGAGGTCCGGCACCTCGGACCGGAACGCGTCCTCCGCCGAGAAGCGGACCTCGAGGCCGGCGGACAGGGCGAGCTCGATGGGCGGCGCCATCGCGTCGATGATCTGCTGGATGGACTTGCCGTGCGACGACTCGCGCAGGATGCGGCTCGTCGCGAAGAGGAGGCCGATGCCGCGGACGCCGGTGTCGAGCGCGGCGCGGACGTCGTCGAGGACGCAGCGGGAGTGGGTGATGACCCGCGCGCCGAGGCCGAGCTTCACGATCTGGGCGGCGTCGCGCTGCGACTGCGGCGACGCCGCCGGGGAGGTGACCTCGACGTACTCGACGCCGAAGGTGTCGAGCGCCCGCGCGATCTCGAGCTTGTCCTCGGTGCGGAAGTTCGCGCGCGCGAACTGCTCGCCCTCGCGGAGCGTCGTGTCGATGAGCTTCCAGGTGGGCTTGGACATGGCGCGTCAGCTGGCGAACATCTCCGGCTCGAGATCTCGCACGAGCCCGCCCGAGCTCGGATCGGTGCGGAACCCGTAGCGGCGCAGGTACTCGGGCTGGAAGTAGCCCGTCTCGATGCGCACCACGCCGCGCGCGCGCATGCGGCGGAAGAACTCCTTCACGAGCCCTTCTGCGACCCCCTTGCCCCGGTGCTTGCGGGCGACGACGAGCTTCTCCAGGTGGATCCGGTCCGAGCCCGCCGGCTTGTAGAAGAGCCCGCCGATGGGCGTCTCCTTCGCGTCCAGGCAGAGCACGAACTCGTGCTCTGCAGTGAACGTCACGTGCAGGTTCGCGTCGTGGAACATGTGGAGGAGCTTCGCCACCTCGCGCGGCGAGACCGGCCCGCGGACGGTGAACCGGCTGCCCTCCTCGTCGGCGAGCGCGACCACGACCTCGGTGACGTAGTGGCCGCCCGAGGGCATCGCGATGAGCGCCACGTCGTCCGTCGGCGCGAGGTACCGGTACGTCATGCGCGCGAGGAAGTAGTCCTCCTCCGCCGTCGGGGCGACCGCGGCGCGGATCCCGGCGACCTGCTCCTCGACGTCGAGCCCGCCCGCCGGGACGGCCCTCGCCCGGGCCATGAGCCGGTCGAGGGCGTCCCCGAGCTCCGCGCGCGCGCCGGCGAACACCGTGCGGCGGAAGAAGCGGATGCGCGTGTCGGGCCAGGCCTGCTCGAGCTCGGAGAGCCGGTAGGTGCCCCAGAGCTCCCCGAGCATCTTCCCCTGGGCCTCGGTGGTGGCGGCGGGGTTGACGTCGAGCCAGCGTCGGAACCGGCGCGACGCGAAGAACACGCGCTGGGGCGTGAACCCCTCGCCCCGGATCCGCTCGAGCAGGGTCTCGATCGCGACGGCGCGTGGCGAGTCCTGCGCCGCCGCCGAGAGCAGCGCGAGGCCCCGCTCGCTCCCCAGCGCCTCGATCACCGCCGAGAGGCAGATGGCGTCGTCCGCGTCGCCCCGCAGCTCGGGGCGCGAGGCCTCGATCCGCGCGAGGAACGCGGTCTGGAACCGGTCGAGCAACTCGTCGAGCGTGCCGCACGGCGACCGGTCCGAGATCGACACGAGCCGCGCCCCGCCGTGGTAGTCGTGCGACGGCACGATGAACGCCGCGGGCGAGGGCTCGCGCAGCGCGAGCCGGCGCCCGGTCCGATCCCAGAAGCGGGCGTGCCCCTCGAGCGCGGTCCACACGAAGAACGGCCAGAGGAGCTTCATGCGCTGCGACTCGCCCTGGCGGACGAGCCGCGCGACCTGCTTCTCCACCGTGTTCCCGGGGATGAACTCCTCGGTGAAGATGCCCCACTCGGCGAAGTACCCGCCGAACTGCTCGACGAGCGGCGGGGGCGCGCCGGACGCGAGGAGCCAGTTCACCTCCTGCCTGAGCTCCGCGAAGTTCATGTCGTCGGCGACGTTGACGGCGACGTCGAAGACCTCCCGCCCCCGCGTGTGGATCGAGAGCCGGTAGACGCTCTTGCCGTGCTGCCGGCCGAGGAGGCTCACGTTCGCGCCGCCGGGCGGGATGTCCGCGAGCGAGAGGAGGACGCCGCGCCCCAGCAGGAACACCGAGGCCCGGACGATGGTGGTGTCCTCGAGCGCCTGGAGGAGGTGGTGGGCGGGCGCGGGCGCGACGTTCTCGTCGAAGGCGAGGACGTCGCGCCACCCGTACTCGGCCCCGGTCTTCGGGTCGATCGCGAGCCTGAGGTTCGGCCCGACCCAGTTCGAGAACCCGCGGCGCAGCCGGTCGAACTCCTCTCCGGCACGGGCGGCGATCTCGGCGTCGTCGTGGAGCGTGAGGCGCGCGAGCGGGATGCGCACGGGCGCGAAGTACCCCGGGTGCGCGATGGCGGTCGCGGTGGCGAGCCGCATCGCGCCGACGAGGAGGCGCCGCTCGGAGGGATCCGTCGGGACGGCGATGGCGCGGTCGGAGGACAGGTGGGCGATGAGGGCCTTCACCTGCGCGTCGGAGAGGCCGCGCTCGCCCAGGTCGGCGAGGTCCTCGTCGCGGAGCGCGAGCGGCCCGAGGCGGTCCAGGAACACCCGGAGCGTGTCGAGCGTGTCGGCGGCGTCCTCGTTCGGGAGGAGCACCCGGAAGGCCCGGCGGCGGACGTCCTCGTCGGGCGCGTCGGCGGCGCGGCTGAGGAGCGCGCGGCAGAGCGCGACCTGCTCGGGCTGCCCCGCCGCGAGGCCGACGTGGAGGTGCGAGATTGCGCGGCGCGCCTCGGGGCGCTCGGCGCGCAGGAGCTCGCCGGCCGCGTGGATCGAGTGGAACGTCGGCTCCGCCTGGTCCACGAGCGCGAGGAGCCCCGGGATCCGCTCCGGCGCGGGCGGCGGCCACCAGCGCGCGTCGATGCGGAGGTCGCCCGGCCCCTTGCGGCGGCGGGACACGAGCGAGACGAAGGCCTCCTCGCCGAGGAAGGTCCGGAGCGCCTCGTTCCCGAGCCAGAGCCTCGGCCGCGAGAGGAGGGCGCCGAGGTCCACCACCGTGCCCTCCGCGGCGTAGGCGAGGTCGCCCACGCGGATCGCGCCGGGGGCCTCGGGGACCGCGCCCACTTGAAGGCCCCGGCCGCCCGCGCGCAGCGTGGTGCCCTCGAGCGACACCTCGTGCTGGAGCACGCCGATCTCGCGGAGCATCCAGTTCGGGATGCGCAGGAAGGAGCCCTCGAGCGACAGCGCGAGGTGCTTCTGCTCGTACATCTTGTCGATGAGCGGCTTCCAGATCTTCTCGACGTCGGCGCGCTTGAAGGTGTGCTTGTGGGTGAGCTCGCCGTGCTCCTGGTCGAGCGCGCGCGGCAGCACCTGGAACGCGACCACGCGCTCGAAGGGGGCGAGGAACCGGTTCGCGCTCGCGACGAGCGACGAGAGGAGCTCGCGGACCTGGTCGGGCGGCTTCCCCTCGATCGCGGGCGACGCCTGGTTCGGCCAGACGAGGAGCGTGTTGAACTCGCGGTGATCGCCGACCAGGAACGCCTGCGAGACTGCCTCGAAGTCGCGGAACAGGTTCTCGATGCGCTGCGGCGCGATCGTCTGCCCCTGGCGGTTCTTGTAGATCTCCTTCTTGCGGCCTGTGATGCGGAAGTGGCCGGCGGGGTCGATCGCGACGAGGTCCCCGGTGCCGAACCAGCCCTCCGCGTCGAGGCCGTGCTCGCCGGGGCCGGGCTTGAAGTAGCCGGGCGAGACGTACGCGCCGCGGATCAGGAGCTCGCCGTCGTCCGCGCGCCGGCACTCGATGCCGGGCAACGGCCTCCCGATCGAGTCGTCGACGTACTCGCCCGGCGGAGTCATCGTGACGCCGCCGGTCGCCTCGGTCATCCCGTAGCCGGAGCACAGCTCCGTGCCGGCGCGGTGGAACGCGCGGAACACGACGGGATCGAGGTAGCCCGCGGCCGAGAGGCCGTAGCGGAGCCGCCCCCCGGTGATGGCGCGCAGGTGCGCCACGAGCTCGTCGTCGGCCTCGTCGGAGGCCGCCTCCCAGACCGCGGCCTCGTGCAGCTCCATCCACTTCTTCGGGACCGAGATGAAGATGGTCGGCTTCACCCGCCGGAAGTCCTCGAGGAGCGACGCCTGCGCCGTGGAGCGCGCGAAGACGTACGTCGCGCCCCAGAACAGCGACCCGGACAGCTCGAGGTAGCGCCCGAACGTGTGGTACAGCGGCAGGTAGCAGAGGAAGACGTCGCCCTCGTTCACGTGCGGGAGCGCGAAGGCGCGGCAGAAGCGCTTCGAGACGATGTTCTCGTGGGTGAAGACGATGCCCTTGGGCTTCCCCGTCGTGCCCGAGGTGTACATGACGGTCGCGACGTCGGTCGCCTTCACGTCCGACGCGCGAGTCGCGCGCGCCGCGTCGTCGAACTCGGCGCCCTGGCTGACCATCTGCTCGAGCGAGAGGAGCCCGTTGCGCTCCGCCGCCGTCCTCGAGAACACCACCACGTCCCGGAGCTCCGCGATCGCGGAGAGGGACGGCAGCACCTTCGCGATCTGCTCCTCGTCCTGCGCGAGGAGGACGCGAGCCCCCGAGTGCCGGAGCATGTAGACGACCTGCTCCGCGAGCGCGTTCGCGGGGAGCGGGAAGTCCACGATGCCGTTCGAGAGGCAGGCGAGGTCGCACAGCGCCGCCTCGAGGCAGTTCTCGGAGAGGATCGCGACCTTCGCGTCCGGGTCGCCGTCGACGAGCGCGAGGAGGCCGCGGGCGATGGCGCGCGTGCGGCGCGCGAGGTCTGCGACCGTCAGCTCGCCGCCGTCCTCGCCGAGGACGCGGATGGCGACCGTCTTCGGGTCGGTCTCCTCGCGGGAGCGGAGCAGGTCGCCGAACGCGAAGTCGGCCTCCCGGACGACGCGGAGGACGAGCTTCGTCCAGGCGTCCACGCCCGAGGGGTCGAGCGCCGTGGTGAACGCGCGGCGGCGCACGCCGTCGAGCAGGGCGAAGAGCCCCTTGCGCGCGGCGGGGCGCGCCGCCGGGTCGCGCAGCCGGGCGAGGAGGGCCTCGACGAGCGGCGCGACCTCGGGGAGGTCGACCGGCCGGACGGCGCCGAGCGCCTCGACGATGGACTCCCGGTCGGCGGCGGATGGCGCCGCGCTCCCGGCCCACGCGGTCGCGAGCGCGGGGAAGGGGGAGTCCTGCTTCGGCTGGAGCATGCCGGGAGAACAAACCACGGAAGAAGGTGCATGTCGACGCGGGCGAACCGTCGCGCGAGGAGAAGCAATCCGTCGGCGCACCGGCGCCACCGGCCCGGGCTGCGCGTCGGAGGCACACTCCCTCGGGGGGCAAGCCGAGCGCGCGGCGCGGAAGTTCCGCGGGTGCGAACGGTGCGGGGCCGAAGGTGCCGCGCCTGCTCCGCCGCGCTGCCCCGCGCGGCGCGCGCCCGAGGCGGCGGCGCGAGCGCGCTCGATTCGCTTGCGCGCCGCGCGGCATCGAGCGATGAGGGGGGCGATGCCCCCGTCGGCGCACCTCGAGCGCAGCTCCGGCGTGCCGCCGGTCCCGCCCCTCTTCCGCGCGGTGGTACGGCCCATCGCCGCCTTCTTCCGGCTCGAGGCCGCGAGCGGCCTCCTCCTGCTCGCGGCGGCGGCCGTCGCGCTCGCGTGGGCGAACCTCGACGGCCCGAGCTACCACGCCGTCGTGGAGGCCCCGATCGACGTCCGGATCGGCCCGCTCCGCGCCGCCTTCACGCTGCACGCGCTCGTGAACGACGGGCTCATGGCGCTCTTCTTCTTCGTCGTCGGCATGGAGATCAAGCGCGAGCTCGTGGTGGGCGAGCTCCGCACCCCCTCCCTCGCCGCGCTTCCGCTCGTCGGCGCGCTGGGCGGGATGCTCGTCCCGGCGGCGATCTACCTCGCGTTCAACGCGGGCGGGGAGGGGGTGCACGGGTGGGGGATCCCGATGGCCACCGACATCGCCTTCGCGATCGGGGTCCTGGCGCTCCTCCGGCGGCGGGTGCCGAACGCGCTGCTCGTCTTCGTGACCGCCCTCGCGATCTTCGACGACATCGGCGGCATCCTCGTCATCGCCCTCTTCTACGGGAGCGGCATCGCCGCCGCGTGGCTCGGCGCGGCCGCCGTCCTCGCGGCGGGGCTCGGCGTCCTGTCGGGCTGGCACGTCCGGAGCGGGGTCGCCTGGGCCTGCGGCGGGGCCCTGCTCTGGTATGCGTTCCACCGCGCCGGCATCCACCCCACCATCGCCGGAGTCGTGCTCGGGCTCGCGATCCCCGCCCGTCCGCGCGTCCCGCAGCGCGAGGTCATCGACGCCCTCGCGGCGCACGCCGCCGCGCTGGCGGAGCGCCGCGCGGACGAGGCCGGCGACGCCGAGGCCGTGCTCGGGACCGAGAAGGCGCTCGAGGAGCGCGAGCCGGTGCTCGCGCGCCTCATCGCGATCCTCCACCCCTGGGTCGCGTTCGGGATCGTGCCGGCGTTCGCGCTCGTGAACTCCGGCGTCGAGCTCGGCGGCATGCCGCCGGAGCGGCTCCTCGGGAGTGTCGCGGTCGGGACGGCGGCGGCGCTCATCGCGGGGAAGGCGCTCGGGATCTTCGCCTTCACCGCCGCGGCCGTGAAGCTCGGGCTCGCGCCGATCCCGGGCGACGCCGGATGGGCGCGGCTCCTCGGCGCCTCCACCGTCGCGGGGATCGGCTTCACCGTCGCGATCTTCATCGCCGCGCTGGCGTTCCCGGAGCGGCCGGACCTCCTCGACGAGGCGAAGCTCGGCATCCTCGCCGGCTCGGCCACGGCGGGCGTCCTCGGCGCGATCGTGCTCCGGGCGACGCCGCCCGTGCGGTGAAGCGTCACGGCGTCGCGCCGCGGGCGACACTCCGGCCGGCGTCGGTCGCGACGCCGTACACGAGGTGCGCGGCGATCCCCCTCGCGTGCGTCGAGGTAGGGCCAGGTGAACTCCCGGCCCCGCTGGGGTATGCTCACCGGCTCCGCCGGAGGACAGCTTGGCGATCGAGCAGATCTCGGTCTTCATCGAGAACGAGACGGGCGGCCTCGCCGACGTCGTGAACGCGCTCGCCGGGAGCGCGATCGACATCCGCGCGATGTCCATCGCGGATCAGACCGACTTCGGGATCGTCCGGCTCATCGCGAACGACACCGACCGCGCGACGTCCGCGCTCAAGGAAGCCGGCTTCACCGTGCGCCGCACGCCCGTCGTCGCGGTGCTCATCCCGGATCGGCCGGGCGGCCTCGCCACGACGCTGAACGCGCTCCGGGGGATCGCCGTCGAGTACATGTACGCGTTCGTCCGGAAGAGCGGCGAGCAGGCCGTCGTGGTCTTCCGGTTCGACGACGTGGAGCGAGCGGTCGCGACCCTGCGGAGCGCGGGCGCGACCCTCCTCGAGCCCGGGGACGTCCAGGGGCTCTAGCCCCGCTCGCAGCCCGAACCCGCCGCACCCCACGAGGACCATCGAGATGAAGATGACCCCGACTCCCGCTCTCGCCGCGGCGCTCGTCGTCGCGGCTGCCGCACTCCCCGCGTCCGCTGCCGAGGAGCCCATCAAGATCGGCGCGCTGCTCTCCGTCACCGGCCCGGCGTCGTTCCTGGGCGCGCCGGAGGCGCGGACGCTCGAGATGCTCGCGGCGGACCTGAACGCGAAGGGCGGAATCCGCGGCCGCAAGGTGCAGCTCATCGTGAAGGACACGGCCGGCAGCCCGGAGAAGGCCATCTCGTTCGCGAAGCAGCTCATCGACGAGGAGCAGGTCTTCGCCATCATCGGCCCGGCGACGAGCGGCGAGACCCTCGCCGTGAAGCAGATCGCGGGCGACGGCAAGACGCTCCTCCTCTCGTGCGCCGCCGCCGAGGCGATCGTGAACCCCGTCGCCCCGTGGGTGTTCAAGACCGCGCAGAAGGACAGCCACGCGCTCATCAAGATCTTCCAGCAGATGAGGAAGGGCGGGATCGCCCGGATCGGCGTCCTGTCCTCGAACACCGGGTTCGGCAAGGCCGGGCGGGAGGCGATCGCGAAGATGGCCCCCGAGTTCGGGATCCAGATCGTCGCCGACGAGGTCTACGACAAGGCCGCGACCGACCTCACCGCCGAGGTCACGAAGGTGAAGGCGGCGGGCCCGCAGGCGATCCTGAACTGGTCGATCGAGCCGGCGCAGTCGATCGTCATCAAGAACGCTCGCCAGATCGGGATGACGGTTCCGATCTTCCAGAGCCACGGGTTCGCGAACATCCAGTACGTGAAGGGCGCCGGCGCGGCCGCCGAGGGCGTCGTGTTCCCCGCGAGCCGGATCGTCGTCGCGGAGGCGCTGCCGGAGAAGCACCCGCAGAAGGCGGTGCTCGTCGCGTACAAGAAGGCCTACGAGGCGCGGTACCAGGAGGACGCGAGCGCGTTCGGCGGCTACGCGCACGACGCGTTCGCCCTGCTCGTGAAGACGATCCAGGACGTCGGCCCGGACCGCGAGAAGGTCCGCGACGCGCTCGAGAAGACGACGGGCTTCGTCGGCACCGCCGGCGTGTTCACGTTCACGCCCGCGGATCACAACGGGCTCGACGTGGACGCGTTCGAGATGGTCACGGTCAAGGACGGCAAGTTCGTGCTGCTCGGGAAGTGAGCGCAGCTCTCCCCGCGGAGGCAGAGACACCATGAACCGAATCCACATCGCAGCGGCGGCCCTCGCGCTCGCCGCGTCGTCGCAGGCCGGGGCCGAGCAGGCGAAGGAGCCGCTCAAGATCGGCGCCCTGCTGTCGGTCACCGGGCCGGCCGCGTTCCTCGGCGCCCCGGAGGCGCGCACGCTCGAGATGCTCGTCGAGGAGCTGAACGCGAAGGGCGGCGTGGACGGCCGCAAGATCGAGCTCGTCCTGAAGGACACCGGCGGGAACCCCGAGAAGGCCATCTCCTTCGCGAAGCAGCTCGTCGACGAGGACGGCGTGTTCGCCATCATCGGCCCCGCGACGAGCGGCGAGACCCTCGCGGTGAAGCAGATCGCGAACGACGCGAAGACGATCCTGCTCTCCTGCGCCGCGGCCGAGGTGATCGTGAACCCGGTCCTGCCATGGGTCTTCAAGGTGGCGCCCAAGGACAGCTATGCCGCCGAGATGATCTTCCGGCAGATGAACAAGATGGGCGTGAAGCGGATCGGGGTCCTCTCGTCCAACACCGGCTTCGGCAAGGCCGGGAAGGAGCAGGTCGAGAAGCTCGCGCCGGCCCACGGCATCGAGATCGCCGCGTCCGAGGTCTACGACAAGGCCGCGACCGACCTCACCGCCGAGGTCACGAAGCTCAAGGCCGCGAACGTCCAGGCGATCCTGAACTGGTCCATCGAGCCCGCGCAGGCCATCGTCATCAAGAACGCGCGCCAGATCGGGATGACGGTCCCGATCTTCCAGAGCCACGGGTTCGCGAACGTCCAGTACGCGAAGGCCGCCGGCGCCGCCGCGGAGGGCGTCATGTTCCCGGCGAGCCGGATCGTGGTCGCCGAGTCGCTCGCCGCGTCGGACAGGCAGCAGCCGGTCGTCGCGTCCTACAAGCAGGGCTACGAGTCCCGCTACAAGGAGGACGTCTCGACCTTCGGCGGCCACGCCTACGACGCGCTCGGGATCCTCGTGCGCGCCGTGAAGGAGGCCGGGAACGACCGCGAGAAGGTGCGGAGGGCGATCGAGGGCATGAAGGGGTTCGTGGGCACCGCGGGCGTGTTCAACTTCTCGCCGGAGGACCACAACGGCCTCACCATCGACGCGTTCGAGATGCTGACCGTGAAGGGTGGGAAGTTCGTCGTGCTCGGCCGCTGATGCAGACCGGGCTCCTCCTCCAGTACCTCGTCGCGGGGCTGACCTACGGGACGATCTACGCGGTCGTCGGCGTGGGGTTCAACATCATCTACAACGCGACCGGCATCATCAACTTCGCCCAGGGCGAGTTCGTGATGCTGGGCGGGATGACGGCGGTGACGCTCCACGCCTTCGTCCCGCTCCCGCTCGCGATCGCCGGGGCGGTGCTCCTCACGATGACGGTCGGGGCGCTCGTGGAGCTCGCCTTCATCCGGTGGCTCGGGCGCCCGACCGTCCTCCGGATGATCGTCATCACCATCGGCGTCTCGATCCTGATCCGGGAGGCGGCGCTCGTCGTCTGGGGCGAGTCGGTGCGCGCGCTCCCGTACTTCACCGGGGACGAGGTGACGTCGCTCTCGTTCGGCGGCGTGCACGTGTCGCCACAGGTCCTCTGGAGCCTCGCGACCTGCGTCGCGATCGTGGCGTTCCTGCGGTTCTTCTTCCAGCACACCCCCGTCGGCCGGCAGATGCGCGCGTGCGCGTCGAACCGCGAGGCTGCCGCGCTGTGCGGCGTGCCGGTGAAGAACCTCGTCACGCTCTCCTTCGGACTGTCCGCGGGGATCGGCGCGCTCGCCGGGTGCGTGGTCTCGCCGATCACGTACACCTCCTACAGCGTGGGGGCAGGGCTCGCGATCAAGGGCTTCACCGTCGCGATCCTCGGCGGCCTCGGGAACTCGACCGCCGCGGTCGCCGCGGGCTTCGTCGTCGGAGTCCTCGAGGCGTTCAGCGTGTCGCTCCTCCCGGCCGCCTACAAGGACGCGATCTCGGTCGCGATCCTCCTCGCCATCCTCTTCCTCCGACCGAGCGGGCTGTTCGGTTCCGCCGAGGTCGCACGCCTCGAGGCCCGCGGATGATCGGGTCGCGCTACGCGCGGATCGCGCTCTTCGCGGCGGTCGTCGTCGGGGTCCAGCTCGCGACGCGGGCGGCGGGGAAGGAGTTCTTCCTCACCCAGCTCACGATGTCGGCGTACTACACGCTCGTCGCGGCCGGACTCTCGCTCCTCATGGGCTACGCCGGGCAGATCTCGCTCGGCCACGCCGCCTTCTTCGCGATCGGTGGCTACGCGTCGGGCGCCCTGACGACGCTCGACCTCTCGGCGCGCCGCGGCGCGGCGGTCGTCGCGCTCCTCGAGCGGGCGCGGGTGCTGGCGGCGCGACCAGATCCTTACGGCGGCGAGGTGCTCTCGGTCCACCCGTGGGCGGCCTGCGTCGCCGCCCTCCTCCTCGCGTTCACGGTCGCGCTCGCGATCGGCGTCCCGGTGCTGAAGCTCAAGGGGCACTACCTCGCGATGGCGACGCTCGGCTTCGGCACGATCGTCTACAGCGTGGTGCTCGGCACGTCCGCCCTCGGCGCGGCGGACGGCGTGAGCGGCGTCCCGCCGTTCCCGCTCCTCGGCGGGATCGCGGTGGGCGGCGGGCGCGCGGCGCGGGTCGCGAACTACTACGTCGCCTGGGGCCTCGTCGCGCTCGCGCTCCTCCTCCTCGCGAACCTCGTCGAGTCGCGCGTCGGGCGCGCGCTCCGGTCCATCCACGGCGCGGAGGACGCGGCCGGCGCGATGGGGGTCGACGTCGCGCGCTACAAGCTCGCGACCTTCGTCCTCTCGGCGGTGCTCGCGGCCGTCGGGGGCGTGTTCCTCACCCACTACAACGCCGGCATCGGCCCGGGCGAGGCGGGCATCATGAAGTCCGTCCGCTACGTCGCGATCGTCGCCGTCGGCGGGATGGGGAGCCTCTGGGGAACGGTGGCGACGAGCGCGGCGCTGAGCTTCCTCTCGCTCCGCGGCTACTTCGGCACCCTCGACGACGCGGTGTTCGGGGCCGTCCTGGTTCTCGTGATGCTCTTCTCGCCCGAGGGCGTCCTGGGGCTCGACCCGCGCGCCGCGCTCGCCTCGGCGTGGGGGCGCCTGCGCCGGGAGGGCGCGCCGTGACCGCCCCGCTCCTCGAGGTGCGCGGCGTCTCGAAGCGCTTCGGCGGCGTGCACGCCGTGAAGGACGTGTCCTTCCAGGTCCGGAAGGGGACGGTGAAGGCGCTCATCGGGCCGAACGGCGCGGGGAAGACGACGCTCTTCAACCTCGTATCCGGGGTGGCGGCGCCCGACGCGGGGAAGATCCTCCTTCGGGGCGACGCGATCCAGGGCCGGCCGTCGCACCAGGTCGCGTCGCTCGGGCTCTCCCGCACGTTCCAGCACATCCGGCTCTTCGCCGGGATGACCGCGCTCGAGAACGTGATGGTCGGCCGCCACCCGCGGAGCCGCGCCGGGTTCGTCGCGGGCATGCTCCACCTGCCGTGGACCTGGCGCGAGGAGCGCGAGATCGAGGCGCGCGCGCGCGAGGCGCTCGACTTCCTGGCGATCCCGCAGCTCGCCGACGCGGAGGCGACGAGCCTCTCCTACGGGCAGCAGCGCGCGGTGGAGCTGGCGCGTGCGCTCGCCTCCGAGCCGGAGCTCCTGCTCCTCGACGAGCCCGCGGCGGGCCTCAACATGCGCGAGACGGTGGAGCTCGCGAAGCTCGTCGGCCGGATCCGCGATCGTGGGATCACCGTCCTCGTCGTCGAGCACGACATGGGGCTCGTCATGAACGTCTCCGACGAGGTGGTCGTCCTCTCGTACGGGGAGAAGATCGCCGACGCGGAGCCGCGGATCGTGCAGAAGGACCCCGAGGTGATCCGCGTGTACCTCGGCGAGGAGGACGCGGCGTGACCGGAGGCGCTCCGTGCTGAGGCTGCGGAACGTGGACGCAGGCTACGGCAAGCTCGCCGTCCTGCGGCGGGTGACGCTCCACGTCTCGGCGGGCGAGATCGTGACCATCGTCGGGGCGAACGGGGCCGGGAAGACGACGCTCCTCGAGACCGTCGCCGGGCTCGTGCGCGCTCGCGGCGGCGAGATCGTCTTCGACGGGGAGGCCGTCGGGCGGCTCGCGACCGAGCGGATCGTGGCGCGCGGCTGCTCGCTCGTACCGGAGGGCCGGCAGGTCTTCGCGACGATGCCGGTGCGGGAGAACCTCCTCCTCGGCGCCCACGTGCAGTACGCGCGGGGGAATCGGCAGGAGGTCGCCGAGGACCTCGAGCGCGTCTACGGCCTCTTCCCGATCCTCCGCGAGCGGGCGGGGCAGCTCGCCGGGACGCTCTCCGGCGGCGAGCAGCAGATGCTCGCCATCGGGCGCGCGCTCATGGCCCGCCCCAAGCTCATGATGCTCGACGAGCCGTCGATGGGGCTCGCGCCGCTCGTCGTGAGGGACATCCTCGCGATCCTCCGGCGCGTCCGCGACGCCGGGACGACCGTCCTCCTCGTCGAGCAGAACGCCCGGAGCGCCCTGCGGATCGCGGACCGGGGCTACGTCCTCGAGACCGGCCGCATCGTGCTGCAGGGGACGGCGGAGGAGCTGCTCGCGAACCGCGACGTGCAGCGGGCGTATCTCGGAAGCGACCTCGACGCGGAGAACAGGGCGTGGCCATGAACGGGACCGAGAGCCGGATCTGGGAGCCGCAGCACGAGTGCATGGATCGCGCGGAGCTCGAGCAGGTCCAGCTCGAGCGGCTCGAGGCGACGCTGAACCGCGTGTACCGCCACGTGGCGTTCTACCGGAAGCGCTTCGACGAGGTCGGCTTCAACCCCGACGACTTCCGCTCGCTCGCCGACCTCGCGCGCCTGCCGTTCACGACGAAGACGGACCTGCGCGAGAACCACCCCTACGGCCTCTTCGCCGTCCCGCTGCGGGACATCGTGCGGGTGCACGCCTCGTCCGGCACGACCGGCCTCTCGACCGCGGTCGGCTACACCCGGAACGACATGCGGACGTGGTCGAGCCTGACCGCCCGTGTGCTCGTCGCGGGCGGCGTGACGAAGGACGACGTCGTCCAGATCGCCTTCGACTACGGCCTCTTCACCGGCGCCTTCGGCCTCCACCAGGGCGCCGAGCGGCTGGGCGCGTCGGTGGTGCCGGTCTCGTCCGCGAACGCGCGGCGGCAGGTCGGGATCATGCGCGACTACCGGACCACCGCGCTCGTGACGACGCCGAGCCACGCGCTCAACATCGCGGACGCGATGATCGAGATGGGGGTGAACCCGGCGGCCCTCTCGCTCGAGCACGGCCTCTTCGGCGCCGAGCCCTGGTCCGAGTCGATGCGGAAGGAGATCGAGGAGAAGCTCGAGATCACCGCGACCGACAACTACGGCCTGTCGGAGGTGATGGGACCGGGCGTCGCCGGCGAGTGCCTCGAGAAGAGCGGGCTCCACCTCGCGGAGGACCACTTCATCTTCGAGGTGATCGACCCGGAGACGCTCGCGCCCCTGCCTCCGGGGAAGACCGGCGAGCTCGTCGTCACGACGCTCACGAAGGAGGGGATCCCGGTCATCCGCTACCGGACGCGGGACCTGACGGCGATCCTGGACGACCCGTGCCCCTGCGGCCGGACCTCGCGGCGCATGGCGCGCGTGAAGGGGCGCACCGACGACATGCTCATCGTGAAGGGCGCGAAGGTGTTCCCGTCCGAGATCGAGGCGGTGCTGTTCGAGATCGAGGGGACCGAGCCCCACTACCAGGTCCAGGTGGACCGCGAGGCCGGCACGGACCTCGTGACGGTGCTCGTCGAGGTGTCCGAGTCGATCTTCTTCGACGAGATGAAGCGGCAGACCGAGCTCAAGGACGCCATCGTGAAGCGGCTCGCGAGCGAGCTCGGCGTCACCGTGGACGTGAAGCTCGTCGGCCGAAAGACGCTGGAGCGCTCGGACGGGAAGGCGCGGCGGGTCGTCGACCGTCGGAAGCTCGAGTAGCCCGCGCGCGTGCGGGCGGCTCCGGATGGATCATCCCGCCGCAGGCGCCCGCGGACGCCGGCACGAATGGGGACCAACCTCCGGAGCCCCCCGGCGGCCCGCCCCTCCCGGCGCGGCGCCGGAGCGTACGATCGAGCCGTCGAGGGAAGGAGGATCTCATGCAGAAGCTGCTGCAGCTCAGGTGGCGGAACATGACGCCGTCCGAGGCGGTCGAGGCGCACGTGCGGGAGGAGGTGGAGCGGCTCGAGCGGTTCCACGGGCGGATCACCGGGTGCGAGGTGACGCTCGAGTCGCCGAGCCGGCATCACCGGAACGGCGCGCAGAAGTACCGCGTACGGATCGAGCTCTCCATCCCCGGCGGGAAGCTCGTCGTCGCGCGCGACCGCGATCGCAAGCAGGCCCAGGCGGACCTGTACGTCGCCGTGCGCCACGCGTTCCGGGAAGCGAAGCGCCAGCTGCAGGACCACCTGGGGAGGCTCGAGGCGAGGGTGAACGTCCACGAGGAGCCGCCGCGCGCCGTCGTCGCCGTCCTGATGCCCGACCACGGGTTCCTCCGCACGGCGGAGGGGCGCGAGCTCTACTTCCACGAGCGGAGCGTGCTCCGCGGCGCCTTCGCGAGGCTCCGCGTCGGGGACGCCGTTCGATTCGCGGAGGAGCCCGGCGAGAACGGGCCGCAGGCGAGCACGGTGGAGCTGCTCCGGGCCGCGGCGAGGCACGCGCCCGAGGCGGCCGCGCTGGCGTGACGCAGCGGTTCCCGGGGGTCGGCCGCGAACGCCGGACCCGCGGGGGGGTGGCGGGTTCAGTCGCGCCCGCCCTGCTTCCCTTCCTTCGTCACCTCGCCGCGCGCCGGCGCCGGCGCAGGCGCAGGCGCGGGGCGAGCGGCGGGCGGCGGCGCGGGACGGTAGGCGGGGACCGTCTCGCGGTCGGGGCGCGCGCGGGCCTCGCCGGGCGTCGGGACGGGAACGATCCGCGCCGGGGGAACGGGCCGGCCGGCGTCCCGCTCGACGTTCGCGCGCGGGGGACCGCCGTGGGGCGGCGCGGCGGCGACGCCGTGGCCCGGCGGCGGCGCGGGACGGGCGCGCGCGAGGAGCGGGCGCACCTGCGGCGGCGGGATGGCGACGGCGTTCGCGCGCGCGCCCACGAAGCGCGCGGAGGGCACGAACACCCAGTACGCCGGATCCGCGAGGTACGCGTCGGTCCACCAGACGTCTCCGCCGGGCAGGAGCGGCGCCCAGCCGACGTGGCCGTCCGCGACGCGCCAGGCGACCCACGCCGGCGCCCATTCCTCGCCCGGCACCCAGACCCAGCCGAACGTCCCGTCGAGCAGCCAGCTGCCGTAGTGGTACGTCGCCCAGCCCCAGGGCTCGTCGCTCGCCCAGAACCAGCCCTCGTCCGTCCAGATCCACTCTCCGTGGAAGTATGGCCGCCACTCCGCGGTGACCCCGGCGGGCTGCCAGACGCGGCCGTACGGCGCGAGGAAGAGCCAATCGCCGTACGGCGAGAGGTTGCGCTCGAACGCCGCGATCGTGACCGAGCCCTGAGGCGGCGGCGGTCCGGGCGTGCGCGCGGGGGCGCTCGCGCAGCCGGAGGACGCGAGGGTCGCCGCGAGGGCGAGGGGCAAGGCGAGCGAGACGCGGGGGCGCATCGGATCCTCCGCGCGCGCCGCAGGGCGCGGGCGCGCGCGACCCTCATCTTCGCGCCGGACGGGTGGAACGGGCCAGCGCGAAAAGGGTTCGCTCGGCCGGAGGCGAGCGCCGCGCCTTCGGCGGCGAACGGGCGATCGTGCCGAGCATCTCTCGGAGCGGCGGTAGCGGCCGGACGCGAGCGGCATCGCCCGCCGTCGAGGACGCGTTTTCGGTGGGCGGCCGCGGGCCGAGTTGGTATACGCCTGCGGGTCGGCAAGGGGCCCCGGAGCTCAGCCGGCCGGGGGTCCGGGGGCCGACACCGGCCCCCGTACGAAGGGTACAGTCGAGGACGCAGGTGACGTTTCGGGCATCGGCCCCGTAGCTCAGCCGGCCGGGGGTCCGGGGGCCGACACCGGCCCCCGTACGAAGGGTACAGTCGAGGACGCAGGTGACGTTTCGGGCATCGGCCCCGTAGCTCAGCCGGATAGAGCGGCGGTTT
>CAWGDE010000025.1:0-43323 GCA_963821195.1 uncultured delta proteobacterium
ACCCCCTCCAAGGGGTCCTCGAGCGAGCGAAGCCGCCGCCCCGGCCTGCGATTTCGGCCCGGCTCGAAAGAGCCCCTCCCGGCCCGCCGGGCGGCGCGCGCGCGATCCACGCGCGATCCACGCCCCGTCCACATCCTTTCCACCGCGTCCTTCCACGCGAATTTCGGACTTATCCACCGGTTATCGACGGTGAGGCCGTCGGCCCCGGCTGCTAGTGTGCGCGCGTCCATGGCCGAGACCGATCCCGTCCGCCGCCCGAGCGGCCCCCTCGTCCTCCCGACCGCGCGCGATCTCCCGCACAGCCTCGAGTCGGAGCAGGCGGTGCTCGCGGCGATCCTCGTCGAGGAGACGGCGTTCGACCAGGTCGCGGCCATCCTGAAGCCCGGCGACTTCTACCTCCTGCCGCACCAGCACGTGTACGGCGTGTGCGAGGAGCTCGCGCGCGAGTCGAGGACGCTCGACCCGATCATCGTGCAGCAGCGCCTCGACGCGAAGGGCCTCCTCGGGGCCGCCGTGCCGCGCGACCTGCCGCTCACCCTCTCGCGCGCGATCGGCACGAGCGGCAACGTCGTGCACTACGCCCGCAGCGTGCTCGAGCTGTCGCGCCTGCGGAAGATGATGCTCGTCGCCGGGGACGTCGTCGCGCGCGGCTACGAGGCCGGGGCGAACGTGCAGGCGTTCCTCGACACCGCCCAGCAGGACGTGTTCGGCGCCGCGTCCGGCGTCGGGATCGAGACGCTGAAGGAGATCAAGGAGCCCGTCATGCGGGCTCTCGACAACCTCGAGGCGGTCCAGCAGCGCGTGATGGCCGGCCTCTCGCCGATCACCGGCGTGCCCACCGGGATCGCGACGCTCGACAAGACCACGCTCGGCCTGCAGCCCGGCTCGCTCGTCGTGCTCGCCGCGCGGCCCTCGGTCGGCAAGACCGCCTTCGCGCTGAACGTCGCGACGCACGCCGCGACGAAGGCCTCGAAGAAGGTCGCCTTCTTCTCGCTCGAGATGCCGTCCGAGCAGCTCGCCCTCCGCATGCTCGCCTCCGAGGCGAAGCTCGACTGGCGCAGGCTCTCCGCCGGCCAGCTGTCGTCGTACGACTGGCAGAAGATCCAGACGCACGGCGACAAGATCTGCCGCGCCTCGATCTGGCTCGACGACAACTTCGTCCTCACGCCCGTCGAGCTCCGCTCCAAGTGCCGGAAGCTGAAGCGCGAGAACGGCGGGCTCGACCTCGTCGTGGTGGACTACCTCCAGCTCATGCACGCGCCCTCCGACCGGTCGAACCATTCGCGCGAGCAGGAGATCGCGACCATCAGCCGGTCCCTGAAGAGCCTCGCGAAGGAGCTCGAGTGCCCGGTGGTGGCGCTCTCGCAGCTGAACCGCGGCGTCGAGAAGCGCAAGGGCGAGCCGCCGATGCTCTCGGACCTCCGCGAGTCGGGCGCCATCGAGCAGGACGCCGACGTCGTCATGTTCCTCCACCGGAACGACGAGGACTCGAGGGACGCCCAGGCCGGCACCGCCCCCGGGGACACCCTCGAGGTTCAGCTCATCGTCGCGAAGCAGCGGCAGGGGCCGACCTGCACGATCCCGCTCGTCTTCTTCCGGACGACGACGTTCTTCGCCGAGATGGACCGCCGCCGGGACGCCTAGCGCGCGCGGTCGAGGTAGCGCTCGACGGCCCGCTTCGCGCCGCGCACCGCCTCGTCGAGCGAGGCGCCGCGCGCGAGGAGGCCCGCGATTGCCGACGCGAGCCGGCAGCCGGTGCCCCGCGCCGTGCCGGGACGCCGCCGCCCGGCGTAGCGCGTCACCCGCCGGCCTTCGACGAGCAGGTCGACGGGCGCGCCCGCGCGGTGGCCGCCCTTCACGAGCACGGCGCGCGCGGGGAGCCGGCGCGCGGCCCGGATCGCGGCGTCGTCGGTCGAGACGTCCTCCCCGGTGAGCGCGGCGAGCTCGGGCAGGTTCGGCGTCGCGAGCGCCGCGCGCGCGAGGAGCGGCGCGAGCGCCTCGCCCGGCCCCCGCCCGCCCGTGTCGAGGAGCGGCGCGCCCGACGAGGCCGCGAGCACGGGATCCACGACGAGCGGCACGCGCGCGAGCGGCGCCTGCGCGAGCCGCGTCGCGAGGGCGCGGGCGAGGACGGCGGTCGCGAGCATCCCGGTCTTCGCGGCGCGCGGCCGCTCCGGCCCGTCGAGGAGCGCGTCCACCTGCGCGAGGAGCATCGCCTCGCTCGCCGGCTCGAACCCGCGCGCCCCGCGCGGCCCCTGCGCGGTGAGCGCCGAGGCGACCGCCCAGCCGCGCGCGCCCACCGCGTCGAGCGCCTCGAGGTCGGCGAGCAGCCCGGCGCCCCCGGTCGGATCGAGCCCACCGATCACGAGCACGCGGACCCGGGGCGCCGCGGCGGAGCGCCGTCGCGCCGCGCTCATCGGCGCGCGTCCCGCGCCGCGCGGACGAGCCCCCGGTAGATCGCCGCGTGCCGCGCGTCGTGGCGCAGCACCGCCTCTGGGTGCCACTGCACGCCGACCGCGAACGGCAGGTCCGGCAGCTCGATCGCCTCCGCCACGCCGTCCGGGGCGCGCGCCGACACGAGGATGCCCTGACCGGGATCGCGCACCGCCTGGTGGTGCGTCGAGTTCACCGGGAGCGCCCCCCGCCCGACGAGGTCGGCGAGGAGCGTGCCCGTCGCGACCGCGACGTCGTGCGAGGGGACGTCCTTGGGCGGCGGCTGCTCGTGGCCGGAGATTCCGGCGTCGGCGACGAGGTCCTGGTGGAGCGTCCCGCCGCGGACGACGTTCAGGAGCTGCATCCCACCGCAGACGCCGAGCACCGGCAGGCGCGCCGCGAGCGCCGCCTCGAGGAGGTCCTTCTCGAACGCGGTCCGCTCCGGCCGCGTCGGGCCGCAGACGTCGCGGCGCGCCTCGCCGTAGAGCTCCGGCGGCACGTCGAAGGCGCCGCCCGTCACGACGAGCCCGTCGAGGAGGGCGAGGTACCCCGCCGCCGCGTCCTTCGCGTGCGGCAGGAGGATGGGCGAGCCCGCCCGCCGCGAGCACCGCGTCGACGTACGCCACCTCGAGCCCGTAGCGGGCGCGGCGGTCGTCGACGTCGAGCGTGAGGCCGATCCGCGGTCGCGTCGTCATGCCCGGCTCCTCCCCGCCTCGAACGCCGCGGCGAGGCGCGCCGCGTTCTCCGCCGGATCTCCCGCGCCGAACACGGCGTCCACGACCGCGGCGCACGCGGCCCCGGCGCGCGCCACGTCCGCGACGTTCGAGAGGTCGATCCCGCTGATCGCCACGACGGGCGCGCCGAGGGCCGCGGTCACGCCGCGGAGCCCGCCGAGGCCGCGCGGCGGGATCGGCAGGGGCTTCGTGCGCGACGGGAAGATCGGGCCGTAGCCGACGTGATCGGCGCCGTCGCGGAGCGCCGCCCGGCCCTCCTCGAGGGTCCGGGTCGTCCGCCCGACGAGGAGGTCGGGCCCGACCAGGCGCCGCGCCTCCGCGACGGGGAGGTCCTCGTCCCCGAGGTGGACGCCGTCCGCCCCGGCGAGGAGCGCGAGGTCGGCGCGGTCGTTCACGACGACGAGCGCCCGCCCCGCCGCGAGGGCGACGATCCGCCGGCTCGCCGCGAGCACCTCGCCCGCGGGGGCGCCCTTCATGCGCACCTGCACGACGCGCGCGCCGCCCGCGATCGCCGCGCGGGCCTCCTCGGGCGACCTCACGAGCACGTAGAGCCCGGCGAGCCGCGCCCGGCGGGCGGTGCCGTCCGTGGTGGGCATGGGGCGTCCGGTAGCACGCGCTTGACGGCCCGGCAAGGCGCCGCATATTTTCCCGGCCTCCCCGAGGAACCCCATGGCCGATCAGCCGGACAACAGGACCGTCGACAAGCGGGTGGCGCATCGCTACCTGCGCAAGGGCATCGTCGACGAGAAGGACTACGAGAAGTACGTGAAGTCCCTGCCGGACCTCGCCGAGCAGGCGATGCCGGTGGAGGCGTCGATCGAGCACGACGAGCTCGACGACGAGGACGGTGGCGGCGCCGCCTAGGCTGCCCGCGCGGACGGTGGGGGCGCTCGCCCTCGCCGCCGCGCTCGCCGTCGCTGCCGCGCCGTCCGGCGCGGTGCTGCCCCGACCCGACGAGCGTCCCTCCGCCGCGCGCCGCACGCCGGTCGTGGCGGCGGTGGAGCGCGTCCGCGGCGCGGTCGTGAACGTCTCGGCCGAGGAGCTCGTGCGCTTCCGCGAGCCATCGCGCGGCGACTCGATGGCGCAGAGGCTGTTCGGCGAGCTCTTCGAGCAGCCGCGCTACCGGCGCGGGTACGCCGTGACCTCGCTCGGCTCGGGCGTCATCGTGTCGCCCGACGGCTGGGTCCTCACGAACAACCACGTGGTCGAGCGCGGCGCGCGCTTCCGCGTGGGGCTCCTCGACGGACGCGAGCTCCTCGCCAAGGTCGTCGGCACGGATCCGTCGTCCGACCTGGCCGTCCTGAAGATCGACACGAAGGAGAGGCTCCCGTTCGCGACCCTGGGGCGCTCCGACGACCTCATCGTCGGCGAGACCGTCATCGCCATCGGGAACCCGTTCGGCCTCTCGCACACGGTCACGACCGGCGTCGTGTCCGCCGTGCACCGGAACTTCAAGACCGACGACCGGACCCTCTTCGACTTCGTCCAGACCGACGCCTCGATCAACCCCGGCAACTCCGGCGGCGCGCTCCTCGACATCGAGGGCCGGCTCGTCGGCGTGAACACCGCGATCGTCGGCGACCGGAACGTCGGGATCGGCTTCGCGGTGCCCATCGACCGCGCGCGGCGGGTCGCGGAGGACCTCATCGCGCACGGCGAGGTCCGGGAGGGCTACCTCGGGATCACCGTCGACGACCTGCCGCCGAAGGAGGGCAGCCCGCTCGGGGCGAAGGGCGGCGTCGTGGTGACCGGCGTCGATCCCGGATCGCCCGCCGAGCGCGCCGGCGTCCGGAAGGGCGACGTCGTCGAGGCGGTGGAGGGCTTCCCGCCCGAGAGCGCGGAGGAGTTCCGGTTCCGGGTGCGCGACCTCGCGATCGGCGCGGCGGCGCGGCTCGAGCTCCTGCGGGCGGGCGCGCGGCAGGCCATCCAGGTGACCGCGGTGGAGCTCTCCCCCGAGCACCTCTCCGACCTCGTGGCGCGCCGGACCGGGCTCACGCTCGGGGAGGAGCGGGTGCAGGGCGGCGCGCTCGTCGTCGTCCGCAGGGTCACCCCGCGCTCTCCCGCCGGGCGGCTCGGGCTCCAGCCGGGAGACCTCGTGCGCGAGGTGAACTCGACCGAGGTGCAGACCCTCGCGGAGTTCCGCAGGGCCGCCTCGCGCGCGCGGCGCTCGGGCCGCATGGTCCTCCTCGTCCAGCGCGGCTACGCGGCAGAGCGCATCCCCTTCGACCTCGACTAGACTGGAGGGACGGGAGGCCCCGATGGCAGACGAGAGGAAGCCCGGCCCGATCGACTTCTACACGTTCGTGCTCTCGCTCGCGTCGTCCGCGTTCGTGTACCTCGGCGACTCGCCGCACCCGGAGACCGGCGAGCCGGTGAAGCCGAACCTCCAGGTCGCGCAGCAGACGATCGACATCCTCGCGATGCTCCGCGAGAAGACCAAGGGGAACCTCACGCCCGAGGAGGAGAAGTTCATGGAGAACCTCCTCACGGATCTGAGGATCCGGTTCGTGCAGAGGTCGACGGGGAAGGGCGGGTAGGCCGTTCCCATCTCCGGGTCAGGTCTACAGGCCCGCCTGCATCATCGCCTCCGAGAGGAGGCGGATGAGCTCGCGGCGCACGACCCGGCGCGTCCGCGAGAGCGCGTTCGGGTCGTTCCGCGCGCGCGGGCCGACCTTCCGGCGCGCGGCCTCGACCACCCACGCGATGCGGCGCGGGTCGAGCCTCGGCGAGCGCGAGGACGCGGAGAGGAAGAACCCGAGGCCCCGCTCCTCGATGAGCGACCCGAGGACCCGCCGCGCCCGCGACACGAGCGTGAGATCGACGACGTTCGGCACGTCGCCGATCTCTAGGATCGATCCCGCGATCGATCCATTTTTCGCTCCCAGTGCCTAAAACTGGATCTTCGCGGCGAGCGTGGATCGCAGCGCGGCGGCGCGCGCGTCGATATCGGCGACGAACGGCAGGAGCGCGGCGGGCGCGATCCCGGTGAGCCGCGCGATCTCGGCCGCGTTGTACGGCACCGACGGATCGTCCTCGGGCGAGGTGCGGTTGAGGACGATCCCCGCGACCGGGAGCCCGCGACGGCGGAGCGCCTCGACCGTGAGGGCGGTGTGGTTCACCGTCCCGAGCCCGGCGCGCGCGACGACGAGCACCGGCAACCCGAGCGCGGCGGCGAGGTCGGCGTACGTCTCCCGCTCGGTGAGCGGGACGAGGAGCCCGCCCGCGCCCTCGACGACCACGGCCGCGTGGCGCGCCGCGAGCGCGACCGCGTCGCCGACGATCCGCGCGAACGAGATCTCGACCCCCTCGAGACGCGCCGCGACCGCCGGCGCGAGCGGCGCCCGGAGGGCGTACGGGCAGATCGCCTCGAAGGGCTCGACGCGGCCGGACGCCTCGAGGAGCCGGTCGGCGTCGGTCGGCTCGCCGGGCGTCCCGCCGGACTGCGCCGGCTTCATCCCGACCGCGTCGACGCCGGCCGCGCGCGCGGCGCGGAGGAGCGCGCAGGCGACCTCGGTCTTCCCGACCCCGGTGTCGGTCGCGGTGACGAAGAGGCCTCGCACGCTGTTCTCCGCTCGCCGGGCGGTCAGATCCGCGCCGTCACCTTCTCGATCGACGCGAGCGCGATCGCGGCGAGCTCCTCGAGCTCGACCTCGGTCATCGCGAGCGGCGGCATGAGGACGACGACGTTCCCGAGCGGTCGCAGGATCGCGCCGAGCTTGCGCGCCTCGAGGATGACCTGGTGCCCGGCCCGGAGCGCGTAGGCGTACTCCTCCTTCGTCGCGCGGTCCCGGACGAGCTCGATCCCGACCATGAGCCCGCGCTGGCGCACGTCGCCGACGTTCGGCATCCGCGCGGCGGGCGCGAGCGCTCGCGCGAGGGCCGCGATCTTCGCGGGCAGCCCCTCGATCACCTTCCGGTCACGCATGAGCCGGATCGACGCGGTGGCGGCGGCGCAGGCGAGCGGGTTCCCGGCGTAGGTGTGGCCGTGGAAGAAGGTCTTCTGCTCCTCGTAGGGGCCGAGGAAGGACTCGAACACGGCCTCGGTCGTCAGCGTCGCGGCGAGCG
The DNA here is from genome assembly GCA_963821195.1 of uncultured delta proteobacterium. GTDB lineage: Bacteria > Myxococcota > Myxococcia > Myxococcales > Anaeromyxobacteraceae > Anaeromyxobacter. Next base: position 7,230 of record CAWGDE010000025.1, read on the forward strand.
GCAGGTAGCCGCCGGTGATCCCCTTCGCGATCGTGAGGATGTCCGGGACGACGCCCTCCTGCTCGACCGCGAACATCGTGCCCGTGCGCCCGAAGCCCGTCGCCACCTCGTCGCAGACGAGGAGGGCGCCGTGCCGGTCGCAGAGCTCGCGCATCCGGCGCACGTACCCGGGCGGCTGCGCGATCATGCCGTCCGCGCCCTGCATCACCGGCTCCATCACGAGGGCCGCGATCTTGCCCTTCCGTTCCTCGAAGATCCGGTCCACCTCGTCGGCGCACGCCATCCCGCACTCCGGGAGCGCCTTCCCGAGCGGGCAGCGGTAGCAGTAGGGCTGCGGCGCGCGGTGCACGCCGAAGAGGAGCGGCTTGAAGATCCGGTGGAAGAGGTCGATCCCGCCGAGCGAGACCGCGCCGATCGTGTCGCCGTGGTACCCGCCGCGGAGCGCGATGAACTCGTTTCGCTGCGGATCGCCGCGGAGCTGATGGTGCTGGAACGCCATCTTGAGCGCGATCTCGACCGCCGTCGCGCCCGCGTCGGAGAAGAAGACGCGCGTGAGCCCGTGCGGGACGACCGAAGCGACCGCCTCCGCGCACTCGATCGACGCCGTGGAGGCGAGGCCGAGGAGCGTCGAGTGGGCCACGCGGTCGAGCTGCGCGCGGATCGCCGCGTCGATCTCCGGCACGCCGGTGACCGTGGACGTTGCACCAGAGCGACGACACGCCGTCGAGGTAGCGGTTCCCGTGCGTGTCGACGAGGTAGACGCCCTCCGCCGCGTCGATGACGAGCGGCTCCTCGCGCGAGCCAGTCCTGCATCTGCGTGAACGGGTGCCAGAGGTGGCGGTGGTCCGTGCGCCAGAGCCGCTCGTGGCGCGCCTTGCGCTCCGCGTCGTGCATCGGGCGCCGAGGCTAGCGCACGGCGGCGTCCGCCGTCACCCCCCCGCCCGCGAGCCGGAGCGGAGGCCGGCGGCCGTCAGGCCGGGCGCCCCCTCGGAGGCCCGCCGCGGCGCGGTCCGGGGCGCCCCGAGCGGCGGACGGGCCGCATCCCGGGTCCGAGCCGCTCCCCCGGCGCGAGCCGTCCCAGCTTCCGCAGCGCCTTCTCGACGAGCGGCCGGTTCGCGGGATCTCCCCAGCGGAGCAGCGCCTTCTGCATCCGCTTCTCCTCGAGGTCGCGCGTAACGTGGACGGGCTTCCCGGTCATCGGGTGGAGCCCCGTCCAGAAGATGTCCGACGCGAGCGTCATCGGCGTCGGCATGAAGTCCTGCACCTGCTGCGGCTTCCAGCGGTTCCTCCTGGAGGTAGTCCGTGAGGCCCGCCGCGTCCTCGAGCGTCGCGCCGGGGTGCGACGAGATGAAGTACGGGACGAGGTACTGCTCCTTCCCGGCCTCCTTCGAGTAACGCGCGAAGTCCCTGCGGAAGCGCTCGAAGCTCTCGACGCCGGGCTTCTTCATGATCTCTGAGGACGGGCTCGCGGACGTGCTCGGGCGCGACCTTGAGCTGGCCCGAGACGTGGTGCGCGACGAGCGCCTTCACGTACCGGTCGCCGTTCTTCCGGTCCGCCTGGGCGAGGTCGTAGCGAACGCCCGAGCCGACGAAGAGGTGCTTCACGCCCTTCACCTTCCGCGCCTTCTCGTAGAGGTCCACGAGCGGGCCGTGGTCCACCTCGAAGAACTGGCAGATCGAGGGGTAGACGCAGGAGGCGCGGCGGCACGCGGCGTGGGCCTCGGCGCTCGTGCAGCGCATGCCCCACATGTTCGCGGTCGCGCCGCCGAGGTCGGTGATGGTGCCCTTGAAGTCCTCCTTCGACGCGAGCGTCGCGAGCTCGCGGAGCACGCTCGCCTCGGAGCGCGAGGCGACGTCGCGCCCCTGGTGCTCGGTGATGCAGCAGAAGGCGCAGCCCGCCGCGCAGCCCCGGAGGATCTGGATCGACCAGCGGATCTGCTCGAGCGCCGGGATGTGCGCGCCGCCGTAGGAGGGGTGCGCCTCGCGCACGTACGGGAGCTCCGCGATCGCGTCGAGCTCCTCGGTCGTCGGCGAGGGCATCGGCGGGTTCACGACGACGAAGCGCGCCTTCGCGCCGCTCCCGTGCCGCTGGACGAGGATGCGCGCGTTGTCGCCGTTGTGCTCGAGGTGGTACAGCCGGCTGAACTCGGCGAAGCGGCGCTTGTCGAGCGCGACCTCGTCGTACGCGGGCAGCTCGAGCGTCGCGCGTTCCCGGTCCTCGAGGCCGGCGAGCGCGAGGTCCGCGAGGAGGATCGCCGTCCCGGGCACGTCGACGAGGCCGCACGGGTCCTCGCCGGAGGCGAGCCGGCGCGCGATCTCGAGGATCGGCTTCTCCCCCTGGCCGTAGACGAGGAGGTCGGCGCCGGAGGGGACGAGGATCGACGGGAGGACGCGGTCGTCCCAGTAGTCGTAGTGGGCGATGCGCCGCAGCGACGCCTCGATGCCGCCGATGACCACGGGCGTCGTCGGGCCGAACGCCTCCCGCGCGAGCCGCGCGTACACCGTCGCGGCGCGGTCCGGGCGCCGGCCCGCGACGCCGCCCGGCGTGTAGGCGTCGTCCGACCTCCGCCGCTTGTGCGCGGTGTAGTGGTTCACCATCGAGTCCATCGCGCCCGACGTCACGCCGACGAAGAGCCTCGGGCGGCCGAGCCGGGCGATATCGGCGGGCGCCTTCCAGTCCGGCTGGGCGACCACGCCGACGCGCCATCCCCGCGCCTCGAGGACCCGCCCGATGACGGCAGCTCCGAAGCTCGGGTGATCCACGTAGGCGTCCCCCGTGACGAGGAGGACGTCCAGATCCCCGCCATCCGCGCGCGGCCATCTCCCCCCGCGTCGTCGGCAGGAACCGCGCGGGGGGCGCGCCGCGCTCCGGGAGGGCGTTCGGGTGGTGGGTCATCCGGCGCCATACATGGCCGCCGGGCCTCGGGAAATCAAGCCGGCGCAGCCTTTGTCGCTCCGCGGCTCCGGGGTATCATCACCCTCGCGCCGCGCGTCGTTGGGCGCGCACTCGCCGTCCCGGTCGAACGCATGCCCGATCAGCGCAGCGTGATGAAGGAGTTCCGGTCGCTCGAGCAGAAGCGCTCGACCGAGGGGCTGACGCCCGCCGAGGAGGCGCGCCTTGCGCAGCTCCGCGACCTCATCGGGCCGGAGGCGGGCGCGGGCGGGCTCCGCGGCGGCTTCGACGTGAACGCCGCGGCCGCGCGGCTGCGCGAGTCGCTCCTCCCCGCCGGCCTCCGGAACCGGCCGCCGCCGGAGCCGGAGCCCGAGCCCGAGGCGGCTCCGGAGCCGGAGCTCTCGCCCGCGGACGCGCTCGCGGGCGCCTGGGCCGAGGAGCCGTTCGCGCCGCTCGAGCCCGCCGCCGCGTCCGACGCGCTCTTCGAGCCCTCGTCGCTCGGCCTCGATGAGCCTGCGGCGGACGACGGCGTGCTCGCGGCCGAGTGGGATCCGAACGCCGGCGGCGACCCCTCCGCGGGGTACGGCGCCGCCGCTCAGGACGCGCCGGCCGCCACCTCCGATCCCTCGGCGGAGGGCTACGGCGGCGAGGTCGGCGCGGACCCGGCGGCCGCCGGCTGGGATCCCGCAGCGCAGGCTCCCGGGAACGCGGACCAGGGCTACGACCCTGCGACCTGGCCGGGCGCCGGGGCAACCGCCGAGCCATACGCGGGCGCGCAGGACGCATCCGATCCGGGCGCGCCGGCCGGCTGGGATCCCAACGCTCCCTTCGACCCCGACGCTCCGCCGGCCTGGGACGCGAGCCAGCCCTTCGATCCCAGCGCGCCGTACCCCGCGCCCTACGATCCGAACGCGCAGGACGCAGCCGATCCGAACGCGCCGGCCGGCTGGGATCCCAACGCCCCCTTCGACCCCGACGCTCCACCGGCCTGGGACGCGAGCCAGCCCTTCGATCCCAGCGCGCCGTACCCCGCGCCCTACGATCCGAACGCGCAGGCGTACGACCCGAACGTCGCGCCTGCGTGGGATCCCGGCGCCCCGCCGGCGAACGACGCCGGTGCGGCCCAGCTCGACGCCTCGCTCGACGGGTTCGCCGATGACGGATCGAGGCCGCCGACGCTCGAGGGCGACGGCGCCGGATGGGATCCCTCCGTGGCGGCCCCGCGGAGCCCGGCACCCGCCGACGGTGGCCCGTTCGACGAGGACGCGCTCGCCGGGCCGGACGCCGCGAGCGGCGCGGCGCCGCTCGTCGCCGACGCCGGCGCGCTGCTGCCCGACGGCTGGGAGCTCGCGGCGCCGGGGCCCGAGGCGGCTCCCGCCGACGCGCCCCTCGGCGAGTACGACGAGATCGCGTCCACGCTCCCGGCCGGAGAGGACGCAGGGATCGAGTCGATGCTCCCGCTCGTTCCCGGCGCGGAGACGCCGGTCGGTGCCGAGCCGGGCGAGCGCTCCGGCGCGCCCACCCTCGGCGAGTACGACGACACCGCAGGGTTCTCCAGCGCCGCGTTCCTGGATGCGGCGCCCGCGGATCTCTCGCCCGAGGGCGGAGGGTTCGAGGCCGCGCGCACCGTCGAGCCGTTGGCTTCGGAGGGCTGGCACCCGGAGACGGCCGTCGAATCCGGCTTCCTGCTCGAGTCCGGCGGCTCCTTCGATGCCGCGGCCGAGGCGGTCGCGCCCGATTGGGCGGTCGGCGGCGAGCCTCCGCCGTGGGGCGAGGCGGACGCCGCGCCAGCTGGCGTCCCGGCCGACGCCGCTGCGCCGGACGAGGCCGAGCCGGCCCAGTCGAACGCGCCGCCCGAGCCCGAGCTCCCGTCGTTCGATGTGGACGTGGCCGAAGCGGACGCATTCGCCACGGCCGAGCCGGACGCCGCGGGCTTCGACTCGCCCGCCGGCGAGGTCGGGCCTGCGGACGGCCATCTCGGGCTCGACCCCGAGGCGAACGCGCCCGAGCCCTCCGGACCCGCGCCCGCGCTCGACTTCTCGATGCCGGACCTGTCGGCGGGCCAGCCCGAGGACGACTTCACGACGCCGCAGGCGCCGGCGCTCGCCGCCCCGCCCGCGGAGGAGGAGATCCCGACCATCGACGGCGAGGAGATCCTCGAGGAGATCCCCGCGGAGGACGGCGCGGCCGCGCCGGCACTCCCCCTCGACTTCGAGCCGCTCGTCGTGCCGCCCCCCGCCGCCGTCTCACCCCCGCTCGCACCCCCGCTCGCCGCTGCCGCTCCCGCCGCGCTGCCTGCCCCCCCCGCTCCGGTGGCGCCGCCGGCCGCGGTGGCATCCCTCGCCCCGGCCGCGACCGCGCCGCACGCGACGGCCCCGCTGGCCCCGCCGCCGGCGCTCCCGCCCGAGTGCGTCATCCAGGGCGTCCACCGGGTCGTGGTGCACACCGTCGAGGGCCAGGTGAAGCGCGGCGTCCTCGAGGGCGCGGACCTCGCGGCCGACACGCTCGCGCTCGCGGCGCAGCCCGGTGGCCCCCCCGAGCTCGTCGGGACCGACAAGGTGAAGGCGATCTTCTTCATGCTCGCGCCGGGCGACCGGCCGCCGGCGCCCGAGGGCAAGAAGGTCCGCGTCACCTTCCGCGACGGCCGGCAGATCGCCGGGTTCAGCCCCGACTACGACGAGACCGGCCCTGGGTTCTTCATGGTGCCGGGCGACACGCGGACGAACACCGGGCGGATCTGGGTCTACCGGGCGTCGGTGAAGCAGGTCGCGGTCAGTTGAGCCAGTCCGACCGTCCGTCGGACCCGTTCTTCTTCACGACCTTGAGGTGGCGCGACCGGCGCTTCGTCTCGCGGTCCGCCCACCAGCGCTTGGCCTGGCGCCACGACCGGCCGCCGCCGCCGCCGCGCGACTGCGCCCAGGCGAGGGCGAGCGCCGACAGGTGCGGGGTGAACTGTGCCACCCCGGAGTAGATCGCGTAGAGGACCGTGCCGCCCGTGACCAGGAGCGCGAGGTTCCTCCCCGTGATCGGGAGGACGCCCCAGATGTTCACCTGCGCGTCCGGGTGGAGCATCGTCCATGCGATGAGGAGCGCGTTCACGAGCGGCCACATCCCGAGGTGCCTGACGTCGAACGCGACCGGCCAGAGCACCCCCAGGAGCGTCGTCACGAGCCCTGCGACGAGCGTGGTCCCGACGACCCGGAGGACGAACCTGCGCTCGCTCCACGCGTACGACAGCTGCTGGCCGAGCCACCACAGCATGAACCCGCCGAACACGAGCGTGCCCGGGTCGGGCTGCACGAGCACCCAGGTCACGAGGCGCCAGAGCTGCCCCGTCTTCACGCCCCCGGGCCAGAGCACCGCGGCGCCCGCGACGGAGTGATCCAGCGCCGCCCACACGCTCGCGAGCAGCATCAGCGCGAGGAGAAACCCCACCGTCGCCGGGACGCGGCCGCCGAAGGTGAAGACGCTCGAGAGATCGTTGCGGCGGCGCACGGCCCGGGGCCTCCTCAGGCCTCCCTGCGGTCGCGGTAGAACAGCGTGATGGACAGGCAGTGGAACTCGCTGTCGGAGCTCTGGGTCACGTGCTTGGCCACGACCTCGAGGTCGGGGTGCTCCGCGAGCCAGCGTCCGATGGACTCGCCCATCACCTCGCGGTCGCGCGCGAGCGTCGTCGTGAACACCTTCACACCCGTGAAGGCCGGCATCGCGCACCTCCCGTCGGGACCGAGCCGCCCACGAACGTAGCCCCAGGGCTCCCGGCCGGCAAGATTCAGAGGGCCTCGAGCACGACCGCGATGCCCTGGCCGCCCCCGATGCAGGCGGACCCGATGGCGCGCTTCGCCCCTCGGCGCCGCAGCTCGTAGACGAGGTGCATCGCGATCCGGGCGCCGCTCGCGGCGAGCGGGTGGCCGAGCGCGATCGCGCCGCCGTCCACGTTCGTCCTGTCGCGGGGGAGCCCGAGCTCCTTCTCGACGGCGAGCACCTGCGGCGCGAACGCCTCGTTCACCTCGAAGAGGTCGAAGTCCGAGAGCTTCGCCCCCGCCCGGTCGAGCGCGTTCCGCACCGCGGGCACGGGGCCGATCCCCATCACCGACGGGTCGACGCCGGCATGTCCCCAGTTCACCAGCCGTGCGAGCGGCGCGATCCCCCGCCGGTCCGCGTAGGCGCGCGTCGCCACGACGAACATCCCTGCGCCGTCGGCGATCCCGCTCGCGGCGCCGGCGTGGATCACGCCGTCCTTCTTGAACACCTTGGGGAGCTTGCGGAGCCCCTCGACCGTCGTCTCCGGCCGGGGGTGCTCGTCGCGCTCGAAGAGGGCCGGCCCCTTCTTCCCCTTCACCTCGATCGGGGCGAGCTCTTGCCTGAACCGCCCGGCCTCGTCTGCCGCGGCCCAGCGCCGCTGCGACAGGATGGATCGCTCGTCCACCTCGTCCTGCGAGATCCGGTACTGCTCGGCGAGCTTCTCGGCGGTGAGCGCCATCGGCAGGCCGCAGTAGCTGTCGGTCAGCGCCGACCAGAGGAGATCCTCGGTCGGCGGCGGCTTCCCGAGCGGCCAGCCCCAGCGCGTGCCGCGGACGACGAGCGGGGCCTGGCTCATCGACTCCGTGCCACCGGCGAGGATCACCTCGGCCTGCCCGGTCTCGATCCACATCGCGGCCTGCACGAGCGCCTCGAACCCGGACCCGCACAGCCGGTTCACGGCGAGCGCAGGCACCCGGTCCGGGAGCCCGGCGCGGAGCCCCACGTGACGCGCGAGGTAGATCGCGTCCGCGCTCGTCTGCGCGACGTTCCCGATCACGACCTGACCGAAGTCCCCGGCGGGGACGCCCGCCTGCGCGAGCGCCGCCTTGGCGGCGTGGACGCCGAGGTCCGTCGCGGAGAGGTCCTTGAGGCTGCCGCCGAAGGTCCCGAAGGGGGTCCGTTTCGCGGCGAGGATGACGACTTCCTGCTGGCCGGCCCGATTCATGGCGCCCTCCCTTCAGCGGGAGATAAGCGCGCCCGCGAGCCCTTTCACGGCCATGACCAGGATCCCCACGGCGAGTGCGACGTTCAGCACCGACACGATGGCCCCGGCGCGCGACCCCTCCGCCCGGAGCAGCCGGATCGCGCGCGGGCCGTGCCGGACGAGCATGAACACCGCGAACAGCGCGGCCAGGACGTTGAGGGTCGTCACGCGTCGGCCCTGGCGACGGTCGCGCCGGGCTCGCGCTTCTTCCCGAGGAGGCGGGCGGCGATGATCCCGATCTCGTAGAAGACGATCATCGGGACGGCCATGAGCGCGAGGTTCAGCGGATCGCCCGTGGGGGTGATGATCGCGGCGGCCGTGATGTTGATGACGATGGCGTACCGGCGGTACTTCGCGAGCGTGCGCCAGTCGACGAGCCCGACCATCGAGAGGAACGCGATGACGACCGGCACCTCGAAGACGATCCCGAAGCCGAGGAGCATCGCGAGCACGAGCGAGAGCTGCTCGCTCATCGTGAGCACCGGCGAGAGGGACGCGTCGTTCGCGATCGCCGCCATGGCGGGGAAGGCCGCCGGCATGATGAGGAAGTAGCAGAAGGCCGCGCCCGCGTAGAAGAGCGTCGTCCCGGAGACGAGGAACGGGATCACGACCCGCTTCTCCTTCTTGTAGAGGCCGGGCGCGACGAAGAGCCAGAGCTGCCACAGCACCCACGGCACCGCCGCGAAGATCCCGCCGTACAGCGCGACCTTCAGGTACACCATGAGAGGCTCGATGTAGCTCGTGTAGTGGAGCGCCCGCTGGTGCTCGGGCAGCGAATCGAGCACCGGCTGCATCAGCACGTGGAAGATCCGCTCGACGAACCAGCCGACCGCCGCCATCCCGACCACGACGCCGAGGAGCGCGCGGCCGAGCCGCTTGCGCAGCTCGCGCAGGTGGTCCATGAAGCTGAGCTTCACCTCGTTCTCGGGCTCGGGGCTCGGCGCCGGGAGCTGTGCGGGGGCGGGCTCGCTCATGTCGTGCGATCGGGGTCGGAGGCGCCCGGGGCGACGGTCGGGAGCGGCGCGGTGACCGTCGGGCCCGGCCGCGACTCCGGCGCCGCGGCCGGCTCCGCGAGCGCGGCGTCGAGGCCCGGGACGTTCTCGGCGGTCGCGGCGGGCGGCGGCCCCGCCGGCCCGGGGACGGGCTGCGCGGGCACGGGGGCGACGAGCGCGGGGCGCGCCGGCTTCTTCGGGTCGCCGTAGATCTCCTGCTCGACCTGGTCCTTGAGGTCGTCGGTCGCCTTGCGGATCTCGCGCAGCCCCTTGCCGAGCGTCTTCGCCGCGTCGGGCAGGCGCTCGGGCCCGAGGAGCAGGAGCGCGACGATCGCGATGATGACGATCTCGCCGAAGGAGAGGCCGAACATGGCGAATCCATATAACACGTCGAATCCGCGCGGGCTCCTCGCGTGGGTTGCCACGCGGCGCGCGCCCGCTTACCTCCCCGCGCATGGCCTACTGGCTCCTCAAGACCGAGCCCGGCGAGTACTCCTGGGACGACCTCGTGCAGGAAGGGACGACCCGCTGGAGCGGCGTCACGAACCCGCAGGCGCAGGGGAACCTGCGCACGATGCGGCCGGGCGATCGGGCGGTCGTCTACCACTCGGGCGAGAAGCGGGCGGTCGGCGTCGCGGAGGTGGTGAAGCCGGCCTACCCCGACCCGGAGGGGCACGGCACGGTGTGCGTCGACGTCCGGGCGCTCGAGGCGCTGCCGGCGCCCGTCCCGCTCGCGGCGCTGAAGCAGGAGGCGGCGTTCGCGGGCTCGGTGCTGCTCCGGCAGGGGCGGCTCTCGGTGGTCCCGCTCAGCCCGGCCGAGTGGCGCGACCTCGAGTCGCTCGCGGAGGTGATCGCGAAGACCGGCGGCCTGCGCCGCCCGGAGCGGTTCTAGGCCGCTTCGATCTCCGGCCTGACCCCGGCCGACCGCGGGTCACACGCGGAACCGCCTCACCTCGCCGCGGAGCATCTCGGCCTGCGGAGCCGAGGTCGCCGATCGCGGCCTCCAGGTCGCGGACCGACGCGGTCTGGGCCTCGGCGACCTGCTTGATCTGCTCGACCGCGCTCATCACCTGCTCCGAGCCGCTTCGTCTGCTCCTTCTGGGCCCGGTTCAGGTGGTTGACCATCTCGCTGATCGACTCGATCGACGCGGGTGATCTGCTTCGAGCCGCGCGCCTGCTCCTGCGACGAGCGCTCGACGTGCTTGGTGATCGCCTTCATCTTCTCGGCGCTCTTCATGATCTGCTCGGAGCCGCGCGCCTGCTCGGCCGTGGCGGTCGCGATCTGCTGCACCGTCTCGGCGATGCGGTTGATGGCCATGGTCACCTGCTTGGAGCCGCGCGCCTGCTCGATGGTCGCGCGGGCGATGGCCTTCACCATCTGCGTCGACTTCTGCGAGGACTCCTGGATCTTCTTGAGCGCGGTCTCGGCCTCCTGCCCCAGCCGGACGCCCTCCTCGACGTTCTTCACGCCGCGGTCCATGGCGGTGACGGCGTTCTTCGACTCTCGTCCTGCACCGCGCGGATGAGCTCGGCGATCTCCTTGGTGGAGGCGCCGGTCCGCTCGGCGAGGTCCTTGATCTCGTCCGCCACGACCGCGAAGCCCTTGCCGTGCTCGCCCGACTGCGCGGCGAGGATGGCGGCGTTCAGCGCGAGGAGGTTGGTCTGCTCGGCGACGTCGTCGATGACGTTGAGGATGTTGCCGATGGCGCCGATCTTGTTCCCGAGCGAGTCGATGACCTCGGCCGCCTCCTGCGACGAGTCGTTGATCTTGTCGATGCCGGCGAGGGTGCGCGAGAGCGCCTCGGCGCCGCTGCTCGGCGTCGCTCTTCGCCTGCTCCGAGAGCTTCGCGGTCTCGTTCGCGTTCGTCTCGACCTGGCTGATGGAGACGTCCATCTCGTTCATCGACGAGCGAGGTCTCCTCGGCGGTGGCGGAGAGCTCCTCGACGTTCTTCGCCACCTCCTTGATCGAGTAGGTCATCTCCTCGATCGCGGCCGTCGTCTCCTCCACGCTCGCGGCGAGCGCGTGGATGTTCTCCGCCACCTCGTCGTTGGTCGCGGCCATCTCGAGGATCGACGAGGAGGACTGCTCGGCGCTCTGGGCCAGCACCTCGACGTTGTCCGCGATGCCCTTCAGCGAGCCGACATCTCGCTCATCGACGTCGCGGTCTCGGCGACCGCGCCGACACGGTCCCGGTGCCCTCCGCCACCGGCGGCGCCGGTGCGGGCGATCCGCTCGATGACCTGGCGCGACGCCGTCCGAGACGCTCTGGGTCGCGCGACAGCGTGCCGGCGAGGTTCTCGCCGATGCGGTTCAGCGACTCGGCGAGCGTGCCCGAGCTCGTCGTCGCGCGGGCTTCGGCGCGCGCGCGGTCAGGTCGTACTCCGAGACCCGACCGGCGACCACGCTCATCTCGGCGAGCGGCGCAGGACGAGCCGCCGGCGTAAGGCGTACACGAGCAGCGCGAGCAGGAGCGCCGCCCGCGCCGAGCAGCAGCGCAAGATGACGAGCTGCACGCCGGCGATCTGCGCGTTGCAGCTCCCGCCCGGACCGCGCCAGCAGCACCCAGCCGACGTCCGCTCCGCCTGCGCCGTCCGGGCGCGCGACGGCGCGGTGACCGGCCGGGTGAACGCGCACGGTCCTCGCCGAAGCGGAACGCCGGCGCGTAGCCGCTCGAGGGTCGCGCGGCGATCGCGTCCTCCGCCGTGCTCGCGGTGGTCGCGCGCGAGCCGCTTCGCCCCGCGCGATCGTCCGGTCGGCCCGCAGCACCACCACGTACGCGACGCCGTCGTCCCAGCCGCGCTCGAGGCCGTCGCGCTCGCCGCCGTCGTCCCGCTCGGCCAGCGGCGGCGGCCACCTCCGCGGCGACGTACCCGCGGACGTACGACTCGGCCTCCGGTGCTCCACCGCGTCCTCGAGCGCCGTGCCGGACCATCGCGGTTCACGACGAAGCCGGTGAGCCCCGGCGACGAGAGGAGGGCGACCGCGAGACGCGAGGAGCGTGCGCTTCAGGCCGAGTGGCGGCATCGTCTGGAGCATGCGGAGCGCGACCGGGATTGGGGCACGCTCCGCCGATGCTTCCGAGCACGACGCGCGAGCGCCATGCTACGCGGCCTACCCAGGGGAGGCCGCGGATGCTCCGTCGGCCTCCGCTCCGGAGGACGGGGCTCCACCAGCGCGTGGAGAGCGGGAACGCACCCGGCCCTCACTGATTGAAGAGGTCCTGCACCTCGACCTCGGCGGCCGGTCGGCGGGGTCCGACCGGCTGGTTCTCCACCTTGAACGGCTCCACCACGCCGCCGTGCTCGTCGGGGCGCCACCTGCCCGGTCGCCGGGTCGATCCGCACGAAGGCGATCCCGTCCGGCACCGGGAAGTCGGGCTGGGTCGCGCATCGCGCAGCGCCGCTCTGCATGTAGGCGAGCCAGATGGGGAGGGCGGCGCGGCCGCCGGTCTCGTAGCGACCGAGCGGCATCTCGTTCTGGTCGTAGCCGAGCCACACCCCGGCGAAGAGGTCGTGGGTGAAGCCCATGAACCAGGTGTCGAAGGAGTCGTTGGTGGTCCCGGTCTTGCCCGCCGGCGGGCTTCCCGAGCCGCGCCGCCTGCGCGCCGGTGCCCGACCGTCGCCACCTCGTGCATGAGCGAGACGGTGATGAAGGCGCGACCGGCGGGTCCATCACGCGCTCCGGCGCGGCCTGCACCGTCGGCGGCCGCCGCCGCGAGCCGCGTCGAGAGCGGCACCCAGGGGTCGGCGGGGGCGGTGTGGTCCTCGAGCAGGCGGCCGTCGCGGTCGAGCACGCGCTTCACGAAGCGTGGCGGCCGCTTCTCGCCGTAACGATCGAGGAGCGCGTAGACGTTGGCGAGGCTCCAGAGCGTGGTGCAGGAGGAGCCGATGGCGCTCCCCAGCTCGCGCTTCACCGGCGTGGTGAGGCCGAGCGTCGCCGCCCAGTCGGCCACCAGCTGGTCCCGAACGCCCAGCGCCGCGGCGGTCTTCACCGCCGGGATGTTCATGGAGTGGACGAGCGCGTCGCGGAGCGTCACGTCGCCCTTGAACGACGTCGCCGAAGTTCTCCGGCTTCCATGAGACGCCCGCCGTCTCGTCCCGGTAGACGATGGGCGCGTCGGTGAGCAGGGTGGCCGGCGTGTAGTCGAGCTTCTCGATGGCCCCCGAGTAGACGATCGGCTTGAAGGCGGAGCCGGGCTGGCGGCAGGCCTGGAAGGCGCGGTTGAACTCCGAGGCGTCGAAGTCGTAGCCGCCCACCATCGCCGAGGACGTAGCCGGTGAACGGCTCGATCGAGACGAGCGCCCCCTGCAGCTTCGGCTCCTGCTCGAGCGTGAAGAGGAGGTCCGGCGCTCCGGGACGTCTGGGCTTCCCGGTCTGGGCCTCCGGCTCGCGCGTCGACGAGCTCGCTCGCGCGTCCACCCGCCGCACCAGGACGATCACGTCGCCCGGCGTGCAGCGCGGTGGAGGGCCGCGAGATGAGGGCGTCCGGGTAGCTCTGCTCGGGGTTCGGCTTGCGCGCCCAGCGCATCCCGGCGATGGGCAGGACGCCCGTCGGTCGTCCCCCACCTCGACGTGCGACGACCGCGGCGCCGTCGTCCACGGCGGTCCGACGATGCCCGACCGCGTAGTCGCCGGGCTCGGAGCGGCGCCTTGCGGCCAGGCGCGGCGCGAGCCGCGCCGCGAGGGCCTCCCGCTCCTCGCCCTCCACGTGCGCCACCGGCCCGAGGTAGCCCTGGCGGTGGTCCACCTCCATCAGCCCGGCGAGCATCGCCGCCTGCGCGGCGCGCTGCTTCTCGAGGTCCATCGCCATCTCGACGCGGAGCCCGTCGTGGAGGACCCGCTCGTTGCCGTAGCGGTCGACGACCTGCCGGCGCACCTGCTCGACGTAGAACGGCGCCGTCTCGCGGAAGACGTCGTCGAGCCGGGAAGACCTTCACCTCCGCGTCCTCGGCCCGCCGTCCGCTCCTCGGCGGTGATCATCCCCTCCTCGAACATCCGCCGCAGCACGTACCGGCGCCGCTCCTTCGCGGACTCCGGGCGCGAGAACGGCGAGTACCGGGACGGCGCCTGCGGCAGCCCGGCGATGAGCGCCGCCTCGGCGAGCGTGAGGTCCTCGACGTTCTTCCGGAAGTAGTTCTCCGCGGCGGCCTGCACCCCGTAGCTGTGGTGCCCGAGGTAGACGCCGTTCAGGTACAGCCAGAGGATCTCCTCCTTGGTCGAAGGCGCGCTCGAGCCGCTTCGCGCAGGATGAACTCGCGGATCTTGCGGCGCAGGTTCTTCCTCGTCCCCGCCGCGAACCCCTCGGAGCGAGATGAGGATCGACTTCGCGGTCTGCTGCGTGATCGTCGAGCCGCCCTGGATCTTGCGCCGGAGCACGTAGGTGTTCAGCGGCCGCGCGCAGCGTGCCCGAGCCAGTCGACGCCGCCGTGCTCGAAGAAGTGCTGGTCCTCGGACGCGATGAACGCCTGCACGACCTGCTTCGGGATGCGCTCGTACGGGACGACCTTGCGCCGCTCGTCGAAGAACTCGCCCGCGATCTGGCCGTCCGTCGAGATCATCTCGGTGATGATGGGCGGCCGGTAGTGCGGCGAGCGTCCGGGATGCTCCGGGAGCCCGCGGGAGAAGTAGAGGTAGGCGACGACGACGAGGACGACGATCGCGTTCACGGCCGCGATCGCGAGGAACAGCGCCCAGCGCAGGAGGCGCCGCGCGAGCGGCCGCCGCGGCGGGACGCCGTCGACGACGATCCGCACCTGGCGCGGCTCCGTCCGGGGTTCCGGCGGGGCGGCGGTCTCGTTCGGGTCGCGGGCTGTCGCTCATCGAGCCGTCGAATCTATGACCGGTCGCGGCCCGACTTCAACGCGCGCGGCGGGCCGGGGCGCGGGCGGGCGCTCGCTCCCCCGGGCGGCGCGAGGTTCATCTTCGAGAGCACCTCGTGGAGCTCCCCCGGGAGGTCCGCCTCGAGCCGCAGCGGCGCGCCCGTCGTCGGGTGCGGGCAGCGAGAGCCGCCACGCGTGGAGGAACATCCGGCGGAGCCCCCAGCGCTGGCGCGCGGCCCGGTTCCACGGGAAGTCGCCGTAGCGGCGATCGCCCGCGACGGGGTGGCCGGCCGCCTCGAGGTGGCGGCGGATCTGGTGCGTCCGCCCGGTCTCGATCGGAGCCTCGAGGAGCGTCGCCTCCTTCATGGAGGACACGACCCGCCAGTGCGTGATCGCCTCCTGGAAGTTCACGCCGCGCGCGGCCTTCGACCTCGAGGTCTGCTCGTGCTCCGAGAGCGGCAGGTCGATGGTCCCCGCCTCCTTCGGCATCTTCCCCTTCACGACGGCGAGGTAGGTCTTCCCGACGTCTTCCCCGTCCGTGAAGATCTCGCCGAGCCGCACCATCGCGCGCCGCGTCTTGGCGACGAGGACGACGCCGGAGGTGTCGCGGTCGAGGCGGTGGGCTGGCGACGGCCGGTACTCGGTCGCGGGGAGGCCGTCGGGGACGCGGAGGTAGGCCCGCGCCATCTCGACGAGCGTCGCCCCCGCGATCCCCGTGCCCGGATGCGCGGCGAGACCGGCAGGCTTGTCGACCGCGAGCACGTCCTCGTCCTCGAAGAGGACGCCGAACGTCGGCGCGGCCGGCGCGCCGGGCCTGCCCCCCGGAGCGGAGGCGGAGCGGGCCTCCGGGCCGGGCTTCGCCAGGAGCCGCTCCTCGTCCCCGCGGATCACGACGGCGTCGCCCGCCTGGACGAGCTGCTCCGCGCGCCCGCGGGCGCCGTTCACGCGGATCTTCCGGGTGCGGAACATCTTGTAGAGGTGCGAGAGCGGGACGTCGCGCAGCGCCTTGCGCACGAACTTGTCGAGCCGCTGGCCCGCGGCGTCCGGCGAGACGGTGAACGTCGATCACGGCGGTGTCATAACACTTCCGTGAGGAACGCCGCAGGGAGCGGGCCGGCACATGTCGCTTCGCGACAAGTGCCTGGCCCGGAGATGGGACGGCGTTACAGGAGCTCGAGCTGCGCCTGCTCCCGCAGCGGCTCCGCCCGCACGCCCTCCTTGCGGAGCGCCGCGGCGAGCACGTCGGCCTGCCCGTGCACCGTGAACACGCGCGAGGCGCCGGTCGCCTTCGCGTACCGGACGAGCGAAGGGAAGTCGGCGTGATCGGAGAGCGGGAACGCGGCGTCCGCGCCCCGGAAGAACCGGGACCCGTCGATGGCCCAGCCGGTCAGGATCGCGGTCCGCCGCTGCCGCACGCCGCGCATCGCCGGGCTGCGCGCGAGGTGCGGCGGGGCCGACGACGACCTCGCCTGCGGCGGGGCCCTCCGGCGGCAGCGCGCGCACGTTCGGGAAGGAGACGCCGTGCGCCTCGTAGACCCGGTTCACCGCGTGCACGACCGGGTGCGCGGCGCAGCGGTAGCCCGCATCGGCGAGGAACTTCAGGATCTCCTGCGCCTTGCCGAGGGCGTACCCGAGGAGCACCGGCGTCGCGCCCTCGGAGATCGCGTCGTCGGCGAACCTCCGGACGGCCGCGAGCGTCTCCGCCTTCGGCGGGAAGACGTACCGCGGGTGGCCGAAGGTCGACTCGAGCACCAGCACGTCGCAGCCCATCACCTCGGCGGGCTCGGCGGCGTGGGTCGGCTCGGTGCAGAGGTCGCCCGTGTAGCCGAGCGACACGCCGTTCCGCTCCACGCGGATCTGGGCCGAGCCGAGCACGTGCCCCGCCGGGAAGAGCTCCAGGGAGAGCTCGCCGAGCCCGAACGGCTCGCGGAACGCCGCCGGGAGCGCCTCGGTCTTCCGGCGCTTCGGCTCGCCGAGCCGGTGGCGCATGAGCGCGAGCGTCGGCGCGGTCGCGATCGTCCGGTCGTGGCGGCCGATGTGGTCGCCGTGCGCGTGCGAGACGAACGCGCAGGGGACGCGCCGGCGGGCGTCGAGGTGCAGCCCGGATCCCGCGACCCGGAGCTCCCCCTGGTGGATCTCGATGGCCGGCCGCCTCACAGGCCGCCGGTTGTACACCCGACGACCGACAGGGCGGAAACCCGGCCGCCGGCTCCTCGGACTCCGCCGGGAGCGCGCCGCACCGGGCCGATCGTATGGCGATCCGCGGGAAGCAGCCGGTGTGGGAGGACGTGCGCGCGGCGCCCTCCTGGCTTCGCACCCGGACGGATCGTAGGATCGGCGCCGTTTCTCGCGTTGGGGGAAGGCCATGCCGGAGTTCATCCTGAACCCGAGGCGGACGCCGCGGGCCGCCGTCCGGTGCGAGGCGCGGATCGCGCTCAAGGAGGGCGGATTCTGGGCCTCGCCGACGAGCGACTACGGCCCGCGCGGCTGCCAGGTGCTCGCGCCCATCCGGCTCGAGCCCGGCTCGCGGATCTTCGTCGAGCTCGTGAACGAGCGCATCCCCGCGCCCGCGGCCCTCGCCGGACACGTGGCGTGGACCGCTCGCGAGGCGCCGTGGCACATGGGGATCGCGTTCGACGGCGGGAGCGCGGGCGCGGCGGGTGGCTTCTTCGACCAGCTCACCGCGGCGTACCCGGGGATCGACACCTACGGCCAGGCGCCGGACCGGATCCCGGAGGACACGCCGGTCGCGCCGCGCGCTCCGCCGCCGCTCGAGCCGCAGCTCTCGGACGACGAGGCGAAGCTCCTCGCCGCGCTCGGGCCGGGGATGCCTGCCGACGCGCTGCGGGCGAAGCTCGGCGGCGAGTGGGGGCGCGGCCACGCGCTGTTCTCGCTGCTCGGCCGCCGCTACGTCGTCCTCGGCGCCCCCGACGCGGAGGCGGCCGCCGCCTGGAGCGCCCTCCCGTCCCGGCGGTCCTGATCCGCCCGCGCGGGCGTCAGCGCAGGAGCAGGTAGTAGAGCCGCCCGGGCTGGCGCATCCGGCCCGCGGCGTTCTCGGCGTACGCGCCGCTCCCGAGGTAGAGGTCGACCCGCGCCGACGTCCGGATGGCGCCGCCCGCGTCCTGGTCGAGGACGAACCTCGAGAACGGCCGCATCGACGCGCCGGACGCGTCGACCGGGCGCTCGGTCTCGAGGAACGCGAGCGCGCCCTTCGGGAACACCCGCGCGTCGGCGGCGACCGTGCGGTCGGGCGTGACCGGGACGCCGAGCGAGCCGGTCGGCGCGTCGGCCCAGCGGAAGAAGACGTAGGACGGGTTCGTCGCGAGGATCCCGGGTTGCTCGGACGGGTTCGCGGCGAGCCACGCCTTGATCGCCTGCATCGAGACGTCGGCCTTCGCGATCGCGCCGCGGCGCACGAGCTCCGCGCCGACCGCGGCGTAGCGGTGGCCGTTCTTCCCTGCGAAGGTGACGACCCTCGAGGTGCCGTCCTCGAACCTGACGATCCCGCTCCCCTGGATCTCCACGAAGAAGGCGTCGACGGCAGAGTCCACGAAGCAGAGCTCCGCGTTCCTCTTCTCGAGGGCGCCGCCCGCGATCTCCGCCCGCGTCGGGTAGGGCACGAGCCGGCCGCCCTCGACGCGGCCGACGAGGTCGTCCGGGAGCGCCGGGAAGTCCTTCGCGCGGACGACGACGAGGTCGTCGGGGGCGCGATGGAGCGGGACCTGGTACGCGCCCTGCCGCGCGAGCGAGCCGCGCAGCTCCGGGAGGTAGTAGCCCGTGAAGAGCACCGTGCCGCGGCCGTCGCCGATCGAGCGGAAGACGCGGAACTCCTGCTTGAGCGCGGCGCCGAGCGCCTCGGGCGACGGCCGCGCGAGCGCGAGCGCGCGGAAGCGCGCGAGCGTCGCCTGGAGCTTCTGGATCGGGACCCGCTCCTTGCCGAACGCGAAGGTCCTGCCCGGATCCGCCGCGGCGAGCCGCGCGAGCCAGGTGGCGGAGCGGCCGATCGCGTCGTCGAGCCCGGCGTAGTCGAGGTCGTCGGCGAAGGCCGGGAACGCCTCCGGCGCGAGCTCCTGGAGCGCGCCCTCCGCGCTCTTCGCGGCCTCGGGCGGGAGCGGCGGGACGAGGCGGCAGCCGAACACGAACGCGAACGCAGCCACGCGGGCGGCGAGGGGGAGGCGGGCGATCCGGCGCATGGGCGGAGACAGGCTAGCAGAGGCGGTGCCCGGCGCTCACGCCCGGGCGCCACGGCCACCTCCCGCTCGCCCAGGGTGAACGATGTCACGGGTCTGATAGCCTCTCTCGCGGAAGCTGGCTCGAGCCGGTCGAGTGGCCTCGGAGCGTTGCGAGGGCGGTATCGAGAGCGAGATGGATATGCGTTCGCCTGGCCTCGCACGCACGTGTCGTCTCACCTTCGCGCTCCTGTTCGTGGTCTCGACGTGTCGCTGCGCCTATTTCTCGAAGAAGACCATCGCCGGAGCATGCGCGAGCAATCTCGGCTCCACCATCCAGAACTTCTGTGTGGTGACGCCGGGGGTGCTGTGGCGTGGGGCCAGGCCGGACAAGGACAGCGCCGCATGGCTCGTTCAGCACGGAGCTCGCACGGTGGTGAATCTCGAGTTCATCCTGGATGACGAGTCCGCCTTCGCTCAGGCGAGCGTCACGGACACGAAGAGCCACGAGCTGGGCTATTTTCGCATCCGTGACTGGGAACCGCTCCGCTTGCTTGCCCCTTCGATCGTGGACGATCACATTGCTCACTTCCTTGCGATCGTCAGTCAGCAGCCGAAGCCGGTCTACGTCCACTGTCGGTATGGGATGAACCGGACCGGCGTCATGGTGGCCGCCTACAGAATACTCGTCGAAGGCGTGAGCGACGAGGACGCCATCGAGGAGATGCGGCGCTATCGGGGCATCTGGTATGCGTCCGATGAAAGATACATCAGGGGATTGTCGCCCGAACGCCGTGAAGAGATCCGGCGCCGTGTCCTGGAGTGGATACCGAAGCTGAAGCAGGATGCTCGGATCGTTTGCGAGAGCGGGACGTGCATCGTCTCGGATCGCTGAATCGGGGGCTCTCGGGTTTCCGCTCGGAGGCCGCGGCCGCGAGGCGCATCCAGGTGCGCTGGCGCGGCCGGCCGCCGGCCGCCGCTCAGAAGAGCAGGGCCAGCCCGCCCGGCGCCGGGACCAGCGTCACCGCCGGGGTCCGTTCGTCGGCCGGATGAAGGACCAGCAGCGGCACCGCCAGGCCGACGGCGGTGCCGACCGCCGTGCCGACCAGCACGTCGGTGCCCCAGTGACGGTCGGCGGCGATGCGCATCCAGCTGACGCCGGCCGCGCCGGTGAAGGTGGCGAGGCCGATCCACTTCCAGCTCGCCCGGCCGCGCATCCGCGACACCTGAGTCACCGACGCCGCGACGGCGAAGGCGCTGGAGCTGTGCCCCGCCCAGAAGGACATGCGGCTGCCCGGGCTGGTGGCCCCGCCGGCCGCCCAGGCGTCGGGCCGGAGCCGCGCCGTGGGGAACTTCGCCAACTGCATCATGGCCGTCGCCGTCGCGGTCGCCTCGGCCATCACCAGCAGGTCCTCCGCCACCTCGCGCCCCCCGGCGCCGTTGGCGCGGGCGGTGAAGATCAGCGCGAGCGCGGCGCCCGCGGGGACCGCGACCATCAGGGCGTCGGAGGCGGTGGAGGCGGTCTTGGTGTCGCTCCAGATGAGCTCGTTCCGCACCCAGACGTCGAACTGGCCCGGCGTGCACCAGCGGCACGCCGACGCCACCAGCTTGTAGTCGTAGTACTGGGTGACGCCGGTGAAGAGGAGCAGGCCGCCGGTCACCAGGGCATGCTTGGTGAAGTGGAGGGTGAGGCGGGGTCGGGGAGCCGGCGCCGGGGGAGCGAGCGGGCTCGGGGCCTCGGCGACGCGCGGCTCCTCGGCGGTGGGCTCCTCGGCGCGGCCCGACCCGGGCCAGGCGGCGAGCAGGAGCGCCAGGATTGCCGCGTGACCGCTCCAGGCTCTCGATGTGATCGTGATCCCCTTCAAGGTCGTCTCGCTCGCAGGAGGGTTCACGAGGGGGAATGCACGCGCTGCGCCACCACCCCAGCGCATTCCGCCGGGCCAATTCCGCGCCCGCCGCTCCGGGGTCGTGTTCGTGAACGTTCGCGAACGGGGCGTCCGGGGTTGGGGCGCCGGGATGGCGGCCGCCCGCCGAAGAAGTCCTCAGATGAGCAGATACCTTCATTGTCCTACATGCCGGGGCAGCGAAGTTTTACGCACGGTCGGCCACCCGGTACACTTGGCGGCAGTGCAGACTCGCTCCCTGAGCCCCGGCCGCATCCTCGTCATCGACGACGAGGTCTCCGTTCGCGACCTCCTCCTTCGCGTCCTGGCCAACGCCGGGCACGAGGTCGACGCCGTGGAGACCGGCGAGGCGGCGCTGATGAAGCTCGCCAAGCAGCCGTTCGACCTCCTCGTCGTGGACAAGAACCTCCCCGGAATGAGCGGCCTCGACGTGCTGCGGCTCGTCCGGACGCACTACCCGCGCCTGCGGGCCATCCTGATCACCGCCTTCCCGAGCCCGGCGGCGGAGACCGAAGCCAAGGAGCTCGGCGTCCACGGTTACGTGACCAAGCCCTTCGGCATCATCACGATCGTATCGGCGGTGGACGCGGCCATCGAGGCCGGGCGCTCGAGCCTTCCCTGAGGCGCCTTGGGAACGGCCGCGGCGGAGGGGAGTTCGATGGCCACGGAGCCCGGCTCGCATGGCTGGCTTCGCGACGCCGACGACCTCCTCCTCGCCGGGAGCGCCGCGGGCCTTCTGGCGGTCGCGGTCCTCCTGCTCTCCGACGGGGCCCGGGGCCCTCGGCTGCAGCGCGGTGCGGCGCCCCCGGTGGCGCGGCTCGCCCGCGCGGAGTCGGGTGTCCTGCGGCGGCCCCCGGGCACGCTGGTGTGGGACGCCGCGCGCGCCGGCGAGCCGCTCGCCGCCCGGGACTCGCTGTACGTTCCACCGGCGGCGTCGGCGTCGGTGTCCTTCGACGGTGGCGCGGTCCTGGAGATCGAGGAGCGCTCCCTCGTGGTCATCGAGCCGGCGGAGCCCGACCCGGGCGCCGCGCGCGTGACGCTCGCCAAGGGCAGCCTCTCCGGCTCGGCTCCGGCGGGAACGGTGTCGGTCCGCACGCCGGGTGGCCTCGCCGTGCTCGAGCCCGGCTCGGAGGCCCGCATCGGCGCCCGCGGCGCGTCTGGGCCTCGCGTGGAGGTGGTCGCGGGAAGCGCTCGCGCCGAGAACGGCGACGTGGCCCGGGCCGAGGCGCGCATCCGCCTCGACGCGCCAGCCCGGAACCAGCGCTTCTGGTTCGCCCGCTTCCCGGGATCGGTCCTCCTGCGCTGGGACGGCTCCACGGCGAACGGCGCGCGCGTCGAGATCGCGCGCGACCCCGGCTTCGCCGATCTCATGGGCCGCGCTCCGGGCGCCCCGGGCGCCCACGCCTTCAACCCACCCGGGCCGGGCCCGTACTTCTGGCGGCTCGTGGACCAGGACGGGAACCCGATGAGCGAGGCCCGGCGGCTCTTCGCCGTCGAGGATCGGCCGCCGACGCCGTTCGCCCCCATGGCCGCGGAGATCGTCCTCGCCCCCCCGGGCGTGCAGGTGCCGTTCTGGTGGACGGCGGTGGACGGCGCCTCCCGCTACCGGCTGGAGATCTCCACCGACGCGTCCTTCGCCAAGGTCGCCTTCGCGGCCGACGCGGAGGGGCCCGGCCTGTGGACCAATCCGCAACTCCCGGAGGGCGTCTACTACTGGAGGGTGCGCGCCAGCGAGGCGGACCGCGGCGAGGCGCGGTTCTCCGCCCCCTCGCCGTTCCGCCTCATCCACCGTCCCCTCCCCGAGGCGCCCCAGCTCTTCGACCCGTCGATCGAGGTGGACCATGGCGACGCTCGCTAGCGTCGCGGCCGCGCTGGCGCTCCTCGCCGCGCCCGCCCCCGGCGAGCCGGGCGCATGGGTCGTGCTGCGCTGGCAGGCCGTGGTGGGCGCGGTGGTCTACGAGATCCAGATCGCGCCGGAGCCCTCGTTCGCGGCGCCCGTGGTCGCGGAGCGGGTCGAGGTCCCGGGCTATCGCTGGGCGGAGATCCCGGCCGCGCGCCACTACTGGCGCGTGCGCAGTGTGGACGGGGACGGGCGGACCGGCCCCTGGAGCGACGTGAAGCCCATCGAGGCAGCGCTCACCGCGCCCGATCCGGTCTCCCCCGCCGACGGCGCCCGGTTCACCTGGGACGACGAGCCGGTGACGGCCACGTTCGCGTGCGCCCGCTCCGAGGTCCTTCGCTCCTACACCGTCGAGCTGGCGCGCGATCCCGCGTTCGGCGTGGTGGACGCCTCGCGCACCGCCGCGTCGCCCACGCTGCGCGTCCCGCTCCCGGGCCTCGGCGTCTTCTGGTGGCGGGCGCGCGGAACTGCCCTCTCCGGCCGGGAGACCGCCCCGTCCCGCGCTCGCCGCCTCGAGGTCCTGGTCGGGCCTCCGCGACCGCTCGCGCCCGAGCCGTCGGAGGCGGTCCCCTTCGGCCCCGTCGTGCTCCGCTGGCAGGCCTGGACCCCCGTGACGCGCTGGAGGGTCTCGGTCGAGCGCGAGGGCGAGCCCGCCTGGCAGGGCGAGGTCACCGCGGCGGAGGCGCAGTTCGTCCCGCGCAGGCCCGGCCCGTACCGCTGGACCGTCGCCGCCGTCGGTCCGGAAGGGGTCGCGGGCCCGCCGAGCGCCCCGCGCGATCTCGACGTGATGGCGCCGCCACCCATTCCGGCACCGCGCCCGCTGGCTCCCGTCGCGGGCGAGGTGGTCGGCGCGGGCGACCCCGCGACGCCGGTGGCGCTCTCCTGGGAGGCCGCACCGGGAGCGGAGGGTTACGAGATCCAGATCTCGGCGCCCGGAGACCTCGCCGCCGCTCCGTCGCGCGCCGCGTCGGAGCCACGCCTCTCGCTCTCCCTGCCCGCCGGTCCGTACGCCTGGCGCGCGCGCGCAATCGACGCGCTGGGAGGGGCGGGGATCTGGAGTCAGCCCGAGCGCTTCTTCCACGGCCTGCCGCCCTCGGCGCGGGCGGAGATCGCCACGGGCGCGGCCGAATTGGTGGCCGACGGCAACGAGTCGACCTCCGTCACCATCCACCTGTTCGACGCGGAGGGCCGTGGCGTCCGCGGGGCGCCCGTCACGGTCACGGCCACGGCCGGCCGGGTCGAGGGGTTGGAGGAATCGGGAGACGGCTGGACTGCCCGTTACGTCGCTCCGGCGGGGGTGCCGCCGGCCGGCCGCTCCGAGATCGTCGTCGAGGATCGCGACTTCACCGCTCGCGCCCCGGTCGACCTCCGCGCGCCGGTGAGCCGCTGGCGGATCGGCATGCTCGCCGGGTGGCAGACGAATGCGGAATCCGTGTCCGCTCCGTCTCTCTCGCTCGAGGTCCTGTGGCGGACACCCTGGCTCTCGGAGCGGCTGCTCCTCGCCGCCCGCGCCGGCACCTGGGCCACCTCCTCGACGGTTCCGGCGCAGCTCGGCCTGCCCACCTCGATCGACGCGTCGGCCCGGGTGATCCCGCTCTCGCTCCTCGCCCTCCACGAGTGGCCGCTCGGATGGGCCGCCGTCTACGGTGGCGCCGGCGTCATGGTCCAGCTCGTGAACGTGTCGGTCGGCCCCGACTCCAGCCTGGAGGCGAGCCCCGGCGCATCGCTCGTGGCCGGTGGCGCCCGAGCCTTCGGCCCCGGCGAGGTCTTCGTCGAGGCCGACCTGAGCTTCGGACGGATGAATACAGACCTGGGCCAGCTGCGCACCGGCGGCCTCCTCCTCGCCGCGGGGTACCGGTTCCGGCCATGAGGCGCGCCCGGTCCACCCTGCCGTCGCTCCTGCTCGCCGGATTCGCGGCCTGCACCTGCCAGCGCGCGCCCGCGCCGGTCCTCGCCGCGATCGAGCCGGCGCAGACCCGGACCGACGTCTTCACCGTCCTCGCGATTCGCGGCGAGCACTTCCGGTCACGGGTGACGGTGGACTTCGACTCGCCGGGCGGCTCGTCGGTGGACTCCACCTTCGGCCTGTGGCTCGTCGCCGGCGACGTCCGGGTGCCGCTCCAGGACGTGAGCCTCGTGTCGGAGAGCGAGCTTTCGGCCCGGTACCCCGCGCTGGCGGCCGCCCCCGGCACGTACGACCTGGAGCTCCTCGACCCGCGCGGCAACCGGGCGGTCCTCCCGCAGGCCTTCACGGTCCGCGTCTCGACGTGCAGGGGCGAGAGAGACGGAACGCCGTGCCTCGACGGCGACCGATGCACGTCGGGCGAGACCTGCCAGGACGGCAAGTGCCAGGACCCCACCTCGGTCGTGACCTGCACCCCCAGCGATCCGTGCATCGCCCACGCCGCGTGCGACCCCGCCACCGGCCTCTGCCGCGAGAGCGTCAAGGACGACGGCGCGCAATGCAGCGACGGCAACGCTTGCACGCTCTCGGCGAGCTGCCTCGCCGGCGTCTGCACGCGCGACGCGCTCGTCTCCTGTGCGCCGCCGGCCGAGTGCCGGCTCCCGGGCACGTGCGATCCGGCTGCGCAGTCTTGCCAGTACCCCGCGAAGCCGGACGGGACGTCGTGCGTCGGCCCCGGGACCTGCATCGCGGGCGCGGTCTGCCAGGCGGGCGCCTGCGCGTGCGTGAACACGGCCCCGCTCGCCTGCTTCACGGTGACTCCCCTCTCGGGCGCCGCGGGAACGACGTCCTTCATCTTCGACGCCTCGTGCTCCTCGGACCGGGAGGATCCCACCTCGGGCCTTCAAATCGCGTTCGACTTCGAAGGGAGCGGCACGTGGACGCCGGCGGGCGCCGGCGGCCAGGCCGCCCACGCTTACGTCGCGGCCGGGGTGTACGCGGCCCTGGTGCGGGTGACGGACGCCGGAGGCCTCACCGCCTACGCCGAGAGGCTCGCCGCGGTCGCGGATCCCGCAGGCGAGGTGCTCGTCACCACCGCGCTGGACGAGAACGACGCCAACGCGACGCCCACGAGCTCCGGGGGCAGCGGCTTCTCGCTGCGCGAGGCCATCGCATACGTGAACCTGCCCACCACCCCGGAGACGAGCATCGCCTTCGCGGGCGCCTTCACCATCGCGCTCGGCTCGGCCCTGCCCGCGCTGCAGAAGGACGGCGCCGCAGTCCTGGGGCTCGACGGCGTGGTCCTCGATTGCTCCAGGTTCAACCAGCAGTGTCTCGTGCTGGCGGGTTCGGGCCAGAAGGTCGTGGGGCTCGAACTCTCCGGCAGCAGCGGCATCTCGCTCGAGCTGGACGGCGCCGGCTACGAGGTGGCGGGCTGCCGCATCACAGGGGACCCCACCAAGCCCTCCATCGGGATCCTGGCGACGGCGAGCGGGACGGTCGGCCCCGGCAACGAGGTCAGCGGTTGCGCGGCCAACGCGATCCAGGCGTCCCAGTTGCCGGACATCGTCGTCGACGGCAACCGGATCCACTCGAACGGCGGGATCGGCCTCATCCTGTTCAAGGTCACCGTGGCCACGGTGCAGCGCAACCTCGTCTTCGCGAACGGTGGAAGTGGGATGGCGATCTCCAGCTCCGGCGGCCGCCTGCGCTTCAACACCCTCGACGGGAACGGTGGCGACGGGCTGGCCTCGGGGTCGCAGGTGACGATGGACATCCGCGACAACCTGCTCACCCACAACGGCCGCTACGGCATGAGCGGTCCAGTGTCCGGGCTCTCGCCCTTCGATCACAACGGCTTCTTCGGGAACGCGCTCGGCCCGATCGCCGGCGCGGCGCCCGGCGCGACCGACGTCACCGCCGATCCCCGCTACGTGGACCGGGCCGTGGGCGACCTGCGCCTCCTGCCGGGGAGCCCGGCGGTGAACGCCGGCGCGGACGTCGGCCTCGACGTGAACGGCCCCGAATCCGGAAGCTTCAACGGCGCCGGGCCGGACCTGGGCGCCACCGAGACGCCCTACTAGAGGCCCCTTGAAGATCTCGATTCGCTACCAGATCCTCGGCCTCACCGTCGGCGTCCTCGGAATCGCCATCACGGCCTACTTCCTGCTCGCGACGCAGCTCTTCACCCGCGACAAGCTGGCCTACATCTACGACCTCGAGTCCTCGCTCACGACCACCGTGGCGGAGGAGGTCCGGGCGAGCGTGGGAAGCCGTGTGGACAAGCTCGGCTGGCTCGCACTGGCGCAGGCGCAGGGAGGCGACGCGCGGACCGCCCGGATGCTGCTCGCCTCCGACCCCGACCTGCTCTCGGTGGAGATCTGGGAGCTTCGCCGCGGGCGCTACGCGCAGGCCTTCCGCCTGGTCGACCCGGAGCGGCTCGCGCGCCTGAACCTCTCCGAGGAGGAGCTCGCGGAGGCCCGCCGGAGCGCCCCCGTGCCGTTCGAGGCCGTGGCCGCGGAGGGCGCGCTGCTCCAGAACGCCAGCCTCCCGCCGGACGTGGGGATCCTCTCCCTGGCCGCGCCCGCGCCCGAAGGCGACCGCGTGGTGGTCGCGCTCATGAGGCCGGACCGCCTCCTCCGAGTCTTCGCCCGCTCGCCGGCCTGGCGCGTCTACCTCGTGGACGGGAAGGGCGGCATCGTGGTCCACCCGGACGCGTCTCGCATCGTGGCGCGGCAGAACGTGGCCTCCATCCCCGTCGTGAAGGAGGCCATCCGCGGTCCGGTGGCGCGCGGCGTCCACGAGTTCGAGGGCCCGGACGGCCCCGCCATCGGCGCCTTCGCGCGGGTCGGCGTCGGCCGGCTCGCGGTGGTGGCGGAGGTGCCGCAGGCGGTCGCGCTCGAGGCGTCCCGTCAGCTCGCGCGCCGCTCCCTCCTCTTCGGCCTCGGCATCCTGTTCCTGGCGGTCTTCGCGAGCGTCTTCCTCGGCCGCCGCCTCACCGCCCCGCTGCGCAAGCTCGAGCAGGCGACGAAGGCCGTGGCCCAGGGCGAGTTCACCACCCACGTGGAGGTCGCCGGGCGCAACGAGATCGGAAGCCTCGCCGAGGCCTTCAACCGCATGGGGCGGGAGCTGGCCGACCGCGAGGCCCGCCTCGCGGAGGCCCACACGCAGCTCGCCCAGTCGGAGAAGTTGTCCGTGGTGGGCGAGATCGGGGCCAGCGTTGCCCATGAGGTGAAGAACCCGCTCGCCGGGATCGTGGGATACGCGCAGATGGGACAGGAGGCGGGCACGCTGGCCGAGGCCAAGGAGTCGTTGAAGTTCATCGAGAGCAACGCCTGGCGCGCGAACGAGATCCTGCAGTCGCTGCTCAGGTTCGCCCACCTCGACCGGGTGGACTACACGACCGTGAACGTCGCCGGGATCGCGGACGACGCCATCCGCCTGCTGCGGCATCAGCTCATGCTCGGGCGGATCCAGGTCGAGACGGCCTACGCTCCCGACCTGCCACCGGTGCTCGGGAACGCCGGCCAGCTGCAGCAGGTCTTCGTGAACCTCGTCATGAACGCCAGCCGGGCCATGGAGGACCGCCCGGAGCGCGTCCTCACCGTCGGCGCGACGCTCGAGGGCGACCACCTCGCCTTCACGGTCCGCGACACCGGAACCGGCATGACGCCCGAGGTCCTCGGCAAGGTCTTCACGCCGTTCTTCACCACCAAGCCCCACGGCCAAGGCACGGGCCTGGGCCTCTCGGTGAGCCAGCGCATCGTGAAGCAGCACCACGGCGCCATCCTGGTCCGGAGCGAGCCGGGCAAGGGCACGACCTTCACCGTGCTCCTCCCCGCCGCCCCCGCCGCCCCCACCGCGCCGTCGCCGGCGGTCTAGCCGGATCGCGCGGGGATCACCGAACGTTCGCGGACGTTCCTGGGCGTTCGGCGGAGGCCGCCGTGGGAGCGCGGGCGGAAGCTCGCGATCACCTGACGGACTTCGGCACGAGCCGGTTATCGACCCTCCTGACGCCAGCCACCGCACCCGCCAGCTCACCGGCCCTGTGGCTGCTCGCCGGCGAGTCGACGGAGCCGCTCAACGTCACCACACCATGGACGGTGTCGACGCTGATCTGCAGCGTCCTGAGGCCGGGCTCGGCGAAGACCGCTGCTTTGACCTTGGCCGTGATCTCGGTGTCCTGGATTGCGACGCCGGCCTTCGAGCCTTCCTCGCCCAGCTTCTCGGCGGCCTTGTCTGCCGCTTCACCCATCTTCTTGCCGGCATCATCCGCCGCCCGTTCGATTCTTTGGCCCGCGTGCTCGGCGGGCTTGGGGTTGTCGCATGCGGTGAGGCCGCCGGCGAGCAGGAGCGACATCCCGAGGGAGGTGAAAGCACCTTGTACGTTCATGTGTGTACCCCTTCTTGCCCGTGGTGGATCTTCAGGCGCGGACGGACCACGCCGAGCCCCCGGGGACCCCATCACTGCTCCTTGGTGGGCGGGCGCGCTCGCAGGGCCTCGAGGAGCGGCGGGTCCCGATCGTGGATGTCGCGGCGGAACTGGATCGTTCCGTCCGTGTCGGCCCAGGCCGTCCAGTAGAGCAGGTGGATCGGCATCGGCTCCGGCAGCGGCATGCTCAGGTCCACCGCCTCGTCCAGCGCGCCGAGGATCGCGTCGCGAGTCCAGCGCGGATTCTTCCGGAGCAAGTACACGGCCAGCTCGATCGGATGCTCGATCCGGATGCACCCATGACTGAAGTCCCGCTGCGTCTCCTCGAACAGCGGGCGAGCTGGCGTGTCGTGAAGGTAGACGTGGTACTTGTTGAGGAACATGAACTTGACGCGCCCGAGGGCATTGAGCGGCCCCGGGTCCTGGCGCAGCCAGAAGGGGAAGTGGGCGGGGGTGATCGCCGACCAGTCGACCGTC
This sequence comes from uncultured delta proteobacterium, assembly GCA_963821195.1. Lineage (GTDB taxonomy): Bacteria > Myxococcota > Myxococcia > Myxococcales > Anaeromyxobacteraceae > Anaeromyxobacter. The sequence continues at coordinate 36,729 of CAWGDE010000025.1, forward strand.
GCGGGATCGACCTCCGGAGCGTCCGGGCTCGAGGTCGGAAAGGCCCGCATCTTGTGTCGCGCGAGATACGACGGGTCGCGCCTGATCTTCGGGAGCATCTCCTCGGCCGCGATGCTGCGGGGCACGTGCCAGTAGGGATTGAGCACGAGATACCGCATCGTCTCGCTCAGCACCGGCGTGCGGTTGTAGGGGCGTCCGACCACCACCCGCATGGTCAGCACCACCGCCTCGTCGTCCACCACGTCCAGCTCGAATGCCGCGATGTTCACGATGATGTGGCGTCGTCCCGAGCTCCTGAGGCAGCCAGCGCCAGCGCTCGAGGTTCAGCTCCAGCTGTTCCACGCGACGCTCCGCGCTCACGTTGAGCGCGGCCAGGGTCGCGGCCCTCACCGCGCCGTCCGCCTCGAGGCCGTGGCGTCGCTGGAACTTCCTCACGGCCTGCTCGAGCGCCTCGTCGAACGGGTCGGCGTCTTGCTCCTCCACCGGCCCGAGGTCGTCCTCGAGGCGCAGCCGCTCGCGAAGCGCCTCCACTGCAGGGCCGTGGTCGCCCCGCTGAAGCGTCGACCCCTCCGGGATCGTGGGCCAGCCTCCCCTCGCCGCCAGCTCGCGGTAACGCGCCAGCGCCTCGCGCAACCGCCGGTAGCCGGGCTGACGTGGTACCAGCTTCTCGAGCGTGCCGGCGATCTTCCCCGACTCCAGGGCGTTCTCCAGCACCGACGGCGACATCGGCGCTGCGCCGGTTCGCCACCCACTCCGGGCGGAGCGTTTCGGGATTCACCCGACCCGCCAGGAGATGGGTCCCGTAGACCAGGAACGCGTCGGTGAGCAGGAGATCGAGCTCCGCCCATCGGTCGGGAGTGATCGCCGGGCCGCGCTTGGCGTCGGCACGCACCGCCGCGAGCACGGTCTCGATGCCGGCGAGGTGGTAGTCTTCGGACCGCAGCCCCTCGAGATCCGCTCGGCGAAGGGCGCCCACCAGGTCGTCGACCAGCCGGGTGGGGCCACGCTTGTCGCTCCACGCCGGGCGGTAGAGCCGCCGCTCGTAGAAGCCGGGGAGCACCTCGCTCTCGTAGACCGGCTCGCCGCCTGCCCGGAGGTCCGCCACGCTGCCGGCGGCCTCGATGCGAGTCCGGATTCGCTCCGCGACGAGCTCCTCGGGGTAGCGGAGGTCGCCCTGCCTGGCCTCCATCACGGGGACCGACCTGCATCCCGCCAGGGCTGCGCCGACGAGCAGCACACGTGGGATCAACCCGCATCGCTTCATCCCCCGAGACTCCTGCAACCCCGGGACCGTCGGCCACTCCCCCTTGCGACCAGGGATCTCCCTGTCGGCCCCGGTGCGTAGCTCCAGGGATTCGCCGCGCTCGCATGCCGCAGGTGCGAAGGTGCCAACCCCGCTGTCCCGCGCCTCCCCCGTCCAGGCGGCGCATGTTCGTCCTGGGACCTACCGTGGTGTTCGTCCATGACCGAACGGACCGATTCCCTCCGCGGAACGCGCTTCCTCGTCATCGCGGCGGCGCTGGTGATCATCATCGACGGCATCAACCAGGCGCAGTCGGTCCTGGTGTGGCTCCTCGTCGCCATCTTCCTCGCCGTCCTCGGGACGCCACCGTTGCTCTGGCTCGAGCGGAAGCGCGTTCCCTCCGTCGTCGCGGTGCTGCTCGTGCTGGCCGGCATGACCATCGTCCTGCTGATGGTCGCCGCAATCGTGGGCGCGTCCATCAAGAGCTTCTACAGCGAGCTGCCTTCCTATCAGGCGCGCCTCCACGAGCGCGCCTCGTCGCTCTATTCGCTCCTGCCAATCAAGGGCATCGGGGGGCTGGACGAGGATCTGCTCGAGCGCTTCAATCCAGCAGCGGTGATGAGCCTGACCGCGCGCCTGCTCGCGGGGCTGGGCTCGGCGCTCTCGAACATCGTCCTGGTCTTGCTCACGACGGCCTTCGTCCTGTTCGAGGCCTCGAGCTTCCCCGGCAAGCTCCGCGCCGTCCTCGGCCATCCTCAGCAGGCATTTCCCGAGTTCACGAGGTTTGCAGGTGACATCGAGCGTTACATGATCATCAAGACGCTCATCAGTCTCGCCACCGGGCTTCTGATAGGGATATGGCTGACCATCCTCGGCGTGCAGTTCCCCATCTTGTGGGGCTTCCTGGCGTTCCTGCTCAACTACGTGCCGAGCGTCGGCTCCACGATCGCCGCCGTCCCCGCCGTGCTTCTTGCTCTCGTTCAGCTGGGGACAGGTCACGCCGTGGCGGCAGCGGCCGGGTACATGACGGTCAACTTCGTGCTCGATAATCTGATTGAAACGAGACTCATGGGGCGCAGACTCGAGCTCTCCACGCTGGTCGTGTTCCTCTCGTTGATGTTCTGGGGCAACCTGCTGGGTCCGGTCGGCATGGTCTTGTGCGTACCGCTCACCATGACGCTGAAGTTCGCTTGCGCCAGCAATGAAGGGACCCGGTGGATTGCCGTATTGCTCGGGCGCTCGCCGAAGCCATCCCAGCCGCTCGGGGCGGCGGACCTGAAGGCGGAGCCCGGGGGCGCGGCGCCCCGCGCTGGGCCCCCGTGAGACGGGCTCGTCGGGGTGCCCCGGGTGGCGAGATTGGCAGGCTCACGCCTGCCGGAGCGGTGGGTCGCCGATCCTGACGAGCTGCTTGCCGCGATTCTCGCCGGTGAAGAGGCGGGCGAGCGCGGCAGGAGCCTGCTCGAACCCCTCCTGGACGTCGACGCGGTCCTTGAGCTTCCCCTCGCGCAACCAGCCCGCCAGGGCGCCGACCGCCTCGGCCGCACGTGGCAGGTAGTCGATCACGATGAACCCCTCCATGCGTCCGCGCCTCACGAGCAGGTTGAGGTAGTTGCGCGGCCCCGGAGCCGGCTTGTCGTCGCTGTAGCGCGAGATGGCGCCGCAGAGGACGACGCGGCCGCGGTGGGCGAGGTGGGCGAGCGCGGCGTCGAGGATCACGCCGCCGACGTTGTCGAAGAAGAGGTCGACCCCCTTGGGGCAGAGGGTCGCCAGCCGGGCCGCCACGTCCTCGGCCCGATAGTCGATGGCGGCGTCGAAGCCGAGCTCGTCGGTGAGGACGCGGCACTTCTCGGGCCCGCCGGCGATGCCGATGGCGCGGCAGCCTTTGATCTTCGCGATCTGGCCGACGGCGGACCCGGTCGCGCCGGCCGCGCCCGAGACCACCACCGTCTCGCCCGGCTGCGGGCGACCGATCTCGAGGAGCCCGAAGTAGGCGGTGATCCCGGTGAGCCCCAGGATCGAGAGGGCCGTCTCCAGGGGCACGCCGGGCGGCACGGGGGTCGGGCTGGACCCGGCGCCGGGCCGCGCGATGGCCCATTCCTGCCAGCCGAACATCCCGGTCACGAGCTGTCCGGGCCGGAAGGCCGGGTGGCGGGACTCGACGACCATCCCGCCGGCGATGGAGCGCATCACCTCGCCGATGCGGACCGCCGGCAGGTAGGTGTCCCCCGCCATCCAGCCGCGCTGCGTCGGATCGCAGGAGAGGAGGAGGCTGCGCACCAGCAGCTCGCCGTCGGACGGGGTCGGTGCGGGCCCCTCGACCAGGCGGAAGTCCTCCACCCCGACCGTCCCATGCGGGCGACGAGCCAGCGTCCACTGACGGTTCATCCGGTCGGCCATGGGGAGCTCTTCTATCGGGCGGAGCGCCGGCCCGCCGCGCCGTCGCCGCGCGCCTCGAGGAGCCCGCCCACCTCGCCGAGCACGACCGCGAGGACGATGGTGGCGCCGCCCGCGATGTCCCACGCCCCGAACGGCTCCTTCCAGTACCAGGCGCTGAAGAGCGCCGCCCCGACCGGCTCGAGCGAGAAGATGAGCGCCGCGCGCACGGCGGTCGTGTGGCGCTGCGCCCAGTTCATGACGAAGAAGGCGCCCGCGGTCATGAGGATCCCGGTGAACGCCACGACGCCCGCGAAGCGCAGCGGCGAGGCGGGGTCGAGCCGCGGCGCCTCGAGGAGCATGGAGAGGAGCGCGCCCGCGAGCGTGAAGCCGACCTGCGCCGTGACGAACGGCGCGAGCGGGTGTCGGGGCGACCACTCCGAGGTGAAGACGACCTGGAGCGCGAAGGCGACGGCGCACCCGAGCGTGAGGAGGTCGCCGAGGCGACTCGCGGGCGTCACGGCCTCGCCGAACGGCCGCGTCAGCATGAGGAGCCCGACGACCGCGAGCGCGACTCCCGCCCAGCTCGCGAGCCGCACGCGCCTGCCGAGCAGGAACCGCGCGACGAACGGCACGATGAGGACGGAGAGGCCGGTGATGAACCCGGAGCGCGCCGGCGTCGTGTAGCGGAGCCCGAGCGTCTGGAGCCAGAAGCCGGACAGCATGGCGAGGCCGAGGAGCGCGCCGTGCCGCACGAAGTCCGGGCCCACCCGGTCGCGGCGCACCGCCCAGACCGCGCCGAGGACGAGCGCCGCGAGGCCGAAGCGGAGCGAGAGGAACACCCCGACCGACGCCGCCTCGAGCGCCTCCTTCACGAGGGAGAACGTCGTCCCCCAGAGGATCGTCAGGACGAGGAGGGCGAGATCGGCCACGCCGCCCCCGCGCTAGGCCGGGCCCGGCGCGCCCGGCCCCGCCGCGTCCGCCTCGAAGCGGTGGTGCAGTGCCACCGGCGCCTGCTGCGCCCGCCGGATCCGGAGGTTCAGCATCTCGACGGCGAAGGAGAACGCCATCGCGAAGTAGATGTAGGCCTTCTCGATGTGCTTCCCGAACGACTCCGCGACGAGCATGAAGCCGATGAGCAGGAGGAACGAGAGCGCGAGCATCTTCATCGTGGGGTGGCGCTCGACGAAGTCGCCGACGGGGCCGGCGAAGACGAGCATCACTACGACGGCAGCGATCATCGCGGCGACCATCACGGCGAGGTGCTGCGCCATCCCCACCGCGGTGATCACCGAGTCGAGCGAGAAGACGATGTCGAGGACGCCGATCTGCACGATGACGAGCCAGAAGGACGCGCCGCGCTTCCCGCCCTCGAGCTCGGGGCCGTGCCTCACCTCGAGCTTGTCGTGGATCTCCATGGTCGCCTTCGCGATCAGGAAGAGCCCCCCGGCGAGGAGGATGAGGTCGCGGCCAGACCAGCCGTGGCCGAGGAGCGAGAAGAGCTCCCTCCGCAGCCGCATGAGCCAGGTGATCGTGAAGAGGAGCCCGAGCCGCGTCGCGAGCGCAAAGGCGAGGCCGAGCCGGCGCGCCGCGGGCTGCTGCGCCTTGCGGGAGGCGCCCGGCCATGATCGAGAGGAAGACGATGTTGTCGATCCCGAGGACGATCTCCATCGCCGCGAGCGTGGCGAGCGAGATCCAGGTCTCTGCCGACGAGATGAGCTCCAGCATGGGCGGCGGTTCTATCGGAACCGGTACACGCCGTCCACGACGTCGCGGGCGACCTCGCCGCGCTCCTCCATCGCCTCGAGGTTCGCGATCGTCTCGGAGAGGACGAGGAACGCGTCGCCCGGGCGGGCGGAGGGGAAGAGGACGCGGGCCACCTCGGCGCACGTCGCGGGGCCCGCCGCGAGCACCTCGCGGATCCGCTGCTGGCGCTTCCCGTAGAAGGCGACGAGCCGGTCGATCACCTCGCGGTGGCCGGAGAACGGCGGGCCGTGGCCCGGGAGGACGAGGTCGAGCTCGAGCGCACGCATCCGGGCGACGCTCGCGAGGTAGGCGACGAGCGGCTTGAAGACGCCCTCCTCGCCGTTCGGCCCGAGCTCGATGAGCGGGTTCGGCGAGATCTGCTCGAGCAGGTGGTCGTCGGAGAAGAAGAGCCGGTGCGCCGCGTCGTGGAGGCAGAGGAGGCCCGGGGTGTGCCCCGGCATGTGCAGCACGCGGAGCTCGAGGTGGCGCGCGCGCAGGACGTCGCCCTCGCCGATCGGGCGCACCTCCGCGACGCGCCGCGCGAGCCGGAACCCGCGCTCGCCCTCCTTGCCGATGCCGGCGAGCTCCTCGGCCGGCACCCCGAGCTTCAGGAGGTAGGCGCCGTAGAGCGGCATGCGGTCCCGCCAGCGCCAGCCGTCCTCCGCGATCTTGGGCGTGTCGTCGGGGTGCGCGTACACCGGGAGCGCGCCGCCGTGCCGCTCCTGGACGAAGCGGGCCGCGCCGTAGTGGTCCACGTGGCCGTGCGAGCACGACGATGCGCGTGACCTCGTCGAAGCGGCGGCCGAGGCGCTGGAAGCCCGCCTCGAGCGCCGCCTCCGCGTCGGGAGAGCCGAGGCCGGAGTCCCACAGGAAGTACCCGCCGCCCGTCTCCTCGACGAGGTAGGCGTTCACGGGGCCGCCGGCCGCCACGAACGGGACGGGGATGGGGATGCGGAACACCCCCAGGTCCGCGAGATCGGCCTCGGTCATGTCGCCGTGCAGGCGGCGCGCGGGGCGCCGGACCCGCTCACTTGCTCGCCTTCACCTTCGCCGCGAGCTCCGGCAGCACCTTGAACAGGTCGCCCACGACCCCGTAGTCGGCGATCTGGAAGATCGGCGCCTCCGGGTCCTTGTTCACGGCGACGATGACCCTCGAGCCCTTCATCCCGGCGAGGTGCTGGATCGCCCCCGAGATCCCGGCGGCCACGTACAGCTCCGGCGCGACCACCTTGC
>CAWGDE010000026.1:0-147985 GCA_963821195.1 uncultured delta proteobacterium
CCCGGCACGTTGGTGAGGATCACCAGGCTGTCGGCCTTGAGCGCGCCCGCAATCATCGCCGCCGCGCGGTCCGCATCCACATTCAAGGCGACCCCCTCGGGGGAAATCGCAAGCGACGGGTGCCACCACCGGGGTCAACCCGGCGCTGAGGAGCATATGGAACAGCGGAGCATCGACTTTTTCGATCGTCCCGGTATGGTCGTCATGCAGCATGCGCACCCGGCCGTTTTCAACGGCCCGGACGGCTTCCTTGCGCTTGGCCTGGAGCATGCGACCGTCCACCCCGGAAAGCCCGAAGGCGTTGACGCCCAGTTTCTGCAGCCGTTCGACGAGGATCGTGTTGATTTTCCCGGAGGTCACCATCGCAAAGATCTCGAGCGTCTCGCGGTCGGTGAAACGCGAGGTAAAACCCGAAGGGGAGGTGATGAATTTCGGGGGATGCCCGAGCCGTTCGGAGATCGCATTCGTCTCCTCCGACCCGCCGTGCACCAGTAGCACCTGCTGACCGGATTTCACGAGCGCGGCGAGATCCTCGCAGACGGTGTCCATGTTGTTGCCGGCGGCTTCGCCGATTTTTGACGACAAGCATGCGGTTCTCCTTCCTCTGTCCTAACCCCCTCTCCCCGCCTTCGCCCCGGGAGTTCACCGTGGCTCAGGCACCCCTCTCCCCCTTCCCCGTAAGGGGAAGGGGGAGAGGGGGCCGGGGGTGAGGGGGTTGGGACAGGTCGTAAATCGGATGCAATCCGGAAAATTCCAAACCGGTGGTTTCTTCAAATCCGCACATCACGTTCATCGCCTGGACGGCTGAACCGGATGCGCCCTTCATTAAGTTGTCGATTGCAGCCATCGCGACGATCCGCCCCGTGTCCGGATCGAGTTCGAAGCCGATATCCACATAATTGCTGCCGGCCAGGATTTTCGGATCCGGCACCCGGTGCACGCCGGTTTTTTCCTTGACGATCCGCAGGAAGGGTTCCTCTTTGGCAAATCCACGGAACGCCCGCCATAAATCCTTCTCGGTGACGCCGGATTTGGCGAAGGCGTGCGCCGCGGCCAGCGCCCCGCGCACCGAGATCCACGGACGTGATGGTCAGATGCACGTCCGTGATCCCCAGTTCCTGGATCACCTCGGCGGTGTGACGGTGGCCGGAGGGCGCATAGGTGCGGATCACGCCCGCCCGCTCCGGATGATGCGAGCCCGAGTTCGGGCTGGCCCCCGCCTCGGACGATCCGACCTTGACGTCGACGATGATGGGGCGGACCGGATCAAGCAGCCCGCTCCACCAGCGGGTGCGAGCGCCAGATTCGCCGCCGTCGCGTTGCACCCTACGCCGCTGATGTAGGATGCGGTTGCGCATCTCCTCGCGATGCAATTCGGGCAGGCCATAGACAAATTTGCGCACCACTCCGGAGCCGCGTGATCCGGCCGCGTACCATTTTTGTAGAGCGCCGCATCTCGCAACCGAAAATCCGCCGAAAGGTCAATCGATTTTGGGGGCCAGCGAAGCGTACCGCGCGAATTTCTTTTGCGCCTCACCGTGGGGAGCGCGAGGAACAACACGTCGCATGGCTCGAGCAGCTGGCGCGAGACGAATTTGGGCGATCGCTGTCCGCTTGCGCAGGTGTGGGTGGATCGAGTAGACATATTCGCCCAGGTGCTGCTCCGAAGTCGCCTGGATCACCTCGACCTGCGGATGGCCGAGCAGCAGCCGTAGCAGTTCGCCCCCGTGTAGCCCGACGCGCCGACGATGCCCACCTTTAGAATTTTTCGCTCATTTCAGGACTCTCCACGAGCCGCGGCGGACCGGATGGATTGCGCGCGGAATTCGTCGGCTGGCAGTCTTTTTGACCCGCGACCTCGACGGTATAGTCGACGATCAAACCCGGGGACGTCCACCCCGTCGTCGGCACCGTGGTTATGGAATTCCATCGTGTGGTTGACCTCGTTGACAAGGAGCCCGCGCTGCTTGTCCTCGAGGATGTCGACGCGACGTTCGAGGGCCTTCGCGTCCGGGACGGGATCGAGGCCACCGTCACGGCCGGAGCGGCGCAGCCGAGGCTCGTGGTGAGCGGGGACGCGAACCTCCTGCCGTACATCCACGCCGAGGTGGAGGCCGATCCCGGCAGCGTGCCGGCCGGCATCCTGCGCCTGTGGATCGAGGTACCGGCCGGGAACTTCTCGATCTGCATCCCGCCGCTCGCGGTGCTGGAGATGGGCGAGCTCAAGTACGTCGGCGCGGAGGGCGACAGCCACGTGAACGCCTCCGGCGTCGCGACGCAGCTCCTCTCGGTCGAGGCGTACGGGAAGAGCGACATCAACGTCGCGGGGCCGGGCGGTGGGAGGATCCAGGTCGTCGCGTCGGGCGCGACGGTGGACGCCGCGACGTACCCGGTCTCCGACGGCGCGCAGGTGGACCTCTCCTCCGGCGCGCGCGCCGGGCTGCACTCCGGCGGCGCCGTCACCGGGACGGTCGGCGCGGCCTGCACGCTCTACAACTTCGGCACCGACGCCTGCACGGCCGTGACCGTGCCGCCCGGCGCGACCCCGCCACCGACGATCATCTGCCCCGTCCCGTGACGTCCGCCCGGCGCGGCCGCCGGCGAGGCGTGCGGCCGCCCGGCGAGGGCGCTCGCGCGCGCCCGGAACGGGAGGGTCGAAATCCGATCGCCCGGCCGCTAGAATCCGCGGCCTCATGACCGAGAAGATCACGCCCGAGGTCGTCGCCCGGCACGGGCTCAAGCCCGACGAGTACGCGCGCATCCAGGAGCACCTCGGGCGCGAGCCGAACCTGACCGAGCTGGGCGTCTTCTCGGTGATGTGGAGCGAGCACTGCTCCTACAAGTCGTCGCGGGTGCACCTCAAGACGTTCCCCACGTCGGGCCCGCGCGTCCTGCAGGGGCCGGGCGAGAACGCGGGCGTCGTGGACCTCGGCGACGGGCTCGCCGCCGCGTTCAAGATGGAGAGCCACAACCACCCGAGCTACATCGAGCCGTACCAGGGTGCGGCGACCGGCGTGGGCGGCATCCTCCGCGACGTGTTCACGATGGGCGCGCGGCCGATCGCGTCCCTGAACGCGCTCCGGTTCGGCGATCCCGCCCACCCGAAGACCGCGTACCTCCTCGAGGGCGTCGTCGCGGGCATCGGCGGCTACGGCAACTGCATGGGCGTCCCGACCGTGGGCGGCGAGGTGATGTTCCACCCCTCGTACAACGGGAACTGCCTCGTGAACGCCTTCACGCTCGGCATCCTCCCCGCCGACAAGATCTTCCGCGGCACCGCCGCCGGCGTCGGGAACCCGGTGATGTACATCGGCGCGAAGACCGGCCGCGACGGCATCCACGGCGCGACGATGGCCTCCGCCGAGTTCGACGCCTCGACCGAGGAGAAGCGGCCGACCGTGCAGGTCGGCGATCCGTTCATGGAGAAGCTGCTGCTCGAGGCCTGCCTCGAGCTCTTCCAGACGGACGCGGTGGTCGGCATCCAGGACATGGGCGCTGCCGGCCTCACCTCGTCGTCCGTCGAGATGGCCGGGCGCGGCGGGAACGGCCTCGACCTCTTCCTCGACCAGGTGCCGCTCCGCGAGGAGGGGATGACGCCGTACGAGATCCTCCTCTCCGAGTCGCAGGAGCGGATGCTCCTCGTCGCGGCGGAGGGCAAGGAGGACGTCGTCCTCCGGATCTGCCGCAAGTGGGACCTCGACGTCGCCGTGATCGGCCGCGTGACGTCGAGCGGGCGCTGGCGCGCGCACTGGAACGGGAAGATGGTCGCGGATCTCCCGGTCGACCCGCTCACCGAAGGCGCGCCCAAGTACGAGCGGCCCATGAAGCCGCACCCGGCGCTCCCCGAGCTGAACGCGTTCGACGCGACGAAGCTCCCGGAGCCGAAGGACCTCGGCCAGGCGCTCCTCCGGCTCCTCGCGCGGCCGACGATCGCGTCGAAGGAGTGGGTGTACCGGCAGTACGACCACATGGTCCGGCTCGTCGGCGCGGTGCGGCCGGGCGGCGACGCGGCGGTCGTGCGGATCGCGATCGGCAAGGAGGCGCACGCGCGCAAGGGCATCGCGCTCTCCGTCGGCGTGAACTCGCGCTTCTGCTTCCTCGATCCGTACCTCGGCGCGATGCACGCGGTCGCGGAGTGCGCGCGGAACATCGCCTGCGTCGGCGGCGAGCCCATCGCCATCACCGACTGCCTCAACTTCGGGAACCCCGAGAAGCCGGAGATCATGTGGCAGTTCGCCGAGTGCGTGCGCGGGATCGGCGACGCGTGCCGCGCGCTCGGGACGCCGGTCGTGTCCGGCAACGTCTCGCTCTACAACGAGACGGAGGGGCAGGGGATCTTCCCGACGCCGACCGTCGGGATGGTCGGGCTCGTCGAGCCGGTCGAGAAGACCTGCCAGAGCGCGTTCCGCAACGCGGGGGACGTCGTCGCGCTCGTCGGGTCGATCCAGGGCGAGGTGGGCGGCTCGGAGTACCTCGCCTGCGAGTTCGGCAAGGAGGCGGGCCGGCCGCCCGCGCTCGACCTCGCGCGCGAGAAGGCGGTGCAGGCGACCGTCCGCCGCGCGATCCAGGAGGGGCTCCTCACCTCCGCGCACGACTGCTCCGACGGCGGGCTCGCGGTCGCGCTCGCCGAGTGCTGCGTGATGCCCGACCCGCCGGCGGACGGCTCGGCGCCGGAGTGGCTCGGCGCGGCGGTCCGGATCCCGTTCCCGACCCGGAAGGACTTCGTCCTCTTCGGCGAGGACGCGAGCCGGATCGTGGTGTCGCTCCCGAACGCGAACGCGCGGCGGCTCCTCGAGCTCGCGCAGGAGTGCGGCGCGCCGGTGATCCGGCTCGGCGTCGTGGGCGGCGACCGGCTCGCGATCGAGGGCGCGCTCGACGTCCCCGTCGCGGAGCTCGCGAAGGCGTGGCGCGACGGGATCCCGAGCGTGCTGCGCCGGGACACCGCGCACTTCTCGCTCTCGAACGCGACCGCGTAGGACCGGGTCGCACCGCCGCGGGAGGCGCTGCCCAATCCCGCCGGGGCGTGCCGGACCCAGGGTTCCGCCGTCGGGGGACGTAGGCCTCGGGTTCCGGGGACGTACCGCGGCGTCCCCGTTGCAGTTTCGGGGGCCAAGCCAGGGCCCACCCATGTCCGCCGCCGAGTACGCCTGCGTCTTCGTCCGACCTCCGAGAGAGCGTCTCGCCGCCGCCGAGCGGCTGGTCCACGCGCTCGCGTCCTACGTCGGCTCCGCGGAGGGGGAGTGCGACCTCCACCACTGCGCCGCGTCGGGCTACCTCGCCGCCGTGGTGCGCGCGCCCGAGGAGGCGTTCACGAAGGACATCCTCGCCCGGCTCGGCTTTTGGACGGCGCGCACCGGCGCGCGCGGGTTCCAGGTGGGCGCGCTCCCGCGGACCGAGCTCGAGCGCCTCCGCGCGGAGCTGGCGCTCTGCGAGCGCGTGGCGGAGCGGATCCCGCTCGCGCAGCTCCCGGAGGTGGCGCGGCGCTTCTTCGACGAGGTCGGCATCCCGCCGCCGAAGCACGCCGCCGCGCAGCTGCCGCTCGCCGTGGACCTCGACGGCCCGGGCAGCGAGGGCGTCCAGTACCGGCCCGAGAGCCGCGCGCTCTTCGTCGCCGGCCTCCTCGCGCCGCCGCGCGGAGATCAGCTGACCGTCGCGATCCGCGACCGGAGCGCGAAGGCGCCGGTGGAGGGCTGGGCGACGGTCGTCGAGGTGCGCCCGCGCGAGCGCGCGACCGCCGGGAGCCCGGCCGGCTTCACGCTCCGGATCGAGGGGCCCTCCGCGCTCCACGAGCTGCTCGCCGGTCGCGCGCGCGAGGCGTCGCACAAGGACGTCCGCGCCGCGCCGCGGTTCCCGGTGAAGGCTCCGGTGAAGGTGACGCCGACGGCGCCCGCGCCCGGCGCGGCCGCACGCGCCGCCCCCGCCGCCACGCCCGCGCCCGTCGCGCCGAAGCGCCCGCCCTCCCGCGCGCGGGTCGCCTACGCCTCCGAGCAGGAGTTCGCCGCGGACTGGATCGAGAACCTCTCCCACGGCGGCGCGTTCGTGCGGACGCCCGGGCCGCTCCCCGAGGGGACCGAGGTCGTGCTCGAGCTCGCGCTCCCCGACGGCGCCCGGCTCGAGGCGAAGGGCGTCGTCGCGTTCGTGAACACGAAGGGAATGGGCATCCGGTTCGTGCTCACGCCGGACCAGGACGACCTCCTCTCGGCGGCGATCGCCCGCATCTCCGCGCGCCCGCGCCGCGCGCTCGTCGTCGACGACGACGCGCTCATCCGGACGGTCCTCACCGACGCGCTCACCGCCCGCGGGTTCGAGGTGATCAGCGCGGAGAACGGCGAGGCCGGCCTGCGCCTGCTGTCGGAGGAGCTGCTCGCGCTCGACATCCTGCTCACGGACGCCTGCATGCCGAGCATGGACGGCGAGACGCTCATCCGGACGATCCGCAAGGCGGGCGGCGAGGCCGAGCTCGCCATCATCGCGGTGACCGGCGTGACCGAGCCGGACCTCGAGCGGAAGCTCGAGGCCGCCGGCGCCGACGCCGTGCTCGAGAAGTCGCTCGGCCCGGAGATGATCGCCCAGGCCGCGGACGCGGTCCTCGAGCGCAAGCGGATGGTGCAGCAGGCGGACGCGGCCTGATTCAGGGAGGCGTGCACTCGCGCGAGAGCGGCAGCAGGCCGGGCGTGGTGGTCCCGCCGTCCGAGACGCTCATGGCGAGATTCTGCGTGACCACGCCGCAAACCCCCGCCATGGGCGGCAGGCCGAGCGGGACCGTGCAGGTCGCGCCGACACAGACGACCCCACTCTCTCCGATCTGAACGTCGAGCGGGTCGCCGTCGAGGTCGCTCCAGCGCGACGGGACGTTCGTCGACACCGCCGGGAGATCGCCCTTCCACTCCATGCAACCCTCGCCCGGGACGAACCTGCAGCACGTCAACGGAGAGCAAGCGCTCGCCACCAGATGCGGGTCGCTCGACGTGATCGAAGGCGCGCGGTTCCCGATGGTGAACGTCACGGTGCTCGTGGTCGGGGCAGGGTTCCACGGGTCCTGGATCGCCTGGGTCACGGCGTGGGTACCCGCGAAGTTGGCCACCGCCGGCGTACCGATGAACGGGAGCCGGCACCGCGCGCGCGCGGCGCTCTGCACGTAGAGCTCCGGGCAGTCCGGGTCTCCGGTGTCGCTGCCGGGAACCTGCACCAGCGGGTCGCCGTCCGGATCGGACCACGTCGAGAGCGCCACGTCGGCGACGTAGGCGAGGCCGACCGGATCGTAGGAGTGGTCGATCGAGAAGGGCGCCGGCTCGCTCACGAGGACCGGTGGGCGGTTTCCGACCACGATGGGCCACTCCGCGACGGCCTGAGCCCCGTTCGCGTCGGAGATCCCGAACACGATCGTCCGCTCGAGTCCCGCACCTCCGATGAGCTTGGAAGCGTCCGCCGGGCCCGTGTACGGCACCGCGATCGAGAACGTCACGCGTGCCGGCGCGCCGAGGACCGTGCCGGTGAAGGCCGAGGCGCCGTCGCCGGTGTGGTGCCACTGCACCGCGGCGTCCACGAGCGTGTCGCCGTCCGGATCCGAGACCGCGAACGGGATCTCGCCCGACGCCGTGAACTGCGAGCCGTCGAACGCGTGGTTCGGGACCGGGATCGTCTCGGTCACGACCGGCGGACGGTTCTGGATGGTCACGCGCGTTGCCGCCGTCCCGATCGGTCCCGCGGCGTCCGTCACCTCGACGTGGAAGATCCAGTCGCCGGAGATCGCGTCGCCATCCGTCTCGATCGCGACGGAGGGCGACGCGACCGCAGCGCTCGGCGAGAACGAGACGCGTCGGGACGAGGTCAGCGGGCGGTCGGAGGGCGGCACCACGGTCCAGACGAACGAGACCTGGTCGGGCGCGATCCCCGTGGCGCTCGCCGAGAGCGTCACCGGCTCGGTGGGCGTGCACCGCGGCGCCGGCGTGCAGACGTGATCGACGGCGACGTCGGCATCCACCGCGACGAGCGCCGGCCCGGAGTAGGCCGCGACGTCGAACTCCCTCGTCGCGGTCGACGTGGCGCCCATCTCATCGGTCGAGGTCACGTCGACGGCGTAGCGGCCGGGACAGCCGAACCGGACCGTCGCGGTGGCTCCCGTGCTGGCGGCCGCGGGCGCGGCGCACCCCTGCCCGGAGAGCGCCCGGAAGGCCCAGGCGAAGGAGACGACGGAGTCGCCGGCGTCCGGATCGGCGGTCGCCGACGCGTCGAAGGAGAGCAGGACGTTCGTCTCGAGCGGCGCGGGCGGGAGCGTCACCGCGGTCGCCGGCGGGGCGTTCGCGACGCACGCGCTCGAGATGCACCGGGCCGTCGAAGGGCACTCCTCGGACGTCGCGCAGCTCCGGACGGGAGGAGCGCTCGCGGAGCACGCGAGGAGAGCGGCGACGCACGAGGCGACCGACGCGAGCGACACGCTCCGAGACGGACCCGGCATCGACACGACCTCCCGCACGCCAATTCGACCGATGGTACTTGGGTCTCCGCCGGCGTGTGAACGGCCTCGGGTGCTGCGAGGTGCGTGCCGGGCGCCGGATCGAGGAACTTCGGGGGCTTCCGCTGGGTGTGGTGGACGGTGCGTCCGCCCTGCGAACCTCCGGCCGCGGCCCGGACCACCGCCGGCGCGCCGCCCCTGGAGATCCGCCGCGGCGACGGGGCCCTGCCCGGCGGCGGGGTGCGAGCCCGGCGCTTGCAGTGAACCCGGCCGGTGTGGTGAACGTATTCGACCGCGGGTCCTATGAGGAGGGCGACCAGAGCATGGCCCTTTCCGGCGTGATGACGCTCGCGCTCGCGCTCGCCACGGGCGCGGGCGACCGACTGCTGCTGTGCCGGCCGAACGTCACCGGCGATGCCGCCCTCGCGCGCGGCGAGGCGGTGCTCGAGGCGGGGCGCAAGACGGGGCGCTTCCTCGACTACGGCGTCGTCTGCGTGGACGCCGCAGAGAGCGCGCGCGCCGCGCGCCGCGTCGGGCTCGACCACGCGGTGTCCGCGACGGCGGAGGGGCGCGTCGACGGCAGCCGTTACGTGCTCGTCCTGTCGGACGCGGCGACGGAGGCGGAGCGCTCGCGGCAGTCGCTCGACGTCGCGCCGGGGGCGGACGCCGTCGCGCCGCTCCGCGCGAGCCTCGACCGGCTCCTCGGGACGCTCCCGAAGAAGCCCGGGCCGGACCCGGCGCACGTCGCCGCCTGGTCGATCGTGGGCGCCGGGGCGGTCGCGGTGATCGCGGGCATCGTCGTCGCGGGCCAGGCGCGCGACGCGGCCGACCGCGCGAACTCGGCGCCGGATCTCGGGACGTGGGTGAAGGCGAACGACGAGTGGCATCAGAAGCGGACGACGAGCGGCGTGCTGCTCGGCGTGGGCGGGGCGGCCATCGCGGCGGGGCTCACGTGGCGGTTCGCGTTCTAGGGGGAAGCATGAAGCGCATCCTTTCGATCCCGTTGCTCGTCTTGCTCGTCGCGGCGCTCGCGTGCGGGTCGGTCGAGGACAAGCAGGCGTGCAGCGTCTCGACGGATTGCCCCGTCGGGCAGTACTGCGCTCACGCGGAGGGGGAGTCGCGGTGCTGGGCGGACACAGTGAATCCTGTCGTGGCCACCGTGACGGCGTCCTGCGCGCCCGCGCCGTGCCTTCGGGACGGCGTGCTGCACGTGGAGGCGACGGTCACCGACGATGCCGGGGTGCTGGACGCGTCGGTGTCGCTCGACCTTCCGGGCGGTAGCCCGGTTGCGATGACGTTGGTCGGCACGACGTGGAAGGCGGACGTGGAGCTCAGGAGCTTCGGGTTCCCGGCGTTCTCGCAGGACGTGATCGCGACCGTGACGGCGCGCGATGGGGCGCGGAACCCCAGCGACCCGCAGGATGCATCGGGCGTTGCGGTCACGAGGCTCAGGTGGGATCGCTCGATCGACACGGGAGGAGCGGTCGTGACACCGACGTCGCCCGCGGTGAAGGCGGACGGCACCGTGGTGATCGGTGGGTCGAACGGGAAGCTCTACTTCATCGCGGCCGACGGATCGGACGCCCGCGCGCCGCTGGTGGTCGGGGCAGGCCCGATCTCGGCTGCCCCTGCCGTTGGGGCGAGCACGATCTGGATCGGAAGCGAGGACTTCACGCTGTACGGCGTCGAGTTGGACGGCAGCGCGGTGAAGGCTGGCGTCGGCGTAAACGTCGGCGGAGCAGTCAAGGGATGTGTGGGCGTGTTGCCCGGCACCGGCAAGGAATGGGCGTTCGCCACGTCCAGCGCGGGATTCACCGGGGTAGCGAGTACGGTTCCGAACGAGAACGATCTCGTGGGCCCAACTGCTACATATTCAGTCGGCCCCGTCGTCGGATCTGACGGGAGAATCTTCGCAGGGACGGCGGCATTGTCTGCGACCGTCCGAGCCTACAGCCTGAACACGGCGGCAGTCGTACTCAATGAACAGTGGAATGCTGCCGTCGGCCTGAATGTCGCAGCGCCGCTAGCAATCGATGCGTCAGGCGCCGTTTGGAGCGGAACGCTCGACGGCAAACTCAACAAGACCGTGCCTGGCGAGACAAGTGGCACGGTGATCCCGGTCGCCACGCTGCCCGGCGCGATCGTCGACTCGCCCGTCATCCTCACGAGCGGGGACGTTGTCGTCGGAGACGACACAGGTCTCCTTCATCGGTACACCTCGACCGGCACGCAGGTGTGGACCAACGAACCGAATCTGGGCGCTGCCGTTCTCGCGCCTATCGTCCTCGCCAACGGTGACGCCGCCTTCGTGGTTCCCACCGCTACCGGCAAGCTCTTCGCGCGCGCCGCTGATGGATCCGACGTCTGGTCCACGACGCTCGATTCCGGCAACGCCCTCCGTGCTCCGAACATCCACACGCCCCCCGGCCAGACGACGAACATCATGAGCACCGTCTACGTCGCCAGCTCGAGCGGCAAGCTGTTCGCCGTCGTCGTCGACGGCCAGCTCGACGCCGCCGCGCCGTGGCCGAAGGCGTTTCACGATCCCAAGAACACCAACCGCGCGGGGCCGCAGCCGTGATCCGCGCGGCCGCCCTCGCCGCCGCGGTCCTTGCCGCGACGCCAGCCGGCGCGTTCGAGCGGCTCGGCGTCATCGCGGTCGCCGATCCGCCCGCGGGGCCCGACGCGGACCTCGCCGAGCTCGCGCACCAGCTCCGCGCGGCGTGCCGCGACCGGATCGGCGGCGTCGAGGACGTGCCCACGATGCGGGCGCGCCTCCTCGGGCAGACGTCGAACGCCACGCTCTCCGAGCTCGACCGCGCCTACGGCGGCGCGCTCGCCGTCTACCAGAACGGCGAGTTCGACAGCGCGCTGCGGACGCTCCACGCCATCATCGAGGACCTCGAGAGCCTGCCGGAGGGCGCGGACGCTTACTCGCAGTGGGTCCGCGCGCAGCTCCGGCTCGCGCACGCGGCGCTCAGCGTCTCGCGCGAGAGCGAGGCGGAGGACGCGCTCTTCACGCTCGCGCGGACGGACCTCACCATCGCGCCCGACCCCGACCAGTACTCGCCCACCTACCGGCGCCGCTTCGAGTCGGTGAAGGCGAAGGTCCGCGCGCTGCCCGCCCGGCGGCTCGTCGTCACGGCGGAGGGTCGCCCCGGGACCGTGTTCGTGAACGGCCGCGCGCTCGGGACGACGCCGCTCTCGCTGTGGCTCCCCTCGGGCACGTACCGGATCGGCGGCGCCTCCGACGACCTCCGCGTCCCGAGCTTCAAGGTCGACCTCCGCTCCGAGGACCGCGGCGTGGTGCTCGACTTCGCGCTCGCCGAGGCGCTCCGCGTGAACGCGGGCCCCGGGCTCGCGCTACCGCTCGCCCGGCGCGGCGACGGGGTCGTCCGCGCCGGGGCGTGGCTCGGCGTCGACCGGGTCGTGACGGTGAGCCGGCAGTTCGAGGGGCAGGCCGCGTTCCTGCTCGGCTCGATGTACGACGTCCGGCGCGGCGCGCTGCTGCGCGAGGGGTCCGTCCGCATGGTCGCGGGCACGGTGCCCGCCGCGAACCTCGGCGCGCTCGCCGCATTCCTGCTGACGGGCCAGTCGTCGCGTGACGTCGTCGACCGGACCGAGGTGGCCCGCGTCACGCCCCTTCCGGCCGCGGCGGCCACGGCGACGGCTGCCGCCGCCTCGATGCCGGACGCGGCGCCCGCCCCCGCTCCCGCGAAGGCCGCCGAGAGCGCGCCGCCCGCGAAATCGTCGTCGCAGAAGACCGCCGCCAAGGCGACCGCCGCCACCGCCGTCGCGGCAGGCGCGACGAAGGACGAGCGCGCCGCGCCCGTCGATGCGCCTCCGGCGAAGGGCGCCACTGCGGCGTCTTCTTCGAGCCCGACGCCGGCCGCGAGCGCCGCAAAGGCGTCGGAGCCCGCGAAGCCGTCGCTCGCCGCCGCGCCGCCCAACGACGCGGAGCCGCCGCTCCGCATCGAGGAGACCGCCAGCCAGGCCGGAGCGCAGCGCACGTGGATGCGTCCCGCGGCCTACGGGACGGGCGCGGCGGCGGGCCTCTTCCTCATCCTCGCCGTGCAGCAGGGGCTCGCGGCGAAGAGCGCCTACGGCGACGCGGACGCGATGGTCGGATCCGACGGCGTGCTCCTGCCCGAATCCGATCCCGCGCGCTACCGCGCCCTCATGGACGACGGGGACGCCGCGAGGCGGAACGCGTACATCTGCTTCGGCGCCACGGCCGTGCTCGCCGGCGCCGCGGGCTACCTCGGGTGGAAGTCGACGGTTCGCCCCGGCCCTCAGGGAACGCCCGCCCTCGCCTTCCGGTTCTGACGTCCCGTCGCGGACCGGGCGCGCCCTCCCGATCCGCGCTACGACATCCCCCGCGCCGACCGCGCGGGAGCCCCGATGGACCGCTACTTCAAGACCTACACCGTCCGCTGGGCCGACTGCGACGTGAACGGCCACATGCGGAACACCGCCTACTCCGAGTACGGGACCGACACCCGCGTCACCTTCCTCACGGAGCGCGGCTTCGGGTTCGACAAGCTCCTCGCGAGCCGGGTCGGGCCGGTGATCCTCCACGAGGCGATCGACTACATGCGCGAGGTCAGGCTCGGAGAGGTCATCGAGGTGGACCTCATCGTGGTCGGCATGTCGCCCGACGGCACGCGCTTCAAGTTCGAGCACGACATCTGGCTCCCCGGCCACAAGAAGGCGGCGCGCATCGTCCTCGCGGGCGGGTGGATGGACCTCGACCGGCGCAAGCTCCGCATCCCGCCGGACGAGCTCCTCCGCGTGATGCAGGGGGGGCCCCGCGGGGAGCCGTTCGAGGAGATGAAGCCGATGAAGTCCCGGGCGTGAGCGCGCCGCGACCTCAGCGCGGGCGCGACGCCGTCGGCGGCAGCGGCCGCGTCACCGCGTCGGCCGCGAGCTTCACCGCGTCGCCGAGCCGCTTCGCCAGCTCTGGCCCGTAGTACATCCGGACGCTCTCGCCCGTCCGCGCCGCGCGCCGCTCCGGCTCCTCGACGTAGCCGACGTACCCGCCAGCGAGCGACACGACGTCCGCGCCCGGCGGGAGCGCGCGCCGCCACGCGGCGGCGACCGCCCCGACCGGCTCCGCCGGGACGGCCACGAGCAGCGCGGGCCCGATCCGCACGGCCTCCACGTGCGCCGCCGCGGGGAACGCGTCGAAGGCGACGTTCCGCGCCGCGCGCCGGAGCCACGGCGGCGCGCCGCCGGGATCGGGCGACGGCAGCCCCACCTCCACCTCGGCGTACGCGAGCGCGGGCGCCGGATCGGGCGCCGGCCCCCGGAGCGCGTCCACGCGCGACGAGAGCGCGGCCGCGAACGCCTCGGGCGTCCCCGACGACACCGCGACGCTCTGGTCCCCGATCGCTCCCTGGAAGAGGAGCCGCGTCCCGTGCGTCCCCTCCGCGAGGAACCGCCCCGGCCAGTCGCCCGAGATGCGCCGGTTCGACTTCCCGAGGATCGTCGGGTGCGCGGCGAACACCGCGACCTCCGCGACCGGCGCGCCGTCCGGCCGATCCACGCGCACGACGGTGAGCCGGGCCTCCTCCGGCGCGCCGGGCGGGGCCGAACGGCTCCGCGCGAGGTCCTCCGCCGCCCCCTCCGCGACCGAGACGCGCGCCGGCCCGAGCCCCTCGACCGCCTTGCGGATGGCCGCCGCGATCGCGCCCGCGATCGCGTCCCGGACGCGCGGGTCGTACGGGCCGGTCGCGATCCGCTCGCCGATCGGGTGCTCCCAGTACCCGCCCGGACCGGCGTGGGTGTGCGTCGCCCCGAGCACGACGCCGGTCAGCCGGAGGTCCGAGACCCGCGCGAGGACCGCCTCCTCGAGTGCCTCCGGAACGAGCAGGATCTCGGCCGACGCGAGCGCCACGCGGCAGCCGGGCGCCGAGAGGACGAGGGCGCGGGCGCCGACAGGATCGCGGATCCCCTCGCTGCCGTAGGAGAGCCGCGCGAACCCGCCGATCGGCACGCCGGCCGGCAGGTCGAAGAGCACGGCGGCGGCGCCCGCCTCGAGCGGCCCGGTCCCCGCGGCGGACCGCAGGACCCGCGCCGGGGGGAGAGACCGTTCCGCGTGCCAGGGGAGCGAGGCGACGCCGAGCGCGGCGGCCGCGAACACGGCCACCGCCAGGAGGGCGCCGAGCGCGGCTCTGCCGGGGAGAAATTTCAAGCGCGGATCGTTATACTCCGCCCCTCCCATGGGTTACGACGCCGTCTTCGACAAGCAGAAGGAGGAGTGTGGGGTCTTCGGGATCTGGGCCCTCGGCCAGCTCGTGGAGGCCTCGAACTACGCCTACCTCGGCCTCCACGCGCTCCAGCACCGCGGGCAGGAGTCGGCCGGCATCGTCTCGAGCGACGGCGAGCCCTCTACGTCCACCGCGCGATGGGCCTCGTCGCAGGACATCTTCAGCGCCGACGTGCTCGCAGAAGCTGCCGGGCGGCGTCGCCATCGGCCACGTGCGCTACTCGACGGCCGGCGGCTCGCACCTCAAGAACGCGCAGCCGTTCGCGGTCGACTACGCGGGCGGCTCGCTCGCGGTCTGCCACAACGGCAACCTCACCAACGCCGACGAGCTCCGCGAGCGAGCTCGAGCAGCGCGGGTCCATCTTCTCGTCGTCGACCGACACCGAGGTGCTCGTCCACCTCGTCGCCCGCGCCCGCGCCAAGGGCGCTCGGCTCGATCGAGGAGCTCCGCGTCGTCGCGAGGCGCTCGGGCGCGTCGCAGGGCGCCTACTCGCTCCTCTTCCTGACCGCCGAAGACGATCGTCGCGCGTCGCGCGATCCGATGGGCATCCGGCCGCTCTGCCTCGGCATCCTCCCGGGCACAAGGACGCGCACGTCGTCGCCAGCGAGCCGACGCCGTTCGATCTCATCGGCGCCGAGTACGTCCGCGACGTCGAGCCCGGCGAGATGCTCGTCATCGACTCGGCGGGGCTCCGCAGCGAGCGGCTCTTCCCGGGGCAGCCCAGGCCCGCGAAGCCGAGCGCTGCATCTTCGAGTACGTGTACTTTGCACGGCCGGACTCGGTGCTCATCGGCACGCCGCGTCTACGAGGTGCGCAAGGCGCTCGGCGAAGCGGCTCGCCAGCGAGCACCCGGTCGACGCCGACGTCGTCATCCCCGTGCCCGACTCGGGCGTGCCCGCCGCCATCGGCTACGCCGGCAGCGCGGCATCCCGTTCGAGATGGGCCTCATCCGCTCGCACTACGTCGGCCGCACCTTCATCGAGCCGCAGCAGTCGATCCGCCACTTCGGCGTGCGCCTGAAGCTGAACCCGCGTCGAGGACGTGCTCAAGGGCAAGCGCGTCGTCGTCATCGACGACTCGATCGTCCGCGGCACGACGCTCGCGCAAGATCGTGAAGATGATCCGCGACGCCGGCGCGCGCGAGGTCCACCTGCGCATCTCGCTCGCCGCCGACGCAGTGGCCCTGCTACTACGGCATCGACACGCCGACGCGGCCGCGAGCTCATCGCCTCGAGCCACTCGGTCGAGGAGATCGCGCGCTACGTCACCGCCGACTCGCTCGGCTACCTCTCGCTCGAGGGGCTCGACGCCGCGCTCAACGAGGACCGGAAGGGCTTCTGCGACGCGTGCCTCTCGGGCGAGTACCTGCTCGAGTTCCCGCACCGCCCGCCGGCCGCGATGCAGCTCCGGATCGTCGGCACCTGAGGGCCGTCAGGCCCACTTCGCGATCCGCTTCAGCGTCCCCTCGATCCCCTCGTCGCCCGGCGCGAGCCGCTGCGCCTCGCGGAGCCGGTCGACCGCGAAGCCGAGGCGGCCTGCCCCGATGTGCACCATCGCCTCGTCGTACAGGCGCTGGGCCGCGATCGGGCGCTTCCCCTCCGACGGCTCGTCGCCGCCGTCGAGGAGGACGGGCTTCCACCGCGCGATGCCGACCGTCTGGAGCTTGTCGAACACGACGAAATGGCGGCCGATGAGCGAGAAGAGCGCGCCCGCGGTGCGCTCGTCGAGCTCGGGCCCGTAGGACCGCGCGAGCGCGTCGAGCGTCACGCCGGTGCCGACCCGCCGGAGGAGCTCGAGCTCGGTCGGCGAGAAGTCCACGACGAGCTGGGGCGGCTTGCCGAGGTACACGCGCGTCTGGCGCGGGAGCCGGTCGGGCACGCTCCGCGCGACGCGGCCCGCGACGGGATCCGCCGCGAGCAGGGTGTCGAACCAGCCCGACTCCGCGTCCGGCTTGAAGGCGACGCCGAGCCGCACGGGCGCCTCGGTCCGGGTCCAGACCACCTTCCCGCTCGCGTCGAGCGGCCGGCCCAGCGCGTCGCAGCGGATCACGAGCTTCAGCTTGTGCCCGGGATCGACCGCGCGGGGGCTCACGATCTGGCAGCCGCCGGGGCCGACGTCCTCCGTCTGCCCGGACCACGACGAGAACCGGTGGCGGATGTCCACCACGCAGCGCAGCGGGATGCGCGGGACGCGACGAGGGTTGAGGATGTCCATCGCCATCGGACTGACGATTCCCAGGAAAGCGGAGATCCAGCTCCCCCTACAAGGGACCCAGCGGGGGCATGGGTCGGCGAATCCCGGAGCCCGTGACCCCCCCTCGGCTAAGCTCGCGCCGTGGCGAACGGATCGGGCGGTGCGCGCGTGGCGGAGGGGGCGGTGCTCGTTTACCGGCTCTTCGACGTCGCCGACGCGATCGACCTCGTCGCCGCGGAGGCGGCGGCCGCCGCGCCGAAGTCGCGCCTCCGCCTCGAGGGGTCGCAGTCGGGCTCCGCGCTCGAGCTCCCGCGCCCGCCGCTGCACCTCCGGCTCGGGCCGCGCGAGGTCCCGCTCCGGTCGGGGCCGCGCCGGGCGGAGGCGAGCGCGCACGTGTTCGACTACGGCGTCGTCTCCATCCGTTACGAGCTCCCGATCGCGCCGGGTACCTCGCTCGCCGACCTCGTGCCGCTCGCCGAGGAGCTCTTCGTGCGATCCCACGCCGGCCCTCGACCTCGAGGCGCGGCGCGGGGTGGACGAGCTGTCGCGCGCCCTCGGCGCCGCGCTGGAGCGGCCGCACGCGTGGGAGGGGCTCGAGAGCTACCAGGTCTTCTTCGTGCGCCGGTTCGAGGGGGGGACGGTGCGCGCCGCGGAGCTCCTCGCGAACGCGCCCATCCCGGAGCTGCTCCTCGGCGAGACGAGCGCGGTCCCGCTCTCCCGCGCGGAGCGCGACGAGGTGCTCGGGTACCACTTCACGTACCTCGAGGACGACCTCGCTGTCCTACATTGGAACAGCGCGCTCGTGGTAGAGCCGTCGGGGGTGGAGGACATCCCGGACCTGCTCGAGCTCGCGACCGCCCACCTGCTCGAGCTGCGCTACTACGACGCCCTCCTCGACCGCGAGCTGCACCGCATCTACGACGAGATGGAGGCCGGCGGGAGCCCCGTCGCGAACATCTTCACCCGGCGGTACCGGCGCCTGCAGCGCGAGACGGCGGCGCTCCTCGTCGAGCTCTCCGAGATGATCGAAAGGCTTGAAAACGCGGTGAAAATCGTCGGCGACTTCTACCTCGCCCGGCTCTACCAGAGCGCGGTCCGGCGGTTCCGTTTGCCCGCCTGGCAGGAGACCGTCCTGCGCAAGCAGAAGCTCGTGGCGGACGTGAACGACCTCACCGGCGACGCCGCCGACACGAGCCGGTCGGAGCTCCTCGAGGTCGCGATCATCCTCCTCATCCTGTACGAGATCGTCGCGGCGTTCCGCTGACCGGCCGGTGCTCCCCGGGAGGATCGTCACGGAAGGCCCATTTTCCAGGCCGATCGTGCGTCGGGTTAGTTGACTGGGGGATCGGGAAGCGATATCACCGGCCACAATTCGCCGCCTGGTGCGGCGTGCGACAGGAGGGATTCCCTACATGACGCAGGCTCAGTTCTTCCAGGCAGTGGCGGAGAGCTCGCAGGTCGCGAAGGCGCAGGTGCGCGCGGTGTTCGCGGCCGTCGAGGACGTGGTGCTGAAGCGGCTGAAGAACGAGGGCAAGATCCCCCTCGGCGGCCTCGGCGCCGTGAAGCTCGTGGATCGCAAGGCCCGCATCGGCCGCAACCCGGCGACCGGCGAGCAGATCAAGATCCCGGCGAAGACGGTCGTGAAGATCACGCCGTCGAAGGGGATGAAGGACGTGTTCAACAAGAAGGGCAAGAAGGCGTAGCCTCTCGCTCGAACGCGAGTCTTCGGCGCCCGCCGGCTCGCTGCCGGCGGGCGTCGCCGTCATGAGGGATGCGATGCCGATCGCGATCGTCCCCGCCGACACCGAGGAGCTCCGCGCCCACGCGTTCGCGCTGCGGCACGCGGTGTTCGTGGTGGAGCAGGGCGTCCCCGAGGCGCTCGAGCGCGACGAGCTCGACGCGGGCGCGTACCACGCGGTCGCGCTCGACCACGACCGCTGCATCGCGACCGGGCGGCTCATGCGGCAGGCGGGCAGTGTCGGGCGCATCGGCCGGATGGCGGTGGACGCCGGGTGGCGCCGTCGCGGGCTCGGCGGGCTCCTGCTCGAGGCGCTCGAGGCGCGCGCGAAGGCGGACGGGCTCCGCGAGATTGAGCTCCACGCGCAGTGCTACGTGCAGGCGTTCTACCGGAACCGCGGCTACGTCCAGGTGGGCGACGTGTTCGAGGAGGCCGGGATTGACCACGTCGTCATGCGGAAGCGGCTCGCGTGACGGCGGCGGCGGTCGAGCGCTACTTGACCCGCAGGAGCGTCCGGACGGTGCTGATGATGTCGCCGAACTGCACCGGCTTCTGGAGGTAGACGTCCGCGCCGAGCGCGAGCGCGCGCGACCGGGCGTCCGGGCCGCCCGCGCTGATGACCAGGACCGGCGTCACGTGGAGCGCGGGGTCCCCCTTCATCCGCTCGACGAGGACGAACCCGTCCATCACGGGCATGTAGAGGTCGGCCATCACGAGGTCGACCTTCGGCGCCTCGCCGAGCCGCCGGAGCGCGTCGTGGCCGTTCGTGGCGTACTCCACCACGACGTCGACGCCGCCTCCGGACCTGAGCTTCCGGAGCGCGTACTCGTACATCTCGACGACGTGGTCGTTGTCCTCGACGACGAGGACGCGGTAGGCGCGGTGCGGGTCGCCGGCGTCCGTCCGCGCGGTCTCGGCCAGCCGGGCGAGCTTGTGCCGCTCGTCGACGCGGTCGAGCGGGACCTTCACGGCGACGCCCGCCGGTCCGGCCGGCCCCGCCTCGCGGCGGCGCACGACCTCCACCTCGATCTCGAACGGCTCGAGGAGGCCCGGGAAGCCCACGTGGAGCGGGACGCGCTGCCCCTCCCTCAGATCACGGTCGGTGCGGATGAACAGGCCGCCCGCTGAGAGGTTCTCGGTCGCGTCCCGCACCGCCTGGTGCGCGCCCGGGTACTCGACCCGGAGGACGAGCGGCACCCGGGGATCGCGTCGCTTGTCCTTCCCGTCGGCCATCGTGGTCGCTCACTATATCGCGCGCGGACCGCGCAAAGTGGGCTCGTGCCGTCCTTGACAATCGCACACCCCCTCACTAGCCTGCCCGGGCTTTCGCCCCACCTTACGGACTCTTATGACGAATCCAGCGCCGGTCGGTGCCGTCGAGGAACTGCCGCGAGATCAGGTCGAGCGTTTCGACCACGAGCTCGCCGCGGTCTTGAAGCGCTACCCGCCCGATCGGAAGGCCGCCGCGATGCTGCCGGCGCTCCGCATCGGCCAGGAGATCTTCGGGTACTGCTCTCCTGCCGTGCAGAAGCTCGCGGCCGATCGCCTGGGCGTCTCGCCCGCGCGCGCGGAGGAGGTGGCGACCTTCTACGTGATGTTCCACACGAGGCCGCTCGGCCGGCACCTCGTCGAGATCTGCACGAACGTCTCCTGCTGCCTCACCGGCGGCGAGCGGATCTTCGAGCATCTGAAGCGGAAGCTCGGCGTCGAGAACGGCGGGACCACGCCGGACGGCCGCATCACGCTCCGCGAGGTCGAGTGCCTGGGCTCGTGCGGCACCGCGCCGGCGATGCTGCTCGACGAGGACGAGATGATCGAGCGGATCGACGTCAAGAAGGTCGACGAGATCGTCGGGGGGCTCAAGTGAGCGAGACGCTCATCCTCACGCAGCGCTGGGGCAAGCCGAACTCCGCGGCGCTCGAGACCTACCGCCAGGACGGCGGCTACGCCGCCCTCGACAAGGCGCTCGGGATGGAACCCGCCGCCATCGTCGACGAGGTGAAGAAGTCGAACCTCCGCGGCCGCGGCGGCGCCGGCTTCGCGACCGGCCTCAAGTGGACGTTCCTCCCGAAGGACGTCCGGCCCCGGTACCTCACCATCAACGCGGACGAGTCCGAGCCCGGGACGTTCAAGGACCGCTACATCATCGAGCACGATCCCCACCAGCTCATCGAGGGGATCGCGATCACCTGCTGGGCGCTCGACATCCACCTCGCCTACGTCTACATCCGCGGCGAGTTCCCGAAGCAGGCGCGCATCCTCGAGAAGGCGATCGAGGAGGCTCGCGCCGCCGGCATCCTCGGGAAGCGCCTCCTCGGGAAGAAGGACTTCGACCTCGACGTCCACGTCCACCGCGGCGCGGGCGCGTACATCTGCGGCGAGGAGTCGGCGCTGCTCGAGTCGCTCGAGGGGAAGAAGGGCTACCCCCGCCTCAAGCCCCCGTTCCCGGCGGTCGTCGGCCTCTGGGGCAAGCCCACCATCATCAACAACGTCGAGACGATCGCGAACATCCCCTGGATCGTCACGAACGGCGCCGAGGCCTTCGCGGCGCTCGGCTCCGGGAAGACCGGCGGGACGCGGCTGTTCGGCGTCTCCGGCCACGTGAACCGGCCCGGCGTCTACGAGAAGCCCGCCGCCTACAATCTGAAGCGGCTCATCATGGAGGACTGCGGCGGGATCCCCGGCGGCCGCAAGGTGAAGGCCGTCATCCCGGGCGGCTCCTCCTCCCCGGTGCTCCGCGGCGACGAGATCGACATCTCGCTCGAGGTCGACGCGGTCAAGGCGGCCGGGTCGATGTCCGGCTCGGGCGGCGTCATCGTCTTCGACGACTCGACCTGCATGGTCCGGGCGCTCGCGCGGATCGCCAAGTTCTACGCCGAGGAGAGCTGCGGCCAGTGCACCCCCTGCCGCGAGGGCACCTCGTGGATGGAGGGGATCATCGAGAAGATCGAGCACGGCCACGGGACCGCGGCGGACGTCGCGAAGCTCGAGCAGATCGCCGGCAACATCGGCGGCCAGACCATCTGCGCGCTCGGCGACGCGGCGGCGATGCCGGTCCAGTCCTTCGTGAAGAAGTTCCGGGACGAGTTCCTCCGCCACACCGTCGAGCACCGCTGCCCGTTCGGGGAGAGCGGGTGGGGCCTCGACCAGACGTCGCGTCCGGCGCTCGTCGGCGCGGTGAGGTACTAGCCCATGGCGGAGAAGATCCTCTTCCTCGTCTTCGCGGTCCCGCTCGTGGCGACGGCGCTCGGGGTGCTGCTCTCGCGGAACCCGGTGTACGCGGCGATGAACCTCGTCGCGGCCTTCTTCTGCCTGGCCGGGATCTACGTGCTCCTCACGGCGCACCTCATCGCGTTCATGCAGGTGCTCGTCTACGCGGGCGCGGTGATGGTGCTGTTCCTGTTCGTGATCATGCTGCTCTCGCTCGGCGACGAGCACCTCGTGCCCGAGCCGAGCAAGCGCGCGATGCAGTGGGTGGGCGTCGCGGGCGCGGTCGCGCTCGCGCTCGTCATCGCCTTCGCCATCCAGCAGGTGCCGGAGACCGCGGCCGCGAACGTGGACGGCCTCTTCGGCACCGTGAAGGCGGTCGGCCGCTTGCTCTTCACCGAGTACCTGCTGCCCTTCGAGGCGACGAGCCTGCTCCTCCTCGTCGCGATCGTCGGCGCGGTGGTCGTCGCGAAGGAGAGGATCTGACGATGGCCCCGGTCAGCTGGTTCCTCTACCTCGCCGCCGTCCTGTTCACGATCGGCCTCGCCGGCGTCCTCATGAAGCGGAACGCGCTCATCGTCATGATGAGCGTCGAGCTCATGCTGAACGCGGCGAACCTCACGTTCCTCGCCTTCGCGCGCCAGAACGGCTCGCTCGCCGGCCACGTCATCGCGTTCTTCGTGATCGCGGTCGCGGCCGCCGAGGCGGCGGTCGGCCTCGCCGTCGTCATCGCGATCTACCGCACCCGCGGCGAGATCAACGTGGACGAGGTCCGCGCGCTCCACGAGTAGGGCGGCGACGGCGCTCTCTGCGCAGCCGGCGCCCCCGGGACGCGTTAAGCTCCCCCGGCGTGCGACGGCCGCCTTCCGGCGCCGGGCGCGCGCACGACGCTTCCCGGGAGGCCCGCACCGCCATGATCGCCCGCTGCGCCCGCTGCCAGGGCACGTTCACCACCGATCGGTTCGGCCGGCAGACCTGCCCGCACTGCGGCTCGGACCTCATGCTCCAGGACCCGAGCGCGCCGCAGCCCCCCGGCGGCCCACAGCAGGGCGCGCCGTCCGCCGGTGCGCCGCCGCCCGGGACGCCGCCCTCGCCCCCGGCGTCCGCGGGCGAGCCGCCGTCGCCGCGCCCGCCGCCGACCGTCGGCGGCTACGGGCCGCCCGCCGGGTCGGGCGCGCCTCCGGGCGCCTGGGGTCCGCCGCCGGGCGGCGCGCCTCCGCCAGGAGGCTTCGGCGGTCCGCCCGGGGGAGGCTGGCGCGGGCCGCCCCCGGGGTCCGGGCCCGAGCTGCCGTCGCCGTTCGCCGAGCGTGCGACGCGTGGCTTCTTCGCGTCGTTCTTCGAGACCTGGAAGCTCGTCGCCACGCAGCCGGCCGAGTTCTTCCGCCGCGTGCGGCCCGATCAGCCGGGCTCCGCGATCCTGTTCGGCGTCATCGCGACGACCGTCGGCAACACCCTCACCGCCCTCTACAGCTGGCTCCAGATGGCGTCGGGGATGGCGGGGCTCGAGCAGATGATGCAGAAGATGCCCGGGAACGAGACGAGGTTCCTCGAGCTGTACAAGGCGAACCTCCCGCTCCTGCTCCTCGCGAGCGTGGTGCTCGCGCCCGTCATCACGTTCCTCTGGACGTACATCGTGGCGGGCGTCGTCCACCTGCTGCTCAAGCTCTTCAAGGGCACGAAGCGGCCGTTCGACGCGACGCTCACCGCGGTCGGGTACGCGAACGGGCTCAACCTCCTCATGGTGGTCCCGGGCTGCGGCGGGCTCATCGCCCTCGTGTGGGGCCTCGTCGTGCTGGTCATCGGCCTCGGCGAGATCCAGCGCTGCGGCTCCGGCAAGGCCGCGGCGGCCATCTTCACGCCGGCCATCCTCGTGTGCGTCTGCTGCTGCGCGATCCTCGGGGTGTCCGCCCCCGCGTTCCTCAAGGGGATCGAGGAGGCCGCGAAGCAGGGGAAGTCGGTGAACCTGTGACCTGGCGCA
The DNA here is from genome assembly GCA_963821195.1 of uncultured delta proteobacterium. Lineage (GTDB taxonomy): Bacteria > Myxococcota > Myxococcia > Myxococcales > Anaeromyxobacteraceae > Anaeromyxobacter. The sequence goes on from CAWGDE010000026.1 coordinate 23,841, forward strand.
GGGCAGAGCGGTTCGGCCACGTGGAGGTGTTCGCTGCGATCGCCGCGCTCTCCTTCCTCGTCGCCCGCTTCGTCCCGATCCTCGGGTTCCCGTACACCTGCCCGCTCAAGGGGCTCGCCGGGATCCCCTGCGCGACCTGCGGGATGACGCACGCGTTCGTCCACCTCGCGCACGGCGACGTGGCGCTCGCGCTCCGCGCGAGCCCGCTCGGCGCGCTCCTCGCGGGGGCGGCCTGGCTCTTCGCGATCGCGGACGCGGCGCGGGTCGCGGTGGGCGCGCCGGTGCCGGTCCCGTCCGAGCGAGCGACCCGGACCGCCACCGCGGCGGGCATCGCGGCGCTCCTCGCCAACTGGGCCTGGCTCCTCGCGCGGACGGCACCGTGAGCGACCTCGGGCTCGCCGCGCTCCTCGTTCTCGGCGGCTACCTCGCCGGCTCGATCCCGTTCGGCTACGTGCTCGGACGGCTCGTCCTCGGCGTGGACGTGCGCAAGGTCGGCTCGGGGAACATCGGCGGGACGAACGTCGCGCGCGCGGGCGGGAAGGCGCTCGGCGTGACGGTCATCGTGCTCGACGCGCTCAAGGCGATCGTGCCGATCCTCGTCGCGCGCTGGCTCCTCGGCGACGCGCCGCACGCGGAGCTGCTCGTCGTCGCCGTGGCGCTCGCCGCGTTCGTCGGCCACCTCTTCCCCGTCTGGCTCGCGTTCCAGGGCGGGAAGGGCGTCGCCACCGCGCTCGGGATCTTCGCCGTGCTCGCGCCGTGGGCGGCGCTCGCGGGCGTCGCGGTCTACCTGCTCGCCTACGGCGCGACGCGGATCTCCTCGGTGGGCTCGCTCGCCGGCACCGTGGCGTGCGCGACGACGACGTTCCTCCTGAACGGCCCGGCGCGCCCGGCCTCGTGGGCCGGGGTCGCGCTCGCCGCGCTCATCTTCCTCCGGCACCGCGAGAACATCCGCCGGATCCTCTCGGGCGAGGAGAAGCGGAAGATGCGGGTGTAGCGGGGCCCTCACCGCACCGCCGGCCGCCGCTCGTGCCTCGCCCGCTCCGCCGTCCGCGCGAACATGCCGGACGGATCGTGGTGGAAGTGGAACACCTTCGCGACGCGGATCTCGAGCGACCGGGCCCAGCGGACGCGATGGACCGCGACGCCGCCGATCGTGCCGAGGAACGGGCCGAGCCAGTAGACCCACCACCCGTCCATCGCGCCGGCGACGAGGCCGGGGCCGAGGCTCCGGGCGGGGTTCGTGCTCGTCCCGGAGAGCGGCGCCTCGAGCCAGACCATGACCGCGTACAGGAACGGGAAGAGCGCGGGCGTGACGGCGCGCAGCCGCGGATGCCGGAGGAAGAGGAGGAGGCCCGCGACGAGGCAGAAGGTGGTCGCGGCCTCGCCGAGCGTCGCGAGCCAGACCCCGGCGCGGCCGGGCACCGTCGCCGCGAAGGCGACGCTCGCGCCCATCCCGCCCCACGCCCGCAGGGCGATCGCGCCCAGGACGCCGCCCGCGAGCTGAGCGACGACGTACCCGGCCGCCACCCGCGTCTCGATCCGCCGCAGGAGCCAGAACGCGAACGTGACGGCGGGGTTGATGTGCGCCCCGCTCAGCTTCCCCACCGGCGAGAGGGCGATGAGGGCGCCGACGCCGCCGAACAGGAACCCGGTGAGCGCCCGGCGGGCGCCCGCGCCGGGGAGCAGCGCCGCGACGCGGGCTCCCGGCGCCGAAGTCGAGGATCACGAACGAGCAGCCCGCGGCGACGAGGAGCGCGGTCCCGACGAGCTCCGCCGCCCAGAGGGGCCACGCCTTCGGCTCGGGGGTCCGCTCGGTGGAGGTGGACACCGGCGTGACCTCGGGCCTACCCGGAGCCGCGCGCCGCGGCGACGCGCTCGAGGACGTTCGGCTGCGAGCGCCGTCCAGCCGGTCTGGTGGCTCGCGCCGAGCCCGCGCCCGTCGTCGCCGTGGAAGTACTCGTAGAAGAGCACGAGGTCGCGGAAGTGCGGGTCGGTCGCGTAGCGCGCGCGCTCCGCCGTGGCTCGGCCGGCGCCCCCGGCGTCCGGGAGGAAGAGGCGCGCGAGCCGCCGCTCGAGTCTCCTCGGCGACCGCGAGCAGCGTCAGTCCTCCGGCCCGAGCCGGTCGGGCACTCGACCAGCAGCGCGTCGCCGTAGAAGTGGTGGTAGCGCTTGAGCGCCTCGACGAGCAGGTAGTTCAGCGGGAACCACACCGGCCCGCGCCAGTTCGAGTTGCCGCCGAAGAGGCCCGTGTCGGACTCGCCCGGCAGCGTAGCGGACCCGGAGCTGCTCGCCTCCGAGGCGCAGGGTGGCGGGGTGGTCGCGGTGGTACCTCGAGAGCGAGCGCACGCCGAACGGGCGACAGGAACTCGCGCTCGTCGAGCACGTACCGGAGCACGCGCTCCAGGCGCTCGCGCGTGGGGATGGCGAGGAGCCGGTGCTCGTCCTTCTCGTCCGGGTGCATGCACGCGATGGTCCGCGCGAGGTCCGGCTTGTTCTCGAGGAACCACTCGAGTCGCGCGCGGAAGAGCGGCAGCGACGCGAGGTGCTCCGCGTCCAGCGACTCGACCGCGAACAGCGGGATGAGCCCGACCATCGAGCGGACGCGCAGCGGGACGACCTGCCCGTCCACGCAGCGCCTGGTCGTAGTAGAAGCCGTCCTGCTCGTCCCAGAGCCCGGTCCCGCCGAGCTCGTTCATCGCCGCGGCGATGCCGATGAAGTGCTCGAAGAACTTCGAGGCGATGTCGGCGTACGCCGGGTCCTCGCGCGCGAGCTCGAGCGCGATCGCGAGCATCGTGGTGCAGTAGAACGCCATCCAGGCCGTGGCGTCGGCCTGCTGCAGCCGCCCGCCCCCGGGCAGCGGCTTCGAGCGGTCGAAGAAGCCGATGTTGTCGAGGCCCGAGGAAGCCGCCCGTGAACAGGTTGTTCCCCTCGACGTCCTCGCGGTTCACCCACCAGGTGAAGTTCACCATGCACTTCTGGAAGACGCTCTCCAGGAAGAGCCGGTCCTTCCCGAAGCCGCGCTGCTGCGGCGAGCTGATAGACGCGCCACGCGGCCCAGGCGTGCACGGGCGGGTTGACGTCCCCGAAGGCGAACTCGTACGCGGGGAGCTGTCCGTTCGGGTGCATGTACCACTCGCGGCAGAGCAGGAGCAGCTGGCGCTTCGCGAAGGACGGATCGACGCGCGCCATCGCGACGCACTGGAAGGCGAGGTCCCAGGCCGCGAACCAGGGGTACTCCCAGGTGTCGGGGACCGAGAGGACGTCGCGCGCGTACAGGTGCGTCCAGGCGCGGTTCGGCCCGGCGCGACGGGCGGCGGGCGGCGGCGGCTGCGCCGGATCGCCGTCGAGCCACTGCTCCACGACGTAGTCGTAGTACTGCCTCGACCAGACGCAGCCCGGCGTCGGCCTGGCGCACGATCCGGCGCTCCTCGGCGGCGAGCGGGGCGTCGCGGTGCGCGGCGTAGAACGCGTCGGCCTCCTCGATCCGCCGGCTCAGCACGGCCTCGAAGGTCGGACCGAACGGCGCGGCGCGCGGTGCGCCGGCGCCCGCCTCCGCCGTGAGGCGGAGGCGGACCGACACCTCGCCGCCGCCGGGGATGGCGAGCTCGTACCACGCCGCGGCCTTGGTCCCGGCGCCGTCGGGGTTCACCGCGCCCTCCTCGCCCGTGGACGACGAGCCGGTGGAACGCGTCCTTCACGTAAGGGCTCGCGTTCTGCGCCCCGAAGAGCCTCTCGACGTTGGTCTCGTTCTCCGTGAAGAGGAGGCGGGGCGACGCGCCTCCGCGCGGGCTCGCAGGCGAGTCGTCCAGCGTCCGAGGGACGGGTGCTCGGCGACGAGCGCGTCCGTCCGCGGCGCGCGCGATCCGGCCCTTCGGCCAGTACCCCTCGCCGCTCCGTCCCCAGGCCCAGGTGTTGCGCAGCCAGAGCGTGGGGAGCAGGTGAAGCGTCGCCGGCGCCGGGCCGCGGTTCGCGCAGGTGATCGCGGACGAGGACGTCGTCCGGGGCGGCCTTGGCGTACTCGACGAACACGTCGAAGTAGCGCCCGTCGTCGAACACGCCCGTGTCCTCGAGCTCGAACTCCGGCTGGTCGCGGCCGCGCCGCGCGGTTCTCCTCCACGAGCCGTTCGTACGGGAACTCGTCCTGCGGGTACTTGTAGAGCGCCTTCAGGTACGAGGACGGTCGGGGTGGCGTCGAGGTAGTAGTAGAGCTCCTTCACGTCCTCGCCGTGGTTCCCCTCGGGACCGGTGAGGCCGAAGAGGCCGCTCCTTCAGGATGGGGTCCTTCCCGTTCCAGAGCGCGAGGGCGAAGCACAGCGGCATTCGCGGTCGGTGATGCCGAGCAGCCCGTCCTCGCCCCAGCGGTAGGCGCGGCTGCGCGCGTGGTCGTGGGGCAGGTACTCCCAGCCGTCCCCGGCGAGCCGAGTAGTCCTCGCGGACCGTGCCCCACTGCCGCGTCGGCGAGGTACGGGCCCCAGCGCGACCAGTTCCGCTCGCGCCGCTCGTCCTCCTCGAGCCGGCCGGCGCTCGGGGTCACCCGGCCGGCACGCTCACTGCGGCTCCGCGAGGCTCACCACCGTCTTGATGCCCGACGCGGGCCGCGCGAGCAGGTCCGGCACGGCCTCGAGGGGGTGACGCCCGGTGATGAGCGCGCGCAGCGGGCCGGCCAGCGTTCGTGGAGCCGTCCGAGGTCCCGGACGGCGTTCTCGAACGCGTCGGGGCCGGCGTTCACGGTCCCGAACACGAGCTGGTTCTCGAGGACGAGGTCGCGCATGATCGGCTCGGCGTCGAGCTCGATGGGCCCCTTGCGCCCGGGCACGCCGGTGAAGACGAACACGCCGTTCACGCCGATGGCCGCGAGCGCCCGGAAGGCCACGCCGGCGGCGCCCGTCGCCTCGTAGACGACGTCGATGTTGCCGACGCGCGCCGGCAGCTCGGCGACCGGCGTGCTCGCAGAGGAGAGGTAGCGGGCCCCCACCGACTCCGCCCAGCGTGCATTCGGGCCATCCTGGGGCTCGCGAGAGTAGACCCAGGTCTCGAACCCGCGGACGAGGAGCGCCATCGCCCCGAGGAGCCCGACCGGTCCGGCCCCCAGCACGACGGCTCGCTGGCCGTGGTCCGCGCCCGCAGGCGCGCCCGCGGCCGTCCAGGGGAGCCGGGCCCGGACGTCGTACAGCTGGATCAGCGCCTTCTCGGCGATCGTGAGCGGCTCGACGAGGACGCCGACGTCGCGCAGGTGCGGCGGCACGACGTGCATGAACCGCTCGTCGTCGACGACCCGCTCGGTCATGAACCCGTGTCGTCCCTTGATGCCGCGCTCCGTGAAGTCCCCCGTGAAGCAGAAGTCCTGGCGCCCGACGGCGCAGGCCTTGCACTCCGGGGTGCAGGCATGGGCGCCGGACCATCGTGACGACGAGGTCGCCGCGCTTCACGCGCGTGACGCCCGGTCCCGCCTCGACGACGCGCCCGAGCGACTCGTGCCCGATGACGAGGTAGGGAGAGCCCGCGGGCGGGCTGCCGTACTCGAACCGCGCGATCTCGCGGTCGGTGCCGCACAGGCCCACGTCCAGGATCTCGAGCAGCACGTCGCCGTCGCGCTCGCACCGTGGCTCCGGGTGCTCGACGACCTTCGTCGCCCTGTCGGCGGGAAACACGGCGACGGCGCGCACGACACCTCCTGACGTGGCCGAGCATAGCGGCGCCCGCCGGCGGCGGGCGTTCCCGGGAGGGACGGGCCCCGGACGGACTCTCGTCCGGCCGCCGCCTCAGCGGCGCCGCGCGAGCGCGCGGCCCACGGCAGGCGCCCCGGCGACGACGGCCGCGGCGAGCGCCGCGCCGGCGACCACGTCCACGACGTAGTGGACGTGGATGTAGACGGTCGAGAACACGATCCCACCCGCCCAGGCGAGGAGCGCCGCTGCGTGGCGCGTCGAGAGGCGGGCGCCGACGGCGGCCGAGACGAGCGCGATCGCGGTGTGGCCGCTCGGGAACGCGTCGAGGTGGTTCCGCTCCGCGGCATGGAGGAACGCGCGCACGGCATCCGAGACGGCGCCGCCCCCGACGACGAGCGCCTCGTCGGCCGGAGGGAGCCGCGGACCGGAGGTGGGGAAGAGCACGTACCCCGCGAACGATCCGTAGAACGCGAGCAGGATCGCGAGGGCCGCCGCCTCGAACGAGGCGGGCCCGCGGCGGCGCGCGAGGTACGCGACCAGGATCGGGAGCGCGTAATAGCTCACGTAGACGACGTACGCGAGGTCGGTGAACGCCGGCGCCCGGTCGAACGCGTTCCGCCAGGCCGGTACGAGCACCGGGAACCAGCGCGCGTCGGCGGCCGCGAAGAACGCGTCCCACCGCCGCGGGTTGACGCCGGCGATGACGGGCTCGAGGACCATGAACGCCGCGACGACCGTGGCGATCGGGAAGAAGTCCCGGACGAGCGCCCCGGCGGGCGAGGCCGGCGCCGCGCGGGCGAGGAGGACGGTCGCGGCCGCGAGCACGAGGAGCTCGAGCGCCACGCCGGGGCTCGGGGGCCGCCCCGCGACGGCGAGGACCGCGAGCGCCGCGAGGAACAGCGCGGTCAGGCGCTCCGACGGCTTCATCGCCCGCCGGCGGCCGCCTCGGGGCGGGGCTCCGCGGCCGCGGGGAGGGCGGGCCCGGCGGGATCGCCGAGCCACCGCTCCGGGTCCTCGACGATGCGCCGGGCGATCGCGAGCGAGCGGGCGGCGTAGAAGCCGTCGTTGATCCGCTCGTCGAAGGTGAAGCGGGCGCCGACGCCCTCGCGGGCGACGACGGCGTCGTGCTCGACGAACGGCATCCGCGCCGGCGCGGAGAACGCGCCGAACATCGCGGTCGTGCCGTACTCGTACAGGTGGTGGAAGGCGTCGGAGAGGCCGGCGGAGCCGAGGTTCGCGAGGAAGACGCTCGAGAACATCGGGTCGTCCCGCGTGAAGAACGCGGGGAGCAGGTTCCACGCGTCGAGCGTCTTCGCGAGCCACACCGCGAACCGGATGACCGGGCCCGGCAGCCGCATGACGATCGAGACCTCGCGGTCGATGCCGCGCGAACCCTTCCGCCCGCGCGCGACCGCCCCGGTCATGCGGCGCACGAACTCGGGGAAGGGGTCGTCCGGCGGGACGACGATCTTGATGCTGACGAACGGCGCCTGGTCGTTCATCTCCTCCTTCGCGACGAAGGCGAAGGAGACCGCGTTGCGCTGGTAGACGCGGCCGCCGGAGACGAACCGGTTCAGGCCGGGCCGGAGCTGCAGCGCCCGGGTGCACGCGTACGCGAAGAGGTGGAAGAGGGTCGCGCGGTCGGGGTGGGCGCGGTTGTACGCCTTGAGCCAGGGGCGCGCGCGAGAGAGGTCGTAGACGACCTCGTGCATCACGATGCTCTCGACCTTCGAGGGCATGAGGTACGGCATGATCCGGCGCACCGCGGGGAGGCCCGGGATCGGGGTGCCGTCGGATCGACGGAAGAGCGGCATCGGGGGGAGCGTCCGCTGCGCCCGCGGGGGTGTCAAGAAACGGCTGGACGAGGCGAGCCCCGCGCCGCCAGGCGAAGGGCGAGGGCCCCCCGTCCGAGCGTCCGAGGGCCCCCCGCTTCAGACGTTCGGAACGGCCGAGACCTCGCCCGCGGGGCGGATGAGCACCTGGCGCGGCTTCACGCCGTTCGCCGGGCCGACGATCCCCTCGCGCTCCATGCGCTCGACGATCTTGGCGGCCTTGTTGTAGCCGAGCCGCATCTCGCGCTGGAGCTTCGAGACCGAGACCTCCTCCATCCGGGAGACGAGCTCGATGGCCTGGTCGTAGACGGGGTCGTCCTCGTCGGGATCGAAGGCGCCGCGCTCGCCGCCCTCGCGCGCCTTGAGGATCGCCGCGTCGTAGACCGGCCGGCCCTGCTCCTTCAGGAAGCCGACCACGCGGTGGAGCTCCTCCTCGGACACGAACGCGCCCTGCACGCGGGTCACCGGCTGCGTCGCGGTGAGCACGAGCATGTCGCCGTCGCCGAGGAGCGACTCGGCGCCGGGGCCGTTGATGATGGTCTGCGAGTCGTGGCGCGACGCGAGCCGGAAGCTGATGCGGGCCGGGAAGTTGTTCTTGATCATCCCGGTCACGACGTCGGTGGACGGGCGCTGCGTCGCGACGATGAGGTGGATGCCGGTCGCGCGCGCCTTCTGGGCGAGGCGGGCGAGCGAGATCTCGACCTCGCGCGGCGCGGTCATCATGAGGTCGGCGAGCTCGTCGATGACGACCACGATGTACGGCAGCTTCTGCGGCAGCCGCGTCTCGTCGCGCGCGGCGACGGGATCCGCGGGCGGCGGCGCGGTCGGGTCCTCGAACTCGGGCGAGGGCGCGGCGCGCTCCGGCGGCGAGGCCTCCGCGCCGGTGCCGGTGTCCGCGGCGGCGCGCGCGGCGGCCTCCTCCTCCGTCTCGCCGGCCGTGACGTCGACGACGACGAGCTTCCTCGGCGAGGGGAGGTCCCTGTCCTCGAAGGTGCGCCCCTCGGCGCGGAGCTTCTCGACCTTGTGGTTGTAGGACTTGAGGTCCTTCGAGCCCGTGTCGGCGAGGATCTGCGTCCGCCGCTCCATCTCGTCCACGGCCCACTGCAGCGCGCGCGACGCCTTCTGCGGATCCGTCACCACCGGAAGGAGGAGGTGCGGGATGTCCTCGTAGGCCGACAGCTCCGTCATCTTGGGGTCGACCATGATCATCCGCACCTCCGCCGGCGTCTGCCGGTAGAGGAGGGAGAGGATCATCGTGTTGAGCCCGACCGACTTGCCGGCGCCGGTCGTACCCGCGATGAGAAGATGAGGCATCCTCTGGAGATCCACGCAGTAGGGGAGCCCCTCGATGTTCTTCCCGAGCCCGAGCGGGAGGAACCCCCCCGCGTGGGCGAACGACTCCGACTCGAGGACGTCGCGCAGGTAGACGGTCGCGCGGTCGCGGTTCGGCACCTCGACGCCCACGACGCCCTTGCCCGGGATCGGCGCGATGATGCGGATCCGGACGGCGCTGAGCGCCATCGTGAGCTCCTTGTCGAGGTTCTCGATCCGCGCGAGCTTCACGCCCGCGACCGGGGAGAACTCGTAGAGCGTCACGACCGGCCCGGGCCGGATGTGCTTGATGGTCCCGTCGATCCCGTGCTGCCGGAGCGTCGCGACGATGACCTCCGCGGTCCGCGTGAGCGAGCCCGTGTCCACGTCGCGGGCCTTCTCCTCGTGCGCGTCGAGGAGCGCGGTGGAGGGGAGCTGGAACACGTCGCCCGCCTTCGTGAAGGCGAACGCGGGCGCCTCCTTCTTGTCCTTCTTCTTCCTCCCGCCGCGCTCCAGCATCGCCTGCGAAACGACGATCTCCGGCCTCGCGGCCGGGAGCGGCTCGGGCGGCGTGGGGAGCGCGTCGGCGGGCGCGGGCGCCTCGCCAGCGGCCTCGGCGGCGTCCTCCTGCTCCTTGCGCTTCAGGCGCCGGCGCTCCGGGGCGGGCTCCTCGCCGGCGTCCTCCACCTCGACGCCGTCCACCCAGGCGGGGTCCTCGAATCCGCCCGTCCGGCGGACGTGCTCGAGCGCGAGCGCGCCGGCGACGGCGCGCGCCTCCGCGTGATCCTGCTCGCCGGCGGCCTCGATCTCGGCGGTGTCCGCGAGCGCCGAGGCCTCCTCCTCCGCGCGCCGGACGCGCTCCGCCGCCTCCTGCTCGCGCAGCTCCGCGATGGCCTTGCGGTGCTCCGTCACGGCGTCCACGACCCGCGCGGCAAGGAACCCGAAGACTGCGCGGGCGGCGCGAACGATCCCCGCGGCGACGGCCGTGACCTTCACGTCGGTCGCGACGATGAGCGCGACCGTGCCGGTCGCGACGACCACGATGGTGCTGCCCCACGTGCCGAGGAGGGACGCCGCCGCGCGCGCGAGCGCCGCGCCGACGGCGCCGCCGGCAGGGAAGGAGGCGGCGGCGCGCCCGTCGAGGGCGAGATGGCCGAGCGCCGCCACCGAGGCGACGAGCGCCGCCCAGGCGATCGCGGCGACGATGGTGATGCGCGGGGTCGCGCCCGAGAAGAGCTTCAGCGCGGCGGCGCCGAACGCGAAGGGCAGGACGAGCGCGGAGAAGCCGAGCACGCCGTACGTCGCCGAGGCGGCGCGGTGGCCGACGGGGCCGCAGAGGTTCGCCGGCGACATGGCGCGGGCGATCAGCGCGCCGTCGAGCGACGAGAAGGTCGCGAGCGCGAGCGCGAGGACCGCGGCGACGGCGAGGAGCACGACCGCCCCGACGTCCCGCGCCATCCCTGTGCGGGGAGCGCCGGCCCGCGAGCCGCGCTTGCCGTTCTCCCGTTCGAAGATACGCCGGTTTCCCTTGGGCTTCCCCATCACGCCGCCACCTGTCCCGAGTCGCCGCCGCCGTTCGCGCGGACGAGGCCCGCCTCGGCGAGGATATCGGGGGGTCCCACCCGGTCAATTTTTCTGCGGCGCCCGGTCCTCGCGTAGAATGCCGGAGAACCGCCGTTTTCCCGCGAGCTTCCATGGACGTCCGCTGCGAGCGCTGCCGCGCCCAGTACGTGTTCGACGACGAGCAGGTGACGCCCGCCGGGCTCACCGTGCAGTGCACGAACTGCGGCCACCTCTTCAAGGTGAAGAAGAAGGAGCTCGTGGTCACCGTGCCGGTGAAGCCGGACGAGCTCGAGGGCGCGCCGATCCCCGCGACCGCCGCCGCCCCGAAGCCCCCCGGCACGGTCGCCGCTGCCTCCGCCGCGACCGCGGCCCCCGCCGCCCCCGCGCCGCACGAGCCGGAGCGGCCGCGCGACCCACCGCGCGAGTGGCGCGTGCGCCAGTCGAACGGCAACATCTTCACGTTCCGCGAGCTGACCACCCTGCAGAAGTGGATCATCGAGCAGAAGGTCGCGCGGGACGACGAGATCTCGCTCTCGGGAGATCAGTGGAAGCGGCTCGGGAACATCGCCGAGCTCGCGAGCTTCTTCCAGGTCGTCGAGGCGGCGGAGCGCGGGAAGGCCGCGCCCGCGGTGACGCCGGTGCCGATGGGCGTCCCGCTCTACGGCGTCACCCTCCAGGCCCCTCCGGCCTACCCGCCGCCGCCGTCGGGATTTCCACCGCCCTCGTTCGCCGTGACGCCTTCCCCGGCGCCCCTCCCGCAACCGAAGTACCGCCCGGAGCCGCTCCCCATCGCGCCGCCGCCGCCGTCGCCGACCGTCGAGGTCGACCTCGGGCCCGACGAGCTCGCGTCGGTGCGAAGGGGGCGCGGCGCGTGGATCGCGCTCGCCGTCCTCCTGCTCGCCGCCGCCGGCGCCGCCGCCGCGTGGTACCGGGATCCGACCCTCTTCGGCCTGCTCGCGCCGAAGCCGCCGCCCCCGCAAGCCGCCGCCGCCGCGGTGCCGATCGCGATCGAGGCGAAGCCCCCGGCGGATCCGGCGCCGGAGCCCGCCGCCCCACCGCCCGCCCCGCTCCCGGTCGCCGCGCCGGAGCCGGTCGTCGAGCCGTCCGTCGCCCCGCCGCCCGAGCCCATCGCGAAGCCCGCCGCGAAGCCGCCGCCCGTGCCGAAGGGCCCGAAGGCGCTCCTCGCGCAGGCGACGAGGCTGCGCGAGAGGGGCGACGTCCAGCGGGCGCTCGACCTCTTCGGCCGCGTCGCCGACCTCGAGCCCGAGAACGTCGAAGCCCTGACCGGCCGCGGTTTGTGCTATCTCGACCTCGAGAGTTACCCTCCCGCCGAAGCGAGCTTCCAGGCGGCCCTCGCGATCGCGCCCGACGCGGCGGGGGCACTCTTGGGGCTCGCGGAGACCTATCGGTGGCAGGGGAAGGACGCGGACGCCATCAGGTACTACGAGAAGTACCTGGCCATGCACCCGGGCGGCGACGAGGCGGACGTCGCCCGCAACGCACTCGAGCAGCTGAGGAAATAGCCATGTCCGACAGGGGAGCGCCGGGGAAGCCGTCCAACACGGAGGACGAGTACTTCGTCCGCGAGGACGCCGAGAAGAAGCGCCGGCTCGCGCTGCAGTCGAAGAGGGACCACCAGGCCGCCGAGCTGAAGCGGCTGAGGGACCTCCACTGGATGCGCTGCCCGAAGTGCGGCCTCGAGATGCACGAGGTGAGGCTCCGCGGCGTGGACGTGGACGTCTGCTTCTCGTGCAACGGCGTCTTCCTCGACCAGGGCGAGCTCGAGCAGATCCAGAAGCCCGAGTCGCACGGCGTCATGGCCGCGATCCTCAACTGGTTCAAGCCCGAGACGAAGAAACCCGTCTAGGGAGCCTCGCCGTGGCGCTGTCGCTCGAGGAGGTCCGGCGCATCGCCGCCCTCGCGCGCCTCCGGCTTTCGCCGGAGGAGGAGGAGACGTTCGCCGTCCAGCTGTCGGCGATCCTCGGCTACGTCGACCAGCTCAAGGAGCTCGACGTCTCCGGGGTCGAGCCGATGACGCACGCGCTCGCCGCGGGCGAGGTCCCCCTGCGCGGCGACGCCCTCCGAGAGAGCCTCCCGCCGCGCGACGCGCTCGCGAACGCGCCGGAGCGCGAGGGGACCTGGTTCAAGGTGCCGAGGATCATCGAGTGAGCGCCGCGCCGAACGACCTCACCACGCTCTCGCTCCGTGAGGCGGGGGCGGGGATCGCCGCCCGCGCCGTCTCGTCGCGCGAGCTCGTGGACGCGGCGCTCGCGCGCATCGCGGCCGCGGACGGGAAGGTCGGCGCGTTCCTCGCGGTCACGGCGGAGCGCGCGCGCGCGGCGGCGGCCGCGGCGGACGCGCGCGCCGCGAAGGGCGAGCGCCGCTCCGAGCTCGACGGCGTCCCCGTCGCGGTGAAGGACCTCTTCGCGACGAAGGGCGTCCCGACCACCGCCGGGTCGCGGATCCTGGAGGGCTTCGTCCCGCCGTACGACGCGACGGCGGTGGAGCGGCTCGAGGCGGCGGGCGCGGTGCTCGTCGGCAAGCTCAACATGGACGAGTTCGCGATGGGCTCGTCCAACGAGAACAGCGGCTACCGGCCCTGCGCGAACCCGTGGGACCTCGCGCGGACCCCCGGCGGCAGCTCCGGCGGGAGCGCGGCCGCGGTCGCGGCGCGGTTCGTCCACGGCACGCTCGGCACCGACACGGGCGGCTCGATCCGCCTGCCGGCCTCCTTCTGCGGCGTCGTGGGCGTGAAGCCGACCTATGGCCGCGTCTCGCGCTACGGCGTGGTCGCGTTCGCCTCGTCGCTCGACCAGGTGGGACCGCTCGCGCGCACCGTCGAGGACGCGGCGCTCCTGCTCGAGAAGATCGCCGGGCACGATCCGCGCGACCTCACCTCCTCGACGCGCCCGGTGGACGACTACCTCGGCCGGCTCGAGGAGGGCGCCCGCGGGCTGCGCGTCGGCGTGCCGCGGGAGTGGTTCCAGCGGGGGCTCGACGCCGGCGTCGAGAGGAGCGTGCGCGCCGCGCTCGCGGCGTACGAGCAGCTCGGCGCGAAGCTCGTCGAGATCTCGTTGCCGCACTCGAAGTACGGCATCGCCGCCTACTACCTCATCGCGACCGCCGAGGCGTCCTCGAACCTCGCGCGCTACGACGGCGTCCGCTACGGCCTCCGCGCGGAGGCGAGGCGGGCTCAAGGAGATGTACGCCGAGACGCGCGCAGCGCGGGTTCGGCGCGGAGGTGAAGCGGCGGATCATGCTCGGCACCTACGCGCTCTCGAGCCGGCTACTACGACGCCTACTACCTGCGCGCGCAGAAGGTCCGCACGCTCATCCGGCGCGACTTCGACGCGGCGTTCGAGTCGTGCGACGTCGTCGCCGGGCCGGTCGCGCCGACGGTCGCGTTCAGGCTCGGCGAGAAGGTCGACGACCCGCTCCAGATGTACCTCGCCGACGTGTTCACCATCACCTGCAACCTCGCCGCGCTGCCGGGCCTGTCGGTGCCCTGCGGCCTCGAGGCGGCGAGCGGGCTGCCGGTCGGGCTCCAGCTCGTCGGGCGGCCGTTCGACGAGGCGACGCTGCTCCGCGCCGCGCGCGCGCTCGAGCGGGAGCTCGGGCCGCGCCGCGCCGCGGCCGGGCGAGCCCGGCGCCGCCGAGGGGAGCGCCTGATGCCGGTCTCCGACTTCGAGAGTCGGTCATCGGGCTCGAGGTCCACGCGCAGCTCCTCACCGCGAGCAAGATCTTCTGCGGCTGCTCGACGGCGTTCGGCGGCGAGCCGAACACGCACACCTGCCCGGTGTGCCTCGGGCTGCCGGGCGTGCTGCCCGTGCTCAACGAGAAGGTGGTCGAGTTCGCGGTCCGCGCCGGCCTCGCGCTCGGCTGCGCGATCCAGCGCGAAGAGCGTCTTCGCGCGGAAGAACTACTTCTACCCGGACCTCCCGAAGGGCTACCAGATCTCGCAGTACGAGCTGCCGATCTGCGTGGGCGGCGGCGTCGACCTCACGGTCGACGGCGTCGAGAAGCGGACGTCCGGCTGACGCGCATCCACATGGAGGAGGACGCCGGCAAGAACGTCCACGACGTGTCCGCCGACGGCTCCTCCGGCGTCGACCTCAACCGCGCCGGCGTGCCGCTCATCGAGATCGTCTCCGAGCCGGACCTCCGCTCGGTGGACGAGGCGATCGAGTACCTCAAGGCGCTCCGCGCGATCCTGGTCACGCTCGGCGTGAACGACGGAAACCTGCGAGGAGGGGTCGTTCCGCTGCGACGCGAACGTCTCGGTGCGGCGCAGGGGCGCAGACCGCTACGGCACGCGGTGCGAGATCAAGAACATGAACTCGTTCCGGTTCCTCCGGCAGGCGATCGAGTACGAGGTCCGGCGCCAGGTGGAGATCGTCGAGTCGGGCGGCAAGGTCGAGCAGGAGACGCGGCTCTTCGACCCGGACCGCGGCGAGACCCGGTCGATGCGCTCGAAGGAGGAGGCGCACGACTACCGCTACTTCCCGGAGCCGGACCTGCCGCCGGTCGTCGTCTCCGAGGCGCTCGTCGAGCGGGTGCGGCGCGAGCTGCCCGAGCTGCCCCGCGCGCGCGCGGCGCGGTACCGGAACGCGCTCGGCCTCTCGGCGTACGACGCCGGACTCCTCGTCGCCGAGAAGTCGATCGCCGACTTCTTCGACGCGGCGCTCGCCGCGTACGGCGAGGGGCCGGAGGCGGCGAAGAAGGTCGCGAACTGGATGAACGGCGAGGTGGCGCGCCTCGCGAACGAGCTCAGCGAGGAGCCCGCCCGCTCGAAGCTCACCCCCTCGAGGCTCGCGGCGGTGCTGAAGCTCCAGGACGCCCACACGATCGGCGGCCCCGGGGCGAAGCAGGTCGTCGAGGAGATCTTCAGGACGGGCGGCGAGCCCGAGGAGATCGTCCGCGCGAAGGGGCTCGCGCAGGTGTCCGACACCGCCGCCCTGGAGGCGGCCGTGGACAAGGTGCTCGCGGCGAGCCCGGCGGAGGTCGAGCGGTACCGGGGCGGGAACAAGAAGCTCATGGGGTTCTTCGTCGGCCAGGTGATGAAGGAGACGAAGGGCAAGGCGAACCCCGCGGTCGTGAACGCGCTGCTCGCGAAGAAGCTCGGAGGCTGACCTGGCGCGCTGGACGGGATGGGGCGCCGGCCCGGCCGGCGCGGGATCGACGGGCGGCCCGAGCCGCGTCTTCCTCGTCGTCGCCCTCGTGGGCGCCGTCGTCGCCGCGCTCGCGCTCGCCCGCGAGGGGAACGTCGGGTTCGCGCTCCTCGCGGCGGCCTGCGCCGCGTACTTCGCCCTGCGGCTCATGGCGGGGCTCGGGAAGGGGAACGGATGAACCGCGAGCCGCTCCGGCCGGTGCTCTACGACGACGCGCGCGACGTGGTGAGGATCCTCGACCAGCGGCTCCTCCCGTCGGAGGAGCGCTGGCTCGAGCTCGCGTCGTCCGCCGAGGTGGCGCGCGCGATCAAGGATCTCGCGGTGCGCGGGGCGCCCGCGATCGGGGTCGCGGCGGCCTACGCGCTCGCCGCCGACGCCCGCCACGGAGCCCCCGCGCACGCGCTCCGCGACGCCGCGGAGCGGCTCGTGAGGGCGCGCCCGACGGCCGTGAACCTCGCGTGGGCGGTGCGCCGCATGTCGCGCCGGATCGGGCTCGGCGCGGCCGAGCTGCTCGCCGAGGCGCACGCGATCCGCGACGAGGACGAGGCCGCCTGCCGCCGGATCGGCGCGCTCGGCGCCCCGCTCATCCCGCCGCGCGCGCGGGTGCTCACCCACTGCAACGCCGGCGCGCTCGCCACCGCGGGCTACGGCACCGCGCTCGGCATCGTGCGCGCGGCCGTCGAGGCGGGCAACCCGATCGCGGTGTTCGCGGACGAGACGCGGCCGTTCCTGCAGGGCGCGCGGCTCACCGCGTGGGAGCTGCAGCGCGACGGGATCCCGGTGACGCTCCTCACCGACGGGATGGCCGGCTGGCTCATGGCGCGCGGCGAGATCGCCTGCGTCGTCGTCGGCGCGGACCGGATCGCCGCGAACGGCGACGTCGCGAACAAGATCGGGACGTACGGCCTCGCGGTCCTCGCCGCGCACCACAGCCTCCCGTTCTACGTCGCCGCGCCGTGGTCCACGGTCGACCTCGAGACCGCCACCGGCGCCGCGATCCCGATCGAGGAACGCGACGCCGACGAGGTGCTCACGTTCGCCGGCCAGCGCATCGCCCCGGCCGGCGTGCCGGCGCGCTACCCCGCGTTCGACGTGACGCCCGGGGGCCTCGTCACCGCGATCGTGACCGAGCGCGGCGTCGTCCGGCGCCCGCTCGATGCGGGGCTCCGCGCGCTCGCCGGCGCGTAGCCGGCGTGTCGCCGGGCGACACGACTTTGCGCGCCGCGCCGCGGCGTCTATCATCGGCGCGGATGAGCGAGATCGGCGCAACCCGCGTCTTCGGGCAGCACGGCGGCGGCGTCGTCGTCATCGGCCTGAAGCGGCGGCCGATGCGGGACCTCTACCACTGGCTCGTCACCGGCTCGTGGACCCGGCTCATCGTGATCTTCGCGTGCGTGTACTTCGCGACGCTCGGGCTCTTCGCGGGCGGACGGCTCTTCCTCGCGCTGCGGCTCCCGCTCGAGGAGCCGCTCCGGGACGCGCTCGCCCGCGCCGCGGCGGCGCCGCTCCCGGACCCCTCCGCGGCGCTCTCGCCGCGCGGCGTCGCGGCCGCCACGGTGTCCGCCCTCGACGCCTTCTTCCACTGGATCGAGCTCGTCTTCGGCTCCGGCATCGTCCTCGCGAAGTTCTCGCTCGTCCGGGCGCGCGTCCTCTTCTCCCACGTCGCGGTGGTCGCGCCGCACGAGGGCGGCGAGGCGCTCATGTTCCGGATGGCGAACGAGCGGACGAGCCACATCGTGGACGCGAAGGTCTCGGTGATGCTCGTGCGGAACGAGGTGCAGGACGGCGAGCCGGTGCGCCGCGCGTACGATCTCGACCTCGTCCGCGGTCGCTCCGCCATGTTCTCGCACGCCTGGACCGCCGTCCACCCGATCGCCCGCGGCAGCCCGCTCGTCGGCGAGAGCGCCGCGTCGCTCGAGGGCGCCGAGGCCGAGGTGATCGTGAACCTCTCCGGCTTCGACGAGGGGCTCGTGAAGAACGTCCACGCTCGCCACGTCTACCCCGCGAGCCGCATCCGCTGGCAGGCGAGGTTCCGCGAGATCCTGAAGCAGCTCCCCGACGGCCGGCACGCGGTGGACTACCGCAAGTTCCACAAGACCGTCTCCGTCGAGGAGGGCGCCGTTCCGGACCGCGATCGCACCCCGACGCGCAAGGTCCGGTGACGGCCCACGGCTGACGGCCCGCCAGGGCCCCCCCCCATCGTTCGCCCGTCCGCGCGGACTCGGTCCGGCTTAGGATGGATGCATGGCTCCCCGGACCTGCGCCGCGTGCGGCCGCGCGCTCGGATCGAACGCCGACTGCATCTCCTGCCGGGACGCCGCGGCGAGCACCCTCGCCCGCGAGGCGGAGGACATCACGCCGTCGTCCGTCCCCGGGCACGCCGAGGCGGCCGGCAGGTTCGTGGAGCACCCGCCCTGGTACGCCCGCCGGACGCCGGGGCACTTCAGAGCCAAGCTGCGCCTCCTCTGGATGGTCCTGCGCGACTACGTGAACGGCGCGTACCGCAAGGTGCCGTGGAAGGCGATCCCAGCCATCGTGGCCGCCGTCGTCTACGTCGTCTCCCCGATCGACCTCATCCCGGACTTCCTCGTCCCGCTCGGCTTCACCGACGACATCCTCGCGGTCGCGCTCACCTGGGGGCTCGTGAAGCGCGAGCTGCGCGACTACTGCGCGTGGAAGGGGCTCTCGCCGGCGCACTTCGGGCTGTAGCCGGCGCCTCAGCGCTCCCGCATCGCCCCCGCGAGCGCGAGGACCTCGCGCCGGGCCTCCTCCGGAGACGCCGCGCGCCAGGGGCGCCCGTGGCCGGGGAGCACCGCCTCGAACCGGAACGACGCGAGCCGCTCCATCGAGGCCGCCTGCCGCTCCCAGCTCCACCAGCAGACCGCGCGCGAGGCGCCGAGGCGCCCCTCCGCGTCGCCCCACAGGTGGTCGCCGGTGAAGAGGACTCGCTCGTCGGCGAGGAGCGCGGCGGAGCCCGCGGTGTGGCCGGGCACTGGGATGGCGAGGAGGCCCGCCCCGAGCGCCACCGGGTCGTCGCCCTCGAGCCGCACCTCGACGTCTCGCGTCCCGCTGGACGCGTCGCGGGCGTGGAGGACGCGAGCGCAGCCGAGCGCGCCGGCCCAGCGCGCGTGGTCCGCGACGTCGTCGCGGTGGGTGAGGAACATGAGGCGGGCGCCGCCGAGGGCGCGGATGCGACCGAGGAGCGGCGCGGCGAACCGCGGCGAGTCGACGAGCACGTTGCCGTCGGCCCGCAGGAGGAGCCACGCGGCGGCGCCGAACGACGACTCGGCGGCGTAGCCGCACTGGAGGACGCCCGGGAGCACCTCCTCCGGGAACGCCCGCGCCGCGTCCGCGACGCCCGCCTTCGACGCCGAGCCGATCGCGGCGACCGGGCAGGCGACGAGCGCCATGAGCGCCCGCCGGCGCTCCGCGGCCGAGGCGGGCTGCCGGACGACGAAGGCGGGGTCGTCCTCGCCGCCGCCGAACGTCGCGGGCGCGACGCGCCGGCAGGTGTCGCAGGCGATGCAGGCGTCGTCGACGAACAGATCGCCCGGGGCGTTCGCGGACAGGCGGCGGTCGGGGCGTGCCACGCCCCCGACATAAGCGAAGGGCCGCGCGGCGGCACCGCGCGGCCCGGAGGTGGAGGCGCACTCGGCGCCGGAGAGGCGGATCAGTGCTTCTCGTGCTTGGCCGCCTTCTTGGCCTGCTTCTTCTGCGCCTTCTGCTGCTCCTTCTCTTCCTTCGAAGGCTTCCAGGCCTTGTACTTGCCCGGGGGGATCTTCACGAGCGCGACCGGGACGGCCTGCACCGGGACGTACACCCAGGCGCCGGCGCGCGGGTTCGGGGCGCGGTACCAGCCGTCGTTGTGGCGCGCGTAGTAGGCGCCGTCGACGAAGAACACCTCGTGCTCGATCTCCGGGATCACCTGCACGCCCGGCTGGATGACCACCATCGGAGGCAGGATCTCGGGAAGCTGCAGGTGGATCTCGGCGTACCCCTGCGCGGCAACCGCGAGGGGGACGGCCAGGGCGCCCGCGAGGGCGATCGAGAGCGTGGTCTTTCTCATGGGCGGGGAGGATCGGTCGAAGTCGCCCCGCATGCAAGGAACTACGGGGCCCTCCGGCTCCCTCGACCGGGCGAGGACCCGGTCCAACCCCCGGTCTTCCTTGACAGGACCGGAGCCTGGATCGTATATGACCGCCCTTCCGGAGGGCCGGATGGCGTGCCTCGCGAGGCGTCGCCCCGGCACATTTCCTCCCGAGATTCCCAGGAGAAGGCGATGTACGCGGTGATTCGGACCGGCGGCAAGCAGTACCGCGTGGCGAAGGGCGACCGGCTCAAGATCGAGAAGCTCGACGGCGACGTCGGCGCGAAGATCGCGTTCGAGGTGCTGCTCGTCGGCGGCGACGGCGAGGCGAAGGTCGGCAAGCCCGTGGTGAACG
This sequence comes from uncultured delta proteobacterium, assembly GCA_963821195.1. Taxonomy (GTDB): domain Bacteria; phylum Myxococcota; class Myxococcia; order Myxococcales; family Anaeromyxobacteraceae; genus Anaeromyxobacter. The sequence continues at coordinate 43,827 of CAWGDE010000026.1, forward strand.
GCGCGGCCGTCGAGGGCGAGATCGTCGCCCACGACAAGCACAAGAAGGTCGTCCACTTCCGCAAGAAGAAGGAAGGCTGGACGAAGAAGCGCGGCCACCGGCAGCCGTACACCGAGGTCGTGATCACCGAGGTCCGCGCGTAGGGCCGGACGGAAACGGAGCGGGCAGATGGCTCACAAAAAGGGACAGGGCTCCTCGCGCAACGGGCGCGACTCCCCCGGGCAGCACCGCGGCGTGAAGGTGTACGGGTCCGAGAAGGTGGCGGCGGGGCGGATCCTCGTCCGCCAGGTCGGGACCTTGATCCACCCCGGCCCGAACGTCGGCATGGGGAAGGACTTCACGCTCTTCGCGCTGATCGACGGCAAGGTGAAGTACACGCGGACCCGCGGCGATCGCCGCGTGGTCTCGGTCCTCCCCGAGGCGTAACCGTCGTCTTGACGGGGGGGACTCCGCCCCCGCGGTCGCGGTGGCTACGTCCCCCCCGAACCCCCCGTGCTCGCTCCGCCGCAGCCTCGTCCGGCTGCGGCTTCGCTCGAGCGGCAACATGGGCGACCGCGGGACCCCCCGTGAAATTTGTCGACGAGGTCAGGATCCACGTGAAGGCCGGCGACGGCGGGAACGGCGCCGTCGCGTGGCGCCGCGAGAAGTTCATCCCGCGCGGCGGCCCCGCCGGCGGCGACGGCGGCAACGGCGGGAGCGTCGTCCTCGTCGTGGATCCGCAGCTCTTGACGCTCCTCGACTATCGGTACGTCCGCGAGCACAAGGCGAAGAGCGGTGGGCACGGGCTGGGCTCCGACATGAACGGGGCGGACGCGCCGGATCTCGTCCTGCGCGTGCCGCCCGGGACCGTCGTGAAGGACGCCGCGACCGGCGAGACCGTCGTGGACCTGGGCGCCGCGGACGAGCGCTTCGTCATCGCGAAGGGCGGGCGCGGCGGGCTCGGCAACATGAACTTCGCGACCTCGACGAACCAGGCGCCGCGCTACGCGCAGGACGGCACGCCGGGCGAGGAGCGCGACCTCGTGCTCGAGCTGAAGCTCCTCGCCGACGTCGGGATCGTGGGGTACCCGAACGCCGGCAAGTCGACGCTCATCAGCCGGATCTCGCGGGCGCGGCCGAAGATCGCGGACTACCCGTTCACGACGCTCGTGCCGAACCTCGGCGTGGTGGCGTGGCGCGAGGAGAGGAGCTTCGTCGTCGCCGACATCCCCGGGCTCATCGAGGGGGCGCACGAGGGCGCCGGGCTCGGCCACCAGTTCCTGCGCCACCTCGAGCGCTGCCGGGTGCTCGTCCACCTCGTGGACGGCGCGACCCAGGAGCCGGGCCGCACGCCGAAGGCGGACCTCGACGCGATCGACCGCGAGCTCGCGCTCTACTCGCCCGAGCTCGCGAAGAAGCCGCAGATCGTGGCGGTCACGAAGGTGGACGTCCCCGAGGCGCGCGCCGCCGGCGAGAGGCTCGCGAGGCTCCTCGGGCGCAGGAAGAAGCCGGTGAAGGTGCACCTCGTCTCCGCGGTGACCGGGGAGGGGCTCCCGCAGCTCCTCGACGCGGCCGCGCGCGTCCTGTTCAAGCAGGCGGTGCCGCGGCCGGAGGGGCACGGCCGGCGCCTGGGGAAGCCGCGGAAGGTGAAGCGCGCCGGCGCGTAGCGCGGACCGTGCGAGCGCAGGGGCAGGCGGACGAGCCTGCCCCGGCCCGCCAGCGGGCCCCCGATGCGGAGCGCGGCTTCGCCGCGGGGACCGATCTCGAGCGAGCGGGGGGTTCGGGGGGCGCGAGCTCCGCGGAGGCGGAGCGAGTGGCCCCCCGTCACAGACGACCGATCGCGTCCATCACGCGCGCGACGATGCGGTCGCAGCGCGGGGCGTGGAACGGGAACGCCTCGCCCGCCGCGCCCCCCACGGTCTCCTCGAGCGCCCGGCGCAGCGCCGCGCGCGCCCGGTGGAGCCGGACCTTGGCCGCATCCTCGGCGATGCCGAGGGCGGCGGCGGTCTCGGCGGTCGAGAGCCCCTCCACCTCGCGCAGCACGAAGACCAGCCGCTGGTGCGGCGGGAGCGCGTCCACCGCGCGCTCGAGCAGCCGGATCGCCTCGCGGACCGTGGCCCGCTCCTCCGGATCCTCGCCCGGGCTCATCGCGTCGTCTTCCTCTACGGAGATCGGCACCGACGCGAGCGGTCCGCGCCTGCGGAGCCGCTGCAGCGCCTCGTTCGCCGCGATCCGGACGAGCCACGTCGAGAACGCCGCGTTCCCCTGGAAGTCGGCGAGGTGCACGTACGCCTGCACCCACGCCTGCTGCATCGCGTCCTCGACCTCGTCCTCGTCGTGGAGGATCGCGCGCACCGTCCGGTACACGCGGCGGTCGTGCCGCCGGACCAGCACCTCGAAGAGCGAACGCTCGCCCGCCCGCACGCGTCGCACGGCCTCCGCGTCGGAGAGGGCAGGGGGCGTCGGGGCGACGGCGTCGGGGAGCGGGATCACGGCGGACCTCCTTGCCCCCTGGATGCGCGGCGCGGGCCGGGGTTACGCGGCGCCCCTTCGCGGCGCGCGCCGTCACCTCGCCCGGCGCGTCGCATCGGATGGGCAGTCACGCGACGTGACCTAACGGAGGAAGACATGCAGGACCACAGGACGGGAAACGCATACTGGGCGCTCCGGCTCGTGTTCGGCCTCGTGCCGATCGTGGCGGGGCTCGACAAGTTCACGAACCTCCTCACCGACTGGCAGCAGTACCTCTCGCCGCTCGCGGTGCGGCTCCTCCCGGTGAGCCCGGCGACCTTCATGGGGCTCGTCGGGATCGTCGAGATCGTGGTGGGGATCGGCGTGCTCTCGGGGCACGCGCGGGTGTTCGGCTGGATCGCGGCGGGCTGGCTCGCGGCGATCGCGCTGAACCTGCTCCTCGGCGGCCGGTTCCTCGACGTCGCGGCGCGCGACGCGGCGCTCGCGGTCGCGGCGTACGCCCTCGCGCGCCTCGCGCCGCTGCACGAGCGCGGGGCGGTCCACGCGGCGCCGGGCGAGCCCGCCCGCGCCCACGCGTAGCGCCATCGGAACCGGAGGACGAGATGACGGCCTCGAAGCGACAGGGACTGGTGGCGGCGATGCTCCTCGCGACCGCGGCGTGCGCCCGCTCGCACGCCGACGAGCGCATGCACCGCGCCACCGGCGGCACGACCGACGCGGAGGACGCTGCGCAGCGCCTCGCGGCTGAGGGACGCGAGACGTTCCGGCACGACACGTTCGGGAGCGAGGACTTCTGGGGAGGTAAGCTCCGCCTCCACGAGGCGCTCGAGGGCGACGCGCACGGGGGCGTCGGCCCGGGCGTGAGCCCCAGGACCGCCCTGGCGGTCGGGCTCAAGGTGGACGTGGACGCGCTGCCCCAGTCGGTCAAGAGCGCGCTCAAGAAGGGGCGGGTGAACCTCGACGACCCGGCGACCACGGTCGCCCTCCTCGGCCTCGACGCCGTCGTCGGCGTGAAGGGCTTCCCGGACGGGAAAGGCGGCCTGAAGGCGGTGGGGATCACCTGCGCGCTCTGCCACTCCACGGTGGACGACTCGTTCGCGCCCGGCATCGGCCGCCGGCTCGACGGCTGGGCGAACCGCGACCTCGACGTCGGGACGATCATCTCGCTCGCGCCCGACCTCTCGCCGTTCGCGAACCTGCTCGGCGTCTCGCAGGACACCGTGCGGACGGTCACGAGGAGCTGGGGCCCGGGAAAGTTCGACGCCGAGCTCATCCTCGACGGGAAGGCGTTCCGCCCCGACGGCAAGCCCGCCGGCACGCTCCTCCCGCCCGCGTTCGGCCTCGCGGGCGTGAACCTCCACACGTGGACCGGCTGGGGCTCGGTCACGCAGTGGAACGCCCTCGTCGCGAACCTCGAGATGGGCGGGAGGGGCACGTTCCAGGACGCCCGGCTCGACGACGCGGCGAGGTTCCCGGTCGCGGCGCGCGCCGGCCTCGGTCACAAGGTGTCCGCGGAGGACCGGATCACGCCGAAGCTGCCCGCGCTGCACGCGTTCCAGCTCGACCTCGAGCCGCCGGCCCCGCCCGACGGGAGCTTCGACGCGTCCGCGGCGGGTCGCGGCCGGACGCTGTTCGCGGGCAAGGCGGACTGCGCGCGCTGCCACGTCCCGCCGCTGTTCACCGAGCCGGGCTGGAACATGCACGCGGCCGAGGAGATCGGGATCGACGACTTCCAGGCGCAGCGCTCGCCCGACGGCCGCTACCGGACGTCGCCGCTCCGCGGGCTCTGGTCGCACCAGAAGGGCGGCTTCTACCACGACGGCCGGTTCGCCTCGCTCGGCGACGTGGTCGACCACTACGACCAGACGTTCGGGCTCGGCCTCACGGCCGACGAGAAGAAGGACCTCGTGGAATTCCTCAAGTCGCTGTGATGTCGGAGCGTCCCCGGCGGCGGGCCTGCCCGGTCCGCCGCCGGGTGACGGGCGGCACCTGCCGGGGTAACTTCACGGACGCATGCCCGCAACGAAGGCGACGTTCCTCGTCCCCGAGCGCAAGGCCCGGATCGACGAGGTCGTCGCGAACCGCACCCGCACGCTCACCGTCGTGATGGAGGCGTTCGGCGATCCGCAGAACGTGAACGCCGTCCTGCGCACCTGCGAGGCGTTCGGGATCCAGGACGTGCACGCGGTCGAGGGGCCGATGAAGCCCTGGGACCGGAACAAGAAGATCAGCCAGAACGCGGACAAGTGGCTGGACGTGCGGCGCTGGCGCTCGACGCGCGACTGCCTCGTCCACCTGAAGGCGGAGGGGTTCGCGATCTACGCGACCCACCTCGACGCGCGCGCCCGCCCGCTCGGCTCGCTCCCGTTCGCGGGGAAGGTCGCGCTCGTGTTCGGCAACGAGCACCGCGGCGTCTCGGACGACGCGCTCGCGCTCGCCGACGCGACCTATGCGATCCCGATGCGGGGCTTCGTCCAGTCGCTCAACGTCTCGGTCGCCGCGGCGATCTCCCTCGCCGCCGCCGTCGAGCGGCGCGAGGCGGAGCGCGGGCGGCACGGCGATCTCTCCGAGGCCGACGCGGCGGCGCTGCGCGAGCGGTTCTACGTGCTCGCGGTGAAGCAGCGCGCGAAGATCGCGAAAGCGGAGCGGGTCGCGGAGAGGCGCGAGACGCGGGCGCGGCGAGGTTGATCGCCCACGGATCAGACCGCGCACTCCTCCCAGAACGCGGCGAGGTCCTCGGGGAGCGGCGCCTCGAGGAGGGTCGGCGCGCGCGTCTGCGGGTGCGGCAGCTCGAGCCGCCAGGCGTGGAGCGCGTGGCGCCCGAGGCGCAGACGCTCGCGGTCGTCGTCGGTCATCTCGCGCCGCGTGAACCGGTCGAAGATGCCCTCGTCCGGCCCGTAGATCTTGTCGCCCACCATCGGGAGCCCGGCGTGGTGGAGGTGGGCCCGGATCTGGTGCTGGCGGCCCGTGCGTGGCCGGCAAGCGAGGAGCGCGACCGGCGCGCCGTCGGGGGCGCGGCGGCGGCCGAGCACCTCGAACGACGTGGAGGAGGGGAGCCCCGCGGCGTACACGTGCATGCGGACCCGCACGGTGGACGCGAGCGTGAGGGCGAGCGGCGCGTCCACCTCGAACGCGTCCTCGGCCGGCGCGCCGAGGACGAGGGCGAGGTAGGTCTTCGCGACCTTGCCGTCCGCGAACGAGCGCTTCAGGCGCTTCGTCCACTCGGGAGCGCCCCCGCACGCGAGGAGCCCCGACGTCTCGCGGTCGATGCGGTGCGCGGGGTCGATCTTCCGACCGGGGAACCGGAGCTTCGCGGCCGAGGTGAAGGTGTTCGCCGCGTAGCGCGCGGTCGGGTGGACCGGCAGCCCGGCGGGCTTGTCCACCACGACGAGCGCGCCGTCGTCGTGCACCACCCGGAAGTCGAGCGGGACCTCGGGCTCGGGCTCGGCCTCCTTGAGGAGCGAGAAGGCGAGCCCCGCCGCGACGCGGGTCGCGGGCTTCAGGCGCCGGCCGTCGGCGGTCTCGAGCCGGTGCGCGATGAGGTGCTGAACGCGCTCGCGCGAGAGGCGCCGGATCTTGTCCTGAAGGTACCGGTCGAGCCTCCAGCCCGCGTAGTTCGGCTCGACGACGAAGCGGACCCGGACGACCTGCGACACGTGGGAGAACATACCACTTGAACGGGGGCGGATCCGTGCGACCATCCAGGGACGTGCGGATGCTCCTCGCCCTGACCGCCGTCCTCGCCGCCGCGGCTCCCGCGCGCGCCGCCGACGTGCGGGTGGCGGTCGTCGCGCTCGACGCTCCGCCCGACCTCACTTACATGGGCAAGAGCACCGCCGAGGCGTTCGCGAACGCCGCCCACAAGGCGGGCGGCTACGAGGTGATGAAGCCCTCGAAGGTCGAGGCGGCCCTCGGCCGGGACGCGACGGCGGCGCTCGTGCGCTGCGGCGACGACGCGAAGTGCCTCGCCGAGAAGGCGCGGAGGCTCGGGGTCGAGCGGGTCGTCGGCGGCTGGCTGCGCCGCAGGGGCGAGGCGTACCGCGTCGCGCTCGTGCAGGCGGACGCGGCGACCGGCGAGCGGCTCGGCGGGATCGAGCGCGAGATCCCGGTCGCCTCGCGCCGGCTGCAGAGGGACGTGGCCGCGGCGGCCTCGGCGCTCCTCGGCGGCGAGAAGGACGCGAGGGGGGTCCTGCGGGTCGTGACGCAGGTGCCAGGGGCCACGGTGACCATCGACGACGCGGACGCGGGCACGACGCCCGTCTCGCGTGCCGTGAAGCCGGGCAGGCACAAGGTGAAGGTGTCCGGCGCCGGGTTCCAGGACGCGGCGCCGGTCTGGGTCGAGGTGCCGGCGAACGCCATCGTCGAGCACCGGCCCCGGCTCTACCTGGTCCCTGCGCGCGACCGGCCGAACGCGTCCGCGACCGAGGGCTCCGGGACGAAGGTGGACGTGACGAAGTAGCGGGGGAGTGCTCGAGGAAGCCAGGGGCCGGCGGGCCGGCGCGCGGGCGCCGCCGCGCCGGCTCGCGCGGGTCGTGGCGCCCGCCGCGTCCTTTCGTCGCGGCGGTTGACGCGATCGATCGCATCCCGTAGTTTGGCGTCCCGGTTTGGGACGTATCGCCGTCATCATTCCGGCCCGCTGGGGAGCCCAGCGGTTTCCCGGCAAGCCCCTCGCCGACCTGGCTGGCAGACCCGTCGTCGCTCACGTCGTCGAGCGCGCGCGGCGGGCCCGCGGCGTCGACGTGGTGGCGGTCGCCACGGACGATCCCCGGATCGCCGAGGCGGCCGACGCCGCCGGCGCAGTGGCGATCCTCACCGGGGCCGCGGCGACCGGGACGGACCGCGTGGCCGAGGCCGCCCGGAAGCTGAAGCCCGGAGCGGACGTCGTGGTGAACCTCCAGGGGGACGAGCCGCTCATCGAGCCCGCGGCGATCGAGACGCTCGTGAGCCTGATGACCCCCGGCACCGAGATGGCGACGCTCGCCCGTCCGCTCGAGGCGGGGGAGGCGGAGCGGCCGCAGGTGGTGAAGGTCGTGACGGATCTCGCCGGCAACGCGCTCTACTTCTCCCGCGCGGCGATCCCGCACCGGCGCGCGGGCGGCACGAGCGCGCTCGCGCGCGCGCACGTGGGCATCTACGCGTTCTCCGGCGCGTTCCTCCAGCAGTTCGCCTCGCTGCCGCCGGGGCGGCTCGAGGCCGAGGAGTCGCTCGAGCAGCTGCGGGCGCTCGAGCACGGACATCGGATCAAGGTCGCCGACACCGCCTACCGCGGCTTCGGCATCGACACGCCGGAGGACCTCGAGCGCGCTCGGGGGCTCCTCGGGAACCGGCGGGTGTGACGGAAGGGGGACGGCCATGGTGAAGCGAGGCAAGAAGACGAAGTACATGTTCGTGACGGGCGGGGTGGTGAGCTCGCTCGGCAAGGGGCTCGCGGCCGCCTCGATCGGCGCGCTGCTCGAGACCCGCGGCCTCGAGGTCCCGCACCTCAAGCTCGACCCGTACATCAACGTCGACCCGGGCACGATGAGCCCGTACCAGCACGGCGAGGTCTACGTCACCGACGACGGCGCCGAGACGGACCTCGACCTCGGTCACTACGAGCGCTTCACGAGCGCCAGGATGACCCGGAAGAACAACTTCACGACCGGGCGCATCTACGAGACCGTCATCCAGAGGAGCGCCGCGGCGAGTACCTCGGCAAGACCGTCCAGGTCATCCCGCACATCACCGACGAGATCAAGGCGGGCATCCGCGAGGCGGCGGGCGGCGCCGACATCGTCATCGTCGAGATCGGCGGCACGGTCGGCGACATCGAGTCGCTGCCGTTCCTCGAGGCGATCCGCCAGATGAAGTTCGAGGTGGGCGCGCAGAACGCGCTCTACGTCCACGTCACGCTCGTGCCGTACATCGCGACGGCCGGCGAGCTGAAGACCAAGCCGACGCAGCACTCGGTGAAGGAGCTGCGCGAGATCGGCATCCAGCCCGACATCCTCCTCTGCCGCATCCGACCGCGCGATCTCGCGGGAGATGAAGGAGAAGATCGCGCTCTTCTCCAACGTGGACCGCTCGGCGGTCATCACCGCGCTCGACGTGCTCGTCCATCTACGAGGTGCCGCTCGCGCTCCACGGCCAGGGCCTCGACGACAAGATCGCCGAGCTCCTCAACATCTGGAGCCGCGCCCCCCGGCTCGAGCGCTGGGAGCACATCGTCGACAAGGTGAAGCACCCGCGCCACGGCAAGGTGCGGATCGGCGTCGTCGGCAAGTACGTCCACCTGCACGAGAGCTACAAGACCCTCAACGAGGCGCTCATCCACGGCGGCATCGCGAACGACGTCCGGGTGGAGCAGGTGTACATCGACTCGACGAAGCTCGAGGAGGGGGACCTCTCCGAGCTCGATCAGGTCGACGCGATCCTCGTCCCGGGCGGCTTCGGCGACCGCGGCACCGAGGGGAAGATCCTCGCGATGCGGCACGCGCGCGAGAAGAAGATCCCGTTCTTCGGGATCTGCCTCGGCCTGCAGATGGCGGTCATCGAGTTCGCGCGCGACGTGCTCGGCCTCGCCGGCGCGAACTCCATCGAGTTCGACGAGCAGACCCCGCACCCCGTCATCACGCTCATGGAGGCGCAGAAGGCCGTCGCCGACAAGGGCGGGACGATGCGGCTCGGCACCTACCCCTGCGCCCTCAAGGCGGGCACGAAGGCGCGCGAGATGTACGCGGCGGAGCTCGTCCAGGAGCGGCACCGCCACCGCTACGAGTTCAACAACGACTACCGCGCGCAGTACGAGGCGGCGGGCATGATCTTCTCCGGCGTGAACCCCGACCTGAACCTCGTCGAGATGATCGAGCTGAACAACCACCCGCACTTCGTCGGGTGCCAGTTCCACCCCGAGTTCAAGTCGAAGCCCTTCGCCGCGCACCCGCTCTTCGCCGGGTTCGTGCAGGCGGCCCGCGAGCACCGCGACCAGGCGGGGCGCCAGGCCGGGGCGGCGGTGACGAAGCTGCCGGTGGGGAAGAGCGTCTAGATGGCCGGTCCGGTCCTCGCCCGCATCGCCGGGCACGACGTCGGCGACGGGAGGAAGCTCCTCCTCATCGCCGGCCCCTGCGTCATGGAGTCGGAGGCGCACGCCCTCGCGCACGCGCGGAAGGTGAAGGCGCTCGCGGAGAGGCACGGCCTGCCGGTCGTCTTCAAGGCGAGCTTCGACAAGGCGAACCGCTCGTCCGGGAAGAGCTACCGCGGCATCGGCCTCGAGGCCGGGCTCGCCGCGTTCCAGGCGGTGAGGCGCGAGACGGGCCTCCCCTGCACGACCGACGTCCACGAGACGTGGCAGGCGGAGCCGGTCGGGAAGGTGGTGGACCTCCTCCAGGTCCCGGCGTTCCTGTGCCGCCAGACGGACCTCGTCCTCGCCTGCGCGCGCTTCGGGAAGAGCGTCTCGGTGAAGAAGGGACAGTTCCTCGCGCCCAAGGAGATGCGCCACGCCGTCGCGAAGTGCCGCGAGGCCGGGAACGAGAACGTGCTGCTCGTCGAGCGCGGCGCCACGTTCGGCTACGGGAACCTCGTCGTCGACATGCGCGCGCTCGTCCAGATGCGCGAGCTCGGCGTCCCCGTCTGCCTCGACGCGACGCACTCGGTGCAGCTCCCCGGCGGTGCGGGCGACGTGACGGGCGGCGATCGGCAGTTCGTCGCGCCGCTCTCCCGCGCCGCGGCGGCGGTCGGGATCGACGCGCTCTTCATGGAGATCCACGAGGATCCGGCGGTCGCGAAGTCGGACGGGCCGAACTCGCTCGACTTCGCGATGGCGGACGCGGTCCTCCGCGACGTGCTCGCCATCCGCAAGGCGCTGGGGCGCCCGTGAGTCCCCCGCGCGCGCCGCGGCCGCAGGGGCCCCGCTCGCGCGCCCGCATCTCGCCGCAGGCGCTCGTCGCGCGCGCCGCGCGGATCCGGCTCGTCCTCCTCGACGTGGACGGAGTGCTCACCGACGGCCGGCTCTACTACGGGCCGGACGGCGAGGCGCTCAAGGCGTTCGACGTGAAGGACGGCCACGGGATCGTCCGCCTCCGCGACCACGTGGACTTCGGCGTCATCTCCGGCCGCCCCGGGAAGGCCTCGGAGGCGCGGCTGCGCGAGCTCCACTTCAAGCACCTCGTGTTCGGCGAGCGCGACAAGCTCGCGGGATACGCGCGGCTCGCCGTGCTCGGATTCCCCGACGAGGAGGTCGCGTACATGGGCGACGACGTGAACGACGTCGCCCTGCTCCGGAAGGTCGGGCTCTCCGCTTGCCCCGCGGACGCGCTCCCCGAGGTGAAGGAGGCGGTCCACTTCGTCGCGCGCTCACCGGGTGGCCGCGGCGCGGTCCGCGAGCTGTGCGACCTCGTGCTGCGCGCGAAGGGCCTCGCAGGCTAGGCGCCCCGCGCCGGGCTCTCAGCCGAACCGCGGCGGCTCCGGGTCCGCGCCCAGCGCCCTCCGGACCTCCGGGCGGACCGGGAGCGCGAGCGCGAGGACGAACCCGGTCACGAGGCCGCCGAGGTGGGCGGAGTTGTCGATGAACCGCACCGCGAAGCCGAGCGCGAGGTTCAGCACGATCACCTCGATCGGGCCGCGCACGAGCATCCGCCGTACCGGGGGCGGGAGCCGGCGCCGGTGGCGGAGCCCGACCGCGAGCATCGCGCCCACGAGCCCGAAGAGCCCGCCGGAGATGCCGACGCTCGGGTTCGGGTTCGTGGCGACGCTCGCGAGCGAGCCGCCGAGCACGCTGACCCACAGGAGCACGAGGAACCGCCGCGCGCCGAAGAGCGACTCGACGAGGCGCCCCACGTCGTTCAGCACCATCGCGTTCATCGCGAGGTGGAGGACGCCCCCGTGGACGAGGCCGGCGGTGAGGAGGCGCCAGACCTCGCCCTGCCGGATCGCGTCGTTGTCCTTCATGAGCCGATCGAGGAGGTCCTCCGGAGGGAGGAGCAGCGCGAGCGCGGAGACCGCGACCACCACGACGAGGACGCCCCGCGTCGCGTCCGGGAACAGGCGAGCGAGCGGACCGCGCGTCATCGGCTAGAACCTCGCCCCGAACGCGGCCGTGACGCGGAGGCCGTCGAGCTTCACGTTCGGCTCGTTGAACCACTTCACCTTCGCGAAGGCGTACCGGAAGTCCGCTCCCGCGTACCAGCGCCTCCCGAGCTGGACCGTGACGCCGCCGCAGGCGTGGTACTCGAACGTCGTGTCCGACTCCGAGATCGTCGGCTGGTCGCCCGTGGGGTCCTGGTAGATGTGCGCCCAGGCGGCGCCCGCACCGCCGCCGATCCAGGGCTCGATCGACCCGGCCGGGAGCACGAGCTTCAAGGTCAACGTGATCGGGACGAGCTGGTATCCCTCGCGCATCTCGATGGTGGTGTACGACCCGTCCTGGTACCGCATGCTGCGCGGGTCGGTCTCCGCGCTCGCGTAACCGATGGAGAGCTCCCCGGCGACGTAGGGCAGGAACGCGCGCCCGACGGCGAGCTCCAGATCGGGGCCGCTGTTGAAGGGCCGCACGCTGCTGCCCTGCGGGATGAAGACGCCGGCGCGCAGGTTCGCGTAGTCGTAAGCGGGCTCGAACGCGCGCGCCGCGGGGGCGAGCGCGAGGGCGGCGGCGATCGCCGTGAGTCTCGAGGTCGTGGACATTGCGACTTCCCCTCCGTGCCGCCCGAAGCCGGCGTGGAGGACGAGGCTACTCCACCCGCGAGCCGGCGCCCCTCCCATTGTGACGCAGGGTGCCAGGCCGCCGCCTCGCTCCGTCCGTCCGTGCCGATCCCCGGCTCCCGTGGTAGCGTCCGCGCGCGATGATGGTGCCGCTGCGCAAGCGCATCAAGCGGAGCGTCCGGTCCGCAATCGTGCGGGCCTTCGACCCGGGCGTCACCTCGCTCGTCGGGCGGACGCGCGCGGAGGGGAGCCTCGACACGCTCTGGCGCGAGGTCGAGGCGGCCATCCGGGCGGCGCCCGCCGAGTGGGTCTGGGTGCACGAGCCCTGGAAGGCCCAACCGGTACAGGCCGTCGCAACACCCCTAGCAAAGGCGATGCCGAAAACCGCTGACCTTTCGAGCGGGTAGGGTTCGGGGCCGTTAAGCAAGGGTCGTGCCCGTCGATCGACAAGGGAAAGAATGCTATGTTTCAGCGGTTTTGGACGAGGATGGCCGCAGCTCTGGCGCTCGCCGTCTCGTTCGTCACCACACCGGGATGCGGCCCGGCCAAGCCCGTGGAGGGCCAGGTATTGGTGCCTGAGCTGAAGCTCGAGGGGGTCCGGTTCCGCGTCTACCGCGACGACGACCTCCGTGCGTTCGGCGACGCCGCCGCGGTGACGTTCCGCCGCGACTCGACCAATCTCACGGCCCGCGACCTGGTGGCGACACTCCCGCGAAGCTCGGAGCCGGTCCGGATCACGGCTCCCGCGGCGACGGGCGTCGCCTCGGCGCGCGACTTCACCGCGTTCGGAGGCGTGACGGTCTCCCGGGGCGACGACGTCGCCCGGACCGAGCGGGCCCGGTACGCGCCGGCGCCCGGCCGCGGCGGGCTCGTCACCGGCGACCAGCCGGTGGTGGTCGAGGGCAAGGGCTACCGGCTCGAGGGCGCGGGGTTCACGCTCGACCCCGCGCGGGGCGAGATCGCCCTCCGCGGCGGCGCGCGCCTCCTCGCAGGGGACCGGGGGGCGCGTTGACCGTGGCGATCGCGATCGCCCTCTCCGCGCTCGCCGGCGCGGCGACGCCCGCCGCGGAGCCGGCCCGCGCGACGCCCGTGCGCGTCGACGCCGAGAACGTCGTGTACACGTTCCAGAAGCGCGAGGTGACGTTCACGGGCAAGGAGGGGAAGCCCGTCACGATGACCCGCGACGACACGCGGCTCGCCTGCCAGAGGCTCGTCGCGCGGACCGACGAGGCCGGCCAGATCGTCGCCGCGGTCTGCTCGGGCGACGTCCGGCTCACGCGCGGCACGAAGGTCGTGACCTGCGACCGGGCGACCTTCGACGGGCCCGCGAACCGCGTGGTCTGCGAGGGGAACCCGGTGCTGAGGGAAGGCGCGTCCGAGGCCCACGGCGTGCGCCTCGTGTACGAGCTCGACAGCGACCAGGCGAAGCTCGAGGGCGCGGTGATCACGCTGCCCGGCGAGGACATCGACCAGCGGCAGAGGGCGCTCGAGGCGAAGCGCAAGGAGCGGAAGAAGTGAGCGGCGCGAGCGGCACGCCCGTCCTGCTCCGCGCGGAGGGGCTCGTGAAGACCTACCGCGGCCGCCGCGTCGTGGACGGCGTGTCGTTCCACGTCGCGCCGGGCGAGGTGGTGGGGCTCCTCGGGCCGAACGGCGCGGGCAAGACCACCTGCTTCAACATGGTGGTCGGCCTCGTCGTCCCGGAGAAGGGGCGCGTGCTCCTCGGCGAGGCGGACCTCACGCCGCTGCCCATGCACCGGCGGGCGCGGCTCGGCGTCGGCTACCTCCCGCAGGAGGCGTCGATCTTCCGCAAGCTGACGGTGCGCCAGAACTTCGTGGGCGTGCTCGAGGCGCTCGGCTTCCCGCGCCCGGAGCGCGAGGACCGGGCCGCGGCGCTCATCGCCGAGTTCCGCCTCGAGAAGGTGGCGGAGAGCCTCGGAGAGCAGCTCTCGGGCGGCGAGCGCCGGCGCGCCGAGGTGGCGCGGAGCCTCCTCTCGTCGCCGCGCTACATCCTCTTCGACGAGCCGTTCGCCGGCGTCGACCCGATCGCGGTCGGCGAGCTGCAGCGGCTCATCGGCTCGCTCCGCGATCGCGGCATCGGCGTCCTCATCACGGATCACGCGGTGCGCGAGGCACTCGGGATCTGCAACCGCGCGTACATCCTCTCGTCCGGGTCGATCCTGGAGGCGGGCACGCCACCCGAGATCGCCGCGTCCGAGCGGGCCCGGGCGGTCTACCTCGGCGAGAAGTTCAGGCTGGACGAACAGGTGGTGGACTAGGGCATGGGCCTCGAGCTCAAGCAGCACCTGAAGATGACCCAGCAGCTGGTGATGACCCCCCAGCTGCAGCAGGCCATCAAGCTCCTCCAGCTCTCGCGCATGGAGCTCGTGGACCTCGTCCGCACGGAGATGACGGAGAACCCGCTCCTCGAGGGCGCGGACGATCCCGACGAGGAGCCGGTCCAGAGCGGGGAGAGCCCCGCCGAGGAGCAGGCGCACGACTCGAAGCCCGAGACGAAGGAGCCGGAGAAGCTCGAGGAGGTGAAGGGCGAGGACGGCGCGAACGAGATCGACTGGGACCAGTACCTCGACCACTACCAGCTCCAGGGGCACACGGCGCCGTCGAACCGCGGCCTCGCCGACGAGGAGCTCCCCGGGGCCGAGTCGAACCTCACGCGCAAGACCGACCTGTTCGATCACCTCGCGTGGCAGATGCGGCTCTCGACCTTCACGCCCGAGGAGGAGAACGTCGCGCTGCTCGTGATCGGGAACCTCGACGAGGACGGCTACTTCAAGATGCCGCTCGTCGAGGGCGAGGCGGAGGACGCCGCGACGCGCGACCCGCTCCTGCGCGTCGCGTTCGAGACGGGCGTCGGGGTCGAGTTCGCCGAGAAGGTGCTCCACAAGGTCCAGGCGCTCGACCCGATCGGCATCGCCGCCCGCGACCTCCGCGAGTGCCTCCTCCTCCAGGTCCGGCACATCAACGCCGACACCCCCGAGATCGTGGCGATCATCGAGCGCCACCTGAAGCACCTCGAGTCGAAGAACTACGGCGCGATCGCGAAGGACCTCAAGATCCCGGTCGAGGAGGTCGTGAAGGCGGTCAAGGTGATCAGCCGCCTCGAGCCGAAGCCGGGCCGCGCCTACTCGGGCGAGGAGGCGCAGTACATCACCCCGGACGTCTACGTCTACAAGATGGGCGACCGATACGTGACGGTCCTGAACGACGACGGGCTCTCCAAGCTGCGCATCTCCGGGATGTACCGCTCGGCGCTCAAGAACGGCCAGGCCGGCGCCGCGAAGGAGTACATCCAGGACAAGCTCCGCAGCGCGGTGTGGCTCATCCGCTCGATCCACCAGCGGCAGCGGACGATCTACAAGGTCACCGAGTCGATCGTGAAGTTCCAGCGGGACTTCCTCGACAAGGGGATCTCGCACCTCAAGCCCCTCATCCTCCGCGACGTTGCCGAGGACATCGGGATGCACGAGTCCACCGTCTCGCGCGTCACGACGAACAAGTACGTCCACACGCCGCAGGGCATCTACGAGCTCAAGTTCTTCTTCAACTCGGCGATCAACCGGACGGGCGGGGACGAGATCGCGAGCGAGGCCGTCAAGAACCACATCAAGCAGATCGTGGCGGCCGAGGACACGAAGCACCCACACTCGGACCAGAAGATCGTCGAGATCCTGAAGGGGCAGGGGATCGAGATCGCTCGCCGGACCGTCGCCAAGTACCGCGAGGTCCTGGGGATCCTGCCGTCCTCCCGGAGGAAGAAGTACTTCTAGGCCGCCAGGCCGCTCCAGACTCCGGGCCAGGCAATCTTTCGCGAAGCGAGATGTGCCGGCCCGCTCCCTGCGGCCTTTTGCTGTGCCCAACCGGTCCATTCCCGGCCCGTAATGACGGCCGCCCGGGTGCGACCCCCGCCCGCCCGCCGGACGCCCCACCGGAGCCTCGCGCGAGGGACCCGCAGGGCTGATCGCAGGGGGCGATCCCTGTTATGGTGATCGCGTGCATGTTGCCATTCACGGCAACATCGGCTTCGGCCGCGGCACCGGCGGGGTTCCATCTTCCGCCGGCCGCGGCCGAAGCATTTTCAGCTCGCGAGGAGGCGTGGCAATGCACGTGAACATCACCTTCCGGCACCTGGATCCGACCGAGGCCCTCAAGACCCACGTCAAGGAGCGCGTGGAGCACGTGCAGAAGTACATCGACCGGCCGACGGAGGCGCACGCGGTGCTCCACGTCGAGAACCTCGACCACCACGCCGAGATCACGATGAAGGCGGGCCGCTTCCTCCTGCGCGGCACCGCGAAGTCCCAGGACATGTACGCGTCGATCGACGCGGCCGCGGATCGCATCGAGAAGCAGCTCAAGAAGCACAAGGGGCGGATCCAGGCGCAGAAGGCGAACGGCCACACCGCCGTCGAGTGGAGCCCGGTGGACGTGCGCCACGACGTGCTCGACATCCTCGAGCACCCGGACCGCCCGAGCCACCGCGTGGTCAAGAGCGAGAAGTTCCAGGCAAAGCCGATGTCCGTCGACGAGGCCATCCTGCAACTCGACCTCCTCGACGCGCACTTCTACGTGTTCCAGAACGCGAAGGACGGGTACATCGACGTCGTCTACCGGCGCGACGACGGCAGCTTCGGGCTCATCGAGGCGAAGCCGGGCTGAGCCCGCCAGACCGCAGCGCGGGCCCGGCGGCACGCAGCCGCCGGACGGGAGCCGCCGGGGGAGACCGGGTCCCGCGGGTCCCCGCGGTGCCGGGCCGGCCGCACACCGGCTTGCCTTCTTGCCCACCCGTTGCCACCTGTGTTAGCTGACGCGGGCCGCCATGAAGATCGTCGAGTTCCTCCGAGCCGACGCGGTGATCGCGAGCCTCTCCGGGCAGACCGGACCGGCGGTGCTCGGCGAGCTCGTGCGGCCGATCGCCGGGGCGCAGCACATGGACGCGCAGCGGCTCGTCGACACCTTGCTCGACCGCGAGAAGCTCGGCTCGACCGGCATCGGCGAGGGCGTCGCGATCCCGCACGGGAAGGTCCCGGGGCTGCCCGGGCTCGTGGCGAGCTTCGGGAGGTCCGTCGCCGGCGTCGACTTCCGCGCGATCGACGGCCGGCCCACGCACCTCTTCTTCACGCTGTTCGCGCCGGAGAACTCGGCGGGCGCGCACCTCAAGGCGCTCGCGCGGATCAGCCGGATCTTCAAGAACGCCGCGTTCCGGGAGGCGATCCTCCGGGCGGCGGACGCGGGCGAGGTCTACCGCCTCATCGAGGCGGAGGACGCGAAGTACTAGCCAGGCCGACCCCCCGCAGGCCGCAGGGATCGGGCCGGCACGTTTCGCTTGACGAAAGGTGCCTGGCCCGGAGACCGGAACGGCCTGTTCGTTTGACGGGGCTTCCACGGTGTGAGTAATGTCGAGGCGTCCCGCCGCGGGGCCCTCCTCGCGCGGACGCCCGCCGCGGGCGGGCCGCGGGGAGCGCGCGGAGGAGAGCCCGAGCCGTGGCACCGAACGTCATGCGGATCGACTGCACCGGGATGCGCTGCCCGCAGCCCGTGCTGAAGCTCGCCGTCGAGACGGCCGAGACGCCCGCCGGCACGGTCGTCGAGATCGTCGGCGACTGCCCGACGTTCGAGAAGGACATCCGGACCTTCTGCGATCGCCGCAAGAAGACGCTCCTCTCCGTGCGCGGCGACGGCGTGAAGACGGTCATCCAGATCCAGTACTGATCCGAGCGGTCGTGAGCCACCAAGAGACGCGGGGGAGGGGAACCCCGGAGCCCGCCGGAGCGACGGCCGGCCGCGTCGGCGTCTACTTCTGCCGCTGCGGCCCGAACCTCGGGAACCTGATCCGGCTCGGCGAGCTGGACGACCCGGAGGCCTGGCCCTCGGCGGCGGACGTGGCGACGCACGAGATCCTCTGCTCCGGAGAAGGGCGCGCCTGGCTCGCCCAGCGCGTCCGCGACCACGGGCTCGAGCGCATCGTCGTCGCCGCCTGCTCGCCGCGGGAGCACGAGCAGACCTTCCGGACGGTGCTCGCCGCCGAGGGGCGCTCGCCCTTCCACCTCCAGATGGTGAACCTGCGCGAGCAGGTCGAGTGGATCGGCGGCGACGCCGCGGAGGTCACCGAGAAGTCGCGGCGGCTCGTCCGCGCCGCGCTGCGGCGGATCGAGCTCCATCGCGCGATCCCCGCCGAGGACGTCGAGGTCTCCGCCGACGTGCTCGTGATCGGGGGCGGACCCGCCGGAGTCTCCGCGGCCCTCGCGCTCGCGCAGAAGGACCGGAAGGTGGTGCTCGTCGAGCGCGAGCTCGCGATCGGCGGACTCGCGAACCAGCTCGACGAGGTGTTCCCCCAGCTCGAGTGCGCGAGCTGCTTCATGGAGCCGGTACTCGATCGCGTGCTCCACTCGAGCCGCGTCGAGGTGCTGACGGGCGCCACGGTCCGGCGCGTCCGCGGCGCGCAGGGCGGGTTCCAGGTGGAGCTCGAGCTCCGCGGCCGCGGCGTCGACCCCGGGATCTGCCTCGGGTGCGGCGAGTGCGCGAAGTCCTGCCCGGTCGAGCTGCCGGACCCGTTCGCGGCGGGGCTCGCGACGCGCCGGGCGATCGGGCTCGCGTACCCCGGGTGCCTGCCGCACGTCTCCGCGATCGACCCGGCGGCGTGCCTGCGGGCGAAGGGCGAGGCGTGCGACGCGTGCCGCTCCGCGTGCGCGTTCGGAGCGGTCACGCTCGACACGGCGCCCCGCTCGCGCGAGGTGACCGTCGGGGCCGTCGTCGTCGCGACGGGGTCGGCGCCGGGCGAGGTCGCGGGCCGTCCGGGCGTGATGTCGTCGTACCAGCTCGAGCGCATGCTCCACCCGAACGGCCCCACCGCCGGCGCGATCCGCGGCGCGGGCGGGCGCGAGCCCGCGAGCGTGCTCCTCGCGACCACCGCGGCGGAGGACGACGGCGACGTCGCGGCGCAGGAGGTGCTGAAGCTCGCGCACCTCGTCCGCGAGCGGCTGCCGGGGGCCACCGTGACGGTGGCGGGCGGCCTCGAGCAGATCCCGCAGCTCAGGCGGCGCGCGGCCGAGCTCGCGCGCGACGGAATCGCGTTCGCCCCCGGCGCGCTCGCCGCCGACGCGCTGGCCGAGGCCGCCGGGCGTCCCGCGCTGCGGCTCGCCGGCGACGGGCGGCTCCTCGCGGCGGACCTCGTCGTGGTGCACGCGCCCGCGCGGCCGGCCGACGGGACCGCCGCGCTCGCGCGCCTCCTCCGGATCGGGACGGGGGAGCGCGGGTTCCTGCTCGACCGGGCGGCGAGCCCGTTCGAGCCGACCGCGACGCGCATCGCCGGCGTCTACGTCGCCGGCGCGGCGGCGGGGCCCCGGACGATCGCGCAGGCGATCCGGGACGGCACGGCGGCGGCCGGGCTCGTCCTCGCCTCGCTCGTGGCGGGGGAGCGCAAGGCGCTCGAGCCGCTCGCGACCGAGGTGGACGAGGCGATCTGCGGGGGGTGCGGCGTGTGCGCGTCCGTGTGCCCCTTCGGAGCAATCTCCCTCGGGGGGCGCGATGGCTGCGCCGCAACATTCGAAGACGGGGCGCTTCGCGCCCCTGGGCCCCCGCTCGCTCCGGGGCAGCCTCATCCGGCTGCCCCTGCGCTCGCCACGCGTCCCGTCCGCAAGGCGCGCGTCGAGGCGGTGCTCTGCCGCGGCTGCGGCACGTGCGCGGCGGCCTGCCCGACCGGCGCGGCGAGCGCGCGCCACTTCACGCGCGCCCAGATCGCGGCGGAGATCTCGGCGCTCCTCGCGAGCGGGGCGTAGCGGGGCGGGCATGGCGCACGAGCCGCGGATCGTCGCGTTCCTCTGCAACTGGTGCGCGTACCAGGCGGCGGACCGCGCCGGGCAGGCGAAGCTCTCCTATCCACAGTCCCTCCTCACGGTGCGCGTCATGTGCACGGGGCGGGTCGAGCCTGCGTTCGTGCTCCAGGCGTTCCGGGAGGGCGCGGACGGGGTCCTCGTCGCCGGCTGCCACCCCGGCGACTGCCACTACGTGGACGGCAACCTCCGCGCCGCCGCGCGCCACGCGGTCCTCTCGCGGGCGCTCGACCAGGCGGGGATCGAGCCCGCGCGGTTCCGGATCGCCTGGGCGAGCGCGACCGAGGCGGAGCGCTTCGCCGAGGAGGTGCGCGAGATGACCGAGGAGGTCCGCGCCCTCGGCCCGCTCCAGTATCGCGCCCGGGCGCTCGACGCGGTGGACGACGCGATCCGGCTCGCCCCGCACCGGCTCGACACGCTCGGGGAGCGGGTCGCGGCGCCGCGCGCGCCCGGGAAGCCCCGCGTCGCGTTCTACTGGAACGCCTCCTGCGGCGGCTGCGAGGAGGCGGTCCTCGACCTCGGCGACGCGTTCGCGGCGCTCGTCGAGAAGGTCGAGGTGGTGCTCTGGCCGGTGGCGTTCGACTTCAAGCGGCGCGACGTCGAGGCGCTGCCGGACGGCGGCATCGACGTGGCGTTCCTGAACGGCGCGATCCGGCTCACGGAGCAGGACGAGTGGGCCCAGCTCCTCCGCCGGAAGGCGCGCGTCCTCGTCGCCTTCGGCGCCTGCGCGCACACGGGCGGCGTCGTCGGCCTCGGCAACATGTCCGAGCGGCAGGAGATCCTCGACGCGGCGTACCGCGCGCCGCCGTCCGTCTCGAACCCCGACGCCGTGCTCCCCGGGCAGCTCGTGCGGGCCGCCGGCCACGACCTCTCGCTCCCGACGCTCCTCTCCTCGACGCTGCCGCTCGAGGCGGTCGTCCCGGTGGACTACACCATCCCGGGCTGCCCGCCGTCGCCCGCGGTGATCGCCGCCGCGGTCGACCGGATCCTGGCCGGCGACCTGCCGCCGCCCGGCGCGGTCCTCGCGCCGAACGCGTCGCTCTGCGAGACCTGCCCCCGCAAGGACTCGAAGCCGGAGCGGATCGAGGTCGCCTCGCTCCGCCGGCTCGCGACCTCCGCGATCGACCCCGAGGCCTGCTTCCTCGCGCAGGGGCTCGTCTGCCTCGGGCCCGGGACGCGCCAGGGCTGCCAGCCCGGCTGCGTCGAGGCCGGGATGCCCTGCCGGGGCTGCTTCGGGCCCCTCGACGGCGTGCGCGACGGGGGCGCCGCGATGCTGTCCGCGTTCGCGTCGCTCATCGCCGGGGGCGAGGACGAGCTGCGCGCGCTCGCGGCGGCGCTCCCGGATCCGGCGGGGACGTTCTGGCGCTACTCCTTCGCGGCCGGCCTCATCCCGCGGCGGCCGAGGAAGGAGGGCCCGTGACGACGTCGCGAAGGATCACGATCGACCCGATCACGAGGCTCGAGGGGCACGGCAAGATCGAGGTGATCCTCGACGAGCAGGGGAACGCGCAGAGCGCCTACCTCCAGATCCCGGAGCTGCGCGGGTTCGAGCGGTTCTGCGTGGGACGGGCCGCGGAGGAGATGCCGCAGCTCACGGCGCACGTGTGCGGCGTCTGCCCGGCGGCGCACCACCTCGCCTCGGCGCGCGCGCTCGACGCGATGTACGGCGCGACGCTCCCCGCCGCCGCGCGGCGCATCCAGGCGCTCTACTACAACCTCTTCCTCTTCGAGGACCACCTCCTCCACTACTGGTACATGGGGGGACCGGACTTCTACGCCGGCCCGAAGGCCCCCGCGCCGATGCGGAACATCCTCGGCGTGATCGCGAAGGTCGGGCAGGACCTCGGGAAGCGCATCCTCTCCGTCCGCAAGGAGGCCCGCGATCTCATGGCCGCCATCGCGGGCCGGACGGTGCACCCGGTGTTCGCGCTCCCCGGCGGCATCTCGCGCCGCCTGGACCCGGAGACGATCGCGAAGGCGCGGGCGACCGCGCCGCGCCTCGTCCGGTTCGCGGAGGACACGCTCGAGTCGTTCCGCACCGCCGTGCTCGCGGACAAGGAGTATGCGGCGGCGATCGGCAGCGAGGTCTTCCGCGTGCGCTGCCACTCGATGGGCATGGTGGACGACGCGGGCCGGCTCACGTTCCTCGACGGGCGACTCCGGATCGTCGACCCCGCCGGCGCCGAGGCCGCGCTCTTCGACCCGAAGGACTGGCTCGAGCACATCGCCGAGCGCGTCGAGCCGTGGACGTACGCGAAGCTCACCTTCCTGAAGCAGAAGGGGTGGAAGGGGTTCACCGAGGGCTCCGAGAGCGGGCTCTACCGCGTCGGGCCGCTCGGCCGGCTCAACGCCGCCAAGGCGATGGCGACGAACCGCGCCGAGGTCGAGCGGCAACGGCTCTTCGAGACGCTCGGCTGGCCGGCGCACCAGACGCTCGCGTTCCACTGGGCCCGGCTCGTCGAGGCGCTCCAGGCGGCGGAGACGGTCGCGCAGCTCGCCCAGGACCCGGATCTCGCGTCCGCCGACGTGCGGAACGTCCCCGCGCCGCTCCCCGGGCCGCGCGAGGGGGTGGGGGTGGTCGAGGCGCCGCGCGGGACGCTGATCCACCACTACGCCGCGGACGGCGACGGGATCCTCACGCGCGTGAACCTCGTCGTCGCCTCGCAGCACAACGGCGCGTCGGTCCAGATCTCGGTCCGCAAGGCGGCCCGCGGGCTCATCCGGAACGGCCGCGTGAACGACGGCCTGCTCAACCTGCTCGAGATGGCCTTCCGCGCCTACGACCCGTGCAACGCGTGCGCGTCGCACGCGCTCCCGGGCGAGCTCCCCCTCGTCGTCACGCTCCGGGGGCCGGACGGCGAGGTGCGGGACGTGATCCGCCGGCGCGTGCCGGACGGCGCGCCTGCCCTCCGGAGCGGAGGCGAGGGAGGGCCTGCCCCCCGGAGCGGAGGCGAGGGAGGGTGACGCCCGTGCTCGTCCTCTGCCTCGGCAACGCGATCCGCAAGGACGACGCGGTGGCGCTCCGCGTGGCCGACGCGCTCGAGCGGGCGCCGGAGGAGGGCGCCACCGTCCGCCGCAGCGCGGCGTCCGGCCTCTACCTGCTCGACGAGATGGAGGGGTTCGACCGCGTCGTCGTCGTGGACGCCGTGAGGACGGGGACCCGCGCGCCGGGCGCGGTGCTCTCGTTCCCGCTCGAGGATCTCCACGCGCCGGAGGGGCCGTCGCCCCATTCCATCGGGCTCCCCTCCGCGCTCGCGCGGGCCCGGGCGGCGGGCGCGCCGGTGCCCTCGCAGTTCCACGTCGTCGCGGTCGAGGTCGTCGAGATGGAGACCATCGGAGAGGGGCTCACGCGAGAGGTCGCGGACGCGGTCGCGCCGGCAACCGCCGCGGTTCGCGAGGCCGTTCGGGCGCTCGCCGCCGGGTGACCCGGAAGGGACCGGTTCACGCGGTGGCGCCTCGGCGGGGCGCGAGGCATCCTCGGGCGCGATGGACGTCCGCGCTTCACCCCCCGTCAGGTCGAGGACCGTGACGGAGTGCCTCGAAGCGCCGGTGCACGCGGGCTCGCTCGAGGGGGCGTCGCGCGTCGGGGAGGCGGTCGCGGACGGGCGGATCGTCCGCATCGGCGTCTGGAGATCGGGGCTCGGCGTGCGCGCCCGGTTCCGCGCGAGCGCCTGCGCCTCGCTCGTCGCCTACGCGGAGACGGCGTGCGAGGCGCTCGAGGCGGGCGCCCGTCCCGACGCCGCCGCGCTCCGCGCCCTCGTCCTCGGCGTCCACCCGCGCCACCACGAACGCGCCGACCTCGTCGCGGCGGCCGTCCACGCCGCCCTCACCCCGGAGCCCGCGTGAACGTCGCCTACGTCTTCTCCACCTCGAACGCGTCCTACATCCTCGAGAAGATGATCGTCCCGCAGCTCGAGGAGGACCGGCACGGCGCGACCGTCGTCGGGATGTTCTTCTTCGTCGACAACACCTACCTGCTCGTCCGCGGCAACCCGACGGGCGAGCGGCTCGCGAAGGTGGCGCGGAAGACCGGAATGCTCCTCATGGGCTGCGACCAGTGCTGCTACCAGCGAGCGATCGCGGACAAGCTCATCGAGGGCGTCCCGATCGGCTGCTTTCCCGACCTGTACAAGGCCCTCGGCGGCGCGAAGGTCGACCAGGTCATCACGCTCTGACCCGACGGCGCGCCGCCGCGCGGCCGCCCGGCCCGCGCTAGAATCCGGGGCATGCGCCTCGGGGACCTCGCCCGGACGTCGGCGGCGGTCGCGCGCGCGCCCGCCCGCCTCGCGAAGATCGCGCTCCTCGCCGAGGCGATCCGCGCGCTCGCGCCGGAGGAGCGCACGATCGGCGTGGCCTGGCTGGCCGGCGACCTGCCGCAGGGCCGGATCGGCGCCGGATGGGCGGCGCTCCGCACGGCGCTCGAGGGGACGGCGGCCGCGCGCGACGAGACGCTCTCGGTCGCGGACGCCGACGCCGCCTTCTCCCGGATCGCCGGGGCGCGAGGGGCCGGCGCCGGCGGCGAGCGCGCGCGGCTCCTCGCGGGCCTCCTCGGGCGCGCCACCGAGGATGAGCGCGGCTTCCTCGTCCGGCTCGTGGCAGGCGAGCTCCGGCAGGGCGCGCTCGAGGGCGTCCTCGCCGAGGCGGTCGCACGTGCCGCCGGCGTCCCTGCCGACGCGGTCCGGCGCGCGGCGATGATGGCGGGCGCCCTCCCGCCGGTCGCGGAGGCCGCGCTCGCCGAGGGCGCGGCGGGCCTCGGGCGCTTCCGGCTGCGCCTCATGGCGCCGGTGTCGCCGATGCTGGCGGGGACGGCGGCGGACGTGGACGCCGCGCTCGGTGACCTCGGCGAGGCCGCGCTCGAGTGGAAGCTCGACGGGGCGCGCGTGCAGGTGCACCGGGACGGGGACGACGTGCGCGTCTTCTCGCGCTCGCTCCGCGACGTGACGCCCGCGGTCCCCGAGGTGGTGGAGGCGGTCCGGGCCCTGCCGGCGCGGAGCGTCGTCCTCGACGGCGAGGCGATCGCGCTCCGGCGGGACGGCGGGCCCGAGCCGTTCCAGGCGACGATGCGCCGCTTCGGGCGGAGGCTCGACGTGGACGCGCTCCGCCGCGAGCTGCCGCTCTCGGTCCTCTTCTTCGACGCGCTCCACGCGGAGGGCGAGGACCTCGTCGCGCGCTCCGCGCGGGAGCGGCACGCGGCGCTCGCCGCCGCGGTCCCGGAGGCGCTCCGCATCCCGCGGATCGTCACCGCCGACCCCGCCGCGGCCGAGGCGTTCCTCGAGGACGCGCTCCGCCGCGGACACGAGGGCGTCATGGCGAAGGCGCTAGACGCGCCCTACGAGGCGGGCCGGCGCGGCTCCGCGTGGCTCAAGGTGAAGCGGGCGCACACGCTCGATCTCGTCGTCCTCGCCGCCGAGTGGGGCCACGGGCGGCGCCGAGGCTGGCTCTCGAACCTCCACCTCGGGGCGCGCGACCCGGCGCACGGCGGGTTCGCGATGCTCGGGAAGACGTTCAAGGGGATGACGGACGAGATGCTCGCCTGGCAGACGGAGAGGCTCCGTGCGCTCGCCATCGGGGAGAGCGACGGGTACGTCGTCCACGTCCGCCCCGAGCTCGTCGTCGAGGTCGCGTTCGACGGGCTCCAGGCGAGCCCGCGCTACCCGGCGGGCCTCGCGCTCCGCTTCGCGCGGGTGAAGCGGTACCGGAGCGACAAGCGTCGCGGACGAGGCGGACACGGTCGAGGCGGTCCGCCGGATCTTCGCGGCGCAGGGGGAGCGCCGGCCCGGACGTCGCTGACGCGTGCGGGGCGCGACCGGCTATGCTCACCGGGTGAACGCCGGGCCCCGCTGCGCCGCCGATGGCTGGCCGTCCTCCTGGGCGTGCTCTGCAGGGGCTGGGCACCTCTACGCCGGCGGCTCGGCGCCGCGGTGCGCGATGCAGGTGGTGGCTCCGCCGTCGCGCTCGACCCTCGCGCTCGGACTGCGCACCGGCCCGGTTCCGAGCGGCGATCGCGGCCTCGCGGCGTGGGCGTTCTGGGTCGGCCAGGCGCTGCACGCGGGCGAGCGGGCTTCCCGAGCGCCGCCGGCGAGCGCGCCGCGCGCGGGCGCGGGTCCTCGGGCTCGTCGTGGCGTTCGCGGCGGCGGCCGGTCGTGGTCTCGAACGCCGCCGCCGCGGCGTCCGCGCGCACATCGCGCACACCGTGTACGCGCCCTGCGGGTCGATGATCCCGACCGTCCAGGTCGGCGACTACCTCGCGGTCGCGCGCGGGCAGCCCCACCGCTCTCCGCGGTGCGGTCGTGGTCCACGCGGCACCGGCGGGCGCCCGGGCCAGGACGCGGTGCTGAAGCGGGTCGTCGCCGTCGGTGGCGACACGGTCGAGCTCCGGGACGGTGCGCTCCGGGTGAACGAGGTCGCGGTCCCACGAGAGCCGTCGCGGGGGACTGCCGCTACGCCGACCGCCCCGAGGTCGGCGGCTGGCGCGAGCAGCCGTGCGTCGAGTTCGTCGAGACGCTGGGGCGCGCGCGTACCAAACCTACTGCACGCCGTCCCTGCCGTGCGGCGACGTCGAGCCGCAGAAGGTCCCCGAGGGGAAGGTCTGGGTGGCGGGCGACCACCGCGATCACTCGGCGGACAGCCGGGTGTACGGGCCGATCCCGGAGGGCATGATCCTCGGGGAGGTTCGCTGGGTGATCCTGTCCTGGGGACCGCTCGGCATGAGGTGGGCCCGGGCCGGCCGGGATCCGGTGACCGCCGCGCGGCGCGCGCGCGACGCTAGTGGTCCACGAAGTGGAAGAGCCGGTCCCAGCGCGGGCCCTTCGGCCCCCACGAGACGAGGACCATCTTCGCCCGCCCCTTGATCCGGCCGACGGGCACGGGGCCGAACACGCGGCTGTCCGCCGAGTGGTCGCGGTGATCGCCCGCGAGCCAGACGGTGCCCGCGGGAACCTTCTGCCGCTCGACGTCGCCGCACGGGATGTACGGCGTGCAGTGGGTGTGGAACGTGTGCGCGTCGAGCTTCTCGACGAAGTCGACGCAGGGCTGGTCGCGCCACTCGCCGCCCTCGGGGACCTTGTCCATGTAGCTGCAGGGTCCCGGGATGCGGTCGTAGGGGACGGGGACGTCGTTCACGACGAGGTGGCCCTCGCGGATCTCGACGGCGTCGCCCCCGACCGCGACCACCCGCTTGATGAGGTCGTCGTCGCGCGGGTTCCCGGGCGGCGCGAGCAGGACCACGATGTCGCCGCGCTTCGGCGAGCGCCAGGTGACCTGGGCCGTCTTCGTGAACGGCAGGCGCGCGCCGTACGCCCACTTCTCGACCACGACGTAGTCGCCGATCTGGAGCGTCGGGATCATCGAGCCGGAGGGGATGTACACCGGCTCGTAGAGCAGCGTCCGGAAGGCGAGCACCGCGAGGATCGTGAGCGTCCAGCCCCGGATTTCCTTGACCAGCTTCGCTCGATCCACGTCGCTCCGCGCTCCCGTCCGGACCTACTCCGTACGCATGGCCTCGACGGGATCGAGCTTCGACGCCCGGGCCGCGGGGTAGATGCCGAACAGCAGCCCCGCCCCGCTCGAGGTGGCGAGGGAGAGTATCACCGCCCAGGCCGGGATGCTCGCCGGAACTTGGAAGACCTCGCGGGCGAGCACGGCGAGCGCGGCGCCCGCGAGCACGCCCAGCACCCCGCCCATGGCGGAGAGGACCACGGACTCGGCGAGGAACTGGCCGAGGATCCGGCGGCGGCGGGCGCCGACCGCCATCCGGACGCCGATCTCGCGGGTCCGCTCCGTGACCGAGACCAGCATGATGTTCATGATCCCGATGCCGCCGACGAGGAGGGCGAGCGCGCACACGCCGAACGTGGCGACGCCCACGATCTTCGCGAGGTTGTCGAACATCTCGGAGAGGCTCTCGTTCGAGAACACCTCGAAGTCGTTCTCCTCGTGCGGGGCGACGCCGCGGAGGCGCCGGAGCGCGGCCGTCACCTCGTCGAGGGCCCTGGGGGCGTCCTCGGGCGCGGTCGCCTGCACGGAGATGCTGGCCTGCTTTCCCCGGCCGATCGCGATCTGGTACGCGGGCCAGGGGATCCAGGCGAAGCCGTCCTTCGACTCGAGCCCCAGGATCGAGCCCATCCGCTCGGCGACCCCGACGACCTCGAACGGCACGCCGCGGATCCGGACCTCCTTGCCGAGCGGATCCTGCTTCGGGAAGAGCACGTCGGCGATGTCTGCGCCGATGAACGCGACGCGGCGGCCGAGGAGCACGTCGGTGTCGTTCACGAACCGGCCGGCGGCGACCTGGATCGCGCTCGTGAACTGGTGCTCGGGGACGACGCCCGACACGTTCACGTTCTGCTTCGTCTGCCGCTCCGAGGTGGCGAGCTTCTCCGGGTTCCAGCTCGTGTCCTCGAAGGCGACGTACTTCACGTGCGGGAGGCCGACGAGCCCGTCCGCCTGGTCGCGGGTCAGGTCCTTGCGCTTCTCGTACTTGCGCCAGTTCGTGTCCCCGAAGTTCATCACCGGGAACTTCTGGATCTGGAAGGCGCCCGCGCCGAGCACCGAGAAGTCCGTGGCGATCTTGAGCCGGAGCCCCTCGGTGAGCGACATCATCGCGACGACCGTCGACGCGCCGATCACGATGCCGAGGAGCGTGAGCGCCGAGCGGAGCACGTTGCCCCGCAGCGTCGCGAGCGCCATCGCGATGGTGTCGAGGAACGCCTGTCCTCCGGAGCGGATGCGAGGGAGGGCGGTCACTCGTACCTCAGCGCCTCGACCGGATCGAGCCGCGCGGCGCGCCAGGCGGGCCAGGAGCCGAACACCAGGCCGACCACCGCCGAGAAGACCACGCCGAGCACGACCGCCGACGGCGTCACCGCCGCGGCGAGCGGCGTCGTGAGCGCCACGAGCTGCGCGATCCCGAGGCCGAGCGCCGTGCCCACCGACCCGCCGAGCGCCGCGACCACCGACGACTCGAGCAGGAACTGGAACAGGATCGTCCGGCGGCGCGCGCCGAGCGCGCGGCGGACGCCGATCTCTCGCGTCCGCTCCGTCACCGAGACGAGCATGATGTTCATGATCCCGATGCCGCCGACGACGAGGGTGATGAGGCCGACGCCGATGGCGACGCCGTAGAGCGCCCCGGTGAGCTGGTTGTACATCCGGAGCACCTGGTCCTGGCGATTCAGCGTGAAGTCGTCCTTCTTCTCGGGCGGGACGTGCCGCACCCGGCGCAGGATCCCGGTGAGCTCGTCCTCGAGGGCCTCGAGCTTCCCGGGCTCCCCCGCGACGGCGATGGTCATGGAGCGCTTCGAGCCGAGGTCGCGCAGCAGGGTCGTGAAGGGGATGAGGACGTTCACGTCCATGTCCATGCCGAGCATGCGGCCGCGCCGCGCCATCGTGCCGATCACGGTGAACGGCACGCCCTTCACGAGCACGCGCCGCCCGAGGACGTCGTCCGGCCGCACGCCCTCGAAGAGCCGCTGCGCGACGTCGGCGCCGAGCACGGCCGTGTTCCGGGAGAGCTCGACGTCCGGGTCCGAGAGGAAGCGGCCGGTGAAGATGGTCCCGCCGTTCGTGTCGAGGTAGCGCGGGCTCGTGCCGATGATCTGGACGTTCTCGATCTCGTGGCCGAGGTGGGTGACGAGGGCGCGCTGGCTCGACATGGGCGAGACGGCGGTCGCGTGGAGCGCCTCCTCCTCGACCGCGCGCAGCTCCTTCGTCCCCATGTTCTTCCGGTTCCGCATCTCCCACCAGTCCTCGTTGGTGGTGAACCACTTCCACTTGGAGACGTAGACCGTGTGCGCGCCGAGGTTCGCCATCTGCGCCTCGAACGAGGCGTTCAGGCCCTGGATGATCGCGACGATCGCGATCACCGTCATGACGCCGATGACGATGCCCAGCGTGGTGAGGAAGCTCCGGAGCCGCGCGCCGACGAGGGCGGAGAGCGCGATCCGGACGCCCTCGGAGGCCTCGGCCCAGGCCCGCACGACGCTCTGGCGGAGCGCCCTCACGCGCGCGCCGCCCGGGCGCCGCCGAGCGCCGCGATCTCCGCGCCGGGGCCGTCGCCCACCACCTGCCCGTCGGAGAGCCGGATCGCGCGCGGGCAGCGCGCGGCGAGCCGCGGCTCGTGCGTCACGAGGATGATGGTGTGTCCGCGCCGGTTGAGCTCGTCGAAGAGCCGGATGATCTCCTCGCCGGTCGCGCTGTCGAGGTTCCCCGTCGGCTCGTCGGCGAGGAGGAGCGACGGCTCGCCGACGAGCGCCCGCGCGATCGCGACGCGCTGCCGCTGACCGCCGGAGAGCTCGTTCGGCCGGTGGTGCATCCGGTTCGTGAGCCCCACCGCGGCGAGCGCGGCCTCGGCCCGGTGGCGGCGGTCGCGGCGCGACGCGCCGCGGTACACGAGCGGCAGCTCCACGTTCGCGAGCGCGGTCGCGCGCGGGAGCAGCTGGAAGGTCTGGAACACGAAGCCGATCTCCCGGTTGCGGAGGTCCGCCAGCGCGTCGTCGGTGAGCCCCTGCACGTCCGCGCCGTTGAGGCGGTAGCTGCCCGAGGTCGGCGTGTCGAGGCAGCCGATGAGGTTCATGAGCGTCGACTTGCCCGAGCCGGACTGGCCGACGATGGCGACGAACTCCCCGCGCCCGATCGCGAACGAGACGCCGTCGAGCGCGCGGACGACCTCGCCGCCGACGACGTAGTGGCGCGCGAGGTCCCGCGCGAGGATGAGCGGCTGGTCCACGGCCTATCCCTTGCCGCCCTTCGCGCCCTTGCCCGGGGCTTCCTCGGTGACGCGCCGCCCGTCGGCGAGGTCGCGCGAGAGGATCCGGTAAGGCCCCTCCACGACCTTCTCGCCCTCGCCGAGCCCGGAGACGATCTCGATCTCCGTCTCGCTCGCGAGGCCGGTCTCGACGGGGCGCACCTTCGCGACGCCGTCCTGGATCACGAACACGACCTTGCGGAGCGGCTCGCGCCGCGGCTTCTTCCCGGGCGCGCCGGCGCCGGTCTGGGGCGGCTTGTCGTCCTCTGCCTTCTTCCCGCCGGCGGCGAGGTCCTTCTCCGGCCGGACCGTGACCGCCTGGATCGGGACTACGATCGACGAGTCGTGGGTGTCGGTCGCGATGGACGCCTGCCCGCTCATGCCGGGCAGGGCGCCCGGGACGGGCTCGGTGAGCGCGAGCCGCACGAAGAAGGTCGTGACCTCGGCCTCGGTCCCCGCGTTCTTCACCGTCGCGTTGCGCGCGACCTCGACCACCTGCGCGGGGAACTTCTTGTCCTGGAAGGCGTCGATCTCGATGTCGGCGGGGTCGCCCTCCTTCACGTAGACGACCTCGTGCTCGCCGACCTCGACCTTCACCTCCATCTGCGACAGGGTCGAGATGACCAGGATGACGTCCTCGGAGAAGTCCGAGCCTCGGACGCGCTCGCCCACCTGCTTCTCGCGCTTCGTCACGACCCCGTCGATGGGGGCGGTGAGCGTCGTCATCGAGAGGAAGTGGCGCGCCTCGCGCAGCGCGGCGTCGGTCTGGTCGATCCGGCCCTGCGCCGCCTCGACCCGCGCCCTGCCCGCCGCGAGGCTCGAGCGGGCGGTCTCCACCTCGGCGGGGCTCGCGTTCCCGGTCTGGGCGAGCTTCTCCACGCGGCCGAGGTCCTGCTCGGCCTGCGCGACCTGCACCTTCTGCATGTCGCGATCGGCGACGGCGCTCGTCCGGGCGGCCTCCTGCTGCTGGGTCTGGGCGGAGTAGCGGCGCGCGTCGATCCGGCCGAGCACCTGGCCCTTCTTGACGAGGTCGCCCTCCTTCACGGCGAGCTCGAGGAGGTCGCCCGTGATGTTGGAGGAGAGCTTCACCTCGGTCGCCGCCTGCAGCTTCCCGGCGGCGGTGACGAGCCGCGTGATCGGCCCCTTGCGCGAGGTGGCGGCCTGGATCGCGAGCGGCGGCTCGGCCCGGGGCCGGAGCGAGGCCACGACGACCGCGGCGATCGCGAGCACGAACGCGGCGGCGAAGACGCGCTTCGGCCAGCTCATCCGGATCCGCGGCGGGGCGGGCGCGAGGACGGGCTTCTCCGGCGCGCGCTCGGGCTCGCCGGGAGAGGTGGGGGCGGGGATCTGGGCGGCCATCAGTAGGGTCCTCCCGCCGCGCGGGCGAGATCGGCGCGCGCGACCGCGTGGTCGATGCGCGCCTGCACGAGCGACAGCTCGGACTGGGTGAGCTTGAGCGAGGCGTCGCGCACCTCGAGCTGGTTCGCGAGCCCGGCGTCGAGCCGCTCGCGGGAGAGCGCGAGCCCCTGGCCCGCGACGGCGACGGCGTCCGTCGCGAGCGCGACCTGCCGGGCCAGCGCGACCGCCGCCGCGCGCGCGTCGGCGAGCTCCTTCGCGACGAGCGCGTCGGTCCGGTCCTGCTCGGCGCGCGCGCGGAGCACGTCCGCGTCGGCGCGGCGTTGCGCGGCCACCGTCCGGCGGCCCTCGAACAGGTTCCAGGTGAGCACGAGCTGCGCGAGGGCGTAGTACGCGCGGCTGGGATCGCCGTAGACGCCGTCCGTGGACGCGAACGAGGCCCCCTGCTTCGCGTACGTTCCCTGCGCCGAGAGGGTCGGGAACCAGCCGCCGCGAGCACCGCTCGCCGCGGCGCCGTACGCGGCGACGAGCGCCTTCCGCTCCGCGACGACGGGGCGCCGCTCGCGCGCGGTCGCGAGCAGCTCGTCGAGCGCCGGCGGCTCCGGGGCGGCGGGCGCCGCCGGGTCGAGGGACGCGGGCGCGACGACTCCGAGCTCGGCGCCGTCGCTCCGGCCCAGGGCCTGGGCGAGCGCGGTCCGCGCCTGGGTGACCCGGATGCGCTGCCCCTCGGCCGCGATGCGGTCGTTCGCGAGGTTGACGCGGGCCTGGAGCGTGTCGCTCTTCGGCGCGCGACCCGCCGCGAAGAGCGCGTCGGCCCTGCCGACGAGGTCCTCGGACCGCGCCGCGGTCTTCTCCAGGACGTCGAGCGAGCGCTCGGCCCGGACGACGTCGTAGAACCGGCGGGTCACGTCGAACGCGACCGTGAGCGCCGCCTCGTCGTATTGCCGCGCCGCGGCGCGCTCGGTCCAGCGCGCGCGCGCGACCTCCTTGAAGGTCGCCCAGTTGAAGAGCGGCTGGACGAGCTGGAGCTGCAGCGCGTAGCTCCCATCATCGCTCGCCGGGACGTCGACCGGCAGCTGGACCCCGTTCACGGAGACGGTGGACATGGGTCCCGTCCACTGATGGCCGACCGAGGCGGACAGGTCGAGCCGCGGGAGCACGCCGCCGACGCCGGCCGTGGCGTCCGCCGCCGCGCTCTGCGCGTCGGCCCGCGCCAGGGCGAGGTCGCTGCTGTGCTTCGCGGCCTCGGCGAGCGCGTCGTCGAGCGTGAGCGGCGCGTCGGCGCTCGCGCGGCCGGGCGCGGCGAGCGCCGCGAGCGCGCCGAGCACTGCCAGGGCAGGGATCGCGGCGGCGCGGTCGTGGATCACGGGGCTCCTCCAGGGCGGGGGCCCGCCGCGGCGAGCGCGGGGATCGCGATGTCGACGACGGCGACCCAGGCGACGTACAGCACGGCGGTCACGACCCCGGCCCGGCGGCGGGAGGCGCCGCTCGCGCGCGCCATGCCGGTCGCGACGAGCACGACCGCCCAGAGCGCGAAGAGGTCGAGCGCGCCGAGCGCGCCGGAGAGCGCCGCCGGCGCGGAGGCCGGCAAGAGCGCCGCCGGGCTCGACGGGAGGAGGCTCGAGACCTGATCGGCCGGGATGGGAGCTCGCGCCAGCGCGGCGGGGATCGCGAGCAGGCGCTCGAGCCAGATGGGCAGGAGCCCGTGCGCCGCGACCGCGAAGGTCTCGCGGAAGGCGGGCCGGGTCCCGCCGACGCGGAACGCGAGGAAGAGCGCGAGCGCGAGCCCCAGCGCGCGCAGCGAGGGCCCCGTGAGCGCCTCGGCCCACCCGCCGATCTCCCCCACCTTGCGCGCCGTCGCGAGCGCTTCCTCGCGGTCGTGCGGCGTCATCTCGGCGGCCTTGGGCGAGCGCGCGAGCTCCGCCGCCGCGGCTCCCTCGTAGTCGATGCGCGGCACGGCGGCGGAAGCGAAGGCGAGCGCCGCGAGCGTCCCGAGGACGAGCGCGGCGAGGCTCCGCCGGCGCTCGACCGCCGACGCCAGGCCGAGCGCGGGCGCGATGAGCGTGCGCAGGACGACCCTCCCGTCGATGGCGATCTCGGACGCGGTCATGGAGGCCGGGTGTGCGACGCTCTACGCCGCGGCGCGTGCCGTATTTCGCGCGCGGTTCGCCGGCTGTCAAATCAACCGGCTCCCTTCGCGGGGATTCCCGGCCCTGGCGGCCGCGGGAGGGGCGGGGCGGCACGCCCCATACGGGCACAGCCGGGGAAACGCTCGAGAGACGGACCCAGCGTGAAGTGAAGAGCGGCGAGGGCGGTCGGGCAACCGCCTACAGCGGCGACCGGGGAGGCGCGCCGACCGGCTCCCCGCCGATCGTACGGGCGGCCGGGCGGGCGCCGGGCCGCAACAGCGCGCGCACGCGCTCGCGGTTCGCGCGGATCTCGAAGAACGCGAGGCCGGCGAGCGGCCAGCGCGGATACGCTCGCCCCTCGCGCCGGAGGAACCCTGCGATCGGCTCCTCGATCACCCGCACGATGCCCTTCGACGAGGTGGCGTGGCGGACGCGCACGTCGCCGCGGGGGCCGCGCACGACGAGGCCGGCGTGCGTGATGCGCGTCGCGCGCTCCGGTTGGTCGACCCGCACCGCGAACGCGATCGCGCCCTCCGGGACGCGCTCCGCGGCGGCCGCGACGTCCCCCACGGCGACGACGTCGAGGCCGAAGACGCCGAGCGGCAGGCGCGAGCGAGGCAGCCCGGGGATGGCGCGGCCCGCGGCGCGCACCGCCGCCCACGACTCGGGCGAGTACGCCTTCGTCTCGCGGCGCGCCCGCGCGCCCGCGACCGACGCCCCGACGTCGGCGATCCAGCCCCTCGCGACGTTCGAGGGAATCCACTGCGAGAGCACCTCGTGGTTTCGCTCCGCGAGCGCCGGGGCGCCCGCGTAGCGGACGTCGTCGAGGGCGCGCGCTGCCTCCTCGAGGGTCGCGGCGCTGCCGAGCGCGACCGCGGTCTCGACGAAGGTCATGCAGTCGAACGCGTCGAGCCGGAAGCGGGGGTCCGGGTCGGGCCCCCGGCCCTCGCCGAGCGGCGATGCGAGATACGGCGCGCCGAGGAGCGGGCGCGTCGCGGCGGACGCGCGGGCGCCCCCGGCGGGCGCGGCGCGGAGCGCCGCCGCGACCCGCGCCGGAACCGAGGGGTCGAGCACGAGCGCAGCGGGCGCAGGCGCCGCGTCGGCGGGCGCCGCGGCCTGCGGCGCCGGCGCGACGAAGACGAGCGCGAGCGCCGCCCAGGCGAGCACGGCGCCGAGCGTAGGCCGGCGCGCGGGGCGCGCGCAAGGCGAGCCCCGGCCGGCCGGGGCTCGCCGCCGCCGGAGATCCGGCGAGCCATCGCCCGTTCGGCTAAGGTGGGCGTATGCCGGCCTACGCCCGCCGCGCGGTCCTCGCGCTCCTGACCGCCCCGCGAGGCCGCGCGATCCCCTCCCGGCAGGGGGGCGACCCGCGCTGATGGATCCCGTCGCGCTCCGCCTGAGCCTCTGGCTCGCGACCCTCACGACCGCGATCCTCCTCGCGCTCGGCGTGCCGCTCGCCCAGTGGCTCGCGACGTCGCGCTTCCGGCTCAAGTTCCTGGTCGAGGCGGTCGTCGCGCTCCCGCTCGTGCTCCCGCCGACCGTGCTCGGCTTCTACCTCCTCGTCGCGCTCGCGCCGCGGACCCCGGCGGGCCGCGCGTGGGAGGCGGTCGCGGGGCGCCCGTTCCCGTTCTCGTTCGCCGGGCTCGTCGCAGCGTCCGTGCTCTACAGCCTCCCGTTCGCCGTGCAGCCAGTGGCGGCGGCGCTCGCGGCGGTGGACCCCCGCCTCGTCGAGGCGTCGCACACCCTCGGCGTCTCGCCGCTCGCGACGTTCTTCCGCGTGACCGCGCCGCTCGCGTGGCAGGGGATCGTCTCCGGGGCGGTGCTCGCGTTCGCGCACACGCTCGGCGAGTTCGGCGTGGTCCTCATGGTGGGCGGCAACGTGGCGGGGGAGACCCGGACCCTGTCGATCGCGATCTTCGATCACGTGGAGGCGCTCGAGTACGCCGCCGCGAACCGCACCGCGGCCTTCCTGCTCGCGCTCTCGTTCGCGGTCCTCGTCCTCGTGTACGCGCTCCAGCGGCGGCGCCTCGCATGGAACGCGCGCTGAAGTTCGACTTCGAGCGCCGCTTCAGCGGCGGCCCGGTCATCCGCGCGCGGGCGTCCTTGCCCCCCGACGCCGGGCGGGTGACGGTGCTCTTCGGCCCCTCCGGCGCCGGGAAGACGACCGTGCTGCGCGCGCTCGCCGGGCTCGACCGCCCCGACGCGGGGACGATCGCGTTCGGGAGCGAGGTCTGGCTCGACGCCGCGGCGGGCCTCTGCCTGCCTCCGCAGCGCCGCCGCGCCGTGCTGCTGTTCCAGGAAGCCGCGCTCTTCCCGCACCTCGACGTGGGGGCCAACGTCGGGTACGCGCTCCGCGGGGCGCCTCGGGCGGAGCGCGACGCCCGCGTGCGCGAGCTCGCGGCGCGGCTGCGCATCGAGCCGCTCCTCGCGCGACGGCCCGCGGACCTCTCCGGCGGGGAGCGGCAGCGCGCCGCGCTCGCGCGGGCGCTCGCCGCCCGCCCGCGGCTCCTCCTCCTCGACGAGCCGCTCTCCGCGCTCGACACGCCGACGCGCGACGCGCTCCGCGGCGAGCTGCGCGCGCTCCTCGAGGCGGCCGAGGTGCCCTCGATCGTCGTGACGCACGAACGTGCGGAGGCCCTCGCGCTCGGCGATCGCATGATGGTCCTCGTGGGCGGGACCGTCCGGCAGGTGGGGCGCGTGCACGAGGTGTTCAGCGCGCCGGCGGACGTCGAGGTGGCGCGCACGGTCGGGACCGAGAACGTGCTGCCCGCGCGGATCGTCGCCCGCGAGGGCGGCCTCGCGACCGTCGACGCCGCCGGGCTGCGGCTCACCGGCATCGATCCGGGTGGCGCGGCTGCCGAGGGGTACGCCTGCGTGCGCGCGGAGGAGATCGTGCTCGAGGAGGCGCCGGGTCACGCGTCCTCGGCGCGGAACCTCCTGCCGGCCGCGGTCGCCTCCATGTCGGACGAGGGCGCCCTCGTCCGGGTCGCGCTCGACTGCGCCGGCGCGCGGCTCGTGGCGCTCGTCACGCGCCGCTCGGCGGACGCGCTCGGCCTCGCGCCCGGGCGCCGTGTCGCGGCCGCCGTCAAGGCGCCCGCCGTCCGGATCGTCCCGCGCGCCGCCGTCCCGTAGCCCCGACCCGGACCCCGCGTCGGGACGACCGGCCCGCCGAGCCGGCGTCCGGGTGGGTCCGCGACCTTCCGACCGCGAACCACCCAAGCGCCCCTTCCGCGCGCCCCCGCCATGAGGTAGAAACCGCGCGACCGGGTGAGCGCGTGGCGAGCCGGTCACGAGACGAGGGACGGCTCGCCCGCTCGGCCCAGAGGTGATCATGAGACTCGGTTCCGGCCTGCAGCCCCTGAAGCGAGGGGAGAAGCTCGCGGTGCTCCTGCCCGGCATGGGTGCGGTCGCGACGACCGCCATCGCCGGCGTCGCGTCGGTGAGGCGCGGGCTGGCGGCGCCGGTGGGCTCCCTCACGCAGCTCGGGCACATCGTGGACGGCGGCGCGCACGGCGCACGCCTCAAGGACGTCCTGCCGCTCGCTCCGCTCGAGGACGTCGTGTTCGGCGGCTGGGATCCGATCCCGGACGACGCGTACGCGGCGGCGTTCCGCGCGAAGGTGCTCGGGCGCGCGCACCTCGACCCGATCCGCGAGGAGCTCGAGGCGATCCGGCCCATGCCGGCCGTGTTCGACACCGCCTGGGTCCGGCGGCTCGACGGTCCGAACGTGAAGAAGGGCTCGCTCCGCGAGAAGGCCGAGGCGCTCGTCGCCGACATCCGCGGGTTCATGGAGCGGAACCGCTGCGCGCGCGGCGTGATGGTCTGGACGGGCTCGACGGAGGTGTACGCGGAGATCGGCCCCTCGCACCAGACGCTGAAGTCGTTCGAGGCGGCGCTCGACCGCAGCGACCCGACGATCGCTCCCTCGATGGTGTATGCCTGGGCGGCGCTCAAGACGGGGCTTCCGTTCCTGAACGGCGCGCCGAATCTCTCCCAGGACATCCCGGCGCTCCGGGAGCTCGCGGACCGGAACGGCGTCGCGACCGGGGGCAAGGACTTCAAGACCGGCCAGACGCTGATGAAGACCACCATCGCGCCGATGATCCACGCGCGGCTGCTCGGCCTCGACGGCTGGTTCTCCACGAACATCCTCGGGAACCGCGACGGCGAGGTGCTGGACGACGAGCTCAGCTTCAAGACGAAGGAGGTCTCGAAGCTCGGCGTGCTCGACCAGATCCTCTCCCCGAAGCAGCACCCCGAGCTCTACGCCGACGTCGAGCACAAGGTGACGATCCACTACTACCCGCCCCGCGGCGACAACAAGGAGGGCTGGGACGCGATCGACATCTTCGGGTGGCTCGGCTACCCGATGCAGATCAAGGTGAACTTCCAGTGCCGCGACTCGATCCTCGCGGCGCCGCTCGTCGTCGACCTCGCGCTCCTCGCCGACCTCGCCCAGCGCGCCGGCGAGAAGGGGCCGCAGGAGTGGCTCTCCTTCTTCTTCAAGAGCCCGGTGACGGTGCCGGGCCACCCGCCGGTCCACGACCTCTTCCAGCAGCAGGCGACGCTGCACGCGCAGCTCCGGCGCTGGGCGTCCGAGGCCGCGGCGCTGAAGTCGCACAGCGCGGTGGGCTAGAATCCCCCGCGAACGATGGGCGACTCCTCCCGGCTCGCGATCGTACTTCTCCTCGGCACCGCGGCGGCCACGTCCGGCGTGTACGCGGTCGTCCGCCCGACGCCGCCCGAGCGCATGAAGGCGTACCGCGGCCCGATCGGCGTGCTCGGGCGCTGGGCGTACTTCGTGACGCGTCCGCTCCTCCGCGTCGCGATCGCGCTCCGCCTCAGCGCCAACGCGATCACCGCGATCGGCGCCGCCCTCGCGATCGGGGCGGGCGCGTTCGCCGCCGCCGGCGAGTGGGGCTGGGCGGGGCTCCTCCTCGTGTTCGGATCCTGGTGCGACCTCATCGACGGCGAGATCGCCCGCGCGACGGCCACCCAGGGGAAGGCCGGCGCGTTCCTCGACTCGAACCTCGACCGGCTCTCCGAGATCGCGATCTTCTCCGGCCTGGCCGCGTCCTTCCCCGATCGCTCCGGCCCGTTCTGGGCCACCTTCGCGCTCGCGGCGTCGCTCATGGTCAGCTACGCGCGAGCGCGGGGCGAGGGGCTCGGGGTCGAGTGCCCGAACTTCGGCATGGAGCGCCCGCACCGCGTCGTGCTCCTCATGTTCGCGCTCCTGTTCGCGCCGTTCATGCCGGGGCGCTGGGGGGCGTGGTTGGTCGAGGGCGCCTGCGCGGCGATCGCGCTCGGGGCGGCGGCGACGGCGCTCGGGCGAATGGTCGTCATCCACCAGCGGCTCCGGCGCCAGGAGCAGGGTCCGCCGGGAGACCCGGACCCGCTCTAGCCGCCGCCTGCGCCGGCCCGCAGCGAGGCGCGGCCCCCCTCGCCGGGCCCCCAGGAGGCGGGTCGGAATTCCGAACCCCGGGATGGGGTACAACCGGTTGCCCGATGAGCTTCGCGCAGAGATTCGTCCGGTTCCTGGACCGCCGCAGGCTCGCGGTGCTCGCCGCGTGCACCCTCGCGGCGGCGCTCGGCGCCGTCGGCACGGTCCGGCTCTACTCGGATCTCCGCACCGACGTCTCCGAGCTGCTCCCGGCCTCGACCCGGAGCGCGCGCGACCTGCGCACCGTGACGTCGCGCGTCGGCGGGTTCGCCGGGATGACCGTGATCCTGCACGGCGCCGACCCGGTCACGCTGCAGGTGTTCGCGGACGACCTGAACGACGAGCTCGCGAACGATCCCGATGGGCTCGTCCGCTGGGTCGAGTACCGCGTCGACGACGCGATGGACTTCTTCCGGCCGCGGCTGCTCCTCTTCCCGGAGAAGGCCGAGCTCGAGCGGCTGCGCGACGTCCTGCGGGCGCGCATCGCGTGGGAGCACGCGCGCGCCTCCGGGAAGGCGCAGGGCGACGCGCCCGATCTCGGGGCCGTGCTCGACGGGATCGCGGGCGACCGCAAGCAGCTCCTCGGCCGGTACCCGAGCGGCTACACGATGGGGGAGGTGCCGGGGCGGGTGCCCGGCGAGAAGCTCACCATCCTCCCGATGGTGGTCCGGATGTCCGGCGCGCCGGACGACTACGACCGCGCCGTGCGATTCGATCGGTTCGTGCGCGGCGCGGTCGCGCGCCTCGATCCGAAGCGCTACGCGCCCGGGCTCGCGGTCGCGTACGGCGGCGGCGTGACGTCGAGCCTCGTCGAGCACGACGCGCTCGCGGAGGACCTCGTCTGGGCGACCGCGCTCGTGATCCTCGCGGTGGGGCTCGCGGTCGCCATCTACAACCGGACGTGGAAGGCCGTCCCCGCGGTCGGGATCCCCCTGCTCTCGGGGGCCTTCGTCACGTTCGGGATCGCGGACCTCGTCGTCGGGAACCTGAACTCGAACACCGCGTTCCTCGGCTCGATCGTCGTCGGCAACGGCATCAACGTCGGGCTCATCCTGTTCGCCCGCTACCTGGAGGAGCGCCGGCGCGGGAAGGAGCCCCTGCCGGCGATGGAGATCGCGGTGGGGGGCACCTGGCTCGCGACGCTCACGGCGGCGCTCGCGGCGGGGGTCGCCTACGCGTCGCTCCTCGCGACCGACTTCCGCGGCTTCAACCAGTTCGGGTTCATCGGCGGCGCCGGGATGGCGCTGTCCTGGATCTTCTCGTACGTGATGACGCCGCCGCTCGTCCTCGCGTGGGAGCGGCGCACGCCGATCCCGAGGGCCGGCCAGCGGCCGGCGCGGCCGCTGTTCACGCTCGCGGTGTCGCACGCAGTGGACCGGGCGCCCCGCGTCACCGCGATCGCCGCGGCGGTGGTGACGGTCCTCGCCGCCTGGCAGCTGCTGCGGTTCGTGCGCGATCCCTTCGAGTACGACTTCCGGAACCTCCGCAGCGAGGCGGCGCTGCGCGAGGGCGCCGTCGCGTGGTGGGACTCCCGGGTCGACGCGCTCTTCGGGGACCACCTCACGCCGACCGTGGTGCTCGCGAAGGACGAGCAGCAGGCGCGCGAGATCGCGCGCCGGATCGAGGCGCACCGCCGGGCGCAGCCGGGTGGAACGATCGGCCACGTCCTCTCGGTCGCGACGTTCGTCCCCGACGGGCAAGAGGAGAAGCTCCCGGTGGTGCGCGAGATCGCGGCGCTCGCGACGCCGGAGAACCTCGCGTTCCTGCCCCCGGATCGGCGAATGGCGGTCGCGAAGGTGATCCCTCCCGCGGACCTCCGGCCGTTCGGCGCGGCCGACCTCCCCGAGGCGGTCCGGCGCCACCTCACCGACGTGGACGGTCGGATCGGCACCCCCGTGCTCGTCTACCAGGCGGGCAACGTCGACGTGTGGGACGGCCGCGACGTGCTCCGCTTCTCGGAGGAGCTGCGGTCCATCGGGCTGCCGGCGGACGCGCCCGTCGCGAGCATGCTCCTCCTCCTCGGCGACATGCTGGACAGCGTCGCGCACGACGGCCCGCACGCGACGCTCCTCTCGCTCGCCGGGGTGACGATCCTCGTGCTCGTCGCGTTCGGCGCCGGGAAGCGGTCGGCGCGGTTCGCCGCCGACGCGGGCTGGGTGCTCGCATCGCTCGCGGTCGGCGTCCTCTGGTTCGGGGGCCTCGCCGGCGCGCTGGGGCTCCGGCTCAACATGCTCTCGTTCATCGCGCTGCCCATCACCTTCGGCATCGGCGTGGACTACGCGACGAACGTGTTCCAGCGCCGCCGCGTGGACGAGGCCCGCTCCATCGCGGACGTCGTCCGCACGACCGGCGGCGCCGTCGCGCTCTGCTCGCTCACGACGATCCTCGGCTACTCGTCGCTCCTCGTCGCGAGGAACCGGGCGCTGTTCTCCTTCGGCGTCCTCGCCGACCTGGGCGAGGTCGCCTGCCTCGCCGCGGCGCTCGTCGCGCTGCCGGCGGTCCTGCGCTGGCGCGAGCAGGCCGCGAGCCGCGACGCCACCCAGGGCGCCGCGCAACGCTGAAGCGGGGGGACGCGGCGAGACCGCGCCCCGGACCCTCGCTACCCCTCCGGAGCCGACCCCGGGGCGGGCGCCCGGTTACCGGATCCGGGTGCCCCCGCCCATCGACGCCGCGCGGCTCCTCACGCTGCCGCCCCGGCGCTTCGCCGCCGAGCGGGCGGCCCTCGCGAAGGCGCTCGCGGAGGCGGGGGACCCGTCCGCGCAGGCGGTCCGGAAGCTGCGGCGGCCCGCCGGCCTCGCGTGGGTGATGAACCGGCTCGCGCGCGATTGGCGTGACGACGTGGAGGCGCTCCTCGCCGCGGGCGACCGGCTCCGCGCCGGGCAACGGCGCGCCCTCTCGGGCGGCGGCGCGGGCGAGCTGCGCGCGGCGGAGACGGAGCTCCGCGCGTGCGCTCGCACGCTCCGGCTCGCGGGCGGCGAGGTGCTGGCGTCCGAGGGGGGCGCCCCACCCGCCGCCACCGGCGCGCGCCTCGAGCTGCTCCTGCGCGCGGCCGCGACGGCGCCGGGGGCGGCGCGCGAGGAGCTCCGGCGCGGGGTGCTGGAGCGTGAGCCCGAGATCGCGGCGGGCGACCTGTCGGGATTCTCCGTCGTGGGCGGCGCCGGGGGGGCGTCCCGCGCGCGCGGCCGCGGTGCGGCGCCCGCGGCGGGAACGGCCCGCCCCGGCGCAGCCCGCGCGAGCGGGGCCGCGGCGGAGCGAGAGCGCCGGGCACGGGCGCGGCGCGAGGCGGCCGAGCGGGCTCGCACGCGAGACGCGGCCGCCGGCGCCCTCGCGCGGGCTCGCGCGGCGGAGCGGAGGGCCGAGGCCGCGGCGCGGAGCGCGGAGGCGGCGGCGCGGCGCGCCGAGGAAGCGGCGGCGCGGGCGGGCGAGCGCGCCCGGACGCTCCGCGCGCGGGCCGACGCGGCAAGGGCGGAGACGATTCCGCCGCGAGGTCGCGCTGCGCGAGCTGAGCCAGGACGGGCGCTGACCGCGCCCTCCCGGTCCGGCGCGCGCGACTCGGAAGGGCCCCCGCTCCCCCGCATCGATCTTCCGGCCCGCCCGGCGGTGTGGTTCCATCCGGGGGTTCGCCCCACGCGGGGCGGGGAGGGGCTCATGCCTGCGGACCGGCGGGATCTCGAGCGGCGCCTCGCGGCGACCACCGACGCGGACACCTCG
The DNA here is from genome assembly GCA_963821195.1 of uncultured delta proteobacterium. Lineage (GTDB taxonomy): Bacteria > Myxococcota > Myxococcia > Myxococcales > Anaeromyxobacteraceae > Anaeromyxobacter. The sequence goes on from CAWGDE010000026.1 coordinate 87,177, forward strand.
CGCGGCCTCAACTTCAACCGGCTGTTCGATCTCGTGCGGGAGCGCCTCGGGGACGAGGCGGCCCGGGCCTGCGACCCGAACCGGAAGGGCTCGCGGGTCGACTTCTTCAGCTACCCGGTCGCGGACTACCTCCGCATCGCCTGGGACGCGGCGGACCGGCTCGAGCCGGCGCTCGGCTCCGTCGACGCGGTGTTCGATGAGCTCGGGCGCCGGACCGTGACCGGCTTCCTCTCCTCGGTGCTCGGCCGCACGATCTTCGCGATCGCGGGGCGCGACCCGCGTCGGTTCGTCTCGGCAGGGCCCGCCGGCTACCGCTCCGCGGTGAGCTACGGCGAGCGATCGGTGGAGTGGCTCGGCGAGAAGCGCGCGCGGATGACGTTCAAGCGCGACTTCATGCCGCCGATGTTCCACCGGGCGGTGATCCTGGCCGGGCTCGGCGCCTCGGACGCGAAGGCGCCGCGCGTCGACGCGAAGGCAACGGCGCTCCTGGACTCCGAGTACGACGTCTCCTGGGAGTGAAGCAGGCCTGGATGGGGCGCAGCCGCCGCGGTCGCGCTTGCGTCTGCCCCGGCGCCGGACGACTCGGCCGCGACCACCCCGAACGACCCGCTCTCGCCGTCCTCCTGCCCCGCCTCCTCGACGCGGAGCCACCCCTCCGGCGTCCGCGCCGCGAGTCTCGCCGCGTGCGCCGCCGTGGGTTATGAAGCCTGCGCGCGGCGCCTCGCGCCGGTGGGCCGGAGCCGCCGCGCCGCCGGGTGCGGCGGCCACTGGGAGGGGACATGCGGATCGCGATCGTCGGCGCGGGCGGGGTGGGCGGGCTGCTCGCGGGGCTCCTCGCGCGGGCCGGGGGCACCGAGGTGGTGGTCGTCGCGCGGGGCGGTCACGGCGAGGCGATCCGCCGGGACGGCCTCCGGATCGACTCGCCGCTCGGTACGTTCACGGTCCGTGTCGACGTGGCCGAGGATCCGGTCGCGGCGGGGCCGGTGGACGCCGTCCTCGTCGCCGTGAAGGCGTGGCAGGTCGCGGAGCTCGCGCCCCGGCTCGCGCCGCTCGTGGCGGGCGGGGGCGTCGCCGTCCCGCTCCAGAACGGGGTCGAGGCGGCCGGCCGGCTGGCGGCGGCGCTCGGCGAGGAGCGCGTCGCGGGCGGGCTCGTCGCGGTCCTCGCCTGGATCGCGGCGCCGGGGGCGGTGAAGCACGTGGGCGGCGCGCCCCGGCTCCGGATCGGCGAGCGGGGCCCGCGCGGGGCAGGACCGTCGCCCCGGCTGGAGGCGCTCGCGGCGGCGCTGCGCCGGGCGGGGGCCGAGGTCGAGATCGCCGCCGACATCGAGGCCGCGAGCTGGGAGAAGTTCCTGCTCATCGAGCCCTGGGGCGCGGTGGCGGCGGCCGCACGGGCGCCGGTGGGGGTCGTCCGCACCGTCCCGGAGACGAGGGCGCTGCACGTCGCCGCGATGGAGGAGCTCGCAGCCCTCGCGCGGGCGCGCGGGGTCGCGCTCGCCCCCGAGGCGGTGGCGCGTACGCTCGCGTTCCTCGACGGCGTCACGCCCGACGCGACCGCCTCGATGCAGCGCGACCTCGGGGCGGGGCGCCCGTCCGAGCTCGACGACCAGACCGGCGCGGTCGTGCGGCTCGCCCGCGAGACGGGCGTCCCCGTCCCGGTCCACGAGACGCTCTACGCGGCGCTCGCGCCGCAGGAGCGCGCCGCCCGCGGGCTCATCCCACGGTTTAACCGCACGTGAACACGCCCATCCCGCGCGGGACGCGTACCGTCCGTGGATCCGCGCCTCGTGGCGGGGTGTTGTAAAGAAGGCACCTTCGCGCAACAATTGCGCGCCATTCTTTCGCGCGCCTCGAAGGGGCGCGGCAGCAGGAGGCTTTCTTGCCCGACGCCGGCGAATCCCGGGACACACCGCTCGGCGGCGCCGCCGGAAGCGTGCCCGGCGGGGGCGGGGACCGCGCCGGGGCGCCCGACGGGGAGGCCGGTCCGGCGAGGTCGCCGGGCGGGTCGGGGAGCGGGGACGCCCCGAGGCCGCCCCGCCGCCGGGTCACCGGGCTGGTCGTCCTCGCGATCGGGGGCGCCGTCGCCCTCGCGATCTTCGTGACGGTCGTGGCGCTGCTCTCGCCGCCCGCCCGGAAGGCGGACGACGCGGTCGAGCGGCTCCTCGCGCCGGCGCCGGCCGTGCGCGGCGTCGGCGACCGCGAGGTGGTGCTCGGGATGTCCTCGGCGTTCACGGGCGCGAACCGGGAGCTCGGCCGCGACATGCGGAACGGCGTCGAGGCGGCGCTCGAGGCGGTGAACGCGGCGGGGGGATCCACGGGCGCAAGCTCCGGCTCGTCTCGGTGGACGACGGCTACGAGCCCTCGCGCACCGGGCCCGCGATGCGCCAGCTCGTGGAGCAGGACGGCGTCTTCGCGGTCGTCGGCAACGTCGGGACGCCGACTGCGGCGGTGTCCGTCCCGTACTGCCTCGAGAGGAAGGTGATCTTCTTCGGCGCCTTCAGCGGCGGCGACCTGCTGCGCAAGGAGCCGCCGGACCGGTACGTGTTCAACTACCGGCCGAGCTACGCGGAGGAGACGTCCGCGGCGGTCCGCTGGCTCGCCGGCGTCCGGCGGATCGCCCCGGCGCGGATCGCCGTCTTCTCGCAGGACGACGAGTTCGGGGAGTCCGGGTGGCGCGGCGCCGCCGCCCAGCTCCGATCGCTCGGGGCGGACCCGGCGCGGACCCTCCGCGTGCGGTACCGGCGGAACACCGCCGACGTCGCGGACGCGATCGCGACGCTCCGCGCGCACGCGCGCGACGTGGACGCGGTCGTCATGGTCGCGACGTACAGGGCGGCCGCGGCGTTCCTCCGCAGGGCGCGCGACGCGGGGCTCGAGTTCGCGAGCACGAACGTCTCGGCGGTCGACGCGAACGCGCTCGCCGAGGACCTCGTCGCGTCCGGTGCGCGGTACGCGAGGGACGTGATGGTCACGCAGATCGTCCCGCTGCCGACCTCGCGCTCGCCGGCGGTGCTCCGCTTCCAGCAGGCGCTCGAGGCCCGCGGCGCCGGGGAGCGGGCCGGGTTCGTGGCGCTGGAGGGCTCGATCGTCGGGAACCTGCTCGCCGAGGGGCTCCGCCGCGCGGGCAGGGATCTCGACGCCGAGAAGCTCGTCGCCGCGCTGGAGAGCATCCACGACCTCGACCTCGGGATCGGCGCGCGGCTCGCGTTCTCGCCGGCCGAGCACCAGGCGTCCCACAAGGTGTGGGGCACCGCCCTCCAGCCGGACGGCTCGTACCGGCAGATCGACCTCGAGTAGGAGGCCCGCGTGACCCCTCTCGCCGCCCCCGCCTTCCTCCGGGCCCGCCTCCGCGCCGCCGCCGCGGCCGCGGCGCTCCTCGCCGCGGGCGCTGCCGCCGCGCAGGGGAACCCGCCGGGCGACGCGGACCTCGTCTTCGGCATGTGCGCGCCGTTCTCCGGGACCGAGAAGGAGTTCGGCCACCAGCTCCGGCTCGGCTACGAGGTCGCCTTCGCCGCCCAGAACGAGGCGGGCGGCGTCCACGGCCGCAAGCTGAGGCTCGTCCCCATCGACGACGGCTACGAGCCGGCGCGGACGCGGACCGCGATGACGGAGCTGGTCGAGCGCCGGAAGGTCTTCGGGTTCGTCGGGAACTTCGGCTCGGCCACGGCGGCGGTGTCCGTGCCGTACGCGAACGAGAGGGGCGTCCTGTTCTGGGGCGCCTACTCCGGCGCGAGGGTGCTGCGCAACGACCCGCCCGACCGCGTGGTGTTCAACTTCCGGGCGTCGTACGCGGAGGAGACCGCCGCCATCGTCTCGTACCTCGTCCAGGTGAAGCGAATCCCGCCGCAGGCGATCGCGGTGTTCGCGCAGGACGACGCGTTCGGCGACGCGGGCTTCGACGGCGTCGCGCGGGTGATGCGACGCTACCGGCGCGACCCGTCGCTGGTGCTCCGCGTCGGGTACAGGCGCAACACGACCGACGTCGAGGCGGCGATCCGCAAGCTCAAGGCGCACCGCGAGAAGCTCCGCGCGATCGTCATGGTCGCGACGTCGAGGGCCGCAGCCCGGTTCGTGGAGCGCGCGAAGGACTCCGGCCTCGAGCGCCTCGTCTACACGAACATCTCGCCGGGCGCGAACGACCTCGCGGAGGAGCTCGCGCAGCTCGGGTCCTCCTACGCGGACGGCCTCATCATGACGCAGGTCGTCCCGCTGCCGACCTCCCGTGCCGCCGCGCTGCTCAAGTACCAGGAGCTCCTCAGGCGGCTCGCGCCCGGGGAGAAGCCGGACTTCGTGTCGCTCGAGTCGTACGTCTCCGCGCGCATCCTCATCGAGGCGCTCCAGCGCGCGGGGCGCGACCTCACGATGGACAGGCTCGTCGAGGCGTTCGAGGGGATCCACGGCCTCGACCTCGGGATCGGCGTCCCGATCTCGTTCGCCCCGTCGGAGCACCAGGGGTCGCACAAGGTGTGGGGCACGGTGATCGACGGGAAAGGGAGCTTCCGGCCGCTCGACCTCGACTGACCTCGTCGGGGATCCGCCGAGAAGCTCACCAGCCGTCGAGGATCTCCACGGGTCCGTCCAGGCCCGCGGAACCAGGGCCGATCCGCGGCGGAGCCACGCGGACCGGTGGAGAGATCCTCGACGCGACCGAATGTCGCAGCCGCCGAACGCGAGAGATCCCGCGGGCCCGTCGCGGCGCCTCGATGGCCCGGCGCTTGCGCTGGATCCGCTCGAGGCCTGCGGGCCCGGGAGCGACCATGACGACCTTCATCGAGATCCTGGAGGCGCTCGGCACCTTCCTCGTGGGCGTCGCGGGGAGGTTCGGCATCTTCCTCGTCGCGGGGCTCCTGCTGCTCGCCCCCGCCCTGATCGCCGCGCTCGCGTGGAGGGCGATCGACCGGCGCCGCCGGTCCGCGGACGAGCTCACCCTCGACGCGCGCGTCTCGCCGGCCCATACCTGGCTCGAGCCGCGCCGCGACGGCAGCCTCACCGTCGGCGTCGACGAGATCGCGAGCGCGATCCTGCCCTCGGCGACGGCGGTCGACCTGCCGCGGCCCGGGATGGCGGTCCACCGGGGCGACCCGATCGCGGTGATCCACGCGGGCAAGCGCGCGGTCCGGATCGTCGCGCCGGCGGACGGCGTCGTCGAGCGGGTGAACCGAAGGCTCCGCCGGAACCCGTCGCTGGTGAAGGACGAGCCCTACCGCGGCGGCTGGCTGTTCGCGATCGCGCCCGACGACGACGCGTGGAAGAAGCTCCCGGGCGGGCTGCACGCGGACACTTTCATCCTCTCGGAGCGGCGGCGGCTCGCGCGCTTCGTCGAGGAGGAGCTGGGGCTCGCCGCGGCGGACGGCGGCGAGCTCGTCGCCCCGGCGCCGGCGCTCCTCGGCGAGGAGGGCTGGAGGAAGGTGGTCGCGGCCTTCCTGCACGCGGCGTGACATCCCTCGCGCTTCCGCCGGGGAGACAGGCCGCCGCCGGCGGCCTGTCCCGGCGGCGCTACAGGTTGTCCCATCCGTAGCGGCCCGTCTCGAGGACGTGCCGCGCGAGGGACTGGATCCCGGCGTCCTCGTTCTCGTCGACCCCGGCGAGCGCCGCGTCGATGCGGCGCTTCGCCTGGCGCGCGAACGTTCGCAGGATCTCGCGCTCCGGCACGGTCGCGTCCTCGCCTTGGTCCTCGACGCGCGTCGACACGCGCGCGAGCATCGCCGCGAGCACGAACAGGTCGATCATCACGTCGGCGAGGCGGCGGGTGGGGAGTTGCGCGTCGACGATCTTCTTGCCGTGGTGCCGGAGCAGCCGGTCGGTCGCGATCGCGAGCTGGCGGGCGCCGTCCTGGAAGAGGGCCGCCTCCGCTGCGACGGCGGGCGCGAGCAGCGTCCAGCTGCCCTTCTCCCGCTTCAGGTTCGTCGCGAGCGAGGCCCGCCGCCTCGCGTACTCGGACAGCACGCCGAAGCCCTTCACCGGGTCGGCGAGCACGCCCTTCATCGAGGAGGCGAGGTCCTTCAGCTCCTCGGCGACGTCGTGCATCGCCGCGAGGGCGATGAAGAGCCGCAGGATCTCGTTCGTGCCCTCGAAGATCCGGTTGATGCGGCTGTCGCGCACCGCGCGCTCGTAGGGCATCTCGCGCATGTAGCCGATGCCGCCCGCGATCTGGAGCGCCTCGTCGGCCGTCCGCCACAGCGCCTCGGTCGAGAACACCTTCGAGATCGCCGCCTCGACGGCGGTCTCCTCGAACCCCCGGTCCGCGAGGCCGGCGACGAGGTTCACGACGCTCTCCGCCGCGTAGCAGTCCACGACCATCTGCCCGAGCTTCTGCTGGACGGAGCCGTACGCGGCGATGGGCTTGCCGAACTGGACGCGCTCGCTGGCCTGCGCGACCGAGAGCTCGATGAGCCGCTTCATGCCGCCGACCGAGCCGCCGCCGAGGCCGGTACGGCCGGCGTTCAGGATCTTCATCGCCACCTTGAATCCCTTGCCCTCCTCGCCGAGCACGTTCGCGGCGGGCACGCGCACGTCCTCGAGCACGACGGTCGTCGTGGACGACGCCCGGATCCCCATCTTGTCCTCGTGCGGGCCGGTCGAGACGCCCTTCATGTCGCGCGTGACGACGAACGCGGTGATGTGACCGCGCCCCTCGAGCGAGGTCTTCGCGAACACCGTGAAGAAGTCGGCGATCCCGCCGTTCGTGATCCAGAGCTTCTCGCCGTTCAGGATCCAGTCGTCGCCGTCGCGCACCGCGGTCGTCTTGATGCCGGCGGCGTCGGAGCCGGCGCCCGGCTCGGTGAGGCAGAACGCCGCGATCATCTCGCCGGTGGCGAGCTTCGGGAGAAAGCGCGCCTTCTGCTCGTCGGTGCCGAAGAGCAGGAGCCCGCGCATGCCGATCGAGCTGTGGGCGCCGACCGTCACGGCGACGGAGCCGTCGTACCGGCCGAGCTCCTGGATCACCCGGGAGTAGGCCGTCGAGCCGAGGCCGAGGCCCCCGTGGTGCTCCGGGACCACGAGCCCGAAGAGCCCCGCCTCGCGGAGCTCCTGCACGAACGCGGCGGGCAGCTCGCCCGCGCGATCCCAGGCGGGGAAGTCCTTCTCGCGCGGCGCGAGCATCGCCTTCAGCGTCGCGACGATCGCCTGGAGCGTCTCCTTCTCGGAGGTCTTGGGCTCCGGGTACGGGACGAGGATCTCCTCCTCGATCTCGCCGAGGCAGAGCGAGCGCATGAAGCTGGCCGTCTTCTTGTCCACCATGACGCTCCTCCGGCTGAGTCGGTGACTGGAGAATCATAACGCACCGCGCCAAGTCCGGGAACAGGCGCCCGGTCGCGTCCGGCCGGGGGCCCTGCGCGCGTCGAGACCCCGATCGGGGGAGGGGTCGGCCCCAGTGCGCGCGCTTTCGACGTTCGGGGCGCCCCGGGGAGTTGCATCCTGCGGTGGACGCGTTCTACTTAGAGCCGATGGAGCGGACCCCCGCCCAGGATCGCGCGCCTTGGTCCGGCGCGAGCCGGCTGCTCGAGTTCCGGCCGTGGATGCTCGCGCTCGCCGTGTTCCTCGCGTGCGCGCTCGGCATCGCGGTGATGGAGCGGTTCGACGGCCGCGTGATGTGGGCGCAGGCCGAGCCGCAGCAGCAGGCGCAGCCAGGCCGGTAGCGCGTCGACGTCTCAGCGCCGCCCGCGCCGCCTCGGCCTCGGGCTCGCCGTGCGCTTCGCGACGCGCCCGCTCTTCCGGGCGGTCTTCCGCGCGCCCTTCGCCTTCGCCGCCGGCCTGGGCTTGCGGGCCGGCTTCGCCTTCACGGCGGGCCTCGCCCCGCGCGCCGTCCTCGCGCTGCGGACGGGCTTGCCCTTCGTCGCAGCCTTCGCCCTCGCCGCGGGCGGGCGCACGGCCTTCGACGACGGCGCGGCCGTGGCCGCGGGGGCGACCTCCGGGACGGGAATCGCCATGCTCGGCGGCGCGACCGGCAAACGCCCGGTGGTGCACCACTCGGCGAACGCCTCCGAGTCGCGGAACATCGACGCGAGCGCTGGGTCTGCGATCCGGCTGTACGCGCGCGCGACGACCTCCTCCGCGGGGAAGGTTCGCTCGCGGTGACGCACGACCTCGACCGCCTCGGCTCCGGCGACGAACTCGGGGCGGTAGCTGCGCCGGACGCGCGGCGGCTGCGCCGCGTCGTCGGGGAGCACGACCACGGTCTCGTCGCCGCAGTCAATCGCGTGCGTCCAGCGGCCCGCCTTCAACGTCCGGATGTGATCGCCGATCATGCTCTCGCCTTCCCGTGGGTTCGCGGTGTGGCGCGGAATGGTAGCTTTTCCCCCACGGGGGTGGGCAACGGCGCGCGCGCGCGACCCGCCCGGGGTGGACCGCCCCGTCTGGGATTGTCCGTGGACCAAGGTCTGACTACCGGTCGGGCCCGCCGGACCGTACCTTCATGAGGCGTGTCCCGGCCGCTTCGCGTCCTGGTGGTGGACGACAACCACCTCATCCTGAAGCTCCTGCACCTCATCCTGGAAGGCGCGGGGTACCTGCCGGTCGCGGTCGACTCCGGCGCGCTCGCGCTCGAGATCGTGAACGAGGCCGCGCCCGACCTGTGCATCGTCGACGAGGTCATGCCGGGCATGCTCGGGTCGGAGCTGATCAGGGCGCTCCGCCGCTCGCGCGAGCCGCAGCTGGCGCGCGTCCCGGTGATCGGGATCTCCGGGCGCGCCGGGGCCGCGCGCGAGCTCCTCGCCGCGGGCGCGTCCACTTTCGTCCCGAAGCCGGTGGAGGAGCGCGCGATCCTGAGCGCCGTCGCGGCCGTCCTCGGGCCGGTCGAGCGAGCGGAAGCCGGCGTCTCGCTCTGACGCGGCCGCTGCCGTTGCGCGCCCGCGTGCGTCGCGGTAGGGGACGAGAGTGCCCGCGCCGGCCGTCGTCCTCCCGCCGTGGTACGCCGCCGCGTTCGCCGCGGCGCCGATGCCGGGCGAGCGCGAGCCGCACGTGTGGGCGTACCGCGCCTGGATCGGCGAGTGGAAGCGCGCGCCCGTGGGACGGCCCGCCGGCGACACGCCGCACTTCAACGATCCGGAGCCCGGCGCCGATCCCGCCGGGCTGACGGGGGAGCTCCTCGCGCTCGAGCCCGACGTCGCGCCGCTCCTCTCCGCGCTCGCGTCGCCGCGCCCGGTCTCGGCGGCGGAGCGCGGCGCGCTCGCGCGGTTCGTCGCGCTGCTCGCGGTCCGGAACGCGCCGCACGCGGCCGAGCTCGCCGCCCCCGAGGCGCGCGCCGGCCTCGAGTCGCTCGAGCGGACCGTCGCGGACATGGGGTGGGTGCTGTGGACCGCGCCGCCCGGGGTCCACTTCGTGACCGGCTCCTCTCCGTTCCACGCCGCGTTCCCGCGCGGCGAGGAGAGCCGCACCGCCGCGTTCGAGCTCGCGGACCCGACCGTCGAGCTGACGGTCCCGCTCGCGCCCGGTCTCGCCCTGCACGCGACGTGGCGCAGGACGGGCGAGCTGTGGCGGCGCGCGCGCGAGGAGGTGCTCCTCGAGCTGAACGGGAGGACGTGCGCCTCGTCGCGGCGCTTCCTGCTCGCGCCGGTGCCGCAGATCCCCGGCTGACGGTTCACGTGCTAGGGGCGGTCGCCCCTCCCGTGCACGCCGGTGCGGTGATCAACGGAACGCGCGATCGACGAGGTCCGCGAGGATGCGTGCGGTGAGCCCCCAGACGACCCTCCGCTCGTCCGCGTGAAAGGACCACACCCGCCAGTGGCCTGTCGCCGCGTCGACGTCCTCGAACGCGATGCGCGAGGCGCGGACCGCGGCGACCGCCTGGGGGGGCAGGTGCGCGGGATCCCACAGGGACGCGCGCCGGACCGCGGGATCGAGCAGCCGGGCGAGCGGAAGCTCGAAGGGCTCGAGGACCTCGAACTCGGCCGCGGAGAAGGCGGGCGGCGGCGCGCGCACCGCCGCGACGACCGGCGTGACGACGTACCCCGCGATGCTCGGCAGGTCGTCGAGGGTCCCGAGGACCTCGACCGCGGCGGGCGCGAGCCCCACCTCCTCGTCGGCCTCGCGGAGCGCCGCCGCCGCCGCGTCCTCGCCCGGCTCGCGCCCGCCGCCCGGGAAGGAGATCTCGCCCTTGTGGTGCGGGACCGTCTCCGTCCGGCGGGTGAAGAGGACCGTCGGCCCCTCCGGGCGGGCGAGCAGCGGGACGAGGACGGCCGCGGGCCGGAACCCCGGGACCTCGAGCGGCCGCGGCGCGCGGGCGGCGAGCGCCGCCCGGACCCGGCGGAGCGTCTCGTCGAAGCCGGGGGCGGGTGTCACGCCGGGGTCATAACGTCGGGGCGCGCGCGCTGCGCAGGCCGGCCGGGCCGCCTGGGCTCCCCCGGTTGACTTCCGGCGACCGCCCGGTGAGAAGAGTCCCGTGCGAAGCGACCAGATCAAGAAGGGTTTCGAGCGGGCGCCTCACCGCAGCCTCCTCCGTGCGGTGGGTCTCAAGGACGAGGACTTCGAGAAGCCGTTCATCGGCGTCGCGAACAGCCACGTCGACATCATCCCGGGCCACTTCTACCTCCAGGAGTACGGCCGGATCGCGAAGGACGAGATCCGCAAGGCCGGGGGCGTGCCGTTCGAGTTCAACACGATCGGCGTCGACGACGGCATCGCGATGGGCCACTCGGGCATGCTCTACAGCCTGCCGTCGCGCGAGCTCATCGCCGACTCGATCGAGACGATGATGAACGCGCACATGCTCGACGCGCTCGTCTGCATCCCGAACTGCGACAAGATCGTGCCGGGCATGGTGATGGGGGCGCTCCGCGTCGACGTGCCGACCGTGTTCGTCTCGGGCGGGCCGATGAAGGCGGGGAAGCTCTCCGACGGCACGCCCATCGACCTCACCACCGCGTTCGAGGCGGTCGGCAAGCGGGCGCGCGGCCAGATCACCGACGCGGAGCTGTACGAGATCGAGTGCAGGGCGTGCCCGTCGGGCGGCTCCTGCTCGGGCATGTTCACCGCGAACTCGATGAACGTGCTCTGCGAGGCGATGGGGATCGCGCTCCCGGGGAACGGGACCATCCTCGCCCTCACCCCGGAGCGCGAGGCGCTCGTCCGCCGCGCGGCGCGGCGCGCGGTCGAGATCGCGGGGGACGAGCGCTTCCGGATGCGCCGCATCGTGACCGCGGACGCGATCCACAACGCGATGGTCGTCGACATGGCGATGGGCGGCTCGACGAACACCGTCCTCCACATGCTCGCGATCGCGCGCGAGGCGGGCGTGGACTTCGACCTGCGCGCGATCGAGGCCATCGCGAAGAAGGTCGCGCACATCGCGAAGATCGCGCCGTCGCTCTCCACGGTGCACATCGAGGACATCCACCGCGCGGGCGGCGTCCCGGCGGTGCTGAAGGAGGCGGCGCGGCGGGGCGGTGTCGTGCGCGAGGGCGCGCTCACGGTGACGGGCGAGACGGTCGGCGAGCGGGTGCGCGGCGCCGAGATCAAGGACCAGGAGATCATCCACACGCTCGAGAACGCCTGGTCGCCGGTCGGCGGGCTCGCGGTCCTCTTCGGGAACCTCGCCCCGGAAGGCGCGGTCGTGAAGACGGCGGGGATCCAGCCGTCGATGCGCAAGTTCACGGGCAAGGCGATCTGCTTCGACTCCCAGGACGAGGCGATCGCGGGGATCATGCAGGGCAAGGTGAAGGAGGGGCACTTCGTGGTCATCCGCTACGAGGGGCCGAAGGGCGGGCCGGGGATGCAGGAGATGCTGGGGCCCACCTCGCTCATCATGGGGATGGGCCTCGGCGAGAAGGTCGGCCTCGTCACCGACGGTCGCTTCTCCGGCGCGACCCGCGGCGCCTGCGTCGGCCACGTCTCCCCCGAGGCCGCCGAGGGCGGCCCCATCGGCCTCGTGAAGGACGGCGACGCGATCACGATCGACGTCGAGGCGCGCAGCCTCGCCGTCGACGTGCCGGACGTCGAGCTCGCCCGCCGGCGCGAGACGTTCCGGCCGAAGAAGAAGGAAGTCCGCTCGTCCTGGCTCCGGCGCTATGCCCATCTCGTCACCAACGCGGCCAAGGGCGCCGTCATGAGGACGGACCTGTAGGTCGCCTACGGGTCGTTCAGATCCAGGCTGAGTCCACGCCGCCGGCGCCCGGCCCCACCGCGCCGCGGCCGGGTCCTCGGCGCGCGGAATGTGAGCCGGGGCGCGCGCGCGTTCCTGGTCGAGGCGGTCGGCGCTCCGCCGGAACTCGCCTCCGCGGTTCGCTCGCTGCGCTCGCGCCGCGGAGGCTCAGACACCCGGCTCCGCGGAGGGTGAATCGGGCCGCGCGCGCGATCCGGCTCGTCACCGCGCGCGCCTGCGGCGGCCGCTCTGCGGCGGGGCCGGTCGCTGTGGCGGCTTTGACCCGCGTGGCGGGGCAGCTCGGGGTGCTGGATCGAAGACGGTCCCTCATCCGTGACCCATGAGCGCCAGGCCCGGGGGACGTCCGAAGGCGCGTCGCGCAGGCGCCGAGAGGACGACGTGGCTCGCGCGCGCGGTCTTCGACCCCTTGTTGGCGCGCCGCCGCCTGCCCGAAGCCTCGGCACAAGCGAGCGTAGCGAGCGCAGCTGCCGAGGCTAGCCTGCGGCGGCGCGCCGATGGGATCGCCCGTTCCGCGCGCGCGCCCCGGTCACGTGCCGCCGAGCATGCGCGCCGGAGGGCGTCCCCCGGGCCCAGCGTGCACGAGCGCCCGTCCCCCCGGCCCAGCGTGCACGAGCGCCCGGACCCCTCGGGCCCAGCGCGCACGAGCGACCGGACCCCCGGGCCCAGCGCGCACGAGCGCCCGGAGTGCAGAGCCCGGGGCAGGAAAGGATTTACTGGACGATGACGACCCCGGACATCTGGGGGTTGAGGCGGCAGTGGACGCGCACGGTCTCGGCTCTCGAGAACGTGTGCGAGAAATGCCCGCCCGGGTAGAGGAGCCCGCTCTCGAACGGCTCGGGCTGGCCCTGATCCGCGGTCACCGTGTGGTTGACCGAGTCGGCGTTCGTGAAGGTGACCTCGGTCCCGACCGGCACCGCCGCGCAGAACGGGAGGAACTGCATCCCGGAGAGCAGGATCGAGGTCGTCGCCGTCGCGCTCGCCGCGGAGCACGGGACCGGAGCGGGGCCTTCGTCCGACTGCTCGCCGATCTCACCGCAGGCGGCGAGCGACGCCGCGACCGAGGTCACCACCACGAGCGCGAGCGATCTCGCGGACGGCCTGCCGAGCGGCACGGCCGCGAGCCTACCCTACTGGACGATGATGGTGGCGGTCATGGACGGGTGGATCTTGCAGTGGATGTGCACCGTCTCGGCCGCGTTTGCGAAGGTGTGCTGGAACTCGGCGCCTGCGGGCGGGCCGAGGTTGCCGCTGTCGAACGTCTCCGGCTGCCCCGCGTCGGTCGTGACGGTGTGCGCGATCGAGTCTGCGTTCTGGAACGTGATGGTGGCGCCCGGGGAGATCTTCACGCACGACGGGACGAACGACATCCCGGAGAGCGACACCGAGGTCGTCGCCGTCGCCGTCGCCGCCGTGCAGGTGGGCGGCGGGTTGCTGCCGCCCCCGTACCCGCTGCTCCCGCCTCCGCATCCCGAGACGAGCCCGGCGAGCGACATCATGGACACCACCGCGATCGCGAGCCTTCGCATGTCGAACCTCCACCGGTTTCGATGCGCGAGGGCGTCGAAACGTCCCAGCCATGCAGGGGGCGGCCCCGACCGGGACTCAGCGCTTCGTCCGCCGGACCCACGCGGCCGCGAAGAAGGCGTCCATGCCGTGGCGGTGCGGCCACGTGCGTAGGAACCGGTCGGGGCCGAGCACCTCGCTCGGCAGGTGAGGGGCGGTCCGCTCGAACGCGGGGTACGCCGCCTCGAACGCGAGCGCGACGCCCTCGTTCTCGGCGCGCCGGAACGTGCAGGTCGCGTACACGAGCGTGCCGCCCGGGCGCACGTGGGCCGCGGCGCCCGCGAGGATCCCGAGCTGGAGCGCGGGCAGCCCGCCGAAGGCGGCCGGGTCGAGCCGCCAGCGGAGGTCGGGTCCGCGGCGCAGCGCACCGAGCTCGGAGCAAGGCGCGTCGACGAGCGCGCGATCCACCGCGAGGTCCGCCGGGGGCGAGGAGCCGTGCACGGACACGACCCCGGCCGCGCCGGCGCGCGCCGCACGCGTCCGCAGCCGCGCGAGTCGCGCGGCGTCGGGATCCGCGGCGTGGACGCGGCCGGCCGGGCCGACGTCCGCCGCCAGCTGGAGCGTCTTCCCGCCCGCGCCCGCGCATGCGTCGAGCACGGCGTCCCCCGGGCGGGCGCCGAGCGCGGCGCCCAGGAGCTGGCTCCCCTCGTCCTGCACCTCGAAGAGCCCCTCGCGGTGCGCCGCGAGCCCGAGCACGTTCGGACGGGGGGAGGTCACGACGAGGCACGCGGGTGCGAGCCGGCCCGGGCGCGTCGACACGTCCTCGGCGGCGAGCCGCGCCGCGACCGCGTCGCGCGAGCCGCGGAGCAGGTTCGCGCGGAGGCACACCGGTCCGGGAAGGTCGAGCGCGTCCGCGAGCGCGGCGGCCTCCGCCCCCGCGGCGGCGCGGAGCTCGTCCGCGAGCCAGTCGGGGAGCGAGTACCGATCCGTGAGCTCCTCGGGCGGAGGGCGCGGCGGCGCGAGCGTGCCGGCCGGGAGCCCCGCGAGCGCCTCGGCGTCGGCGCGCCCGCCGAGATCGCGCACGAGCGCGGCCAGGAGGTGGCGCGGCGGCGCGGCGGGGACGCCGAGCTGGAAGAGGAGCCTGCGCCGCCACAGCCCCACTCCGAGCACGGCCTCGGCCGCGGCCGCGCGCGAGCCCGCGTCGAGCGCTGCGCGGCCGCGCAGGAAGCGCGCGAGCATCGCGTCGGCGGGAGCGCCCGCGAGGACCTCCGCGAGCGGAGCGTCGAGCGCCGGCGCGAGCGCGCGCAGCGGTTCCCACGCCGCGGAGAGCGCGCGGAGTCGGTCCTCCGAGAGGGAGGGCACGAGACCTCCGCCCGTCACGCCCCCGCCGCGGTGGGCGTGGCGGCGAGCGCGCCGGCGACGACGTCGCGGAGCGCCTGTGGCTCGAAGGGCTTCTCGAGCCGCGCGTTCGGGACCCGGTCGAGGAAGTCGCGCGCCGCGGGCGTGAACGCGCCGCCGGTGAGGAAGACGAGCCGCGCGGCGACACCGGGCGCCTCGCGCGCGAGCCGCGCGTGGAGGTCCATTCCCGTCATCTCGGGCATCATCAGGTCGCAGAGCACGAGGTCGAACCCGGGGCCGCCGAGCAGGTCGGGGAGGGCGTCGCGCGCGCTCGTGCGCGTGACGACGTCGTGCTCGGCCGCGAGGATGCGGGCGACGGCGCGCCCGACGAGCGGCTCGTCGTCGACGACGAGGAGCCGCTTGCGCGCCGCGGACGCGGATGGCGCGGGCGGCGCGGCGGCCCGGGCGGCGACGGGCCCCGCGGGCGGCAGCGAGACCCGGAAGGTCGATCCCTGGCCGGGCGCGGACTCGACCGAGATCGTGCCGCCGAGCTGAGTGACGATGCCGTGGCAGATCGAGAGCCCGAGCCCGGTGCCGACGCCGGGCGGCTTCGTCGTGAAGAAGGGATCGAAGATTCGAGGCAGGACCTCCGGCGGGATCCCTCCGCCCGTGTCGGAGATCTCGATCACGGCGTGGCCGTCGGGCGCGGTCGAGGTCGTCGCCCGGACGTGGTTGCCGGCGACGTTCCCCTCGGGGATCGCCTGCGCGGCGTTGATGAGGAGGTTCAGGAACACCTGGCCGAGGCGGTACTCGCTCGCCGCGACGCGCGGGACGTCGCCGGGCTCCACGAGGATCTGCGCGCGGTGACGGATCTCGTTCGACGCGAGGCCGACCGCGGACTCGAGCACCGCGCGCGGATCGAGCGCCTCGCGGACCTCGTTCACGGGGCGCGAGAAGGTCCTGAGGTCGCGCACGATCTCGCGGACGCGGACGCCGCCGTCCTTCGCGTCGTCGAGCGCGCGGAGCACCTCGGGATCCGCCCCGGCCCGGCGCAGCTCGTCGAGGGCGAACTCGACGTTCGAGAGGATGAAGGCGAGCGGGTTGTTGATCTCGTGCGCGACGCCCGCGGCGAGCGTCCCGACCGACGCCATCCGGTCCGCGAGGAGGAGCTGGGCCTCGAGCCGCTTCTTCTCCGAGACGTCCTCGATCACGGCGACGAGGAGCCGGGGCCTGCCGGCCTCGTCGCGCAGGGCGCTCGCGCGCAAGAACGTCTCGGCGAACGATCCGTCCTTCCGCCGCAAGCGGCGTGACATCTCGACGCGATCGACCTCCTCGCTGCGGAGCCCGGCGACCAGCGCCTCAGGCGTGTTGACCTGGTCCGCGGGGTCGTGCAGGAGCGCGACCGGCGCACCCCGGAGCTCCTCCTCGGAGAAGCCGGTGATGTCGCGGAACGCGCGGTTCGTCTCGACCATCCGGCCGTCCGCGTCCACCAGCACCACCCCGAGGCTCGCGAACTCGAACGCGGTGCGGAACTTCGCCTCGCTCTCGCGGAGCGCATCCTCCGCGCGCTTGCGGTCCGAGATGTCCCGCGCGATGGCCTCGTACCAGCGGCGGCCGTCGTGCTCGTCGGTGTGGACGCTCACGGCGACCGGGAAGGTGGATCCGTCCTTGCGCCGGTAGCGCGTCTCGAACAGCGCGGCGCCGTCCCTCACCTGTTGCCGGAGCCGATCGGGGTAGTCGTCCACCGTCGCCGGGTCGCGGAGCGCCTGGACGCCCATCCCGAGCAGCTCGTCGCGCGCATAGCCGAGGAGCGCGACCGCGCGGTCGTTGGCGTCCACGATCCGCTGCGCCTCGTCGGCGACGAGGACCATGTCCTGCGCGTGGGCGGTGAGCCGCGCGAGGCGCCGGGCGAGCGCGGCGCGCTCGGCGGCGGCGACCGCGTGGACGCGCTCGAGCCGGTCCGCCTGGCGGCGCGCGACGTACGTGACGACCGCGCCCGCCGCGACGAGAAGCCCGAGCGCGGCGATCCCGATCGTCAGGGCGCGCTCGCGCAGCGGCGCGAGGGTGTCCGCCGCGTCCTCCTTGGCGAGCACGGCCCACGGCGACGCGGGGACCGGCGCGACCGCGCCGATCACGTCGACACCGCGGTGGTCCGGCGCCTGGATGGCGGTCGGCCGCCGGCTCGCGACCGCGCCGGCGATGGCGCCGCCGAACGGGAAGCGCGCGGCCGTCCCGCTCATCCTCGGCGGATCGAGCGCCACCGCGGCGCCCGCGTCGGCGCGGACGAGCAGGGCCTCCGCGCTCCGGCCCGCTTCGTGCCAGGCCGCGACGATCCGGAACAGGTACGGCCGGGGGTCGACGCGCAGCAGCACGGCGCCCGCCGGCCGGCCGTCGGGGCCCTGGATCGGGGCCATGACGTCGACGTGCGGCGGGTCGTCCGCCGAGCCGTGCACGTCCGACATCGCCGGCGCTCGTCTGGCGAGCGTGCGGTCGAAGATCGCGCGCACCGCCTCGGGGTTCCGATCGACCGTGCCGGCCGTCTCGACGATGGCGCCGTCCGAGTCCACGAGCGCCACCGCCGTGTAGTCCCCGATCGTCCGCACCTGCTCGAGCCAGCCCTGGAGCGCGTGGCGCGCGCCCTTCCTCGACGGACGCGCGAGCGCGCCGGTGAGGTCCGGGTCGTGCGCGAGCACCCGCGCGTCCGACAGCCGCTCGTCGCGCCACCGCACCACCTGCTCGACCTTGAGCGCCACGACCGACGCGATCTCCCGCGCGCGGCTCTCCCGCAGCGCCCGCTCCGCGGCGCGCCAGCCGAGAAGCCAGGCCACGCCGATCGCCGCCGCGACGAGCGCGAGCACGGCGAATGGCGCCGCCGGGGAAGGGGCACCGACGGGGGAGGGCGCCGGCGCGCCGGCGTCACGGGCGGGGAGCATCGCGGGCGGCCGCAGTCTACCGCTCCGGCGCCCCCCGCGTCCCCTCAGGCCGCGAGCCCGGCCGCCGCGGCGCCGTCCGCGACCTCGCGCTTCTTCCAGAGGAGATACACCGCCGGGTAGACGAGCAGCTCCATGAGGAACGAGGTGACGAGCCCGCCGATCATCGGCGCGGCGATCCGCTTCATGAGGTCCGCGCCGGTGCCGGTGGACCACATGATCGGCAGGAGGCCGAGCATGGCGGCGAAGACGGTCATCGCCTTCGGGCGGACGCGCTTCACGGCGCCGTGGACGATCGCCTCGACGAGGTCGCAGCGCGTCCGCAGCAGGCCCTTCGCCTTCGTACTCGTCGTGCGAGAGGTCGAGGAAGAGGAGCATGAAGACGCCGGTCTCGGCGTCGAGCCCCATGAGCGCGATCAGCCCGACCCACACCGCGATCGAGACGTTGTACCCGAGCGCCCAGAGCAGCCACACGGCGCCGACCGCGGAGAACGGCACCGCCAGCATCACGAGCGCCGCCTTGAACGCCGACTTCGTGTTCATGTACAGCAGCGCGAAGATGAGCACGAGCGTGAGCGGCACGATGAGCTTCAGCCGCTCCCGGACGCGCAGCATGTTCTCGTACTGGCCGCTCCACGACATGCAGTAGCCGGTCGGGAGCTGGATCCGCCGCCGCGACCGCCTTCTTGGCCTGGTCGACGTAGGTCCCGACGTCGATCTTCGACGTGTCGAAGTCCACGTAGACGTAGCCGGCGAGCAGCCCGTTCTCGTCGCGGATCATCGAGGGGCCCTGCGCGAGCACGACGTCCGCGATCTCCTCCATCGGGATCTGCCCCTGGCCGCCCGGCAGCGGCAGGAGCACGCGCCGCAGCGCGGACAGGTCCTCGCGGTAGTCGCGGGCGTAGCGGACGTTGATGCCGTACCGCTCGCGCCCCTCGACCGTCGTGGACTGGTTGTCGCCGCCGACGGCGGTCATCACCATCATGTTCGCGTCGTCCACGGAGAGGCCGTAGCGCGCGAGCTGATCGCGCTTCAGGACGAAGTCGAGGAAGTAGCCGCCCGCGACGCGCTCGGCGTAGACGCTGCGCGTACCCGGGACCTTCTGGAGGCGGCCTCGGTCTCCCTCGCGATCCGCTCGATGGTCGCGAGGTCCGCGCCGCTGACCTTGATCCCGACCGGCGTGCGGATGCCGGTCGAGAGCATGTCGAGCCGCCCCTTGATCGGCATCGTCCAGGCGTTGGAGATGCCCGGCAGCTGCAGCGCGCTCGTTCATCTCGTTCTCGAGCTCCTCCTGCGTGATCCGGTCGCGCCAGAACGGGCGCAGGATCGCCCTTCAGGCAGTCCGGCGCCCACGACGAGTACCAGCGCGGCTTCTCGCGCCACTCGCACCTCGGGCTTCAGGAGTGATGGTCGTCTCCATCATCGTGAACGGCGCCGGGTCGGTGGAGGTGTTCGCCCGGCCCGCCTTGCCGAACACGCGCTCCACCTCGGGGAACGTCATCAGGATCTTGTCCTGGACCTGGAGAGCCTTCTGCGCCTCCGCCACCGACATGCCCGGCTCGACCGCCGACGGCATGTAGAGGATGGTCCCCTCGCGCAGCGGCGGCATGAACTCGGAGCCGAGGGAGAGGTAGACCGGGATCGTGGTGAGGACGAGCAGCGACGCTCGCCGCGATGGTCGCCTTCGGGTGGCGCAGCACGAACCGGCAGGGCCGCTCGTAGATGCCGGTGCAGGAGCTTGCGTGATCGGGTGCGTCTCCTCGGAGTAGTACTTGCCCGACGAGCGAGCCTGGTTCGCGACCCACGAGAGCCACCGCGGGCGGAAGCGGAACGGCTCGATGCGCGCGAACATCATCCGCATCGCCGGATCGAGCGTGATGGCCAGGACCGCCGCGATCGCCATCGCGAGGTTCTTCGAGTAAGGCGAGCGGCCGGAAGAGCCGTCCTTCCTGGTCGACCAGCGTGAAGACCGGCATGAAGGCGACGGCGATCACGAGGAGCGAGAAGAAGACCGCCCGGCCCCACCTCGAGCAGCGCCTCGAGGCGCACCTTGTGGAAGTCGCCCTTCCGGCCGTCCGCCTGCCAGTGGTGGATCTTGTTGTAGGCGTTCTCGACCTCGACGATCGCGCCGTCCACGAGCACGCCGATCGAGATCGCGATCCCGGCGAGCGACATCAGGTTCGCGTTCAGCCCCATCAGGTACATCGGGATGAAGGCGAGCGCGACCGAGACCGGGATCGTGACGATGGGGATCGATCGCCGACGGGATGTGCCAGAGGAAGAGCAGGATGATGATCGAGACGATCGATCATTTCCTCGATCAGCTTGCTCTTCACGGTGTCAGATGGCGCGCGTCGATCAGCTCCGAGCGGTCGTAGGTCGTGACGATCTCGACGCCCGGCGGCAGCGACGGCTTCAGCTCGTCGAGCTTCGCCTTGACGCGCTCGATGACGTTCAGCGCGTTCTCGCCCTGCGCGCATCACCACGATCCCGCCGACCACGTCCCCCTCGCCGTCGAAGTCGGCGATGCCGCGCCGCAGCTCCGGACCGAGCGCGACGGTCGCCGACGTCCTTGACGAGCACCGGCGTGCCGCCCTCCGAGCGCAGCACGAGCTGCTCGATGTCGTCGATCCACTTCACGTAGCCGCGGCCGCGCACCATGTACTCGCGGCCGGCAGATCTCGACGAGCCGACCGCCGACGTCGTTGTTGCCCTTGCGGACGGCCTGGATGACCGCGTCGAGCGGGAGCTTGTAGGCGGCGAGCGCGTTCGGGTTGACCGTGCACCTGGTACTGGCGCACCTGCCCGCCGACCGTCGCCACCTCGGCGACGCCGGGCACGCTCTGGACCGCGTAGCGCAGGAACCAGTCCTGGATAGCGAGCGCAGCTCGTCCGACGAGTGCTGCCCGGTGCTGTCGACGAGCGCGTACTGGAAGACCCAGCCGACGCTGGTCGCGTCGGGCCCGAGCTCGGTCTTCACGCCCGGCGGGAGCTGCGGCCGTGATCTTCGACAGGTACTCGAGCACGCGCGTGCGCGCCCAGTACATGTCCGTGCCGTCCTCGAAGATCACGTAGACGTAGCTGAAGCCGAAGTCCGAGAAGCCGCGGATCGCCTTCACCTTCGGCGCGCCGAGCAGCGCCGTCGTGATCGGATAGGTGACCTGGTCCTCGATGATGTCGGGGCTGCGATCCCAGCGCGAGTAGACGATCACCTGCGTGTCGGACAGGTCCGGCAGCGCGTCGAGCGGGATGTTCCGCATCGTCCAGACGACGCGACGAGCGCGACGATGGTGGCGGCGATGACGAGGTACTTGTTCTCGGCGGAGAACCGGATGATCCGCTTGATCATGGCTCAGCGGCTGTGCCCTGCGTGCGGATCGGCGGCGGCGCCGCGGGCCCGGCGGGGCGGGCGGGCGCGTCGGAGGCCGCGGGGCGCTCGGACGCCGCCCAGGCGGCGAGCGACGCGCGCAGCCGCGACTCGGAGTCGACGAGGAAGTTCGCGCGGGTCACGACCCGCTCGCCCGGCCTCGAGCCCGGAGACCACCTCGACGCAGGTCGCCGTCCGACTCCGCCGAGCTGCACCTCGCGCGGCTGGAACTTGCCGTCGCCGAGCGCGACGAACACGACGCTCTCGGTCCCGGAGTCGATCACCGCGTCCGCGGGGACGCGCAGGCCGTCGCGCGGCGTCCCCCGCGAGCACCACCTCGCCGAACATCTCGGGGCGCAGCTCGCCCGTCGGGTTCGGGAAGTCGAGGCGGACCTTGACCGTGCGGGTCCTGGGATCGAGCAGCGGGTCGATGAACGCGACGCGCCCCTCGAACGTCGCGGTTCGGGAACGCCTTGAGCGTGAGCGTCGCCGTCATCCCGACCTTCACGTGCGCGAGCTCGCTCTCGTAGACGTCGGCGAGCACCCACACGCGCGAGAGGTCGACGATCTCGTAGGGCATGGCGCCCGCGCTCGACGCTTCATCCCGTCGACGACGTCCTTCTTCGTCACGACGCCGCTCGCGGGGGAGTAGAAGGTGAGCGTCCGCGACGGCTCGCCGCGTCTTCTCGATCCGGTCGATCTCCGACGCGCGGCACGTCCCAGAGCTCGAGCTTGCGGCGCGCCGCCGCGCACGAGCGCGTCGCCGCTCGCCCGACGCGGAGCCCGCCTCGCCGAGCGTCTTGCGCGTCCGGAGCGCGAGCAGGTACTCCTCCTGCGCGGAGAGCGAGCTCGGGGCTGTAGATCGAGAAGAGCGGCTCGCCCCTGCTGCACCGGCTTGCCGATGAAGTCCACGTAGACGCGCTCGACGAAGCCCGGCGACCTTCACGTTGACGTGGTGGATGCGGGTCTCGTCCATCGCGACCGGCGCACGCTGGTCCGCCAGTGCCCGCCGACCGGGCCGCGCTCGACGTGCGCGATCTTCAGCCCGATGAGCTGCTGGCGGGCCGGGTCGATGGTGACGGCGGCCAGCCCCTGCCGGGGAGCCGGCCCGGCGCCGCTGCCGGCCCGCTCGTGACCTTCACCAGCTTCATCCCGCAGATCGGGCAGTCGCCCGGGTGGTCCTGGACGATCGATCGGGTGCATCGGGCACTGCCACTCTGCGCTGCCGCTCGCCGGTGCCGGCCGCGCCCGCGGCCGTGGTCGCGCTCGGACGCCAGCGCGGCGCTGCGGCGCCGGGGCGGCGCCCCGCTCACCTTCACGAGCTTCATGCCGCAGATCGGGCAGTCGCCGGGGTGGTCCTGCACGATCGTCGGGTGCATCGGGCACTGCCACCTCTCCGCCACGGCCGCGGCGCCTTCGGACGTGTGCCGGCGCGGAGCCCGCCCGGTGAGGAGCCAGGTGCCGCCGGCCGCGACGATCGCGGTCACGGCGATCGCGGCGGCGAGGCCGCCGACTTGCCGAACGAACGGCGCGTGCGCGGCGGGGAGGTCGGGGTGTCTCGTTCGTCGGGTTCATCCATGGTCGTCTCCGTGCTTCCGCTCACATGCCGAGGGCCGCGGGCGCCGGCGGCAGCCGCAGGGCGCCCGCGGCGCCGCGCTCGCTCCCGCCGGTCCCGCCGCCCGGTCGCCGCCCGCGCCCGGGACCGACGCCGCCGCGCCGCGCCGCCGCCGGCGGCGCGCCGCCACCGGCCGCGAGGCTGACCTCGGCGTCGGCGATCGCGAGCCGGCTGCGCGTCCGGCGAGCGCGGCGAGGAACCCGTCCTTGTCGGCGACGTAGCCCGACGTTCGCCTCGAGCACGGAGGCGAAGGTCACCTTGCCGACCCGGTACTGCGCGAGCGTGCTCTCGGCCGTCGCCTGCGGACTGGACCAGCAGCCCCTCGCGGTAGAGCCGGACCGTGTCGAGGAGCGCGGCGAGCGCGCTCCGCCGCTCCGCGACGCGGAGCCGCAGCGTGCTGCTCGATCGCCTCGGCGCGCGCTGGCGTCCGCCGCGGCGCGCGCCACGCTCTCCGCGACGGCGCGGCCCTGCTTGCGCCGCGGCCCAGACCGGCACGGCCGATCGAGACGGCCGCGCTGCCACATCGGCGGGAGCGCCGCCGCGCGGCATGATCCCGGCGGAGCACGGCGAGGTCCGGGAGGAGCTCCGCCGCGCGAGCGCGACGCCGCGCCGCCCGCGACGGCGGTCCCGAGCCGCGCCGCCGCGAGCTCGGGGCTGCGGGCGAGCGCGTCCGCGCCGGCCCGTCTCGGGCTCGCGCAGCGCCGGGACGCGGAGGTCCGCGACGTGGGCCGACGTCGCGATCGGCTCGTCGAGGGGCGGCTCCCGCAGCCGGTTCAGCGCCTGGACCGCGGCCCGCTCCTCCGCCTCGAGCGCCCACCGCCGCTGCTGGAGCCGGTTCTGCTCGAGCTGCGCGCGCAGCACGTCCGACTGCGCGCCCTCGCCGGACTCGTACCGCGCCCGCGCGATGCCGGCCGACTTCTGCCAGAGCACCTCGAGCCGCGCGAGGAGGGCGAGCCGGTCGCGCGCGAGCAGGAGGTCCACGTAGGCGCGCCGGACGTCCGCCTCGGTCGAGAGCCGGGCGCGCGACACGCCCGTCTCGGCGACGGCTGCGGACTAGCGCGCGACGTCGGTGCGAAGGTCGCGCTTGCCGGGCCAGGGCAGGCCCTGCGTGACCATCACCTGCCAGTAGCTCGTCTCCATCTTGCCGATCTGGAGCCCGTCGAACCCGTCGTTCTGGATGCCCGAGGGTGAGCATCGGGTCGGGCAGCGCGCCCGCCTGCGGCACCCGCTCGCGCTCCGCCCGCGCCGCCGCCTCCGCCTCGCGCAGCTCGGGCCGCGCCGCGATCGCCTCGTCGACGAGGCGCGCGAGCAGCGGATCCGCCGGGGGCGCCGGCGGGGACGGCTCCGCGCCGCGCGCGGGCCACGAGGTCCAGGCGGCGAGGACGATCGAGACGGCGCGGAGGGAGCGGGCGCGCATCGCGGTCGCTACGGGACGAGGATGACGCCCGTGACCATGTTCATGCCGCAGGCGTACGTGATCTCGCCGGACGCCTTGGGCGTGAGCTCGACCGTGACGGGCTTGCCGAGCGGGAGGGGCTGGTTGATCCCGTAGTTCGGGATCACGATCTCCTGCGCGCAGGTCTTGTCGGTCTTCCGGGTGACGACGAGGCGCAGCTTCTCGCCCTTCAGCGCCTTCACCTTCGACGGCACGAAGCCGTCCGAGGTGACGGACATCTCGACGGTGCGGACGCCGTTCTTCACGGTGCCCTCCGCGATGCCGGCCGCGGCGAGGGCCGCCGAGGAGCGCTGCTGCGCCTGCTCGTGCTCGGCGGGAGTCATCCCAGCGTGCTGCGCGCGCGCGACGCCCGCGACGAGGGCGACCGCGGCGGCGAGGGACAGGGCGAGGGTTCGGGTCATGGCTGTTCTCCGGAAGGGGGGGACGCCGCGCGGCGGCGCGGACGAGGGGGGCCTAAGCATCTTCCGTGCCCGCCGGGGGGAGGCGCGGAAATCCACTCCCGCGCGCGCCGTTCCCGCGCTTGTCCCGGCGCGCCGTACCCGCTCCCGCTACACTGTAACCGGAGCGGTCACGGTCCATGCGCTACGGGTTCGGCACGTCGCGGCGTCTCGCCCTCGGCTTCGGGGTCCTCGTGCTCCTCATCGGCGCCGCGTCCGCCGTCGCGCTCGCCGGCTCCTCGCGGATCCACGAGGGGCTCGCGGAGACGAAGCGCCGCGAGGAGGGCGTGCGGCTCTCGCTCGAGCTCGCGAGCGCGGTGAGGGACCAGTACGCGCATCAGGCGCACACCATCATCATCGGTGACGCGTCGCACCTCGCCCTCTACGGTGACGCGCGCGAGACCGTGGCGCGGCTCACGCGCGCCCTCCGGCAGGCGGCGGAGGATCCGGAGGAGCTGGCGCTCGTCGGGTCGATCGAGGAGGAGAGCGTCAGGCTGGACCGCATCTTCCGCGACCGGATCGTGCCCGCGGTCCTCCGCGGCGAGCGCCAGAGCGTCCAGGAGGAGCACGGGAGGGCCCAGCTCGTCGTCACCCGGATCCAGGGGCTCACCGAGGCCCTCGTGCAGCGATTCGAGGGGTCGATCCGGAGCGTGCGCACGGACCTCGAGGAGGTCGAGCGGCGCACCCGCGCGATCCTCGTCGCGCTCCTCGTCGCCGCGCCCGTGATCGCGGTCGCGGTGAGCGTGCTCGTGGGCCGCTCGATCGCGGCGCCGGTCGCGAAGCTCGAGCAAGGCGCGGCCCGGATCGCTGCGGGGGACCTCGACGCGCGGATCGAGGTGCGCGGCGCGCCGGAGCTCGAGGCGCTCGCCGACCGGTGGAACGCGATGACGGCCGCGCTGAAGGAGCGGGAGGAGCGGCTCGTCGAGTCCGAGAAGCTCGCCGGGATCGGCCGGCTCGCGGCTGGTGTCGCGCACGAGATCAACAACCCGCTCGGCGTGATCCTCGGGTACGCGAAGCTCCTGCGGAAGCGGGCCGACCCGTCCGCCGCGGAGGACCTCGCGGTCATCGAGCAGGAGACGCTGCGCGCGAAGGAGATCGTCGAGGGGCTCCTCGACCTGTCGCGGCCGCTCCCCGCCGGCGCCGAGCGGGTGGACCTCCGCGCCCTGGCCGACGACGTCGTCTCGCGGCTGCGCGACGCGCGGCTCCTCGACGGCGTCGACGTCTCGGTCGAGGGCGCCGCGGAGGCGCCGGGGCACCCGGAGAAGCTCCGCCAGGTGCTCGTGAACCTCGTGCGGAACGCGGCGGAGGCGGCGGGCCCGGGCGGCCGCGTCGACGTGGCGGTCGCGGCGCGGGACGGCGGCGCCGAGGTCGCGGTGGCGGACACGGGACCGGGGATCCCGCCGGAGCGGCGGGCGCGGCTCTTCGAGCCGTTCTTCACGACCAAGCCGCGCGGCACCGGGCTCGGCCTCGCGGTGTCGCGCGCGATCGCGCGCGCGCACGGGGGTGACCTCGCAGCCGAGGCGGCGGAGGGCGGCGGCGCCCGCTTCGCGCTCCGGCTGCCCGCGCGCGAGCGGCCTGCGACGCCCCGCGCGGCGGGGGCGTCATGACGCCGGCGCTCCGCGTCCTCGTCGTCGACGACAAGGAGAACATGCTGAAGCTGCTCGCGCGCGTCCTCGGCGACGGCTTCGAGGTCGAGACCGCGCCGGACGGCGCGCTCGCGCTCGCGCTCGTCGCGTCGCGGCCCTGGGACGTCGTCGTGACCGACATCCGGATGCCGGGCGCAGACGGCTTCGAGCTCCTCGCCGCGGTGAAGGCGCGCGCTCCCGCCACCGAGGTCGTGATGATGACCGGCCACGCGAGCGTCGGGGACGCGGTGCGTGCCATGAAGATGGGCGCGTTCGACTACCTCGAGAAGCCGTTCGACCCGGACGCCGCGCTCGCAGTGGTCACCCGGGCGGCCGAGCACAAGCGCGCGGGCGACGCCGCGCGCGGCACCGCCGCCCCCGGCGAGGAGGCCGGCTTCCACGCGCTCGTCGGCCGGAGCGCGAGGATGCGCGAGGTCTACCGGCTCCTCGATCGCGCCGCGCAGGTGGACGCGACGGTGCTGCTCCTCGGCGAGACCGGCACGGGGAAGGAGCTCGCGGCGCGCGCCGTCCACTACCACTCCGCCCGGCGCGAGCGCAGGTTCGTCGCGGTGAACTGCGGAGCGCTCCCGGCCGAGCTCGTCGAGAGCGAGCTGTTCGGCCACGCGCGAGGTGCCTTCACCGGCGCGGCCACGGCGAAGCCCGGCCTCTTCGAGGAGGCGAACGGCGGGACGATCTTCCTCGACGAGGTGGGGGAGCTCCCGCTCGCCGCCCAGGTGAAGCTGAACCGCGTCCTCCAGGAGCGGGAGATCCGCCGCGTCGGGGACACGACGCCGATCTCGGTGGACGTCCGCGTGATCGCGGCGACCCACCGCGATCTGCGCGAGGAGGCGAAGGCCGGCCGCTTCCGCGAGGACCTCTTCTACCGGCTGAACGTCCTCACCGTGACGCTCCCGCCCCTGCGCGAGCGCACCGACGACGTGCCCCTCCTCGCCGCGCACTTCCTCGAGAAGCACGCGCGCGCCGTCCGGCGGACCATCAGCGCCTTCGATCCCGAGGCGACGCGCCGGCTCGTCGCGCACGCGTGGCCGGGGAACGTGCGGGAGCTCGAGAACACCGTCGAGCGCGCGGTCGCCGTCGCGGGAGGCGCGGTCGTCGGCGTCGAGGACCTCCCGCCCGAGCTCGCCTCCGCCCCGCCCGCTCCGGCACCGGGCGCGCTCGCGTCGCTGCCGTACAAGGACGCCATCGCGGGGGCGCGCGACCGCGTGACCCGCGACTACCTCGTCGCGCTCCTGCGGGAGTTCGGCGGGAACGTGACCCGCGCCGCCGAGCGAGCGGGGATGGAGCGCGAGAGCCTGCACCGCCTGCTCCGGAAGCACGGGCTCCGGTCCGACGACTTCAAGGCGTGACGCTCCCGCCGGGCGCACGCCGGGCCGCCGGCGGCGCCGCCATCCCGACAAGGGCGAGCCGCGCCGTGTCCATCGGCCTAGAGACGGTGCCCGGGCCGGACGGTGCAGATGTCGCTGCGAGCGCAGGCGAACGCGGGGGCCTCGAGCGGCCGCGGCCTCGCCGGTCTCGGGGTGGGGATCCTGGCGCTCGCCGGGGTCTACGCCCTCGTCGGCGTGCTCGGGCTCGCGATCGCGCCGGTCCACCTCTTCGCGTCGCTCGTGTGGCCCCCGACGGGGATCGCGCTCGCGGCGCTCCTGCTCGGCGGCACCCGGCTGTGGCCCGGCGTCGCCATCGGCGCCTTCCTCGTGAACGCGTGGACCGGCGCGCCGGTCCTCGTCGCGGCAGGCATCAGCGCGGGGAACACGCTCGAAGCGCTCGTGGGAGCACACCTCATCTGCCGGGTCGGGGAGGGGGGCTGGTCGCTCGAACGGCTGCGCAACGTGCTCGCCTTCATCGTCCTCGGCGCCCTCCTCAGCACGACCCTCAGCGCCACGGTCGGCGTCTCGAGCTTGCTCGCGGGGGGGCTCGTCCGGCGCGCCGACGTCGCCGAGACCTGGCGCGTGTGGTGGCTGGGAGACGCCGCCGGCGACCTGGTCGTGGGTGCGCTGCTCCTCGCCTACCGGAGGTCGGCATGGCGGGCGCTCGATCCTCGCCGGCGTGCCGAGGCGGCGCTCCTGGGTGCATCGGTGATCGCGGTGACCCTGCTCGTCTTCCGGAACGTGCCCGTCGCGGCGGCGGACGGGTTCGTCGAGGCGTGCATGCTCATCCCACTGCTGATGTGGGGGGCCCTCCGGTTCGAGCTGCGAGGGGCGACGGCCGCCGTGTTCCTCGCGTCCGCGATCGCGGTCGCCAGCACGGCGCTCGGGCGCGGCCCGTTCGCCGAGGAGTCGCCGTCGGCCAGCCTGCTTCACCTGCAGGCCTTCATGGCGATCGTGGCGGCGGCCGTGCTCGTGGTGGGCGCGGTCACGGCCGAGCGCGGGGCGGCGCTGCACCGGAGCGAGCGCTCCGAACGCGCGCTGCGCGAGGGGGAGGACGAGCTCCGGCGGATCACGGACGTCACCCCGCTGATGCTCACGCGGTGCAGCCGCGGCCTGCGGTACCGGTTCGTGAACCGCGCCTACGCGCAGATGCTCGGCCGCACGCCCGAGGAGATCGTCGGGAATCCGATCGTCGAGATCATGGGGGCGCAGGGGTACGAGACCATCCGCCCGCACGTGGAGGCGGTCCTGCAGGGGCGGCCCGTCGAGTACGAGGATGACGTGCACTTCGACGGCGTCGGCTTTCGGACCCTGCACGTCGTGTACGCGCCCGATCGGAGCGAGCGGGGAGACGTCGAGGGGTGGGTGGCCTCGATCGTCGACGTGACGGACCGAAAGCGGGCCGAGGCCGAGGCGCGGAGCCTGGCGCAGTTCCCCGAGGAGAACCCCAACCCCGTGATGCGCGCCCTGGTCGACGGCTCGCTGCTCTACGCGAACCGCCCTGCGCGCGAGCTGCTCGCGGGGATGGGGTGGCAGGGCGGGCCGCTGCCTCCGGTGCTGCGGGACGCCATCCGGCGCGTCCCGGACAAGGGGACCGTCCGCGATCTCGAGGTTCCCTCCGCGCCCGAGCGCGTGCACGTGTTCGCGCTCTCGCGCAGCGCCGGGGAGGATCACGTCAACCTGTTCGGCCTCGACATCACCGGTCGGAAGCGGGCCGAGGAGGCGCTTCGCGAGGGCGACCGCCGGAAGAGCGAGTTCCTGGGTGTCCTCTCTCACGAGCTGCGGAACCCGCTCGCCCCCATCCGGAACGCGCTCCACGTCCTTCGAGGCGTGCCGGGCGGTACCGATCGCGCGAGCCGTGCCATCGCCGTGATCGAGCGTCAGACCAGCCAGCTCACGCGCCTCGTCGACGACCTGCTCGACGTGACGCGCATCTCGCGCGGCAAGATCCAGCTCCGCCGTCATCGGGTGGAGCTCACCGACCTCGTGCGGCACACCGCGGAGGATCACCGGCCGGCGTTCGACGCGCGCGCGGTCGAGCTCGGCCTGCGCATCGACCCGGGCCCGCTGTGGATCGACGCCGACGCCGCGCGGATCGCCCAGATCGTCGGGAACCTCCTCCAGAACTCGGCGAAGTTCACGAACCCCAAGGGCCACGTCGCGGTGAGCGTGGAGCGCGCCGGGTCAGCGCACGTGGCGATCCGGGTGGCCGACGACGGGATCGGCATCGACCCCGTGGTGCTGCCCGGCATCTTCGAGCCCTTCACGCAGGCAGACGACAGCCTGGATCGGAGCCACGGTGGGCTCGGGCTGGGCCTCGCGCTCGTCGAGGCGCTCGTCGAGATGCACGGCGGTCGCGTCGAGGCGAGGAGCCCAGGCCTGGAACGGGGCGCGGAGTTCACCGTCACGCTCCCCCTCGCCGCCGACGGGGTCGCCGGACGGGAGGCGGCGCCGGAGCCCCGTCGAGCACCAGGGGGGCGGCGGCGCGTCCTCGTCATCGAGGACAACCTCGACGGCGCGGAGATGCTCAGGGAGACGCTCGCGATGAGCGGCCACGAGGTCGTGCTCGCGCACGACGGCGAGGAGGGCGTCGCGAAGGCCCGCGCGCTCAAGCCCGATGTCGTGATCTGCGACATCGGGCTGCCGGGCCTCGACGGCTACGAGGTCGCCCGCCGGATCCGCGCCGACCGTGCTCTCTCGCCGATCTTGATCGCGCTGACGGGATATGCGCTCCCGGAGGACCAGGCGAAGGCGCTCGAGGCCGGGTTCCACCGGCACCTCGCCAAGCCCTTCGACATCGCCGCCCTCGAGGCGGTCCTCGCGCTCGCGGGCTCGTCGGACGGTCCGCTCTAGTCTCGAGGCCCCCGGAGACGGCTGGCGGCCCCGCCCGAGCAGGGTGGACGGCGCCGAGCGGGGCGGGCGATCATCACCGCATGGAGATCCTCCTGTACGTGCTCGGCGCCGCGGCGCTCGTCGCGGGGATCGCGGGGGTGGTCCTGCCCGCGATCCCGGGCTCCGCGCTCCTCATCCTCGGCGCGGTGCTCGTCGCCTGGGCAGAGGGGTTCACGCGCGTCTCGGGCTGGACGGTGGCGGTGTGCGCCGCGATCGGCGTCGCGATCTGGGTCGTCGACCTCGCCGCGGGGGTCCTCGGCGCCCGCGCGTTCGGGGCGTCGAAGTGGGCGGTCATCGGCGCCGGCGTGGGCCTCCTCGTCGGGATGTTCTTCTCGTTGCCCGGCATCGTGCTCGGGCCCGCGATCGGGGCGATCGTGCTCGAGTACGCGCGCGACCCGAACTTCGGGCGGGCGCTCAAGGCGGGCGCCGGCGCGTTCCTCGGGTTCGTGCTCGGCAGCGCGGTGAAGGTGTCGCTCGCGTTCATGCTCGTCGGCGTGCTCGTGCTCGCGCTCGTGTTCTGACGCGGATCAGGCATTCGGCGAACGGGAGGGATCCCGCGCGCCGGCCCGGGCCACCGCGCCGGAGCTGCGCGCCCCGCGCGGAGGTGGCGCCCCGGACCGGAACCGAGCACGCTCCGGTGCGGAGGCGCGCTTGGGATCTCCGCCGGTGAAGGCGTTCGGGCAGGGGAGCGACGCGCTCGCCGTGTGGGCGGAGTCCGTCTACCGCCCCGAGGACGGCGTGCTCCGCGAGATCCGCGAGCGCAGCGCAGCAGCCGGGCTGCCGCCGATCCAGGTGGGCCGGTTCGACGGGCTCCACCTCGAGGTGCTCGCGCGCGCGTGCGCCGCGAGGAAGGCCGTCGAGATCGGGACGCTCGGCGGGTACAGCGGCGTCTGCCTGCTCCGTGGAATGGGCGAGGCCGGGTTCCTGCACACGTTCGAGCGCGATCCGCGGCACGCGGAGGTCGCGCGCGAGTCGTTCCTCCGCGCCGGTGTCGCGGGCCGGGTCGAGATCCACGTGGGCGACGCGGCGGAGCAGCTCCGCGACGTGGAGGGGCAGGGGCCGTTCGACCTCGTCTTCGTCGACGCGGACAAGCTCGGCTACCCCGCCTACCTCGCCTGGGCGGAGGAGCACCTGCGCGTCGGCGGTGTCGTGCTCGCCGACAACACCTTCGGGTTCGGCCACGTCCACGAGGCGCACCCCGCGGGCGAGTCCGCCGAGGCGATGGCCGCCCTGCGCCGGTTCAGCGAGCGGCTCGCGGCCGGCGGCCGGTTCCGCGCGACGATGCTCCCCACCGCCGAGGGGCTCTCCCTCGGCGTCAAGGTCCGCTGACGCTCCTCGCCGCGCCCGCGGTCAGCGCCGGGGCGAGCGCCGGCCCGCGGCGGTCCCGCCGAGCTTCTTCGCCTGCCGCTGCGCGTCCGCGACGCGCTGCTTCGCCTCGGGCGACTTCACGCCCTGGATCCCGGCGGCGGACTGGAACGCCTCGCGCGCGTCCGGCTTGCGCCTCGCCTGGAGGAAGAGCAGCCCCGCCCGGTGCAGCGCGAGGACGGCGACGTCGGGCGCCGCCTGGGCGCAGCGCTCGTCCTTGCCGAAGGCGAGGTACCGCTGCGCGGCGTCCGTGCCGCGCTTCGCGACGTCGAGCTCCACGGCGCCGTTCCGCAGGGCGATGCAGGAGTTCGGGTCGTCGGGCCAGCGCTCCACGTGCATCGCGTAGACCCGGGCGGCGCCCACGTGGTCCCCCTGCTTCGACAAGGCGGCGGCGATCTGCAGCGCCGCGCCCGGCGCGAGGCGCGAGTCCCCGTACGTGTCCACGATCCGCTGGCGGAGCTCCGTCGCCCGCTGCGAGTTCCCCGCCTTGTCCCACGCGACCGCCGCACCGACGAGCGCCGCGGGCACGTCACCTGCGCCCTGCTGCGCGAGGGCCTCGAAGTCGTGAGCCGCCTGCTCGGCGTTCCCCTGATCGAGGAGCGCCTTCGCCTGCTGGTACCGGACCGCCACGGCAACCTTGTCGGTCTCGGCGGCGACCTTCTCGTACGTGCCGCGGGATCCCTGATCGGTCGCCTTCTGCGCCTGCTGCGACGCGAGCTGCTTCACTCGATCGATCGCGTGGGCGGCGCCGTCCCGGTCGCCGGAGGCGAGGAAGGTCTGGACGTACAGCGGCGCGGCGCCCTGGAACGCCTGCGGATCGTCCGGCCACCGGTCGAGGATCGTGGCGAGCCGCGCGCGGGCGTCGTCCAGGTGGCCGGTCGCATGGGCGACCCGCGCGGCGACGAGCGCGAGCTGTCCGGGGCCGAGGATGCGGTCGGGCGGCTCCTGGGCGCCGGGAGGGAGCGTCCCGAGATAGGCGTCGCAGGCATCGACGTAGCGCCTCCAGGCGGGGGCGGCTCCGACGCGGCGGCGCGCTCGCCGAGGTCCGCGGGCGCCTCGACCTCGAGCGGCTCGATCTTGCCCGCGGCGGTCTGCGCGTTCGCGACCTGGAGCCACGCCATCGCCTTCGTCTTCGGGCTCGCACGCGGATCGTTCGCGACCTGTTCAGCGAGCGACGTCGCCTCGTCGGCGCGGCCGGTGCGGCGCAGGAGGTCCGCGGCGTGGAAGCGGAACGTGAGGTCCCACCCGGTGTTCGGGAAGCGCTGCAGGAACGCGAGGAACCCGCGCGCAGCCGCCTCGAGCGGCTGCTTCGCCTGGTCCGCCTTGCGATCCTGCTCGGCGCGCCAGCCCACCTGCTCGTTCGAGAGCGCGTCGTTGTAGGCGATGCGCTGGTCGCCGGGCGGGAACGCCGCGATCGGCGGGATGCGCTCGTCGGCCTGGTGCACGATGGCAGGCGCCTGGGCGCCGCGGCCGGCGCTCGCGCAGGCGCCCAGGAACATGAGGGAGAAGGAGACCACCGCGGCTCGGCTCGTCGACGTCATCCGGACCTCGCGCCGGCGCGCGCCCCCCCTTCGGCGCCGGAACGTGGGCGCAAAGGTAGGGACGCCCCCTGCTCGCCGGGAGGGTGCGGACCTTCCCGGGCACGCGCCCCGCCGGGGCCGACGCCGATCACGCCGAGGAGACGAGCGCCTCGAACCGCGGATCGCCCCGGAGCGAGGCCAGGTCGGGGTCGCGGAGGAACCATTCACGGTTGCCGAACCCTGCCCGGATCGCGTCCGCGAGCAGCGCGAGCGCCTCGTCCGTGGCGCCCTCCACCGCGTGGATGCAGGCGACGTTGTAGCGGACCCCCGCGTCGAGGGGGTCCATCGCGAGGGCCTCCCGCGCCCAGCGGAGCCCCTCGTCGCGCCGCCCGGTCCGGCAGAGCGCGAGCGCCCGCATCGTCGCTGCGCGTGGATCGTCTGGGTTGAGATCCATATGGCGCTCGAGCACCGAGAGCGCCGCGGCGTAGGCGGCCCGCGCCTCGTCGCCCCGGCCGAGCGCCTCGACCGCCTGCGCGGCGAAGAACGCGGCGTCGTGGTTCTCCCGCGCGCGGTTCGACTCCCGGAAGAGGCGGACCGCGTCCTCCATCTGTCCCTTCTGGAACGCCACGCGCCCGGCGTAGTAGCTGGCCTCCGCGAGGGTCGGGTCGAGCGCCGCCGCGCGCTCCAGCTCGCGGCGCGCCTCGTCGCGGCGGCCGAGCAGGAAGAGCGTGATCCCCCGCGCGGTGCGGGCCTCCGCGAGCGTGGGATTCGAGCTCGACCGCGCGGGCGCTCGCGCGGTCCGCCGCGCCGAGGTCCGCCTCGTCCGCCGGGTAGTACATCTTGACGAGCGCGATCGCCTCGGCCTCGCCCGCGTGCGCGAGCGCGAATCCGGGGTCCGCCGCTGCGGCGCGGGCGAACATCTCGCGGGCGAACCGCAGGCTCGCCTTCCGGGTCTGCCGGAGGAAGCGCCGCCCTCGCGACGCGTACTCCTCCGCCCGCACGTCCACCGCGCGGCGCTCGCGCCCGGTCCCCGGCGGCCGCAGGATCGCCACCGGACCTCCGCCGGCGGGCATGCTCGCGAGCCCCACCGCCGCCGCCGAGAGCGCGCCGAGCACGGCCTCGCCGTCGCGCGGCCGCGCCACCGGGTCCTGGTCGAGCATGCGCGCCACGAGCGGTCCGAGGTCCGGTGCGCCGGGGACGTCGATCGCCGGTGCCGGGTACGCGTCCGGCGCGGCGCTGCCCGCGTCGGCGGGGAACGGCAGCTCGCCCGCGAGCATCCGGAACAGGACGGCGCCGAGGGCGAAGACATCCGTCCGCTCGTCCTCCGGCGCGCCGCGCCACTGCTCCGGCGCCATGTACGCGGGCGTCCCGCCGCCGATGCGGCGGTGCCCGAACGCGTGCGCGAGCCCGAAGTCGAGCACCTTCACGGCGCCGCCCTCGCACAGGAACACGTTGCCGGGCTTGAGGTCGCGGTGCGCGACGCCGTGCGCGTGCGCGTACGCGACGGCGGACGCGACCTGGACGCCGACGGCGAGCGCGTCGCGCGCGCTCATCGACCCCGCGGCGAGGCGGTCCGCGAGCGTCTCGCCGCGGAGCAGCTCGAGGACGAGGTAGGGGCCGTGCTCCGTTCGGCCGACGTCGCGGAGCGCGACGACGTTCGGGTGCGCGAGCCGCGCCGCGACCTCGGCCTCCCGCAGGAGCTGCTCCTCGCGCGCCGTCGCGGCGGCGCCGGCGCGCACCGCCTTGAACGCGACCGTTCCGCCGCGCCGGAGGTCGCGCGCCTCCCAGACGACGCCGAAGCCGCCGCGGCCGATCTCCCGCAGGAGCGCGTAGCCGCCCACCGTGGCGCCGGGGCGGAGCCAGCGGTCCCATGCGCCGCCCAGCTCCGCGGGCGGGGCCCTCGCGAGGTCGGCGAGCAGCGCCGAAAGCTCGCCCGGTGCGACGCTGCTCCTCGGCTGCGGCACGGCGCCTCCCGCTCGGAAGGAGGAGAAGGTAGCGCCCGCGGGCCGAGGTGTCACCGAAGCGTGCGCTCGCGGCGGACGCCGACGATCCGCGCCGCCGGGGCTGGCTCCGGAGATGAAGAGGCCCGCGCTGGGCGGGCCTCTTCGCTTTGCGTCGATTGCGCGCCCGCTTCGGTTCGGGCGCTATCCCGGCAGCGAGGCCGGGCGATCCTGCATTCTGGTCTGGCTCTGCGACGGCTCTGCTATCGCGGCCTCCTTTTGCAGTTCGACCTACTGCAAGGATCACTATAGCGACTCGCGCCGTAGGATCGAGGGCGGTCGAGCGCGGAAACGTGCCGCAAATGGGGCTATCTGCGGATCCCCCTGGAGGGACAGGGGAACCCGGGAGTTGGCCGGGTGCCCCCACGTCCGGGGGCTTGCGATCGCCGTCGAAGATCCGATCGGGAACGGGTCTCGGCCGCGCGACCGATCCGCGGGCGTCCGCCTCCCGGCCGCGGGCCCGACGACCGCCTCAGCCGTCGAGCACCTCGCGCACGCGCGCGAGCAGCGTGGCCGGCGCGAACGGCTTCGAGAGGAACTCGATCCCGGAGTCGAGGACGCCGTGGTGCACGATGGTGTCCTGCGTGTACCCGGAGACGAAGAGGACCCGCAGGCCCGGGATGCGCTGCTGGAGCGCCTCGGCGACCTCGCGGCCGCTCAGCTCCGGCATCACCACGTCGGTCACGAGGAGCTGGACCGGCGGGTCGGCCGCCGCCGCGACCCGGAGGGCCGCCTTGCCGTCGGCGGCGTCGAGCACGCGGTAGCCGCCGCCGCGCAGCGCCCGCACGGTGACGTCGCGGACCTGCGGGTCGTCCTCGACGACGAGCACCGTCGTCTCGCCGCCACCCGGGCGA
The DNA here is from genome assembly GCA_963821195.1 of uncultured delta proteobacterium. Taxonomy (GTDB): domain Bacteria; phylum Myxococcota; class Myxococcia; order Myxococcales; family Anaeromyxobacteraceae; genus Anaeromyxobacter. The sequence continues at coordinate 123,558 of CAWGDE010000026.1, forward strand.
GCGGTCGCGCGGGGCGGCTCGGGGCGGCGCTCCGGGACGCCCTCGGCGCGCGGAAAGTACATCTTGAAGGTCGTCCCGCGGCCGCGCTCGCTGTAGACCCACACCTGCCCGCCGCTCTGCCGGACGATGCCGTAGACGGTGGCGAGCCCGAGGCCAGTCCCCTTGCCGGCCGGCTTCGTCGTGAAGAACGGCTCGAAGACGTGCGCGCGCGCCTCCTCGGTCATGCCCTCGCCGGTGTCGCTCACCGCGATCAGCACGTGGGGGCCCGGGGCGAAGTCCCCGTGCTCGCGGGCATGCGCCTCGTCGAGCACCTCGTTCGCCGTCTCGATGGTGAGCCTCCCGCCCCTCGTCATCGCGTCGCGCGCGTTCACGACGAGGTTGAGGACCACCTGCTGGAGCTGGGCCGGATCGCAGCGGACGCTCCAGAGGTCGGGCGCGAGCTGGACGGAGAGGTCCACGTCCTCGCCGAGGACGCGCGCGAGCAGCTTGTGCGACTCGCGCAGGAGCGCGTTCACGTCGAGCACGACCGGGGCGATCACCTGCCGCCGGGCGAAGGCGAGGAGCTGCCTCGTGAGATCGCGGGCGCGCTCCGCGGCCGAGTGGATCTCGCGGACGTCCTCCGGGCTCGCGCGCCCGGCGGCGGCGTCCGCCTCGAGCCCCTCCGCGCAGCTCAGGATCACGGTCAGGATGTTGTTGAAGTCGTGCGCGACGCCGCCCGCGAGCCGGCCGATGCTCTCGAGCTTCTGCGACTGCTGGAACTGCTCCTCGAGGCGCCGCTGCTCCGTCACGTCGCGGGCGTTCACGACGATGCCGGCGACCGACGGGACGTGCAGCAGGTTCCGGAGGTACGCGTCGAGGACGCGCCAGGAGCCGTTCTTGTGGCGGATCCGGAGGGTGTACGACCGGCCGGCCCCCGGCGTGCGCAGCAGCTCCGCGAGGAACCGTCCGGCGCCGGCGGCGTCTTCCGGATGCGTGAACTCGAGCGAGGGTCGGCCGATCACGTCCTCGGCAGCCCAGCCCATCGACTCGCTCGCGCCCGAGCTCCAGAGCGCGAACCGGCCCTCGGCGTCGAAGAGCGTGAGGACGTCGGTCGCCCGCTCGCCGAGCGCGCGCCAGCGCTCCTCGCTCGCCCGCAGCCTCTCCTCCGCGGCCCTGCGCTCCGTGACGTCCTCGAGCTGGCCGATGAAGTAGCGCGGCTGCCCGTCGGGCCCGTTGACGGCGGTCACGCTGAGCTGGCCCCACACGACGTGCCCGTCGGCGTGCAGGTAGCGCTTCTCCATCTGGTAGAAGGAGCGGCGACCGCCGAGGAGCACCTGCTTGTTCCGCTCCTCCGCGGCCACGTCTTCGGGGTGCGTGATCTGCGGGACCGTCATCCGGAGGAGCCGTCCGCGCTCGTACCCGAGGATCGCGCAGAGGGAGGCGTTGACGTCGAGGAGCCGCTCGTCGAGGCCGACGAGCGCCATGCCGATCGGCGCGTTCTCGAACGCGAGCCGGAAACGCTCCTCGCTCTCCCGGAGCCGCTCGTCCCGTCCGCGCCGGTCGGTCACGTCGGTCACGAGCACCGCGACCCGGCCCGCCGCGAGCGGGACGATCCGGGCCTCGAACTCCTGCCGCCCCGACGGCATGTCGAGGTGGTACTCGTGCAGGAGCTCCTTCCCCTCCGCGCGCACGCGCGCCGTCAGCTCGCGGAACATGCCGCCGAGCGGCCGCGGCATCACCTCGTCGATCCGCTTCCCGATGAACGACTCGGGCGAGACGTACAGGTCGGCGGCCCGGCCGGCGCGGAAGTCGACGAAGCGGTCGTCCGCGTCGAACAGGAACAGGAGCAGCGGCAGCCCCTGGATCGCGGTGGCGAGGTCGGACGCGAGCGCCTCGGTCGCCGGGTCGCGCGAGCCAGCGCGCAGGCGCGCGACCTCGACGCGGAGGCGCTCGTTCTCCGCGATCAGCTGCGCGACGGCCTTGTCCGCCAAGCGACGCTTCCCTTCCCTGATCGGAGACTATGCGAACGGGCGCGAGGGCGTCGAGCGCCCCCGAAACCGCCGTCGCCGGACGTGACCCGGCGGAGGGGGTGCGCGGGCCCGGGACGCTTCCGGCTCCCGCGCGCTCGCGGTGGCGGTGGCGTCATTCGCCACGGCCCCGGCTCAGAAGTGGATCGCGACGCCGCCCGGCGCCGGCTCGAGGTCGAGCCGGTAGGACGCGGGGACGCGGTGGAGGAACCACGGGACCGCGAACCCGACGAGCCCTCCGGCCGCCGCACCCGCGACGACGTCCGTCGTCCAGTGCGCGTCGCCCGCCACCCGGAGGTAGCCGACGCCCGCCGCGAGCGCCATGCCGCCGCCCCACACCCACGGCGCGCTCGGGTACCCGCGCAGCGTGCTGACCGTGCCCGCGCCCGCGGCGACGGCGAAGGCGAGCGACGTGTGGCCCGAGTAGAAGCTCTCGTCCGCGGCTCCCCTCGCGGAGAGGCTCGCGGACGGGCGGCGCCGCGCGACGGCGTCCTTCGCGACCGCGTCGAGCCCCGTCGAGACGGACGCGACCTCGGCGAGCACGAGCGCGTCCGTCCAGAAGGCGGACGGCTCTCCGCCGCGCCACGAGAAGACCGCCGAGTTCGCCAGGGCGGCGACCGGGATCACGGCGTTCGCGAGCAGGTCCGAGGCGTGGCGCGCCGCCAGCGGGTCGCGCCAGGCGAGGCTCTCGCGCATCGACTCGTCGAGCTCTCCGAACCCGCACACGGTGCAGCGCCGCGGCGTGGCCGCCGGCGAGGCGAGGACGAGCGCGAGCAAGGTGGAGGTCCCGATGATCGCCAGGTCCCGCTTCGGCTCGACCCGGAGCGGCTGCACGTCGGCGCGAGCGCAGGGGGCTGCCGAGAGCGACGCGAGGAGCACCACGAGCGGGACGAGCGCACGCGGACCGCGGGGGACGTGGATCACCCGCCGAACGTGTGCGTCGCCCGGCGCCCGGGCAAGGGGAGAGGACGCCCGGATCGGCGCCCGATCGGGGCGCCCGGGGAGAGCGGCCGGAGGCGAGGAGCCGGACCCGCCTCGGAGATTCCGGCCGTTATACTGACCGCATGTCCAAGCCGACGCTGATCTACTTCGCCGGTCGCGGGCGCGCGGAGCTCATCAGGCTCGTGCTCGCCGAGGCCGGCGTCGACTACGAGGAGCACGTCGTGGGCAAGGGCACGCCCCCGGCGGACGGACGCCCGACGGACTTCGCAGCGCTCAAGGCCACCGGCGCGCTGCCGTTCGACGCGCTGCCGGTCTGGGAGGAGCCGGGCGGGCTTCGCCTCGCGCAGAGCGGCGCCATCGTCAATCACATCGCCCGCTCTCACGGGTTGCGGGGACGCAACGCCGTCGAGGAGGCGAAGGTCGACGAGCTCCTCGGTGCGGTCGACGACGTCCGCCTGGAGCTTCGGAAGCTCGTCACGGTCGATGCGGATCGGCGTCCACTGGTGCGAGCGGAGCTGGCCTCGTCCACGCTGCCGCGCTGGCTCGGCCACCTCGACCGCCTGCTCGCGAAGAACGGCGGAGGCGCCGGCTACGTCGTGGGCAGCTCGGTCTCCCTGGCGGATCTGGCGCTCTGGTACCTGCTGGAGATGATCCGGGACAACGGGTTCGGGGCGGCGCTGGAGCGTTACCCGGCTCTGGTCGCGTTCGCGGAGCGGATCGGGAAGCGGCCTCGCATCGCCGCGTACGTGAAGAGCGCTCGTCGGCCACCGTTCGCGCCGCTGCCGGCCTGAGGGCCCGGCCAGCGCCGAAGCCGCCCGGGCCGAGCCGTGCCCGACGAGGGGTCCGTCTCGACAAGCGCCTCGCCGAGTGATTTGCTCTCCAACGTTCGAGCCGTCGCCTGTGTGCGGAGGTGCGAATGCGCGCGAGGGTGAAGAGGCACGCGAGCCTGCGCGATCGCGACGTCGCCGACGACTGGCGGTGCCGGGCTTGCGACGGGGTCTGCTGCCGGTCGTTCGTCGCGGTCGAGTTGACCTGGGCGGAGTACGAGACCCTCGAGGCCCTCGGAGCGCGCCGGCTCGAGTTCTCGCTCAGGAAGCGTCACAAGCTCGTCATCGAGGACGGCTGCGAGTTCCTCGTCCGCGGCCGCTGCGCCATCTACGAGCACCGGCCCGAGGTCTGCCGCCGCTTCATCTGCGACGACGTCGCCGGGTGCGACGGGCCGCCGGCGGACGGGCCGGCCGCGCAACCGTGACGGTCACGTCGCTCGACGAGGCGCCGTCACCACACCTCGGATCGGGCTCTGGGTGAGGGTGGGCTCGACGACGCGCGACCGCTCGCGCGAGCCGCACTATTCACTTTTCGTCAACTATCCAGGCAGATTGGCGCGCCGGACGCCCGATCCAGGGCGCCCTGGTCTGTCCGCCGTCTCGGGTCAGGCTCCCGAATGCCGTGGCGGCTCGGGGCGGGGCGGCACAGGAACAGGGGGCGGTGCAGCGCAGGAGGAATAGGCGCCCGCAGCGCACCAACGCCATATTCACTGAAAGGGAATCCACATGATGAAGATCATGAGTACGTTCTTCGCCGTCGCCCTCGCGGCTGCCGTCGCCCCGGCGTTCGCCGAGGACTCGGCTGCCGTCCAGGCCGAGAAGGCCGGGCAGGAAGCCAAGGAGGCCGGTGTGAAGGCCCAGAAGGCCGGCGAGAAGGCCGTGGAAGCCGCTGAGAGGTCCACCGAGTCCACCAAGAACGACGCTGCCGTGAAGGACGCCCACGGGGCCATCAGGAGCCTCAAGAACGCCGACCCCAGCCTCTCCAGGCTGTTCGGGGACGCGGCCGGGTACGCGGTCTTCGCCACCGTCGGGAAGGGCGGCGTCGGCGTCGGCGGCGCGCACGGGAATGGCGTGCTGTTCGTGAAGGGTACCGCCACCGGGACGACCACGCTTTCCCAGCTGACGGTCGGCGCGCAGCTCGGCGGGCAGGCCTACTCGGAGGTCATCTTCTTCGACACCAAGGAGGCGGTGGCAGACTTCAGGAAGGGCGAATTCGCCATGGCCGCCCAGGTGAGCGCGGTGGCCGTGAAGGCAGGAGCGTCTGCGAACGCCAAGTACGAGAAGGGCGTCGCGGTGTTCACCCTGAGCAAGGGCGGTCTCATGGCGGAAGCCAGCATCGGCGGCCAGAAGTTCAGCTACGAGCCGTTCGCGAAGAGGACGTAGCAGCGCGCCGCGGCAGCAGGGCATTCGGGCCCGGAGCCTCACGGCTCCGGGCCTTCTTCATGCGCGCTGGACCTCGCGGGCTGCGGCGGCGCCACGCGGGCCGGGTCGAGCTCGCGGTGACCGCAACCTCGTGAGCCGGAATCATGCCGGGACTGCGCGGCCAGCCGGCTCGCGGCGGAGCTGTGAGGCCGCGCCGGCCCTCGATCACGGGGCGAACGTCAGGCTCCGGGGGGGCGACACCCCCGTGAACCACTCCTCCTCGCCCAGACCGTGCTGGAAGGCGAGGCCCAGATGGTCGCCTGCGACGAGCGCGTCGGCGTCCGCGGCAGGCCCGACGGCGCGCGCCTCCCACGAGCCGCTCGCGTCCCTGGGCAGGGCGACGCCGACGATCGAGAAGTCGGGCAGCGGCAGCTCCGGCGACGCTCCGTGCACAATCAGCTCGGTGGCGGGGGTCGAGGTCGAGGCGTCCGCGAGGAGGCGGACGCTGAACGCGGCGCCCTGCTCGGCCGGCGTCCAGCGGAACGTGGTCCCGACGGCGGGAACCGCGCCGGGCTCCGGCGTCGAGAGCACCGGCGGGGCGACGAGCCACAGCGCCAGCGTCGACGGGAGCGGCGCGATGGAGCGCTCTCGCCAGCTCGCGCCCACGGGCGTGTTCGACCACGCCGTGAGGCGCACGCGCACGTCGGGGAGGAGCGGCAGGGCCACCTCCGGCCACGGCGATCCGGACCTCAGATCCGCGAGCGGCACGCCGGCGCCGGGCCAGCGATCGTCCCAGTAGGCCGCCACGAACAGGTTCGCGCCCGGCGCGCCCGGCCCGGTGGCCATCACGGGGAGCGCGACGGACTGCGCGGGAGCGAGGGGTAGGTCCTGCCCGATGACGTCGGTGGCGCCGTCGGACAGCGTCAGCCCGTTCAGCGACCCGGCCGCGGGGAAGCCCGTCGCCACGAAGTCGCCCCCCACGCCCGCCGCCGACTCGACCGCGAGCACGTGGACCGACCCGGCGCGCTCGGCTGGCCCGGTCCAGCCCCCGCTGGCGCAGTACGTCCCCGAGGCGGGATCCAGGTGGGACGCGGTGGGCAGCTCGCCGAAGGGAGACGAGGGCTCGACGAGGACCCACGGAGCCGTCGCCGGGAACGTGACGTCGCCCGAGGTGGCGCCACACACCGAGGCCCGGCGCGCGCCGGCCTGGGGCCAGGAGCGCGCGACGGCCAGGACCGGATCGCGCCGGTGCAGCCCGAGCCACGCCGCCGCGAACGCGCGGCCGAACTCGGGTTGGCTCACGCCGACCATCACGTCGTATCCCGGCTCGACCCCCTCCACGACGAAGCGCCCGTCGGCGCCGGTGGTCGCGGCCGGGTGCCCGCTCACGACGACCTCCGCGCCCTCCACCGGAAGGCCCGCCGATCCGACCACGACCCCGGACACCGTGCTCGGCGCCGTGCCCACCACGACGGTCAGCTCGTACGTCTCGGTCTCGCCGGAGAAGGCTCGGGTTGCGGTGGCGACGAGCGACGTCTGGCCGGCGCTCACGCCACGGAACGTGAACACGTCCTTGCCGCCGTCGCCCGGCGTGCCGGAGCCCGGCAGGTGCCGGGACCCCGTCGGCTCGAGCAGCGCGGGATCGGGCGGCGTCGCGAGCGACCACCTCGAGTAGCCGCCGTCGGTCAGGGACCTCAGCGTGACCGCGAGGTCCTGGCCGATCCGGATCACCACCGTCCTGCCGTTCGACGCGTCGTCGAGGTACACACCGCCGCCGTCCTCGCCGCTGCACGCGACGAGCAGGAGCGACAGCGCTCCGCAGAAGCCGACGATCCTCCGCATGTGTCCCCCACCCGTCGTCTCGCGCGCCAGGGGCGCGACGCGCCACGGCGCCGATGTTATCGCGCCTCCCTCACCGCGGGTGCCCGGCTGCCACCCCAAGCCGAAAGTCAGAAAGACCTAGGCCGGAACCCAGGGCGACCAAGCCACCGGATTCCGGCCTCGAAGACTGGAGCGGGAAACGGGATTCGAACCCGCGACCCTCAGCTTGGGAAGCTGATGCTCTACCAACTGAGCTATTCCCGCGTCGCGGCTCCCGTTGTGCCGTGAAGGACGGGGCGAGTCAAGACGATCCCGGGGGAGGGCGCGCCCCGCCGCGGTGCAGGCCGCACGGTCGCCTGCTATGACCTCCGCGTGACCGACGTCGAGCGACGGATCGCGGAGGGCGTCGCCGAGCTGCGCGCGCGCTTCGGGGAGAGGATGCGGGCGACGCCGTCGCTCTCCGACGCGGCGCCGCAGGGCGACGGGCCGAAGAACCGGCACGGCATGCCGAAGGAGCCGCCTGGGCAGAACGTGTTCGAGAAGAAGGCGTGGCCGGTCCTCGATCTCGGCCAGACGCCGGAGGTCTCGACGGACAGGTGGCGGCTCACGGTGGACGGCGCGGTCGAGACGCCGCTCACGCTCTCGTGGGCGGAACTCCTCGCGCTGCCGCAGGTCGACGTGGACGCCGACTTCCACTGCGTCACGGGCTGGTCGATCCTCGACGTCGCGTTCCGCGGCGTGCGGCTCGAGACGATCGCGGCGCTCGCCCGCCCCACGGCGGACGCGACGCACGTCATGGCCCACGGCTACGACGGCTACTCGACGAACCTCCCGCTCGAGGAGGCGCTGAAGCCGGACGTGCTCCTCGTCCACGCGATCGACGGGAAGCCGCTCACCGCCGATCGAGGCGGTCCGGTCCGGATCGTCGTCCCCCAGCTCTGGGCGTGGAAGGGCGCCAAGTGGGTGAACCGGCTCGAGGTCCTCACGCACGACCGGCGCGGCTACTGGGAGATCCGCGGCTACTCGAACACCGCATACCCGTGGCGCGACGACCGGATGTGGTGAGCTGCGGTGCCGCGCCCGCGACGCGCTACTTCCGCTTCGCGAACCGCTTGAAGAAGGCGACGATCTGCTTCGCCGCGCCGTTCCAGTCGAGCTCCGGCGCCGGGTCGTCATCGGGCCCGTCCACCCAGATCCCGCCGCACGACTCGCAGGTGTCGTAGCTCAAGGACCGCTTCTCTCCGCCCTCGACCACCACGAGGTCCACGTTGCACGCCGGGCACATGCCCGACATCTCGTCGGGGTTGGCGTAGCCGCCGATGGCGGACAGCGCGGGCAGGTTCCCGTGCAGCAGCATCTTGTTCAGATCCGTCGCGTCCACCCACAGCCCACCGCACTCCACGCAGCGGTGCAGCGCCCCGTCTTCGCGGGTGATCTCGGACAACTCGACGCTACAGCGTGGGCAATCCATGACGGTGCGGGTCCTCCTCTGGACCGTGGGACGGTGCGATCGGGAACGGGGGGGTCAAGCGAGCGCCGCTCGGGGTAGACGGACGGAATACTAGCCAGAAGGGCAGACGCGTTTCAACGCCGATTCGAGCGGGCCGCCGCGGCGACCGCCTCCCGCAGGGCGGCGATCAGCCGGCGCAGGCGCTCCGGGTGGAGCTTCAGCGCCACCCGGTTCACGACGAGCCGGGCCGAGACGTCGAGGACCTCCTCGTCGACGACGAGCCCGTTCGCCTTCAGGGTCTCGCCGGTCTCGGTGATGTCCACGATCATGTCGGCGAGGGCGAGCGACGGCGCGACCTCGATCGAGCCGTGCAGGGGGATGATCTCCGCGGGCACGCCCTTCCGGGCGAAGTGCCGGGCGGCGAGCGAGAGGTACTTCGTCGCGACGCGGGGGGCGACGCCGGGCGGAAGGGGCTTCGCGTTCCTCGGGCGGGCCACGATCACCTTGCAGCGGCCGATCCCCAGGTCGAGCGGCTCGTACAGATCGCGCGGCTCCTCGCGGAGCACGTCGAGGCCGACGATCCCGACCGCCGCGGCGCCGTGCTCCACGTAGCTCGCCACGTCCGCGGCCCGGATGGAGATGAAGCGCAGCCCGGCCTCGGGGGCGTCGGCCGCGAGCTTGCGGGTGCCTTCGAGGAGCCGCTCGGCGACACGCCGACGGCCCGCTCGAACAGCGCCGACGACTCCTCGAGGAGCCGCCCCTTCGGCACCGCCACCGTGATGAGCTCGTCGGACATCGCGTCACGCCTTCACCCGCCGGATGCGCGCGCCGAGCGGCGCGAGCTTCTCCTCGATCCGCTCGTAGCCGCGGTCGAGGTGGTAGACGCGAAGGACCTCGGTCGTCCCGCGGGCGGCGAGCCCCGCCAGGACGAGCGCGGCGGACGCGCGGAGGTCGGTCGCCATCACGGGCGCGCCGGAGAGCGACGGCACGCCCTTCACGACCGCGGTCTTCCCGTCCACGGCGATGTCCGCGCCGAGCCGCTGCAGCTCCTGCACGTGCATGAAGCGGTTCTCGAACACCGTCTCGGTGATCTTCGAGGACCCGTCCGCGAGGCAGAGCAGCACCATGAGCTGCGCCTGCATGTCGGTCGGGAAGCCGGGGTGCGGCGCGGTCCGGACGTCCACCGGCCGGGGGCGGCCGTCGCCGACGACGCGCAGCCCGGCGGGGATGTCCGCGACGTCCGCGCCGACGGCGCGGAGCTTCTCGACGAGCGCCTCGAGGTGGTCCGCGATGCAGCCGCGGACCGTGACGTCGCCGCCGGGCAGCGCGCCCGCGACCAGGAACGTCCCCGCCTCGATCCGATCGGGGATGACGGTGTGGTCGATCGGCCGGAGCGACTCGACGCCCTTGATCCGGATCTCGTCCGTCCCAGCGCCCTCGATGCGCGCGCCCATCCGGACGAGCGCCGCCGCGAGGTCCACGACCTCGGGCTCGCGGGCGCAGTTGCGCAGGATGGTGCGCCCCTCGGCGAGCGCGGCGGCCATCATCACGTTCTCGGTGCCGGTGACGGTCTGGCCGTCGAAGGTGAAGATCGTCCCGCGGAGCCGCCCGCCCGGCGCGATCGCCTCGACGTAGCCGTGCTCGAGCCGGATCTCGGCGCCGAGCGCGGCGAGGCCCTTCAGGTGCTGGTCGATCGGCCGCGCGCCGATGGCGCAGCCGCCGGGGAGCGACACGCGGGCCTTCCCCCAGCGCGCGACGAGCGGGCCGAGGACCACGACCGACGCGCGCATCGTCTTCACGAGCTCGTACGGCGCCTCGGGCGTCACCGCGCGCGGCACCCGGATCCCGAGCGCGCCGCCGCCCGAGGCGAGCCGCTCGGTCGCGCAGCCCATGTGCGTGAGCAGCCGACCCAGCGTCCGCACGTCCGCGAGGTCCGGGACGTTGCGCACGACGTGGTCGCCCTCGGCGAGGAGCGCCGCGGCGACGATGGGGAGCGCGGCGTTCTTCGCGCCGCTGACGTCGACGCTCCCGCGGAGCGGCACGCCTCCCTCGATGACGATCTTGTCCATCTCGTTCCGGGTCCTGGCGAGCGCAGGGGCACGCGGATGAGCGTGCCCCGGAGCGAGCAGGGGGTTTGGGGGAGCGCAGCCTCCCGTCGCGCCAGCGAGACGGGAGGCGAGCACTCCCCCATTCAGAAGGCCGGATTCTACGCCGGGTCCCCCGCCGCCGCCATTCGCGCCACGGTGAAGCGCGGGAGCCCCGCGAGGTCCCGCCGGGCCTCCGCCGACGAGAACCCCGCCTCCCGGCACAGCCTCGGCAACGCCTCCCGGTGGCTCTCGTGCATCTCCACGCACAGCACGCCTCCGGGGGCGAGGCGGGCCGGCGCCCCGGCCACGATCCGCCGGATCACCGTCGAGCCCATCCGCGCCCCCGTCGAGGGCGATGCACGGCTCGCGCCGGACCTCGCGCGGAAGCCCGGCGAGCTCGCTCGCCGGGATGTAGGGCGGATTCGAGACGATCACGTCGAACCGCGCGTCGCCGTGTACCGCCGCCCACAGGTCGCCCGTGGCGAAGTCCACCACGGCGCCGAGCGCGGCGGCGTTCTCCCTCGCGACGGCGAGGGCGTCCCCGGAGACGTCCGTCGCGAGGACGCGGGCGCCGGGGCGCTCGAGCGCGAGCGTGATCCCGAGGCACCCCGAGCCGGTGCAGAGGTCGAGCGCGCGGCCGGCCGCGGGGAGCGCCGCGAGCGCGACCTCGAGGACGAGCTCCGTCTCCGGGCGCGGGACGAGGACGCGCGGGTCCACCCGGAACGGCCGCCCCCAGAACTCCTTCTTCCCGACGAGGTAGGCGGTGGGCTCGCCCTCGGCGCGCCGCCGGACGAGGTCGCGGAACCGCCCGAGCTCGGGGTCGCCGAGCGGCTTGTCGAAGTCGAGGTAGAGCCGGACGCGGTCGCAGGAGAGCGCGTGCGCGAGGAGGAGCTCGGCGGTGAGCCGCGGCGCGTCCACGACCTTCTTCGAGAAGAAGTCCTGGGTCCAGGCGATGAGCCGGAGCGGCGTCCAGACCATTCTGTCCGGGGGGGCACTCACCTTCGGCTCGCGCCCCCCCGGCCCCCGCTCGCTCCGGGGCAGCCTCATCCGGCTGCCCCTGCGCTCGCATCTTGCCGTCACGCCCGCTTCTCGGCCTTGTCCGCGCCCGCGTCCGGCCTCGCCGCCTCGCGGAGCGCCTGGGCGGCGTAGAACGTCCGGCACGCCTCGACGAGGTCGTCCACGTCGCCGTCCATCACCGCAGGGAGGTTGTGGCGCGTGTAGTTGATGCGGTGGTCGGTGAGCCGGTCCTGCGGGAAGTTGTAGGTCCGGATCTTCTCGGACCGGTCGCCGGTGCCGACCTGGCTCTTGCGGGCGGCGTCGCGCGCGCTGCGCTGCTTCTCCATCTCCATCTCGTAGAGCTTCGCGCGCATCATCCGCATCGCCATGTTGCGGTTCTTGAGCTGGCTCTTCTCCTGCTGGCACTTCACGACGACGCCCGTCGGCTTGTGGGTCAGCCGGACCGCCGAGTCCGTCGTGTTCACGCTCTGTCCGCCCGCGCCGGTCGAGCGGAACACGTCCATCTCGAGGTCGGCCGGGTTGATCTGGACGTCGATGTCCTCGGCCTCGGGCATCACCGCGACCGTGACGGTCGAGGTGTGGATCCGCCCCTGCGCCTCGGTCGCCGGGACGCGCTGCACCCGGTGGACGCCGGACTCGTACTTGAGCCTCGAGTACACGGCGTCGCCGGAGATGTTGACGACCGCCTCCTTCACGCCGCCGAGGCTCCCCGCGGAGGTGTCGGCGATCTCGGCGCGCCAGCCGTGCCGCTCGGCGTAGCGGAGGTAGAGCCGGAGCAGCTCCGCGGCGAAGAGGCCGGCCTCGTCGCCGCCCGCGCCGGCGCGGATCTCGAGGATGACGTCCTTCTCGTCGTTCGGGTCCTTCGGGACGAGCTGGAGCTTGAGCGCCTCCTCGGCGGGCTCGAGCCGGGGACGGAGCTGCGCGAGCTCCTCCTTCGCCATCTCGCGGAGCTCGGCGTCCTTCTCCTGCAGGAGCGCCTCGTTGTCCTCGACGTCCTTCAGGAGCCTCCGGTACGCGTGCAGCGCGTTCACGGTCGGCTCGAGCGACGCGCGCTCCTTCGACACCTTCCGGAAGCGGTCGCCGCTCGACGCGACGGCGGGGTCGGAGAGCTGGTGCGTCAGCTCCTCGAACCGCTGCTCGATGGCCTCGAGCTTCCTCAGGACCTCGGGGGACAGCATGAGGGCGACTTCTTACCGTTCGCGCGGCCCCGCGGCAAGGCGGCGGACGCCCCGTCTTGCAGGCCGCCCCCCACCCATGGTCTCCCCTCCGCATGCGCTCCGCCGTCGGCCCGATCGTCCTCGCCACGCTGGCCCTCGCCGCCTGCTCGAGGAAGACCGAGCCGGCGCCACAGCCCGCGTCGCCGCCGGCCTCCGCGGCGGCCGCGCCCGGCGCACCGTTCTCGATGCGCGACCTCGCGGCCGCGACCGCGCTCGACGCGCGGCTCGCGCGGTTCTCGCTCGCCGCGGCCGACGTCCAGGCCGCGCTCGCGGCGCAGGTCGCGACCCCGGCGAGGTCGCAGGCCGGGAAGGCCGACGCGGGGCGCGACGCGGCGCGGAAGCTCCTGCCGGAGGTGGAGGCGGCGTACGCCGAGGTGGAGACGGCGGTCGCGGGGATCGGCCACCCCGGCGACCGTCTCCAGGCGACAGCGGCGCTCGCTGCGGCGAAGGCGTTCGCGGGGAAGCTCGCGGCCGCAGCGACCGGCGACGGCGCCGCGGCGCTCGCCGAGCTCCTCTCGGCGCGCGACGCGTTTGCCGCCGCGATCTCGGACTACCGCGGCGCGCGGGCACGCTGGCGGCTCGACGCCCCGGGGCCGCAGGGCGTCGAGCGCGACTTCGCCGACGCCCGGCGCGAGATGGAGCGGGTCGAGAGCGCCTTTGGGTCGCGCACGCGCGTGGCCCCGCGCGAGGAGGGACACGAGTTCGACCCCGCCGCGGCGCGGATGACCGGCGTCATGGCGGCGCAGCGGGCGAGGTCGGCCGCCGAGCGGCTCCCGGCACCGCTCCGCGATCCCGCCGTGCGATACGCCGCGGCGGAGGAGAAGGCGCTCGACGCGGTGACGAGCCTCGCAGGCGCACCCGACGCCGAGCGCGCCGCGATCTCGCGCCGCTACCACGCGGCGAAGGCGGATGCGCTCGCCGCGCTCGCGGACTACTTCGCGGCGCTCGCGTCGCGCTGACGCGCTAGCCGTGCGGCTCGGCGCGGCGGCCGAGCGCCTCGGAGAGGATCCGGATCGGGCCCGCGTCCGCGCGCCCGGAGTCGACGAGCAGCCGCAGCACGCCGAGCGCCGCCCGCGAGAGGTCCGCGAGCAGCTCGAGCCGCTTCGCCTTGAAGCGCGCGGCCCGCTTCACCGCCGGATCGACGTCCGCGAGCGCCGCCCGCAGGTCGGCGAGGACGCCCTCGAACGTCGCGAGCGCGCCCTCGACGGCGCGCTTCTCCCGCTCGCGCAGCACGCGCGAGACGAGCTTCCACACGTTCGTCTCCGCCTCGAAGTGCTCCTTGCGGTCGCCCGGGATCTCGACCGGGCGCACGACGCCCCAGCGGCGCAGCTCGGCGAGGCTCATGGAGAGGAGCCCGGTCGAGATGCGGAGCCGCTCGCACAGGTCGGGCGCGGCGAGCGGCCGGTCGGACAGGAACAGCACCGCCCAGATGCGTCCGAGCTGGCGGCGGAACCCCCACAGCTCCATGATCGCGCCGACGGCGTCGGCGACGGCGAGGTCGGCGCGCGCGAGCGCGTACGAGGTCGGGGGCGGCACGAGGCGGGGGGCGGCTGCGGGCATCTACGGTCCTCGGGTGAGCGCGAGGTCGGCGAGCGCGCAGAGCGCGAACGCGACCGACGCGAAGGCGTTGTAGTTGAAGAAGGCGACGCCAATCCGCTCCGGGCGGAGCTCGCCCCGGGGCGCGACGTGCCAGTGCTCGGCGGCGACGACCGCCGCGAGGATCGCGGTCCCCACCATCCAGGCCGGGCCGCGGCCAGCGAGCGCGCCCGCCGTCACGACGCCGGCGATGGCGAGGAGGTGCAGGGCGCGCGCCCAGAGGAGCGACCCGCGGACCCCGAAGCGCGCCGGGATGGAGCGGAGGCCCTCGCCCCGGTCGAAGTCCATGTCCTGGAGCGCGTAGAACACGTCGAAGCCGGCGATCCACGCCCCGACGCCGACCCCGAGCACGATCGCCGCGGCCGGGGCCGTCCCCGTGAGCGCGATGGCGACGCCGATCGGCGCGAGCGCCTGCGCGACGCCGAGCCAGAGGTGGCAGGTCCAGGTGAAGCGCTTCGTGTACGAGTAGCCGAGGAGGACCCCGAGGACCGGGAGCGCGAGCCAGCCGGTGAGCTCGGAGATGAGCGCCGCCGCCACGACGAAGGCGCCGGCGCTCCCGGCGAGGAGCGCCCAGGCGGCGCGGGGGGAGACCTCGCCGGTCACGAGCTCGCGCCGCATCGTGCGGGGGTTCCGCGCGTCGTACCAGCGGTCCGCGATCCGGTTCATCGCCATCGCGGCGGTGCGCGCCGCGACGACCGCGACCGCGACGAGGACGAGCCGGAGCGGATCGAGCGACGCGTCGCGAGAGACGAGCACCACCGCGGCCGCCGCGAACGGCAGCGCGAAGAGCGAGTGGGGGAGCTTCACCATCCGCGCGAGGGCGACGACGCTCATGCGAGGGTCCTCTCCCGGCGGGACGGGCCGGGCTCGGCGCCGCCTGGGCCGCCGCGCGCGACGGCGGACGGGTGACGCGCGCGCGCGAGCCACTCGAACGGCTTCTCCTCCGCGCCGAACGCGACGACGATCTCGAACGGGTCCTCGACGCGCTTCAGGCGGGCGGGCGCGGCGAGGACGCCCGGCGCGAGCCCCGGCGCGAGGGCGCCGACGTGCGGCGCGCCGACCGCCGGCCCGTTCCAGGCGAGCGGGAGGATGCGCGACGCCGGGATGGACGGGAAGGCGCGGCGCAGGACGGCCACGTCGGCGAGCGGCGCGAGCGAGGGGCAGGAGGCGAGCGAGTCCGTGCCGATGGCGAGCGGGATGCCCGCCGCGAGGAGCGCCGCGAGCGGCGGGAGCTTCCCGGAGATGAACCCGTTCGAGCGCGGGCAGAGCACGGCGGTCGCGCCGGACGCCCGCAGCAGCGCGAGGTCGTCCTCGTCGAGGTCGACGACGTGGACGACGAGGTGGTGCGGCGCGAGGTACGGGGCGACGACCGCCACCGCGGAGCGGCCCTTCGGCACGAGGTCACGCGCGCGACCGCCCATCCGCGCGACGAGGTGGCCGAACCCGCCCTTCCCGGTGGACACGAACGCGCGCTCCGCCGGGTCCTCGGCGAGGTGGAGCGAGCCGGGACCGGCACGGAGCAGCTCGACGAGCGACGGGTGGTGCGTCGAGTAGATCGCGTGGGGGCTCGGGACGACGCGGAGCCCCGGCGGCGGCGGGGGGAGCGTGGCGCGGAGCGCCTTCGCCTCCTCCACCGCCTCGAGCATCCGCCGCGGCGTGATGCCGAACACCTCGTGGAACACCGTCCCGGCGAGGCCGGCGCTCGCGAGCGGCGCGACGGAGGCGAGCGTGTTCGAGACGTCGCCGACCGCGGCGACGCCGTAGCGGACGAGGTCCTCGACCGCCATCGTCATCGCCGGGCCGGGGTCGCGGTCGCGCGCGCGGGCGCGGGCCGAGATGAACAGCTCGATCCAGGCGGGGAGCCCCTCGCCGCCCGCGACGGTCCCCGCCATGTGCGACAGCTCGAGGTGGAGGTGGGCGTTCACGACCGCGGGCAGGATGACGCCCTCGCGGCGCTCGCCCGCGCCGTGGCGAGCCTCGACCTCGGCGCGCGGGCCGACCGCGACGACGACGTCGCCGTCGAGGGCGACCGCGCCGTCGCGGATCGCGCCGGGCAGCGCGGCGCCGGGGCCGGCGTCCGCCCTCCCGGTCAGCACCCAGGGCGCGCTGACCACCCGCAGCGTCACGCCGCGGCGCCCCCGATCCGCTCGTACCGCATGTTCCGCCGGGCCGGGCGGAAGCCTGCGTCGCGGATGTGCCGCTCGACCTCCTCCGAGTCCATCTTGAAGGTCGTGCCCGCGGCGGAGACCACGTTCTCCTCGATCATGACCTGGCCGAAGTCGTTGCACCCCATGTGAAGGGCGGCCTGGGCGACGCCGCCGCCCATCGTCACCCACGACGACTGGAGGTTCGGCACGTTGTCGAGGAAGAGGCGGGAGAGCGCGTTCGTGCGCAGGTACGCCTGGGCGCTGCCGTCGCCGGGGACGAGCCGCGTGTTCGCCGACTGGAACGGCCAGCAGATGAAGGCGGTGAACCCACCGGTCTCGTCCTGCAGGTCGCGCAGGCGCGACAGGTGGGCGATCCGGTGCACCGGCTCCTCGCCGACGCCGAACATGAGCGTCGCCGTGCTGCGGAGCCCCTTGTGGTGGGCGGCGCGCATCACGGTGAGCCACTCGTCGGTGGAGCACTTGAGCGGCGCGATCCGGCGGCGGACCTCGTCGTGCAGGACCTCGGCGCCGCCGCCCGGGATCGAGTCGAGCCCGGCGGCGACGAGCCGGTCGATGGTCGCGTCGAGGCCGAGCTCGCTCGTCCGCGCGATGTGCCAGAATCTCCTCGGGCGAGAGCGCGTGCAGGTTGATCATCGGCCAGCCGCGCTTGATCCAGCGGAAGAGGTCCTCGTACCACTCGATGCCGAGGTCGGGGTGGAGGCCGCCCTGCATCAGGATCTCGATCCCGCCGAGCTTCACGGTCTCGTCGAGCTTCGCGGTGAGCTCGTCCCTCGTGAGGACGTAGGCCTCCTTGTGGCCGCGCGGACGGTAGAACGCGCAGAAGTGGCACGCGGTCGTGCACACGTTCGTGTAGTTCACGTTGCGCGAGACGATGTAGGTCACGACGCCGTCGCCGTGGAGCGCCCGGCGGCGCTGGTCGGCGGCGAGCCCGAGCTCGAGGAGGGGCGCCTTCTCGTCGAGCAGCTCCGCCTCGTCCGGATCGAGCCGCTCGCCCTCGGCCCCCTTCTGGAGCGCGCGGTCGAGCGAGACGGCGCGGCGCGCGCGCTTCGTGCGGACGACGTCGTCCACGAAGCGGAGCTTCATCGGCGGGATGAAGCCCTTCTCGGCGGCCTTCTCGAGGAACGCCTCGAGCCCCTCGAGCTCGTACGGGCCGAGGCCGTAGCGGATCCGCTGCGTCAGGTAGCGGCGGTAGCGCTCCGGATCGCCGCCCTTCAGCGCGGCGAACTTCTGCGCGAGCTCGGTGCGGATCCCGAGGCCGTGCTGGGCGGCACGCGACAGCTCCTGCACGTCCTCCGGCGTGACGCGCCCGGGCCGGGCGGCCCAGAGCGCGAAGATCATCGGGAGACCGGTGAGCCGGTTCCACTCGCGGCCGAGGTCGATGACGTGGTTCGCCCGGACGTCGAAGCCGCGATCGCCGATGACGAGCGCGCCCTTCGTGCCCTTGGCGCGGGCGAGCCCCTCCACGGCGGGGAGGAGCGTGTACCTCGGGTGGACCCCCATCTCGTCGAGGACGATCTTGGTGAGGACGTGCGACGTCCGCGAGGCGGTGTCGAGGAAGACCTCGTCCCAGATCGCGGGCGACTGCTCGCCGGCGAGGACCACCGTCTGCACGGGGCCGTCGGCGCCGATGGCGATGCCGGGGACGATGTCGAACTCGCCGCCGGGGAGGGCGCCGACCGAGACGAGGGCGAGGTCCACCTCGCCCGCCTCGAGCATGGCGGCGCACCTCGACGGCTCGGCGAGGACGAGCTCGATGCGCTCGGAGTCCTCCAGGCCGGTGGTGAGCGGCCAGGCGTTCAGGAAGGAGACGGCGGCGGCGCGGAGCTTAGGCATGGGCGGCACGCTTCGAGGCGAGGGGAGGGGTGTTCGCGGGAGGAACGGGGCCGTGAATCTTCAGGATCCGGTACAGCGAGTCCCGCTCCGCGGGCACGCGCCCCGCCGCGCGGATGAGCTCGTGCAAGGTCTTCTCGGAGAGCGCCTGCGGCACCGTGGATCCGGCCATGTGGTAGATGCGCTCCTCGAGGACGGTCCCGTCGACGTCGTCCACGCCGAACGCGAGCGCGACCTGCGCGAGCCGCTCGCCGAGCGAGACCCAGTACGCCTTCACGTGGTCGAAGTTGTCGAGGTAGAGGCGCGCGACCGCGAGCGTGCGGAGCGAGTCGTAGCCGGTCGGCTTCGGGAAGGCCTTCCCGATCATGTTGTGCTCGGGGTGGAACGCGAGCGGGATGAAGACCTGGAACCCGCCCGTCTCGTCCTGCAGCTCGCGGAGGCGCCGCATGTGATCGACG
Organism: uncultured delta proteobacterium; assembly: GCA_963821195.1. Lineage (GTDB taxonomy): Bacteria > Myxococcota > Myxococcia > Myxococcales > Anaeromyxobacteraceae > Anaeromyxobacter. Next base: position 142,339 of record CAWGDE010000026.1, read on the forward strand.
CGCTCGTCGAGCCGCTCGATGTGGCCGTAGAGCATGGTCGAGTTGGTCCTCATCCCGAGCCGGTGCGCGGTCCGGTGGACCTCGATCCACTGGTCGGCGGTGGCCTTGTCGTCGCAGATCTTCCGGCGGACGCGCGGCGCGAAGATCTCCGCGCCGCCGCCGGGCATCGTGTCGAGGCCGGCCGCCTGGAGCTCGCGGAGCACCTGCTCGTAGCTCTTCCCGTACTTCTCCGCCCAGAAGTGGATCTCGATGGCGGTGAAGGCCTTGATGGTGAGCTCGGGCCAGGCGGCGCGGATCCGGCGCAGGAGCTCGGGGTAGTAGTCCCACGGCAGCGTCGGGTGGAGCCCCGCCACCATGTGGACCTCGGTGATCCCGAGCGGCTTGCGGGAGAGGACCCGCTCGACCGCCTCGTCGAGCGACATCGTGTAGCCGTCGGAGGCGACCTGGTCGTCCTTCCGCGCGAACGAGCAGAACTTGCAGGTCGCGACGCACACGTTCGTCGGGTTGAGGTGGACGTTGCGGTTGTAGAAGGTGAGGTCGCCGTGCCGCGCCTCGCGCACGTGGTTCGCGAGCGCGCCCAATGCGGCGAGGTCCTTCGCCTCGAACAGCCGGAGCGCGTCCGCGTCGGAGAGCCGTTTCCCAGCGAGGACCTTGTCGCGGACGTCGCCGAGGGCGGCGCGCTCGAGGGCGCGGTTCGCCAGGACGGAGAGGGGCATCTAGGGATCCTCCACGGGCTCGGGCGCCGTCGGCTTCATCCCGTCCCAGCGCTTCATGAGGTCGTTCGGCAGGCCGAGGCGGTCGAGCACGCGCGCGACGACCGTGTCGACGAGCTGCGCGATCGTCTTCGGCCCCGAGTAGAAGGACGGCGAGGCCGGCATCACGAACGCGCCCGCCTCGATCACCTGCGTCATCGCCCGCGCGTGCACGAGCGAGATCGGCGTCTCGCGGAGCACGAGCACGAGCTTCTTCCGCTCCTTCAGCATGACGTCCGCGGCGCGCCCGACGAGGTCCATCGAGATCCCGTAGGCGATCCGCGCGAGCGCGCCCGCCGAGCAGGGGATGACGACCATGCCGTCGTAGAGCGCGGAGCCCGACGCGAACGGGGCGGTGAAGTCCTGGTTCTTCCAGACAGTGAAGGGGTACCTCGGCTCCGCCCCGATCTCCTGCTTCCAGACCTGCTTGCCGGTCTGGGTGAAGACGAGGTCCGCGGAGACGCCGTGCGCGGGACCCGCCTCGGCGAGGAAGTCGAGGAGCCGCTTCGCGTACGGGGCGCCCGACGCGCCGGAGACGGCGACGACGAGCTTCATGCGCGCACCGCCGTCACGAGCCCGCACACGCCGGGGAAGAGGGTCTCGCCGCGGACGTCCCTGAAGCCCGCGCGCCGCGCCCCGTCCTCGAACTCGGGGCGCGAGGCGAAGCGCTCCATCGACGCGACGAGGTACCGGTACGCCTCGGGGTCGGGAGAGAGGATCCGGCCGAGCACCGGCAGCGCGAGCCGGTTGTACGCTCCGTGGACGAAGCGCGAGCCGGCCGACTCCGAGCGGAAGAACTCCAGGACGCCGAGCCGGCCGCCGGGGCGGAGCGCCCGCGCGAGCTCCCGGAGCCCCGTCTCCCAGGAGTCGAGGTTCCGCATGCCGAAGGTGACCGTGGCGAGATCGAACGAGGCGGCGCGGAAGGGGAGGGCGAGCGCGTCGGCCTGCGCGGCGGGGAGCCGGGTCTTCTCGACGCCCCGGTGGAGCATCTGGAAGGAGAAGTCCGCGCCGACGACGCGGAGCCCCGGCGCGCCGCGGCGGGCGAGGTCGGCGACGTCCATGGTGCCCGCGCAGAGGTCGAGCAGCGCCTCCCCGTCCCTCGGGCGGAGCGCGGAGAGGAGCCTCCGCCGCCAGGCCTGGTCCACCCGCAGCGTCATCACGCGGTTCAGGAGGTCGTAGGACGGCGCGATGCGGTCGAACATCGCGCGGACGGCGCCGGCGCGCGGGCCCTCGCCGGGAAGGGGGACGCCGCTCACTGGAGGATCCCTCCCGACGGCGGCTTCCACGAGGCCGCGGGGGGCGGCGCGATCTTCGGGCGGCGCGGCTTCGGGGCGCCGGGGACGAGCCGCTCGTAGAGCGCGTCCGCGCGGGCGACCACCTCCGGCGGGTGGACGCAGACCTCCGGCCACTCGCGCCCGCCCTCCTCGCGCCACTTGCGCGTCGCGTCCACGCCGATCTTCCCGCCGAACGCGAAGTGGCTCGCGGCGTGGTCGAGCACGTCGACCGGGCCGTCCGCGACGACGAGGTCGCGCTTCACGTCCACGTTCGCGAACGCGCGCCACGCCGCCTGCGGGACGTCCTGCACGTCGACGTCCTCGTCGAAGACGACGAGCGTCTTCGTCTGCGCCATCTGCCCGGAGCCCCACAGGCCGTGGATCACCTTCTTCGCCTGGCCGGGGTGCTCCTTCTTGATGGAGAGGAGGCAGAGGTTGTGGAAGACGCCCTCGACCGGCATGGCCATGTCGACGATCTCGGGGAAGATCATCTGGAGCATGCGGGAGGAACATCCGCTCCGTGGCCTTCCCGAGCCACTGGTCCTCGGCGGGCGGCGGCCCCACGATCGTCGCCGGGTAGATGGCGTCCTTGCGGTGCGTCACCGCGACGACGTCGAGCGCGGGGTAGTCGTCCGCGAGCGAGTAGAAGCCGGTGTGATCGCCGAACGGGCCCTCGCGCACGAGCGGCGCCGAGGTGTCGACGAACCCCTCGATGACGATGTCCGCGTCGGCGGGGACGTCGAGGTCGGTCGCGGCGCCCTTCGACATGCGGACCGCCTCGCCGCGGAGGAAGCCGGCGAAGAGGTACTCGTCGACGTTCGGCGGCAGCGGCGCGGAGGCGCAGTAGGTGAGCGCGGGATCTCCGCCGAGCGCGATCGCCACCGGCATCCGCTCGGCGCGCCTCTTGTAGCCGCGGTAGTGGGCGGTCGCGGTCTTGTGGAGCTGCCAGTGCATCGCGAGCCGTCGCGGCCCGAGCACCTGGAGCCGGTACATCCCGACGTTCCGGATCCCGGTCTCCGGATCTCGCGTGATGACCTGCGGCAGCGTGACGAACGGCCCGCCGTCGTGCGGCCACGTCGTGAGCACCGGGAGCCTGCGGAGGTCCGGATCGCGGTCCACGACCTCCTGAGACGCTCCCGCGCCGACGTGCTTCGGCGCCATCGACGCGAGCTTCCCGAGCTTCGGGAGCATCTTGAGCTTGTCCCAGAAGGACTGCGGTGGCGCCATGCGGAGGAGCGCGCGCAGCTCCCTCGGCGTGGTCCTCGAAGTCGTCCGACGAGAGCGCCCAGCTCGTGCGGCGCCGCGTCCCGAAGAGGTTCATCGCGACCGGGAACGAGCCGGTCGCGGGGTTCTCGAAGAGGAACGCGGGCCCGCCCTGCTTCGCGGCGCGGTCGGCGAGGGCCGCCATCTCGAGGACGGGGTCCACCCGCTCCTTCACGCGCACGAGCTCGCCCGCCTGCTCGAGCCGATCGAGGAACTCCGCGAGCGAGCGGTAGGCCATGGCGGGCGCGATCCTTACAACGTCACCCGCCTTGTTTCAACGTTCGTTGAAAGATATACGTCGCGCCGCGATGCACACGATCCGCGTGGCCCACAGCCCCGACTCGGACGACGCGTTCATGTACTACGGCCTCGCCTGCGGGGCCGTGAAGCCCGAGGGCGTCCGGTTCGAGCAGGCGCTGTCGGACATCGAGTCCGCGAACGCCGCCGCGCAGGAGGGGCGCTTCGACGTCACCGCGATCTCCGCGGCGGCGTACCCGTCGCTCGCGGCGCGGTACCTGCTCCTCGACTCGGGCGCCTCGTTCGGGGACGGCTACGGTCCCTGCATCGTGGTCCCCGCGGGGTCGCCCGTCCGGCGCCTCGAGGATCTCGCGGGGAAGCGCATCGCGACGCCGGGCCGGCGGACGAGCGCCGCGCTCGCGCTCGCGCTCCGGATCCCCGATCACGTCGCGGTGCCGATGGACTTCAAGGCGGTCGGTCCGGCGGCGCTGCGCGGCGAGGTCGAGGCCGGGCTCGTCATCCACGAGGGGCAGCTCACGGCGGCCGCGGAGGGGCTCCGGATCGTCGAGGACCTCGGGAAGAGCTGGAAGGCGCGGACCGGCCTGCCGCTGCCGCTCGGCCTGAACGCCGTGAAGCGCGACCTCCCCGAGCCCGTGCGGCGCGCGGCGGCGATCGCCTGGAAGGCGTCGATCGACTACGGCCTCGCGCACCGCGAGCAGGCGCTCGACTACGCGATGACGTTCGCCCGCGGGCTCCCGCGCGACAAGGCGGACACTTTCGTCCGGATGTACGTGAACGACTGGACGCGCGAGCTCGGCCCGAAGGGGCGCGACGCCGTGGCGCGGTTCCTCGGCGAGGCGGCGGACGCCGGGCTCGTGCCGCGCGTCGCGATCGAGTACCAGGAGCGCTGACGCTTCACCTTGCGGCGATTCCCGCCCCGCGCCGTTCGCGGTACAAGGCAGACTCCATGGACCGCCGCCCCCGCGCCCGCGCGCTCGTCGCCTCCGCGCTCGCCGCCGTCGAGGCCGAGATCGCGTCGCCGTCGCACGGGCTCCCCCCGAACCAGCTGATCACCTGCCAGGCGACGCTGCAGCGTTACCTCCGGGAGATCGACGCGGGCGCGCTCCCGCCGCGGACCGACCGCGACGAGCCCCTCGGGCGGCTCGTGGCGGACGCGTGGGGGTTCGACGTGCCGCTCGCGCCGATGGTGCTGCAGGCGGAGCGGGCCTGGCGGACCTGCTAGGCCGCTCCCGTCTCCCCTCCCTCGCATTCGCTCCGGAGGGCAGGCGGGCCGGGCACTCTTCGCGAGGCGAGATGTGCCGGCCGGCTCCCTGCGGCCATCGCTCGCACCTCCCGGATCGGTAGCCGGCGGATGCGAGTCCCGGTGGCCGCGAACAGCGCGTTCGCGACCGCGGGCGCGAGCGGCGGCAGCCCCGGCTCGCCGATGCCGCCCGGCGCCTCCCGGCTCGGGACGATGTGCACCTCCACCGCCGGCATCTCGCGCATCCGGAGCGGCTCGTAGGCGTCGAAGTTGCCCTGTACGACGGCGCCGTGCTCGAGCGTAATCTCCCCCGGAGCACCGCGGAGAGGCCGTAGGCGATCGCGCCCTCGACCTGGTGCTCGACGCTGTCCGGGTTGAGCGCGACGCCGAGGTCCACCGCCGCCACGACGCGATGGACGCGGAGCTTCCCGCGCTCCACCGACACCTCCGCCACCTCGGCCACGTGGCTCCCGAAGGAGCTGTGGCAGGCAATCCCGCGGCCGCGCCCGGCCGGCAGGGGCTTGTCCCAGGCGGCCTTCGCCGCCGCGAGCATGAGTGCGCCGCGCAGCCGGGAGGTCGCGGGCAGGTGCTCGAGGCGGAACGCGAGCGGGTCCTTGCCCGTCGCCGCCGCGAGCTCGTCGACGAAGCACTCCTCCGGGAACGCGTTCTGCGACGCGTAGACCGAGCGCCACCAGCCGAGCCGCAGCCCCACCTCCGGCATGGCGGCCTCAATCGTGACCGCGCCCGCCGTGTAGGGGGAAGCCAATCGCGCCCTCGAGCACGTCGGGGTGGCCGTCCCCGCGCGCGGCCGCCCCGAAGAGCTGCTTCCCGATCGACGGCGTGCGGACGCGGTGGTGCCA
>CAWGDE010000027.1:0-14443 GCA_963821195.1 uncultured delta proteobacterium
TCCGACACCTGCACCGGCGCGGCGGGGAGCCGGAGCCGCTCGATCATGCGGTTGTAGCCCAGGTCCATGAGCGTCCGCAGGTTCACCGCGTCGTGGAGGTTGTAGTCGACGAGGAGCCGGAGGGCCTCGCGGTCGCCGCGCTCGTGCGCGCGCCAGAGCCGGACCGCGTCGTGGCCGCGGATACCGTCGAGGTGGGGCGGGCGGCCGACGCCGGTCTCCGCCTCGAGGAGCTTCAGGCCCCCGGCGTGGCCGAGGCGGCGCCACAGCCGGCAGAGGTCCACGTGCGCGCGCGGCGGGCGCCAGCCGCGGAAGGCGCGCCGGAGCACCGGCACGTCGAAGGAGAGCCCGTTGAAGGTGACGAGGACCTTCCAGCCGCGCGTCGCCTCCGGGAACCGGTCGAGGTCACGGCCGGCGAGGAAGACGCGCGGGCCGTCCCGGTCGAGGACGCCGACCGCGGTGAGCACGTCGCCGTCGGTCTCGACGTCGAGGAACGCCGCGTCCGGGGCGAAGGCGGCGTAGAGGCGCCAGCGCTCGGCGCGCGGGAGCATCGCCGCGAGCGCTTCCGCGTCGCCCGCCTCGAGCGCGGCGCGCGCGCGGCCGATCGCGTCCCGGATCCGGCCGTCGAGCGCGGCTCCGAGCGCGGTGCCTGGCGCGGCGGGGAAGTCGTCCCACGTCGCGATGCCGGACTCCCAGAGGCGTGCCTCCTGCCATCGCCCGACGCCGGGAGCCATCCGGAACGTGCTGCGGATCATCGAAGCGCAAGCATATGGCCCGCCCAGGCCCGCGAGAAGGGCCCGGCCGGAGGAGGTCCGCCCGGCACCGCGACGCCGGGCCGGCCGAGATCACCCGCCGTCCCGCTCCCAGGCGCTGCGCCACGCCCCGGTCGCCTCCGCGTGCCGGAGGAAGCGGTCGTAGAACGGGTGGCGCGACACGGTCGCGCCGTCGCCGACCACGACGAGCTTCGAGCGCGCGCGGGTGATCGCAACGTTCATGCGGCGGACGTCGGCGAGGAACCCGACCTCACCCGTCTCGTTCGAGCGCACGAGCGAGACGATCACCGCCTCCTTCTCGCGCCCCTGGAAGCCGTCCACCGTGTCCACCTCGAGGCCGCGCTCGACCTCGGCCGCGAGGAGCTGGCGCAGGCGCTGGACCTGCGCGTCGTAGGGCGAGATCACCGCGATCTCGCCCGGCGGCACGCCGAGGGCGAGCACGCGCGCGACCTCCGCGGCGGCGAGCTCGGCCTCGCCCTCGTTGTGCCGCGAGTCCGAGCCCTCGGGCGTCCCCTCCTCGAAGCCCCGGCCGGCCGTGTCCACGACCTCGAGTGGCGCGGCGTCGATCGCCCGGTCCGCGACGGCGGGGTGCGCGCGGAGCTTCCCCGCGTAGAGCGCCTCCGACGGGAACGCCATGATCCGCGCGTTCATCCGGTGCTGCTCGGCGAGGGTGACCTTCGCCGCATCGCCGTGCAGCTCGGCGAGCCGCTCGAAGAGCGACACGCCGAGGCCACCCGCCTGCGCCGCCGCCGAGAGCACCGTCGGCGGGAGCTGGAGGTGGTCGCCCGCGAGCACGGCGCGGTCGGCGCGGAGGAGCGCGAGGTAGAGCGCGGGCTCGACGGCCTGGGTCGCCTCGTCGACGACCGCGAGCGGGAAGCGGCGGCCCTGGAGCGGGCGCGCATCGAGCGAGGTGAGCGTCGCGAGCACCACCTGCGCGCGCTCGAGCACCTCCGCCTCGGCGCGGTCCTCGAGGGCGCGGGCCTCGGCGAGGAGCGCCCGCGCGTCGCGCCACTGCGCGCGCGAATCGCTGAACCGGCCCGGGCCGCGCCGCTGCTTGCGCTTCGCGGCCGAGCGGCGGAGGGCGATCGCCTCGTCGACGAGGTCCCGCGCGATCCGCGCCGGCTCGCGCTCGGCGGCGAGCGCCTCGAGCGTGTGCGCGAGGAGCCCGGGGAGGACGCGCGCGGGGTGGCCGATCCGGACGCAGGAGAGGCCGGCCGCGGCGAGCCGCTCGACGAGGTTGTCCACCGCGAGGTTCGAGGGCGCGGCCGCGAGCACCTGCTCCCCGCGCGCCGCGGCGCGCCGGATCACCTCGACGAGGACGGTGGTCTTGCCGGTGCCGGGGGGCCCGTGGACGAGCGCGACGTCCTCGCGCGCGGTCGGCGAGGTCGAGCGCGGCGCCCTGCTCCGCGTTGAGCCGGGCGCCGGTGCCGGGGAGCGACGGGCCGCGGGCGCGGGAGAGGAATCGCGGCGGCGTCCCGGTGAGGACCGGGTGCCAGCGGCGCCCGGCCTTCTCGTCGCGGAGCCGCGCGATGCCGGACGAGAGCCGCTCCCACGTCACCGGCGAGGGCTCGAGCTCGAGCACGACGCGGCCGTCCGTCGCCCAGTCGGGCGGCGGCTCGTCGAAGGCGACCGCCACGGCGCCGCGGGTGCGGCGGGCGACGACGCCCGAGGGCGCGTCCGGCCGCGCCTCGCGCCGGAGCGAGACCGTGACGAGGCTGCCGACGCCGATGCGGGCGCCCCCGAGCGGCTTCCCGGGCCTCGCGAACGTGACGAGCGTCCGGTCCCCGAGCGCGCCCTCCTCGATCGCCTCGACGTCGGCGAGCGCGAGCCCGCGCGCCTCGCGCTCCGCGAGCGAGAGCCGGCCGCGCGCCTCGTCGAGGCGGAGCTTCTCCTCGTCGCGCTCGGCGGCGAGCAGGGCGGCGAGGCGGCCCAGGTGATGCGCGAGGTCCAGGCTTTCCCGTATATTCCGCCCGAGCATGCCCGGCGAGTACGTCCTGTGGTTCGACGCGCGGTGCTCCGCGAGCAAGCGCGCCGCGGAGCTGCTCCGCGAGCGCGGCGTCGAGCCCGTGCTGCGGCGGTTCCTCGAGGAGCCACCGACGCCGGACGAGATCTCCGCGCTCCTCGTCCGCCTCGGCATGTCCGTCCACGCGGTCGTCCGGGAGGGCGCCGACGAGTACCAGGCGCTCCGCCTCTCCGACCGGACGCCCCACGACGACCTCGTCCAGGCCATCGCGCAGCACCCCCAGATCCTGGAGCGGCCGATCCTGGTCGCCGGGGACCGCGCCGTCGTCGCGCGGCCGCCCGAGCGGGTGCTGGAGCTCGTCCCCGCCGCCACACCTGCGTAGGGAGGCGGGGCGCCGGAGCGGCACGCTTCGCTTTTGTCCGCCTAGAACACGCCCGCGATGCCGAACGGGATCGGCGTCAGCGTGAGCGAGGTCTTGCCCGAGCCCGAGCTCGCGTCCTCGCGCGGATGCATGAGCAGCGGGATCGCGATGCCCGCGGCGATGCCGGTCCCGGTTCCGACGAGGGTGTCGGTGACGTAGTGCACGTCGCCGGCGAGGCGAAGGTACGCCGTCGCGGTCGCGAGCGTGAGCCCGATGCCCCACACCCACGGCGCGCTCTTGTAGCCCCGCATGCTCGAGACCATGCCCGCCGCCGTGGCGATGGCGAACGTGAACGTGCTGTGGCCTCCGGGGAAGGACAGGTTGTCGTCCGAGGTCGGCGCGCGGTTCGGGTCGCTGTAGTTGCCGTAGTGGACGAACGGCCGCTGACGGCCGACCGTGAACTTGAGGATCTGGTTCACGTCCATCGCGATCCCCGTGGCCTCCGCGACGATGAGGATGTCGACCCACCCGGCGTTCACGTCCCCGGCCGAGCGCGCCGCGAGGAGCTGGTGGGCAGCCATCCCGGCGGGGACCACGATGAACGCGAGCGCGCTGGAGGCGGCCAGCGGCTGAGAGGTGTTGCCCCACACGAGACGTTCGCGCGCCCACGCGTCGAAGGAGTTCGGCTCGCAGAACTTGCACTTCATGGGCGCGAGGTCGTCCTTCCAGAGCTCGAGCCCGCCGTAGAGCGCCCATGTCCCGACCAGGATCGCGCCGTCGACGCGGAGGTCGTACTTGAGCGGCACCGGCTGCTGCGCGCGGGCGGGCCGCGGCGCGGCGGAGAGGGCGGTGAGGACCAGGGCGAGCGGGACGGCGCGGCGCATGGACGGACGGTATCATTCCCGAAGGCCATGGCGAGCGATCGAAGCGACGACGGGAGCGGTGACGCATCACCCGTTCGAGGACCCGGTGCCGCTGCCGCTCGACGGGACGCTCGACCTGCACGTCTTCCCGCCGTCCGAGGTGGGCACGCTCGTCCCGGAGTGGATCGAGGCGTCGCACGCCGCCGGCCTGCGCGCCCTCCGGATCGTCCACGGCAAGGGGACGGGCGCCCTCCGGCGCTCGGTCGAGGCGATCCTCGAGCGGCACCCGCGCGTCGCGTCGTTCCGGACGGCAGGGGAGGACGGCGGCGGCTGGGGCGCGACGCTCGTGGAGCTGCGCTAGAGGCCTCATCTCCCAGCGTCCCCGCGGCGGCGCAGCCGGCGTAGCGAGACGCGCGGGGCTCTCGGCCACCGCGGACGGCAGGACGGGCAGGGGCGCACGCCCGCTAGAACATGCCCGCGACGCCGAGCGGGAACGGCGTGAGCGTCACCGTCGCCTTGCCCGAGGCCGTGGCCTCGCGCGGGTGCATGAGGCGCGGGAGCGCGATGCCCGCGGCGAGCCCGGTGCCGGCGCCGACGAAGACGTCGGTGAGGTAGTGCTTGTCGCCCGCGATCCGGAAATAGCCCGTCGCCGTCGCGAGCGTGAGCCCGATGCCCCACACCCACGGCGCGCTCTTGTAGCCGCGCATCTGCGAGACGGTCCCCGCCGCGGCGACGACGGCGAACGCGAAGGTCGTGTGGCCCGAGCTGAAGGAGAGGTTGTCGTCCGGAGCCGGCTTGCGGTTCGGGTCGCTGTAGTTGCCGTAGTGGACGAACGGCCGCTGGCGACCGGTCGTGAACTTCACGATCTGGTTCACGTCCATCGCGATGCCGGCGGCCTCGGCGACGATGAGCACGTCGATCCAGCCGGCGTTCACGTCGCCCTCCCCGCGGGCCGCGAGCAGCTGGTGGCCGACCATCCCGAGCGGTATGAGCGCGTAGGCGATCACGTCCGAGGCGCTCTGCGCCTGGTCGATGTAGCCCCACACGAGCGCGTTCCGCACCTTCGCGTCGAACGAGTTCGGCTCGCAGAGCCGGCAGGTCGAGGGTGCGAGGCTCCCCTTCGCGAGCTCGGCCGCGCCGTAGAGCGCCCAGGTCCCGAGCGTGATCGCTCCGTCGACGCGGAGGTCGTACCGGAGCGGCTGGGGCTGGGCGCGCGCCGGCGCGGGCGTGGCCGCGGACGAGAGGACGCCGACGGCGAGGACGAGCGGGACGGCGCGGCGCATGGACGGACGGTATCATCCCCCAAATGACGCTCAGCCGTCACGGCGCCTGCGCCACGGCCCGCGCGGCCGCCTCGAGCGCCTCGTCGAGCCGCGCCGCGTCCGGCCCGCTCCCCTGCGCCTGGTCCGGCGCGCCGCCGCCCTTCCCGCCGACCGTCGCCGCGGCGGCGCGGACGAGCTCGCCGAGGTGCGGCCCTGGCCCCTTCGGCCGCGCGAACGCGAGGTTTGCGCGCCCCTCCTCGACCGCGCCGAGGAGCGCGACGCGCCCTTTCGCGGCGAGCGCGAGCGCGACCGCCTTCGCGTAGCCGGCCGCCCCGGGCCCGGGCGGCGCGAGCACCGCGCGCACCGGGCCGGATCCCGCCGCGGCGAGCCGGTCGGCCTCGCCCGCGGCGAGCGCGAGCGCGAGCCGCTCCGCGTCCTTGCGGCGCGCCACCGCCTCCTCCGCCGCGCGCGCCGCCGCCTTCGGGACCTCGGCCGGCGCGCAGCGGAGCGCCTCCGCCGCCGCCGCGAGCCGCTCGCCGGCGACGGCCAGCGCGCCGACGACGCGCGCCCCGCAGACGAACTCGACCCGCCCGCCGTCGCCCCACTTCTGCGCGCGCAGGATCGCGATCGCGCCGACCTCGCCGGTGCGGCGCGGGTGCGTGCCGCCGCACGGCGAGGCGTCCGCGATCTCTCCCGCGGCGAGGTCGCCCACCACGACGACGCGGCTCCCCTTCGCGGGCGCCTTCCGGAGCGGGAGCCGCGCGAGCTCGTCCGGCGAGAGCTCGCGCGCGGTCACCGGGAGGTCGCGGAACACGAGATCGTTCGCGGCGGCCTCGACCTCGCGGAGCACCGCGGGCGCGAGACGCGCCACCGGGACGTCCAGGTCGATCGTGCAGGTCTCCTCGCCGAGGTGGAACGAGAGCGTCCTCGCGCCGGCGCGCGCCTCGAACGCCGCCGAGAGGAGGTGCTGCCCGTGGTGCTGCTGGACGTGGTCGCGGCGCCGGGCCGGATCCACGCGGCCAGCGACCCGCCCCGCGGGCGGCGCGCCGCCGAGCACGTGCAGGACCTCGCCCGCGTCCTCCTGCACGTCGAGGACCGGCACGCCGCCGAGCGTCCCGCGGTCGGCCGGCTGGCCGCCACCCTCCGGGTAGAACGCGGTCCGGTCGAGCACCACGGCCGGGCGGCCGCCGCGGTCGCGGACCGCGACGACCGTGGCGTCGAAGTCGAGCAGCGCGGAGTCGTCGAGGTAGAGCCGGTCGGTCACGCGCGCAGTCTAGCTCCCCGACCTCGACGACGCGCGACCCCGAAGCCCGCGGCCTACGCAGCGGTCGCCCGCGCCGGCCCGAGCAGGCGCCGGATCGTGCCGAGCAGCGCCTCGTTCGTGAACGGCTTCTGGATCACGTCGGCGCGCTCGCCGCCGAGCCGGTCGAGGACCGTGGCGTCCTCGGTGTGCCCGGTCATGAACAGGACCTTCAGGTCCGGCTGCAGGCGCGACAGCGCGTCCGCGAGCTCCGCGCCGGTCATCCGGGGCATGACGAGGTCGGTGAGGAGGAGGTCCACCCGGCCGCCCTTCACTCCGGCCGCCTCGAGCGCCTCGACCCCGTTCCGCCCCGACACGACGCGGTACCCCGCCCCGGCGAGCACGCGCCCCAGCACGACGCGCAGAGGGTCGTCGTCCTCGGCGAGCACGATCGTCTCGCCGAGCCCGCGCGGCGCCGAGGCCGCCACGGGCAGCACCGTGCGCGCGACCTGCTCCTCTGCCGCCGGGAGGAACACGGTGAACTGCGTGCCCTCGCCGAGCCGCGACTCGACGCGGATCGCGCCGCCGGCCTGGCGGACGATGCCGTAGACGGTCGCCAGCCCGAGGCCGGTGCCCGTCTCCTTCGTCGTGAAGAACGGCTCGAAGATGCGCGCACGGACCTCCTCGGTCATCCCGCAGCCGCCGTCGCGGACCGAGAGCGTGACGTAGTGCCCCGCGGGGATCCCGAGGTCGCGCTGGGCCTCGGCGAGGTCGACGCGGGCCGTGGCGATCTCGAGCGGGCCGCCGTCCGGCATGGCGTCGCGCGCGTTGACCGCGAGGTTGAGCAGCACCTGCGCGAGCTGGTCGGAGTCGGCGACCACCGGCGACACGTGCTCGCCCAGGAGCGTCGTGAGCGCGATCCGCTCGCCGATCGCGCGCGAGAGGAGCTTCTCGAGGTCGAAGACCACCTTGTTGACCGAGAGGACCTCGGGGCGGAGGAGCTTCTTGCGCGACAGCGTGAGGAGCTGGCGCGTGACCCCGACCGCACGGTGCGCGGCCTCGACGATCCCCTCCAGGCACTCGCGCGTCCGGGGGTCGCCCGACGGGAGATCGCGCAGCAGGAGCTCGGAGTAGCCGAGCACGACGGCGAGCACGTTCGAGAAGTCGTGGGCGACCCCGCCCGCGAGGCGCCCGACCGCCTCCATCTTCTGCGCCTGGCGCAGGCTCTGCTCGAGCTCGCGGCGCGCCGTCTCGGCGAGCTCGCGCTCCGAGACGTCGCGGACGGAGAGCACCCGGAGCGCCCGCTCGCCGCGGCGCAGCTCGCCCGCCGAGATCTCGACGGGGAACGCGAACCCGTCCGCCCGGCGATGGCGCGACGGGTACGCCCGCGATCCGTGGGGCGGGAGCCCCGGGTCCGACTCGGGAGAGAGGAGGTTGTCGTACCGCAGGCCGCGCAGCGCCTCGCGCGGCCGCCCGTAGAGCCGCTCGGCGGCCGGGTTCGCGTCCTCGACCGCCCCGGTCAGCCCGTCCACGAGGAGCACGGCGTCGTTCGAGGTCTCGAACACGCCGCGGTGGAGCTCCTCGCTCTCCGTGAGCCGCACGAGCAGGTCGCGCTGCCGCCGCTTCATCCGGACCTTGTCGGCGGCGTTCTCCACTTTGAGCTTCAGCGCGTCGTAGTCCGAGATCGGCTTCGTGACGTAGTCGAACGCGCCGATCTGGACGGCCTGGATCGCGGTGTCGAGGGAGGCGTACCCGGTGACGAGGATCACCTCGACGTCGGGCTTCGCCTTGCGCAGCGCGCGCGCGACGTCGAGGCCCGAGCCGTCGCCGAGGTTCTTGTCGATGAGGGCGACGTCGATCTCGGCCGGCCCCTCGCTCACGGCGATCGCCTCGCGCGCCGAGCCGGCGAGGAGCAGCGTGCGCCCCTCGCCCTCGAGGAACCGGCGCAGCACGTCCAGGATCACGGGCTCGTCGTCGACGATGAGGATCGTGGACGTCACGTGGTCACCTCTCCACCCCGAGCCGGAGCCCGAACGACACCATGATCGCCGCGAAGCCGCCGTCCGCGCCACCGCTCGCCGCGAGCAGCGCGGCCTCGACGAACGGCGCCACCCTGCGCCGCTCGAGCCCCGCGCCGAGCGAGAGCCGCGCCGCCGGGGCGACGGAGCCGCTCGCGAGCCAGGCGCCTCCGGAGGCGCTCGCTCGCACGAACACGTTAGGCCCCATGACGCGCGACGCCGACGCCCCTGCGAGGAGCGCCAGCCCCGAACCGGCCCTGAGCGCGGCCACGTCCGCCTCCGCGCGCCACGCGAGCTCGAGCCCGAGCGGGGCGCCGTCCGCCCGGCCCGTCGCGAAGTCGAGCGCGACGGCCACCTGCCCGCCCGCGGACGGGTCGCGGAGATCGAACGCGGCGCCGCCGGACACGTCGCACGAGGCGGCCGGCCGCGGCGGCAGGACGACGGGCTCGAGCGTCGCACGCGCTCCGCCAGCCGTGGCGAGGAGCCGCGCGCGCGAAGGCGCCTCCACGGCGGGCGCGACCCAGCGGACGCGCCAGGCTCCCGGGCCCTCCGCCTCGACCGCGACCACCTTCCCCTGGTCCGCGGTGACCGCTGGAACCGGCGAGACGGGGTTCCCGCCGGCGTCGGCGACGCGGAGCGCCAGCACCGACTCGCGGCCGGACCGGACCGCGCCCGAGATCCCGTCGAGCCGCGCGCGCGCGGGCGCGCCGGGCAGGAGCTGAACGGTGCGCGTCCCGGAGATTCCCGCTCCGGCGGCGGACGCGCGGACCACCGCCTCCGTCCGGCCGAGCAGCGCCGCGGGCGCGCGCAGGCGGGCCACGAGGACCCCCGGCTCCGGCTCGCGCACGTCGGAGAGGGACACGCCCTCGGCCTCGAGGGCGAGCGCGGCGCGCACCGGGTTCCCCCCGGCGTCGAGCGCGCGCGCCGTCAGTCCGACGCCCTCCTCCGCGCCCGCGACCACGCCGGCCCGATCGAACGACATCGCGATGACCGCGGGCGGCCCGGCGACCGATTCGAGCCGGAGCACGCTCCGCGAGGCGGACGAGGTCGCGAGCCGCACGACGATCCGCTCCTCTCCCGCGCGGCCGGGGGGAAGCGTCCAGATCCCCTCGACCTCGCCCGGCTGGCGCTCGGTGACGGAGACGGTGCCGCGCGTGGGCTCGAAGGCGGGCGCGTCGCCGCGGCGCGCCGCGCCGTGCGGCGCGACGACCCAGGCGAGGACGCGGACCCGCTCCGTCCGATCCGCGAGCACGACCGAACGATCGAGCACGGCGTGGAGGAGCGTCGTCTCGGGGACGCCGAGGTCGATCGGCTTGAACCCCTGGTGCGCCTCGCGCACGCCCGGCGGGACGACGATGGGGATCATCGCGACGCCGTCGCTCCCCGCGGTGCGCGGACCGAACCGCCGCCCGCCGATGGTGAGCGCGATCTCCCCCCCGGGCGCCGAGTGGACGCGCGCGTCGGCCTGGCCGAAGCAGGGGATCGCGACCCAGCCGTCCAGGGTGCCGCGCGACGTCCGCGCGACGGCGGCGACGATGGCGACCTGGGGGACGCGGCTCGCCGGCGGGACGAACCGCGCCGCGAACGCGCCGGCCCCCAGCTTGCGCACGTCCTCGATGCGCCCGGCGCTGGTCGAGACGGAGACGTCCTCGACGTCGTCGGGCGTCGTGATGCGCAGCTCAGCGCCCGCGTCGCGGCCGAGCACGAGCTGGGCCGGCTCCGCGACGACCTGCAGCGGCGGTCCCGCTGACGGATCGTGGGCGCGCGCGGGGCCGGCCGCGGCGCCAGCGAGGGCGGCGGCGAGGACGGCGCCCGCGGCGCGGAGGTCACGGGCGCGGCTGCGGAGCACCCCAGTCCACCTCGACGGATTGGATGACCGGCTCCTTCGCGCTGCTCGAGCGACCGTCCGGCGCGGCCTCGCCGGCCGGCGTGGCCGGCGGGGCGCCCTCCGGCGCCTTCGGCCGGCGCGAAGCAGCAGCGC
Organism: uncultured delta proteobacterium; assembly: GCA_963821195.1. GTDB lineage: Bacteria > Myxococcota > Myxococcia > Myxococcales > Anaeromyxobacteraceae > Anaeromyxobacter. The sequence goes on from CAWGDE010000027.1 coordinate 10,459, forward strand.
GGGCGAGCACGCCGCGCTCGACGGCCGGCTTCTTCGCCGCCGCCGGATCGGCGCGCGCGGGCGCGGACGCGGCGCCTGGTTTCGGCTCGGCGCGCGCGGGCACGGAGACGGACGCGGCGTCGGGCTCGGCGGCGGTCGGCGCCCCGTTCGTGGCCGCGCCCACGACGAGCGCGGCGAGCGCAACGCCCGCCCCGATTCCCGCTCCGAACCGGAGGGCGCTCATGCGCCGTCTCCTGCGGGCGGCGGCGGGACCGAGATGCAGAACTCGGTCACCGCCCACGGGGCGCGGCTCGCGTCGTCCTCCGCGACGAGGAACACCTGGCCCCCGTACCGGTTCATGAGCTGCCGCGAGACGTGCAGCCCGAGTCCGGTCCCGCGCCCGGGCCTCTTCGTCGTGAACCGGGGCTCGAAGACGCGGGCCCGGTGCTCGGGCGCGATGCCGACCCCCTCGTCCGACACGCGCACCTCGACCCCTCCCGCCGGCGCCTCGAGCACGCGCACGAGCACCCGCGCACCGTTGCCGCCGGCCTCGACCGCCTCGAGGGCGTTCGCGAGCAGGTTCGTCGCGGCGTGCACGAGGGCGCGCGGCGCGCCCCAGCCGCGGCGTCCGCCGTCGTGGCGCTCGAGGCCGAAGCGCCGCGCGAGCGGACGGACGCGGTGCGCGAGGAGGTCCACGGAGCGCGACACGACCGGGCCCACCGCGAACGCCTCGGGGGCGGTGGCACCGGGCCGCAGCAGGTCCTCGTACTCGGTCGCGATCTCGCCGATGCGCGCGAGCTGCGCCCGGAGGAGCCGCCAGTCGTCGCTCCGCCGGAGGTCGGGCAGCGCCCGCTCGAGCAGGGTCGCGGCGGCGTCCGCGCCGGTGAGCGGCTGCCGCAGCTCGTGGAGCAGGCTCGGCGCGAGGAGGTCCGCGTCGGGCGCCTCGGGCTCCTTCCTGGCATCGATGGGGCGCTCCTTCATCGCTTCGCTCCCGTCTCAGGCGAGGTGGGCCTGGGCCGCCGCGGGCAGGAGCACGGTCACCGCCGCGCCCGCGCCTTCCGCGCTCTCCACGAGGATCTGGCCGTGGTGGGCCTCCACGATGCTGTGCGAGACGGACAGGCCGAGGCCGACCTGGCCGCTCCGCTCCTTGGTGGTGAAGAAGGGATCGAAGATCCGCTCGCGGATGGCGGCCGGGATCCCCGCTCCGGTGTCGGCGATCCGCAGCCGCAGCGCGTCGCCGTCGACGGTGCCGAGCGACACCTCGAGGCGCCCGCCCGTGGGCATCGCGTTGATGGCGTTCTCGACGAGGTGCGCGATCACCTGCTGGATCTGCACCGGGTCGCCCTGCGCGTCGGGGATGCGCTCGTCGACGCGCTTGGTGAGCGCGATGCCCGAGGCACGCAGCCGGTCCTCGTAGAGGGCGAGCGCGGAGGTCACCGTCCGATCGAGCGAGAACCGCTGTCCCGAGCCCACCCGCTCCTGGTCCGCGAAGCTGCGGAGCTCCTCGACGACGCGCGACATCCGGGTCGCCTGCTCCTGGGCGGTCGCGAGCATCTCCGCCTGCGGGGTCCCGGGCGGCGCCTGCTTGCCGAGGATCGCGAGGTAGCCGGTGATGGCGGTCATCGGGTTGTTGAGCTCGTGCGCGATCCCGGCGGCGAGCGAGCCGATGGCGGCGAGCTTGCGGGTGCGGAGGATCTGGTCCTGCGCCGTCTTGAGCTCCGCCGTCCGCTCCGCGACGCGCTGCTGCAGCTCCTCGTTCCAGGCGCGGATCTCCTCGTCGCGCCGCCGGATCTCGGAGGTCATCCGCACGAACGCGCGACCGAGGTCCGCGAGCTCGTCCCGCCCCGAGACGTCGACCTCGGCGCCGTAGTCGCCCGCCGCGATGGCGCCGGCGGCGCGCGACAGCCGCTGGATGGGACGGGTCACGCGCCGCGCGAGCAGCGCGCCGAGCGCGAGGGCGAGCACGAGCGCGATGCCGGACCACGCGAAGGTGTAGAAGCGGAGCCGCTCCGCCGCGCCGAACGCGACCGCCATCGGCTGCGCGACGACGACGCCCCAGCCGTACCGGGGCACCGCCGAGAAGGCGGCGAGCCAGCGCGCGCGGTCCTTGCGGTGGACGAGGTGCGACCACGAGATCCCCTTCGAGAACCCCACCTCGGGGAGCCACCGCTCCTCCGCCGTGACGGCCGGGTCGGCGCCGCCGTGCGCGAGGACCTCGCCGCGCCCGTCGACGAGGTAAGCGACCCCGGTCCCCTTCGACAGCTCCGACAGCCGGTCCTCCACGTCGCGCAGCACGACCTCCGCCACGATGGAGCGTCTCTTCGCGAGGCGCTGCGACACCGCGATCCGGAGCCCGCCGCGGCCGGAGCGGTACGGCGCGCTCATCGCGGTCTGGCCGCGCTTCGCGGGAGGCGGCGGGAACTGCTTCGCGAACAGCGCGAGGTCGGCGTCGCTCACCGGCTCGCGGCCCGCGAGGGCGGGATCGCTCTCCGGGCGCGCCTGGTAGGCCGGGCCCGCGACCGGCGCGTTCTTGTCGTCGACGAGCGCGAGGATCGAGACGAACGGCAGCTGGCGGTACGGGATCTGCAGAATCTGCGAAAGCTCGCCGCGGGAGAACCCCTCCAGGGGGAGGAGCGCGGACGTGGAGAGGGCGAGGCTCTCGTTCGACGAGGTGACGGTGCGCTCGATGAACAGCGCGAGGTCGTTCGCCGACTGCACCTGCATGCGGCCGACGGTGCGCTGCAGCTCGTCCCGGCTCACCATGTAGGAGACGAGCCCGAGCAGCGCGACCGGCAGCACGCCGACGGCCAGGAAGACGAGCGCGATCTTCGCGCCGAACCTCATCCGACGGGTGACCTCCTGCTGGACCGTTCCTCGTCCCGGCGCCGGACGCGCGACGGCGCCCGGCCCGTTCCCCGTTCGGGCGCGGCAATGTGCAGGCCCGCTCGCCGGGGAACAAGGGTTCGCGCGGCCGGAAGACCGCGCGACAGGTTCAAGTTCCCACGTATCCAGGCGTAATTCAATTCGCCAGCCACCCATTTCTTCACCGGGGGACGACTCCGGCGGGGTACACATGCACCGTTTGACTACCTGGCCCGAATCGGTAAGGTTCGCGCCGCCCCGGAGGAGACCCGCATGCTCGAGAAGCTCATGCCGAAGTCGGACGACTTCTTCTCCGACTTCGAGGCGCAGGCGGCGACGGTCGTCGAGGGCGCGAAGCTCCTCAAGGCGCTGCTCGACGACTTCACCGACGTCCAGCGGAAGTGCCAGGAAATCAAGGACGTCGAGCACCGCGGCGACGACATCACGCACCGCGCGTTCGCCCGGCTGCACACGCAGTTCATCACGCCCTTCGACCGGTCCGAGATCCACCGGCTCCTCTCGCGCATCGACGACGTGCTCGACCTCGCCGACGCGGCTGCGGAGCGGCTCTCCCTCTACGACGTGGACTCGGTGCTCCCGGAGTCGCGCGAGCTCGCCGCCGTGTTCGTGACCCAGGTGGAGAAGATGCAGGAGGCGGTGAGGGGCCTGCGCCAGATGAAGAAGGACCCGAACGCGATCCTCGACGCGTGCAAGGAGATGAACGTCCTCGAGAACCAGGCGGACACGCTCACGCGGCGCACGATGGCGAAGCTCTTCAAGCGCGGCAACGATCCCCTCACGGTCATGAAGTGGAAGGAGATCATCGACCTGATCGAGGACGCGACGGATCGCGCCGAGGACGTCGCGAACGTGATCGAGGGCGTCGTCCTGGAGCACGCGTAGCGCGCCCCGGAGCCCGGCCAGAATGCTCATCGCGATCGTCGTCCTCCTCATCGTCGTCGCGCTCGCGTTCGACTTCCTCAACGGCTTCCACGACGCGGCGAACTCGATCGCGACGGTGGTCTCGACACGGGTGCTCTCGCCGCTCCTCGCGGTCGGCTGGGCCGCCTTCTTCAACTTCATCTCGGCTGCGCCCGTCCTGTGGGGCGCGGAGCTGAAGGTCGCCGCGACGATGGGCAAGGGG